>CAUPQW010000003.1:0-348876 GCA_963513545.1 uncultured Flavobacterium sp.
CAGTATTCAGGTAAACGAAGCTAATGTAGTTTGGTATAATTCATTGACAAGTACAACAGCTATTGCACCAACAACGGCTTTGACCAACGGAATTTATTATGGGGCAATTTTAGATCCTGTAACGAATTGTGAAAGTGCTGTAAGATTACAGGTTTCTGTTACAATAAACGATCCAGGGACACCAACCACAACAGACACTACACAGGATTTCTGTTTGGTAAATGCACCGACTGTTGCCAATATTCAGGTAAATGAATCCAATGTTGTTTGGTATAGTTCATTGACCAGTACCACAGCTATCGTGCCTACAACTGCTTTGGCAAATGGTATTTATTATGGAGTTATTTTAGACCCAGTAACAGGTTGTGAAAGCGCCGTAAGATTACAGGTTACTGCTACCATAAATGATCCGGGTACACCGACTACAACAGATGCAACACAAGATTTCTGTTTAGTGAATGCACCTACAGTTGCCAGTATTCAGGTAAATGAAGCTAATGTTGTCTGGTATAATTCATTGACCAGTACCACAGCTATCGCACCTACAACAGCTTTGGCAAATGGTATTTATTACGGAGCTATTTTAGACCCTGTAACGAATTGTGAAAGTGCTGTCAGATTGCAGGTTACAGCTACAATCAATGATCCGGGCACACCGACTACAACAGATGCAACACAAGATTTCTGTTTAGTGAATGCACCTACAGTTGCCAATATTCAGGTAAACGAAGCAAATGTAGTTTGGTATAGTTCATTGACCAGTACAACAGCAATCGCACCAACAACCGCTTTGACAACCGGTATTTATTACGGAGCTATTTTAGATCCTGTGACAGGTTGTGAAAGTACTGTCAGATTGCAGGTTACTGCTACCATAAATGATCCGGGCACACCAACTACAACAGATGCAACACAAGATTTCTGTTTGGTGAATGCACCAACGGTTGCCAATATTCAGGTAAACGAAGCAAATGTAGTTTGGTATAGTTCATTGACCAGTACAACAGCAATCGCACCAACAACAGCTTTGGCCAACGGTATTTATTTCGGAGCTATTTTAGACCCTGTAACAGGTTGTGAAAGTGCTGTCAGATTGCAAGTTACTGCTACCATAAATGATCCTGACACACCGACTACAACAGATGCAACACAGGATTTCTGTTTGGTAAATGCACCGACAGTTGCCAATATTCAGGTAAACGAAGCAAATGTTGTTTGGTATAATTCATTGACCAGTACAATGGCAATTGCGCCAATAACAGCCTTGGCAAATGGTATTTATTATGGAGCTATTTTAGACCCTGTAACAGGCTGTCAAAGTTCAGTTCGTTTGCAGGTAACTATTTCTGTAAATGACCCTGGTACTCCAACTACTACAGACAATACCCAGGATTTCTGTTTGGTGAATGCACCAACGGTTGCCAATATTCAGGTAAACGAATCTAATGTATTTTGGTACAATTCATTGACCAGTACAACAGCAATCGCACCAACAACAGCTTTAGCCAACGGTATTTATTACGGAGCTATTTTAGACCCTGTAACAGGTTGTGAAAGTGCAGTAAGATTACAAGTAACTATTACGGTAACCAATCCAGCTACGCCAACTACGACAGATAATACACAAGATTTCTGTATAGTGAATTCACCAACAGTTGCCAATATTCAGGTAAATGAGACAAATGTAGTTTGGTATGGTACACTAACAAGTACAACAGCACTTGTGCCAACAACAGCTTTAGTAAACGGAATTTATTATGGAGCAATTTTGAATCCGATGACAGGTTGCGAAAGCAGTACAAGATTGCAAGTAAGTGTAACGATTAATAATCCAACCGCAATACCAACTACTAATTCAGCAACTCAAAACTTTTGTTCATCAAATGCGCCAACGGTTGCTAATATTCAGGTAAATGAGGCGAATGTAGTTTGGTACAGTAATCCAACTGGTGGAACTGCATTACCGGCAATAACGCCGTTAGCTACAGGTTTATATTATGGTGCTATTTCGAGTCTAATTGGATGTGAAAATGCTGTACGATTAGTAGTTACAGTAAACGTAAATACTCCTGGTGTAGTTACTACAACAAGTACAGTACAAAGATTTTGCCTGTCAAAAGCACCAACGGTTGCTAATATTCAGGTAAATGAGACAAATGTAGTTTGGTACAGTACACAGACTGGTGGAATACCTTTAGCAGCTAATACACCGCTTACAGCTACAACTTATTATGCTACGTTACTTAGTAATATAACAAATGGATGTGCAAATGCGACACGTTTAGCAATAACGGTTAGTTTTGAAAATGATGCCTTGTATCCAATTACTTCAACAGATGATACACCATGTGTTTTTCAAGGGGTAACATATTCAGTAGCAAACGGAAAATCAAATTATGTTTGGTCTGTTACTAACGGAACAATAACTTCAGGCGGAGGAACTGCAGATGGATCTGTAACAGTTTCATGGTCAGATATCGGTGCAGGAACAGTTACGGTAACTTACATCAATACATGTGATGAAACGACTACAAAAACATTAAATGTTACAGTAGCAACATGTTCAGATCTTACTATAACGAATACGGTTAGTAATCCTACTCCTAATTTCGGTGAAGAAATTGTCTTTACAATAACAGTAAACAATGTTGGTCAGGGTACTATTCTTAATACACTGGTTAGTGATTTGCTTCCAAGCGGATATGAATTTGTATCAGCTTCAACATCAGCAGGTGTATATGATGCATCTCAGATTTGGACAATTCCGACATTAAGTCCTGGAGAAAGTGAAACTCTCGAAATCAGAGTTATTGTGCTGCCAAATGGTAATTACTTAAATGTAGCCACTATTGAAATTTCAACTCCTTTAGATGTTGATCCTACAAACAATACAGCTTCAGCGACGATAGAACCAATTTGCTTAACAGTTTATAACGAGTTCACACCAAATAGTGACGGAGCAAATGACCTTTTCAGAATTGACTGTATCGAATCATATCCAAATAATGAATTAAAAGTATTTAACAGATATGGTGCTTTAGTTTACAGTAAAAGAGGGTATCAAAATGATTGGGACGGTACAGCAAATGTGTCCGGAGTGATAAATAGAGGAGATATGCTGCCAACCGGTACTTATTTTTATGTAATAGAAATTGGAGACGGAAAAGTTAAAAAAGGATGGTTATCTATAATGAGATAAGCACCGTTATTAATCATCTAATTAATTAAAACTAAATAAGTATCGTTATGAAACTATATATAAAATCATTAGAAACGTATTTAATCTTAATATGTTCTATTATCACATTTAGTGCAAATGCACAACAAGATCCTCAGTATACACAATATATGTATAATACAATGGCGGTAAATCCGGCTTATGCCGGGTCTACCGGTGTTTTAGAAGCGACACTTTTGCATCGTTCACAATGGTTGGACATTTCTGGTGCTCCCCAAACGCAGTCCTTTTCGATTCATGCACCGCTTCGAAATGAAAAGATTGGTTTAGGATTAAGTGTTGTTAATGACAAAATTGGTCCTTCGAATGAACTATACCTTGACGGAAACTTCTCCTACTCGTTAGCATTAGGCTATGAAAAAAGACTTGCCTTTGGTTTAAAAGCCGGTATGCGAATGTTAAATATCGACTGGTCGAAAGGAAGATACTACGACCCAAATGATGTTCTGTTAAATCAAAACATTGATAATCAGATGAAATTAGCGGTTGGAGCAGGTGTTTATTATTATACAGATAAGTGGTATTTAGGATTTTCAATTCCAAGTTTTATCGAAAATGATTATTATGATGATGTTCAGGAGTCTATAAACTATGACCGTTTGCATTATTTTTTCATGGGAGGTTATGTGTTTGATTTGAATCCGAATTTTAAATTCAAACCTGCATTTTTAGTAAAAGCAGTGAGTGGCGCTCCGCTTACAGCTGATGTTTCTGCAAACTTTATGCTTTATGAAAAATTTGTTATAGGAGGATCGTATCGTACTGATGATTCTGTGAGTATTCTGGCAGGTTTTCAGATATCACAAAGTTTTTATATCGGATATGCTTTTGATTACACCACAAGTGAATTGAATAAGTACAATGATGGTACTCATGAAATCATTCTGAAATATCAATTTAACAAAAATCAAAGTAAAATCAAATCACCTCGATTCTTCTAAAAAATAATCTTATGAAAAAACTATATATCCTAAGTTTAGTTTTGAGTTTTACGGTTTGTTTTGCTCAGACTAATTTAAAAAAGGCCGATGCACTGTTTAAAAACTATTCTTATGCCGATGCTTCTAAAGCGTACGAAGAAATTTTACAAAACATAAAAAAGCCTTCGACACAAACATTAAAGAATGCTGCCGACTCGTATTATTTTATTTCCGATTCAAGAAATGCACTAAAATGGTACCGAAAATTGTACGAAGCTCAGGGAAATAACTTAACCGATATTTATTACCTGCGTTACATCCAGTCCATGAAAGCTGTTATGGATTACGATGAAGCAAATAGGGTTACCAAAGAATATCTGGATAAAAAAGGCGATAAAAATGAAATCAACAGATATCTGGCTCAAAAAAAGCAGATGGACAGTTTGTCCAAAGCAAAATCGCTCTATGAAATAAAAGATCTGGATATCAACACTAGTAAATCAGATTTTGGTGCCACATTTTTTCAGGACAAAATTGTTTTTACCTCCGCAAGGGATACCACTAAGTTTAGTGAAAAGCTATACACCTGGAACAATCAGCCGTTTTTGAATTTATATGTTGCAGAAAGAAATCAGGCGGATGGAAGTTTGTTCAATGAAAGTGTGTTTTTACCAAACGTAATGACCAAATATCACGAAGCAACAGCCAGTTTTGATGCGGCGGGAAAAACAATTTATTACACAACAAACATCGTTAAGAAGAATAAACTGGTTGTTGACGAAACAAAAACCAATAATTTTCAGATTATTAAAGGTTCTATAGTCGATAACAAATTAGAAAATCCTCAAAAAGTATTTTTCAATAGTGATGAGTATTCCGTTGGGCATCCTTCATTAAGTGAAGACGGACAATGGCTTTTCTTTGCGTCAGACATGCCGGGAGGCTACGGTGAAACCGATTTGTATTATGTAAAAATAGCTGCTGATGGAACCATGAGTTCTCCTGTAAATTTAGGCCCAAAAATTAATACTATTGGAAACGATTTGTTTCCGTTTTTCAGCAATGGGGTGCTTTATTTTTCTTCGGACGGGCATTACGGCTGGGGGGATCTGGATGTTTATGAAAGTAAATTTTTATCTGACGGAAGTTTTTCTGATCCACGAAATTTAGGAGCTCCGATAAATAGTAATAAAGATGATTTTGCTTTTATAATTGATAAAACAGGTCGTTTTGGTTACATGTCTTCAAACAGAGAAGGCGGAAAAGGGGATGATGATATTTATTCTTTTACCAAGGGAACTCCGGTTTGCAATCAGACTATTTCAGGAATTGCAGTAGATCGTAAAACAAAATTACCTCTTTCAGACGTTGTAATTATGGGATACAATTCTTTTAGCGATGTTCTCGGCGAAACAAAAACAAATTATGAAGGAAAATATGCCTTAAGTGTTCCATGCGGAAAAGCAGTTAAAATGATTGCTGCAAAACCGAATTACAGCAGCGACGAAAAAACCGTTGAAACTTCAATGCAAAACGAAGGTGAAATTCCAAATATCAACTTTGAGCTCAGCAATTATGATGATTTGGTTGTAAAGAAAAAAGGTGTAGAAAAAGTAGATGTAAAACCCATTTATTTTGATTACGACAAATACGATATCACGCCTTTGGCTATAGAAGAATTGACAAAAGTGGTTTTTATCATGCAAAAATTCCCAAACATCCGTATTAAAATTGAATCTCATACGGACTCCCGTGGAAAAGATGCTTACAATTTAAAGCTTTCTGACAACAGGGCAAAATCGACACGAGATTATATTATTTCACAAAATATTGACGCTTCACGAATCGAAAGTGCCATTGGTTATGGAGAAAGCCGATTAATTAATAAATGTAAAAATGGTGTAAAATGTACAGAAGAAGAACATTTACTAAACAGACGTTCGGATTTCATTATTATTCAAAAATAAATTTGGTTGTTTATTAGGTTGTTGATTATCACTTTTAAAAGTGTAGAAAGTAAAACCATTTGGAAGTTGGTTTTGTTTAATTCTTTTTTAAGAATAATGGACAAGAAAAAAATCAAGTTGCATGATTTTGCAACTTGATTTTTGACTTTTTAAAACTTTTGGATTTTAATATTTTGCAATAAAAAATAATCCTAATTTTGAGATTCCGTTTTTAGAAATTATAATCAGCATTATTTTTAATATTTTATGAGTATTCAAGACACAATTCAGACATTACGAAACGAACTTAATCAACACAATTACAATTATTATGTACTTGATGACGCTACAATTTCTGATTATGATTTTGATCTAAAATTAAAAGAACTTCAGGATTTAGAAAACAAACATCCTGAATTTTTTGACGAGCATTCTCCAACACAAAGGGTTGGTGGAACAGTTACCAAAAACTTTAAAACCATAGCACATCAGTTCAGAATGTATTCTCTGGATAATTCTTATTCAAAAGAAGATTTATTGGATTGGGAAACCCGAATTCAGAGAGTTTTGGGAAATGTTGATTTACAATATACATGTGAGTTAAAATACGATGGAGCTTCAATAAGCATTACATACGAAAACGGAAAACTGGTTCAGGCTTTAACGCGTGGAGACGGTTTTCAGGGTGATGAGGTTACAAATAATATCAAAACCATTAAATCAATTCCATTGAAATTAAAAGGAAACTATCCTGATAAATTCGATATTCGTGGTGAAATTATTTTGCCATTAAAAGGTTTCGAAAAAATGAATCAGGACTTAATTGAAATTGGAGAAACACCATATTCAAATCCAAGAAATACAGCTTCAGGGAGTTTGAAGCTACAGGATAGTGCTGAGGTTGCCAAACGTCCTTTAGAATGTTTATTGTATTCGGTGACCAGTAATAATTTACCCTTTTCTTCGCAAATAGAAGGATTGCAATTAGCAAGGGAATGGGGGTTTAAAGTGCCAAGCGAAGCAAAATTAGTCAATAACATGCAGGAAGTTTTCGACTTTATTGATTATTGGGATACTAATCGTCACAAAATGCCTTACGAAACTGATGGTGTCGTTGTAAAAGTAAACAGTTTCCGTCATCAGGAAGAATTAGGTTACACTGCAAAATCACCTCGTTGGGCCATCGCCTACAAATTTAAAGCTGAGCAGGTTTCAACTAAATTAAAGTCAATTTCATATCAGGTTGGACGTACAGGAGCTATTACTCCGGTTGCAAATCTAGAACCTGTACAGCTCGCAGGAACAATTGTAAAAAGAGCTTCTTTGCATAATGCTGATCAAATCGAAAAATTAGATATTCGAATAAATGATACCGTTTTTGTAGAAAAAGGAGGCGAAATTATTCCTAAAATTATCGCTGTAGATTTAGAACAGCGTCCTGAAAATTCAGAAATCACAACATATATTACACATTGTCCTGAATGTGAGACAGAATTAGTGCGAAACGAAGGAGAAGCCAATCACTATTGTCCGAATTTTTACGGTTGTCCACCACAGATTATAGGCAGAATCCAGCATTACATTTCGAGAAAAGCCATGGATATTGAAGGACTTGGTGGCGAAACCGTGGCCTTACTTTTCAAAAATAATCTGGTTCACAATTATGCTGATTTGTATGAATTAAAAGTAGAAGATATTTTGCATTTGGAAAGAATGGCGCAAAAATCGGCTGAAAATCTGGTAAACGGTGTTGAAAAATCCAAGGAAATTCCATTCGAAAGTGTTCTGTTTGCACTAGGAATTCGTTTTGTTGGAGAAACAGTAGCGAAAAAATTAGCTAAACATTACAAAAATATTGATGCATTAAGCCAGGCTTCATTAATGGATTTGATTTTAGTAGATGAAATTGGAGAACGAATTGCAAAAAGCGTAATTGAATTTTTTGAGAATGAAGAAAATCAAAAAATAATTGAACGCTTAAAAAGTTATGGTGTTCAATTTGAAATAGTTGAAAAAATAAATCCGAATGCTACTGAAAAATTCATTGGAAAAACATTTGTTGTGTCAGGTGTTTTTGCTCAGTTTTCAAGAGATGACCTAAAGAAAACCATAGAAGATAATGGCGGTAAAGTAGGAAGCTCTATTTCTGCAAAAACAGATTTTGTAGTAGCAGGAGATAATATGGGACCGGCAAAATTAGAAAAAGCAAATAAATTAAATATTCCAATACTATCTGAACAAGAATTTATAACGAAACTGAATGAAAGCGAGTAGACCTTCACTTATTCTTTATTTAGCTGCCTTTGTTTTTACAATTGTGTTTGATATTCTTCAATACGATTATCTCACAATTTGTATGAAGTCAATTGTTGTGCCTTCTGTTTTTTTTTATTTCTATTCATCAAATAATTTCAGAATTAATACAATTCAGATTTTAATTTACATTTTGTGTTTTGTTGGAGAAGTATTTCATCTAATGAATGTAGAAATCTCCGACCAGGGTTCTATGATATGCTTTTTGTTTGTTTACTTAATGCTGATTAAAATAATTGTAATAGATTATGACAGAATAAGATTAAAAAAGAGCGATGTGCTGCCAATTGCTTTAGTAATCTTACTGATTGTATATTTATTGTTTTCTGTACTGAGTTTACAGTTTGATAAAATGGATGGTTTTGACTTTTTATATGCCCTCTATGGAACTGTCTTAAGTGTTTTAGGGTTCATATGTTACGCAAACTATATAACCAGAGGAAATTATGTTACTTTGCTTTTAACGTTAATGGCAACATGTTTTATAATTTCGGATATGTTCTTTATCTTCAATCGATATTTTTCTTATTCTTTAGTATTAACATTAATCTGTGATGTGACTCAGATTCTGGCGTACTTTTTTATTTCCAAATATTTTATAAACTCGGGTAAAAAGAGAGTTAAACGATAATTGATTTTGCCTGATTGGTATGAGATTTATTTTTATCGAAATAAAAATCGATTCGCCCTAAATTTATTCCGTAGCATCCCACCTGATTTACCAGGACATCTTCGCCTGCTTTATTTTTTACAATAGTAGGTTTGTCTAAAAAGGTATGCGTATGCCCTCCAATGATTAAATCAATATCCTGTGTTAATTCGGCTAATTTCAGATCACAGATTCTTGAAGCATCATCTTTGTATTTGTATCCTAAATGTGAAAGACAAATGATCAAATCACATTTTTCTTCTTTTTTTAGTAATTGAGTCATATCCTGAGCAATTTCTACGGGATTATTGTATACGGTTTCCTTGTACATTTTTTTTTCAACAAGCCCTTCAAGTTGTATTCCTAGCCCAAAAACACCAACCTTAATTCCGTTTTTATTAAAAATTTTATACGGTTTTACAAGTCCGTTCATGACTGTGTTTTTAAAATCATAATTTGAACAGATAAATTCAAAACTGGCATGTGGCATTTGTGCATACAATCCGTCAAGACCATTGTCAAAATCATGATTCCCAATGGTAGACGCATCATATTTCATCATGCTCATCAGCTTAAATTCAAGTTCACCTCCGTAATAGTTAAAATAAGGAGTTCCCTGAAAGATATCTCCGGCATCCAGTAAAAGCACATTTGGATTTTCTTTTCGAATAGCCTCAATCAATGCAGCACGACGAGATACTCCGCCTTTATCAGGATTACGGGGATCATCAGCAGGAAAAGGATCTATGTGGCTGTGAACATCATTGGTATGTAGAACAGTTAGGTGTTTTATATCGTTTATTTCAAAACTGCTTAATGATAAGCCTAAACTTAATAAAGCAGTGCTTGCAGCAGTTTTTTCGATAAATTCTCTTCTTTTCATAGTGTATGTTTTTACGAAAGCGCCTGTTTTTTAGTTTGGATTTGAATACGATTATTCTTCAGAGATTCTAATATCTTTTGGTACACGAATCGTGTCAACTTCTTTAAAGTAATCAATCAGTACATTTCGAAGTTTATAATCTAAATCAAATTTTTGAAGACTTTTAAGGAAAAAATTCATGTTGTCACCACCATTTGCCAGATAATCATTTGTAGCGACATAATATGTTTGGGTTGTGTCCAGAGGTTTTCCCTTAATTAGAATATTCTGAGCAGTATTGTCTTTTGCAATTGTAAAAGTCATTCCTGACAAAGGATGAGCTTTCTTCTCTTTGATAATATAAGCTGTCATTTCTAAAATCTGCTCACCTTTTAAAGTCAGAACTACCAAATTGTTTTCAAAAGGCATAATTTCAAAAGTAGTTCTGGTAGTAACATTTCCTTGTGGTAATATCGCTCTGATGCCGCCATGGTTCAAAAAGCATAAATCGATATCTTTTTTTTCACGGGTTTTAAAAACCTGATTTCCTTTTTCTAAGCAAACATCAGCTAGTAAATTTCCAATAGTAGTCTGCCATTTTCCAGTGCTTTTATCAAGGGTTTCCGGGCAATAGGCCAATACATGATCTAAGTCTTTATTAATATGTTCACGAAAAGGTTTAATAAAGTTTTCAATTTCCTGCGTTTCAGCGCTTTTTTCAGAAATTGAAAGTTGTTTAGCTTCAATTTTAGTTACATTATAGTTTTTTGGACTGCATGAAAATAGAAAAAAAAGTGTTAAGAATATAACAAAAAGTTTTAAAAATCCGTTATACTTTTTTAGTTTTACCATCTTAAATGCGACTTAAATAATTAATTTTGTAATCTGGTAAAAGTAGTATGTTTTTAAATTATTTGAAGGATTTTTTTATAAAAAAAACATTAAAAAATAATTTGCTTAATGTAAAAAATGAAGCCTTTACCAGTAATGTACAAACGATTGGTTTATTAATTGACGAAAGTGATTTCAGTTACTCAAAAGCGCTTATTGCAGAACTGATTTCAAATAAAATTAATTCTGAAAATATTAAAATCGTTGTGTATCGCAATAAATTTGATGATAAAAAAGAATACGCCTTTCCGACTTTTACAAAAGCGCATATAGATTGGAACGGAGGTACGAAATTAGCTTTTTTAACTGAATTTATTGAAACAGAATTTGATCTTTTGATTAGTTATTATGATACTCAAAATCCAATTTTGAAGCTAATTACGAATAAATCAAAAGCTAAATTTAAAGTTGGATTTGCATCTGTTGATAAAAATATAAATCGCTGGATGATAAATACTTCTTTAGAAAATTATAAGCTTTTCGTTTTCGAATTGTTTAAGTATTTAAAAAATATAAAGTAAAATATAAAGTAAAGTATGCAATCATTAATAGGAACTGGTGTTGCCCTGGTCACTCCATTTAAAAAAGATTTTTCAATTGATATAGAAGCATTACAGCGAATTGTTAATTTTTCGATTGATGGTGGAGTAGAGTATTTGGTTGTAATGGGTACAACCGCAGAAAATGCAACTCTAACTCAATCCGAAAAAGAGTTGGTTATTAATACCGTAATTGAAGTTAATAACGGAAGATTGCCTTTAGTTCTTGGAGTTGGAGGAAATAATACAATGCAGGTAGTTGAAGAATTGAAAACAAGAGATTTTTCAGTATTTGAAGCGATTCTTTCGGTTTCCCCTTACTATAATAAACCTACACAAGAAGGAATTTATCAGCATTTTAAAGCTATTTCAGAAGCTTCTCCCGTTCCGGTAATTTTATATAATGTTCCCGGCAGGACTTCGAGTAATATGTTACCTTCAACTGTTATTCGTCTGGCAAATGAATTTGATAATGTAGTAGCAATAAAAGAAGCTGCAGGCGATATGGCTCAGGCTTTGCAATTGATTAAAAATGCACCCAAAGATTTTTTAGTAATTTCCGGCGATGATATGATTGCTTTGCCAATAGTTTTAGCAGGTGGGGCAGGAGTAATTTCGGTTATTGGACAAGGTTTTCCAAAGGAATTTTCAGAAATGATAAGATTAGGGTTGAACAGAAAAGTAAATGAAGCTTTCAAGACCCAATATTTTTTATCAGATTGTATTGATATGATTTTTGAGCAAGGAAATCCTGCCGGAATAAAACATGTGTTTCAATCACTTGGAATTGCAGATAACACGGTACGTTTGCCATTGGTGTCAGTAGACGAATCATTAGCAGACCGATTAGATAAATTCGTAAAATCAGCCTTAAAATAAAATAAAAACAGCTGTTTTTTATTATACCAAAAAATATTTTGTAGTAGCTAAATTAATAACTAAATTTGCCACCGAAACTTCGGTGTGATTTTGCTTTGGCATAATTGTCTAAGAAATCATAATAAAAGTAAGAAAATGAAAAAAATAGTATCGCTGTTAATTGTTGTTGCCCTTTTGTGCTCTTGTAGTGATTACCAAAAAGCATTAAAAAATGAAGATGTTGCGGCAAAGTTTGAAATTGCAACAAAAATGTATGAAGCAGGGAAGTATAATAAAGCAATTAGACTTTTTGAGCAATTAGCGCCAACATACAGAGGGAAACCTCAGGCAGAAAAATTATTTTACATGTTTTCTCAGGCCTATTACAAAACAAAACAATATTATTTGGCAGGTTATCAATTTGAGAGTTTTGTTTCAGGTTATCCACGAAGTGAAAAAGTTCAGGAAGCTGCTTTTCTCGGAGCTTACAGTTATTCAAAATTAGCACCTGTTTATAGTTTAGACCAGACTGATACAGTTAAGGCATTAGATAAATTACAGGCTTTTATTGATAATTATCCAAATTCAGAATATATTGCTCAGGCAAATGAAGCTGTGAAAGTTTTAAGTGGGAAATTAGAGAAAAAAGCATATGAAAATGCTAAGGGGTATAATACTATTTCAGATTATAAATCTGCCTTAATTGCTTTTGATAATTTTATTGCAGATTTTCCCGGAACTCCCTTTAAAGAAGATGCATTGTTTTACAAATACGATTCAGCATATCAGTTAGCTATCAATAGTGTTCCGGCTAAAATGGAAGAGCGTTTAAATGTTGCTAAAGCTGCCTACAATAATTTATTGAAGTTTAAAAGCGACACAAAATACAAAGTGAAGGCAGACGAAATGAATGCGAGAGTTGAAACAGATTTACAAAAATTTACTAAATAAATAAAAGTCATGGATTTAAAAAAGACGAATGCTCCTGTAAATACAATAACTTACAATAAAACAGTTATTGAAGAGCCAACAGGAAATGTGTATGAGGCAATTACCATTATGGCTAAAAGAGCAAACCAAATTAATTCTGAAATTAAAAAAGAATTAACTGAAAAATTAGAAGAGTTTGCAACTTACAATGACAGTCTTGAGGAAGTTTTTGAAAATAAAGAACAAATTGAGGTTTCTAAATTTTACGAAAAATTACCTAAACCACACGCTTTAGCTGTTCAGGAATGGTTAGACGGTAAAACATACCACAGAGGTTCAAACAAATAATAGTACAATGTCAGTTTTAAACGGAAAAAAAATTTTACTGGGTGTTTCCGGTGGAATTGCAGCGTATAAAACAGCCTCATTAGTACGACTCTTTATAAAAGCAGGTGCACATGTCCAGGTGATCATGACACCTGCTTCTAAGGATTTTGTAACTCCACTTACATTATCTACATTATCAAAAAATCCTGTACACTCCATTTTTTTTAATCAGGATGATCAAGATGCTATTTGGAATAATCATGTAGAACTAGGTCTTTGGGCGGATTTAATGTTAATTGCCCCGGCAACTGCAAATACATTATCTAAGATGGCTGCCGGGAACTGTGACAATCTTCTTATTGCAACTTATTTATCGGCTAAATGTCCTGTTTATTTTGCTCCGGCAATGGATTTGGATATGTACAAACATCCTTCTACAATCTCAAGTTTTAGTGCTTTAAAGCAATTTGGAAATATAATGATTCCCGCAGAAAACGGAGAATTAGCAAGTGGTTTATCAGGCGAAGGAAGAATGGCTGAGCCTGAAAATATAATCGCTTTTTTAGAAGCTGATTTAGAAAGTAAATTACCTTTAAAAGGAAAAAAAATTCTAATTACTGCAGGCCCAACATACGAAGCAATAGATCCCGTGCGTTTTATAGGAAATCATTCTTCAGGAAAAATGGGGTTTGATATTGCAAGTGCAGCAGCCAATTTAGGGGCTTCGGTCATATTAGTTTCTGGCCCTACAAGTTTAAGTATAAAAAATTCTCTCATCAATGTTGTTAATGTGATTTCTGCACAAGAAATGTATGATGCCTGTCATTTGTATTTTAATGATGTAGATGTGGCTATTGCAGCAGCAGCAGTAGCAGATTATAAGCCAAAAGTAATTGCTGTTCAGAAAATTAAGAAAGCCACTGATGAGTTTTCAATTGAACTTGAAAAGACAAAAGATATATTATTATCGTTAGGAAAAATCAAAAGAAATCAATTTTTAATTGGTTTTGCTTTGGAAACTGAAAATGAAATTGAAAATGCGAAGTTGAAAATTCAGAAAAAAAACTTAGATTTGATTGTTTTAAATTCATTACAGGATAAAGGAGCGGGTTTTCAAAAACCAACAAATAAAGTTACTTTTATAGACAAAGAATTTAAAATTGAACCAATGGACTTAAAGTCAAAAGAATCTGTTGCAGTTGATATTTTAAACAAAGTTATAGAACATTTTTATGTGTAAATTAGTTACTTTTTTAACGTTTTTGTTTTTTGGTTTTGCACAGGCTCAACAGTTAAATTGTACGGTTACAATAAATAGCGAAAGATTACCAAATCCTAATCAGCAAGTTTATAAAACACTTCAGGCATCATTGTCTGAGTTTGTAAACAAAACAGATTGGACAGGTTCTGCGCTTAAACAAAATGAACGGATTAATTGTTCAATGTACATAACTCTTTTTTCTCATAGTTCAGACCAGTTTTCAGGTACTATACAAATACAGTCTTCAAGATTAATTTACAATTCAACATACTCTTCACCTGTGTTTAATTTTAACGATAAGGATTTTAATTTCAGGTATACAGAATTTGAACCCTTATTGTACAATCCTACTACATTTGAATCTAATTTAGTATCTGTGATATCATTTTACAGTTATATGATTTTAGGTATAGATTCAGATACATTTCAGCTTGCAGGTGGGAGCCCTTATTTTGAAACCGCCCAAAATATCGCAAATATTGCTCAACAAGGTGGTTCTAAGGGATGGACTCAGGCTGATGGAGTGCAGAATCGATACTTTTTGATAAATGATATGATTGCTCCAACTTATTCTGATTTGCGACAAACCACTTTTGGGTATCATGCAGGTCTGGATATAATGAGTCAGGATTTGAAAGGTGCAAAAGAAAAAATAAAATCTTCATTAATGACTATAGCGAAATTGAATTCGGTTAAGCCAAACGCTTTTTTAACCAGAGTGTTTTTTGATGCCAAATCAGATGAAATTGTGTCTATTTTTTCGGGAGGGCCAAGCATTGCAGTTACAGACTTAACAGAGACTTTGAATAAGGTTTCACCGTTAAATTCAACAAAATGGTCAGAAATTAAATATTAGTTCAATTTTCACCAATCTACCTCTTCATTAATTTTACTTTTAAAACTATATGATTACTTTATTATCAATTAAAAACTATGCATTAATTGAAAAACTAACTATTGATTTTTCTAAAGGTTTTTCTATAATTACAGGAGAAACTGGTGCTGGTAAATCAATTATATTAGGCGCATTAGGTTTAGTTTTAGGAAAAAGAGCGGATTTAACATCTCTTAAAAATAAAGAAGAAAAGTGCATAATTGAAGCACATTTTGAAATTTCTAAATATAATTTAAAAGAGTTTTTTGAAGCAAATGATTTGGATTATGAAGATGAAACTATCATAAGACGAGAAATCCTGCCTTCCGGCAAATCACGAGCTTTTATAAATGATAGTCCGGTAAATCTTCAGGAATTACAAGATTTAAGCTTTTTTTTGATTGACATTCACTCACAACAGCAAACTCGGGAACTTTCAGACGAAAATGTGCAATTTAAAATAATTGATGCAATTGCAAATAATTCAGATAGTATTGATTCTTATAAAAAGCTTTTAAGATTATATAAATCTGAAAAATCAAAATTAAATGCATTACTTAAAAAACAAAGCGATGCAGGTAAGGAACAGGAATACAATACTTTTTTATTGAATGAATTGGTTGCTGCAAAATTAAAATCAGGAGAACAGGAAGAACTGGAAACTGATTTTGAAAAGCTAAATAATGTTGAGATTATTAAAGAATCGATTGATAAATCATTGCTAATTGGTAATGAAGAACAATTTGGCGTTTTTCACAACCTCAATGAAATTAAAGTTTTGCTGCAAAAAATCGCAATTTTTTCACCAGAATATCAAAATCTGTTTGAAAGAATTACAAGTGTAACAATTGAGTTTGATGATATTTCGAGAGAGTTGCAAAATGCTTCTGAAAAATTATTAAACGATCCTGAGAAGTTAGAATTAACCAATCAGAAATTGCAGCTGATTTATAATTTGCAGAAAAAACATCAGGTAGTAACTGTTGATGAATTATTGCAAATTCAGATCAGTCTGGAAAATTCAGTTTTAGAATTAGGTAATATTGAAGAGGAAATCGCTGTTTTGATTAAATCTATAGAACAAAAAACAGAAGAATTGGATATGCTTTCGGCTAAAATTCATCAGAATAGAGAAGGTGCAATCCCGGTTTTATCAAATCAGTTAATTGGAATATTGGAAACGTTAGGAATGCCGAATGTCAGATTTAAAATGGAACTACTGTCGTCCGAAACCTATTTTCAAAATGGTAAAGATGAATTGCAGTTTTTATTTTCGGCTAATAAAGGAACTGATTTTGGCTTGCTGAAAAAAGTTGCTTCCGGAGGTGAAATGTCGCGTATAATGTTGGCAGTCAAAGCAATTTTAGCTCAGTATTCTAAATTACCGACTTTGATTTTTGATGAAATTGACACCGGAGTTTCCGGAGAAATTGCTATTAGAATGGGAGAGATCATGAAAGAGATGAGTGCAAAAATGCAAATATTTGCAATTACACATTTACCACAAATTGCTGCGAAAGGTGATTCTCATTTTAAAGTGTTTAAATCTACAACAAATGATGATACACAATCAGAATTAAAGCTTTTATCTCAGGACGAAAGAGTTATAGAAATTGCTCAAATGCTATCAGGAGCGGTGGTTTCTGATTCAGCTTTAAATCACGCTAAAGCCTTGTTGAACTAAAGAAATGCTTTATATTTGTCATCTAAAAAGAATAAAAGAATAACAGTCACCCAGTTTGCCAAATCAACGAATAAACAATAAAAATATGATTATAGAACCTAGAATGAGAGGCTTTATTTGCTTGACAGCCCACCCAAAGGGAGCAGAGCAGAATGTTAAAAATCAAATTGAATATATAAAATCAAAAGGTCCTATTGCAGGAGCTAAAAAAGTATTGGTAATTGGTGCTTCAACAGGTTTTGGTTTAGCTTCAAGAATTACAAGTGCTTTTGGATCTGATGCAGCTACAATTGGAGTGTTCTTTGAAAAACCGCCAGTTGAAGGAAAAACCGCTTCGCCAGGCTGGTATAACTCTGCAGCTTTTGAGTCTGAAGCGCATAAAGCAGGATTATATGCAAAAAGTATCAATGGAGATGCTTTTTCAAACGAAATAAAAAGAGAAACTTTAGATTTAATTAAAGCTGACTTAGGGCAGGTAGATCTTGTAATTTATAGTTTGGCTTCCCCTGTACGTACAAATCCAAATACAGGAGTTTTACACCGTTCTACATTGAAGCCTATTGGACAGACTTTTACCAATAAAACTGTTGACTTTCATACAGGAAAAGTATCCGAAGTTTCAATAGCCCCGGCTAATGATGAAGACATTGAAAATACTGTTGCTGTAATGGGAGGCGAAGACTGGGCTATGTGGATTGATGCTTTAAAAAATGAAAATTTATTGGCTGATGGTGCTACAACAGTTGCTTATTCTTATATTGGACCATCTTTGACTGAAGCTGTTTATCGTAAAGGTACAATTGGACGTGCCAAAGATGATTTAGAGGCTACAGCATTTACTATTACAGATAGTTTGAAATCAATAGGAGGTAAGGCCTATGTTTCTGTAAATAAAGCATTGGTGACTCAGGCGAGTTCTGCAATTCCTGTTATTCCTTTATATATTTCTCTTTTATATAAAATTATGAAAGAAGAAGGAATACATGAAGGATGTATCGAGCAAATTCAACGCTTATTCCATGACAGATTATATAGCGGTTCTGAAGTTCCTGTTGATGAGAAAGGAAGGATCAGAATTGATGACTGGGAGATGCGTGATGACGTTCAGGAGAAGGTTGCTAAATTGTGGATTGAGGCTACAACTGAAAACTTGTCTGAAATTGGCGATTTGGCAGGATATAAAAATGACTTTTTAAATCTTTTTGGATTTGAATTTTCCGGAGTGGATTATGAAGCAGAAGTAAATGAAGTTGTTGAAATAGAAAGTATCAACTAAAAATTTAGAATTTATAAATCAAACCATCAACCAAAAGTTGATGGTTTTTTTGTGAATTTAACATATCTTTGCACGAAATTTGAATTTTAAAAATTACAGCTTAAATACTGCATATTCTACTATGGTTTTTTCTCTAATTATACCCGTGTTTAATCGTCCGGATGAAGTTGATGAACTTTTGGAAAGTTTATCAAAATCTGATTATAATGAGGCTTTTGAAATTGTTCTTATTGAAGATGGGTCATCCATTCCATGTAAAGAAGTCGTAAAGAGTTATCAGGGAAAACTAAATATATCCTATTATTTTAAACCAAACTCAGGGCCTGGAGATTCAAGAAATTTCGGAATGATAAAAGCAGTAGGCAATTACTTTATCATTTTTGATTCAGATTGTATAATTCCGTCCAATTATTTAACAGAAGTCCGAAAAGAATTAGATAGAGAATATGTTGATTGTTTTGGTGGGCCGGATAAGGCTTTAGATAGCTTTTCGGATATACAAAAGGCAATAAACTTTGCAATGACTTCTTTTCTTACAACAGGTGGAATCCGTGGAGGTTCGGAGAAAATTGGTAAATTTCAGCCAAGAAGTTTTAATATGGGGATTTCCAAAAAAGCTTTTGAGGCGTCAAAAGGGTTTGGAAACATTCATCCGGGAGAGGATCCTGATTTATCCATTAGATTATGGAACCTGGGTTTCGAAACCAGATTGTTCCCTGATGCCTTTGTTTATCATAAACGTAGAATTGATTGGGAGAAATTTTCTATTCAGGTAAATAAATTTGGAAAAGCAAGACCAATATTAAATAGCTGGTATCCTCAACATAATAAATTAACTTTTTTCTTTCCTACATTCTTCATGCTAGGATTATTATTAGCTTTTTTACTGTTAATTTTTAATTTTGACCTTTTATTACAAATATATTTTGTATATTTCGTTATAATTTTTCTTACATCCAGTATTAAAAATAAAAGCATTAAAATTGGATATCTTTCTGTAATCGCTGTTTGGAAGCAATTTTATGGGTACGGAACAGGTTTTTTAGAATCTTTTGTAAAAATTATTCTTTTAAAGAAAAAACCACAGGAAGCTTTTCCACGTATGTTTTTTAAAATATAATATGACAAAGATTATTGGCTTAACCGGCGGAATTGGAAGTGGGAAAACGACCGTAGCAAATTATTTTAAAGAGATGGGTATTCCTGTTTATATTGCTGATCATGAGGCTAAAAAAATAATGCAGTCAAAATCTATAATTGAAGAAATTAAAAGTACGTTTGGTGAAATTTTATTTGAAAATGATTTTTTAAACAGAGCAAAATTAGCAGAAATTGTTTTTAATGATAGTAATAAACTGAGTCAATTAAATGCGATTATACATCCGGCTGTAAAAAAAGATTTTCAATCATGGTTGCAAAAAAATAAAAACCATGATTATGTAATTTATGAAGCCGCAATTTTGTTTGAAAGTGGAAGGTATAAAGATTGTGACATTATTATTACAGTTACAGCTCCTGAAGAAGTAAGAATCGAGAGAGTTTTAGAACGTGATAAAACCACCAGAGAGCAGGTGCTAAGCAGGATGAAAATGCAATGGAAAGATGAAGAACGTATTTCTAAAAGCAATTTTGTTATAATCAATGAAAATCTTAAAAATGCAAAAGAAGAAGTTGTTAAAATTCTTAAAATTTTAAATATTAAACAAAATCAGTCTTAAATGTTAATATTTGGTTAATGTATTATTTAGTATATTGTTAAAATATTAATTTTGTCTCGATGAATAAATTATTTTTTAGAATACTTGTTTTGCTAATGAGCTTGTCCTTAATTGGGATAATTCTGGTTCAGGTATATTGGTTCAATTCTTCATTAGAAAACAATGAAGAACAGTTTAAAAATCACGTAACTCAGGTAATTAGCGATGTCTCGGATAGACTTGAAGAAGATGAAAAGTATAGCTTTCAAGATAAAATCAATCATATAAAAGACAGTACAGGTAAAATCCCTCAAAAGGAAGATTTGTTAGAAATTTTGTTTGTTCAAAGAAATACTAAAACAAATAAAACAATTGTCTATAAAAACAGCATCACTTCTGAGAAATATGATATAAATGGATCAATTTTTAATAAGAAGTTCAATTCAGACGGATTTAAAAGTTTTAGTTCAAAAAGGCTAACAGAAGTATACAACAATAATAATATTATTGATAATTCAGTTCTAAATCAAAGTACAATTCCGGATATAAAAATTGAAAAAGATGGTAATCTTGATATTTTAAATCAGGCTCAATTTAAAATTTCATATTTGGATTATGCCTCCATACTGCCAATAGATGAAAGAATTACAAAAGAGAAATTGAAATCCCTTTTGAAGAAAGAACTTAAAGAACATGGCATAAAAACTAAATTTGAATTTGGAATTTATAGTAGTGGCGTTCCTACAAAAATAAAATCGGAAGGTTTTCATTATGATAAAGAGGCTACTTATAATATGCCTGTTTTTGCAGATAATGAAGGTAATAGCAAGTATGAATTATTAGTTACTTTTCCTTATAAAAAGAAATTTCTATTGTCCCAGTTGGTAAGTATTACGATACTGTCTATAATTTTTACATTAATTATTATAATTGCTTATACAAGTGCTCTGAATCAGTTAATACGTCAAAAGCAAATATCTGAGATTAAAACAGATTTTATAAATAATATGACGCATGAGTTTAAAACTCCAATTGCTACCATAAATTTAGCTCTTGATGCAATTAGAAATCCAAAAATTATAGAGGACAAAGAGAAGGTATTTCGTTATCTTCAGATGATTAGAGATGAAAATAAGAGAATGCATGCTCAGGTTGAAAACGTACTTCGAATTTCCAAATTAGAGAAAAAAGAATTGGATATAAGTAAAGAGCCTACTGTAATTCATGATGTTATTGAAGATGCAATTGAGCATGTTAATTTAATTTTAGAAGACAAGCAAGGTACAATTGTAAAACATTTTAATGCAGCAAGAACAACTTGTCTGGTTAATGAAGTGCATTTTACAAATGTTCTGGTCAATATTTTAGAAAATGCCATAAAATATTCCCCGGATATTCCGGAAATAGAAGTGTTTACTGAAAATGTCAAGGATGTTATTCTTATAAAAATAAAAGATAATGGTTTAGGTATGAGTAAAACTGCTCAAAAAAGAGTTTTTGAGAAATTTTACAGAGAACATACAGGCGATTTACATAATGTAAAAGGACATGGTTTAGGACTTGCTTATGTAAAAAGAATTGTAGAGGACCATAATGGTCAGGTTTATGTAGAGAGTGAAAAGGGAAAAGGTAGTACCTTCATAATAAAAATACCACTAATAAATTAAAATATGGAAAATATTAATAAAAGAATACTTTTAGTAGAAGATGACCTTAATTTTGGTGCAGTTCTTAAAGATTATTTGATGCTGAATGACTTTGAAGTTACTCTTGCAAAAAATGGTATGGAAGGTTTCGAAAAATTCAAAAAGGATGTTTATGATTTATGCATTCTGGATGTTATGATGCCCTACAAGGATGGTTATACTTTAGCAAAAGAAATCAGAGAAAAAAATAGTGAAGTGCCGATTATTTTCTTAACAGCAAAATCAATGAAAGAGGATGTTTTAAAAGGATATAAAGCAGGAGCGGATGACTATCTCAATAAACCGTTTGATTCGGAAGTTTTATTGATGAAAATTAAAGCCATTATCCAAAGAAAATCATCTGATACAAAAGCAGAACAAGTTCAGTTTGAATTTAATATTGGGAAATTTCATTTAAATTCAAAATTAAGATTTTTGACATTTGAAAACGATGAACCAATAAAATTATCTCCAAAAGAAAATGAATTGCTTAAGATGTTAATTCTGCATGAAAATGACTTAATGCCAAGAGAGTTAGCGTTGACAAAAATCTGGAGAGATGATAACTATTTTACTTCAAGAAGTATGGATGTTTACATTGCAAAACTTAGAAAGTATCTAAAAGCAGATGAGGATGTTGAGATTTTAAACATTCATGGTGAAGGCTTTAGATTAGTTGTTAAAAGTAAGGCAGTGTCTTAAATAAATAAAAAAGCTCCGAGTATATCGGAGCTTTTTTTATGGATTGAAAATAGATTCTAAATTTAGAATTTTAAATTAAATTAATACCCAATGTAATTTCGGTTTTTAATAATTTTGAAATTGGGCAAATTTCTTTTGCTTTAGTTGCAATTTCTGCAAATTTTTCTGCTGTTATAGAAGGCACTTTTCCTTTTAGTTCTAAATGAATTAAGGTAATTGTACCGTCTTCAAAAGTAACTGTGGCTTCTGTTGATAAATCGTCAGCAACAAATCCACCTTCGTTTAATAAGAAGCTTAATTGCATTGTAAAACACCCTGAATGGGCAGCTGCAATAAGTTCTTCGGGATTGGTTCCTACGCCATCAGCAAATCTTGTTTTAAAAGATAATTGTGCATTATTTAAAGTTGTACTTTGTGTACTGATGGTTCCAGTTCCTTCCATGCCGGTTCCTTTCCAGTTGGCATTAGCTTTTCTTGTAAATTTCATTTTCCGTTCTTATTATAGTTAATAATTTAATTTTGTATAGTTTGATTATTGATAAATCATGTGTAAATCAAATGTAATCAATTTTTTACAGTTTTGTCTTATGAATTTGTTATTGAAAAATAAAAAAAAGGGTATAATGGAATTTTCCATTATACCCTTTAAGATTTTAAATCTATATCTTATTGTTGATTTAGATTACGCAATTGTTTCAGTTTGTCTTTCCATACTTCCAGACTTTCTTTGTGGATAGCAATGTTTTTACGAACTTCAAGAACTATAGAGTTTTCTTTTTTTGCATTTTTTGTATTGGTGAAGAATTGAATGTTGTTCTCTAATTGAAAAATTTCATTTTGAACTTCTTCAATTTTTCTCATAATAAAAATCTTTTCATTATCTAATTTGCGAGTATCGTTACTTTCGGATAAAGAATCAATTCTGTTAGAAAAACGCATCATTTCAGTATCTTTTTTACTTAAACTTAATTTTTCAAAAAGTGCATCTAAGATTTTATTAAACTTCCCCTCAATATGGCGTCTGGAAAAAGGAACTTTACCAAAACCTTTCCATGTTTCAATATGTACTTTAATGGCATCTAAATCAGTTTTGTGGTCTCCGATTAGCTGGAAATCTCTTAGAGTGTCTAAGTAAGCTTTTTTATTGTCAAAAGCGGCTACTTCATCACTATTTTCTTCAGATTTATGTTCTTTTAATTTATCAAAATAATGGTTGCAGGCATCTTTGAATTCTTTCCAGATTTTATCAGAATATTTTTTAGGAACGTGACCAATTTGTTTCCACTCTTCTTGGATTTGTTTCATAATTGGTGTAGTTGCGTTAAAGTCAGTACTTTCTTGTAATTCTTTAGCTTTTGCAACAAGAGCCATTTTTTTGTTTAAATTATCGTTCTGGTCTTTTTTTATGTCCTTATAAAATGAGTTTTTGAAAGAATTAAAGTTTCTGACAGCGGTTTTAAATGCAGCCCAGGTCTGTTCGTTTACTTCGCCAGGTACTTTTCCAGCAGCAAAAAATTCATTTCTAAGTGCTTCAACTTTTTGTATTTGTACGAGCCATTGTGAGTGAGAGCCTACTTTTTCAGTGGCTAAAACTTCGATTGTAGCAATAATTTCTTTTTTAATTTCGAGATTTTGCTGTTCATTGGCTCTTTGACTTTCAAATAACAGTTCTCTTTTATCATGAATTTTTTTAGTTAACTCACTAAATTTATTCCAGATTGTATCACGATGTTCTTTGGATACGGGACCAATATCTTCTTTCCAGATTCTATGTAAATCCTGTAACTCTCTAAATGCTTTGCTGATGTCAGTTTCATTTGCCAATTCTTCAACACGAGCAATTATTTTTTGTTTTTGTTCTAAATTGTATTTGAAATCTAAATCTCTTGCTTCACGATCTAAATGTAAATAATCATAAAAATTCTCAACATGAAAGTGGTAATTATTCCATACGTGATTGTATTTATCTTTAGGAATTGCTCCGGCGTTTTTCCATCTTTCTCTTAATTCATTAAAATGTTTAAGAGTATCTTTGATGTTTTCTTGTGGATTTATAAGCTCTTTTAGTTCTTCAACTATAGCAAGCCGATTTTCTAAATTTAATTTTAAGTTAGTTTGCAGATGTTTAAAATGAGCATTTCTTTTTTCCCTAAATATGTTATAATATTCATCAAATTTTGACTTAAGTGGAGAATGATATTGAAATTCTTCATTAGGATCCTGGTTTGAAGCATTGAACTCTTCTTTTTTCTCTTCAATAAGATGATTAAATTGGAGTAAAAAAGATTTTTTAATTTCTTCAATATGATCTTTTACAGACATTACTTTGTCTGTATTTACAAGTCTTTTTAATTCATCGACAAGTGTATCTAGCGAAAAGGTATCATAATCCTGCATAGGAATATCATGACGTTCTTTTAGTGTTTCGTCTTCGCTTTCTTCAGCATTGGAGTTTGTTATTTCGTCTAATGCAGTTTGATGGTCAGTGTCGTCTGATTGCTTCTCAGTATTTTTAATTTCATCAATTGAAATTTCATTATCTGATGTTTCTTCAGAATCTGATATGTTAGTTAAATCTTGTGTAGAATCACTAACTTCGGCTCTTAAGTTTCCATCTGCTTCTTGCAGGTTATCATTCTTTTCTTCTAACATTTTTAAATGTATAAGTGTTTTTTAATAGAGCGAAAGATAGTAAAGGTGTTTCTAAATACAAAATAAATACCTTATTTATAACAGATTTCATCTTGAAAATCTTGTTTTATAGTACTATTTCATATGAATGAATACCTGCGTTTATTTTATTTCCTTGAAATGGATGTAGCTGAGAAGCGTAAATAATTTAAAAAAACATTCAATTTTAAATACTTGAATTCGCTAAAAAGTATTCTTTATATTCTAAAATATGATGCTAATGAAATTAATCTAAGACTGGATTCAATTTTATTTATTCCATATTTTCCATGCTTTTTCTGCTTGAAAAATAAGCATATCAAGCCCGTTTTTTATTACAGCTCCTTTTTCTTTTGCGTTTTTTAAAAATTGTGTTTCAGCAGGATTGTAAATTAAATCGTATGCAATATGTTTAGTTGTAAAAAACTCATAAGGGAGGTCTGGGCAGGCTTCAATATTTGGACTCGTGCCTACCGGAGTGCAATTGATGATAATCTGAAAGTTGTCGAAAGTAGTAGCGTTGATTAAATTATAATCAATAATATTTTCTTTAGCTTCTCTTGAAACAAAAGTATATGGAATATTTAATTCGTTAAGTGCAAATGCCACGCCTTTTGATGCCCCTCCAGTTCCTAAAATAAGGGCTTTTTTATGATGTGGTTCTAATAATGGCTTTAATGATTTTTTAAATCCATAATAATCTGTATTATATCCTTTTAATTTCCCGTTTTTGGTAAATTTTATTGTATTTACAGCACCAATTAAAGTTGCCTTTTTTGAAAGTTTGTCCAGAAAAGGAATGACTTGCTCTTTGTATGGAATGGTAACGTTTAGGCCTTTCAGGTCTGGATTGTTTTTAATTAATCCATTAAAATGGCTGATTTCAGAAATGTCGAAATTTTCGTAACTGTTGCCTGCAAAAACTTCATCACTAAATTTTTCTGTAAAATATCCTTTTGAAAAGGAGTAACTAATATTGCGGCCTAATAAGCCAAAACGTCTTCTTAAAATATCAATCATTATTCTTTTCTATGTTTTTCAATATAATTTCTTACCATTTTTTTTGTCCAGACTACAGGAAATAAATCTTCAATTAAAATATAATTATCAAAGTTTAAGCGCAAGCCATTACTTAAATGAAATTTAGCTTTTGTATTGTCCTGAACCATAAAATACAATCCTGCTAGACGGTATTCAATTTCGTTTTCTTCCGGAAAATATTCGGAAGCCTGAAGTAAGGTTTGTATTGCACTGTCAAATTCTCCTAAAAATTGAAGGATATCTACCCAAAACAACCAGGTATCTAATGCGTAATCGCCAAATTCTACAGCTTTTCTGTAACCAAACTCGGCTTCTTCAAAAAAGTTCATTTGTTTGTTTATAGTAGCATAGCGTTTCCAATACAAACGATTTTGATTGTCTATTGCTAATGCTTTATTTACAAAAAATAAAGCTTTCTGAAAGTTTTTCTGACGAACGTAAAAATCAGTAATGGCAATCCATCCTTTGTCAAGAAGGGGATCTTCATGAACCGTTTGGTTGTAATATTTTAATGCTAAAACTGTATTTCCTATTTTTTCATAACATTTACCAATTCGCAATAAAGCATATGAAGTTGCATCGTCTA
Source organism: uncultured Flavobacterium sp. (assembly GCA_963513545.1). Lineage (GTDB taxonomy): Bacteria > Bacteroidota > Bacteroidia > Flavobacteriales > Flavobacteriaceae > Flavobacterium. The sequence continues at coordinate 26,950 of CAUPQW010000003.1, forward strand.
ATTCGATGGTACGGTTGTAGCTTTCTATTGCCTCAGTATATTTTTTGAGACGTTCGTAAGCTTTTGCTTTTTCCATGAATGCTCCCAGAAATTCTTCATCGATAAGGGTTGCATAGTCAAAAGCGCGAATTGCACTTTCATATTCTTTTACGCCATAATGCAGTCGTCCAAGCTGGTGCCAGGCAATTTCACTATATGGGTTCTTATTAATGTAATCATTAAGATATAAGATGGCTTCCTGGTTTTGATCTAAAAATTCAAAACAATAAACCACATTATATAAAGCAGACTGGTCTTCTAAATCTTCTTCAAGACATTTGATGAAACTGTCTTTTGCCATCTCGAGGTTATCCATAAAAAGATATTCCATTCCGATTAAGTTGTAAACATCAGCAAAATCGTCTGTGTACTGCAGGGCAATTTTAAGTAATTCTACTGCTTTTTCGTGCTGATCTCTTTTAGAACAAATATTGGCTTTCTGGATGTAAATTTCCTCGTTGTTAGGTTCGATTGCATATAACTCGTTTAAAAGTTTCTCGGCGATGTCTAGTTTATCGTCGTAAACCAACATTTCTACTTGTACTAATTTTAAGCCTGTAGATTTCGGGTGTTGGTCTAATGCAAGTTTTAAGGCCTTTTTTGCTAAATTAGCCTTGCCTATATCTAAATAATGAAGAATAATTTCTTCGAATTCTTCAGAATCAAAAAAGAGTACTTTGTTAGTTTTTAACATCGACTCAAATTTGGATAGGGATAGGTTATAATCTTCTTCTTCGTTGCTTAATTGCATACTTTGTATTTTTGAAATTAGCCTGTTATAAATTTAGGCAACCATATTATTTTGTGAGAAAAGGAAATTTATTGTTTTGAACAATTTAATTAACAATATGGACAGAATTTATGTTCTGTTTTTAGTTTTAATCTTTTGATTTATAAAAGATTATTTGTTTGTTATTCTGGTCTTTGTTTTTAATTCAAAGGCCTGGCCCAGACAGGAACGACATCCTTTTGTTTTTTTATTTAAGAAATAAAAGATATAGTGTATTGCTTTGCCAGTCCGGATTTGCCTCGTGTACTGGAAATAGCTTATAATTATGTTTTTTGTTCTTTTTTCAAAATTTCATCCATAACTTCAAGAATTACAGCACATCCTTCTTTTATTTCTTCTTCAGAAATGGTCAATGGCGGTGTTATTCTTATGGCGCATCCTTCAAATAATAACCAGAATAAAATGAGTCCTTTTTCCTGACAGTTTAAAATTACCTGATTAGTTATTTCCGGACTTTCAGTCATTGGGGCAAGCATTAATCCTTTTCCTCTAATTTCTTTTATCAAAGGGTGTACCAAAAGTGATCTGAAGAGTTTTTCCTTTTCTAAAGTTTCCTGTATCAGATTAGTCTCAGTTAATTCCTGTAAAGTAGCTAAACAGGCTGACGCAATGACAGGATGACCTCCAAATGTGGTTATATGTCCTAATTTTGGATTTTCGGTTAAAAGATCCATTTTTTCCGCAGACGCTGTAAAAGCGCCTACTGGCATTCCGCCTCCCATTCCTTTTCCCATTACGACAATATCCGGAACAACATCATAGTTTTGAAAGCCGAATAATTTTCCGGTGCGACCAAAACCAGGCTGAATTTCATCTACAATCATCATAGCGCCTACTTCGTCACATCGTTTGCGTACTTTTTGCAGAAAGTTGTCTTTTGGTTCAATAAAACCAGCTCCTCCCTGAATGGTCTCAAGCAAAATTGCAGCTGTTCGGGTGGTTATTTTTTGTAAATCTTCTTCGTTATTGAAAGTGATAAAATCAACATCCGGAAGCAATGGGCGAAAGGCTTGTTTGCGTTCTTCGAATCCCATAACACTCATAGAGCCCATGGTGTTTCCATGGTATGCGTTATGACAGGAAATCAATTGACTGCGACCTGTTGAACGTTTGGCTAGTTTAAGGGCGCCTTCGATTGCTTCTGTACCTGAGTTGACTAAATAGGTTTTGTTTAAAGATTCCGGAAGGAGTGAAGCTATTAATTTGCAATATTGAACGGCCGGGCTTTGTGAATATTCTCCGTAAACCATTACGTGCGAATATTTATCCAGTTGATCTTTTATTGCCTGATTGACTCTTGGGTGTTGATGTCCGAGTGTACAAGCTGAGACTCCGGCAACAAAATCTAAATATTTTTTATCACTGCTATCGTAAATGTAAGAGCCTATAGCGTGTGAAACCTCCATTCCGAGTGGGTAAGGGGAAGTTTGCGCCTGATATTTTATAAAATCTGGATTCATTTTTGAGCTTCTAAGTTGCAAAGATACTAAGGTTCAAAGTTTTAAATTTTAAGCTTATGTTAGTTTTGCTAACTGAAGCTTTGTAAATTTAAAACTATAACCTGAATTATTTTTTAGTTTTTGCGCCTGGCATTGTACCGTTCTTTGCAGCAGGTTTCTTTTTGTCGTAATTTAATGTTTCCTTCCTGACTTTCATCGGAACATTTGGTTTGGCTTCTTCTGCTTTTCCTTCTTTGACTAATTTATCGTTGAGTTCGTTTTCTTCAGGAGGAAAAATATCATCTTTTGATTTTATTCTTTCATCTCCACGCCAGACAAAACCTCTTAGTTTACGGTCATTTTCTGGCAACTCGGCTTCAGGGTAAAGATTTCCATTAACATTCTTGAAAAAAGTAATGTTTTCAATAGCATTGTTTTCTATAATCAGATTGATTTTACTACTTACGTTTTTATTGATTCCTACTAATTCATTGGCATCATTTCGGGCATAGTAAATAGCTTCTGTGTTTTTTATTACATCTACATAATGTAATTTTCCATCTTTGAATTTTCCAAATAAATTGAGCCCTTTGACCTGATTATACCCTGTACCGAGGGTATCTTTTGAGATGATAAAAGTATTGTTGAGTACTTTTAGCGAGTCTATTTTTCGGGTAGTATTGTTTCCAATTAAATGCATAATATCACCCGTAATTTGATTTTCTTCACTCCATAAAATTGGATTCCCTATTAATTTTGTGAGCGCAGTTTTACTGTTTGAGTGGAGCGAATCGCATTTTCCGCTCATATCGATTTTGTAAAAACGAACATTCTTAAAGGCTCTGATGATTCTTTCGCCTTCTTTTCCGGTAACCATTAATTTTTTGCCGTGTATATAAACTGAATCCTTTTCAACCAGATTTATGGCAACCGCTCTTTTAGTTACAAACATTGAATCTTTTAGTTTGTATAGTTCGGCGTAATGACCTTTTACGATTCCCTTGTTTATAGAATCTGTAATTTTTACGTTTCGGGTTGCGGAAGCAAATTCGGTATTTCGATTATAGAATAGACTGTCGCCTTCTATTCGCCGGTCATCGTATTTTATGTACGATTTTCGAAGGAAATGTGCCAGGTTTTTCTTGGTGTCATAAAAACCATTCTCGGTATAAATATAATTTGTTTTACTTGTAATGGTTGATGGACCAAACAAGTAAGAGTGCCCGGAGTTGCTGTAATAATCTAAATGATTAGATTTCATGACATATTTCGGGTTTGTAAGCGTTACTTCCGTTAAAAACTGAAATTTTTTCTGAGCTACGTAATATCTTCCGGATTTACTTACTAAAGTATTGTCTTTGTTAACAATTGTACCTTTAGTATTGTAAAAAACTTCCTGTACATTTCGGTCAAAATTGATGGTGTCTGTTTGTAAAGTTGCATCCGGAGAGGTCATTACTGCATTTCCGGTTGCGAAAGCTTTTTTTACGTTACCGCTGTATTCAGCATATTTGCTGTTTAAGAATAATGTATCGCCTTGTACGAGTTGCACGTTTCCGAAAGCTTTAATATAATTTTCTTTTTGAAAGAAATAGGCTTTATTGCAAGTAAGGACTACACCATCATGATTTATTTTTACATTTCCGGTAAGCAGAAGCGCACCGGGAATTTCTACTTCGTTGACATCTGAAAAGTCTGAGTTTTCAACTACTATTTTTTTAGGAGCTTGTGCAAATAAGCTTTCAATACTTCCTAAAAGCAAACAAAAAGATATGAAAAAGAGTAATTTCTTCAATTGATTTAATTTTTGTCAAATTTATAAAAAAGGTAGCAACGATAATAGATATTATGATTTATTTATAATGGTAAATCAATGCAATTTGTGGAAATAAAAAAGGCAGAGACGTAAAACTCTGCCTTCTGAATTATATTTTAAACAGAAGAAAACTAAATTTTGTTTTTTAAAGCTGCAGCATCAATATCGCTGTGTGAAACATTATAAACGGCTTTTCTATTTTTGATTAAAATCAATTGTGGAGATTCGTGATAGACATTAAATTTGTCTGCAATTTCGTTTGAAATATCGCGATGTGCAATCAAATCTAAAAAGTAAGCATCAACAACATTTTCAAGATCATATTCTCTTTCAAATTGTTTCAAAGCCATTCGGCTAATGCTGCATCGTGTGCTGTGTTTGAAAATCACAACTGGTTTTTCGTTTGATATTGCTTCAACTTCCTGTAATTGAAGGATATTTGTTAATTCCGTCCAGTTTACTTTACTTTTTGGTGCTTCTGAATTATCTGAACTTCCGAAGATTGAATTAAAAAAACTCATAATTGGCTTGTTTTGTGACTTTTTGGCATTTAAAATTGGCTAAAAAGTAATTTTAAATGTCATTTCGTCTGTAATTTTAGTATGGAATATATTTTGAAACAGGCAACAAAGTTATGGTATTTAAAGTTAAAATGTAATGCAATAAATTCTAATTTTAATGTTATCGACTATTAAAAAATAATAATGCAATCCTAAATCTTACAGATATGAATATAAATAAATTTACAACTAAATCGCAGGAAGCCATACAGCTTTCTCAACAATTGGCGCAACGATACGGACAACAGCAAATAGAAAACGAACATATTTTTAAAGCCATTTTTGAGGTTGATGAAAATGTGGCACCATTCATTTTGAAGAAACTCAACGTAAATGTGCCTTTGTTTTTACAAGTTCTGGATAGTACGATTCAGAGTTTTCCAAAAGTTTCGGGTGGAGATATATTGCTTTCCAGAGATGCGAATAAAGCTTTGAATGAAGCCGAAATTATTGCTCAAAAAATGAGCGACGAATATGTTTCGATCGAACATTTAATTTTAGCCATTTTCGATTCAAAAAGTAAAGTTGCCCAAATTTTAAAAGACCAGGGCGTTACCGGAAAAGCTTTAAAAGCGACTATTGAAGAGCTTAGAAAGGGCGAAAGAGTAACTTCTGCTTCAGCAGAGGAAACTTATAATGCCCTGAATAAATACGCTAAAAACTTAAACGAACTGGCACGTACAGGCAAATTGGATCCGGTTATTGGTCGTGATGAAGAAATTCGTCGTGTATTACAAATTCTTACCCGCAGAACCAAAAATAATCCAATGTTGGTAGGTGAGCCAGGTGTTGGTAAAACAGCAATTGCAGAAGGTTTGGCTCACAGAATTGTTGATGGCGATGTGCCTGAAAACCTAAAAGAGAAAATCGTTTTTTCGCTTGACATGGGAGCGCTTATTGCTGGTGCAAAATACAAAGGAGAATTTGAAGAGCGTTTAAAATCTGTTGTTAAGGAAGTAACGGCCGCCGAAGGTGATATCGTTTTATTTATCGATGAGATTCACACACTTGTAGGCGCAGGTGGCGGTGAAGGTGCTATGGATGCGGCTAATATCCTGAAACCGGCTTTAGCTCGTGGTGAATTAAGAGCGATTGGGGCAACGACATTAGATGAATATCAAAAATATTTTGAGAAGGATAAAGCGTTGGAACGTCGTTTTCAAAAGGTTTTAGTAGATGAACCGGATACGGAAAGTGCGATTTCGATTTTGCGTGGAATAAAAGAAAAATATGAAACGCACCATAAAGTGCAAATAAAAGATGAGGCAATTATTGCTGCAGTTGAACTTTCGCAACGTTATATTACGAATCGTTTTTTACCGGATAAAGCTATCGATCTGATGGACGAAGCTGCTTCTAAATTACGTATGGAAATCAATTCAAAACCAGAAGAACTGGATGTTTTAGATCGTAAAATCATGCAGTTAGAAATTGAAATTGAAGCCATTAAACGTGAAAAAGAAGAAGCTAAGCTTAAAATCCTGCGTATGGATCTGGCTAATTTAAAAGAAGAACGAAATGTAATCTACACCAAATGGAAATCTGAAAAAGATGTTGTAGATGGAGTTCAGGCAGTGAAGTTAGAAATCGAAGATTTTAAACACGAAGCAGAACGTGCTGAACGAGAAGGTGATTACGGAAAAGTGGCTGAAATTCGTTATGGAAAGATAAAAGAAGCTCAGGAACGTCTTGACGTTTTATTGAAACAATTACAAGAATATCAATCCGGAAATTCTTTGATTAAAGAAGAAGTAACCCGCGAAGATATTGCAGAAGTTGTTGCAAAATGGACTGGAATTCCGGTAATGAAAATGCTTCAGACAGAAAGGGAAAAACTCCTTCATCTTGAAGAAGAATTGCATAGAAGAGTAGTGGGTCAGGAAGAAGCAATTGAAGCCGTGAGTGATGCTGTTCGCAGAAGCCGTGCAGGATTACAGGATATGAAAAAACCAGTTGGAACCTTTTTATTCCTGGGAACAACCGGAGTTGGTAAAACAGAGTTGGCAAAAGCATTGGCCGAATATCTTTTTGACGATGAAAATGCCATGACACGTATTGATATGAGTGAATATCAGGAACGTCACAGTGTGAGCCGTTTAGTTGGTGCGCCTCCGGGATATGTTGGGTATGATGAAGGTGGTCAATTGACAGAAGCAGTACGTAGAAAACCATATTCTGTGATTTTATTAGACGAGATCGAAAAAGCACATCCGGATACTTTCAATATTCTGTTGCAGGTTTTAGATGAAGGCCGACTAACTGATAATAAAGGTCGTCTGGCAGATTTTAAAAACACGATTATCATCATGACTTCTAACATGGGAAGTCAGATTATACAAGAGAAATTTGAAAATTTGAAAGGAAGTGTCGAAGCGGCAACTGAAGCTGCAAAGGTTGAAGTTTTAGGTTTATTGAAACAAACGGTTCGTCCGGAATTTATAAACCGTATCGACGAAATTGTAATGTTTACGCCATTAACAGTTGATAATATTTCTAGAATTGTGAGTTTACAGCTTAAAAGTGTTAGCAAAATGCTGGCATTGCAAGGCATTACAATGGATGCAACACCTGAAGGAATCAAATATCTTTCAGATAAAGGGTATGATCCGGAATTTGGAGCAAGACCGGTAAAAAGGGTAATCCAAAGAGAAGTTTTAAATCAGTTATCTAAAGAAATTCTGGCAGGAAATATTACAACAGACAGTATTATTTTAATTGATGCATTTGATGGTAAATTGGTTTTTAGAAATCAAACAGAAAGAGTAGAGCATTCATAATGAACATTAATTCAATAAAAAAAACACCAACAGCAATGTTGGTGTTTTTTTATCTTACAGGTGCAGAATTATTTATTTTACTATAATTTTTTTTGTTTGTTTGAAATTTTGTGTTTCTACAGTTACAAAATAAACTCCTTGTGATAAGCCTCCTGTATAATATTGTTCTTCAGGATTATAATTTCTTTTTTCGAATATTACCTGTCCCTGAGTATTGGTTATTTTTAAACCGACAGTACCAGAGTTGGTATTGGGTAATTTAATATTAATTAGAGAAGAAATATTTGTAGGATTTGGATAAATAATAAAATTTGAAGCTGAGCCTGAATTATTAACTACAGAAAGATTTTCAGAAATAACAGCTTTCCAGTCCCACCAATTTTTATCTATTCCGGCTGTACTTATAGCACCTTCTCCAAGTTTAATTTTGTAGTTAAATTTAGTTTTGCGGGTAGATTCATCTTTAAAAATATAATCTGAATTACAGATTACTGCAAATATAACCCCATTTGCCGGTATACCCTGATCGAAAGAAATTGTGCAATCTCCGGCGTACACAGGCTGAGAATATATGGTTTTTCCTTCTTTGGTACGATAGCATAATTGTATTGACATGTTTTTTCCTAATGGTTCAAAAAACAATGTAGCCTGATTTCCTTGAACATGAATCGGAATAAAATTAGCTCCTGACCAGCCAGGGAGGGTCTTTTCTTCTGGAATTAAGTATCCGTTTTCGCCTGTTGTTGTTTTAGCGTAAGGTGTTGCTTTCCATTTTTCTACATTTATAAGAGCCGGTTGCTCAGGACCTAATTCACGTCCCATATTATTGCGGTATAAACTTAAAATTGGCTGCTCGAATTTTCCGAAATCAGCCAATGCTAATCGGGCTCTGTATTCCTGAACCATTTTACGTATTTTAGTGTCACCAATGCCATTAACAGTTCCATTACCATTTGCTATGCCTTCTAATACACGCCCTTCACAATAATTCCAGATCCATGGTAAACTTTTTTCACCCACAATTTCACCCAGGAAGGTTGGAAATACAGAACTATATTGAACGCCGCCAATAATATCCCGGGTCAGTCTTAAAGTGACACCATTTTCATTCTGAACTCCGGAATCTACTCCTTCGGCAGAAGGACCTCCAAAAGTCCCATCCTGAAGCCATCCGCTGTAACATTCTATTGGAATAAAAGGAGCAATTACAGACCCGGCACTTAACCACCCCAAATCAACATTGCTGTAGTCCTGGCTGCCTGTTTTTTTTATATCCAAAACAGTTTGCAGCCAAACGTTAGAACCCTCATGAAACCAGGCTGATTTTCTGCATCCGGGCAAGGATGCGTATATAGCATGAATACCTTCATGTGTACAAGCTCCTGTTTGATATTGAGCATCGGGAAAAGTAGTATTAGGGTCGAAACTGGCTACAGGATAATAAGATAAAAGTACCATTGGCCAACTTTCGCCATCAGGAGTGCCAACTCCGCTTTGCCATCCTCCTAAATCTGTATTCGATGCAGTGTCGGTACATAATCCGGATCCATATAAGTATACTGAACTGCGATATCCTGCTCTGTACAATTTATCTGGAGGCCATCCCATATTATCTCTTAGGAAAGTAAAATCCCCATCTAAGCGTTTTAGTAATGCATCTACAGCAACATCTGTCACTAAAGGGTTTGCATTTGGTCCTTTAACAAAGGTCCATGAACCATAATTTCTTGATGAAGCACTGTTACATCCACTGTATCCGGGATAGTCTTCCTCTAAATTTTTTAATGGTTTTGGAAAATCCGGATAATCGCTTTTAAAATCATAATGAAGTGTTGAGTCATAAGCCGGCCATGAAGTAAAATCACTATTTTCTCCTTTAACGGTTAAATAAAAGTCTACAGAACTTTCGGTGCCGCAATTGTTGATATATAAGAACGTATAGGTTCCTGAATTTACTTCCTGTAAATTAGACAAAGTGATATTTTGATCCAAAGATGTAAAGTTATTTGGGCCGGACCATTTCATTTTAGCACCAACTTCCATATTGGCTATCGAAGGTTTAAATTGTACATTATCGTCTGAAGAAATTACAGCAAAATTGACATTTTTTTCCTGACCGTTATTTACAACAAGATTAGCTGTAAGTTCAGTAGCATTACATTCAGTGGTTTGAATACCAAAGGCCTGAAATTCAGTTACTCCTGTTGCTGTTGCGCTTTTCATATAGATTCTTAATTTTCTGGATTTAAAGCTTAGATTTTCGATAGTATTGAATTGGTTTAATGCTAACCCAATACCACCTGCATTTACCCAGCTAATTCCATCCCAATATTGAATGTACGCATCTGTAGGTTGTCCAATACCACCGTAATCTGTAAACCAATAGACTGCAACAGAATTTATTTCGTGGGCAAAATCCCATTCGTATTCAATCCAGTTATAAGTGTTGTAAGCAGCCTCTCCGTCCCAGTTTCCATAAACAGGATTGGTTCTGTCTTCTGAGCTAATTGGTGTAAACCCATCATTTACGGCATTAAGGCTTTCCCAGGGAGACACATGTGATGTCGTAATTTTTGTCGAAGTTAACCTGGCTAGGTTAGTTTGTGCTGTTAATTTTTCTGCAAATAGCATAATGATGCTAAAAAATAGAAATGGTAGAAAATGAAGTATTTTTTTTTCTTTCATAGTGGGGGTTTTTAGTTATTATTTTTTTTTGAAATGAAATTTCGACTGGATTAATTAGTATTGTAAACTCTTTATGTTTCTGTAAAAAATGCTTATTAATTATTTTTGGTTTGTAACTTTCATTGATAAAGCAAGTTAGGAGTAAAATTATTTCTTTAATATGTAGATAATTACCTCATAATTGGTAAAAGTTAACCAGTATTAATGTAGTAAAATATTTTCAATATAAAATTGATTCACTATATCCGTAAATCATGAAACTTATTTTAAAAGTTTTATAAGTACGTTTACGGATTAAGTTCTGAAATTTACATACAACTAAAAACATATATTATGAACAATTTATTTAGAGGATTACTTGCCGGATACGGTGCGAAAAAATTAGGAGGGGGTTGTTTCGGAACAATTATAGTTTTTATTATTCTTTGGTTCCTTTTAGGACAATGCAGTTAAATTTCTATAGATAAAATAATCAAAAAGTAGTAGATTCGCACAATCAAAATTTAACTACAAAAATATAATGGCATCAGGTTTTTTCGTACTATTAGATGATATAGCAGCAATCATGGATGATGTTGCAGTAATGAGTAAGGTTGCAGCAAAAAAAACTGCCGGTATTCTTGGTGATGATTTAGCTGTAAATGCTGAAAAAGCTTCGGGGTTTGCTTCTTCCAGAGAACTTCCGGTTTTGTGGGCAATTAGCAAAGGGTCTCTTTTGAATAAAATAATCATTTTGCCAATTGCTTTTTTATTAAGTGCTTTTTTACCTATAGCAATCATAGTAATTTTAGTACTTGGGGGACTTTTTTTAGCTTACGAAGGTGCTGAAAAAATTTATGAGTTTATTTTTCCTCATAAACATGAAGAGTCAGAAGGTATTACGGATGAAGTACTGACAGAGGAACAAATTCTGGAAGCTGAAAAAGGTAAAATTAAATCGGCAATTGTAACTGACTTTATATTATCAGTGGAGATTGTAATTATTGCTTTAGGTACTGTAATTGGAAAACCAATTACTCAGCAAATTATCGTGACTTCAATAATTGCCTTAGTAGCAACAGTTGGTGTTTACGGTATTGTAGCTCTTATTGTCAGAATGGATGAAGCAGGTTATAAGCTGATTAAATTTAGTAAAAGAGATAAAAGTATTTCAAAATTTATCGGTAATATTTTGGTTAAAGCACTGCCGTTAGTTATAAAAAGTTTAACTGTAATTGGTACAATCGCTTTATTATTAGTTGCCGGAGGTATTTTTGTACATTACATTCCATTTTTCCATGATTTATCACCTAAAATTAATATGCCTGTAATTATAAAAGAATTTGTTGTTGGGCTTGTATTAGGACTTGTAGTTTTAGTTGTTGTGAATTTGTTTAAGAAATTGTTCAAAAAGGCTAACTAGAATATTTCAGTATAAAAAAACGAGGCTGTCTCAAAAGGGATAGTCTTTTTTTTTTAACTAAGACTATTCCAAAAAGGTTTGTTATATTTTTTTGGATTCATTTTAAAAGGATTTTTAAATATTCCTGTGTTTTTCCAGTAAAAACAAGCCATTTTTAGCCAGTTAATGATCTTTTTTTTTAAAATTATGGGCAATAGAGAGCAATCTTATTTCTACCTCGATCTTGTTTTGTCCTCGAAGCATAAATCGTTTAAATCCTTTATTGTGTTTGATTTTGGCAAATACGGGTTCTTCTACATCATGACATCTTTGCTTTCAAAGTTTTTCTCTCCGTTTTGTTTTAAGTAAATCAAATGCCTTTTGCCTTATTTTAGCTAATTCAGGATTATTTTGTGAGGCTGTTACTTGTTTGTTTTTGCAGTCTTTGTCAAAATAATTATACTTCACATAGGCTTTTATCTTTTTGGTTTTTAGAAAATAGCATTGACTTCAATCTTTGTGCCATCGACAAAGGTAGTTTCAAGGCTAACGCTACCTTCCCTTTCCAACAAAAGAACAATTTGGTTAAAAATTTCTTTGATTTGACTATTTAAACGTTGGCTTATAAAACGATTGATCGTATTGTGATCCGGTTGGTTTATCCCGCTGAGCCACATAAAATGGGTATTTTCTTTAAGGGCATATTCAAGTTTTCGGCTCGAATAAATATTGTACAAATAGCCATAGACCAACACCTCCAAAAGGATTTTAGGATGGTAGCTTGAAGTGCCTCCTGGCTTGTAATTACGGATTAAAGTCGTTATATCTAAATCATAAATGATGCCAGACACTACTCTTACAGAGACTTAGGGTGAATCAACTCCGATAAATTTGGAGGAAAAAGTACATTTTGGTTGGGAATATAATCTTTAAAGACTACTTTTGAAGCTATACACACACTGCAATTTAATCAAATTGCAAGATTTAGGAAAGCGGAAGCTTTCCTTTTTTTGTGACAAAAAAAAGCTGTCTGACTTTTGAGACAGCCTCTTTTTTGTTGCCTTACTTTGTTTCCTCAACTTTTAATCAGGCATTTTTTTTGTTCTTTGCCCCTCCTTTTGTATTTATTATTAGTAAGAAATATTTTTTAATTATTTCAGAAAATATGCAAAATATTTTGTAAGATTGTACTGCTGAACAAGGTTGTTGTACTCGTTAAAATGTTGATCTATAAGTAGTTTTTTGCGTACAGTAAATAATTTTATAAGTATTAATTTAATTATTGGTTAATATCTCCCGGAATTAGAGAAAACCAAATTTAAGCCATATAAAAAAACTAATCAATATAAACCTTAAATCCAATTAGAATTACTAATGAAAAAAAGCAAAATTCATTTACCAATTATTTTATGTATATTATTGACACAATTTGTATTTAGTCAATCTTCAATAATACCGGATATTAAAAGTCCAAATACCTCATCCATGCAGAGATTCGGTGAAATTCCGGTGAGTTTATTTACAGGAACACCGGACAATCCATACCAATACATAACCTGACATCGGGTTCAATAAGCGTGCCTGTTACGCTGAGTTATCATTCAGGTTCTGTAAGACCTAACCAGCATCCCGGATGGGTTGGTCTGGGCTGGAACCTGAATAGTTTTGGGACTATTCATCGGAATGTGAAAGGTCTGATTGATGAATTAGGTGGCGAAACTTCATTATATACAACAGTTCCTTATTATCCAAATCCGGCGAGTGCTTCCAATACTTCCGGGTCACAGATTATAGAATCAACAGCCAATTGGTATACTCCGGCTAATTTATATGACTATTTCAGCGTTACCAATAACGATATTTATTCTCCTGATGTTCAGGCCGATGAGTTTAGTTTTAATTTTTATGGGCATAGCGGTAAATTCTATTATGCAGGACCTGTAAAAGGATGGGAGGTTATATCAGATGAAAATATTAAGGTTGAGGTTGATGGATTTTTAAGTCCGTTACAGATACTGGATTTAATAAATGAATACAATCCCGTATTTAATTTGGGAGGCAGTCATGTGAATTATCAGGCCAGAATGTTTAAAGGATTTACTTTAACAGTAGAAAATGGTACAAAATACATATTTGGAGGAACGAATGCCGTAGAATTTTCTTCACCTTATGGTGCCGAATCTTTTACAGGGGTAAGGGCTGATACATGGCTTCTGAAAAAGATAGTTGACAGTAATGGCAGAGAAGTTAATTTACAATATAGCAGAGACTATGTAAATTGCAACCTGTATTACACAGTCAGCAGCAGCAGTTACAGCTGTAAAGACATCTCAAACGGTCCCGCCGGAACTGGTAGTGAGGGTAATGTTTCCGGCAGTGTTAATCCCAATGATTTAATGGGGAGCTATATCTTTCCAATGTATTTAACTTCCATTACCTCAGACACAGAAACAATTACATTCAGAAGCTCAGTAGCTACAACTTTACGATATACGGATCTCCAGTTGAATAAATGGAGCACTGCCGCCGCCAATTTAACTCTTATAGATAAAAATATTAATCTTCTGCAATGGAAGAAACTCGATCAAATAAACGTCAGCAGTAATTTTAATAATAGTTCCGGTAATAGTTATAAAAATTATTATTTAAATTATAATCAAAGTACAACTGAAAGATTTTCGTTAAACGGATTAACGCAGACAAGTAATGGTCCGGAAATTAAAAATTATGGCTTTTTTTATGATAATATTGCATCAATGCCCCCTTATAGCGGTAATAGAACAGACCATTGGGGATTTGGAAATAATATAGATTTCACCGCTAACCCCACTTTGTCAACATTTGATAAAAAGGTAACCAATCCGTTATATGCGACAAAAGGACTGCTGATTAAAATGAAATATCCAACAGGAGGATATTCAACTTTTACCTGGGAAACACATCAGCATTCCAGAGTTGTGCCGCCCTCCAGAATTGGTTTAATCCCTTATACTGGTTATGCCGGAGGGAGCAGGATAGCCAGCATCAAAAATTATACAAGCACTGATTTGCTGGCAAATGAAAAAAAATATTACTATTTAAACGGCTATACATCAACTGCTAATCTTTCAGCATTAACGTCAAGCGGGGTTTTAAATGGAAAACCTCAATATAGTTTTAGTGCCACAGACAGATTAAGTGCTAATGGCAACCTGAAAATTTCATATACTATAAATCAGCTTAATTCTGTAGCAAATTATAATTTTAACGGAAATGGGTCTCATATAGGATATGATGAAGTTACAGAGGTAAACTCAGACGGTTCTTATACGAAACATTATTTTACAAATTACGGCACTGATAAAAACGGAATTACGCATGATGATCAGTCTCCGGCAGGGAAATTAGGCTGGATTCAGGGAGATGATGCTTATATGCCTTTCTCTTCATTAGAATTAGAAAGAGGAAAAACCACAGGAACTTACTATTATAAACCTGATAATACCCTTTTGAAAAAAAATGTAATTACATACAGGAATGATACAGCAAGATTTGATGATTTTGGAAAACAAATCATCAGGAATTTTTCAGTTGGTTCCTGTAACAGTAGTGATGCCTTGATGTTTGTGGCAGCAATTAAAAATTTCAGGTACAATTATTATCCCATCCAGAACACTACTACAACCTATGACGGCAATGGCAGTAATCCTGTCGTATTTACCAAAAATTTCACGTACAATTCTAAAAATCAGCTGGCAAGTGAAACAAGCAGTACCTCTGGCAGTACCTCTTTAAAAAGTAATTTTTACTATCCGCAGGATACACAAGCGGCAAACCTGCCTTATGCAGCTGATTTAGTGTCAGCAAACAGAATAGATACTCCCCTAAAAACCGAAAACTACAGAGGAAATGATAAAATTGCAGAAAAAATTACGGTTTACGACAAAAATGCTACAACACTCCAAATTTTACCTAAAAATGAATACAGTGCTAAATTTCCTAATACGCTGACAAGTATTACAATTCCTCCGGTTGGTCAGTTAGAAAATAAAATAACTTACAACCAGTATGATACCAAAGGCAATATTTTGCAATATACTGCTGAAAACGGTATTCCGGTCAGTCTTATTTGGGGTTATAACCAAACCGTGCCTGTTGCTAAAATCGAAAATGCAGTATATTCAAGTATTACCCCTGCCATGATTACCACCATACAAACGGCATCCAATTCGAATATAGAAGCAAATTTGCTGACTGAATTGAACAGTTTAAGAAATTCACTGCCTAATGCCATGGTTACCACCTATACTTATGCACCGCTTAAAGGAATCAGCAGTATTACCGATCCTAAAGGCAATAAAACATCCTACTCGTATGATGCTTTTGGCAACTTACAGACTGTAAAAGATAACGGAGGTAATATCATATCAGAAAACGCCTATCATTTTAAAAGATAATTTAGAAAATCATGAAAAATATAATCTTATTGGTGCTAACGCTGTTTCCGGTTTTAGTTTTAAGCCAAACCCAAACAGAAAATTATATAAAGACCACTACTTACAAAGAGCCAACGGCCACGAGCATTACAAATCCTACGGCCTTGCAAGCCAGCCAAAGCGTAACCTATTTCGACGGCCTTGGACGTCCTGTCCAGCAAGTAGCCTATCAACAGTCGGGTTCAGGAAAAGATATTGTTACGCCTATAGAATATGATGCTTTGGGGCGTCAGGCCAAAGAGTATTTACCTTATGTACCCACTACAGCAGCTTCACTCAATTATAATACCGCTGCACTCACAGAGGTCGGTACGTTTTATAATACTGTTGCATACGAGAATACTACTAACCCTTTTTCTCAAAAAGAGTTTGAAGCTTCGCCGCTTAACAGGGTTCTTAAACAGGCCGCACCCGGAAGCGATTGGAAACTGGGCAGCGGCCACGAAATAAGACTGGACTACCAGGCCAATATTGCTGCAGATCAGGTGAAAAAATATCTAGTGGCTACTGCACTTAATATCAGTGGAGTTTATATGCCAACCGTTACCTTTTCTGCAAATTATGCTGCTGGTGAATTATACAAAACCATTTCGAAAGACGAGAACTGGGTATCGGGGAATAACAATACCACGGTAGAGTTTAAAAATACAGAAGGACAGGTTATACTCAAGAGAACTTACAATGAAAACCTGCCGCATGATACGTATTATATTTACGATAACTATGGTAATTTAACCTATGTATTGTCTCCAAAGGCCGAAGGTGGAATTACAGAACCTGTATTAAACGACTTATGTTACCAATACCGTTACGATTTTCGCAACCGTCTCATTGAAAAAAAACTACCCGGCAAAGATTGGGAATACATCGTATATGATAAACTCGACAGACTTGTTCTGACACAGGATGCCAATTTAAGAGCCAATAATAAATGGTTGTTTACCAAATATGATGCTTTTGGCAGATCAGTTTATACAGGTGAGTACACTAATACTGTTCAGACAACAAGAGCAGATGTGCAGACTTTAGCCAATGACAGTACGACTTTGTATGAGAGCAGACAAACAGCAGTCTTAAATATTAATAATTCCAGTATAAATTATTCCAACAACGCTTTTCCTAATTCAGGAATTGATTTGTTTACAATCAATTATTATGATGATTACAGCAATATTGATTTAGCCGGAGCAGCAAGTACAGCATCTTACGGGATAACCCCAATAACCAATGCAAAAGGATTGAGTACATGTACAAAAGTTCGTGTTTTAAATTACTTCAGCTGGATTACAACTGTCAATTATTATGACAGTAAAGAAAGACCTATTTACAATTATGCTAAAAATGCATATTTAGATGTAATAAATACATCCAAAACCAAGTTTGATTTTGCAGGTAAGGTGATGGAAACAACCAATACCCATCAAAAAGGTTCTGCATCTCCTATCTCAATTATAGACACCTTTACTTATGATAATGCAGGCAGAGTCCTGACACAAAAACAAAAGATAAATAGTCAGGCCGAAGAATTTATTGCAGACAATACTTATAATGAATTAGGTCAGTTAATAAGCAAAGGGGTTGGAGGAAAAACAACACAATCACGTTTACAGACCGTAAATTTTGATTATAATATCAGGGGCTGGCTTAAGAACATCAACAATACCAATAACATAGGTGCCGATTTATTTGCTTTTCAGATCAATTATAATAATGCAACAGACCCAACAAAATCATTATATAACGGCAACATCAGTCAGACTTTCTGGAAAACGGCCAATACAGATACGGGTTTAAGAAATTACACCTATAGCTACGATGCTTTAAACAGACTTACCAATGCTGTTGATGACATAAGCAGGTATAATGAAAGTTTAACTTATGATAAAAACGGAAACATTTTGAACCTGACCAGACTAGGCAATACTGATGAAGCTGCAACCCAATTCGGGCAAATGGACAATTTGACTTATACCTATGATTCAGGTAATAAACTCATAAACGTAGCAGATAGTTCAGGTTCTGCAGAAGGTTTTAAAAATACAAGTATTTATACATACGACAACAATGGTAATATGCTTCAGGATAGCGGCAAAATTATTACAAGCAATATTTTCTATAATCATTTAAACTTACCCTGGCTGATTCCTTTTAATGGAAAAGCAAGCATGACAGGAAGAACATGGAGTGCCAGTATACAATATGTTTATGATGCTATAGGCCAAAAAGTTTCTAAAAATGTAATTAAGCGTGAGTTTCAGGGGCGCCAACAAGTAACGCTTATTAATAGCACTACCGAGTACGCAGGCGGGTACATTTATGAAGATGGTGTTTTAAAATTTTTCTCCCAACCCGAAGGATATGTAGCTTACAATAACGGAGTTTTTGATTATATTTACCAGTACAAAGATCATTTGGGGAATGTTCGTTTAAGCTACGGTGATGCTGATAATAATGGTAGTGTGAGTAGTGCCGAGATTGTTGAAGAAAACAACTACTACCCTTTTGGGATGAAGCATAAAGGATATAATACTGTTTCTACATCAACTAATCCTGTTTTAAAATTAAAGTATAATTCAAAAGAACTGCAGGACGAGCTGGGGCTTAACTTGTACGACTACGGAGCACGTAATTATGATCCTGCAATTGGTCGCTGGATGAGTATTGACCCGTTGGGCGAAAAATATTTTGGAGCAACACCATATAACTATGTTCTAAATAGTCCTATAAATTCAATTGACCCTGATGGAATGGACGTATATATAATTACTGGATCAGGAAGGGTTATATTAGCCTTAAGAGAACAAGAAAAAACTACTGATACAATGTATGCAGTTAAGGAAAGTAGTATAAGCAATATAAGTTCTCCAAATGGCACTAAAGATAATACTTCTATTTTTGACATGACAGAAACTAAAGGTGTGACGGTAAGATCTGGATTAATAGGACAGTTAGTCAAACAAAGATATTCAGACAAATTTGGAAGAGTACATTCATCTATTGGCCGACAAAATGAAAGAAACGAAAAAGATTATTTTAAACTTTTTAAGTATATTTCAGATAATGCTTTCGACAAAGAATTTTCTTTACAGTTTTTTAATAAGGGAGGTAAGGATTGGATAGAACTGGGGACTTATCATCAAAATGCTCGCTCTCCTAGACCAGATGTTGATGATTCTAAAATTACCAGATCATATCATAATCATTCTGATACAGAGGATAATGTAATAGTGGAGTTTGGGCAAATGGGAGCAAATACAGATGGAACATTTTTATATACTGGACAATATAGTGACTTTCATCAAACTTTATCGAATCATACAAGTTATACAAAACATGTTTATTATCCTAAATCATCTAGATTATATACTGTAACTGAATATTCAGTTAAGTACGTCAAAAAGGTTGCGACTCCAGAGGATTTCTAAAATATAATTATTATGTACAAAATAAAAATAGTATTGGGTCTTTTTTTAATATTTAGTTGTAGTAAAAAAGAAACTCTCGATAATAATTTGAAAAAAATTATTATCGATTATCAAAAAAAATATCCAATTCCGAATGAGACAAATTCTAAATTGAATTCGTTTGTCTATATAGCGTTCTTTCAAGTAAAAAATAATGACACTATATTTTTACTTTCTCGAAGTGCTAATGGTTTACTTCCTGAATTTAAGGGATATGGTATATTTCAAGACAAAGTTTTAAAGCCTACTTTTATATATGATAGTAAAGAATTTAGTAAAAACTTTGTTTTTGAAAGGTTAAAAAATGATTCAGCTAATGAATTCTATTTAAATTTAAAAGTATTTAACGAACGATTCCCTCCAATTTATACCTATTCTGTAAAAAATAAAAATATAAATTTAATAAAAATCGATACTATTTGGAATAGGTGGGATTAGAGTAGTGTGATAGTGCGAATAGGTAATCAGCGTAATGTATCAGATGTGTTGGTGGATAATTATTACATAAAACATTTACAGATTATCAATTATTTATATTAATAGCGCATAAAAATTAACGAGGCTGTCTCACTTTTGAGACAGCCTCGTTTTTTTATCATCTTATCTTAAACTAGCTCCAAGTTCTGTTTCAAAAGTTTGCTGTAATTTGGTCATAATTTTATCAATCTGACCATCAGTAAGTGTTTTGGTATTGTCCTGAATCGTAAAGCTCAGTGCGTATGATTTTTTGCCTTCCGGAAGGTTTTTGCCTTCGTAAACGTCAAAGAGATTAACATCTTTTAAGAGTGCTTTCTCTGTTTGTTTTGCCAGGTTATAAATACTTTCGTAAGTTGTTTTTTCATCAATTAACAAAGCCAAATCCCTGCGAACTTCAGGGTATTTAGGGATTTCAGTATATTTTATTTTTCCGGTAATGATTTTTAAAATCAAATCCCAGTTAAAATCGGCATAAAACACATCTTGTTTAATTCCGAAATGTTTTAATATAGATTTTTTAATTACTCCAATTTCTACCAAAACCTCATTATTGTAGACCTTCGCTGTCCCTTCAGAGAAAATATCAGATTGAGAAGGTGTATTCGAAATTTTTTCAATTCCTAAACGATTCAAAACTCCGGTTACATATCCTTTCAATAAAAAGAAATCTGTAGTTTTTTGTGGATTTGTCCAGCTTTCTTTATTTCTGTTTCCAGATATGAATAAAGTAAGATGTTTGTGTTCTTCGTATCCGCTTAGGTATTTATGGTATGTTTTTCCAAATTCAAATAATTTCAAATCAGAATTTCTTCGGTTTATGTTATATGAAATCGCTTCTAAGCCTGAGAATAATAATGATTGGCGCATCGTCGATAAATCACTGCTCAAAGGATTTAGCATTGTAACGTTGTGTTCTTCTTTTAAAACGGCAGATAATTTTGTGTATGCAGCTGTTGTTAACGAATTTGCCATCATTTCATGAAAACCCTGAGAGTTCAATTGTGATGCAATTACATTTTGTACTTTGTAATCTTCTGTTCTTGGTGAGTTCGAAACAGTTGCGTTGAACTTTTTAGAAAACTCAATATTGTTGTAACCATAAACTCTTAAAATTTCTTCGATTACATCTATTTCGCGCTGTACATCAACCCGATAAGCCGGAATCGTTAATCCTAAACCGGAATCAGAAACACTATTTACTTTAATGTCAAGAGAAACTAATATTTTTTTGATAGTATCTTTTGGAATTTCCTGTCCGATAATTTTAGATACATGGCTAAAATTAAGCAAAACAGAAAAATCTTCTACTTTTTTAGGATATACTTCTATAACATCTGATGTGATTTTTCCACCTGCTACTTCCTGAATTAAAAGGGCAGCACGCTTCAAAGCATATTCTGTGATAGTTGGATCGATTCCTCTTTCAAACCTGAACGAAGCATCTGTATTCAATTGATGTCTTTTAGCTGTTTTTCGAACGCTTACAGCATCAAAATAAGCACTTTCCAGAAATACAGAAGTAGTTCCGTCAGAAACTCCTGATTTTTTTCCGCCAAAGACACCGGCAATGCAAAGTGGTCCTTTTTCGTCACAAATCATTAAATCTTCTTTGTGTAATGTTCTTTCAACATCATCCAAAGTAACAAACTTTGTTCCTTCAGGAAGTGTTTTTACAATTACTTTTCCGTTGATTTTTGCAGCATCGAAAGCATGTAAAGGTTGTCCTAATTCGTGTAAAACATAATTTGTAACGTCTACTATATTATTTTTTGGAGTTAATCCAATAGCTTTTAAACGATCTTTTAGCCATGTCGGAGATTCTTCTACTGTAATCCCGGAAATAGTTACACCACAATATCTTGGCGCCAATGCAGGTTCCTCTACACTAACATCAATTTTCAGCGTGCGCATGTCAACCCTAAAATTACTCACAGATGGTGTGATTAATTCTACGTTTACTCCACGTTGCAACATTCCTGCTCTCAGATCACGCGCTGTACCAAAATGACTCATGGCATCGGCACGGTTGGGGGTTAATCCAATTTCAAAAACTTCATCGTTGGCAATTTTAAAAACATCAGCCGCAGGAGTTCCCGGTTTTAAAGCTTCGTCCAGAACCATGATCCCCTCATGTCCTGTTCCAAGACCTAATTCATCCTCGGCACAAATCATTCCGTGACTTTCCTGACCACGAATTTTACCTTTTTTAATGGTAAATTCTCCGTCTTCTTTATCATATAAAATGGTTCCGATAGTGGCAACAGGTACTTTTTGTCCTGCAGCAACATTTGAAGCACCGCAAACTACCTGAATTGGATTTTCTAAACCAATATCTAAGGTGGTAACTTTTAATCTGTCTGCATCAGGATGTTTTTCGCAAGTAAGAACGTGTCCTACTACAACTCCTTCTAATCCGCCTTTTACTGATTGATATTTTTCGACAATTTCGACTTCAAGACCTAAATCCGTCAGTAATTCAGAGGTTTGCTCTGATGTCCAGTCTGTTTTAATGAATTGTTTTAACCAGTTATAAGATATTTTCATGTTAACGCTATTGTTCTTAAATAAAGGTGTAAATATAAGGATTGATTGCGGGAGTTGGAAACTATTTTTTTGTTTTTTGCCGTGACCATTTTTTCAAATTGAATGACATGGCATTAGATTAAAAAAAAAGAGGGAACCTAAATTCTCTCTTTTTTATCAGTTTTAAATTATTCGGTCGTACAAACTCCGGCATGTACAATTATCCAGAAACTGCCGTCTCCGCTGTAGCTTAAATTGTAATTGTCTGTTGTTGTATTGTTTAATGTATGCTGGTTACCAAACTGACCGGGAGCTGCCGTAGTTGGCGGACTGTCTGATAAATAGACATGCGTTTCTGTAAATACAGTTCCGGGATGCGTTGCATTGATTGTCACGCTGACATTGCTACCCTGAATAACAATTGTAACGGTTCCTGCCAGATATCCTTTTGTAATATCATTTTGTCCGGCACCCGCATATAAATTGTAGGTATAATTACCGTTCATGACATTGTTGTAATAAGTAGCCCAACCCCATTTTTCAGAAATTTCTAAACTATTAAAAGTGTAATTTCCAAACATGTATGCTGTATCACATGTTGTTCCATCCGGTGGTGGTGGCGGATCACAGGTTCTGAGACAATAATTGAAATAGGTCGCCCAGTTTTTTCCCGGGAATTTGATGCCTCCTGCCCAACCGGTTTCTGTTCTGACAATAACACCGTTTACAATATTTTTCATGCTCGAATGAGCTGCGATATACAGGCATTTGTTGGCATCAAGAGTTATTGCCGAAAGCGGAATTGTAAATGTGTAGGTTTGAACTAATGGATTAAAAGATTTTTTATATGGAAATTGTCCCGGTACTGGGTTTCCATTTTGCAAAGGTACATTAGCGTAAGGACCAACATACAGATGCATTTCACTAAAGTACCAATTTGGCAGTGCACTATAGGTTACATAAAGATTCGTAGCATCATTTTCAATTAAAATTTTTCCGGAGTTGGTAAATTGTCCGGCCATAATGTTGATTGATACAGGATCACATTCCGAATAAGTTCCTTTTGAAGTCAGGGTAGAACTATCCGTTTTTTGGGCTTCTTCAGTTTGCATTTCTGTACTTAAAGGTTCGTTAGTACAATAGACAGTCAGAAGAGCCATCGCCACAATTAAAATAATTTTTTTCATTGTAATAAGGGATTAAAATTTGTAGAAAAAAATAAATGCAATTTCAGAGGAGGCTATTTAAATTGCTGTTACAAATTTTATTGCTTATTATCAATATTTCAAAATATAATCGATTATTGAATTGTTTTAAGGTCAAAATACTGCTGTGTAAGTGTTTATCTTACTTTTTATTTTCGGTTTAAATCAGTTCTTCAACATGTTTTTTAATGTTCTCAGCTATTTTTTTTGTTGGCAGATCATTTTCGTCATCTCCAAAAGGATCTTCAATTTCTTCGGCAATAAGTTCTAAGCTTGCTAATACATAAAAAATGAAAACCACCACAGGAGCTACATAATATCCTAAACTAACTGAATATCCAAAAGGAAGTGTCATGGTATAAAAAAAGATAAACTTCTTGATAAACGCACTGTATGAGTAGGGAATAGGAGTGTTCTTGATTCGCTCGCAAGCACCACATATATCTGTAAAAGATTGCAATTCTTCGTTTAACGTTATAAGTTGGTCTCCTGTAATTTTTTTTGCCTCGTACAAAGAATTAATTTTATGGTACATCATTCTTTTAACCTGATTTGGCTTGTGTTTATGATGGTCAATTTCGAGATCAACATCTTCAAAAAGCTGTTTGCTGGTTTCCTCATCTTTTAAATGTTTTTGTAAAAATGAGGCGTAAGTTGGAATAATTTCCCTGAAAAACTTCTTGTCATTTTCGTCTTTTAAAATAGCCGAAAGTTTAATAGCCAGATTTCGACTGTTATTGACAAGTGAACCCCATAGTTTTCTGCCTTCCCACCAACGGTCATATGCTGTATTGGTTCTAAAAACAAGCAGTAACGAAATTACAAATCCAAGCATTCCATGCATTATTGGAATATTATGAATATAGTCGTTCTTACTAATTTTAAAATATTCAATTTCAACATACCCAACAAATGCAGCATAAACTCCTATGGCGAGCATAATGGGAAATAGTTTTCTAACTGTATCTGATTTGTGAAAACGAAAGATAAAAGAAAACCAGTCCTTAGTATTATATGAGATCATTTAATTTTAATTTTGAAACAAATTTAAACTAAAAACTGATAGTACCAGCTAACTCTTTTAATGCAATTTCTGATAGTTTTGCCTGATATACTGCGTTACTGTGACGTACTTTTGCATTGACATAATTTAATTGGGCTGTTCTGAACTCTAAAGTAGTGATTGTTCCAATACGGAATTTATCTAAAGTGATTTCTAAATTTTGTTTCGCAATAGATTCGTTACTGTCTTCGAGTTCAATAAGTTCTAAATTGGTTAAATAGGTCTGGAAAGCCGTACTTAATTGTGTATTCAGGATCATGTTTTGCTGTTCGATGGCAATTTTTGAATTTTCAATTTGAAGTTTTGCTACTTTTTCATTTCTGTTTTGGTTAAAACCATCAAAAATATTTAAAGAAGCATTAAAACCATACGTAAAACCTCTGGATGAATTTTCGCTGGTAAATCCTAAACTTGACTGACTTTCAGTAAAATTATAGCCGGAGGTTAAATTCACAACCGGGTATCGGTCTGCTTTTATTTGTTTAAGTTCCAGTTCTGCAATACGTTTATTGATAATTTGTAACTCTAAGGCAGGATTTTGTTTCTGTGCCAGATCTAATAAATCTGCAAAAAGTAATTTATTATCAACCGTAACTTCATCAGTTACGGTAAAATTTATTTTTGGGTCACGCGCCAAATGCTGGTTCAGCAAAATTTTCGAATTCGCATAAGATTCTTTTTGTCTTAACAAAGCTACCATATCGGTATTAAGGTCTACCTGTGCATTTAAAACCTCTAATTTTGAGGCTTTCCCAATCGTAAAACGGTTCTTTGCCAAATCTAATCTTTGTTTTGAAATTACAATCGTAGTGTCTAAGGCAGCAAGTTGCTGCTGTTGCTGTACAAGATCATAATAGGCAGAATTGACCTGCCCAATTTTCATTAAAATAGTTCTTTTTAACTCTGTATCACCTAATTTTTGAAGTTCTTTTAGTTGGTCTAATCTGGCAAACATTCTCATGCCGTCAAAAACGGTCCATCCTAAACTTACTCCATAGGTCAGGTTGTTATTTTTTGCATTATCCAAAGATGTAGAGGTCCCATCCTGACGGACCTGGGTTGAATTGGTAATGCTATTATTATCAACAACTGAAGCCGTTGCTGTTGGAAGCATTCCGGCATTTCCAATCGTTACATTTGTTTCGCTAATTTTTGTATTGTTTTTAGCAATCTTTATTTCAAAATTGTTTTCTAAGGCTATTTTCATAGCCTCTTCAATGGTCAAAACTTCTTGCGCTTGTATACTAATCATACAAAAGAAGAATAGTATTGAACTACGGAATAGAATTTTAGTATTCATATTTTTTTCTTTTGCCTGAAATTAAAAATGGAATTCCAGGCTAATAAATTATTTGCTTTCTTTTTCGTATTCGTCAATATGATCAAATTCAGGATAATGTTTCCTGGCTTTTGACCACATTAAATAAATGGCAGGAATTACAAAAAGAGTCAATGCCAAAGAGAAAATGGTTCCTCCCACAATTACAACTCCCATTCCGATTCTGCTTGTTGAAGCTGCTCCAAGTGACATTGCAATTGGCAAAGCTCCCAATGCGATGGCTAAACTGGTCATCAAAATTGGACGTAAACGTGCTTCTGATGCTTCCATAATGGCTTCTAATTTTGGTTTTCCCTGTTCCCGGAGCTGATTAGCAAATTCTACAATCAAAATACCATTTTTAGTTACCAGTCCAATAAGCATTACAGTTCCAATCTGACTAAAAATATTCCAGGTCTGGTTGAATAGCCACAAGGAGAATAAAGCTCCTGCAACTGCCATTGGCACCGTTAAAATGATGATTAATGGATCTACAAAACTTTCAAACTGAGCTGCAAGAATCAAAAATATTAATAGTAAAGCCAATCCGAAAGCGAATGAAGTATTCGAGCTGCTTTCGACAAAATCACGGGATTCTCCACTTAAATCGGTAGTAAAACTTTCGTCCAGAACTTTGGCTTTTATCTGATCCATTGCTTCAATCCCGTCACTGATACTTTTTCCCGGTGCTAAACCAGCAGACACAGTTGCCGACATATAACGGTTATTATGGTATAATTGTGGTGGATTACTTTGTTCTTCAATCTTTACGACGTTATCCATCTGAATCAATTCTCCATTTTTATTTTTTACAAACATTGAAGTTAAATCCAGAGGTTTTGAACGGTCTTTTTGATCAAACTGACCAATAACCTGATATTGTTTTCCATTTTTAATGAAATATCCAAAACGTTGTCCGCTTAAGGAAAGCTGTAAAGTCTGGGCAATATCAATAATCGAAATCCCTAAACTTTCAGCTTTTGCACGATCTATGCTTACGTTGATTTCAGGTTTATTGAATTTCAGATTCACATCGGTCGTAGAAAAAACATCACTTTTGCCTACTTCTTCCATGAAAACAGGAATTTTTTCTCTTAATTTTTCGAAAGTTGGAGCCTGAATAATATACTGAATCGGTAAACCTCCACGTCTGTTTACAGAAATTGTAGGTTGTTGAATGACAGAGGTTTTAGCATTTGAATATTTTTTAGTCCATTTTGATAATTTATCCGCAATATCTTTTTGAGATTTTTCTCTTTCTTCAGGAGCTTTTAACGAAAGTCTGATAAAACCGGAATTTGTTGCAGAACCTCCTGAACCTCCGGCCGTAATTACAAGACTTACTTTTTTCTCCGGAATAGAATCATCAACCAATTGTGATATTTCCTGCATAAAACGGTGGGTATATTCATAAGAAGAACCTTCCGGAGTTGTCATACGCATTACAACAGAACTACGGTCGTCTAAGGGAGCTGTTTCTTTTGGGAGTATAGTAAAAAACAGATAAATCAGTCCAAAGCAGGCAATCAAAATAGGAAAGCTGATCCATTTTTTTGCCATAAAACGGTTTAAAGAATCTGCATATCCGCTGTTTAATTTTTCAAAAAAGGGTTCAGTTTTAATATAGAATTTTGATTTTTTCTGTTCACCGCCTTTCATTAAATAAGCATTCAACATTGGCGTTAAGGTTAAGGAAACAAAGGCAGAAATCAATACGGCTGAACCAATGACAACTCCAAATTCCCTAAAAAGCCGTCCTACGAAACCTTCCAGGAAAATTACCGGTAAAAACACAGCAGCCAGCGTTACAGATATTGAAATTACAGCGTAGAAAATTTCGTTAGAACCTTTTATAGCTGCTTCAATGGGAGACATTCCTTCTTCTACTTTTTTAAAGATATTTTCGGTTACTACAATTCCGTCATCAACCACAAGACCAGTTGCTAAAACAATGGCCAGCAAGGTTAATACATTTATAGAGAACCCGAGCATCCACATAATGAAAAACGTAGCAATCAAAGATACCGGAATATCAATTAAAGGTCTAAACGCAATTGCCCAGTCTCTAAAAAACAGGTAAATAATAATGATTACGAGTATGATAGAAATTCCCAAAGTTTCTGCAACTTCCAATACCGATTTCTTTACGAACAGTGTATTATCAAGGGCAATATTAAGTTTGATGTCTTTAGGTAAATCCTTTTTCAGGGCTTCGTATTTTTTATAAAATTCAGATGAAATATCAAGATAATTGGCACCTGGCATAGGAACAATGGCCAAACCAATCATTGGTAATCCTGATGATGTTAAGGAAGTCTCAATGTTTTCCGGACCTAATTCAGCACCACCAACATCACTTAGCCGAACAATTTTGTCTCCGTTTGTACGAATGATAATATCATTAAATTCTTCAGGTTTAGAAAGATTTCCGATTGTTTTTACGGTTAATTCTGTATTGTTACCTGTTAATTTTCCAGACGGCAATTCTACGTTTTGTGCGTTTAAGGCATTACGAACATCAGAAACAGTACAATTATAAGCATTTAGCTTTATAGGATCAATCCATAAACGCATCGCATAACGTTTTTGCCCCCAAATTTGAACACCACTTACTCCGGGAATGGTTTCTAATCGCTGCGAAATCACATTTTCAGCATAATCACTTAATTCCAGAGAGTTTCGGGTATCACTCTGAACCGTCATCGAAATAATAGATTCGCTATCGGCATCTGCTTTAGAAACTACCGGCGGCGCATCAATATCCTGAGGTAAGCTTCTAACCGCCTGCGAAACCTTGTCGCGGACATCATTGGCTGCTTCTTCAAGATTTTTATCTAAGTTAAATTCTATAGTAATATTACTGCTTCCCTGATTACTGGATGATGTAATATTTCTAATTCCGTCAATAGCATTTACAGCTTTTTCGAGAGGTTCGGTAATTTGCGATTCAATAATATCAGAATTAGCTCCTGTATAATTGGTTCTGATGGAAACCTGCGCAGGGTCAATGGAAGGAAATTCACGGACACCCAAAAAAGTATACCCTATGAAACCAAATAAAATAATCAAAAGATTCAGTACAATGGTTAAAACAGGTCTCTTTATACTTGTAGTTGATAAACTCATATAATTTATGATTTTAGATTTTAGATTGTTGATTTCAGATTTACTTTGTAAATCTTTACTGCTCAATCTCAAAATCCAGACTTATATTATTTAATTGATTTATGATTTTTAGATTTAATATATGAGATAGTGAAACTCATACTTTATAACCCAAAACGCATAACTTAAAAGTTACTTTATCTTTACTTTTATCGGAGCTTCATTTTTTAAAGACATTACACCACTTGTTATTAAAGTGTCACCTGCTTTTAATCCTGATAAAATTAAAATGGAAGTATCTGTTCTTGTAGTTGCATCAACTTTAACTTCTTTGGCTTTACCCATGTTGGCGATGTACACTTTTTTACCATCCTGCACAGGAACAATAGCTTCAGACGGAACTAGAATTGCATCTTTAATAATGTTTAAAGGCAATTTTACATCTGCAAATGTTCCCGGAAATAGTTTTCCATCAGTATTCTCTGCAATGGCGCGGATTTTTAAAGTACGTGTTGCTACTTCAATTTCGGGTTCGATTGCATATATTTTTGCTTTATAAATCTTATCTGATCCCGAAACTGAAAAATCAATAACAGAACCTGTTGAAACCTGAGCAGCATATTTTTCAGGAATAGAAAATGTGATTTTTAGTTTGCCTGTATTGACCAGTTTTGCTACTAAAACTGTTGGCGTGATATACGTTCCCGGTGAAATCGAGCGTAAACCAATTTTTCCCGAAAAAGGGGCTTTTACAGAAGTTTTGGCAATTTGAGCCCTGATTAATTGAGTCTGCGCTTTCGCAGAAGCATAATCTGCGTTGGCAACATCAAATTCTTCCTGGCTGATGGCTTCTTTTTGCAATAATAATTTTGCTCTTCTTTCAT
Organism: uncultured Flavobacterium sp.; assembly: GCA_963513545.1. Classification (GTDB taxonomy): domain Bacteria; phylum Bacteroidota; class Bacteroidia; order Flavobacteriales; family Flavobacteriaceae; genus Flavobacterium. Next base: position 56,951 of record CAUPQW010000003.1, read on the forward strand.
TTTCGCCGGCAAGACCTTCTTTCGTCTGAGCCTGTCTGAGCTGAGCTCTCAATTCGATATCATTTACCTTAAAAAGAACCTGACCTTTGTTTACATAACTTCCTTCGTTAAAGTAAATACCTTCCACAATTCCAGAAATTTCACTGTGAATTTCTACTTGTTCATTAGCTTCGATAGACCCTGATAACGATAAATTATTATCAAAAGTTGAAGTTTTAACTACAATTCCGGTAACAGCGGTTGGTTTGTCTTTATCTCCAAATTTTTTAGATTCGTCGTTTTTCTTTTTGTTGGATATCACGCGATACGAGATAAATCCTCCAAGGACTATAATGATAAGGACGTAAATTAGGTTTTTTACTTTCATGAAAATTTAAGGTAAAGATGTTTTAGGTATTGAATTAGCAGTTACAAATTTAGTTTTTTGGTATGAAAACAGAAGTACTTACTGTTTATTTAACACTTGTATGTACAAGTGTTTTTAGACGCGCAAGGGTATGACTCAGGTTTTGAAAAAAGGTTTAATTAAAATGTTCATTTTTTGTACAATTAAAATGTATTTTAAAGTTAAATGTGGAATTTACAATCATACTAAAGTAAATATTTTTGTTAACTTCAAAAAAAATGCAATAAAACGTTTGATGTTTTATTGCATTTAAATTGTTGATTTTTAGAGTTTTTAAGAATTACTGAACTGAAGATTGCTTAGGTTTTTGTAAATACCGTTTTCAAGATTTATCAATTCCTGATGTGTTCCTTCCTCGGTGATTTTTCCGTTATCTAAAACTAAAATTTTATCAGCGTTACGAATTGTCGAAAGGCGGTGTGCAATAATAATGCTTGTTCTGCCTTGCATTAAAATCTCTAAGGCTTCCTGAACTAATTTTTCACTCTCGCTGTCTAAGGAAGACGTTGCTTCATCTAAAATCAAAATACTTGGATTTTTAAGTAAAGCTCTTGCGATTGCTATACGCTGGCGCTGACCGCCTGATAATTTTACACCGCGTTCTCCAACCAGTGTTTCAAATTTTTCAGGGAAACCATCAATAAAATTATAGGCATTGGCTTGTTTGGCGGCTACTATAATTTCTTCTTCAGAAGCGTCAGGTTTTCCGTAGGCAATATTTTCCCGGATAGTTCCTCCAAATAAAATCACATCCTGCGGAACGATACTCATATTTCCGCGCAGGTTTTCCAGGTCGTAATCGTAAATATTTTTTCCATCCACTAAAATTTCTCCTGATGTAATATCGTAGAAACGCAATAGTAACGAAGAAATAGTCGATTTTCCTGTACCACTCGGACCGACAAGCGCAATTTTCTGACCAAAATCTGCAGTAAAATTTACATCTTTTAAAACTTCAACCTCTTTTCTTGACGGATAACTGAAAGCTACATTTCTGAAAGCCACATTACCTTTAATTTTTTCTATTGGAGATGCTTTTGGATTTGCATTGATGGTTTCCGGAGTTTCTTCCAGTAATTCAAAAACACGTTCTGTTGCACCAACCGCTTTTTGAATCTGGGCATACATTTCGGCTATTCCTCCAAACGAAGCACCAATAAATGTTGTATAAAGTACGAATGAAATTAAATCTCCCACGCCCTCAACTTCTCCTTTTATCGTTAAGGTAATGCCATACCAGACAACGGCAACTACGCATCCGAAAAGGCATAAAATAATAAAGGAAGCAAAATAACCTCTGTACTGACCGCCTTTGATTGCGATTTTTACGATCTCCCTGATTTTGTTTTTATAACGCTGGATTTCGTACCATTCGTTGGCAAATGCTTTTACATTGCTGATTCCCTGCAATGTTTCTTCAACAATTACCTGGCTTTCGGCTACTTTATCCTGAGTTTTTTTTCCGTATTTACGAATGAATCTTCCAAATACAACTGCAGCAACGGCTACAACGGGAACGATGGCGAGCATCATCAAAGTTAACTTGGGGCTGATGCTTCCTAAAATTACAAACCCGCCGATAATTAAAATAAACTGACGTAAAAACTCAGCAATTGTTGTGGTAAAAGTATCCTGCAATTGCGAAATATCAGCGCTGATTCGGCTGTTTAATTCCCCAACACGTTTTTGAGAATAAAACGACATTGGAAGTTTGATCAAATTCTCATACAATGCAAAACGAATGTTCGACAATGAATTTTCGGTAAAGTTGACGAAAAGAGAAATTCTGAAAAAAGAGAAAACCGCCTGAAGCATTAAGATTACCAACAGGGCTACTGCAATTTCGTTTGCCCGGTTAAGATCTTTATTGGTAACACAGTCTACCAGCATTCCCATTAACTTAGGAAAGGCTAGGGCAGTGGCACTTGTTAAGAGTAAAAAAACTAAACCAAGGAAGAATTTCCATTTGTGGTTTTTAGCATATTTAAAAATTCGGATTGCTTTTTGAAGGGAGTTAGAGTCTAATTTAGCTTTCGGTAAATCATTTTCCTGAAATCTTGCCATTTGAGTATACAATTAAGGTATGCAAATGTATGACTATAGCAAGTGAATACAAAAGGAATAATTAAAATTAGCTTTCCCGATTTCGTTTTTTAACTAAATGCTAAGACAGGGCGCGGATTTATTTCGTTTTTAAGAAGCTGAAAAATAGCTTTCTAAAAGTATTTGTGAATTTTATTTTATATTTTTTATCAAAAAGGCTTGCAATTACGAAATCTAGGTGTATATTTGCACTCGCAATCACAAAATGATAGCAGCCTAGTAAAATAGGGCGATTAGCTCAGCTGGTTCAGAGCACCTCGTTTACACCGAGGGGGTCGGGGGTTCGAACCCCTCATCGCCCACAACTTATTTAGGAATGATATTATAAAATTCCACAATCTTACTTAAAACCTGCAAATTTCGGATTTGCAGGTTTTTTTTATTTCTACCTGTATTCTCCAAAATTTTCAAAAACGCTCAAAATTACATGGCATTTTTATGGCACTTTTAAATTTAGAAAAAATGTGCCACAAAACAGAATATAATCAATTGATTATCAACATGTAAAACACATTAACGACTTGATTTTAAGACGCTATAATTCGATATTTACTCATCTAAATTATTGAATTATGTTAGAAAGCGGCTTTGGACTAACCTTCTTTTTGAAGGTCCCACGAAAAAAAAGCAATCTTAGGTATATTTACCTAAGAATTACCGTTGATGGAATCCCTAAGGAAACTACTACCAAACGTAAGTGGGATATTACTAGATGGGATCAAAAAGCTGAAAGAGCTGTTGGCACAAAAGAAGATGCCAGGACCATCAATTTTTTTCTTACTACAATCGAAAATAAGGTCAACCAGTTTAGAAATGATTTAGTTTATTCGGAACGTTCTATTACGTCCCAAAAAATAATAGACTTTATTATGGGACGTATAGCCCCAAAAGTAAAAGTACTGGAAGAATTCCTTAACCATAATAACGAATTACTTGCCCTTGTGGATGTAGGAGAATATGCCATTGGAACACATGAACGTTTTGAGATATCCAAAAAACATATTCAAGAATTTCTATTATTCAAATTTAATTTGGAAGACATGGAATTCCGGGACCTGAATTACGAATTTATAAAGGATTATGAATTTTATCTTAAAACAGTAAAGAGTTGTAATAACAATACTGCTTTAAAGTACATTTCAAATTTCAGGAAAATTGTAAGACGGGCACTTGATATGGAAATTATTAAGGAAGATCCTTTCAAGAAATTTACAGGGAAAAAGACAAAGACAAGGAAAAAACCACTAACGGCAGTTGAATTGCATAAGATTGAGAATTATACTTTTTCTACTCCAAGATTGACTGTTATAAGGGATGTATTTATCTTCCAGTGCTACACTGGCCTTGCGTATATCGATGCGTTTCAACTTAAGAGAGAAGACATCAAAATTGGCATTGATGGTGAATACTGGATTATGTCCGACCGCCAAAAAACAGAATCAGAAACGAATATTCCATTACTGCCGAAGGCTCTTGAAATTATAGAAAGATATAAAGACCATCCGCTTTGTCTTCGTAGAAGAAGTGTTCTTCCAGTAAAGTCAAATCAAAAAATGAACGAGTATCTAAAAGAAATTGCTGATTTGTGTGGGATTACTTGTGTATTAAATACCCATAAGGCAAGAAGGACTTTTGGCAGTACAGTTACACTAGCTAACGATGTTCCAATTCATATTGTGAAAGAAATGCTCGGACACCGATCGGTACAACAGACTGAAGAATATGCAATAACCCAACAGCAGTCAGTGGGTCGGCAGATGATTGAATTGAGAAATAAATTAGATAGGAAAACATCCTTTAAACCTGAGGATACTTTATTAATTTTAGAGAAACTTGAAAAAGAGATTTTGGATATGAAGGAGTACTTTCGCAGTTAATAAACCACATCTGCTGAACCATCTCCTACTGCATAGGTTTAATCCATTGGTACAAAATCGAGAAATTTATAAGATACTCTGGCGATTCCATATCCAAATAGAGAGCCATAAAATTTGTTTAATAGATTTTATGGCTCAATCAATAATTCAACCTTACTTCGGTAACCTGGATGATAAGAAGGTGTATATCTAACATATCCCATTTCTTGCAGTTTCTTAAAATACTTATGGTATGTTGGCAAGGTATGAATATGCGACAATGCCATAATTTTACTCCTGCTTACATGTATCATTTTTTTTTCACCCTGCCGGTATCCTAAATACAGAATAGCACTTAGCAAAGCAAAATGCCAGACATTCAACCTGCTGTCATTTTCAAATACAGCCAGGTAATCTAATAATTCATTTAAGTCCACGACTATTTGTCTTCACTAAACAGATTGCTTAAATCCTGTTTATTATAATAGCAGGAACCCAATACTTTCTTGAACCGCACTTTTCCCGTTACCCTTAAATTTTGCAATGATCCTGGAGACATGTCCATCAGCTTTCTTACCACACGGCTTTTAAGCTATTCGGGATGAATAGTATCTTTTTCGCTTATCTCAGCTTTTTCTACTATTTTACGTAGGTCATTTATCAAGAGTAATCCAAATTGCCTCAAATCATCCTTTGTTAAAATATCATTCATCACCTGCCTTTTTTAAATTAAATTTTACAATTAGCACTTTATTTTGGTTTTTGCAATAAAATTAATCGGGGACCATACAGTCTTATAATGAATGTCTTTTTTTGGAATTATTTGGCTTATTATGTCAAGATAATATTTTTGAGCTTGAGGCTGCTACTGAAATCGTATGTTAACAATAATAAATTGAACTAAATGCTTGGTGAAATTTTAAGTATTAGTCGCAAAATGAATCTTAACTCAATTGCAGTAAAGTTTTCTAAAGAAATGGAAAATTTCCAATAGCTTTTTATTTTATGAGCCACGCCCATACAAATGTCGAACCTTTTAATAGATTATTTAAAACTACAGGCTGACTACTTTAAAATATGGATAGTATTAATAAGGAAATTAAAACTATTTCTGTATCTCAATAAAAACTCCGAAGAACTACTTACAAATGATAACCCAGCTAATAATTAATTCTCCAGCGACTTTGATTTATCTCTATGAAACTAGTAATAAGAGTTTAAGACACTTTTATTTAAAGACTCAAGTTCTAAGGAGTCAAACTTTTAATAAAATCAACATGTGCATCGATTCTCGAGTATATTCCTCCTTCTCCACATGGATTTACTGCTCCTTTTGTAGATCTTGAGGTAAGACCTGCCAATTTACGTACACCATCAACTATGATATATGCTGGTCCTCCACTATCACCATTGCAGGAATCATATCCGTTTCCGCCTGCAACAAATTCTAAATCTGATTCATAATCATATCGGCTTTCATCTTCATCAAGATTATCCTGACGAGATGTTCTTATGCTTATAATGTCAACAGTTACATCTCTTTTTGTGCCAAAACCAACTGTACTGTATACATCGTCATTACCAAAACCTACAAGTGTTGTTCGACGTGCTGCGTTTATCTCATTGCTAGTTGCCAGAAGAACTGGAGGTGTATTAGCATTCTTACTTAAGACAAGTACTGATATATCGTTGAATTTCCATGTTTGTGAATAAGATGGATGTGGTATAGCTTTTTTGACAGTTATTATTTCAGCATCAGAGAGAGCATTTTGGTTTATTGTATCCAAGGCCACGACATAAGAAAAATTTGATTTATAGCAGTGGGCTGCAGTTACAATAATTCTTGGATGTATAAGTACGCCCGTACAGAACCATTCTAATGTTCCATTACCATTTTGTTTGCCGACAAGGCAACAATCAGGATAATCCCCTGGCAATACCTTTTTACCTCCAATAATCCTAATTAATAATTCCGACAAAGAAAGCTCTGGCGTTGCACTTCTTCCTACAGACATTCTATTTTCTTCCACTAAATTATCAGTAATAATTTCGATGAGATCATTATATTTTTCACTAAGCCTCTTGTAGGCAGTTTCTGCATGGAATTCTCCATTACAGTTGCATTTACTTTTTTTCATATTTTGCTACTTTACGTTTATTCAATAGTTCCGCCTATTTCTTTTTGGAAACGTTTAACGCTGCAAAGGCGAGAGTTAAAAATACGGTTGGTTTATCTTTGTAATTAACGAGATCTTCAAGATTAGATACATTATCCGGTAAAGCCTGTCCTACCTGTCCACCAGATTTAAGACCTGATGGGAACTGTCCCCAACCAATTCCCAAACCTACACGAATGAAGGATTTATAACTAAATAAAGTTGATAAATAAAGATTTTCAATTCCATTTTCATTTTCGCTAAGCTTATAACCCAAGCCTAGACCAGCAGCCATTTCTTTTGTTTTTCCAAAGGAGTGCAAATTTATATTTAACACAATCCCCGGCCTGAAAAATGCTTTAGATACCTCCCTCTTTTGTACCAATCCTTCCTCAAGATAATATTCCTCATAACTACCGGAATACATCAGATTCCCTACGGGCACTAACTCAATAACAGCTCTTTTAAAATCCGGTATGATACGTAAAATCTCAAGTTTTGCATCCTCTGAGTGAAGTTTCCGGAGATTATGTCTATTTGCATCAATCGGGGTAATAACTAGATAAATTACTCCCTCTTTCTCAGTAACAGTAAACTCTTCATCTATTTCTGCTTTTACCTCGCTCATTGTTTTTTTCATCTCTTGTACTTTCTTAGCGAGTGTATTGTTTGCCAATTTATAAATCTTCATTTCATTACTGCTGATGATATTAGCTAATTTATCAATCAGTTCATTAAGGCTATTCAGCAGAACTGGATCGTGAAAGCCACATGAGTCAAAAGTTAAACCACTAACGGGCTGCATCGCCTTTCCTGAAATTTGATCTATTGCATAACGAAGTCCGCCATTTCTATTGCCGACAAGCGCATCAGACTCAACCTCAGGTAGATCAGAATTATCAATAATTGACTGAGCCTTAGTAATTTCCGTCATCAAAGAATTGACTTTACTAACATACATATTAAAATCTGATTGTTGTACTAGATTTAACCCCCTTTGAGTATTTGTTATCAAAGAACCAATCTGTGCAAGGGCGTCTGTTAATACTTTATCTTCGGATTGTACTTCCTGCTCAACATATTTTAGCTCATATTTATAAAATAAAGGATTAGGATTTAGTATCCTAACCTTAATTTTACTTCCTTCGGCTATATGTAAAGGCTCATTTGTTACTGATTCTTTATGAGAATCATATATTTTTATCTGCTCCTGATTACGGGAATGATAGATAAACCTATCTTGGCCGAAAGTCAAATAACTGAAGCATAAAAAAATGAAAAAAGTAATTAAGTATTTTTTCCTTTGCATTGTTTAAAGTTTTAAATTAGTAAATGAGTTAATTTATGGAATGGACATTATACTTACCTCTGCGTACTTTGTGATGAACCCGATTTAAAATTATCTTTAGACGTTAGCTCAGGTTTTACTACTTGCGTGTCTTGTGGAACGGTTACTAACTTAATTTCTTTTCCAGGTTGTATATATGAACTTAGGTGTTCTAACATTCGAGTTGGCCACTTTGGTATGTATTGTTCCTTTTTTATATAGTTATAAAGTTTATCTGTATCTTTTCCACCTATAGCATTTGTCTCTATCAACAGCATTAAAGAGGCCTTCCTATCTTCATTTTTTTCCAATTCAAGACATCTCTGAATCAACTGTAATTCAAAGTTTTTATTAATCAATTCTGTATTATGCAAATTAATTTCCCTTTGTGGTTTCCCTACTATGTAATTGCTCAACAATCCTGAGCCTACATTTATAAACAAATAGATAACGGTTACCCATGTAATGGTTCCATTTGGGATTTCATAGCTGGACTGTGAAGGTGGAAGCGATCTCTCTCCAGATTCAGAGGGAATACTTTTTTTTACTAAAAAGCGCATATCTTTAATTTGTAATTAGTTCTGACTTTAAATGATAGATACAAATGTATAATTATGCTAACAAATTGATATAAGTATAATTACCTGTTTTTTATCTGCTAAATAGTTGAACTAATATGCGATTTCAGTCTATGAAAAATTCAAATAATATATCTATTACATGAGGTCAGGTCAAATTCTTATTTTCAGTCATCCTACAATATTGCTATTTGAGTGTAGAAACTTATACATTTTACATAAAATTAAATAGACAACATAGTCGACAGTCGTCTATTGTACAATTGTCTACTAAATCCGATTTTGGCTACATGGAAGATGTTAGAATAAAATTTGGCGCAAAAATTAAAGCATTAAGAATATCAAAAGGTTATTCTCAAGAAAAACTTGCTGAACTCGCTGATTTAGATAGAACTTACATTCCTGGTATAGAAAGTGGAAAGCGCAATGTTTCAATAATTGTAATTGAAAAAATAGCTAAAGCTTTTCAACTTTCCATTTCTGATTTGACAAACAGCATCTAAGCATTAAATCTTATTCTCAAATTTTGGGACTTATTCTACATTTTAGCCACATTTAATCTAATAAAAATTCAATGTCATTAAATCCATTACTAGAAGAATTAAAAAAACTGAGGGATTCATCAAAGTACGCAGTGGCGCAAGGTGCTTATTCAAACTTAAATGAATTTAAAAAGTATCTACACATTGAGCGAGACGTTGAGAAAAAATTAAAAAAAATCATATCAGGAGCAAGTGAAAAAGATAATGCACAATTATTGCTGGTTTGTGGGAATGTTGGTGATGGAAAATCACATATACTTTCGCATCTCCATGATGAGCTAAAAAGTGTTATCGCACAATTTAAAATTCATAATGACGCGACAGAATCCCATAATCCAAATGAATCCTCCAATGAAACACTTTATAAGTTATTACAGGGATTTAATGATGAAAATATAAATGCTTCAAAAGACAAAATTATTCTAGCTATAAATCTTGGTACTTTAAGTAAGTTTATTGAAGAATTTGGTGAAGAATTTAAAATCTTAAAAAACTATATTTCATCGAGTAAAATATTAGATACAGATTTAATTCATGATGATGAATTTAATAGCAAAAGTAATTTTCATCATGTGAATTTTACTGATTATCACATGTATTCATTGACAGAAAATGGCCCTACCTCTAATGTCATTTCTAGTCTCCTTGAAAAAATAGTTGCTGAAAATGAAGAAAACGCTATACACAAAGCATATCTAGAGTATAAAGTTATTAGTTCGGAAAAAGTATATTGTCCAATACTACACAATTATGAATTTCTTTTTGTTGAAAATAATAGAATTATCATATCACAACTCATAGTAAAGTCCATAATTAAAAGTAAAGAAATAGTTTCGATTCGTACTTTATTAAACTTTATATATGATATAATTGTCCCGGTTGATCTTTCTGTTCTTAATGATGTTGATTATTTCAAAGCAATTGAAAGAATGGGTGGTCCTCAATATATATCAAATTTAATTCCCAACTATTTATTTGAGCATCCAGAGCTCTCCAGTTTATTTGAAAAAATTGAAAGTTTAGACCCCTGCATCTATAGAGATGCTGCTACCGATGATGTTTTATTGACCTTGATAAATGCAGATAATACACTTGATATTTTTTCAAAACATATTGATAAAAAATATTTGGAGAAAATTGAACCAAAACTAATAAAGGTCACAATTTCAAAACCTGAACTTTCTCGTTTCTTTATGAGGTTAAACTATTTTAGTAATTATTTTGAAAAAAATTATTTAAAGGATGCTGATTATAATGAGTATTTAATTTGGCTCTTCCATTATAATAATCATAATCCTGTTTACATAAAAAAAATATATAACCTTGTTGAAAATGCGGCAAGGAATTGGAATGGAGACCCAAAAGCAGATGACAAAGTCGTTATAAATGTTGGAAAAAAACAGACTCAGTATAGAGTATTTAAAGATTTTGAAGTCATTCCAGATGTGAATCCATTAAAAGAAAAAAATGATTCCGTTATTAATAAATTCACACAAGAATTTTCTTTATCCTTTAGAATAAATAATGAAAAAGAAACGATAAGAATTCATGTAGATTTCAGTTTGTTTAAAATACTAAAAATGATTTCGCAAGGATATAGGCCTAATAAAAAAGACAACAATAACTATGTCTATTTTGTTAATTCCATCAATACTTTAATCAATCAGAACAACAATAAAGCCGCATTGTATATTGACGAAGTTAATATTGGAAAACCGGTTGATTACAAATTTTCCAAAGACGCTTTTAGTGGTTATAAATTTCAAGTGATATGATGCAAATAGAATTAAATAAAGCCGGATCAAATAGTCTTGAAAAAAGATATTTGAAAAACAAGACCTTTAGTCATGTCACTGGAAATCAAATAAGATTATTGCCATTTAAAACCAATCCTAGCGGCGATACTTTTACTGAAGATTTCAAATCTTTTCAAGGTATTATTGGTGAATTATTTAGAATTTTAAATAATAAAACTCAAATTGAGTTAAAGCAAAGTAACAGTTCCTTCAAGATTGAACTTAAAGAAACTATTGTAAAGCAAGCCATATCTAAAGTCGAAACTCAAAATATTGAGGAATTAAAAAACATGCTTTCCAAAATATTCTTTGATGAAGAAAATGGATTGATAAAATTCAACATTAAGACTCTTTCTTATATGAATTTTATCAATTCTAATAATGCCATCAGAGAGGTTTCTAAATTTATTTTTGATGTTTTTTTAAATGACAATTTTGATCCAAATAGTTTAGATGAGGATACAAATAATGAAAACATTTTACATCAATTAATGCTACAATGTTTACCTGAACTATCAGTTTTAACTTCTAAACCAAAGGGTCTAACTTATCAAAATTTATTTCCAGAGATAAAGGATAGGTTTGTTGAAGACTTTGCATTTTTAGCACAAAACAATTCTTTTCTATTAAAGCACGTTGAAGACTTTTTTAAATATTATTATTTTCATTATCTAAGCCAGTTAATACTCCGTTTTAATGATTTTGGAACTGCCAAAGCAAAAATAAAACCTATCTATTACACAATGGATTGGGAAACTATATCAGAAGCAAGATTATTAAGTCATACTGTTGGTTGGAAACAATTAAACAAATCTTCGGAATCTATTTTTGCACATGTTAACACTTTAGAATTATTGAATTATATCTATGTTGATGGAAAACTGGTTCAAGATTATCAAAACATTAGAAGTATCTGCAATAGCTTTAATTCTGATGAAAAAGAAAAATTTCAAGGTTGTATCAGTGAATTAATCAATTTTTACACAGAAAATATTACCGTTTTTGACACAGGAAAAAATTGGATAGATTGTGATCGTCTATTAGAGCTTGATTTATTTTATAACAATCTTTCAGATAAGATATCTCAAGATATATATTCGCTTTGGTTTAAAATAAAATATCAGTTTGAAAACTCGTCCAGAAGCAAACCTTATAGCGACTATTCTAAGTGGTACTCCCAGTTTGGTAAAGTGAACTACACTAAGTTCAGAGGTAGATTAGGTAACACAACTGTTTTATCGCAAGAACTTTTATTATTCCTAACGAGATTATGCATCGGAAGCGATGATAAGATACGATTAAAAACATTATGGGATAAATTTAAAGACAGGGGAATTGTCTTTGATGAAACGACAAAATTGGAAATTACCAAATTGTATGAAAAAATTAATTTAATAGAGAAAAAAAGTGATAGCGGAGATGCACAATACGTCAAGTCAACTATATAAATATGTTTCGGATTTAATAATCGGATATTTTATTTCACAGAAAATCCAACCTGGGGATCGTTTCAATCTATATCTGGAAGACAAGGAAAATATTGAATTTCTTTATGGGTCGTTGGAACATTCTTCAACGGTAGCTATTGAGCCATTTTCATATACTCATCCTGAAGGAGGCGAAGCTTATACTACTTTCTGCTTATTAATCGATAATACGAAAGTAATTATTGCCTCCAGTACTTTTGCTTCTGAGGATTACTTCACCATGCTCAGAAATAAAGTAGCTGATCAAAATGATATTTTTGAAGGAACTGCCATTCTAATTTTATTTAGCGGAAAATTGGATAGCTTACTAGGTGGTAGCGGTAGTTTAATTAAGGAAGGAATGCCTTTGCATTATTCAAGATTTAAAAATCAAATTGAATATGATATTGAAAATAATTCTACTTTAAAAAAGTACGAGAAGCTAATTTTAAAATCAGTATTAGATAGAAAAACAAAAAGTGTTGTTGAAGACAATAACTCTATTTTTGATTATGAACAAGTCATTAATTCACTGGAAAAAGGCACAATTGATTTAAGAGATTATCGGTTCTTAGGACTTTTCCCGCAAGAAGAATTAGGTAGTAAACATGGAGACCTTGCAAAAGATTTGAATAGTAACTTTAGTCTTTATGAAAAATTTGAAAATATTTTTTTAAACGGAAATCCTGCTTCGGATTTAGAGCAAGATTTACCGAGTACAGCGCTTACCAGAATTATAAAAGAGGACTGGCATGACTTTGATTATTCGGAAATAGTTAAATGGATGGATAAGGAGAAAGAAAAAGCTCCGCCTGTCTTTCAAAATATTGAGGGGGACAATTTACTGCAAACCATATGGTACAATACCGATGGTGATTCAGTATCTAAAAAGAGGAATGTAAACCTTATTGTGTTTAATCCTTCTTTGGAACTTCCATTCAAAATAAATGTAAAATATGATCAATTTATAAAAAAGGAAGGTCTTAGCATTAAGCACGGTTCAAAAAACATTAGTGCAACTACTAGCGGATTCAGTATCGTTTTAGAGTTTAAAGAATTCGATGCCCAGAATTTATTTACTTTGATTGAGTACAAAGATTCTGAAACCGATAAAAAGTATGTAATCAAGATATTGCACCTACCATTTAATCCAAATATCATTTCGCAATTTGAAGGAAACTTTCAATTAAACATACAGAAATCGAACTCTTACCTCCAAATAAAAGAAAGCCCATCATTAGTTTTTAATCCAGATGGTGAAATACTTACTACAGAACTTTTAAGTTTGAATAGAACTTTTGAAATAAAAGAAGAAAATAAATTAATAATAAACAATGATTATTCACTTGCTCAGGAGGACCTAATACATTTTAAAATAGAATTATTTGATGTTGTAATACCTATTGCTTTTAAGACAGATTTTGAGGCACCAAAACCAATATCTGGGCTTGATCTATGGAAAGAAAAAAGAGTTAATTGCCTTGATTTTAAATACAAAAAGGAAGGAACTATAATAAAATTGTTGTTTAAAAATAATGAAAAAACAGTTAGTGGTGAATTTAGAAATAATTTAATTCAAGAAGAACAGATTATAAACTCTGAAGGATATTCCTGGCTCTTAGGTAATGAAAATAGCATTTTAAATAATGACTTAGAATTAAGTGATGACGTGAAATTAGCTTTTAATAAACTCCGAGCTTATTACAAAATTAAAGAGACCCAACCTAGTTTAGTATACCTGAATGAAGAATTGAAGCAAATTGCAATTGAATATGTTAGCTGCTTTATAATGCAATTGGAACAGTTAGAGGAAAACAAACCGTTAACGCATAAACAAAAAAACCTCTTATGGTTAGGTGTGGTCAAGGAAATTGGAGGCGAAGAAAAAATTAAATTTAGTCCCTTACATCCCCTCAATGTAGCTTATCAGCTTCAATTAAATAATGATTTAAAAAGTGAAGAAATTTACAATGCTATCTTAAAACGTTTAAGTCCGACTAATTTGATTCCTTATATCGAAGGAAAACCAAATGAAATCTATATACCGATTGAATCGAGTCATTCTCCAGAATGGCTTTATTACACGGTTTATTTAAATTCAGAGCAAGCTGTTCCTAAAAGTTTTGTATCTAATTTAGTTACTGATAAAATTAAAGACTTCACCACAAATTTTGAATTTCTTTTTGATCAATCTAAAAAATCCCCTATAAAAATCAATGTAATAAATCTTGGGGATTGTAGAGAAGTTGTAGATGGGATATTTGAATATTACAGAAAATACTTGAACAGCAACCTAACTAAACGTTTGACTGATTTGCTGCCTATTGAAGTAAGCATTTATGGCTCTGAAAAATTAGTTACTAAATTTGAAGAACTTACTTTTTACGAAAAGGTTGATGACATAGAAAAGCATTTAAAAATAGAATTGAAAACGAAGAATTTTGAAAAGGAAGACCTTTTGAATTTCTTTCTCGAACGAGTAAAATTTTATTCTAAAAAACAGCCGACAAAAGCAGAGAAGTACGAGTACGCCCATATTACTTTTTATCAGTTTGATGTAACTAAAACTGAAAAATCGTATGATGAAATGAGTTTGGTGAAAACAGGTATTTCATTTAATGGCTTAATGGCTGATGTAGCCTCTACTCCAGGACCGGAAAATTACAGGACTGGATTTGGTACTATGGATTTGCCTGAAAATCAAAATGAATTAATAAAACTTACTTCTTTATTTAATTCATTTGTTCGTGTTGCCTCTAATAATCACCCTTATGGACGTAATAATGCACTTTGTACCACTATTGATTATGATATTAAAAAGCAATTAGAAAAGTTATATCATGACTCACAATGGGTAACATATATTGATCCTAAAGTTGACTTAGATTTTTTTAAGGAGAATAAAGATTTAGTTATTATTCATTATAGTGACCAATACAATAATTCTAATGGATATGATGCAATAACCGTTAGCCGTAAAACCAGTCAATATGAATTTGTAGTAAAAGAATTTTTAGAGAAACATGAAGTCCAATTTAATGCGGTTACAGATACAATTAATATTATTAATTTTTTCAATGCTATTAATGGCGAATGGCTATTAAAGCTAATTCGTCAACACAGCCAGTTTCCAAGAGAAAAATTAAGCCTTTTGTCTGGTATTAAAACTTCATTAACTTTTTTACATCATCCTAATATTATTTGGATTCCAATCTCATTGGAAGAAATTTTAAGAGTTTCCGGTAATGCCGGCTTAAATATGGGTGAAGGTTTATTTTCTACTAAAAATCTTGGTGCAATAGGTTCTTTTAGTGACGATTTATTATTTATTGGACTGGAAGAATTAGACAATCAATTACTAATGCATTTATACCCTGTCGAACTAAAAATAGGTGGGTTAGGTATTGTAAAAAAAGGGATTGATCAAGGAAAACGTACTGCTCAATTACTTTATGAGCACTTAAATAAAGAAGGATTCTTAAGTGAGTTTTACAAAAATTTCTTTGCTAAAATTGCTCTCACTAATGCTGAAAAAATGAAACTTTTTCACGTATGGGATAATCAAAACTGGGATACTATAACCAAAAATTATCGTATTGATTTGTTGAATAATAACTTCAAAATAAGTAATCGATTAAACAATACTATTGGGATTTTTGGATTAATCCATTTTGGAAATGATGTCTTCAAAAGAAAAATAAGCATTAACGAAGAGTACATGAGGGTAGATTTACAAGAAGCCGATGGTTATAACTTTCTTGTAAAATCAATCGACGATTTAATTCATCTTTTTCATAACACGGAAACTACAATTGACAAAGACAGCTTGTTAATAAATGCCTTTCCAAATGCAAATTTAGAAATATTTACACATATTGCCCCGGTAGTTGATGGACCAATTGGGCAAGACTACCTTAGCACAGATGAGCAGGATATGGAACCTACAGAGAATTTTAAATCAGATGAAGCCCCTTTAGTTTATAACAGTGGTGAAGGAATCGAGATAGAATTTGGTACTGATTTAAATAGTTTAAAAACTATTTATTGGGAGCCTAATAATACCAACAAAGTAATGCACACTAATACTGGTATTATTGGTACAATGGGGACAGGGAAAACACAATTTACTAAATCACTGATCACTCAATTAAATGCTGATTCAAATAAAAATATTGGTAATGAAAAGCTAGGGATTTTAATCTTCGACTATAAAGGTGATTATATTAAAGAGGACTTTGTATCTAAAACTAATGCTACGGTATTAAATCCTTACCATTTGCCATATAATCCATTAGCACTCGACGCTACAGAGTCATCAAAACCTATGTTGCCTCTTCATACAGCTAATGATTTAAAGGAGACTATTTCCAACGCTTTTAACTTAGGGAATGTGCAAAAACAACGATTACGTGATGTTATCGTTGAAGCTTATGAGGATAAAGGTATTCTTAAAGCCAATAAAGACACCTGGACACGTAATCCTCCAACTTTAGGGGACGTCTGTGACATTTATTTGGGAAGTGAAAAGAACTCTCAGGACAGTTTGTATGCTGCTATCTCTAATCTTTCTGAATTTGAAATTTTTGAGCCAGATGTTACTAAAACACAATCGCTTTATTCTTTAATTGAAGGTGTCGTAGTGATTAATTTATCTGGTTATGATGAGTCTATTCAAAACCTAATTGTAGCTATTACCTTAGATGCTTTTTATACTCAAATGCAGCGACATGGTCACAGTTTAATAAAAGGAAATAATCGACAGATTAAAAAGATGATTTTGGTAGATGAAGCTGATAATTTCTTGAGCAAGAATTTTAATTCTATTCGAAAAATATTAAAGGAGGGACGAGAATTTGGTGTTGGAACAATACTTTCTACCCAATTTTTAAACCATTTTGCTACCAGTGAAAATGAATACTCAAATTATATTCTGACTTGGGTTATTCACAGAGTAAACGAAATCAAAATGAAAGAGGTGGAATCCCTATTTTCGTTAGACAGTAAATTGCAAAAAGAGAATTTAATTAAAACCATCAAAGGTTTAGAGAAGCACCAAAGTATTATTAACCTTGCAGGATCAGATCCCATACTAATTAAGGATAAAGCATTTTGGGAATTATAAAATAATGATTGAATATCAGTAAAATTCTAAAAGTCAAATTTATGAGAGTAGAACCAGAATATGCAGCTGTTGGAACTTTTTTTACAAATAACCCAATGTTTAGAGTGCCAAAGTATCAAAGAAGTTATGCATGGGAAATTTATGAAGTAGATGATTACGTAAAAGATCTATCAACTTGTTATGAAAAAAGAAAGGCTGGTACACCAATAAATCATTTTTTTGGCGGAATGGTTAGTGTTGAAAAATCTGTTGTAGGGGTTGTTAGACAACACGAGTACGAATTGGTAGATGGCCAACAAAGATTGTCAACATTTGTACTAACAATTGGAGCCTTAATATCTGTTTACAAAGAAATATTGGTAGAAGCAGTAAATCTTGCAGATACTGTTAATGAAACAATTATTAATAGAAGAATAGATAGATTAACAAAAAGATTTATTGAGTTCGAACAAGAAGTAAATAGAGAGACCATAAATGTGGATGCATTAATTATGTCTACAGCGGACGAACAATTTTTCAAAGATATTATAAGACAAAATAATCCGACATCGTCAAGAGTGTCCCATGATAGAATTGAATTCGCCTATAAAAAACTTAGAGAAAAAATATTATCAACTATCAGTACAGCATCTACATTAATAGAAAAAATTGATAATTTAGAAATATTTGAGCATATAATTGATGATGATTTCTCAATGATACATATCATTACTTACGATAAAAAAGAAGCTTATAAATTATTTCAAGTTTTAAATGATCGAGGTAAAAGTTTGACAGAGGGAGATTTATTACGTGCAAAGACTTTAGAAATTTTAGAAAGCTATACCGCAAAGCAAGATTCTGCGGAAAGATTATGGGACGATATTTTAAAGGATCCCCCAAAAATAATTGATAATTATTTGAGGTGGATTTATTCTTCTCATAAAGGATCGAGAGCTGGTAGTAATACATTATTTGATGACTTCCTAAATCAATTTTATCCTCAGCATCTTCTGCCTGTAAATGCAACTAATGCACAAAAAATTTTAGATTCTACTTTATCTATACAAAAAGAAATAATAATATTAAGAAAATTATCCGAAGGTACCTGGCCGTTTCAATCAACAAATCCTATAACAGCTTGGGATAGAAACAGACTTACACTTTTAATTAGAGAATTAGGTTTTACTGTAACTATTCCATTATTACTTTCATGTTATTTATTAGGTGAAAGAAAATTTTCGGATGTAGTTCAAATTTTAGAGAAATTTTTATTTAGATATAAAACAGTCTCTAACGAGCACATAGAAGCGGTGGTCACAATCTTTCACGCTCAGTCTGTTTTAATAAGAGCAAACCCTACAACATATAATATTAATACTTTAAAAATCGCATTAAAAGCATTACTTACTTCAAGAGTTAATGATGTTCACTTTAAAAGTTCTTTGGACACTATGTCTTATAAAGAGGGAGGTGGTAACAAGCCTTTAAAATATTTTTTAATGACTTTGGAACATTATAAAAGATGGTATAATGCAGGAGCAACTGGAGTACCTATCTGTAATGACAAAACAAGGGTTTATGACTTCTCAAGTACAACTATAGAACATGTATATCCAAGAAATGCACATGGAGCAGTTATTAATGCATCATTGGAGCCATTTAAAAATGAGATCGAAAATTTAACTTTTATGGGGCCTACTGATAATGTAGCTGGTGGAAATGATGATTTTGCTACAAAAAAACCAATTTTTTCAGCTTCATCAGTTAGTTTAAATATTGATATTGGTAATATGACTCAATGGACAAATACTGAACTAACTGCAAGAAAAAATTTATTAAAAGATATGGCTTGTAAAATATTTACAATATAATGAATGAGTTTTCCTTTGAAAAAGAAATTGTAAAAGTTTTTCAAAGTACTACCAATAGTTATAAATATTATTGGTGGTACTCTGTGTTACAATTAATAAAAAATAAGGAGAGAAAAAATTTTAAATTTGATGAAATAGCGATACAAATGATTGTATTTGCATGGTATCCTGTAAACTATTACAAATTATCTTTAGGAAAACAAGATCAATTAGCTAAATATATTATAGAGATTAAAAATAATTTTAGTGAATTAAATGATGACATCAGGGAAGAGGACTTATTATTATTTCTAAGGTCCAATAAAGAGCAAAGAATATTAAAAGAAATTCTTAACAAATTAATTAAATATGTTCCTTATAGATTTGTTAGGCCTTGGTTTAATGAAACTATCTGAATTGATGATAGTAAGGTCAACAATTTCATTATTTTATTACAGAGTACACCTAATAGACAAGCGCCTTATTTAATCGATACTGAAGCAAATGAGATTGTTCTGAATCCGAAATGGTTTGAGTGGATTTATTCTAACATAAAGATCATACAAAGTTTTACTCTATTTGAGTTGTTCAAATATGTTGAAAAAAATAATCCATACGTAACCAATATATCTTTAAAGCTATTCAAACCCCAAACAAGAAAACTATCAGAACCTACTAAATTGTGGAAAAACTTTATAGAAATAAAAGGATTTGAAAACAAATCAGTTTTTGAAAATAAGCCTCTACTTACTTTGAAAAAAATTTGTATAGATCATTATTTACCTTGGTCTTTAGTTACACATGATAAACTATGGAACTTGCATCCTATAGAAAAAGTAGTGAATAGTTCCAAAAGTAATAAGATTGCAGATAGTAAGTATTTAGACAATTTTACTAATCTGCAATTCAACTTTATTCATCATATTTCATCTCTAAATCCTAAATACTTAGAAGATTACTTTACTTTGTTTTCAATAAATAAAACAGAACTTTTGAGTATCTCAAGCCGTAGGTTTACAGAATTACTTAGTACAAAAATTGCAGTCGAAATTGAGCTCGCCAACAATCTAGGATATTATACTAAATGGTCATACTTAATCCAAGATTAATCTTTTCTGTTAAAAAATCAAAACCATCAATGTTCGAACGATTATTTACTTCTTCATTTAAAAGTTGTAGCCCTTCATCTACGTGCATTTTGATGTAGCGACCTATATCTTTGTCTGTTTTGTATAAGCCATAATGTACACAAAGCAATCCAAGGTAGATATCATAGTAATCTCCAAAGAGTACCGATTTAGAATACTCCTTGCCACCAGCGTCTTTTATGTCATTTAAGTCTAACTTTTTATCTTGGGAAAGAGAATATGTATAGGCGATTCTTGCTATCACATTTTCGGTTCCTAAGCCCAATTTACGAGTTAGTAGCGCAACCACTTCTTTGTTTTCTTTACTAGTTTTAATTTGCGTAAACATCTTGCTCTTGTTTTAGGTGTGTAAATAATTGGTCTACCGCAAATGGTTTAAAGCTCGAACCGTTATTATTGTTTTCGATGACAAAAACTTTATTCACGTTTGGTTTTAAATAGTCGTATTCCAATTCAGATAATTCCTTTTCCAACAGTGGGAATAACACCACTTGCTCTGATATTGCCGGGTAAAATTCTTTTATAATATTTTTAGAATGGTATTTGTCAAATTTCTGCAATGGACTATCAATGAACACTGGAAATTTAATTCCGGACTCGTCGACTAATGCCTTCAACAAAGCTGTAGCGTATAATTGTTGTTCTCCTTTAGACAATGAATCCTTATCTATGATTTGATCATTTTTATCCAACAAATCTATATCCATTACATCATCAATCACATTTACACGAATATTATGAATAAAATCACTTTTATGCATAATTTTTTTCAAACCGAGCATAATGGATTTTTGAAGAGAGTATTTCTTATCTTCTTTTATTTTTAGTATAATCGAATTAATTTTTACTAATAGCTTCTCCGTTACTTCGTGTTTTTTCTGATCAGTGTCCACCAATTTGAAATTCTTTTCATATTCCGATAAAACCTTTCTAACCGAGGCTAATCTAATATGTAAACTTTCGTTTTCTTCAATTAACTTACCCTTATTCAGTGTTAGAACAGTAATTCTGTCTTCAGCCTCTTTTTTCTCTTCACGCAACTTTTGGGCTAGAGGATTGTCTTTTCTTGCTTCTGCTTGTTTAATTTGTTGATAGACCTTATTAAGATAAATTCTATTATTCTTCTCTTCTTGAACTACAGCACTAAATTGGCTAGAAAATGCCCCTTTTATATTATTATAAACAGCTTCAAAGTTTCGGAATTGTTCGGTGGTGTAATCTAAAAGTACCTTGTCTGAACTACTTCCTTGTTTCTTAGTTTGCTTCTCCGAAATGGTTTGTTTTAGCGCCTCCTGTACTTTAGATTTAGCAGTGCTATCTAAGTTTAAAGCATCTAGTTTTGCCAATAAAACGGTTGAAAATGAATTCAATTCTGCATCTAAGAATGTTTTGTCAATCAACTTATTGTTTGCACTTTGTTCAGAAACCAATTGTTCTTTTAACAGTACTAATTTTTTACCTGCAATTACCAATGGTGCAATATCCATTAGTTTTTTTAGCTTATTTTTAATATCTGCTGATTCATGTTTTAATTTATCTCTTTCTAACTTCATCTTTTGAAGTTCTTCTAGAGTAATTCCATTTCCCTCACGGATTAATTTCTCTTGGAGGCCATCGCTTATAATTTTATGATTCCCAATTTCACGGTCAATATTTGATTGTTTATCCTGATTGATTTCAATTAAACCATTTATCTCAGTTTCAGTATCTGTCAACTCAAATAATTTGGTTTGCTGTAATGGGGAAGCACCGCTTCTACGAAGTTTTGTTAGCAACGTTTCCAAATTCTTTTTCAAGTCCTCGTATTTCTTAATCCCTAACACCTCGGAATAGGCTTTACTTAGATTTTTTAGTTCTGATTTAGACTTAGCCTCAGCAAGCGAAACTATTTTTTCTGCATCAAAGAAGAAAAATTTAGCAATTTCACGTGGTAGAATAAAATCGTTAATAAAAACCTCAAAGCCAACCTCTTTAGTTAGCTCATTTTCTAATCCATCAATGTAAATTTTTAAATCTTCAGAATCTTTCCTCAAATCATACGATCTTTTGATAACTACAGATTTGCAAGGTATAGAAGGTATTAATATATCTTTCAATTCGATTTCAACGGATACGATAGCACTACCTTTTCCAGTGTTTTCAAAGTCGGTTCTTACCTCCCTATTTAAAAGCGTTTTACTAAACTTCTCATAACCTCCGGCATTTTTAATGTCTCTTTTATATTTGTCCTCCACTTCGCTCATCATCTTACCATAAAAAACCCAGATAAGAGAAGTTAAAAATGTTGTCTTACCAAATCCATTTTTACCGGCAATTATGCTAATATTCTTAGAAGCGTTAGGAGTAAAAATTATCTCATTTTCATCTTTGTAAATTCTAAAGTTTTGGAATTTTATTTTATTGATTTTCATAGCTCATTTTCATTTACAAAACTTTCAATTCTTTTTTCTACATCATTGTGAAGTCCATATTTAGAAATCATCAGTGTTTTTGTTTCTTGTAAAGAAATCAAATTATCAATTAAATGATAATAATGTGGCTCATCCTCACATACTTCTCTCAGTATTCTTCGTTCAGTATCATCAAGCGATTTAATATTGTTCGTACTTATTTCTTTATTATAAATTTCTTTATACAAATCTCCTACAGTATGGTCAAAATACCCATCTCTATTCCAAGTTACCTGAATCGCAATCAATTCCTGATTATTAATCAAGGTAATATGAGGTCTTTCCTTTTGAATATCTTTTTGAACCAATAATAAATCTTTCAATATTTGGTATCTGTATTCTGCAGTATAATTACCATTATAAGTACCGTCATCTCTTACTGCTTCTTGGCCATTTCGTCTCGTGTCTGATCTGTTTTCAGAGATATTTCTTCCTTCAACCAACCTATTTCTAAATTCCAGCAAAGGGTGCATCCAATTCTGACCATTATTAACTAAAGACGACATTGATTTGTCATTTTTAACTACAGTACATGTCCAGCAGCCAAAACGACTTTGTCCGCAGGAAGTGTGCTCTTTATTCACTACTACAGTAGGACATTCGTAATCATCAGCACTAGCGTCGGCATATATTTTAAAAAGAATTGAATTATCAAAACCCCAAGGAGTTTTTACAGCATTAATAATATACCATATTTCATCCACGATCATTTCCTTAATAGGAGCGTAAACATAGGTATTTGCTGTAGTTTGATGCTTTGATAATCTACTTCCTGTTACTTCATGTTTTCTGATAGAGCGTTCTCTTGTAGCACTCTCATCATAACGGGTTCCAAGTAAAACAATAGCTTCTCCCTTTTCATCTATCTGTTCTAATAAAAAATTGGAAGTTGGTCTTATTTTTAGTTTATCTGTACACCATCTAAAAGCATTATTCGGTACCGGATATCCTTTACCAATAACATTAGTCCAAAAAGTTTCCTCCAGTTTAGGTGTTGTTTTTTGCACAAATATTGGAAGATCCTGGTCTCTTGCAGCTTCAGTAATTTTTACTAATACATCTTCAACATAAGTTGCAATGATGGGATTTTCAACCATTGTATCATTGCACACTACGTAAATCTTTCTTTTTAATTGAAAAGGAAATGGCAAGTTCTCACGAATTCTTTGTAGCGCAATCCAAACAAGCATTAGCAAAACTGTTGAATCTTTACCACCACTAAATCCAATTATCCATGGTCTGTCTGATTGATCGGCATAAGCATATTGATCAATAATTTCGGCTATTATACCCTCAACTTTTTTATTTTTTATGGGTGTCATTAGAAGTATTTAAGTCTCTTTAAAAATAGACAATTGTAGACATATTTTTCTGCAAATTTAATCTTATTATAAACATTTATTTGACTTTAATAATATTTTATTTTCCTGCTTAACCCTACGAGTTTACTCATATTCTAAATCAACAATTCAAATGTACTGTTGAAAACCGAGTTGAAATTACTAATTTGTTGTAAATGAGAATAGTTAAGCTACATGTATTGAACTTGTTATTATTTAAAATAAATTTAAAATAGATTGGAAAACAATTATGAGAAACGATTATTACTAAAAAATGCATTAAATAAAATATAACATCTCCCTTACAAGAATTGCCGAAGTGGTAAAATTCTTTGTCTGGCTATGGATGCCAGTTCTTTAAAAGCAAATATTTTGTCTTCTCATATTAATAATTCAATCTTACTTCTGTAACCAGGATGATAAGAAGGCGTATATACTATGTAACCTAATGTTTGCAATTCTTTAAAATATTTATGATATGTCGGCAGGGTACGTATATGCGCCAACGCCATGATTTTGCTCCTGCTTACCTGTATGGTTCTTTTTTGTCCCTGCCTGTATCCTAAATACAGAATTGCACTCAGCAGGGCAAAATGCCAAACATTCAGTCTGGTGTCTTTTTCAATGATAGCCAGATAATCTAATAATTCATCTAAGACCATAATTGTCATTCTTCGCTAAACAACTTTCTTAGGTCCGACTTATTATAATAATAGGAGCCCAATACTTTCTTGAACCGTACTTTCCCTGTCACCCTTAAATTTTGCAAAGATCCTGGGGACATATCCATCAATTTTCTTACCACCCGGCTTTTAAGCCATTCAGGATCGATAGTATCTTTTTCACTTGACTCAGCCTTTTCTACTATTTTACGGATATCATTTATCAAAAGCAATCCAAATTGCCTCAAATCATCCTTTGTTACTATATCATACATCATCTACCTCTTTTTTAATCTGATTATTAGAATTTAAAAGTACATCAGAACTTACCACACCTTACAGCATTGTCTTTTCATGGAACTATTTGTCCGGCTGAGTCACCTGCACCAGTGTTTTGTTATTTATGCGGAGAATAAAAATAGAAACTACATACCAGAACATTTCCCAATACGAAAAGGATAAAAAGGCAGCTAAGGTATTATGGACACCAGCCGCCCCTGCCACCAAAAGACTACGGCATAAACGGTTTCCTCCCCTAAAGGGTCCCCTCCAATTATTCCGTTTCCTTTTGGCTTTCCGCATTGTCCATACCTTTTTATGGCTTTCTTTTTTTCCTTTTTCTTTTGGAAAAATGCTTTTTGAGGCAGGCAGGTTAAGAGAAAAAAAAATGAAACAGGATTGTATAACATTTAAAGGACACAGACTATGAACATTATCGGAAGAGTGACAAAAGATGCGGAAGTACGCACATTGTCGAACAACAAACAGGTAGTAAATTTTTCAGTAGCAACCAATGACAGCTACCGAAACAAACAGGGCGAACGCATAGAGCAGACAACGTATTTCGATTGTGCTTACTGGATTAGCCCAAAGGTAGCGGAGATACTCACAAAAGGTTCTCTTGTGGAACTCACAGGCAGGTTAAGTGCAAGAGCGTGGACGGGTAATGACGGAGAAACACACGCAGGGCTGAATTTCAATGCCTCAAATATCAAACTGCATTTAGGGGGCAAAAAATCCGAAACGGTACAAGCTACTACAGGAACTAAAAACAGCAAGCCAAAGGAAGACCTCCCTTTTTAATAACAAGTATCTAAACAATTTTCAAACTTTTAAAAATCATTTTATCATGGCACATAATATCAATTTTAACAGCGAAACAGGACGTTATTCATTCTTTAGCGTTCAACAAAAAGCGTGGCACGGTTTGGGGCAAATCGTACAGGACTATCCTACAAGCGAGGAAGCTATCAGATTCGCAGGGTTAGATTACGAAGTCGTAAAATCCCCACTATTTACAAAAGGTTCGGGTATAATTCAGACAACTGACAGTATAGAAATAGGTGGTAGCGAATTGGAAGTACCTAACTATTTTGCCAATATACGTACGGATAACAATGCAGTATTGGGCGTGGTAGGCAAAGACTATCATATCGTGCAAAACCGTGAAGCATTCAATTTTTTTGATGCCATTGTAGGCGGTGGCGAGGGAATACTATATGAAACTGCAGGAGCGTTGGGCAATGGTGAACGCATATTTATTACAGCCAAACTACCCGACTATATCCGAGTTGGAAATGGCGATGATGTAACAGAAAAGTACATTTTCCTGACCACTTCGCACGATGGTAGCGGAAGCATCACAGCCGCTTTTACACCTATCCGTATCGTATGCCAAAATACCCTTAACGCTTCCCTGCGCAGTATGACTAATGTAGTGCGTATCAAACACACTTCAGGCGCAAAACAGCGTATCGAGAATGCGCACAAGATTATGGGACTTGCCAACACATTGAGCAGTCAGTTAGAAGCTATTTTTAACGATTGGGCAACGGTAAAGGTAACAGACCGAGAAGTAAGAAAGTTAATCCAACTGGCACTATGCCCGAATAAGGAAACTTTCGATTTACTGAAAAAAGGTGCGGAAGATGAAATTTCAACCGTGTTTAAAAATACTGTTGAAGATGCTTTTGCCTACGCTATGGTTAGCGATACACAGCAGATGGACACCACTAAAGGCACTTTGTTCGGAGCGTATAACGCTGTGACAGGCTACTTTCAAAACGTCCGCAAGTACAAAGACGATGAAGCAAAGTTACAGAGCATTGTTTTGGGCGGTACGGCACAGCTCAAATCACAGAAAGCATTTGAACTATGTACCTCATTTGCTACAGACGGTGCAGAAATCCTAAACCTTAATTAAATAACCACAGGCTACCGCCCTAAGCGGTGGTAGCCTACTATAAACAGGAGATATGAAAGTAAAATCAATAGACGAAGCGAAAAGTCTGGCTAAATCAAAAAGCCTTGAAACGAAATATAAAGATGAAGCTATATATATCATTTACTGCAATAGGACGGAATATTTCTATGCAGACACCAATAGCTTAATCCGAAATTGGGAACAGCTTATAGGCTGTTATGAAAATGGAGTTTATACCGCAGAACAATCACACACTTAAAGCTATGCAGGTAACAGATTTGAACGGTTGCCCAATTGAGATAACAAACCTCAAAGAAGCCATTAAAATGGCAGGGCAATATAAAGAGTACCGCCACGAAAATAAAAGTTTCTCCGAGTTCGACAAAAGACAAAAAGCCTATTGGACGGATATGTACGAGAAGTTAACAGCAATTAAAAACAATTAGAGGACAATTAAAATTTTAGAACTATGAATGCAAATTTTTTCCATCAGATAGCACAGTTGCAGATTACAGGTGATTTGCAACTCACCATAGCAAAAGGAGCAGAAAACAACCTAATCGTATCGGTTATGCTCCAAAACGAACAATGCGGAGATAACGCAAAGAATATCATACCGCCCCTTAATCTTCGAGGAACAGCCGAAGAACTTGACAACGGTTTTTTTGAGAATATAACCACGCCTATACAGACCGCTTCGGGCTTAATGGTGGATATGGAAGGATTTATGAAGCAGGTAGAAGAAGCCAAAAAGCAATCGGCAATGGAGAAAGAGAAAGGCGAAAAACAGAAAAAAGAACAGGAAGGCAAAGACAAAAAGTATAACGATGCAATGGCAAAGGCTGATGAATTGGAAAAGGAAGGCAAATTCCGTGATGCGTGGATGAAAGTACCTGAGATAACAGAGTTCCCCGAAAAGGCTGACGAGATACGCAGACGCAAAACGGAACTATCCGACAAGTTTTCCGCCCCAAGCCTTTTTGGAGCAATGGAAGAAGAAAAACCTGAGCCTTCAAAGGTGGAAGAAGTCACTACCGATTACCCCATTGAGACAACGGACGAAGAAGAATAAAAGTGTTAATCTAAAATTCAGAAATCATGTTATTAGCTACACAATTGGAACGAGTGTTTGTACTCAAAGATAAAGGACAGGACATCAGACTGACCGACCCCGAACCACGTTGGAGCGTGGAAGCAGTATTGAATTTTTACGCCAATACTTACCCCATTTTGACCACCGCCAAAATATCTGCCCCTGCCATCAGGGACGATGCGGTCGAATACCGATTTGAGAGTGTAATGGGGACTAAAGGTTAAACCTAAATTTTAAAGCGATGAATTATGTACAAGCACATTATATCGGGAACAATCAGCCCACCCGAACAAAAAAGACAAAAGCAGTTGTACCAACAGCTCAGCGAGTTCGCCCATTGGATTCAAAGACCCAAAGATGCAAACGAGATACAGAAAGACAAACGCAAATCAGTGCCAACAGCAATGCTTCCGATGGTTTTCTAAAGACTTCTTTCCTGCCTAAACTCAAAGAAAGCAAAACGGTACAGGCTTGTGAGAAAATAGCAAAAACGGAAAAGGATTTTTATAACTCCCTATTCCAACTTGCCAAGCATTACAAGATTGAATCAATGCAGACAAATCAATTTGACTATCCCTACAATATGGCACTGGCTATATGGGATATGGAGGAAAAGCTAAAACAGCGTGTTTTAAACTGGCAGGAAATACGTTTGCTACAGGACAGTAAGAAAACCTATTTTATTAGTGAGGAAAAATACAATACAGGCACAACCCTGTATTATATTCCGATTGAACCGTTGTATCAGATGTTACAAGACCCCAAGCGGAAAAGGAATGCCCAATTGCTTGTTTCCGTTTGCTCTTACTTCTACCATATTGCGGATATTCCCTATTACAGACAAGAAGACAGTTATCTGTATTGGATGTACGAAATGCACAAGGACTGGGTGGAACAGGATGATGAAACAGACGAAGCAGAAATGTATCAACTTGAATTTAGTAAAGCGGAATTGATTGGGGATTGCATAGAGCAGAAGATTTTTAACCGTATCAATTTACAGGTTTTTGGACAACGTTTAAATACTTTTAAAAGTCGTGATACATTCGACCACGATTGCCAACAGTTAGCTTGCAAAGCCTTTGCGTTATATACACAATACCCAAACGCAAGCATTTTCCGAAACGCACCCATAAAGAATGACCCCGACAATGAAGAGGACGAAAGCGAAACCATTGGCATGGAAAAGTACATTTCCTTTATCTCGCACACTAAAGGATGGCTGTATGAGAGCATTGCCGAGAGCATCAACAACGAGTTTAACGAGTATGGAGAAATGCAGGAACCGACCATTTGCAAATGCTTTGACGGCAAAGACGTAACAAATACCAGTCTTGATTTTGAGAACAGATTATTTGCCCTATTGGACGATATGTGCAGTCTATTGTATAACTATGAAACGACAAGAAAATGAACAACACAAACGATATAACCGCAAGTTTTGGGACTTTATACCACCCAAAATCCGCTTTGGTTTTTTATGAAAGCAAAACAGCGGATAAAGAGGTATATGTAGAACATTTCGATATGGACAAAAACGGCAGTCCTATTAATGCCCATCCACTCACAGAAAGGGAAGCCAATGCATTGGCAAAGTCATTACAGACCGAAAAGAACAAGGATAAAGCCTTTTTAAAATCCAATGGAATTTTGCCGAACAACATTCTGCATATCAATCCCAATGCCGATAAAGGTGCAGTATTATGGTACACCAAAGGACAAAGACGACAACTGTATTTTGTGAACGATTTGGGCATTCCGAGCGATATAGCGTATGTACCTCCTATGGTTTGGTATGCCAGTAAAAACAGCCTTTGGGTATTTGCACTTGCAAGCGACAGAAGACCAACAGAGAAAACACCATTATATTTCGCACCTTTTTTCAACATTTATGAAGATGGCAGGGTATGCATGGGTTCTGTCACTATCAGCATCAAAAACTCCGCTTCGGTAGAGGAATTTATAGGGGCTTGGGAAGACTATTTTTTCAACAGCTATTTCAGCCACCTATTAGGAAACAACAGTCCAATAAATGGAAATTGTGTACATCTCTGGAAAGACCTTATCCAAACAGGGAAACCCTTTCCTAAAGAAGTATTGAAAAAGAAAAACAAAACACTTAAAAATCTATTGTGATGAATACAGAGAAAACAAAAATACATTTTGCGGACAATTACCTGATAAGCCCGACAAACCCCATTACCGTAAACCTAATCGGTGCGGGTGGTACAGGCTCAAAAGTATTGACCGCCTTAATGGAAATGAACCACAGCTTGATTGAACTCGGACACGCAGGGTTATCCGTTCGCCTTTGGGATGATGATGTTATAACGAGTGCCAATTTGGGCAGACAGCGTTTTGCACAATGTGAAATAGGATTGCCCAAATCCGTTGCGCTCATAAATCGTGCAAACCGTTTTATGGGAACGAATTGGAAAGCGGAAACAGTTAAATTTGAAAAAGATGCTTTGGGAAGATTGCCCAAAAGTGCAGAAGCAACGCTTTATATTTCCTGTGTAGATAGTGTACAGTCGCGTTTTGCTATTGCGGATATTTTGAACCAAAACAACAGCAGACATCATAGGGACACACCAAAATATTGGCTGGACTTTGGCAACAGCCAGCATACAGGACAGGTTATACTATCCACTATCGGAGAAATAAAACAACCCAATTCTGAAAAGTACGAAACGGTGGCAAGCCTGCCATTTGTTACCGAAGAATTTGGAGAATTATTAAAGCAGTCCGAACAACAGGACGATACACCAAGCTGTTCATTAGCAGAAGCATTGGAGAAACAGGAATTGTTTATCAATTCGGCACTCGCTCAAATGGGATGCTCCCTTTTATGGAGTTTGTTCCGTTATGGTATGACCCAGTACAGGGGATTTTTCCTGAATCTGAAAGATTTCCGTTCACAGCCCATTCCAGTCGCCTGACCCGAAAAGTCGGGCGGCAAAAAGACAAACCCTTCCGATGGTCGGGACAGTCTTTTTGCATTTAAGCTGTACAACCACTTTGACAAAAATATATGCCAATCCATAAACTCCTCTCTTATATTTTATCAAAGAGGTTGCAATATTTTCATTAGGATATTCTCTATCCTAATTTTTTGTTTTGTACGGACTTCTTTTCTTCCCACATAAGCGACCAAAGAAAAGAAGCAAAAGAAGGTCGCTTTTGACTTAATGTTCCGGCTACTTTCTTTCGTGAGTTCACCGAAAAAGAAAGTAGCAAAGAAACCCTCCTGTTATGCTCAATCTTATTTTAATAATCAATGCAATTAAAAACAAGATTCCGGGTGAGGTCATTTTTCTACATTGTTTATGATAAAAACGTAAAAATAGGTGGTGTTGCCTCAGCAGGTGGCAGTCGGCCAAATGCAGGAGGTACAAGTACTGTAGTTACTTTTGCGAATACCGCTTATTTTTTTGGAAAAAAAAATAGTGAAGAATTAGTATTTGGTTATGCAACGACAGCATCAAACGGTTTCGCGATAGGGACAGATTCACTAATCAGAAAAATGTCAAAAGAAGCTTTTGCAGATTGTCCTAAGCTAATTGATGCAATCGCAAAAGAAGATTTTAAAAAGGGAACAGTAATGGATCAATTGAAAACTATATTCGATAAAATAAAATGCAAGTAAATATTACTAATGGTGGGGATTTTATCATCTCAAATGTTTTATATAAATCATAGTAATTTGTTTTTCTAAAAAGAATATTTAATGACTAAGGATTTACATTCATTTGCTATAATTGCAGTTCCACTTCCGGAGGTCCTTCCTCATTTTTTCACATTAAATCTGCTTGAGGTTTTTGACAAACTATGGTATGTACCCAAGTTTTTATCTCCTACCTTCAAAAATAATTTTTCAAAACCTGGTGCAGGAAATTACATTGTTTATTTTAATAATGACAATACTGCAAGATATCATTTATTAACTTTTCGACGAGACAAGTCATTTTCGACCCAGATTAATGATTTTACCGCTATCCGTTTCAGAGGACTGAAGTCTGTTGAGTGTCATTTTTCTTTTTCTGATCTTGGGCAGGGTAAGACACATATACAATTTGAATATCTATTTAAATTGCGTTCCCGATTTTGGGGATTATTATTTGAAACTTTAGCACGTAAAGCAATACAACGTCATCTTGACACTTTTTTGATTCAAACTGCTAAGGGATATGAACAGTTCTGGATATTAAAGCATAGAGAGGCCTTAGGCAAAAACAATAAATCTAAAAAATCTTCTGATATGAATTATCTATCTGCCTTTACAAATTTATCCTTTTATACCTCAAAGAATTGATTTGACGTATAATTTAGGAAAGCTTTTTTTAACTGTTTATGACTATTTAATTGACAGTGTTTTCCAAACAGAAAAGCCCTTAAAAAGATGTTCAATGTGTTCAAACTCAATAAAAGCGATCAGTTCATTTTTACACTTCACTTTAAATCCCCTGAAACACTGAAAGTCCTTAAGGGGGATATCTGCAAGTTCTCCTATGGTACTAATACCTAAAGACTCGATTATAGTATACATTCTCTTGCTGAAAGGAAAATGGCTATCATAAAGCAATTTATTCAGGTCTGTTTCAGGTTTAGTTCTTCTTTTTTTAATCCGCCCTGTTTCATATTCAAAGTCATGTTTTAACTGCTCTAATTTCTGCTTATACAAATCTATATCAGCGAGCAGCTCAGTTACACTCTTCACTTTTTCAAATGTCCTTTCGTAGAGTCTGCGGACACTCTCGCCAGTGACCCCGTAATTGTCTCCTACTTCCTTAAGGCTCATTTTTTCTATCAAAAGCTTACGGAGTATATCATATTCCTTTTCCGAAAGTACTTTTCTGGATATTTCGATATAAAATCTATTGGTGCGGTCTATCAGTGTGTTAGTTAACATAATTCGTAAGTTAATAATTAAGTGTCGTCACAAAATATGTATATAGTGCCGCACATTATATTTGGAAAGAGTGCTCCTGGACTAGCGGAAATTTCAGTTTTCTGCTAAATAGCTTAAGGCAGTTTTACTTATTGTCTCACTGAAATAATACCCTCCTTCATAAAGCTTGATTACAGCAGTTTTAAGTTTTGCAGGATCAGAACCTTTCAGTACATAGCCCCGAACGCCAAGGCTAAGCATTTCTGTTATACTTTTCTTATTGTCAAAACTGCTGAAAACCAATATCTTGATCTGCGGATACCTTTCTGCCAGCTCCATTGCTGTCTGGTACCCATCCATAACAGGCATATTGATGTCAAGAATACAAATGTCCGGCAGTACTTCCTGAATCTGCAGGTTGTCGATTGCTTCCTGACCATTAGCAGCGTCAAGAACCACTTTAAAATTACTGTACTCCAAAAAATTTTGAAGGGATATTCGAATTCCTCCGTGATCATCAATTAAGGCAATCGTAATCTGCTTCTCTTTTTCCATTATTCCTTATTTAACGTTGAACAAATTATAGATAATAAAGACCGACAATTTATTGTTATAGGACTTTCGTCCTATGTGGTTATTAAAACCTTTATTAATACTTTAGAGTAAAAATAAAAGGTACTTACTAATTATTTACCTATAACTGCAAATATTCCAGCTTAATTAAGTAGCCTTAAGCGCCGTTATAAAAAAAACATGGCGCAGACCACTACACTTATCGGAACTGAGGCACTGGTATACCCGACCACGAATAAGCGAGCGCCCACGCCAATGGCATGAGCGTCCTTACTTATTTGTCTCGCGGTCGTTAAAAATTACCAGTTTTCAGTTACCGAGCCCTAAGCAAAAACACTATAATGAGTTTTCTATATTTTGCGCAAATATAGTAACGTTTGTACAGTAATCCAATGTTTATGTTGCAGAATCCCAGAACAAACTGCAAATAAAACAACCCGAAGATGATCTCCGGGTTGTCCTTAAAATGCGAAATTTTAGTGCTTGTAATAAGCTAATGCGGTACTGCTAATCGCTGCTGTTAAATTCAAAACTCAATTGTTTTTCATTTCCAAAATTATCCGAAATCCATACTTCAAAAGACTGGGAAACGGTGGAGTTTGAGGTGTAATACAACCTGAATTGCTCTGTTGGTATCGGATACAAATCATTTGGCTGGTAAGGCGGTTCATTGTAATAACACAATGTACCCTGCCCGTCAAATTGAAAGTAGCGAATGAAATATTGCGTGTTGCTATAATTACCTGTTGGCTCTATTGTTAACCTTATTTCTACGGTATTTCCATTAGCTATGTCTTTAGGTACGGGCATCACCTTTACCTCAAAAGGAAAATCATTCTGTATTTCGAGTTCGTCCTTATTACAGGATGATAATGTAACAGAGCTTATCAGGACTGCCAGCAATACAGGCAGTAATCCTATTCTGAATTTATTGAAAATTGCTATCATTATTTTACGTTTTAAAAATTAAACCTTAATCCCACACCTGCCGACGGTCGAAACTGATCCAGATCAGTACCCCAAAAGACTTTGGTGCGTCCCTGCAGGATCAGCACAAAATGGTCGGACAAGTACGTTTCAAAAGACAGCCGCCCACCTGCTCCATAGATGAAATTGTCCTCACTCACTATTTTAGCCCCGTCATATAATAACTCTTCGCCCCTGTTGATGCTTTCATAGCCGATCACACCTGTTATTGCTGCATTAAGGGTAATATTCTTGCGGGCATCACCCAAGAGGAAGAAACTATGACCGCCTTCGGCTGTATAAGTTTCGTGCGGTATGCGGAGGTCTTTGTACTGGGAATACTTATGGGTATATTCCAAAGCCCAAATCTGGTAATTGCCGTTTTTTCCGTTCACGGTCATACCGATATTGAGGTAATAGTTTCTTCCGGGATTATCATCCGATAAGGTTCCCGCAATTACTTCCAGTCCCTTTTGCTTAGGCAGCAACCTTTGTGCCTGTGCGATTGTAATGCCTATCAAAATAAGCATCCCTGTATAGATATACTTTTTCATTTTCTATTACTGTTTTTTAAACGGTTATTAAAATTTCAGGTACATGTCGCTGATCAATCGGGCTTTTATCAAATCAGAATTTTCAACCTGAAGCGTCTGGTGCCTTCCACCGTTCTTCTCGAAAATCTCAATAAGCAGAACCTTATCATTGGCAATAGTAAACTGGTCTAACAAGAAAACATTCTGTTCGATTGCTTTACCGCCAATGGCATCAAGAGGCTTGTAAGTTCGAAGCGGGATCAGCGGTCTTTCCTGTATCACAGTACGTTTGGCTATTTTCTTATCGAGTACTTTGAAATTGATAAAGTCAATCTGGAAGGGAACATTAGTACGGTTTGAAAGCTGCGTATGAAAATAATATTTTCCATTGTGGATGTAAATTCCTTTCAGGATAAACTGAATGCCGAAACTCTTAGCCCCGATATGCTTTACAATTCGTTTGTCTTTTTTGTAAATAGTTTCCAAAAGCAGGCCTGCCAGCGATGGCGAATTGTTTCCCAACTCTTCAAAAAGCACGTCATTTCCGCTGGCTCTGTCTGCTGTCTTTTGCATGGTCAGCAGATTATAGCTCAATGCCGCCGGACACGAACTGTAAAAGGCATTGAAGCAGTAAAAGCGGCCGTCATCAGTAATCACCGAAAAATTGGTTTCCGGTTCAAAATCCTTTACTGAAGCTTTTACACGAAGTACATTCTCGGCATCATCTGCCTTTCCCGCAATCAGGTACTCACTGCCCAAATCCACATAACGGATCGCGGTTGGGAAAATCAAATGGGAAGTTTTGTCATAAGTAACTTGCATCTGATATGGTTCTATCCTGCCTAAATCAAGCGGAGTTTTTGTGGTGTCCTGCGCAGAAGCTGTTATGGCAGAGCCGATCATAAGGGCAGTTGCCCAAAAAGTTTTTAAATAATTTTTCATTGTTTATTAATTTAAGTTCAACATTATTTTTTGGATACAAGAAACACCTGATATCCCGCCTTTAGGGTAACTTTTGGTGTCTTGACTTTTTTGGAGAAATAGCCTGATATGCCCTGTACCACGCCGCGGCTCAAATCGGCTGCCATTTGCTGTCCTGCCGACTGGGTCAGCATAAGGCTCGTTCCCGAGGTCTGGCTCATATTGCCGGCCATTTCGGTAAGGGCATTCATTTCGGGCGAATACGGCACATACAAACCCTGCTGCCCGTCAAGGTCATAAATGGTGATATCAACAGGGATAATATTACCATCAAGTTCAACAGATGTTACTTTTAGCTGTAAACGGCCTGTCTGAAACTTGGCAGCAGCAGTTAAGATTGTTCCCTTTGGAATTATACGGTTAGGTGTCTGGGCATTTTCCAATAAGCGCAGGCGTACGCCGCTCTCACCGATAAGGGTCTGCGTTTCCTGTATGCAGGCTTTCACACTGTTTTTTGGCTGTACCGCCTGGGACACCGAACCTGCAGTATAAAACCTTCGGTTTCTTGCCCCGCTCCAATCCGCTAAAAAGGCGCTGTCGGAAGGCTCACGGTACAGTGCCGATACAGTATTCTTTCTTGTTGGTGTGAATGCCACAAAAGGCTCTTTTTGCGATGTTGACGAGGCTGGAGTCGTTCCGTTGACGGTTGCAGATTCTCCTGTATTGGTACCGGTGGGAAGATACTTTGCTGCCATCTGATAGGACTTTTCCATGAGTGAAAGCTGGTCATCAACTGTCACGCCTTTGGGCACGTCTTTATCAGCCAACTCTTCCTTCAGCTCATCGAGCTGCCTACGGAGTTCCTGTGTTTCACTATTATCATCCTTATAAAAGGAACCAAGCGCGCTTTGAGTGTTTCGGTAGCTGTTTAATGCCGGATTGGCTGATCTTTTAGTACCATTACTATACCCTGCGTTTTGCTCTTCTTCATCAGCGAGTATATCCTGTTTGTCATTAGGAGAACTGTCCTCATTCCAGTAATCTGAAAGCGTGGTAAGGGCATTTCGTTTCTCCTGGTCTTTCTGTTCCAGCATTTCCTGCTCATAAGCCTTTTGTTTGTCTGACTGCATTCCTGCATCGCTGGCCTGTGGGACGGCATCGTTCAGCCCAATGTTTTCAATTTCCTTCTTATCTGAAGACGGTTTAAATATCAGGTACATACATCCGAGAAACACGACGCCCATCAGCATGAATATCAGCGGCTTCTTAAGCCGTTCGATGCTGCTCTTTTTATCATCGGGCATATTGGACATTTTTGATTGGCCGCCTTCTTCAACCAGAACGCTGACCCTTTTTTCATTTTCTTTCATAAATCTGATTTTTTAAAATTGTTGATACACTATCCTGCAATCTTGCAGGATTTTTGCTTTCGAGGACAGGGTTTTCGATATGCTCAATGGCCATATCGTTACCGGACTTTGAGGTTTCGTACATCACTTTACCAATGACAGCTGTGGTAAGCAGCAAGTAACCAACAAAGAAGTACAGCGTATATTGATGCTGTTTGCGTAAAGGCAACGCCCGCCAACGTTCGTCCAGCTTGTCAAAATACCTGTCCATATTTGCTCTTAATTTTTTCATAGCCTTATTATTTCTGTGTTATAGCTTGAAACGCCTAGGATTTTTACTCATCTCTTGCTTCGGCTCATCATTGACCATTGCGACCGCTTCCGTTAATTTGGGTGCGGATATTACAGACAGGTTTGCCAGTTCCGTTTTTTTAAGTAATTGCCCAAAGCCGTCTTTCCTGGCTATTTCCATTAGGCTAAGCGAGAATTTGCCATTCACGTATTTTACCCTCATACTACATTCTACACGGGGCTTGTCATCGCCCGACCATTGCAGGTAGCCAGTCAGCAACAAATCTTGTTTCGGCAGACTATCTGCACCTTTTTGGCAGCTTTCGAGGTATTCGCTGATGCTGTCTTTCAGCTTTCCGGCATACGCACCCTGTGTATGAAAATAGCCGTTATATCCTTTTTCAGTAAGGATCTTTGCGAACGTGTTTAAATCTGATAATGTTTCCATAAAATTGTTTTTAACGTTCGATGACCTCAATGTCCCTGTTCTCTGTCACTGCAAACTTTTCGATGTTGAAGCCCTGCGGGTTATTATCTGAGCGGACAGAATTGACAAGGAAACAGGATGTAACAAGGTTCCGCTTTGTCACATTGCTCGAACGGATGATAAACTGCTTGGCATACGTGCGTACCGCGTAGGGATACCTTTCGAAATTGCAGGCCACGCTGTCTATTTCGATGCGCTGCTGTACGTTGCCCGATATGATACGGTTGTAATATCCTTTTTCAGACAGGTCTTTGTAATAATCAAAGGCACTTTTATCGGCAAGGTTGAACGCCCGCTTCATATTGCTTTCAATGGCATCCTTGTCGGGAGCAAGCGTAAAAAACAGTTCGTGAAAACGACGTACGTGTTCCCTTGCTTCAACCGGACGGTTGATAGACGCATCCTGTGCGAGTGCCAGCATCAGTGATTTTCCATTGTCCAGTACGTAGATTTTCTGTCGCTGCTGCTCCGCAAAACTGTAAGACCGCCAAACGGCATATCCTGCAACACCTGTGCACAGCACGGCAAACACAATAGCGTACAATCTTATCTGCCTGAAGCTGTTTTCGATATTTCTGAGTGTTTTAAATTCCATTTTCTTTAATGATTAATTGTTCTTTACTTGTTCATTAGGCGACCGCCGATATTTCCTGCCGCGGAACCGGCTCCTGCTCCGGTAACATTTCCTGCTTTCATCGCTGTTTGATTTACATTGCGGGTAAAGTTCCCGGCTCCGCCGGCCTGGATAATCCAGCCTGTCACTGTTGGAATAGTGAAATAACCCACGATTCCGATAATCATAAATATGATATACACGGTATTGGAAGTGTCGGGAATAAATGTCGGATCAGACAGCATTTCAATGTCACGTTCGAGTATCAGTGATTGAATCCTCGCGAGCATTGAGCTAAAGAGGTCCGCTACAGGAAGCCAGAGGTAGACACTTATATATCGTGTGAACCACTGATTAAGCGTGGACTCAAAGCCGTCCCAGACGGAAATAGCAAAGGCTATCGGCCCAAGAATGGACAGCACTATGAGAAAGAATGTCCGAATGGTATCAATGACCAGTGCCGCTGCCTGAAACAGTATTTCCAAAAGATTGCGAAACCATTCCTTAATGGCTTTTTCTATCTTATATTCCTGCCTGTCCATATACATTCCCGCCATTGTCCCAATGTCGGAAGGTGACCATCCAAGTTCATCCAGTTTCTTGTCAAACTCTTCGTCCGATACCATATAGGCAGTTTCCGGATTTCGTACCATTGCTTCGTAATCGAGCTGGTCTTTCTGCTGCTGCAGTTTGTTCAGATCGAGTACCTGATCTTCCAGTATAGCATGGGTTCCTGTTACCACAGGGCTTAATATTGCGTTGACGCTTCCAAGCACAATTGTGGGGAAAAACATTATACATAAACCCAATGCAAATGGCCGAAGGAGCGGAAACACATCTATAGGTTCGGCACGGCTGAGCGCCTGCCAAACCTTTAATGCCACGTAGAACAAAGCGCCCAGTCCTGCCAGACCTTTAGCCACCGCCGCCATATCGCCGGCAAGCGGCATCATATCGTCGTAGAGCGACCGAAGGACTTCGTGAAGATTATTCCATTCCATAGCTTACCAGTATTTTTGATTTGATGGTCCATAAAGCTCAAGTACGCGCTTTGCATCATTTTTCTTTTTCGCTCTTAGGTAACTCACAGAAATGTTCTTATTGGTATAATAGCGCACAAGGCTGTGGTAATCCTTGACCT
The DNA here is from genome assembly GCA_963513545.1 of uncultured Flavobacterium sp. Classification (GTDB taxonomy): domain Bacteria; phylum Bacteroidota; class Bacteroidia; order Flavobacteriales; family Flavobacteriaceae; genus Flavobacterium. The sequence goes on from CAUPQW010000003.1 coordinate 96,793, forward strand.
CTTTATACACACGGTCGATGATGTCCATACGCTCTTTATCATTCAGAGAAAGGTTGGTAGCTGTAACTATCTGCTTGAGTTCTTTCAGCAGTTCCGTGCTCTCGTTCAGCAATGCTGAATAACCATTACCAATAGCGGCCAGTTCCTGCGGCGAGAAATTTGGATCGTTCATCATCTTTCCAAAATTGGTAACATACATTTCCGAAACATCCCCAACCAGCAGTACAGTCTGCTGTACCTTGCGGGCATCTTTCACCAGATTACTTACAGCCTGGAGCTTGTCGTAATATTCCTTGCCCTGTTTGTATACCTTTTCTACTTCCTTAAAATTCTTAATAACATTGGATACTGTGGATGAAGTCTGTATGATTTCATTGGCACTGTTCAGAATTCCTGAAGCCAGGTTTGTGGGGTCTGTAACCACCCATTGGGCTTTCGCAGAAGGTGCGGCGGCAAACATCAGTGCCGTGCACACCATAATCATTAGTTTTTTCATTTTTCTTAATTTTAAATTGTTAATTATTTAATTACTTGCTTTGTCTCGCCTCTGCATAGCGATATGTTTGATGGCGAGTTCCACATTGCCGTCCAATTCCGATGCGAGCTGCATCACTTCCAGCTTTTCTGTTTCTTCAGTTGTATAGGCGAGATACTCTTCGAGTCCCACTTCTGTAGCATATACTGCGGAATGCGTACCGCCGAGGCCTATCCATACTTCCTTGTAAAGGCGGGCAGGATCGTTGTTCATGTTGATGCTAAGTACCTGTGCCTTTTCCTTGTCAGTCAATCCGAGCATAGCCTGTATATCATCGAATTTGTTCATGTACTTGCGCTGATCCAACAGTATCTTGCAATCGGAATTGTTGATGATGCTTTCTTTTACAATAGGTGACCGGATGATGTCATCCACTTCCTGCGTTACTACAATCGCTTCTCCAAAGAATTTGCGGACAGTCTTAAAAAGGTACTTGATGTATTCTGCCATTCCTTCCTTGGCGATGGCTTTCCAGGCTTCTTCAATCAGGATGAGCTTGCGGATACCTTTGAGCCTTCTCATCTTGTTGATGAACACTTCCATAATGATGATGGTCACGATTGGAAAGAGAATCTTGTGGTCTTTGATCGCATCGATTTCAAACACAATGAAACGTTTGGAAAGCAGGTCTAACTGCTTGTCGGAATTGAGCAGGTAATCGTATTCACCGCCTTTATAGTAAGGTTCCAGTACGTTCAGGAAATTGGCAATATCGAAATCTTTCTCACGAACTTGTTTTTCTTCAAGTACCTTGCGGTAATCGCCCTGCACATACTCGTAGAAACCATTAAATGACGGATAAATGTCATCTTGCCTGATACGCTCGATGTAGCCACTTACAGCATTGGACAATGCCACTTCTTCAGATCGCGTCGGCGGCTCGTCATCACGCTTCCAAAGCGTTAGAATAAGGGTTTTGACGCTTTCCCTTTTCTCAATGTCGAATACTCCATCATCGGTATAGAAAGGGTTGAAGGCAATGGGATTGTCCTCGGTATACGTAAAATACACGCCGTCTTCTCCTTTGGTCTTGCCTTTAATGAGCTCGCACAATCCCTGATAGGAGTTACCGGTATCGACGAGCAGCACGTGTGCACCCTGCTCATAATACTGCCTGACCATGTGATTGGTAAAAAACGATTTACCCGAACCGGACGGACCAAGTATAAACTTGTTTCTGTTGGTGATAATACCACGTTTCATGGGCAGGTCGGAAATGTCCAGATGGATGGGTTTACCTGTAAGCCTGTCTGCCATCTTGATACCGAATGGCGACGGTGAATCATGGTAATTGGTTTCTTCCGTGAAAAAGCACAATGCAGGTTCGATGAACGTGTAAAAGCTTTCCTCGCTTGGAAAATCACCGGCATTGCCCGGCATTCCTGCCCAATATAGTGTGGCAACATCAGTTGTATTATGCCGTGGCTTGCATTCCATGAGTGCGAGTGCACTTCCGCAGTCGTTCTTCAGCTGTTTAAGTTCCTTTGGATCATCGGACCACGCCATAATGTTGAAATGTGCCCTGATAGCCGACAGCCCGAAAGAATGAGCCTCGTTCAGGTAACGCTCAATCCATTCTTTGTTGATCTGGTTGGCACGGCTGTAACGGGCCAGTGAGTGCATGTTTCTCGCTGACTTCTCAAACTTTTGCAGGCTCTCTTCGCTGTTATCCAAGAACAGGTATTGGTTGTAGATATGATTGCAGCTGAGCAGCAATCCCACAGGGGCAGCAAACGACAAACGGCAGTCGCTGCGGTCAGTAGATAGTTTTTCATAACGCGTATCTGCCGAAACTGTCCCGGGCAAATCGTCCGTATCAGACAAGGTGTGCAGGCACAGCCTTTTGTTACCGATACGAACCTCTTCACCTCCCAGAGCGATGTCCTGCATTGGTGTTCCTGCTTCCCTTGACAGGGTTAGGTATTGTTCCAGTAATCCCTGTTTACCATCCCCGCCGATGATGTCTTCTTCGCTCAGGCGCTGCAGTTTGATAAATCCGCTGTCATTAACGATACGCTCAAACTGCGCAACGGTTTCCATAAAACGGTGGATGGCTTCTTTATCCCGGATTTCTTTTGGTATCAAAGCACCCTTACATAGCGATGAGAAATTACTTTGCATACGCATTCGCTCCTTGGTCGTCTTGGTCAAAAACAGGTAGCAGTAATGATTCAGGAACGGGCGCTCGTTGAAATGACGCTGATAGGATTTAGCAAGAAAGCTCTGATCATCTGCTGTCATGTCAGGTTCATAGCTCTCTTTAATATACCAGTCCTGTTTGTGGACAACCGTAAAATCAGGCAGGGTCTTGATGGCTTTATGCCAGGCGGAATGAATGGCTTCGTACTCCGCTGATGCAACTGTGAAGAGTTCCGGCAATTGCACTGCAAAACAGGCGGTGATATCAGCATCCTTGGACAGGATGCAGTTGTTCTCTACCGCCAGTAAAGGAAACCTGCTTTCCAGTGTTGTAGTTTTTGCTGTGTTTCTCATAAGGCACTGGATTTAGGAGTGAATTTTAAGTATCGGTGTACAGGCTTACGGCAGATGATATAGCGGGGATGTCTTTTCTTTGCCCCAATTTTCATAAGTCCGTGTTCTCCATACTTCCTGTTCAGCGAGAAGGTCTGCCATACGATAAGCGAAGCACCTCCAGCTCCGAGAAACAGGCAGATAAAGGAATTAACCCCAGCCATATAAAGTATCATGACCAGGATAAGCGTTCCAAGCAGCCCGCCAGCGAAAATGAACAGGTATTGTGCCTTCAGTCCTTTGAACTCAACGGTTCTTCCAATGCCCTTGTTGATGTTGTAATTGTTCATAAGACAAGGGATTAAAGGAAGAAGGAGCGCAAAATGGTCGCAGCTACGATTAAGAAGATACATGCACCGAACCAACTTGCTGCGGTCTTGCTGGTATCGGGATCTCCGCTGCTAAATTTGTTGTACACCTTGACACCTCCGATCAGGCCGACAACGGCTCCGATGGCGTAGATGAGCTGTGTGGCGGGATCGAAATAAGAGGTTACCATCTGCGTAGCTTCATTGATACCCGCCGTACCGTTTCCCTGTGCAAGTGCACTGAAACCTGCCAGCATTGCCACTGCTGCCGGCAGGATTTTTTTTCTTTGTTTTTCCATGATTAAACCGAGTTAAATTTCTCATTTATACCTGCGCCTTGCAGGTTATCGGACAAATATCTTATGGAAATCAAGGCGTTATAACAAAGTGGCAGTCAGCGGGATTACTTGGCTATCAGTGGCATTATTATGAGTGTTTGAGCATAAAAAAACGTCAGACATTTTGTGTTTGACGTTTGAAAGTTTGGAATTACAGAATTATATTCTTCGGCCTTTATTTTGTTTTGGCTGGATTAGCTGTTGTTTCCCAGACGCTTTTTCCTGCTTCTTTTCTGCTTTTAGGTTGCTTTTAATCAAATCAACAAGAAAAGTATTTTTCCACGGAACTTTCTTTGCAGCAAACTGCAATTTTAAACCGTTCCTTACCAGGCCGTGCCTAATCTCAAATCCATATTTTCTGTTCCAGCCAATTCTGTCAAGTAATCTTTCAGAGGGAAATCTCACAGCGATTAAATCTTTTGGAAGCTCTTTTATATTTAGGTAATCAGGTTCTTGAAATTCGCGTGTCTTGGGATTATAAGGAATGGTATAGGTTCTTTTTTCTAAATCGTAGTATGTTTCTATATCCGAGAATACAATACCATTGGAAAGGAAATCGTCTTTTGGACGAAGCTTATCCATTCGGATATCAACATAGAATGTATGTCCGGCAATATCCACAGTCGGTAGTATACCTTTGTTTACACGCATATCGTATGTTTCCTGATTGACCATTAGGTCGAAATCTGACTTGCCCTTTATCCCGTCCACGGAATGGTTGTATTTATCCGCCATGCCTATCGGATCAAGCATTACAAATTCAGGAATCCTGACCGTTGTACTTTCACGATCAAACAAACCAGGAATATTTTTATTCTTCAGGCTATACTCAAAAGTATAGCCATCACCAACATCCCGCATATCTTCAAATGGGATAGTATTTTTCAGATCAGACTTTTCCCTAAGCTCTAGCTTGATTACATCGACTATAAATTCGGTGCCTTCAATATTAATAGTTGGCAGTTCTCTCTCCATTGTTCAAAGTTTTTTTGTTTACATTCTGCGTCCCTTTCTTTTGCTGGCTGAATTTTCCTCCGGCTTTGGACTAATGGATGGTTTTTGATCTGCTTTTACCTCTTGTCTATTGTTGCGCTTTACAGTTTCCGCAAAACGTGTCTGATGCCAGGGAATTGTTTTGGCTACAAAATGGAGATGTACGCCCTCTTTTTTAAGATAGTCCGAATTATTTAAGTTTCCTGTCTTGTTCTGTCCAATTGGATCAAGGGTACGTTTGCTGGGTATCTGTACAACAATAAGATCTTTTGGGATTTCCTTGACATTGAGACTCACTTCCTGGAACGTATGTGTCCTTTGGTTGTAAGGAATGGTAAAGGTGTTGTCTTTGTGCGAATAATAATATTTGAGTTCGGAAAAGATGATGCCACGTGACCAAATATCGTCTTTAGGGTGTAATTTGTCATTACGCAAGTCGATATAAAAGGTGTGTCCTGCAACATCTATAGTTGGTATAATCCCATTATAGGCTATTTTATCAAACGCATCTTGATTAACCATTAATTTGAAATCGTCAATTTCCGCTATTTTATCTTCGGAAATGTTATGTTTCTTTGCCATTCCTATTGGATCAAGTTTTACGAAATCGGGTATCTCTACCAACTTTGCTCCCTGTTCAGCATATGTTGTCAAGCTCTTATTATTCGGATTGTACCAAAACCTATAACCCTGTACTGCTTTCTCATCCATATCCAATATAGAAATTACATTTTTCGGGTTGCCTTTTTCCCGAAGTTCTAACTGATTGACATCTACGATAAATTCCGTTCCGTATATTTTATATGTTGGAAGTAGCCTCTCCAAATCGGTGGGTATCCTGTAAAAGTTGTCCTTTGGCTCATGGACTATATATTTTTCTTTTGGTTGTAGCTGTTCCGCAACATTACGCTTTATATGTTCTATCAAATTTGTATCTATCCACGGCAGGGTACGGGCTTCAAAGTGCATTTGCTTTACGTCTTGATTAGTAAGGCTATTGCCGTACTTTTTATTCCATCCCACTATATCCAATTCATACAGACTGGGGAACTGTACTATTATAATATCTTTAGGCAGTTCGGTAATTTTAGAAACATCGTCCTGTTGAAATTCATGTGTCGTTGGATTGTAAGGAATGACATACGCCCGTCTATCACGGTCATAGTAGTCTTTTATTTCAGTAAAGTTTATTCCTTTGGATTTAAAGTCATCCTTTGGTCGCAGTTTGTCCATTTGCAAATCCACATAGAATGTATGACCTGCAATATCAAGCGTAGGCAGTATGCCTTTATTCAAACGCAGGTCAACCAAACTGCCCGGTTCTATATTGATAGCCGGTAATTCATTTTCCATATTTTATTTTTTTAAAAGACATTGGGAAGTCTATACAAACTCCCCAATGTCAAAATCACTTAAATTACTTTTCCGCAAAGTGGAAGAACCGGCTTCCGTTTCAGATGAAAGTGTGCTGTCCAATAGCTCGGCTATTCTTCGGGAAGCACCCTCTATAGAATTTTCCAGCAGGCTGAATAATTCAGTTCCCTGTATTTTCTGAACTATGGCTAACGCTGTTTCCTTTTGAGATGGCTCCAATTTTTCTTTTTGCAGCAGCATCCCCACGGAGCTTAGTTCTTCAAAGGTAACCCCTTGGGCAAGACTGTCATCGCCACCGGATATTCCATACCTGTTCCATTCTTCTTCTTCCTCTTCAAAATCAGGCATATTTCTGAAAACATCATCCAGCTCTTCCTGCGGAATTTGAATACCAACGTTTTCATTTTCGTCATATTCTATATCAAAATTATCAGGATTTATTTCCGGTTCCTCTGTATGGCTTTCAGTGGCATCCTTTGGAACCAACAGGCTTTTTACCCTTTTGGGCTGCCCGATAATGTCAGGCAGGTTCGGGTTAGGTTTTTCTTGTTTCGCCTGTTGCTGCCCCGGCCTTTTTTTGATGACAATCTTGTCGTGCAAAAGCAGAACAATGACTATCAGCAGACATATTATTATTACTGTTTCCATTGCTATAAAATGGGTTTAAAATGTTCGTTGAAATAATTGGTAATATCATCCCCGAACTCCCTGAAGTGGTTTTCAAGGATATTGTCGATGTAAGAATACAGGGTGGGCTTTTCTTCGCTTGTTAACTGCACTAAGCGGAGCAGCCTTTCGTGATATTCCGGACGTATGTAGACGACCTTGCCGTTACGTCCCGATGGAAACCGATTAACCAAAAATCTGGCACTATATTGTTGTGTGTTTTTTTTAGGCTGTTTATTTTTCTTAAATAAATTTCTCATGACAAAATGGGTTTATGGTTCTTGTTGTAATCTTCAATGATTTCTTCGGAATGCTGCTCAAAATGATGCTTTAAGATGTTGTCCAGATACGCATACAGCGGAATTTCACCTGCACCGATAATCTTTACTATACGCGTAAGTTTCTCGTGGTATTCGGGGCGTACATATATGCATTTATCGCCTCGGCCTTTTAATGTATTCCTTTTTAGGAATTTAGAAGAATAGTTTTCTCCTATCTTCTTGGTACTGATTGTTCGATTAGTTTTTTCCATAACTATTATTATAAAATGGGTTTGTATTTATCATTAAAACTCTTGGTGATCTGCTCACCAAATTCTTGAAAATGGTAATCCAGCAGATTGTCTAAATAGGCATATATTGTAATCTTGTCTTCACCTATGACCTGTACAATTCGTGACAATTTTTCGTGGAAATCCGGTCTAATGTAAACCGTCTTTCCATCACGGGCATTGGTGTCGGTTTTTCTGAAAAAAATGCCGTCATAATCTGTTTCGCTCGTCCTTTTCGTTCTGCTCTTTTCTTTAATTGCCGGTTTCTCCTTTGGCAATTCTTCAACCTTAATTTTTTCCTTTGATAGTTCTTCGGCAGGCTCCGGCGGAAGTTGTAGCCCTTCCTTTTTAACACCGTCTACCATCAGGTTCATCATCAATTCCTCGTTAATATCAGGGGTGATCTTTCTCTTATTATCTTTCTCCATAAAACTTATAATTGAATAATTTTTAAAAACTCGTTCATAAACAAGTCTAATTGGCAGGCTTTCATTAATCGCTCATCAGGAGGCATTAAGGTAGAGCGGAAAACGGTTTTACTATCCACTTCGCTTTCTTTGCGAAAACGACTGCTGTTCTTGATTTGGCTTTGCATCAGGCTCAACCCCAATTGCTCAATAAGTTGGTTATATACATTGTATAAAGGGGTGCTTTCCCTGCCGTCCACCTGGTTCCAAAACAGGTTAATGCTTTCTATGGAAGTTTTCCCTTTTTTCATAATCACATCCTGCAAGAGCTGCGTAAAGATGAGTGTACTTTCCATTACCACACGGTCTGCCGTAATGGGCGTAAAAATGTGGTGCATTCCTGCCAATGCTTTCAGAATGCCGGGCGTATTCACAGTTCCTGGCAGGTCAAAGAACACCACATCAACCGGAACGGAAGAAGTGTCTACAAATTCGAGAGCCACTTCCAATACGCTATCCGCTTTATACTGCATAATCGGATAGGCTTTTTTGTTGATGGTTGTAAATTGCTTGTATGCCAGCTTTTTCAAAGCCTCATTCTCCATTACCATTCCCAAATCCCGGGTCTTCATTTTTATCAGGCTGTGCTGTGGAAAATCCGCATCAAATACGGCTATGTTGTAGCCGAGCCTATAGTGCATCGTACTTGCTACAAGCGTTGTAAATGTACTTTTACCGACACCGCCTTTTTGGGAGGAAAAGGCGATAAATACTGTTTTCTGTTTTGCATTCATATCTCACTGTTTTTTAATTATTTGTATATCCATCTATTTATGTCCGTATGTGCGCAATTATCTAAGTATTACTGCATCTGTGCGTGTACAGAATTTAATAGCTATTCAGGCATCTATGTGGCTTTCTATATAGCTGACTCCACACTTACATCTGTGCGCAGGTAAGCAGGTTTTCACCAACATACCTAATTGCTTATGTGCTTAAATTTCTCTATACCTGACCGCGTAATCAGGTACTTCAGTATGCACCTGCTTACATCCGCGCAACTGCACTTTTCTATATGAGTGCTTGCGTAGTTATGTTGTTATTCACATAGCTATTTATGCCCTTATATCTGTTTATAGGCACAAAGGAATGCAGGTATCTATGTGCTTTGATAAACGTGATAGTGTTTGGCGTTCAAAGGCAGTGTTTGTCCAGATATTGCATAGCAATACTCTTTGAAAGAGAGTTTTACTTTGTAAAATGATTTTTAATTAACTGACTTATGCAAAAGAAACACGAGATATCTGGTAAGAAAGCGGACAGCCTGATGCTGTTTTCCCTGCTACATTTAATCCGTCCCGAAGGGCGGATTTTTGTGTTCACCAGAACACGGCAAGTTGTGTTTTGAGGCACTCGAAACCGAGTTCGTGCCTCAAAACAACTTGCCCTGCCGGGGGCTGGAAAACACCTTCCGAAGTCAGGGTTTTGTATGGAATTTAAAATGGATATATGATGAATGAGAACAATGAAAAGAAACGGAACAAGGGCGGTCGGACACCCAAAGATGACCCTAGCATCCACCGCCATGTATTTCGCCTGACGGAAGAGGAAAATGCTAAACTATTATCACTCTTTGAAGTATCTGGAATGACCAATAAGGCAAAATTTATCATTTCACAGCTGTTTGGAAAGGAAATGAAAACGATGAAAATTGATAAGGGAACGGTAGATTTTTATATGCGGCTGACCTCGTTTCACAGCCAGTTCCGCTCTGTAGGGATCAATTATAACCAGATTGTGAAGCTGTTGTACAGCCGTTTTTCAGAGAAAAAGGCGGCAGCTTACCTTTATAAACTGGAAAAACAGACGATTGAAATGACGGTATTATGCCAGAAAATCATTCAACTAACCGAAGAATTCGAAGCAGAACATCTGAAAAAACAGCAGTGAAATGATAGCTAAAATTGGTAGAGGGAGTAATTTGTATGGAGCATTGGAATACAATCAGCTCAAAGTAGAGAAAGAAAGCGGACAGATTTTGTTTACCAATAAAATAATTGAAACCCCGAGCGGGCATTATTCGGTCGCACAATTAGCCCGATCTTTTGAGCCTTACCTAATAGCCAACCGCAATACTGAAAAGCATACGGTGCATATTTCGCTCAATCCCGACCCGAAAGATAATGTAAGTGATGACAGGTTCAGAGAAATGGCGGAAGGATATATGCGTGAAATGGGTTACGGGCATCAGCCTTTTGTGGTATTTAAGCACACCGATATTGACCGCAGCCATATCCATATTGTCTCGGTCTGCGTAGATGAAGAAGGCAGAAAGATTTCAGACAAGTTCGAGAAAAGAAGGTCTATGAATGTATGCAGGGAGATGGAAAGTAAGTACGATCTAATACCCGCGACAGAGAAAGAGCATCAGCAAAATAATAAAATTTTCCGTCCTGTGGATTATGAGAAAGGTGATATTAAAAGCCAGATTGCTTCGGTTGTACGTCACTTGCCTACATATTACCAATATCAGACTTTAGGCGAATACAATGCCCTGCTTTCCCTCTTTAATATCACCACCGAAAAAGTGGAAGGCGAACTGCATGGAAAGATGCAGCAAGGCTTATTATATATTCCTTTAAAAGAAAGTGGTGAAAGGGCCGGACATCCTTTCAAGGCATCCTTATTCGGTAAAAGTGCGGGGCTATCGGCCTTGGATTTGCATTTTACGAAATGCAAGGAAGCCTTAAAAGACAGCGGAGCAAAAGCTACTCTCAAGGCTGCCATTACTATTACTGTACAATCGACAGACAACGAAAAGGATTTTAAAAAGCAGTTAGCACAGCAGGGCATCAACACAGTAGTTCGTAGAAATGACACAGGGCGTATTTATGGTATCACTTTTATTGACCATAATTCCAAAACCGTTTGGAACGGCTCCCGCTTCGGTACAGCATTTGCTGCCAATCCCTTTAATGATTATTGGAACCATAACATCAAGCCGGACATAAAAGAACCAGAAGTACCCCAACCTAAAGTAGTAAAGCAAAATGCTTGGGAAGACCCGCCTGTCGAAAAACCACACGAATTATTTGATTTTCTGAATAAAGAAACTCCTACTTTCAGCGCGAATGAAAAGGCTATCATAGAAGGTTTTAGTGGACTGCTACCCGAAGCGCAGGGCGAGGATTACGAGGAACAGGATTTTGCCAACAAGATGAAGAAGAAAAGAAAACGCAACACAGGCCAGAAGTAACAGACAGCCAAATAATGCCACTCACCGCCATCAACTGCCACTTTTCCGAGGGCAGTTTTCATAGCCTTTATATTCACGCCCGAACATTAAATATATTAAAATGCAAGGAGAAGATGATTTAAGGGGGCTTGCCAAGATTATGGCATTTATGAGAGCCGTAAGTATCCTGATAGTGCTGATGCACTTATACTGGTACTGCTACGGCTTTTTTTTTGAAAGAGGATGGACATTGGAAGTCGTCAATAAGATCTTAGGCAATTTTCAACGAACGGCAGGTTTGTTTTCACATACGCTTTACACCAAAGTTTTTGCAATTGTTCTGCTTGCTTTAAGCTGTCTGGGAAGCAAAGGTGTGAAGAATGACAAAATAACCTGGCCTAAAATTTACGTGGCTTTAGGAATTGGGTTCGTGCTGTTTTTTCTCAATACTCCGTTATTAAACTTGTCACCGGTGATAGGGACTTTCTTTTACATCCTGACAATCTCCACGGGATATATAGCCCTTATGATGGCTGGTGTATGGATAAGCAGACTACTGAACAACAACCTAATGGATGATGTTTTTAACAGCGAGAACGAAAGTTTTATGCAGGAAACAAAACTGATGGAGAATGAGTACTCGGTCAACCTGCCTACCAAATTCTGGTACAACAAAAAACAGCACAACGGATGGATCAATATCGTTAACCCTTTCAGGGCGACAATTGTGCTCGGCACTCCTGGCTCTGGTAAATCGTATGCTGTTGTGAACAACTACATTAAGCAGCATATCGAAAAAGGATTCAGTATGTACATCTACGATTTCAAGTTCGACGATCTTTCCACTATTGCCTATAACCATTTACTAAAGCACAAGGATAAGTATAAAGTCAAACCAACCTTCTACGTCATCAACTTTGACGACCCGAGAAAAAGCCACCGCTGCAATCCCCTAAATCCTGATTTTATGACGGATATTTCGGATGCCTACGAAGCAGCTTATACCATTATGCTGAACCTGAACCGCAGCTGGATACAGAAGCAGGGAGATTTCTTTGTGGAAAGCCCGATTATTCTATTGGCTGCTATTATATGGTTTCTCAAAATCTATGAAAATGGTAAGCATTGTACGTTCCCACACGCCATTGAGCTATTAAACAAGAAGTATTCAGACGTATTTACTGTTCTGACGTCTTATCCCGAACTGGAAAATTATCTATCTCCATTTATGGATGCCTGGCAGGGCGGCGCACAGGACCAACTGCAGGGGCAGATTGCATCAGCTAAAATTCCTTTGTCAAGAATGATATCCCCTCAGCTTTATTGGGTCATGACCGGAGATGATTTTTCATTGGACATCAATAATCCCAAAGAGCCAAAAATATTATGTGTAGGAAACAATCCAGACCGTCAGAATATTTATTCTGCTGCATTGGGATTGTACAATTCACGTATTGTAAAACTCATCAATAAAAAAGGACAATTAAAGAGTTCGGTTATAATAGATGAGCTGCCCACAATTTACTTTAGAGGATTAGATAATCTGATAGCTACTGCCCGAAGTAATAAGGTGGCAGTCTGTTTGGGATTTCAGGATTACTCACAGTTGACAAGGGATTACGGTGACAAAGAGAGCAAGGTAATCCAGAACACCGTGGGTAATATTTTCAGCGGTCAGGTTGTCGGCGATACTGCCAAAAATCTTTCGGAACGTTTTGGCAAGGTACTACAGAAAAGACAAAGCTTATCGATCAACCGTAATGATACCTCTACATCCATTTCCACACAATTAGACAGTCTCATACCTGCTTCTAAAATTTCTACATTGACCCAAGGTGTTTTTGTAGGGGCTGTATCGGATAATTTTGATGAACGTATCGAGCAGAAAATCTTCCATGCTGAAATTGTTGTGGACAATGATAAGGTAGCCGCTGAAACCAAAGCCTATCAAAAAATACCGGATATTTTATCCTTTGTAGATGCACAAGGTGAAGATAGGATGAGGCAGGAAATTGAAGCCAATTATCGGCAGATAAAACTGGATATTATTAGCATAGTGTCAGATGAGTTCGAACGAATTAAAAATGATCCCAACTTGCAACATTTGGTTAAAAAAGAAACAAGTATCAAAAAAGAATAAATCGAAGGACTACCAATTTGAACACATTATCTAGACCAAAGAAGTGAATAATAATCTTCATCAATTATTTTTCAAATATTTTTTAGCTTCTGATTTATAAGCATTGATTTTATTTGATTTAATTTTTACAGGCAAATTAATTATTTCCTTTGCTATTTTGATGCTCTTCTCCTTTTGATTGGTCTGAAGATAAAAACGGAACAGGTTTTCTTTGGGTTCAAACCTAAAAGGTTCAATACCTACGTTAGCTAACAATAATTGCTCTGTCCTGAGTAAATCTTTTTGAGCAGTATAAACATTAGCTAATATTATGTTTGCATCTGGAATTTTAGATTTTTTCACAGAGTTTTCCATCATGTCAATTCCTTGTTTTATCTCCTGATCGGTATATTTTTCGTAGCCAAGTTTAAATTCAACAAATGCGTCATCCTTAATAAAAAGCATGTCAGTATTGCTAAGTTTGTAATAAAATTTCTGATTTGTATCCTCAATCACGGTTTTAAAATCCTGTAGGGATTTAGTCTTTAAACCAAATAAAACCCCAATGCTTAAAAACGTAAAAAAAGAAATACCCCTTAAAATACTTAATGTACTATTATTTGAAATAGTAAACACCTCAATTTTATTGTTTCCGTAAACAAATAATATTGACAATGCCCACACCATAAAAACCATTGCAGTAGGATTATACAAAACTGAAGTAAATAATCCTAAGAAGACAAAAGCAGCGACAATAGCAACTGCTAATCTGGTTATTGGATTTAGTTCTATTTTCTTAACTATTATAAATAATAGTACACTTATTAAAGCAAATCCTAAAAACCCAATCTCAAAGACAATCTGAATATAATCATTTAAAGCATTAGAAACGTAATCAGCCACTTTCACTTCTTTCCAAGGGCGTTGTGTTTCAATAAAATAATGAGTCTTTGAGCTGTTATACACTCCATCAAAATTAAAAATTCCATTTCCAAAAAAAGGATTTTTCTGAATATCTAAAATGGCAATTTTCCTAATCAATGTCCTTCCATCAACCGAGTCCTTGTTTAACTGATATAACAGGTACAAGGAGCCAAGAACAACAATACCGATAATGGCAAATAAAATTATAGTTTTATTTTTGTTTGCTTTGAAAAAATAAACAAAATTTGGAGAGGTAAATAATAAAACCAGAAAACCAATTAATAATGATATCCATGATGCCCTGGATTCGGTTAAGTAAAGAACATACATCATGGAAAAGAAACTCAATAGCAAAGCTACTTTGAGAACTATTCTCTTTTCCTTAACCACCAGAATCTGATATAATAAAACAAGCAGCCCGACTACCATGTAAACTCCTAAAAAATTAGGATTTATAAATGTTCCAACAGTCTCAAAATACTTATTGTCCGAATTTATAAAGTTAAACTTTTGCAATAATGCAACTATTGACTGCACAAAACAATAACACCAAATCAGATATATAGTTTTATTAAAAAGACGCCCGTTTTCCTGCTCCTTATCATAACTCCAACGAAATAAATAAAAGAGCAAAATATAACACGTGAACACCCAAAATTGGTCATATAAAAAGGTATAAAAAGAAAAAAAAGAATAATGTACAACAACATATAAGAAAAATAAAAGCATGACAACATCTACAACATAAATCTTCAATGCTTTGTTTTTTAATGTACTTACTGTCTTAAAAATCATCCACAAAGAAACTACTGTAACCAAGTATAGTTCTTTGCCAATTTTATTAGAATTTAAAATAAATGGATATGAAATAAAAGGCAATGCTAAAACTAAAATAATAAACAAAGAATCTATTATTTGTTGCAGATTCTTTGTGAGGATGGGGTTATATTTACTCATTTGTACCTAATTATTTGCGATGGATATTCAAAATATACATTATTTAAATTTCTATTTAATACCATGTTATAAGATTCGACATTGGGTCAATAGTAAATATCCGTTCATAAAAATCCGGCTTTGAAGACCACATCAAAAAAAGCCCATTTTTCGGTAATTTTTTAAAAGAAACCTTGTTGTCTTCTGATGCAAGCTGTTCTTCTACAAGCTGCCAGTTGCCACTCCAAACAAGTATCCTGTATTTTTCACCTTTTATGATCTGGAAAGGATTATTATCAGTATGTTTATTTTTGTATTCATTTTCTCTGGAAAGTGTTGCAGAAAAAGAATTTAGCGCATCTGGTTTTAATATCGTTTTTATACCTTTTTGGTCTAAAAGTATTGGATAATTTTCAAAAACCATTTTTCCCGAAACAAATACACTTGGCAAATAGACAATATCCCTTCCCATATTTTTATAGACAGAGACTTTATTATTTATTTTCGCCCAGTCAAGGGGTCTCCAGTTACCTCTGTTAAATACATTAAGGTAACTAACTTTTGAAATTACCTGAGGATCAAAAGAATAATTAACATCACTAACTTCAACATATTCTGATGTAACATCTAAAATGTTTTTACTTTTTAAAAAATCATCCGGGATTTCATTTTCAGGAATTAAAGTAGTTAAATTCCCTATTTGCTCCGAAAATGTAACCCTGAACACTTTACCTAATCGTTTGGCTACAGCATTGTAAACATAGGGCAAATCCTGATTTCCGTTAAAAGGAACATGAACGCCTTTATTGTCTATAACTGTATTCCAGTAGTGCCTGTTTGAAGAGGCTGCATAATGTGGTGTATAATCAAACGTTGTTGCGACACCTTGTGACCTTGCAGCAAAAATAGCGACATTAGCCAAATCGGGACAATTGCCTTCTCTCCAAAACAACAAATCTACCGGGCCTAAAAGTTGTTTAGGGTCAAAACGTTTTAATACAAAATCAAAATGTTTAATGTTGTTTATTATGTTAGAACATAATTCTACAGGATCACTTGCGTCAGCCATTCCGACTGATAATTTCTCGAAGGTTGTCTGATATTCAGGTCTCCAATCCTGCATTGGTTCTGATAAACTGCGATAAGGTAGAATGTATTCGCAAAATGTTTTAAAATCATAGTTTTTTGACCAAGGGTTTTCTTTCCATGCTTTAAAAGCCATTTCGATATTCCTAATCAAAAACTCACTTTTAATGACATCCTTATCCTTAATCAAAGTATTTTTGGGAATCATTCCAATGCTATCCTTTAACTTACTAAATTTATTGGTAGCCTCTTCTATATCCTTATAATTTGTGACTTTAAAAGCAACTTCTTTTCCGCTTTTATTCAGCCAGACATTATCTGCCGAATAATGAATCGGTATATTAGTCGTTAAAAAAACTGCAGCATTATATTGCTCTTTATCTCCCTTTTTTTGAAAATATTCTAAAACTTTGGAAATTTCACTTGTGCTTATTTTTTCATCATTTTTTGATTGACAAAAAGCAGTTATTGAAAACAAAAATAAAAACAGGATTAATATTATTTGAATTTTATTCTGAATCTTTGCTATAACAGGATTATTCTTTTCTTTCATATATACATTTTTATTATACTTTTCATAGTTTAAAAAAACGATAAAAAACTCCAACCCAACAACAGTTGGAGTTTTTTAGTTTTATTGCTTTGTCAATAATATTGATTTCTCTCTTGGAAAAGTATAGGGCTTGTTTGGGAAATAATTAGGAGGGTTACCCAAAATCACCTTTGGTTCCGGAGAGAAAAAGAAACTCATTTTGCCATCATAAATGCGTATCAAAATATCACCATCGTTTATAAGATTGTTATCCGTTCCTCTAAAAGATAATTTGTAACTGCCTGCTTCTGTAAAAACTAATCCTTTGATCACATACGGATTATCATCTGCAAAGGATCTGGTATCTACAAGTACCACACCATTGCTGTCGGTAATTTTATAACGTACTAATAGCGCATCATATTTAACAATGCGTACATTCATGATATTACGGCTACGGGTTGTTTTAGTCACAATAACTTCATAGGTTTTATTGTCATCAGTACCTTTCCACGTTCCTACGTATTTATTGAAGGTACCATTTATGTCCTTTATATAATCGGGCGTTTGGCCACATGTAGTACTTTTACACTTATCATATTCTTCTATCGACATGATTACCTGTGCTTTGCAATACAGGCTGCTTAATATCATAAATAGTATTATTACTGTTCTTTTCATAGTTTAAAAAAACGATAAAAAACTCCAACCCAACAACAGTTGGAGTTTTTTAGTTTTATTGCTTTGTCAATAATATTGATTTCTCTCTTGGAAAAGTATACGGCTTGTTTGGGAAATAATTAGGCGGGTTACCCATAATCACCTTTGGTTCCGGATAGAAAAAGAAATCCAATTGACCATTATAAACATCTAACAAAATATTGCCATCGTTTATAAGATTGTTATCCGTTCCTCTAAAAGATAATTTGTAACTGCCTTGTTTAGTAAAAACTAATCCTTTGATCACATACGGATTATCATCTGCAAAAGATCTGGTATCTACAAGTACAGAACCATTACTGTCGGTAATTTTATAGCGTATTAATAACGCATCAAACTTAAATAATCTTATATGAAAATCATGGGTGCGGGTTGTTTTTGTCACAACAATCTCGTACGTTTTGTTGTTATCAGTACCTTTCCATGTACCTACATATTTATTTAATGTACCGTTTATGTCCTTTACATAATCAGGAAATTGCCCCACTTTAGTATTTTTATAAGTTTGATATTCTTCGATTGACATTATCACCTGCGCTTTACAGTACAGGCTGCTTAATATCATAAATAGTATTATTACTGTTCTTTTCATCTAAAACCAGATAAAAAAAGCCCTAACAGTCAACAGACCACCAGAGCCTTATTTAATTTTATTGTTTATTTAAATATATTGATTTCTCTCTTGGAAAAGTATAAGGCTTCTCAGGGAAATAATTAGGACCACTTGGTGCCATCAATGGTTCAGGATAAAAAAAGAAACCCAATTTACCATTATTAATACCAATCAAAATATTGCCCAGATTCTTAAGATTGTTATCGGTACCTGTAAATCCTAATTTATAATTACCATCTTTAGTAAATCCTAATCCATAAATAACATACGGATTATCATCTGCAAAAGATCTGGTATCTACAAGTACAGAACCATTACTGTCGGTAATTTTATAGCGTATTAATAGCCCATCAAATTTAACAGTACGCACATTCATGATATTTTGGCTACGCGTTGTCTTAGTCACAAAAATTTCATACGTTTTGTTCTCATAAGAACCTTTCCATATTCCTAAGTATTTATTGAATGTGCCGTTTATGTCCTTTACATAATCAGTCGTTTGACCACATGTAGTACTTTTACACTTATTATATTCTTCTATCGAAAGTATTACCTGTGCTTTGCCATGCAGGCTGCTTACTAGAAAAAATAGTATTATTATTTGTTTTTTCATGTTATTTCGTTTTTTTTAAAATTATTTACAAGGCGTATTTGATGCTGAAAATTTAGTTCCATTAGAACTAATGCCTAATTTAGTTGGGGTTGTTCCCGGAGTTGTTTTGTATAGAACTATGCCGGGAATTTTTACATCCAATTCCAGGAAAGCAACAAAGGCATTTTCGATGCCTCCATAACTAGAAATACCCTCATCGTTCATATTTGTACTATAGGCTTTTGCAAGCGCAACTATATCTATTGATTTTCCTTGGATATCGTTATAAGTACCTTCGTATTTTAGTGTATATACATTGCCAGTATTATCAACAAGAGTAGAAAATACATCTGCTATCGGTACGCCATTAGTAGCAGTATAGTTTAATGCCTCTACAAAAGTTTTTAAATCTACATTCGAAAACATCTGGATAAATTCTGTTGTTCCAGGCAAGCCGTTTGGTCCTATGGTTGCACGTGGTAAGGTATGGTCATGCATATACCCATAGATTTGATTTTTATTTGGAAAATCTAAATTTCCATCAGAATCATTTGTACCAGCTACATAATTGCTGGCCCCTTTTGATATAGAGTACCCATATTCTTTTGTGCTGTCGGTTTTAGCTTTTCCTATAATTTCATTGAGTCTTTCTTTATACTTCGTATCAGCATTTAGTATCGCTAAGGCCGCACAAGGATCTATGTTTGGTTTTGGTGCTGGAGCCGATGGTTTTGGAGGTGTCGATGTAGTGACTCCGCCAGTTGGTGGCGGTATTACAGGTTGTTGAGGTACATTAAGAGCGACAGTAGCAGCCAATTTAGCATTTTGGGCATCCTGAGCTGCATTTATGGCAGCCCAATTTGGTCCCGGGTTATAAATTACCGTAACACCAGTCTGGCCAAATTGAGAGTCATAATAGGTACCTCCATATTCAGAGTATTGTGCAAAACCTTTCATTGAGCATAAGACAATTATAAGGCAAATATAAAGTTTTTTCATCTTGTCTATTTTTTTATTAAAATTCTGGAGTGCATTTCATTGCCAACCGCTACACGTACTATGTACATTCCGGCCTTTAGGCTAGCGCCGCCCAGCGTGTAGTGATGCTTTCCTGCCGTTTGTAATGCCCCAGGTTCCAGTGTTGCTGGTACCGGGTTTCCGGTAAGATCATAGACATTTACACTTACTTGTGCCTCCTTTTCTAACTCGTAAGCTATAAGTACATCTTCTACAAAAGGGTTTGGATATAAAACAATAAAATGATCTTTTTGATCGCTTATAGCAAGAAGTTCGTCATTAGTCAAATCTTCGTCTTCTCCTTCAGCAGTTTGTTTTAAGATAAAACGCATCGGCGGTCCCGGCTCATTCCATTGATTGGTGAAGGTTTGTAAATTGCCTATTAAATACGTTTTGTTGTTGATTACCTTAAATTCTATTTTTGCAGACAGTACTTCCCAGTCTATGGTATTTACATCTGGCCGGTCGCTAAATGGCCAGTCAAAAACCATATTTAGCTTGTCAAAATACAAGGCATTGTCTTCCCATATAGCTGTGGACTGACTTGTTGTTTTGTTAATCTCCCATTTATAATTTACAGTATTGTCTTCTGCTGAAAACTCACTATTTAAAGGTAATACTTTCACGATTTGTTTACCTGACCAATCTAACTCTATCAGTTTTCCTTTCCATTTACCATTAAGGTATTTTGATTTAAGGATCTTCTTCTCAGTTTGCTGCGGTGTATCGATTGTTAATTTATCGATTGCTTCTTTGGCAATACCAGTGTTTTCCGGAGCTTCTTTTTCTTTTAATTCGTTAGTAATTGCGGTATCAACATTTTCTTTTACATTTTGTGCAATATGTTTTAAAAGTTGCTCACTGTTTCCTGTATGGCTTTGAGTATAATACAGGATTGCTTTATCCTCATCTTTAGGAACGCCATAACCAAAATAATAACAATTGCCCAGCCAGTGTTTTGCCATGGGCCAGGTGGAGATTTCGAACCATGAAATGGCTTTTTTATAATCCTGAGGCAGTCCAAAACCTTTAAGGTACATATAACCTATACTATAAGCAGCCTGGTCATTACCATGGTCAGCTGCCAGGGTGAGCCAATATAAGGCCTTGTCAAAATCGATGTCACAACCGGTACCGATCATGTAAAAACGACCAATATTGTATTCTGCTGAAGGATAGCCTTTTTCAGCTGCCTTCATTAAATAATCAAAGGCTTTGTTTTCGTCTTTTTCAATCCCTACACCATTTTGATACATAAGTCCAGTAAAGGCTAATGATGCAGCATCTCCGTGGTTGGCGCAATCCTGCAGGGTTAAAAAGGCTTTTTGATAATCTGGTTTGGCATCTGGAGTGCCTAATAAATACGCTCGGGCTTGTTCAACGGTTGCCACACAGTTATCTTGGGCAAAACTCATAAAACTGCATACGAAGCCCGTAAAAACGAGTAGTGTCTTTTTCATGCTTTTTAAAATTTAAGGGGGTTAGTTTGGCTATTATTATTCTGTATTTATTTTTTAGTTCCTTCGTTTTGTAGCATCATTTTTTGAATGGTCTCTCTGATATTTTTCTCATGACGGTATTCAACGGCACGTAATTTTTGCTGGTATAGCTCATAGCTGTATTTATAGTATTCTTCGGTTACAATTTTTTCTGTATTTTTTTCAAGGATTAGTTTTTGAATCTCATCATACTGCTGATCGGTAAGTTTGTAAGCAGCTTTTATCGTTTGAAATTCTTTTTGGGTATCGCGAATAATTCGGTTTTGCATTTGGGATACAAAAACAGTTTTAAACTCCTCTATTTTTAATATTTTACTTAATTGTTCACGGAAGTCAAGGTAAATAGCATATTCGTCATCACCGGGATCATGAAAATTGAAGAC
This sequence comes from uncultured Flavobacterium sp., assembly GCA_963513545.1. Taxonomy (GTDB): domain Bacteria; phylum Bacteroidota; class Bacteroidia; order Flavobacteriales; family Flavobacteriaceae; genus Flavobacterium. The sequence continues at coordinate 118,152 of CAUPQW010000003.1, forward strand.
ATTGGCTGCATCATTTTCTCTCCATGTTTTAAGTCGTTTATCGTTACGCTCCTGCAAAACCTGTAATTTCAATATAATTTGGTTTATTCTCTCAGAGTCAACATTAGCTTCTTTAAGCTTTTTAATCAGGGTATCTGTCTTTGTGTTTTTAGAATAAAATAACCCGAAGCTTTTTAATAGTTCACGTTCCTTGTCTGAGGATTTTATTTTTTCTTCGGTATAATTGTTCCATGATAAATTATCATCATAGTTGTAATATTCTTTGATAATAATTTCATCAGTGGTGGATTCGTCAAGCAGCTTTTTAAGTTTTGTTTCCTGGTCAGGAGTAAATTTGTATCTCTTTTTCAAAAGAATAAATTTATCATTGGCTATTTGTTGTATCCTGAAATCGAATTGCGGCAAGAATAGTTTCCTGAATTGTGCGATGGTAATGATTTCTGATAATGATTTTACAAATTGCTGATTGTTGTATTTAGTAGTGGTTTCTTCATCATGAAATACAAAAGGATATTTTGCTTTCAGTTCATTTTGCAGTTTTGCATCTTCAGCAATAAGTCTGTTTCTTTCTATGATTAAATCCCTTACTTGAGCAGACTGGCTTTTTGATAAGCCGGCGCTGTTCATTGTAGTTACAAAATTATCAATAAGGTTATTTACATCTGTCTGGCTAAAAGTAAATTCAATTTGAAATAAAAATAAGGCAAGAAATAGAAAAGGTAATTTTTTTATCATGAAATAATTAATATTGGCGGGTAATTTATTTGTCAAAAATTTCATCAAAAATAGTTGTACCAAATATTATTAATTAGTAATATTTAGTCAAAATCTGATAGCATTTTATCATTCTTAAGGCTTTTCTTCCCTTTTTCTGTTAACAAATATTTTATAAATATTTAGGGAGTATTTTGAAATTTGTGCGATTAAATGATTTTAAACTTTTAATCTAGAGGTAGTGATGGATTGTATTTCTTCTGCCTGTGATTGATCCTTTTTTGCGTCCTGTTCAGGTGTAATAGACAATTGTATTTTCCTTTCAATAGCAGCCAACTCGGTTTTCAATTCGCTTAACCGGTTTTCCTTTGTCCATGTTCCATTGACCAGTTCCTGAAGTACGGGAAGGTCTTTTTGCAGTTCGGAAATTTTCTTTTGTTCCTGCTCAATATAGCCAGGCAGCTTCTCTAAGGCGTTCAAGAAGTTGCTGGCAGCTGTTTGTGGATCTTTAGCTATTATGCCGTTATTGTACGTGTACTTAATATTACCTTCGCCCTGCACCAAAAAACGATTAACCTTTATATCAACACCTTCTTTTTCCGATATTTCAGTTTTGACCAATAATGTAAAACCGTATAGGCTGCCAATCTCTTCGTACTGACCACCAGTACGAGCTTTGTCCGCAATCTGGTTAAGCTTGGCTCCAATCTGTTTCACATCTGCATTTGGAGATAATCCGTCAAGCTGAACAGGATTTGCAATAGTCCCATCAGAAAACTTTTGCAAACGTTGCTGTAAGTTTTCCCAATCAAGGCTCATACGTTCCAGACGGGAAGTGGCAGACTCCAGAATAGCGGTAATATCTTCCAGTTTGTATTTAGAACTGAACTTGGAACGATTGAATGCCTGTTTTTCGCTTTCCAGTCCGGCAACCTGTTTTTCCAGCTTTGCCTTTTCCAAAAGATCTGTATTGCCTGATAGTATGGCAACATATTCAGAGAAGTTCATTCCTGATTTTTCATCCATACTGCCCTCATCAATGGTACGCTTGCCCAAGCTGTTGTTCTTCAGCTGGTCAATAAAAAGCTGTTTATTGTAAAGCAAGTTGAACTTATAGCTGTCCAGTGATTTTTCTACGGCATAAATAATCACATCGACTTTGTTATCGGCAAAGAACTTGGCAATCTCATTGCCTTTACGGATAGCCCTGCCATCCCGTTGGGCAAGGTCGCTTGGTCGCCACGGTGTATCCAGATGATGAACGGCAACGGCACGTTTCTGTGCATTTACACCAGTTCCCAGCATATCGGTAGAACCGAACAACACACGTATCTTACCTTCATTCATGCCACTGATAAGCTCCTTACGCTGCTTATCATTTTTAGATTCCTGTATGAAACGGATTTCGTGGGCAGGAATCCCATGGTCTTCTACAAGCTTGCGTTTGATTTCCGAATACACATTCCATTCACCAGGCTTGTAAGTACCCAAGTCCGAAAACACAAACTGTGTTCCTTTCTGTGCATTAAACCTGCTATGGTATTTGGCAATATTGGCGGCACAATGCGACGCTTTGTTATCGGGATGGTCATCGTATTTGTTGCTTACCATCCGAAGATCCAATGACATTTTACGGGCATAGTCCGTTGCAATCAGCATTTTGGCTTTCTCTTCACTTTGCGATAACGGCGCTCTTCCCAGCAAGGTAGCATTACCCGTTTTGGCAAATTCCATCAGGTTTTTGATAAAGACTTCCTGTTCCGGTGTGGGCGGTATGTTGTACAATACCTCGTTCTTTTCCGGACGGTCGATACCGATATTCTTAGCAGTGCGGTAATCTGTGATCTCCGAATAGAATTGTGCCAGTTCAGGCACTTTGATAAAGTAGCGAAAACGTTCTTTTGTGACAATATTATTGGCCACAGAAAATTCATAATCGGTGGTTTTCCTTGCATAGATTGCTGCCCAGGCATCAAAACAATTGATGCCCTGTTTTTCCAAAGCTTGCGGACGCAGGTATTTGAATAACAGGTAGAGTTCTGTCAGCGAGTTGCTTATGGTAGTACCCGAAAGAAAAGTCGCCCCCAGATCCTTACCGGTGCGCTCCTGAATGGTACGGATGGCAAAAAGCAGGTTCATCGCCTTTTGGCTACCTGTCATATTGCCTAAACCGGCAACCCGCTCATGGCGGGTATTGAACATGAGGTTTTTAAAACGGTGGCTTTCATCTACAAGCAGATGGTCAATTCCCATCATCTTAAAGTCCACAATATCGTCCTTCCGGTTTTCGATATCGTGTTCCAGTGTTTTGAGCTTTACTTCAAGGTTTTGCTTTCTGACAATTACACCTTTAAGCATTCCCCTGGAAATTTCATTCCCTTGTGCTTCCAAAGCCGACAGGTTGTCCTGTACACTATCAAGTTCAGCCTGCAGGATTTCTTTTTGCATTTCAGGGGACTGCGGTATCATGCCGAACTGGTCGTGTGTGAGTATTACACAATCCCAATCGTTGTTTTTAATGTCTCCGAAAATTCTTTGGCGCTTTTGCGGTGTAAAATCTTCTTTGCCAGGATATAATATTTTTGCATGTGGATAAGCAGTCCTGTAGGCTTCTGCAATTTCATGGACATTGGCTTTCAAACCCACAATCATGGGTTTATGTACCATTCCCAAGCGCTTCATTTCCTGTGCCGCCGTACACATGATGAGTGTTTTTCCCGCACCTACTTCATGGTCACAGATGGCACCGCCATTAAGTTTTATCATCCAGACTGCATCTTTTTGGCTGGAATAGAGATCCTCTATACCCAATGCTTTTCTATCCAATCCGGGAAAATCCTGATGGCTGCCATCATACTGCGGGCGGACAAAACAGTTAAAAGTGTTGTTATACTGATCGGTCAGGCGGTTTTTAAACTCGTCATTCTGTGCGTGTAGCCAGTCAGTAAAGGCGATACGGATCTCATCAATTTTGGTGTTTGCCATCTGTATGGCTTCCACATCACGAACTTTTACTTCCTTGTCATCAATTATAATCTTCTTTGTGATATCCGGTGTTGTATTCACCAGGGCATACTTCAGTAATGCAATTCCGTCATAAGTACGGCTCTCGGATTTGACTGCGTATTTATCCCATATATGTACGTTCTTACTGGTGCAGTTGATACTAAAATCGTCACTGCTTTCAGAGTAGTGAATGCGTACCTCTGTATCAAACAAATGGGAAGCGAAACGGGCATAAATGCCCGTGGGAATCCAGCGCTCACCCAGATTAAAGTCCAGTTCTTGAAACTCGATACGTCTTGGTCGGGCTTCTTCCAGAGCGGTAAGACTTTCTTTAGTTTCAACAGCATTGGGATTACTTTCGAGGTAGTTTTTTACCTGTTCGGCTTTTTCTATCACATTACCTGCTATCCAACGTTCCGATATTTCATATTCCTTTTGGAGTGGATTATAGAAAATTCTTCCGTTTAATGCTTCTTTCAAATCATCGGCAGACATACCACTAATCCCGGACATATAGTCCAGATCCACATTGCCGAATTTATTCAGTGACGCAGCTAGGGCTTCATTAGGATTGTCGGTTGCCAATGTAGTAATTGAAAAGCTGACAGGATGGTGGAATATATCCGCCTTGTGTACCACACCACCAACGACACGTTCCAAATAAGGGATTTCTTTACCGGAACTGTCCGTTTTGATGAGCTTGATATTTTCCGCATTGTTCAGGTTGCCGTACCTTTTTACAAAAGCATCATACAATCTGTTGAGGTTTTCCCTTTCTTCTTTATGTTCGGTTTGCAGCTGGGCTTCTTTCTGATATAGATCGAGGTAGGTATCACGCAGAGAAATATAGGCTTCGGTTCTTGCTTTCTGGAATGGGGGTAATTGCAAAGGGTGGAACATTGCCTGATTCCTATCACTATTAAAATCTTTGAGATAACCTACCCAGCCGTTATCCACCACAAGGCAGTCGCTTCGGTAAAAAGACTTTATTTCTTTGGCATAAATTGTAGGTTCGGGGATAGTTATGTTTATTGAGGTCCTTTCGACCTGACCCTCTCCGCTCACACTGGAGAACAGGTCGCCAATAATATCCTGTTTGTTTCTGCTACTTGGTGTATTCCCATTTTTCGAGGTGTTAGAAACAGGTGTAGTATAAGGTTGCTTCATCAGGCCACTGAACAGGTCTGGCTGATTTCTCTGAATGCTTCTATTTCTTTTAGGTGGTTGCTTTTTCGTTTTATCAGGAGCAGCAAAAGCTACCGTTTCTCCCATATCTTCAAACAGGTCAAAAATACTTAATTGCTTTTCATCTGTTACTGCAATACCGTTGTTTGTTACCGGAGCAGAGAATACCTGTGTTTCCGATTTGATGGTTACAGGTTCGGTAACAGGAGGTGTAGGCTGCGGGTCAACGGAAATTTGTATGACAGGATTATCGTTCCGTTCGCCTTTGTATAATCCCACATCCAGACGATTGGAAAAATCTTCCGAAAGCATTTGTTTCAGGTCTTTGGCTATGCCTTCGACACCATCCTTGTGTGTATAGATAAGTGCAGGTTGCCCGTATGGATTGGTGTCTAACACAAGGTCGGTATGAACAATTCTTGCGCTGTCCTGAAAGAAAGCATTACTCAGTGTGTTGTGCTCCGTCAAACTGCTTTGACAAAACAGTTCTTCCGCTTCTGTCAGGTTTTGCTTTTCGGTGTTCTTTTGCAGTATAATCAGGTCGCTGCCAACTTCTGTACCTGCATAATCGGTAAATAGATTGTTGGGCAACCTGACAGCAGATACCAGCTTGTTATCCTGCATCAATGCCCTGCGAATAGTTTCGTTCTTCGGGCTGTTTAATACACCTTGTGAAGTGATAAAGGCCAGTATGCCGCCCTCACGGAGCATATCGGTTCCTTTTAAGAAAAAGTAGTTATGTATGCTTCGGGCAGCCTGTATTTTTGCCTTGTCCCTGCTTCTGGAATAGGAAAGGTCAAATACGGAGGTATCACCGAAAGGGATATTACTGGCTACTATGTCGTAGCTGTTTTGTTCCTTTTCGGGTATTTCTTCAAAACCATTAATTCGGATTGTATTCTCAGGATAGAGCTGCTTTAAAATTTTGCCTGTAAGCAGGTCCTTTTCGTAAGCGGTAACATTTACTGATTGGTTTTCTGAAAAGGATTGTATGAATGAGCCAATCCCCGCAGAGGGTTCTAGAAAATGCTGAATATGAATATCGCTTTCTTTGAGTGTATTTGCAATGGCATCTATTACAATTGGAGGAGTGTAAAACGCCGTGAGTACAGAATTCCGCATACTGTCCACATACCTGTGGTATTGTTTTTCATCGGCAGCATTCTCTTTTAAAATCTGGTGCAGCTCGCGGGTAAGTGGAAAAAGTTCGTGTTCGGTTTTTCTCCAATGATTGATGTCTATTGGGTTTTGCACAGGGTTCAACACGAATTTAAGACCGCCAAATCCGCTGTATTGCATCATTAGCAGTCTTTCGCCTGCTGAGGCTTTTCGGCTCTCCTTTTCCAGTTTAAAAGCAATTCGCAGGGCATCAATATTCCTTTGAAGATGCTGGCGTTTATTGAAGCCCATTTTCTTCTATCCAGATAGCTATGGTTCCAGTCAGCTCGGTATAGAGCAGATCGTACTCTTTGTTATAAGCGAAATCATCGGTTAACTCATATCTTGCAAAAACTGGCTCACAAACAAGGAGCATTTTAAGGGCGAACGGTCGTAGTTCCTCGTCTGCCATTATGGTATCAAATTCATTGCAGACTACCTGAAAAATGGTATCGAATTTGGAAAAGTGCAAACCCTCAAAAAGAATGTAATTGGCTATTTCACTGCATTGCTCAATAGCGTTGCCTGAACCAAAAGCACCCTCATAAGCATTGGCAGCCCGAGAAGAACGCTGATCAATAAATTTTTGGTCGTTTGCTTTTTCGGGGAAGCTGGTGTTTAATAATTCTTGCAGTCGTAACCTGAAATATGATAGCTCTTTTTGATGTGTATCCATACTATAATTTTGTTTAGATTTTTTGCTAAATAGTTAAAATTTGTAGCATCCTGCCAACCTCAATATCCATTCTGGAAAATGCAAACCATTTTTTGCCAAGGTCTTTTAGTGATGCTCCGATATGATAGAGTTGTGTGCTGTCAATAATCAGAAAGCGGTCGTGTGCATCAGAAAATATTTCAACCTCGATTGCAGGGTATTGGCTGTTGTATCTTTGTATATCGAGTCTTAATTGACTACTGATGCTTTTAGTATAAATTGTCACTGTCACATTATTGTCTCGTTTGCTCAATAGAGTGAGTACTGTATCGTCTACATAATTATCAATGAGGATAATAGAACTCTTGGCACTACGGATAATGTCCGATACAAAGGCATAGGCATCAAAGATTTGCCCGTTATAGAAAATGCCTTTTTCGCTGTGGAGCTTGTCGCTTTCCAATGCCTTAAAAATCTCTTCAAACTTTTGGTCTGCTTCTAATTGCTTTAATTCAATGTTATCTAAACGATGAAACAATGAAGCATTGCTGATAAGCATTCGCCGCATTTCTACAAAGGCTTCCATAATTTCAACACTGACTTTAACCGCTATATCTGAACGGAGTATAGCGGAAGCCATTGCGACCCCTTGTTCGGTAAAAACATAAGGTAAATAACGTCTTCCACCATAGCTCGAACTTGAGGTTCCAATTTGGAACCTCAAGTTTTCAATTTCCTCTTCAGTGAGTTGAAAGCAAAAAGAAATCGGAAACCTTTCAATGTTTCTTTTTATGGCTTTGTTAAGGTTCTTTGTTTCCACCTGATATAAGGAAGCGAGGTCGCTATCCAGCATCACTTGCTTGCCACGTATGGTATAAATCAGGTTACTGATTTCCATTGGGCTAATGGTAGGCTTATTTTCCATTACTTTTTGTAGTTTTATTTTTGGCAAACTCAAAGGAGCTTTCGGCATTGTCATTTAATACGATATAAGCATCGAATTTCTTTCCAGCTTTGCTTTTCATTCCTGTAATAAGAGAGGTCCTGCCTTTATTGACAAGGGATTCAATATCAGTTGTACCGATTTGTACACCGCACACATTGCGGAACTGTACCCAGTTACAAGCTTCATCAAGACACTTCACTATTTTATCACGGATAATGAGTTGCTGACTTTTGCATTTCGGGCAAACCAATTTAGGCAGGTTATTTTGAGCAATGGAAGTTTGCAGCAGTTCATTGGTTATGAACGCTGCGTATGTTTCCATTTTCTTTTGAAAGGCACCGGCATCAGCCTCGTTATTTTCAATTTTCTGCAATGCCAGCTCCCATTCGGCGGTCATTGCCACATCTGCAATTTTGCGGTCTTTGACCAATTCATATACTTGCAATCCTTTTTCAGTAGGGATTAAGGATTTCTTTTCCCGTTGGATATAGTTACGGGTAAACAGGGTTTCAATAATAGCTGCTCTTGTGGCAGGAGTGCCGATACCGATGTTTTGTAGGGCTTTCCGTTCGTCTTCATTTTCGATTTCCTTTCCAGCAGTTTCCATAGCCGACAAAAGCCCGGCTTCGGTATATAATACAAGCGGTTTGGTTTTCTTTTCCAAAACGGTAGTTTCCTTGATTTTAAGTTCATCGCCTTTTTTCAGTTCGGGCAGCTCCTGTACAGGTTCGGTATCATCCTCTGAGAAACTACCTTTGATAGAACGCCAGCCTGCTTCCAAAATCTTGCAGCCTTTCAGGGCAAAATCATAATGCAAAGCCTGTATGGTAATGTCTGTTATCTCTTTTGTACAGGCTTGTGAAATAGCTTCCAATAGTCGAAAGGCAATCATATTGTAAACGACATTTTCCTTTGCGGGTAATGCCGAGGGGATTTTGTCCGTAATCAGAAGACCGTGATGATCGGTAACACGCAGGTCATTGACGATACGTTTATTGAAACGTCCAAAATTAACTTTGGCGGCAGCCAGCCTGTAGGTTTCGCTGTCCTGCAAAGCCCTGATAAGGTTTGGAATTTCTACCCACATATCTTCAGGAATGTATTTGCTTCCGGTACGCGGGTAGGTAATAAATTTCTTTTCATACAGACTTTGGGCGATGTTGAGGGTTTCCTCGGCAGACAGGTTCAGTTTTTTGTTGGCTTCTTTTTGCAGGCCTGTAAGGTCAAAAAGCAACGGTGGCAGTTCGGTCACATTTTTGGTTTCTACCGATGTGACTATAGTAATATTTCCGCTTCGTTCAATTGATTTCAACGTATCTTCTGCCTCTTTTTTATCTTCCCATCTGTTTACCGAAAGGCTTTTAAAGTCGGTGTATTCCTTGCTGTGAGACAGCTGTATTTGCCAGTAGTGCTGCACCTGAAAATTTTTGTTTTCCAGATAACGCCTGCATATTAAAGCCAGTGTAGGTGTTTGTACTCTTCCAAGCGAATAAATGCCATCACCAACGGCAATACTCAATGCCTGCGAAGCATTGATACCTACCAGCCAGTCGGCACGACTCCTGCCTTGTGCTGCCTGATATAGCCCATCAAAATCGCTGCCTGGTTTTAGTTTCTCAAAGCCTTGTTTGATTGCTTTTTCGGTTAGCGAACTGATCCAGAGGCGTTCAAACGGCTTGCTGCACTTCAAATATTCATAAATGTAACGGAATATCAATTCACCCTCACGTCCGGCATCGGTCGCTACAATAATCTTTTCGCTGCTGTTGATGAGCTGTTCAATTACGTTCAGTTGCTTTAACGCACCTGTATCGATAGTATAGGTCTTGTCCTTTTTGACTTTGCGTACCGTCAGTAAAAAAGGATCGGGCAGTATCGGCAGGGATGTTTTCTGAAACCCAGAAATGCCGTAATCTTCCGGCATACCCAGTCCCACTAAATGTCCAAAAGCCCACGTAACAAAATAGCCGTTACCTGTCAGGTAGCCGTCCATTTTCTCGGATGCTCCCAACAAGCCAGCTATTTCCCTTGCAACACTTGGTTTTTCTGCAATAATTGTTTTCATATCACATTACATTTTACGTCCTTTCGATTTAGCGGGTGCCTCGGGTGCTTCCTGCTCTTCCTGCTGTTTTTTGCTTTCGGGATTTGTTTGCCCTGATTGTAAAGGCTCTTTGATATTCTTGGTCGCTTCATTAGTTTTGCCTTCAGAATTGACCGCAGTTTGTGTTTTATGGGCTTCAGCAGGTTTCGCTTGTTCTTTAATCTTATCCGGATTTTGGAAAGAGAAGTCTGTTTTATTGGTTTCCTTGTTAAAAGTGATGTAACCATTATATTCCTTACCTTTCTTATCCACCAATCCGCTGACATACACCGTCTGCCCATCTTTGAACTTTTGGTATTGCTCCTTATCCAGCTCTTTGTCCCTGAAGGTTTTCGGAACTTCGTGCGGTTGATTTTGCTGGCTGTTCTGCGTCAGTTTGTTGGAGCCCGTCCTGTCGAACTGGAACTCTATAAAACGCTTGTCGGCATTGAATTGTACGGTTGCATCGAACTGGGTTCCTTTCTTAGACACCATACCTTCTAAATGAAGCGGCTTGCCCTCCATTAAGGTTTGTTTTTGCTCGTCATTCAATTTTACACCCTTGATTTCATCAGGTATTTTGATAAAGTCAGTACGTAATGCCACCAGCTCATTGGTGAGCCTGTCCACACTGATAATGGAGGGAATGGTCTCGTTTGGATTTTTTAAATTGACCAGATTGACCACACGGCCCATATTACCAGTTTCGAGCAGGTTGTTCTTGTCTGCCTGGCTGAAGCTATGCCCGAAAAACTCAAAGTTCAGATTGGGCTCTTTGCGGATTCCGTGGATGGCAACGACTACCTGTCCGTCGTCATTCGATTGCAGTGATAACCGGGCATCCATTCTTGTAACGGCGGTTCCCAGGTTTAGGCTTACAGGTACAAGCTCATTTGTCTTGTAGCCTTTAAGCAGCGGATCAAGCAGGTTCATTTTTTCAAGTTTCTCTTTACTTAATCCCAAGTTATTCATGGTTTCCCAATCAATCTGTTCCGGTTTGTATTTATATTCATTTGTATCCGGTGTGGTCTGCGTTGTTTCCATATTATTTTTATTTTCTTGTTTATTATTCTCTTCTGGTTCTGTCTTCACTTCGTGCTGCTTCATTAGTTGTTCTCCTTCAGGGGTTGGGTGATCTACCTGCTTTTGCATTTCTTTTGCAAGATTAACAGTCAATGGTGCGGGAATTTTGAAGAACGAGAAATTGGTAGGGTTCTTCAGCTGGCTGAAAAAATTGGAGAAGAAGTTGGAAAATAAATCTCCCTGCTTATCCACCCGCATAAATTGGTTCTGGTTTTTCCTTGTAGGATCAACGGTTTGCAGCTTACCATTTTCATCAATGCCTGTTACAGCCTGAATTTTCTTTTTCTCTTTATCCAGTACCAGTAGTATCTCCGATAATTGTTCGGGAGATTGTTGTTTGTTTAAAGTCTGTTCGCTCATGATCTGAAATTTTTAAGTTAAATACCGAAAGTAAAAGAAGCTTTTGTTGTTTGCCGTTGTCTGGCATTCGGTGCCTTTATTTGTCACTCGGTGGCTTTGTTGTGGATTGGTGAGTGGTAATGCTCTCCCGTATAAACTGGTGCACATCGGAGAGTTTATAGTATAATTTACCGCTAATGGTATAGTAGGGAAGCCTGCCCGAGGAACGGTAGCGCTGCAGCGATCGTGCACTTATCTTTAATATCTGCAGAACATCCTGATTATCCAGCAGCTCTTCTCCATCAAAATGAGTATGCTGGTTTTCAGCTCCGCTGACTGCTTCCATAAGGATATCAAACCGCTCCATGATCCGCTCCATCCAGGCCATAAATTCAATTCTGTCTACATTCATAATCAATCTTTTTTGGTTGAACATCACAAAATTGAAACATGAAAAAAGTATTTCCTGCCAAGTCCTGCCCATTGGCAGACATGATTTTTTTAATGAAATCATATACAAAACATTGAGATTACGGCGAGTACAGTCAATTAATTATCAGGCTGGAAGGAAATTTGGACTTTGCCAATTGGCAGATATGGGTAAATAAAAAGCAGTGCGGTTAGCACTGCTTGAGGCAGAAGAGTTCACTGCTAAATCTTACAGTTCCCTATCCATATATTGTTCCAATGACATTTTAAGATGGTCCAGAAATGATGTTCTTGTTCCGGCCCTGTCTTTCATCCGGTGAAAAGAATGATGCACATCCCCGAGCGGTACACGGAAGAGTATTTGAAAGACCAGCGTAATTTTGCGGATACCTATCTTTCCGTGGGATATCACCCCCGATGCATAAAGTGCATAGATCAATTCGATAAGCGCATTTTTTGAATCCGTCCAGAAAATATCCTTAGTTGACTCAGGGTTATTTAGTAATGAGCCTGAATGCTCTTCCGGGTTTACTTTTGTTAGCAGATAAGTATAAATTAATTCATTAGCCATAATTCTGGCAACTTTAGAATCATAATAGGTAGAAAACTGGTTGTCTATTTCAAAAACGTAACTGTTGAGCCCGTCCCTGTAATTTATCTTTCCTCTCATGAAATATTCTTCATCACGGTCGCTTCTTCCCGACCTGTAATAGCGATAAAAATGAGAACCGCAGATATGTTCTTTAAATTCCTGCTTGAGCTGCCCAAGCTGGCTTGCGAAAAATTTCTGATACATCTTGCCGTCCTTTACCGGGCAGACTGTCTCGATTCGAAATATTTTATTATAATAAATCAATTGTCCTAAGATCTGGGGCTTGATATCACGGAAAAATTCTATTTCCTCTGCCGGAGTTTTAAATCCTTCCTTTAGAATATATTCCCGAGTAGTATTCAGTAGTTCTTTGAGATAGAGTGTCATTTGGTAAGCCTCATCAATGAGATGGGAAGTTTCCCGCGAAACTTGATCTTCCTTAATACGGATTTCGGAAATAATTGCATTCAGTGCTTTCATAGCTCATATGGTTTTAATGTAATACCTTTCAAAAAAACTTATGGACTATATAAACATTACTGTGCTTACTGACAAATACATGCTATACGATTAAGGTGGGGCTATTCACAAGCAAATCAATTATGAAAGGAATATTACGGTTCAGTAGATTTACAGTTGTATTGTAAGAACGGATTAATATTTTAGGTTTAAGCGATATTGGGTCGGCGTTAATTTGGTATGTTTTTTAAAAAAATTGCTGAAAGATTGAGGATTTCTAAAATTCAAATGCTCACCTATCTGATTAATGGTAAGTGTATCGTCTGCGAGCAATGCATAAGCTTCTGAAACAATAGCCATCTCAATATAATGTTTGAGAGGCATGCCGATAACTTTGCGGACAGCCTTGCCCAGATAGCCCCTGCTAATAAATAAAGAATCAGCATAAAAACTAACTTCATGGTGTACTTTACAATGCTGCTGGACCAGTGCCATAAAGCCCATAACGATTTTTTCCCTGCGGCTTTGCACTGCAATTGTATTTTCGCTCTGCTTATAGCATAATCCGCTAAATTCATAGAGTATAAGGTTTACGTAGAGCAGCACCATCTCTTCCTGAAAAATGCTGTCCTTGGTGGAAATCTTTTTCTTAAGAAATCCAAAGACCTGTATCAGATAGCTCATTTCAGTCTGCGTTAGTGATATTACAAAAGGCGAATAGCCAGTCAGGACTTCTATATATCCGATACCGGACCTGGAAAACCTGCTTGTAATGGCAAAATCCCTTTTACAAGATATAAAGCAGACCCTCAGGGAAGGCGTCAGTTTAATGACTTCAGCCGTTCTGGGAACTGCATACATATCTCCTTGCGAAAGAGAGACAGTTGAAGCGCCGTCCATAAAATATATAGTGCCAGACAAAACGATAATCAAAGAAAACCAGTCTGGATTCAGCAACGTTGTGCATGCCTTGACAGATTTAAAACCTGTAAGATGCAGGACTTTTAATTCCTTTTTCCAGCGTCTATTTTTTAAGTTATCCAAAATGTTAGTATTTTTTTATTTATTAAAATGATATTGAAAGCGTTTCATCGCTTAGTCAGCTATTTGTTTGTAAAGCAGGCGCATAACGCAGTAAACACAAATAGGATATTGCATAGTGCAGGAATTAGTAAAACATAAACAAAATCATGTGGATCAGAGCTCTTGAGCCCCCCGTCAGCGAGATAACCTACCATTTCATCATAGCTCAGAAGATCTATGATGAAATAAAGGCTACCTACATTCAATGTTATGACAAGAAAACCTGAAGCTATAGCAAAAGCTCTCTCATAACTTCTCAGTAGATTATTAATCAAGTTCACTGTGTGGGGTTGTTACTTTTATATATCTCTATGGTTACTGCCATTTTTATTCCCATAACCAGGTTTTGCTCTGCACCGCAAACCGTCGCTGCAATATTGGTAACGTTTGTTTCCCAGTCTTTATCCTTTCTTTTTTTCTCATAGGCTGAATATCGGGCAACCGAAGTAGCAGTTAGGATTATTCGCTTATCCTCATCAGAGAACTCAGTGTTGGCGAGAACATCTGCCTCATAGGAAACAATAAACAAATGGATATCTTCATAGGGATCAGAGGCAGCCAAGAGCAGGGTATTTACAAATGTTATGAAGTTTGCCTTGGCACTTACACCCATAGTACATCCTGTCAGCACGTCATCGATAGCATTGTCGTTATTAACTATCCATGTGATTTCTGACAGTCTGCCGGACAAAGTAGAATCGCTGGATATTGGCATCAGTTCAGGGTGGGCTGCTGAAACCGAATCAACTACAATAGCGATCTGTTCAATAGACTGTGAATTAAAGTCAGTTTCACCAATAATATTCAGGATTTCAATATGCATACTTCCTGCGATATCGAATGGATTCGCTGAATTACCAGGCCCAATGCCTGATTTCTTTACACTTTCAGTTATGTGTGCAATTTCGGTAGTTTCACCTGTATAATCATCTGAACAGGCAATAGTGAATAATGGCAGGATTACCAGCCAAGCTTTTAAATTTTTCATGTGTACTAGTGTTAAATGTGACTGATTACTTTTTTTTCGTCAGTTCATTTTTCACCTCGAGGGAAAGCAGAACGGTGCTGGTTTTAAGCCAGACTTTGCTTTTGAATTCAGAGCAAAACTATATGCAAAATGCGCCCCTGACAAATGGTTGTCTGGTCATTTACAGTATTTTTACTATCGATTTTCCGAAAATCGACATAGCTTTTTTTATACATGCTTTATAGATTTTTCCTGTTTTTATAGTATATTTGATATATTCATCACTATTTCGGCCGCCCCAACTCTCGCTATAATACTTATTGTATTAAATGAGGTTCTTTCCAATGGAAATAGCTTAAACTTAACCTATGATTACAAGATATTTCTTTATAATATCTTTATGCTTTAGTCATTGTATACATGCACAAAAGCATATAATACAAATTCCTGATTCGTTAAAGAGTAAGGATTTTGACTATATATTTGATCGTATCGAAGATGATAGTATAAGTAATGGTGCTAGATCAGTATACCTGCTCTCATTTCTGATAAAGGCCAAGACTGAGGAAAACTGGGAAGAACTTTCAAATGCATATAAGAATTATGTCCATTATGCCCCTGAACGGTTAAAGCTTATCTACTCCGATAGTATGGTTTGGGCAGCTAAAAAATCAAAAAGCAATGAAATTATTGGATCAGCATACCTCTCCAAAGGCATTGCGTACTATAGTCAAAAACGTCTTAAAGAGGCAATGGATATTTACTTAATTGCAGACTACTATATTAAAAAAACCAAAGATCCATACCTCATTCACAAAACCAAATATCAAATTGGGCAGATAAAATATTATCTGGGCTATTATAAGGAAGCGATCGCACTTTTTAAGGATTGTATCAGCTACTTTAAATGCTCCAACGTTAGGGCGTACTTAAACTCTCTGCATGCATTGGGTTCCTGTTATAAGATGGTAGGCAATCACGGCCTATGCACATCGATCAATCGGACAGGAATAGCAGAAGGAATCAGGACCGGAAATACTGACATGGAATCCCACTTCATATTTTGTGAAGGAGTAAATCAATGCATGATCCATAACTACGCCCTAGGCATAGAAAAAATACAATCTTCACTGCCCGGCATTCGCGCCAATAAAGATTTCTCTAATGAGATGGTCGGATACTTCTATATAGGAAAGGGTTACTGGGGTCTGAATGATAAGGAAAAGGCACTGGCATACTTTAAAAAAGTTGACGAAATGTATATAAAAAGGGATTACATGCGTCCAGATCTGAGGGAAGCGTATGAGTTTATGATTACGTATTACAAGGACAAAAAAATGATCAAAACACAGCTTTACTACGTTGAAAAATTACTCCAGATAGATAAAAAGCTGCACCTTACCTATACCTATCTTCAGGGAAAAATCCGTAAAGAATATGATACTCAGCAGCTTGTGGAAGAGCAAAAGAATCTTAAGAGTTCTCTTAATCTTCGAAAATACAATGATCAGATATTTATGTCTATCATCAGTGTCATGTTCATGGTTATGGCCTATGGGATAGTGAAGTATTTTAAGAATAAAATGGAAGCAAGGAAAAAATATGAAGAATTGCTACAGAAAATTGAAGATGCAGACAAGGGTAAGGCCTCCACAGGTGATGAGCCCGATTTTTCAATGAGCAAGGATGCCGAAGAGGCAGTTCTGCACAGTTTAGAGAGATTTGAAAGCAGTAAAAAATTCCTTGAACCCGATTTGAATCTCACAAAATTAGCAGGCTATTTCAATACTAACACTAAGTACCTGTCAGTGATAATCTCCCGTCACAGGAATAAAAAATTCAATGAATACATCAATTGTCTCAAGGTAGATAATATTGCCCAGAGGATTAGAAATGAAAAAAATCTTCAGAACTATACCCACGATGCACTTGCCGAGGAAGCAGGGTTCAGTAGTACCAGAAGGTTTGTTAAAGCCTTTGTTGGCTGTACAGGAATAACACCGAAATATTTTATTGAAGAATTAAAAAAGGAGAATAGCGGATTGTAAGATGGAAGTGATACAAAGCCAAATACTTTATATTTTGAGGGTACAAATTGTTAAAGATCATTAGCATTCATAAGTGGAAAAGCCATCTTTAGAGTATCAAAGATTTCCTTTGGCTCTGACGATGCTGCCACCACTGCCCGTAATGCTAATAATTGCTCAATTGCCAGCGGATTCACTTTCTTTTTGTTTGCCGTTGCGATAAGCTTATTGTAAGCCTTGTCCAGATAAGCTTTTACCTGTTCAAGTTTCTTCTCAAATTCTTTTTGTGTAATGGTGAAATTGCCGACATTGGCATTTTTGAAATTGTAGTGCTTTACCAGTAAATCTTCCCAGATGTCCGTATTGGCACCATGCTTGAAGCGATCGCAGTCCCAGCACCTGCGAATAAAAAATTCATAAGTCATATTGTGCATTCTATCTTTTGCTGTATTATTTTGTCAAAAATTAAACCCGCAAATTAATAGAAAGCAATTGGTTTTTCAGCAAGATTTCCAGATTTTATTCTTGCAGATCATACTGGCTTTCTAAACGAGTAGTCAGTTCCTAAGATAAAACATTCTTGATTTGAAATGTTACAACTTACTAAAAATCAACAATGAAGTAGCTGCGCTGTTAGCAGCCCCAGTTGTTTTTAAACAAAAAAAGATTTTGAATATTAAAGAGTAATTTGAATAAAATTTTTATATTTGTGTCAGGTATTTTTGGTATGCCTTCTCGTTCGTGCAAAGATTTTATCAACCAATAACTTGATAATATAACCTTCAGAGCTTATTATCCGACCATAGTATACGAACGCAAAATCTCAGGATAATAATCTTTGAAATAAAAGGATTATATTATGGATACAATTGACTACTTCAGACTTCAAGCAAAAAATTTACACAGGGATTTCAAAACAAAAACTCCTGTTTTTGACAAAACGACTACTGCTTTTCTATACGAATACGCACCCAAGTATTTTGACATAGAAATGATTATTTCGGACTTTGGCATCGACGAAGAAAATTTCAGTCTTATGAATGCCCAGCATGTAATTGCAAAAATTGCAAACTTTGATAAATGGGCATTGCTTTTAAAAGCGTCACCAGCAGAATTGGAACTTGCGAAATTATTATTCGATCATCAAAATAAAATCGATTTGATTGGATGGAAATTTTATATCGCAGACGCACAATCTATGAATGAAACTGAACTCGATTCAGAGAGCCAAGTTGAAATATTCAAACAGGTTGTTATTGAAGATAATATTTTTGATTATATGGAAATAGAAAGTTATCTATTGAAGCACGTCTTTTAAGTATTGCATTACCATGTTTCTTGCTAACGGTTGTTAGCCGATGTTTTATTTAATTACTGTCCCAAAAGTTTATTGACTTTTGGGACAGTTTAATTTTTAGTCAGGTGGATTGTATATATTTTACTGAACATGCATTTTTTGTAATGCATCTTGCATTCCATGCCTAATGTCAATTCCCTTCCGCTTTCTTGTAAATATTTTCTATGGTCGTTTCATTCAAAAAAGGTGCGAAATTATTTATCCAGATATAATCTTCAATTACAATGTCAATATTCTTTTGTAATATCTCGCGAAGTTCCTGGCTGGTATAAATTGTTTTGAATTTTCTTGTATAATAATTCGTGAGCGCAATTTCATTGCTTTCAACGTCATTGGCAAAACTTTCGTAGTCAATTTTTTCGCTGTCGAAATTAGCAATTTCCTGAAGAGTCTGATAATTGAAGTTATTGATCTCGCTTAATTGATAATTAAGAATAAGTCCTTTTGTGATAGGTAGATCAAATTCCTGAGATAAATTGGAATCCAAATCTGGATACCCTTTAGACTTTTTATTACTAATCGTGTAAATTAGCTCCTTGTGTAGCTTAAATTTTGGGTTGAAGATCAGACCAGGCTCATAACTTATTTCGTTGTAAAGGCCATTTTCATGAGTAAAGCAATAGCCCAAATTAATTTGGTCTTTTAACTTCAAAAATAATTTTTGAGAAAAAGGATAGTACGTTGATATGAGTTTGTTAGCAAACTCAAAATTTTCAGACAGCACTTTTACATTTGGATCAATATAATTTTTATCGGAAAAGAATTTAAAAATTCGGGTATAAAAGCCCGCAATGCGGATGTCTGTTTTGATAACGATGTTTTCGAAATTTTGATTCGCCTTATTTGTGTAATTGTAGGATCCTGTAATGAAAGTCTCGTTGTCTATAACCGCAAACTTATTGTGGTTGAATTTTGAAATATGTTGACGCTTTACCTCAATTCCGCTTGCTTCAAGATCGGATAGGTGCAAATCAAAGAAATACTTTTGGTTGACTTCATTGTTGTCAACCAAAATCTGAATATCCAGATTTCTGAATTTCTTTAACTCAATTAATTTTGAGATTATTCTTTTATTTGTAAACCAGGCAACAACAATAGTAATTGATTTCCCTGCTTTGCCAAAATGTTCCAGAATGACCTGCTCTATGTTTTGGGTAAATACTTCCATAAAAAAATTGACAATACTTCCAACTTGACTTAATTCACATTATAATAATCCCTATAATAATATCATTAAATATTTAATGGTGGTAATGTCATTTTCTTGACTTTACCTCTCAATAATAATAGGTCTTTTTTTGAAATATTGCTCCCTTGATAATTATTTCTGCTATCATACAGGTCACCGTTGCTTAAATCAAGTTTTTGGCCCGTCTGTTCGTTATGGGCATGTGGATTGGATGGAAGTGGATCCTTATCATATTTGTGAATTATCCAAATTTCTCCTTTGCTCTTGATTATCTGTTCATGAAGTTTTTTTAGCTCACTATCTGGAAGAATAGATTCTTCAAGTTTAATAATTTCTGATTCATCCGGGAATTTAAAGTCATACTCTTTAAGTATCTCGAATATTTTTTCAGCAGTCAGATTATGTGATGCGGTTCGAGTGCTATCTTCAGGCTTATACCCGAAATGTTCCGCCAGTGCAAGTTGAATGTCAATAAATTTAAGGTCGTGTGACAATTCTTTAATAAGTAAATCTTTTGCTTTTGTAGCTTCTATAATAAATTGGTTTAATTGTTTACTCATGAATTAAAAGTTTAATATGTATTGTTATTGTTTAAGTTCTGGATAATTAGTCAACTAAAAGAACATCTACTAACAATATATAGTTTATTTCAAAAATGTAAATACTTATTTTTCAATAAGACAATTTAATCTATTAGTTCAGGTTTGAAATAATGATTAATGTCTGGAAGATCAACATCAAACATTATGAAATATATTTCTGACGGATCAGCGACGGAAGCAACTTTAAGTCTATGTTTTCCATCTGCAGGAACTAATGTATTGTTATCCAGGTGAATTAACATTGGAGGAATGAGAGGTACTCCTAAATTCCAATTTTCAATTACTTTATCAAGTTTATGTTTTTCCTGATATTTTGAATAAAGCTTTTGATTGGAGTAAATTTTGGCAAAATTCAGATCCAAAACTTTTCTTAAATCGTCCCATGAAGATTTATATATGTGAAATCCATTTTTTATATACTTATCTATCAATTGATCTGGCTGTAATCGTAAATCTATATCTTCTACACGTTTTTGCCAAATTGGCTTTACAAAATCCATATGCTTACTATTAAAATGAATCAGATTGAATTTAGTTGTAATCTAAAATTATCCATCTGAATTCTGGTTAATCCAAATTGAGATAAATTCCAATTTTCATGTTTTCTGATAGCATGACCTGGAACAACCTTATTTTTAAGCTTGATTAAAGCTTTTAGATAGAAATCAGCTCCATTATCATATCTGTCAATTCTCTCAACAATTCCGATATGTGTAATCGCTGATACTGGTGCTTCTAAATATAATCCAACGTAGTAGGCATCTTCTTTTGGTGTAGCCTGTGGAGTACCGCCAAAACCAATCCAGAATTCACTAAAATTTTTCTCAAACCAATCAGAGTTTATCCCTCTAACAATTACCAAGTCAGGATTTGTTACATTCATTTATTAATTTTTAAAATTTTATTATTAATTTGACTAGTGTCTCAAATAGTTTTAATTATATCAACAACTTTTTAAGGTAGCAAATAATCTCAATGAATTTGCATAGGACTTAAATGTTTTTTTTAAATAATTTTAATTTTTCCAAGAAAATAGCCTGTTTACAATAACTCTGTATCGATAGCATGGTTTAATAATCTTTTGCATTCATCAATTGAAAAACCGAAAACGATTTTTGTGTTTGTTACCAAAGAAGCCGCTAAAGCTACTAGTTGTCCATTCTCATCAACAATCGGTGCACCGCTACATCCTCTATAATCATTCGCATCTTTTATAATTTCGTCTGCTAGAAACATATGGAACCTTCCTTTTGTCCTGCGGAATGTCAAGCCAATTTTTAAAGTAAGTTGACTCTCGATTCTGTTATTGCTCACTTCTTGCCTTATGTAGCCGCTGAAGCCATAGACTTTACTTATGTCTGGCTCCTGGGTGTAACTAAAATCAAAAATTATTTTTTTTCCTTTTTCAACTTTGTGGTAAATGAAGTCTGTTTCCGGCTGTATTAATTCTACCGGCTCTTTGATTTCACAAAAAGTAACATCCAGTGTCTCATTAAAATCTTTCAATAGGTTATCCAGCGACTGTATTTCTTCAAGTTTTTGGTCTTTTTCCAATTTGTATTCATCATAGTAACACATTGCACCTACTGAGTATATAACGCCCTTACCATTTTTTGGAGGCTGATTCGTAATGATGCAGGTAGTTTTGTCTTCGTAATCTGTAACGTGGGCAACAGAGAGTAGAAATAATCTGTCGCGATGCTTCACTATACAGCCACTGCCAAAAGCCTCCGGCTCCATATTATCAGGCGAAACAATTAT
Source organism: uncultured Flavobacterium sp. (assembly GCA_963513545.1). Taxonomy (GTDB): domain Bacteria; phylum Bacteroidota; class Bacteroidia; order Flavobacteriales; family Flavobacteriaceae; genus Flavobacterium. The sequence continues at coordinate 139,787 of CAUPQW010000003.1, forward strand.
CAAAGGTATAGATGCTTTAACTATTACATCAAGTACAGAACCGACTTGTTCAGGCTCAAGGCCCATTTTCTCTTTATCCATGATTTCTTTACATTCGTTATATTAATAATGCTGAACTAGCGGTTTTTGAATCCGACATACTGTTGAAATATGCAAGACGGTTTGAAGTTAACATGAATTGGCATTTTGCTTAGCAGTCTCAATTAGAAATATGTACTACAATTGTCCTGTCTCAATTGAAATTTTTAATAATTTGATAAATTCTTTTGCTGAAAAACCATACAAAAGTTTTGTACCCTCCTTAAGTTTACATGCTAATCCGACAAATTTTCCATCATTGTCTATTATTGGAGCTCCGCTACAGCCTTGGAAATCTTCTTTTGAAGTAATAATTTTTGGAGTTAAAAATCTATGAAAATATTTATCAGAGCCTTGATACTTCAAATTATTTTTTAATGTAGGTGTCATATGTAAGATATTGTTCTCATCATAACTAGGTTTTATGTAACCAAAGAAACTGTATAGTTTAGTTTTGTCAGGTTCAGCTATTATTTCAGTATCTAAATCTATGATTATTTTTCCGCCACCTTTTATATGAAGATAATCCTTAAAGATAATCTCTCGTTGAAAAATGACTGGTTTCTCATTTAATCTTGCAAAAGTAATATCCAGTCGGTCTCCACCTTTTTCCAATGCTTTTAATAGGTCGTGCGAGGTAGCCGTTTCTGCCATACTTATAAGGTTATATTGCATTAAACCCCCGACATTGAGCAAAGGTCTTACACCATTCTCAGGGGGCTTATTTGTTTCAGCTGTTACCACTAAATCACGATAGTTTATAACATGTGAAACAGAGACTAAGAAAAATTCATTGTTGTATTTGGCTATAAAACCTGATCCAAAAGCTTCTGCAAGTTGGGTTATTGGGCTTACCATATAGATTTGCACACTAACTCTAACAGCGTATTCATCCATGTTTATTTCAATTTTGTCACTCATATCTTGTTTATCAATTTCTTAATCTAAGGTTTGTTAATTTACTTGATTATGATATTTGGAATATTCTATGATTTCAGCAATGTTCTAATTTATTTTTTTGGAGATCCTGAAGATTTTGATGAAGCCGATGACTTGGAAGAGCCATTAGATTGTGAAGAACTACTTGAGTTACTTCTGCTTCCACCAGATTTATTTCCTGTAGTTGAGGGCCATCCACCCGCATTTCCTTGTCCTGATTGTCCTGTTTTATTTCCCATAATATTTGTTTTATTTATAGATAGCCAATTTTAAATTCATTCGAATTTCATTTCAATATTTAGAATTATCGTATAGGTGTTATAGTTGAAATTAATTTTTCAAGATTTTTATTTTCCAAGTAGGCGTGAAAATACTTATTTACGCCAGTATAGTTGAAACCTTTAAAAATTTGGACTTTAAATTCTCTTGGATAATAATAGACATCCTGTACTTGCGCTAATTTGTATAGTTCTTCGTTAACTTTTGGATTTATTTGGATCGTAACAATTTCTGAAAGGTCACTTTCATATTTTTCGAGTCTATTTTCAGCTTGATTTTCTAAAAGAATTTCTTCATTCAAAAAGTATTCAGATTCTATGCTGAAAGATTTTAAACTTTCTAAAATTGCATTATCTAATTCGTCAAATTCTGGAAATGCATATTCTCTATAATAGGCCAGAAAACCTGTAAAAGGATTCCATTCTTTTCCAGATAGTTGAATTATACGAAGGTATTTCCAGTTCTCCCTTTGTAAAGGTTGAATAATTTTTCTCATCATTAACATTGATTATTGTAAATATCTTTTTAATTTTTATGTCGTCGAAAGTAGAGTTCTCGTACTCAATTATCTGTTAGTCCGATTTACACAAGCCTTGATTTACATAGTTTTAGCACCAAACTTACAAAACCATTTTTTCTTTATTTTATGGTTTTCCGTAATTCATTATTAAAGGTGCAAAATACTTCTTTTAATGATGAAAAGATTAGCGTATAAATACCTGTTTTTGATTTCGAAGGTCATAAAAAAAGATGCAAAATGCATCCTGTTTGTATTCTTTATTTCTTTAGTAGACTTTATTAAATTATGCTTAGATATTACTATAGCAACCACTTTGCCATCGCAAGAGCTATTATTCCAAAAACAATAAGTAGACCGCCGGCAAGAGTTAAAAGATTCTCCCAAAAAGGAGTTAGCAACGAACTTCTGTAATTTTTGAAGCCTTCCGCACCCGAAGAACTTCTGCGGTAGAATCTTCTTCTGCCAATAAAGAGTTTAAGGGCGATGCCTATGATTAGTGCCAATACACCAAAAATAATTAATACCGCATTGTTTCTATCCATCTGTTTACTATAAAAAAAAGTAAGGTTTAATAACCGACCAAGAACACAATTTAATTTATGTATAATAATAAGCGTTAATATATCTCAATATATCAGAAAAGGAGAAAATTAGCTTATATTCTTGTAAGCTGTACTTAACTTTTCTTTATTATTTACTGTGTCAGTAAATTCTTTTTCTGTGACCTTTTCAACGAGTTCGAAGAATTCTGCAGGCTTGAGTTTAAAATAATCACACATCATAAGAAGGTTTTCCAGCGTAGTATTAGGTAAAGTTTCCTCTCTTCCTGAATTCCAAGTTTTGTTGTATTTTTCTTGAATTTCATTGTTCAACTGCTGTTGAGTCATTGGCTTTCCTTCTACCATAGTAGCAGTCCTTAATCTTTTAAAGATTATTCCAATTGCCACCTTTTTTCTAAATATTTTTCTCTTATAGTCCACATATGTAAAGTAATTTATAAATTTTAACGTTATCAACGACGTTTGTGTCGTTAAAATTTATTATGTTTGTCATTAACGATTCTATTAGAAATCGTAATTTTGCGATTCTTCAATTAAAATATTTGAAGCATTCGCTTTGAACCCGCATCGGAAAACTGGTAATTTTAGCACGCGGGAAGATAAGTGCAAATGCTCACGCCTAAAGGGCGTGGGCTCACTTATTCGTGTGCGGGTATACCAGTACCTCCGATGCAATAAGATGAGTACCCGCGCCTCTTTTTTTTGGCTATCCCTCAACTTCTCAAAGCAACTTCATTCAGTATCAGGAATCGCAACCTTGTCTAACCTTAACGGTTTGCTTATGGTATAGCTTTATCTTATTATTTGTAATGCCTGGCTCGTACTGGTATTCCCGCTGAATTAGTCGGAGGAAGGGCCAGGCCATTACTCGAAACTTTCATCTTATTCCTGCAGAACTGCAGGCCTCAAAACCATACACTATAATTATTTGATTAATGTCATTAATAATAATAAACAACTCTGCCTATGGTGATTTAATTAACAAGAAAAGCCTTCTATGTATCGTGGTCGAATACTAGCATAGAAGGCAAGAGAAAAACCAAACCTTAGTTCAATTTTAAACCTTTTTAAATTTATGAAAAATCTTTCATTCAACAAGGGCAGGCCATCCTGTCTTTGCCTATTTATTTTTATAATGCTTCTGGCTAATCAAATTTACGCCACTGTACTAACGTCTAGCAGCTACGCGAAGCAGTTGCAACACCAAATTACTGGCACTGTTTCCGATGCCTCTGGACCACTTCCAAGCGTCACAGTTATAGTTAAGGGAACTGCTGTTTCAGCAATAACAGATGAAAAAGGCAATTTTTCAATTACGGCTAATTCAACCGACGTACTCGTTTTTTCATTTATAGGTTATGCCACGCAGGAAATCATCGTTGGAAACCAAACTTCAATAAAAGTAATATTGTCCGAAGATAGTACAACGCTTCAAGAAGTGACTATTAATGCAGGTTATTATAAAGTAAGAGACAAGGAACGGACTGGTAGTATTTCGAAAATATCCAGTAAGGATATAGAAAAACAACCTGTAACGAATGTGCTTGCGGCTATGCAAGGACGTATGGCAGGTGTTGATATAGTGCAGGATAGTGGAAGTCCGGGCGGTGCTTTTTCTATTAGAATTAGAGGTACAAATAGTTTACGTGCCGATGGTAACCAACCGCTTTATATTATTGATGGTGTTCCGTATTCGTCGGAAACGATTGGGTCAATTGCTACTTCTGGAACGGCACCGAGTTTGACCAGTCCGCTGAATTCTATTAATCCATCGGATATTGAGAGTATTGAAGTGCTAAAAGATGCTGATGCTACCGCAATTTATGGTTCGCGTGGTGCAAATGGCGTGGTATTGATTACGACCAAAAAAGGAAAGGCGGGAAAAACCACTTTTACGATAAATAGTTCTACAAGTGTTGGAAGTGTTACCCGAACTCCAAAACTGATGAATACCCAGCAGTATTTAGCGATGCGCCAACAAGCTTACGCTAATGATGGTATTAGTATTTATCCCGATTTTGCTTATGATGTGAATGGTACTTGGGATGCCAAACGCTATACTGATTGGCAAGAAGAGTTTATTGGTGGTACTGCTGAGATTAATACGCTACAAGCTTCGGTTTCTGGCGGAAATGCCAAAACACAGTATTTATTAAGTGGAAATTACAGAACGGAAACAACTGTTTTTCCTGGTGATTTTGAATACAATAAAGGTGCTGCACATTTTAATATGAACCATACATCCGACGATGATAAATTTAAGTTGGTGTTTTCTGCCAATTATACTGCTCAAAAAAATAATCAACCAGCTACGGATTTGACTGCGGTATCAAGAACACTTGCTCCCAATGCACCTGCGCTATATGATGCCGATGGAAATTTGAATTGGGAGAACAGTACTTGGGATAATCCGTTGGCTGCCATGCTATCGGAGTTTGATTCTAAGATTAAAGATTTGACTGCGAATACTGTATTGTCATATCAGATTTTAAAAAATTTACAAGTGAAATCGAGTTTTGGCTATTCGGATTTGAAGAGTACTGAAAGTAGAACGCAACCGCATACTATGTATAATCCGGCTTATGGATTGGGAAGTGAGTTTTCGGGCTTGAGTGTAAGCCAAACGGATAGAAGTACTTGGATTATTGAGCCACAATTGAATTGGAACACAACATTTGGTAAAGGAAAAGTTGAAGCCTTGGTTGGAAGTACGTTTCAGCAACAGAAAACCAATCGATTGTTTATGAATGGTTTTGGGTTTTCGAGTAATAGTCTGATACACGATTTGGCTTCGGCATCGATTAAGACTATTGACCTGAGTGATGAAACTCTGTATAAGTATCAAGCCTTTTTTGCCCGAATCAACTATAATTGGAATGAGCGTTATATTATTAATATTACTGGTCGCCGTGACGGTTCGAGCCGATTTGGACCTGGCAAGCAGTTTGCGACTTTTGGTGCTTTTGGTGCTGCTTGGATTTTCTCGAATGAAGATTTCTTGAAAGATAATTCGGTGTTGAGTTTTGGAAAATTCCGCACGAGTTATGGAACTACTGGTAATGATCAGATTGGCGATTATCAGTTTCTTGATACTTATGCTTCATCGTCCAATACGTACCAAGGATTGATTGGATTACAACCGATACGGTTGTTTAATCCCGAGTTTGGATGGGAAACGAATAGGAAATTTGAAGTTGCGCTGGAAACTGGATTATTTAAAGACAGGATATTTTTAACGACTGCGTATTACTTTAATCGTTCTTCTAATCAGTTGGTTGGTATCCCTTTACCCGGAACTACTGGATTTGGTTCACTGAATGCTAATCTTGATGCTACGGTAGAAAATAGTGGATTGGAGTTTACATTGAGAACTGTCAATTTTCAGCGCAAGGATTTTGAATGGACTACTAATTTTAACATTTCGGCAAGTAGAAATAAATTGGTTTCCTATCCCGGTTTAGAAAGTTCTACGAATGCTAACCGCTATGTAGTTGGTCAACCAATAAACATCATCAAAGTTTATAATTACATTGGTATGAATCCAACCACTGGTGTCTATGAGTTTGAAGATGTGAATGGTGATGGAGTTATTACTTCACTTGGCGATAGAACAGAGATTGCAGATTTGAGTCCGGATTTCTTTGGTGGTTTGCAAAATCAGTTCAAGTATAAAAACCTGCAATTGGATTTTCTGTTTCAATTTGTGAAGCAGGAAACGTTTGGACCAACTCCCGGTGTTCCCGGAACGGCAGTTAATCAATTGGCAAGTGTGAGCAACTCGGATAGGCAACAGCCTTTTACCAGTGGTGTTAATGGCGATATTATCAATGCTTATTATCGCTATGCTTTGAGTACAGGCAACATAGAAGATGCTTCATATGTGCGCTTGAAAAACATATCGTTGACGTATGATTTGCCTTTGAGAATGAGTAAAGGAATTCGTTGTCAATTGTATTTGCAAGGTCAGAACTTATTGACTTTTACCAATTATTCTAACGGTGATCCCGAATTTAAGTTTAGTAATTATTTGCCACCGTTGAAAGTGTATTCGGCAGGTGTAAAACTGACTTTGTAACCTTAATTTATAAGACTATGAAAAATTTTAAAATAACCCTTTTTGGTTTAATGCTTTTACTGAATTTAGTAGGTTGTGATAGTTTTGTGGATGTTGAAACACCCAATTCACAACTGACAGGTGTGACTGTTTTTGAAGATAGAACTACCGCAAATGCGGCTTTAATAGATATCTATTCAAAACTACGTGATACAGGATTGTTGGCAGGAAACGCTAATGGTTCTGGCGTATGCTTGGGATTGTATGCAGACGAACTGACTTACTATGGAAATACCGATGATAATACTTCGTTTATTTTTAACAATACGATGCTTGCGACTACTCCGATGGCATCACAATTGTGGAATGAAAGTTACCATCAGATTTATTGTGCCAATGCCGTGATTTATGGTTGTCAAAATTCGACTGGACTTTCGACTGCTGATAAAAATCAGTTTATTGGTGAGGCAACTTTTATTAGGGCTTTGGTTCATTTTTATTTGATGAATTTGAATGGCGATGTGGCATATATTACTACTACTGATTATGAAGTAAACCGCTTGGTTAGTAGAATGCCAACGTCTGAAGTTTATAATAACATTATTGCTGATTTGCAAGAGGCGATTGCTTTATTGCCTGAAGGTTATGTTGCACCCGATCGTGTTCGACCAAATCGTTCGACAGCATCGGCTTTATTGGCACGTGTGTATTTGTATAACGGCAATTGGGCAGAAGCTTCGAACGCTGCATCGGCTGTTTTAAATAATGCTGAGTATGTTTGGGAAACGGATATTGATAAGATATTCTTGAAGGATTGTACTGCTACGATTTGGCAATTTTCGCCAAAATTGGAAGGCAATAATACCGATGAGGGTTCTGTATTTGTATTTCAAACTGGACCACCTCCGTTTGTTGGATTGAGTGCCGAGTTGTATAATTCGTTTGCCAATGATGACCTTAGAAAAAGTCATTGGATTTCCAGTGTAACGGATGGTTCTGACACTTGGTATCATGCTAATAAATACAAGCAAAACAACAATACTGGAACCTCTCTGGAATATTCGATTGTGTTTCGATTGGCGGAGCAATATCTTATTCGAGCTGAAGCAAGAGCACGACAAGGCGAATTGAGTAATGCCAAACAAGATTTGGATATGGTTAGAAGTTTGGCTGGATTGCCGAATACAACAGCAATGACTAGTGCCGAAATTATAGCTGCTGTTCAGCAAGAGCGACGCTTTGAATTGTTTACCGAACATGGACATCGCTTTTTTGACTTGAAGCGAAATGGAGCGTTGAATACCGTTTTACCGATTGTAAAACTGGGTTGGAACAGTACCGATATTCATTGGCCAATACCAGAAACGGAATTATTGGCTAATCCGAACCTTACACAAAATCCGGGTTATTAATGAAGCTCTCTTTTTTACCAACGTTTTATGGTGTGATCGCCATAATTTTAATTGGGTTAGTTCCCTGTCCTGTTTTGGGACAAGTACTAACTAAGAAGCATTTGACCGAAGCGGACTATGGTTTGTGGCATACTATGGGAAGTGAGCAAATGTCTGAAAAAGGCAACTGGGTTAGTTATCGGTTTTCGTATGAAAATGATCTAGATACTACGTTTGTTGTTCATACCAAAACTATGAAAAGATTTGTTTTTCCAAATTTACGAATTGGACAATTTATTGAAGAAAAAAGTTTTTCATTTATCAAAAAGGAAGGCTTGGTATTGTTTGACTTGAGTAGCGGTACAGAGAAGTTATATCCAAATGTTAGTCGATATGACTATTCTGCTAATGGACAGTATTTGGTTACTTTGGAAGATGCTACAACACTTGTTGTGAGAAAGAATGGAGCGACAATTGAACACATTGAAAATGTAACTACTTATGAGTGGAATAGTGATAAGACAAAGTTGGTTTATGCTATTGTGGGAAATGGAAAAGGGTCGGTCGGATTACTGAATTTTAAAAATACCCTTAGTAAGCTGCTGATTTTGAAACCAACACCGCAAAATTTTGGAGTTATCAAATGGCAACTTAATGGAAATTCCGTTGCCTTTTATGGCGTTGACAAAGGCAATGAAGAAGTGTATTATTATGATTTTGCGATAAGTAAATTATTTACTTTGAAATCTTCGGATGCTACTTTTCCATTGCAAATGAAAGTTGCTCCCGATCAAAATATTGCATTGAAACTTTCTCGTGATGGTAAGAAGGTGTTTTTTGGAGTTTCATCTGTTGTGGCAAAAGACACTACAGCATTTTCCAGCGGTGTAGAGGTTTGGCATGCAAAAGACCAGTTGCTTTATCGTGAACGCAAGATAAGAGCAAGTGTGTCTTATCCGCAATTTTTAGCCGCTTGGTTTCCAAAAGAAGGAATTGTTAAAGAAATAAGTTCGGAGCAACAAAATTGGGTTGCTTTGAATGGTACTCAAGATTATGCTCTTGTGGCGAATATGGATATGTATGAACCACAGTATAAATTGAATGCTGATAGGGATTTTTACTTAATGGATATTAGAACTGGAGCAAAAGAGTTGCTGTTGGAAGAGCAGTCTGGTATCGATAGTCAAATGGACTTTTCTCCCGATGGTAGGTATATTACTTATTATAAAAATAGCAATTGGTGGGTTTATGATATTGTTAAAAAATCACATACCACTATTACTCAAGGTTTACCTGTTAGTTGGGATAACTGGATCAATGATCCTGGTACTGAATTGCGAGTATGGGGCCAGACTGATTGGACCAAAGATGGAAAGTACATATTGTGTTATGATTACCATGATATTTGGGCGATTTCAACTGATGGCAAACAACGTAAACGACTAACTAATGGTAAAGAAAAGAACTTGCGGTTTCGATTTGATAAATCAAGTATTGATACTATTGGGGAGTTTAATTATTCTGAAACTGGAACTACTATTTATGATTTATCAAAAGAAGCAGTTTTAACTTATCATAATTTACAAAGCGGTGTTCATGGATTTTTTAAGTTGAAACCTAACCAAAAAGCACAGCCTCTGGTTGTAGAAGATGCTATGATTACTAAATTTACAAAATCAAAAAAAAGCACTGCTATTATTTGTGTTAAGGAGCGATTTGACGTACCACCAACACTAGTATTTTATAATAATGGTTTACAAAAAGTACTAGTTCAGAGTAATGAACAACAAAAAAATTATCATTGGGGAAAATCGGAAATGATACATTATACCGATAGTAAAGGTACTCCTTTGAACGGTGTTTTATATTATCCTGCGGATTATGATGCCAAAAAGAAATATCCAATGGTTGTATTTGTATATGAGACATTTTCAAAATATCTACATAAGTATATACATCCTAGTCTGCATAATGGGATTGGGTTTAATATAGCCAATCTTACCACTGAAGGGTATGCTGTCTTGCTACCCGATATTTCTTTTGAAAAAGGAAATCCAGGAATGTCCGCAGTTGATTGTGTTACGGCCGCTACAAAAAAAGTGATTGCAATGGGGGTTGCTGATGAGAAGAGAATTGGACTAACAGGACAATCCTTTGGCGGTTATGAAACCAATTTCATCATTACACAAACGGATCTATTTGCCACCGCTATAAGTGGTTCCGCCGTATCAGATAATTTGCAACATTACTTTACAATTAATACATTATATACAAATATTGACGCATGGCGCTACGAACACCAACAATATCGAATGGGATTTTCATTTTATGATAATCAAGAAGCGTATTATAGCAATTCACCCTTGCTAAATGCAAATACTATAAATACTCCATTACTAACTTGGGCTGGTAAAATCGATGAAGTCGTACAACCACGACAAGCAGAAACTTTTTATTCGGCTTTGAGGAGATTAAAAAAAGAGCATGTTATGTTGGTTTATGATGATGAAGGACACATTTTTTCTGATTCAAAAAATCAAGAAGATTTACTGAGAAAAATGAATGAATGGTTTGGTCATTATTTAAAAGGAACGCCAAAAGCAGGTTGGATGAAGTCTGATATTGAGCAATAGAAATAAAAGTATGCAGTTTTCTTTAATTGAAAACTGCATACTTATTAATTACCTACTTAAAGAACTTTAAATAAGTTAACGCTACAAGCGTTTGCCGCATTTTTGTGCCAAACTCGTCTTGGAGTTGCCTCACTAGACATACAGTTTTCACCTGTATTTGTAGTCGTACAGTCTACCGTAACTTGAAGACAATTTGCAGCTGATGGATTTTGGATATACCCAATAATCGCAACTGGTTTTTTTGCTTCTTTAACTTTAGCATTGTTTGTGCTAACTGCTCCGGCACTTGCCAATGTGAATGCCAATACTGGCAAGATCACTTTAAAAACATTTTTCATGGTAATAGAATTTTAATTACTTTTTTTGACTTACTCTTTTTTACAGGTTTTCAGTCTCATTCCTGCTACTGATCAGAATAGATTTTTATATTATTTATTGGTCCTGAAATGTTTTTTATTTAATTGGTATTTGTGTAGCTGATGCCCGATTATTGCGTAGAGATTGTTATCTATCACAAACATTTCTTTCAATTTAGTTTTGTTTATATTGTAGATATAGATACTTGACAAGTAGGTTTTTTTTTCTATGTCGTACACATCAACGATAGTAGCTTGTTTCCACATTTCTTTGGGTTCGTATCGTCCAATTAGCTTAGAATTTACAAATAGCAAATTATTAGAAACTGCCATTAGCTGATTTACTGTTGCTGGAAGTGACGCTATTTTTCGTTGTCCCGTTTCTTTTATGTGTGCTACTTTGAGTTTGGCTTTGGTCGTGGTGTCGATTGTATTTCCGCGATGGATTAAGTTGAGGTTATTATCGGCAATGATGAACTGATTTCGGTAGTAATAGGTGTAGATTAGTTTTTGAGATTGTCTGTCAAACTGCATAATGCCATCGGTATCAAAAAAGCCATCTATTTGCTTTTGCAATAGTTGAGGTGCGTACTGCACTTGCAAACTGTCATTGAAAGTAAAAGTTCCTAAAATGTTATAAAGCGTTTTTAGTTGTTGCGCCCGAAATGCAATTTTATCTGGAGCAATGATTTCTGCTTTTGAAAAATAATAGTTGTTATCATACATGAGTAATTTTGCTTTCCAATCGGATATATTGCCTTTGTAGATTACTGGTACTGTGCCATCCATAAGATAGAAATAAGGCGGTGCAATTCTGACCTGTACTGAAGCGAAAGGAAAGTTTTCACGTTCCAACTGTATTTTATAATGGTGTTTTGCCTTTAGAGTGGTATCGAATGCTATTATGTGTAATGGTGCTTGACTATCTCCAAAATAAATAGTGCTACCATCAGTTCCTGCAAAGTATTTTGAATTATTGTTTAATTCGGCTTCGGCTGTTTTGGTAGCTGCACCTTGAATAAATCTTCTGATAAATGGATTTTCGCGGTGCATTGTGTGTTCAGAATAGAGGTACAGAATTACTATCACTGCCGAACCGATAATTGCAATAATTGCCAGTTTTAGAGCTGTTTTGGATTTATTTGTTGCCATAAATACCGAAGCTAATGCCGCTAGGATTGTAAATGTTATATTGAAAATCAAATGTTCTTTCCAGCCCAATTTTTCTAGTATTCCACCACAGGAACATGGCAGAAATGAAGAATAATTTAGAATAACAATTATATAGGCTGTAAACATTAGCATTAATCCAAAAGAAGCTAACATAGCAACATATCTTGATTTTGGTATTGCAAGTAGTAAGGCGATTACTAACTCAACTATTAAAACAGAATATGATACAAATCCGGTGTATGCACTTAGTAATGGAGATTGACCAAGTTGCGCTTGAAAATTTTGAAATTCAAGCAGTTTACTTATTGCTGCATAAACAAATAACAATACATAAAGCAGGCAAATTATGTCAACTATAGCGTTTTTAAAAGATACTGATATTTTCATGTCGTCGCTTTTAATTCGTACAGTGCTTTTTTATGACATATCAAACCAGCCTAACATTCGTGGTCTATTATTATATAATTATCACTGTATAAATGTTTTACATGAGCGAAATTAGAACAATAATACAAAAGGATTGTTAACAAAACCGAGCCAAAATTTATAAAAACCGAGCCATTTTACACTTTTATAAAATATTCAGGCATAAAAAGGACCGGCATTTCACCGGAAGTCTTAAAGAATATCCTTTTCAGAGGGGAGGGTGTTATCTGCTGTTAGGAAATGTTGAGGGCGCTTATCATTTCACTACATTAACAGTAACTAAAATGGCTAAAATGCCTTTCATACCTGACCCCAGATACTCTCATAGTGAAGAGGAACAATATGACGCACATAGGAACATCCGTGAAGGTATAAGCATAACACAAAGAGCTCCATATCTGCAAGAACATGAGATAGGTCTTCCGCGACATAAAATGCAGTGAATCAAAAAACAAGGAATTATTAAGGAAGTATCTTGGAGAAAACTAAGTAAAAATACTTATTTTTACTTTCCGTAATGAAATTGTAAAAATATTTTGTATGTTAGCCCTCGGAAAAACCTTACTTATTGAAAGGCAACTAACTGTTTGATATCTACGTTAAGAGCGTCGGCAATGTGTGTAATATAAATTAGGGAAGGGCTTATCTTGCCGTTTTCAATACGACTGATATAGGAGATATCCAAATCGCTGTCAATAGCAAGCTGGGCTTGAGTAAAGCCTTTGCCTTCGCGAATTTTTTTAAGGTTGGCTCCAAAATTTTGTAAATATTCTTTGTCTTTGTCCCTCACGAGACAAAATTCAGAGTTCTAATAATAAATACTATAGGACGTACGTCCAAGTTAGAAATAAAGTGAGAAATAATAATTTATTAGTAATTCGTAATCTTATAATCTTTAGCGTCGTGCTTTGTGCGATGCATGTAAATGGTCAATCGATAACGCCGGGTTTACCAGAAATCAAACCTCCAGTACCATCTCTATATCCTGCGGGGATGAATAGTTTTCTCACTCCTTCGACCAATCAGTCATCATCTACTGGTAATAATTATCAGCGAAGACAGAACGAGCAGATTATGAATGAGGTAGATAAAAATGAAAAATTAAGGGAACAAACTATGCAAAGTGTTCAATCCGATATTGAAGAACTGCGTTCCACCATACATTATGATTTGCCATCATGGTCAAAAATACCGGGAACCGAATTCTACAGGGAAGCATTTGATAAAATTATCCTGTTAGATACTACTTTCTCCGTAAAGGATACTAATTTCTTGGTGGAAAACGCATATTACGAAAATATGCTGAACAAGTCAGAATTTGACAATGTGGTAAAACAGAGCGGAGCGTTTCTAACTACCAAGATGAAAGAACTTGGCTATGACCTTGAAAGCAATGCCGCAAAGAATTTTATGCTGTTCCAATTCTTTTCTGAAACCCTTCAGTTGAAATCGACAAAACAGAAGCACCTCCCATTCAAGTATGATTTTGAGGATTATACAGGTGCAGACAGCTATTCAAAACTTTTCGTTTCAAAGCTGATTGAGACAGGTTCAGGACAATGCCATTCCTTGCCCTTGCTTTACCTGATCTTGGCAGAGGAAATGGAGGCCGAAGCCTATCTTGCGCTTTCGCCCAATCATAGCTATATTCGTTTTCCTGACGACAAAGGCAAATGGTATAATATTGAACTGACCAACGGGATGTTCTCGACACCTTCTTATATCCTGCAATCGGGCTATATCAAATCCGAAGCCCTGCAAAATAAAATCTATATGGAGAACCTTTCAAGAAAGGAACTTCTCGCCCAGCACCTGACTGACTTGGCAAGTGGCTATGTTCACAAATATGGCTATGACGAATTTGTGCAAAGTATCGTCAATAAGGCATTGGAGTTATACCCAAATAGCATAACGGCGAATATGATTAAGGCAAATCTTGATACGGCACGCTTTGAATTTGTTATGCGACAACTTGGAATTAATCCTGCTGATAAGCAGCAACTTCAAAATATCCGTAATTTTCCAAAAGCGATTGAATTGCTGAATACTGTAAATAGGCAATATGCCTTTATAGATAATCTGGGATATGAACACATGCCGGAGGAAGCCTATAAAAAATGGCTAGAGTCGATGGCAGATGAAAAACAAAAGCAGGATAACGAGACGATTTCACAACAATTTAAAGGGATATTGGCGCAACCTTCCAAAACATTAAAAAACTAATGAAGAAATATTTATTGCTGTTTTTATACCTTATATTCACATTTTCTGCTGTGGCACAAAGTCAGGAAAAGCTCTATGAGGAAAGTTTTTCTAAGCTGGACGATATGCTTGCAGATGGTAAAAAGTATAATTTCAAGCAGGCTGTCTTTTCTGTTGAAAATGCCTCCCTTAACGGAAAATTGGATATGGTGGAAGTTGATAAGGAAATCCACATTCTTACGGCGTTGTGTAACTCCCTTGTTGAAAATAGGTTTCTCGCTTATGTGGAGAATGACAAAAAAGATGTAAACAAGTGGGCCTCTGCCTATCAGGTCATGTGCGACAGTATTCCGATTATTATTCAGGAAAAAGAATATAAATATATTCCGTTCCGCTATGACTTTAACGACGTATTCGGCAATCAGGACATATCCAATATGTTTGTATCGAAACTGCTTTACACCCGAAAAGGCAATTGCCATTCCTTGCCTTATCTCTACAAAATTTTATGCGAGGAACAGGGAACAACAGCGCATCTTGCGTTAGCCCCGAACCATGTGTATATCAAGCACCAGAATAAAAAGAACGGCTGGTACAACACTGAGCTGACTAGTGGTATTTTTCCAAATGATGCCTGGCTGATGGCTTCGGGTTTTATCCATATCGATGCCATTAAAAATGGTGTCTATATGAAGGCTCTGAACAATAATGAGAGCATTGCACTGGTGATGATTGACTTAGCAAATGCCTATCAAAAATCCTTTCCTGAGAATGACGGCACTTTTCTTCTAAAATGTGCTAATGCTGCCATAAAAGCCTACCCTAATTTTGGTACAGCCTTGATTTTACGAGCAGAACTGCACAAGAAGCAGGTTGAAAAGGAATCGAGCCCTGAAAAAGCGAAATTGGCTTTCAAACTTTTGGAAAAAGAATACGCTTATATACATGAAATCGGCTACCGGTTCATGCCTGAAGAAATGTATCTGAACTGGCTCGTTTCATTAAAAGCGGAAAGGGATAAGTACGAAAACAAAAAATTAGACACCTTTAACAAGCAATAAACCAACACCATGAAAAAAAACTATGTATTAATTTTGTTTTTCTTCGTTGTCGGCATAATGTCAGCACAGGAAAAACTATCAAAAGAAGAACAGGCACGAAGGGAAAAGAATATTGAGGCAGGAAACCCGTTTAAGCAGTTTGGGTATAAGGCCAAAGTAGCTACCTTAAGCAAAGGCAAATATCTTGAAGTGCATGACCTGGACAGTATTGTCGTTATAGGTTCGGTACGTTTTCATGTGGATAAAAAAGAGATAGTCGGTTTTGTTGAACCTGATACGATTAATGGGATGTATGCAAGACCTATCGGGGATATGCCAAGCAGGTGGCTTTCGCCCGATCCTTTAGCTGAGGAATTTACAAGTTGGTCTCCTTATACAATGTCTTTTAATAATCCAATTCAATTCGTTGACCCAGATGGTAGAGCTGCGGATGATTGGAGAAATACCCAAGGGCAACTTGTATATGATCCAACAGCGAATGGAGGTAAGGGAGATTATACAGAACATGCAACCGCTCAAGAGAGGAAATTTGGTGATGCTTTGCGTAATTCAGGAGAAAAAGGAGCTGAACAATTTAATACTTTGGTTACTTCTGAAACAAAAACTACCGTTGAGTTTCATAATGGCGATAGTGGTGAAGGACAAGGTTATCTTATGGGTGAGACTACGTACGGCAAAAACAATGAAGGAATAAAAGTCCAAAGTGATGGAAGTGTAAAGGTAAGTGAAGCGAAAATAGATATATATATAGCTACAATTGACAGGTACATAGGTGATTTGAAAGCAGGCAAAGATATCTTGTTTAATGCCCGCGACTTACAAAAACAAGATGCTCTATTAATAACTAATAATAATTTAACCAAAGATAATGTAGTGCCTGCAATTTTTGGACATGAAATTGACCATACTTCGGCAAGTAATGTAATGCTTCAAAGAGCTGAAAAAACTAATCCAAGACTAAATTCTGAACACAAACCAGATGTTACAACTAATGCAATACTAAAAGACATCGTAAAAAAACTCACGCAATGAAAAGAATACTAATCATCTTGATGGTAACATTGAGTTTAACATCAAGTTGTCAAACAATTAAAAATATTGAATATAAAACTCTAGAGAAAGAATTAGTAACTTTTTTAATTAAAAACGGAGATGTTCATAATTTAGAGTTAAAAGAGTATGAGAATGGAAACCGAGGTATCAGTATCAAAGGCTTTTTTAACAATTACCAAAAAGGTGAATTGATTAACGGGATATATATATTTTATCAGAATAGAACTCATGCGAGGAACTACTACGTTATTATTGAAGGGGAAAAATATACGATTCTTAATATTTCTTCTCGGGATGGTTTAGACAAATCAATCAAAGATGTGCTTGATTATAGTGATAGAAATAAGCTTTGTGCTGATATTACTGAAGAATATGTAACAAGATTAGTAGCGATGTATTACAGGAAAAATAAGAACCCTCAAGCGGGTATTGATGTTAATTGTGAAAGTGGAGTGAAAGATACAATAGGATTGCCATAGTGATTATAATTTTTAGATAACTAAAAATCATTAAGCAGTTATTATTTTGATTAATATAATTATGAAGACAAAAATATTTACTTCTTTCTTATTCCTATTATTTTTTGCTAATTGTTATACCCAAGTTTCGGAGATACTACCAAAAAATCAGGTAATTAAAGAATTGTCTGATTACATTTATAGAAATAGTGATTATTTGCCTCCAAATACATATACACTTGATGAGATTAGAAAGAATTTACGTCTATTTGGAATGTTTCATTCTAATACTGAAGAAAACTTGATAAACGGATTATATGGTTTTTCAATGTCGCATAGTCATGCGAGAGTTTATTATTTAATAGTTGAGGGCGATAAATATAAAATCCTAGATGTTTCAACAAGGAAAAATTTAGATGCCTCACTAAAAGAGTTATTAGATTTCTGTGAAAGACAAAAATACTGCTATGAGATTACTCTCGAATATATGAATAGGATTACCTGTGCGTTTTATAGAATAAATAAAAGTCCATATAAGGGAGAAGACGCTAATTGTGAAGGCGGAGTGAAATATACAAATGGATTGCCGTAGTGTTAATAATTTTTTAGATAACTAAAAATCATCAAGCAGTTTTTATTTTGATTAATATAATTATGAAAACAAAAATATTTACTTCTTTTTTATTCTTAATTATTTTTTGCTAATTGTTATACTCAAATTTTGGAGAAACTTACTAAAAATCAGATAAATTATTGAGTTGTCGAATTACATTTGTAAAAATAGTGATTATTTGGCTCCCAGTATATATACACTTGATGAGACTAGAAAAATAAATGAAAAAAGCAATAATACTTATTTACTTATTAATCGTATCGTATAATGGCTTATGTCAATCGAAAGGGCAGTTAACATTTGATACTTTAAAAAGTAATTTAATAGAAGATTTATATGCAATAAAAGCAATAGATACAGTTTGGATGGAAAATGTTAAAAAAGGTGAATATTCTTTAAATATAAGCGGACTTGAAAACAACTTACGCGAAGGTGATTTAAAAAATGGGATCTATTTTTTTAATATTAAAAGATACTCTTATTTTGTTTTGGTTGAAAATAGCCACTATATGTTATTGGATTTTCGTTCCCGACATGGACTGGATTTATCAGTGCTAAATCTTATGGATTTCTGTGAGCGAAATAATTATTGTGTTCAAGTAACCAATAATTACGTCACAAAGCTAATAGGAATTTATTATCATGTAAATAAAGACTTGTCACGAGGACTGGATGTAAATTGTGAAAAAGGAATAAAGGACACTAAAGGTTTACCATAAACGATAATGCTAGGTAATGAGTAATATACCAAATTTATGGCATAGCCTAAATTTAAAATTAGAGGAATTTTAAATAGCTAACAATAATTATGAAGCATCTGATATTATTATTGACGCTATTTGTTATTTCTACAAGTATAGGTCAGGAAAAAAGTTCTCTAGTTTTTGGAACCATAAAAACTGATATTATTGAAAGACTCTATAAAGTAGAAGCTTTAGATTCTGCCTGGGTGATGAATCTTAACAAAGAAAAATATTCATTTCATTTGAAAGGTCTCCAAAATGGTTTAGAGAATAAAGAGCTACAGATTGGCATATATGGATTGACTCTTAAAAATTATACATATTTTGTTTTAGTTGAAAAAAACAATTATATTCTTTTAGATTTTAGAACAAGACATGGATTAGATTTATCACTAATCAACCTTATCGATTTTTGCGAAAGGAATAAGTATTGTGTCGAAATAACAAATGACTACGTCTCAAGATTGCTACGTATTTATAATGACGTACATAAAAATCTTAATCGAGGTTTCGATATTAATTGTGAAAGAGGTATAAAGAACACTAAAGGTTTACCTTAATTTTATCAACCATCTTTTGGGTAAGGAAAATATTTAGAAGTTCACTACCTCGATAGTATTGTAACAATCGGTACAATGCGTTGGCATGTTGATAGAAAAGAAATTGTTGGTAGAATTGAAATGGATACATTAAATGTAGATGCTCAACCAATAGGAGATACCGCTGGTCGTTGGGTGTCTCCTGACCCATTAAGTGAAGAGTATCGAAGATGGTCACCATACGCTTACGCTGTGGATAATCCCGTTAGATTTACGTACCCTGATGGTATGAGTGTAAAAGTTTACCTATTTCAATGCATTTTTTTTGGATAATATAAATTTATAATTAATTATGAAAAAATTCTTCCTTATATCAGTCGTAGTCTTTATTCTAATTGTTGGCTGGATATTAAAAGATTTAAAAGTAGTGTATAATATAAAAGACACATATTATGTTATAACATATTTTACAATAGCAAAAGCAATAGTATTGGTGATTATTTTTGGAATAGTGTGTAGATACATCTATATTAAAATTGTAAAAAATAGATTAAGATAGTGTAGCAATGAAACAATTAACCTAAAGGTATTTACTATATAAAAGATGAACAAAATAGTAACTTTTTTGAGTTTTTTTCTTTTTGCATCTTGTTCTCCTACTAAGGTAAAAGATGTTAAACAAGAATCGCTATCAGAAGTAATTAAAATCGAATTTTTAGATGATGGTAATCCAATTATATATATCAAGACAGATTCTCTTCAAGGAATTATAATTGAAGATAATAAAATGTTGAAAACAGAAAAAGCAATAAAAATTGAATTAGGAAAAAAATACCCTATATCACTCATTCGAATTGATAAGACCTATAGAGGTAAAACTGATGAATATATAATAGCTTCTTCTAAAGGAACTGAAAAAGTAATCTGGAGAGATAAAGATGGTTTACCGTTAGTTTTGTATCGAGCTACTAATCTTAATAGATTATGGCTCACTAAAAACTAATAAATTTTTTATCACTTCATACTAAAAATACTCTGTACTTATTCTATGACAAAATATAAAAAAATCTTCTTAGGTGAATGATGTATCCATCTTTTACAAATCTATCTTTTTATGAAAATGAATAAGATACTAGTCTTCTTTTTTTTCTAGCTTCTCAGGTAGATGAAAAACAAGAAAGAATTAGACTATTGTAAATGAAAGTCAAAAAAAAGTTTTATTTTTGTTTAAAATTAAAAGGATTATAACGTTCTTTAAAACTCAAGAAGTTTCTTGTAGGAGCTTTTTTTAAGATTTTGAAAAGAAATGATATTTGTGGCAGATTCATGGCACAGCTATTTTCTAAAAATAAAAAGACGGTATTGGTGCGGGTTAAGCGGATTAAGTTCGAACCCCTCATCGCCCACCAAGAAACTCCTTAAGAAATTAAGGAGTTTTTTCGTTTTCATAAGCCTCTGTTTCGACCAGTTTGATAATGGTCGAAATGCGGATATAATATCTGACAAAAAGAATATTTATGGGATATTTTTTTATCTTTGAAACTAAGACTTTTTTAATCTAAATGGCTTTATCTTTGAGCCTTCAGAAATTGATACTCGATATGGAACAAAAAATACATCAGGGAAGAAACGTTAAGCGTTTTAGAGAAATGCTTAACATCAAGCAGGAGGCATTAGCTTATGATCTGGGTGAAGACTGGAATCAAAAGAAAATTTCTATGCTGGAGCAGAAAGATGTAATTGAGGATAGTCTGCTAAAACAAATCTCAGCGGTATTAAAAATTCCTGTTGAGGCTTTTCAGAATTTTGATGAGGAGCAGGCGGTGAATGTTATTTCTAATACATTTGGAGATAATGCTTGTGTTGGAAATCCTAATTCTACATTCAACTTCAATCCTATCGAAGAGATCAAAAAACTTCACGAAGAGAAAATTGCTTTGTTTGAGCGCATGCTGAAAGAGAAAGATGAAATGAT
This sequence comes from uncultured Flavobacterium sp., assembly GCA_963513545.1. Taxonomy (GTDB): domain Bacteria; phylum Bacteroidota; class Bacteroidia; order Flavobacteriales; family Flavobacteriaceae; genus Flavobacterium. The sequence continues at coordinate 160,840 of CAUPQW010000003.1, forward strand.
GGTGAGGCTTGAAAGATTAATTAATAACTAGAATAGACACTTTTTAGAACAGTGTCTTTTAGAACAAATGCACTTATTGACTAGATGTTAGTTAAAATCTTTTAAAACTTTCTTTTCACAGTTTTCATCCTACATGTTGTGCAATTTTTTATGTTTAAATAGATATTTCTCCTAAAAACACTTCCAGTATTTTATAAAAGTAATTTAGAGATTATTGATCTATTAAAAACTTAGCTATTTTTATACAGCTCAATTTTCCTACCCTCAAAGTCTTCAATTACAGCCATAAACCCAAACTCTGTTTGTGTGGGAGTTAATGCAAACACTACTTCTAAAGCTGTTAATTTTTGAATTGTTGCCTCAAAGTCGTCAATTCCAAAACCTAATCTTAGGTTTTTGTCTGCTTCGGTCTGGCTCTTTGTTAAAGGATAAATTTCTAAAATTGTTTTTCCGATAGTCGCACTATAATGAAATGGCGAATTTCCGTGTTGGTGATATTCAAAAGTCAATCCGAAGAGGCTGTAAAAATCGGATAGTTTTTTTGTGTCGCGTGTTCTTAAAACCAATAAACGTATTTCCATTTTGTACTTTAGTTTTTTATACCACTACTGTTTCTCTGGCTGTTTACAAACGCTTTATTTAGTTCAAAATGTAAAAGAGTATAAGAAAGAATCATTCTTTCTTTTTCTTTTTTTGGTTAGCAATGATAAAATCTAAAGTTTTTAAAATCAGTTCGGTTATGTCAGGCTTTTCAATATTGCATTCCCAAGTCCATTTTTGGCGTGACTTTTCCTGATTGTTGTTTAATTGCGCTTTAAGATATTTAGTATTGGCACGAATTTCAATTTCTTTGGGCTTTAAAGTTAAAACCTCAAAGCGTAAAAAGACTTTTTCTTTAAATTTTTCAAGCGGAATTTTTATTGAAAATTTCCCATCTTTATCCGTCATTACATAATCATGATTTCCCTTCACAAAAACAACAACATCCTGAATCGGAAATTTTACTGCATCTGTTACCTCTCCTCTAATTTCCCTATATTCAAAAGCATAGTTTTCAATCCTTTCTTTTTCAATTTCTTTATAAGTTTCCTGAGAATAAAAATTTATGGTTATAAACAGGAATGCCAAAAGCAGGATATTTAAATGATTACTATTGTATTTTACACTCATATTTACGCTTACAATTTTATTAGGGAGTTTTTTGTAACCTGAACTTCTAAAATTGAAGATCTTTTTGGCAATTCTTATACTAAAGTAATCTATTGAAAAAAACATTTTACAAACCATTACCAGATTGTAAAGTTAAAAGTTTTTATGTCTTGGGTTATACAAAACGGTCTTATAAATAAAACAATTCAAAATAAATTAAAAAGGTAATTGTAGGTTTTGTAATGTGAGTCTTAAACACAGAAGTTTTTTATGTATCTGTTTATAAAATAGCTTTGAAAAGATTTTATTTAGTTTTGTAATCATGATTCGTAAACAGGTTTTAAATAACAAAAGTAAACTCTTAAAAAACTAAAGGTTTCTTAAATTGGTTTGAATGTGTTTTTTCTTATTGTAAATTAGTGATTATGAAACTTTAATACAATAATTATGAAAACGAAAATAATTACAGTCGTATTATTACTGGGTTTTGTAATATCGACAAGTGCTCAAAAGAAAATAGAAGTTACTGAATTGCCAAAACCGGCACAGGAATTCTTAAAGAAATATTTTGGCAATACATCAGTTGAATCAGTTAAAAAAGATGCAGAACACGGTGAAAAAGGTTACGAAGTCAAACTTAAAGATGGGACTGAGGTAGAGTTCTGGAAAGATGGTGCTTATCGAGAAGTGGATGGAGACGACAAACCGATTCCGACCGCATTTATTCCAAAAGTGATAAAAGAGTATGTGGCAAAACATTATCCAAATGAAAAAATCACCCATATTGATTATGGTCATAAAGATCTGGATGTGGATTTAACAAATAAAATTGATCTTGAATTTACGAAGGAAGGAAAATTTATAAAAGGTGACAAGGTTAAAAAATAATTCCTGAATGACGATGTCGCTGGAGAGTAATGATACAAAAAAACTCCATTATTTTAATGGAGTTTTTTATAAATTATTAAGATAACTTAAGGTTGTTTGCTGTACGTTTCGATCTCGAAAATTAAAGTTGCATTTGGCGGAATAACTCCGCCGGCACCAGCTTCTCCATAAGCCAGATTTGATGGAAGAAAGAAGATTGCTTTATCACCATCTGTCATCATATCGAGAGCTTCAATGAATCCCGGAATCATACCGTCTTTTTTTCCAACAGTGAAAGGAAAAGCTTTATAACCTCCTTGTGCATCTCTGTTTGCATTATATTTTCCGTATGCTTTTTCTACATTTGACATACTGCTGTCAAAAAGATTTCCGTCTTCAAAATATCCTGCATAGTGAAAATAAATTGTAGAACCTTCTGCACCTTTTACACCAGTTCCTTTTTTCGTAATTACATATTTTAAGCCAGATGCCGTTGTTACAGCATTTGCTTTGGTTGATGTAAAATAAGCAGCTTTGTCTTTAATTATTTTTTGAGACTCTAATTTTTTCGCTTCATCTTTTTTAACGTCCTCGGCTAAAACTTTTACGGCATCAAATTTTTTGGCAGCAGCACCTTTCCGGGTAATGGTAATTTTTTTTATGATATCGTCCTGAACAATTTTATTTACATTCTCCATTCCGGAAACAACATGTCCAAAAATAGTATGTTTGCCGTTTAACCATGGAGTTTCTTTGTGCGTGATAAAAAACTGGCTTCCGTTAGTTGCAGGACCTGAATTGGCCATTGCCAGGATTCCGCCTTTATCAAAGACTAATTCTTTAACAAATTCATCCTTAAAAGAAAATCCCGGACCACCAGATCCATTTCCGTCAGGATCACCACCCTGAATCATAAAATCATTGATAACCCTGTGGAATTTTAATCCGTCATAAAATGGTTTTCCCTTAAGTTTCTCGACCTTTACATTAGGATTTTTACCTTCTGCCAAAGAAATAAAATTAGCAACCGTTACAGGTGCTTTTACATATTCCAGAGTCAGAACGATATCGCCTTTTGTTGTTGCAATGGTGGCAAAAATCCCTTCGGCAGGATTAGCCGTAGCGGCAGGTTTTGTTGTCGATGTCTTTGATTTTGCAGCCGGTTTTTTAGTAGCTTGTGCCTGAATGTTAAGTACTGCAAGGCAAAATAAAAATAGAAATTTAAACTTCATTGTGTATTGATTTTAGTCAATGTTAGTTAAAAATAATTTATGGTTTTTCCAGTAATTGAACTTCGAAAATAATATTGGCGTTAGGCGGAATAACTCCCCCGGCACCAGTTTCTCCATAAGCTAAATGCGATGGGATAAAAAGGACAGCTTTGTCTCCAAAAGAAAGTTTTTCGATTCCTTCAATAAATCCCGGAATCATACCATCTTTGCGGCCTGCCTGAAATGGAATAGGTTGGTAACCATGTTGTTCAGCTCTTGCTGCATCAAATTTTCCAAATAATTTGTTTACCTCTTCTAAACTAGAGTCAAATAAGGTACCATCTTCCAGAAAACCAGCATAGTGAATATATATTTGAGTTCCTGTTGCAGGTTTTTTACCAGTTCCTTTTTCAGTAATTACATATTCTAATCCACTTGAAGTTTTAGTAGCTTTTGGTTTTAACCCTGCATAATAAGCTACTTTTTCTTTTTGAACTCCTGAGTATTTGCTTCTCTCTTTTGCAATTTCAGCAAAATAGTCATGAAATACTTTTACGGCGTCAAACTTTTTAGCAGCTTCACCGTTTCTGATAATCTTTACAGCAATTAGCTGGTCATCTTGTTTAACCTGATTAACAACTTCCTGACCTTTTTCAACGACATGACCAAAAATAGTATGTTTTCCATCTAACCATGGCGTTTCAACGTGTGTAATGAAAAATTGACTGCTGTTTGTTCCCGGACCGTTATTGGCCATTGCTAAAACGCCGGCTTTGTCAAATTTTAAATCGGTAAATTCATCCTTAAATTTATAACCTGTATCTCCTGAACCTGTCCCAAGAGGATCTCCGGTCTGAATCATGAAATTTTCAATAACCCTGTGAAATTTTAATCCGTCAAAAAAAGGTTTGTTTTTTAAATTTTCATTTACAAATTCATTTTTACCTTCGGCTAAGGTTACAAAATTAGCAACTGTTACGGGTGCTTTTTTATAATCTAATTCTACAATAATATTTCCCTTGTTCGTTTCTATTTCAGCATATAATCCATCAGGCAGATTATTGTGTTCGTCTTTGCAGGAATAAAATGAAGTAACGGCTAATAACAATAATAAAATACTTTTTTTCATTTTTGAAATGTTGTTTTTATGGGGTTAATGTGTCTTTTTTTGTTTCAATTGCAGTTTTAGTGCTTGTTGCTTTTGCAGGAGTAGTTGCAGTTGTCACTGGTGCTGCTTCAGGATCAGGAACAAAATTACGAAGTGTAACCGTACAGATTAACGATTCATTGGTTCCTATTTTTTTATTGTCTCCATGATATCCATAAGCAATATGTGAAGGGAACAAGAAAGTAACGGTTTCATTTTTATGCATTAATTTAATACCGTCACGTAATCCCATCATGATGTCTTGTTTGTCAACATAATACGTTTGTGGGCCAAGTTCAGCTTCAGAATATATAATTTTACCTTCAATGTCTTTTATTTCCAAATTAAAATAAGTGATATCTCCTTTTCGGGGTGTTTGAGTATCGGTTAAATTTCTTTCGTCATAAGACAACCAGTATCCTTTTCGGGTGGCATAGTATTTTACTTTCGGATTATTTTTGATGATATTTTTAATCACATCTTCTTCGCTTGCAACCAGTTTTTTATTTCTGTCAGCCGATTTTTTCATGAACGTTCCTGAAGCTTGAGAAACGGGTCTTCTGGCTTCTTCATGATGTTTACAACTAACAAATAAAACAGTACAAAGCAACGTATAAACGCTTAGTTTTATATAGTTCATAATTGATTTATATTTCTAATTTAATTACTAAATCTTCAAACTTTTCCAAGGTTTCTTCCATTGAAACTTCTGATCTTCCGCCGGCAGCATTTGTATGACCGCCTCCATTAAAATGATCTCTGGCAAACTGATTTACATCAAACCCACCTTGTGATCGAAACGAAATTTTAATGATTTTTTCCTCTTTGTTTTCTATAAAAATGGCAGTAAAAATAATATCTTTTATACTTAATCCGTAATTTACGATTCCTTCTGTATCGCCTTTTACATAATTAAATGAATCTAGTTCTTCCTGTGTTAAAAAAGTATAAGAAGTTTTGTGTTCTGATAAAATTTTCATGTTCTGCAAAGCACGTCCTAATAATTGTAAACGACTGTAAGAACTATTGTCAAACAATAAAACCGGAATTTCAGTATTTTCTACTCCTAAATCAATTAATTCAGCCACAATACGATGTGTGTTTCCTGTTGTTTTAGGAAAACGGAAAGAACCTGAATCAGTTAATATTCCGGTATAAATGCAAGTGGCAATGGTTTTATCCAGATCCTCTTTTTTGTCCAGAAACAAAATAAAATTATAAATCATCTCACACGTGGAACCATATGATGTATCAGAGTAAGTGTAAGCTGCATAATTATGTGGTTTTTCATGATGATCAATCATGATAAACGGTGCTGTCAGCTTAGCTAAAGTATGTTCCATGTCACCGGTACGATGGAAAGCATTAAAATCAAGTGTGAAAATTAAATCGGCTTCTTCTAATATTTTGGTACAGTTTTCAGTATCTTTTTCAAATATTTTTACCGTTTCAGAACCGGGAAGCCAGGCTAAGAAATTAGGGAAATCATTTGGCGCAATAACAGTTGGCTGATGATTGTTTTTTAATAAAAAGTGGTATAATCCTAATGTAGAACCCATGGCATCACCGTCTGGGCCTCTATGTGGAATTATTGCAATTTTCTTTGGGGTTGATAGCAATAATTTTACTGCTTCAATATCTTGTATTTTCATAGTGTGCGAATTTACATTTTTTTAATGTAATGCTGAAATCATTTTACAGATTAACACACTTTTAGGGATTACAGGTTTTCTAGCTGTTTTCTTTGTAATTTTTGATACAATTTGTATTTAGCACCTTTTACAATCTGCGATTTATAAATTCCCACAGAACCCGACGAAAAATAAGCAATTATGCAAGCAAGAGCGATAAAAATTCCGGGCTGAATTCCAAATAATTCCATTCCCATAATAGTGCAGGCGACAGGAGTGTGGGTTGCGCCGGAAAATACAGCTACAAATCCCAGACCTGCTAAAAAAGCAATTGGCATTGGAATTATGATAAATAATGCACTGCCTAAAGCGGCACCAATAAAAAATAACGGAGTTACTTCACCACCTTTAAAACCAGCACCTAAAGTAAAACCGGTGAATAAAATTTTAAGAAGAAAATCATACCATTCATTTGGGTGATAAAATGAATCAACAATAAAAGGGATACCTAATCCTGAGAATTGTGTAAATCCAAAACCTCCAATTGCTATAGCTAATATGATTCCTCCAATTGCAGGACGAAATGGGGGATATTTAATGGTTTTAGAAAAAAGAGTTCCCCAAAGGTGAGTGCTTCTTGCAAATAGCAATGCAGCTAAACCTGATAATAGCCCAACAATTAGGGTATAAAATAAACTGCTAAAACTTAATTCAGGAATAATAGGGATACTGTAATGAGTATGTTTTACCTTCCAGAATTCAACAGTAAAATAAGCAGCATAGGCAACTACAAATGACAGTAGAGTACTTTTTAAATTGATTTTGCTGAAATATAAAACTTCCAGAGCAAAAACAGCACCAGCTAATGGTGTGCCAAAAACGGAGGCAAATCCTGCGCTGATTCCGAGGATAAGTAAAATTTTTCTTTCGGAATTATCTAAATTGAAAAGCTTTGTAAATTGATCAGCGATAGCGCCGCCCATTTGTACAGCAGTGCCTTCACGTCCGGCTGATCCGCCAAATAAATGTGTGAGTAAGGTTCCTGAAAGCACTAAAGGAGCCATTTTAAAGGGGATCACTTCCTTTGGATTTTCGTATTCTTCAAGCAATAAGTTATTGCCTTTTGCAACAGATTCTCCCCAATAATAATAACTCAATCCCACTAAGAAGCCGCCAACAGGCAAAAACCAGATAATCCAGTCGCGTTGAATTCTAAATTGTGTGACATACTCGAGTGAAACTAAAAAGAAAGCAGATGCTGATCCTGAAAACAGACCTGTTAAAGTACAAATCAAAATCCATTTGAAAATGGTCAGAAATATTTCTTTTAGCTGTCGAAAAGTCATTTATAAAAAAGTTTTGCTACGAATTTCACTAATTAAAACGAATTTTAAAAGTTCGTGTTTGTAAAATTTTAAATTCGAGTAATTGATTAACTAACAAAAGAAATTAAATAGTGAAATTCGTAGCAAAATAAATTATTCCTGAACTACAGCAGTAAACTCAATTTCAACCAAATATTCAGGAGCTACCAATTTGCTGATTTCATAAAATCCAGTTGTTGGTTTTACATCCTTAAAAAAAACGGCATGTGCTTTTGCCACGTCTTCAAAAGTGCTGATGTCAGTAGTAAAAATTCGGGTTCTGATCACATCTTTCATTCCAACGTTCAAATCTTCCAATACTTTTTCAATACGTTCAAGAATATTATAAGTTTGTGCATAAGCATCATCGGCTTTTACTTTTTCGCCATCAACAATAGCCACAGTGCCCGAAACTTCAATAATATTGCCAATTCTTACGGCACGACAATATCCCATTTTGTCTTCCCATGGTGATCCTGTTAAGATGTTTTCTCTTTTCATTTTGTGTTTTTTTTGATTTGTTTTAAAATTTAAAAAACAAATTCAGGTTAATTAATTCTGTCGCAATTTATAAAATATGTAACTGATAAAAGCTGAATTTCTCTGAAATCACTTCGTAAATTTTTATTTTTTGTGATATTTTTAATTGATTTCAGACAGGTAATGATGTTTTGATATTTGTTCAAAAAGTAAAAAAACGGTTTGTCTGAAAAAACATCAAGCATAAAATTTATTCTTTTGAATGTTTGGCAAATTTAGCAGGTTTTTGTTTCTAAAAATTAGCCTAATATATTGTTATAAATGTCATAAATTGATAGTCAGGAATTAAATTATGCTATTTTTGTGATATCAAATTGTTGCTGTGTATAAAATTTCAAAGCCGAATTCGATAATACTTTTTCAATGAAGCACATTTTATTTTTCATATTATTAGTTACTTCCCTGACAGCTTCTGCCCAAGTTGATTTTAACTCCGGTTTTAAAACGATACCTGCTCCCAAGTTTAGTGCTAAACCTAAAAAAAAGACAATTCCGGAGGTCAAAGATCCACAGGCAGAAAAAACGGATATTCCAAGTATTAAAACACCCAACGTTTTTGATAATACCAGTATAACTCCAAAATCTAAGTTTCAGATTGGGGAAGAAAAAAGCAAATTCACAATGTCTACAGAAAATGATTTTGCTAATCCGGGTGATCGTTATGTAGGTAAAATGGAAAAAGATTTAAATGAAGCTTTGAAGGAGGCTGGTTTAAAAGAAGATAATGAAGCCTTGGTTTACAAAGATATTTCCTTTGGAGAAATTAGGACTAGTTCAGCATATTTTATTATAAAGTATCGTGATTGTGGTCAAATTGATGGTGATTTAGCAAAAGCAACCCTTAATAATAGTATTGAACAACCAAAGTTGCTCATGGAATATGAGTATAAGCAGTTTAAAATCATATTGAAAGATGGTATAAACACTTTTGAAATAGAGGCATTAAACAAAGGTTTATTAGGAGGAAATACAGCAGAGTTTAGAATATATGATGCGGAAGGCAAACTTTTATTGTCAGATTTTTGGCAAAATTTAAATACTGGTGTTAAGGCAAAATTTTTAATTATTAAAGAGAATGAAGATTCTCTAAAAAAAGGACAAAAATAGGTTGCACTTATTATTATTCCAAAATGGACAAAATAACTAATGACTTTAGGAATAACTTTGAAGCAGGTGACAAAGCAAATTTTTTAATTTACAAAGAACAAAAGTTACTTACTAAAAAATTTCAAAAAAAATAGTTTTGCTTTGAAAATTATTTTTTTTTCGGACTTCTTAATTTTATCCTGATGTCTTATGTTTTCAATGATTAAATCATTCTTTTTAATCAAAAAATCACCATCTTTTTCTGCAATATAGGTACTTATTTTCTGTAGTCTGGAACACATTAAATCGCCAATGTTTTTTTTGGAGAAAGAGTTTTCGATCGTTTGTTTGCCATTTAATTTTATATGTTCAATATCGGTATAATTATCGTATACGAACTTTAAAACTTTTTTTGAATTTTCGATATCAGGTTCAGCATATTCATAACCTTGTTTAATAAAATCAGAATCTTTGTCTTGTGTCATTAACTGATAGTGGATTAAGAAACTGTTTTGGTTATTCATGAATTCTAAATTTCCGGAATACCCTGTTCCAATCACTATTTTGTTTCTTGACATGGCCTCTGCAAGTGTCAGTCCAAAGCCTTCAGCTCGGTGAAGCGAGACATAAGAGTGGCAGGAATCGATAAGCTGTATAAGCTCTTTTTTTGTATAGTCTTCGTTGATAAGGATAATCGTTTTGTGATCTTTTGTCTGTTCAATAAATTTTTGATGTAAACGTTTGTTCTTTTCCAGATTAACGGTTTTTAATATCAATACAACATTAGGGTTAGCAGAAAAGGTATCCAAAAAACATTTTATAAGGCCATCAGTATTTTTTCTTTCCGGTGTACTTAGTGAATCAAAAATGGACAAGAAAACAAATTTATCCTGTAATTCTATTTTTGGTTTGCTTTGTTCAATCTCAATACGTTCAATTAAATGAGGTATTTTTATAACAGGTTTGAACGAATAAGAGGCAAAAACATTTTGACAAAAACTGCTGGGCACCCATATTTCATCAAAAAGAGGCAGGAGATTAATAAAATTTTCAGGAAGCTTATTAAATTCCCATGCCCAGTAAGCAATATTGTATGTTTTTGATGCTATAATTATATCGTTATTTAGTAAAAAACATGGAATATCATTAATATTTATATGATAGATGTTGATTGTCTTATCAGTAATGGAATCCTGTAAATGCCCGCCTTCTCTAATTAATTGACGTTTATTCTCTACATAATTAATTTGGTTAAGAATAAAAGCACTGTCTTTTAATGCTGAAAAATTTGCTCTTGCAGCTTCAGAAATACCCGAGGTTTTTGAAAAGGTAGCGTGATAATTAATAGTGATGTTTTCCATATTTTTAAGATCTCTTTTGTAGAATTTGTATTTTGCAGGACTTTATGAAATTTGTTTTAATGATTGTCTTTGTAAATAGACTCTACTTTAAATAGATGAAAAAATATTCAAAAGTTGCTTTCAATAAATGGTTAATTTTAATTTTTAAAGGTAAGTGTTTTTGTTTTTAGTGAATTAATGTGTTTTATGTTGTGAGTTTGAATCTCCTGCTCGGAGTATTACAGAGGATCTGCGGTAACTCTAAATTTCATATTTGCTTTTACCGTTACATCTTTTGTTAAGGTTTCCTTTAATGTAACCTTTGTTCTTATTTTATAGCTGTCTGCTTTAATGTACTCGTCTAATCTTTTATCCGTACAAATCAAATCAATCGCATTTGCTGCAGTGCTAATGTTATCCTGATAAGCCAATTCTATTTCGTTAGACTCTGTTGTTGAGATATACAAGTGTATTGATTTTAGAAATGTAAATGTTTTGTCTGAAGGATCTGAGATTGCTAATTTCAAAGAGCTAAGCTTTACATCTTTTACCAGACTTGCTTTGGTTTTGTTATTATCAAATTCAGAAGATGAATTTGTAGTAACTTCAGGAGTAATAAATTCCGAAGGCAAATTGATTGGTGAAGTGCTTTCAATTTTAATAGAAGCTTCATTTGAAATGCTGAAGGTTAATAAATCATCAACAACGTCACAAGAAGTTAAAAAAAGAGACAGGCAAACTGTCAGGGCAATAAGTTTTGATTTCATAGGTAAATTCAATTGGTTTTTTGTAAATACGAAATTGTTAGAGGTTTGGATTTGTCTTTGTTTTTAATGCTGATTTTTTATTTATTATTTAAAGATAAGATGTCAGAATATCAGTAACTTAAGAACATGGTGTTTAAAAAGAAAAAAAAATCAAAATTCAATTTTTCATTTTCGAATTTAAAAAGTATTTTTGCGCATGCAACACAACGTACTTATTTTAGATTTCGGATCGCAATATACTCAACTTATTGCGCGTAGAGTTCGCGAATTAAATATATTCTGCGAAATTTTTCCTTACAATCACTTTCCTAGTGATTTATCACCTTATAAAGCCGTAATTTTGGGAGGAAGCCCATTTTCTGTTCGCGGAGAAGATGCTCCACATCCTGATTTATCTCAAATTCGGGGCAAACTTCCATTATTGGCAGTTTGTTACGGAGCACAATACTTAGCTCACTTTAGCGGAGGTGAAGTAACTGCTTCAAATACCAGAGAATACGGAAGAGCTAATTTATCTTATATTAAGGAGAATGAAGTTTTCTTTAATGGAGTTTCAGAAAACAGCCAGGTTTGGATGAGCCATAGTGATAGTATCAAGGCGCTTCCAACAAATGCTGTAAAATTAGCCAGTACTCACGATGTAGAATATGCAGCTTATAAAATTGAAGGAGAAACAACTTATGCAATTCAATACCATCCCGAAGTTTTCCATTCGACAGACGGATCAAAAATGCTGGAAAACTTTTTAGTAAAAATTGCCGAAGTTCCTCAAAACTTTACACCAAATGCTTTCGTAGAAGAAATGGTGGCAGAGCTAAAAGAGAAACTAGGAAACGATAAAGTGGTTTTAGGACTTTCAGGAGGAGTAGATTCTACTGTAGCAGCAGTTTTATTAAACCAGGCAATTGGTAAAAATCTTTACTGTATTTTCGTAAACAACGGATTGCTTCGTAAAAACGAATTCCAAAATGTATTAGATCAATACAAAGGAATGGGATTAAACGTAAAAGGTGTTGATGCAGGAGACCGTTTCTTAGGCGAGTTAGCCGGAATAAGCGATCCTGAAACCAAGCGTAAAACAATTGGTCGTGTATTTATCGAAGTTTTTGATGATGAATCGCATTTAATTGAAGACGTAAAATGGCTGGCACAAGGAACTATTTATCCTGATGTAATCGAGTCTGTTTCGGTAAAAGGGCCATCGGCAACAATTAAATCACATCATAATGTTGGCGGATTGCCGGATTATATGAAATTAAAAATTGTAGAACCACTTAGAATGCTTTTCAAAGATGAAGTGCGACGAGTTGGGGCTACATTAGGAATAGATCCTGAGTTATTAGGAAGACACCCTTTTCCTGGACCAGGATTATCAATCAGAATACTTGGAGATATTACTCCGGAGAAAGTTCAGATTTTACAAGATGTAGATTCAGTTTTTATTGAAGGGCTAAAATCATGGGGATTATACGATAAAGTTTGGCAGGCTGGCGCAATTTTGCTTCCTGTAAATTCTGTGGGTGTGATGGGGGATGAACGTACTTATGAAAAAGTAGTAGCACTTAGAGCTGTTGAATCAACAGATGGAATGACTGCTGACTGGGTTCATTTGCCTTACGACTTCCTGATGAAAGTGTCAAATGATATTATCAATAAAGTAAAAGGCGTAAATCGTGTAGTTTACGATATCAGTTCAAAACCACCTGCAACTATTGAGTGGGAATAATACGATATTTAAAAATAAGGTCTTACATTTGTAGGACCTTAATTTTTTATAACCTACTATTTATGAGAGAACTTTTAACAATTTCTCTTGTGTTTATTTTGTCTTTTAACAAAATAGCTGCGCAAGATTCAATTATTGAACACAAAATTCAAAAAGGAGAAACCGCTTATTTTATTGCCCAAAAGTATAAGGTTTCTATTGATGAGATCTATAAGCTAAACCCCGAATCACAAAACGGAATCAAAGACAATCAAATTATTAAGATTCCTGTTCATTCAGCAGAAAAACAAAATTCAAACCAGCAAATAACCCATATTGTTGTCCAAAAAGAAACTCTTTTTGGTTTATCGAAACAATACAATGTTTCTGTAGAAGCGCTTCAAAATGCAAATCCAATTCTTATCAACGGTCTTCAGGTTGGTCAGGAATTGGTAATTCCGCAAAATACTTCAAAAACTGAAAATATTACTTCTTCAAAAGCAACACATTTGGTTGTAGCTAAAGAATCCTTATTTAGTATTGCCAGACAATATAATGTTTCTGTACAGGATTTGGAAAGCCTAAATAAAGGTCTTCTTCAAAACGGATTACAAATTGGCCAGACAATCGCAATTCCAAACAAAAGAAAAACGTTGGATGGAAGAGTTCGTGTAATTAATCAGGAAACAATTTTTCATGTTGTTGAAGCTAAAGAGACTAAATTTTCTATTGCCAAAAAATATAACATCTCTATCGATCAGCTGGAGTCTCAAAATCCTGAAATTGTAAACGGACTAATTGTTGGAAATAAATTAGCGATCAATACAAAAGAGATTAAGCCAGCAAACGAAAGTGAAGAACTGATGCTGGCACTTGCTGAAAAACAAGTTGTTGTTGAAAAAACTAAAGCAAAAACCATAGAAATCGATGATTTAAAAGACAGACTGATCGTTCAGAAAGAAATGAATGAAAAGATTATAAAAATCAATGATTTGAAACTGAACCTGAATGACATGAATGGCTCTAAAGAGAATTCGGTTGAAAAGCTGCGTTTAGTTTTAGAAGCAAATAAAAATGTTCAGGATATCTTAATGACAAAATTAGATTCTTTGGTTACTACAATGAACAATGATCTGGTCGAATTGAAAAGAATGGATGTCTTAAATGTTACTGAATCAAAGCGATTAGAAAAGCAATCGTATGAAAGTATTGGTAAAACAAGTGAATTATCTTCTCAATTAAAGAAAGAACTGGCAGAAAACCGAAAAGCGTATGCCGGTTTAATGAATAAGGTAGAAAGAATTGCTCTTGAAGAAAATCAGGAATATAAGAAAAAAATTCGCGAAAGCGAAAAAAAGAACAGTGTTACATCTATTCAGCAAAGACTTTCTTTAGAAGAAATTAAACGTTATAAAATCGAACAGGAGCAAGGTGATGCTCAAAATCAGCTCTTAATTGCTAAAATTGATTCATTGGATAATCAGAAAAAAATTGAGGTAAAAAGACATATCAGTAAAGCTTCTTTTTATGGTATGGAGGCTAGAAAATTTGATGATAAACTAGCTTTGATAAAACTGAAAAAATATCAGGATGAAGCGATTAAAAATCATAACGTATCTGATTCAGAAAAATCAAAAATAGTTTCTCTGGAAGAAATGAAAAAGGAACTCAAAGAAAACCCTTTTAAAAATGAAAAAAATGTAAAAATTGAAGTTTTTGATAATTTAAAAGAAGTTTCGAATGGCTATTATCTGGTTTTGGGTACATTTTCAGACGCAGCACCAAGAGATCAATTAATAATGAAACTAATTGATTTGGGAGATTTTAACGCCAGTTTCTTTTTTAATATAAATAGTCTTTCTTATTATGTGTACTCGGATAAATACAATAATATGGAAGAAGTTCTATATCAATGCAAGAAAAGAGAAGAAGATGAGTTATATAAAAATGTTATTATTGCAAAGGCAGAAATTGATCTCAGATAATAATTAGTAAAGAATTAACTTTCGGACTGATTTTTGTTTTGAACATAAATTAGTATCTTGTTCACATTAAACAATAATTGTTTTTAACATCTATTATGAAATATTTTTTCACCCTGTTTTATTTTGTTTTTTTTATTACGTGTTCTGCTTTTTCTCAGGGAAAAGTAACTAAATACACAGTGTCAAATGGAGAAACAGTCAATCAGATTGCACAGAAATTTAAGGTTACACCTTATGATATTTACCAGTTAAATCCGGATGCCAGAAATGGAGTAAAACCTAATACAGTTTTATTAATTCCGAGTAATAGCAATAAGGATGTATCTGTTAAAAAAGACGTTACAACTGCCAAAAATGTAACTTCTCAAAAAGGAGGAACGCATGAAGTTCAGCCAAAAGAAACACTTTTTGCAATCGAAAAAAAATATGGTGTTTCCGATGAAGCACTAAAGGCTGCAAATCCGTTTTTAGTAACAGATGGCTTACAAATTGGCCAGACATTAGTTATTCCGTCAAAAGGAGCATTGCCAAAAACAAAAACAGTTGCTAAGACAATCAAGGAAAAAGCCCAGGAAAAATATGTATATCACGATGTTCAGCCAAAAGAAACTAAATATTCAATTGCAAAACAATACAAAACTACTGTTGAGGATTTAGAAATGCGTAATCCGGATATTGTTGCTAATTTACCGGTTGGATATAGATTGATCATAAAAGGAATTGCACCTAAACAGGAAGGTACACCTCTGCCAGTTGTAAATAATGAGAAGCCTGCTGATACTAAAAAGCCTGTTGAAAATTCAAAAAAAGTAACTACTTATATGGAGTATCAGGTTAAGCCAAAAGAAACTTTTTATAGTTTAGGAAGAACTTTTCATATAACTCAGGAAGAATTAACAGAACTAAATCCAACACTTTCTGAAGGTGTAAAAGAAGGAATGGTTTTAAAAGTTCCGTCAGGATATGTAAAACCAGTTCCAATTATTGTACAACAGCCAGTTGAAAAAACTGAGGAGAAACCCGTAGAAAATAGAGAAGAAGCACCTTCAGGCGGAGGAATAAAAATCCTTGAAAAAGTAAAATCTGAAACTGTTTCTGCTGATCCGGAAGTGGTTGAACTAAGTAAAAAAAGAGGTAACAACGAGCGTAAAAAGGTAGTTTTACTATTGCCTTTCAATTTGGCGAAAATGCAAAATGATACGCTAAGTCCGGCTACCCGAATTAAAAGTGATAAATTTTTGAACATGACTCTGGATTTCTATTCAGGAGCTATGATGGCAATTGACTCGGCAAAAGTTTTAAAATTGCCTATTGATATTTCAATTTATGATTCACAGGAAACGAAAAGCACATCAAATATTTCTGGTTTGATTTCGCAAAACAAATTGCAGGATGCTGATGCGGTTATCGGTCCATTCTATCAAAACAATGCAGAAGCTACGGCAAATTCATTACGAATGTACAATGTGCCTGTAATTTCGCCTTTGTCAAAAGATTCAGCCAACCCTATTGGTAATTTGTACCAGTCAATACCGTCTAATGACATTGTTAGAAATACTGTTTTTGATTACATGCGCTCAAAAAACGGCAATATTGTAGCTGTAGTTGACAAGAAAAAAGAATCTGTAATCAGTTACATCAAACAAAACCAAAAAGGAGTTGTCTTAGCTTCTTTAACAGAAACAGGAGGTTTGGATGTGGCTAATCTGAAAAGTTTATTATTGCCGGGCAGAATAAATTATGTCGTAATGGAAACGGGTAATACTGCAATGATTAAGACAACCATAAAAGCTTTGATTGACGCTCAGAGAACTTGTCAGGTGCAATTGGTGATTTTGGAACCAAACAGTACTTTGGATACAGATGAGATTAGTTTTGAAAACCTGGTAAAATTAAAATTAATGTATCCGTCTGTTACCCGTGAAAGTGATGAATCATCTGTATTGATTTTTGAAAAAGAATACAAGTTAAAAAATAAAGTAACTCCAAACACTTATGCAACTCGCGGTTTTGATGTAACGTTTGATACCATGATGCGTCTGGTTCAGGGAAAAACATATCAGGAAACAACAGATTTAATGACAACAGAACAGGTTGATAATAAATTTCAATATTATAAAAAAGAAGATGGTGGACACGCTAACAAAGGTGTTTATATTTTATATTACGATTCAGACTTAACTTTAAAAGTAGCAAATTAATGACATCAAAAGTAACTTATTTAGGTGATTTAAGAATGTTTTAAATTATTTTTTTAATTTGTTTGTTTTTAGGTGTTTATAAATATGAACTGAAGTAATGTACTGTTAGTAAGCCCAATTTTTTATTAGTAACGTTGAGTTTTGTTAGTAAATCTGTTAGTGAAATTGTATATCTTAGTACCATAAAATATTATAGATTTGATTAAACATAATGTCATATTTTGTGAAGATAAAAAAAAGGGTAAAGGTTTTGTTTATTTAACTTTTTTTGAAAAAAGAAAAGATCCCGTAAGAGTTAGTACATCGATTAAGTTGTCTAAGGATGATTATTATACTAATAAAAACGACGTAAATCACCGCTTCAACGCTAATAAATCTTTTGATTATATTGCTTTAAATAATAAGATAGATAGCATAGTTAAATCATACACTTCACTAAATTCGGTTGAAACAGATTTTATAATTTATTTTAAAAGATTTTTACAAAGACAGCTAAACGGTGGCACTAAATCCAATTATACAGCTATTTATAATCGATTAAAAAAAGAATTTCCCGCCGGTCTTCCGATTGCCCGTATAAATACAGAATGGCTACGAAGCTATAAAGATGATATATTATACACGAAATATAATTTATCTAAAAGTTATGTAAAAGGTATTATGCTTGTTCTTATTTCATGCTGTAAAGCCATTACTCATGATGTCAGATTTGAAGGTATGTATAATATTAAAATTAATACATCATCACTTAATTTAAAAACTAATAAAACAGCTGCTAATAACCTTTTGTGTGATGCGGATGTTGATAAATTATTAAAATACGAGTATAATATACACAAACCTTCTAAACGAAATAGCGCGTATTTTGAGTATATAAGTTTCGGATTATGCCAATTATTTACCAATGGATCACGATTTTCAGATTTGTTATTTCTTAGATTTGGCGATTTTAAAAAAGAGGGTATATTAATACAGTTGCCTAAAACAGAGGATTTTAAAAGGATTCCATATTCAATTATGTTAATGCGTACACTCTATAAATATATTTATAGAAATAATGTAATGACGATGACTGAATTAAATAATATCGATAGGATTGGTTTTAAGAATAATGAACAAATGCTGCAATGGTTTGTTAAAGATATACTCCATTATGTAAATGAACAACACCCTGATGACTTTTTCTTCTCTTTTGTCCCTGATGATCTATATTATTATGAGTCATTTCGTGCCTTTACTGATGATGAGTTTAAAATATTTGCTACAACCAGAGGTAAGTATAACGGATATTTAAGACGAATAGCAAAACACTTAGATTTTGACTATCCTCTTACTTCTCACGCATTCCGTTATAAATTTGTTGCAAACTGTAGAGAGCGTAAAAGAGATATTTACGATATATCTAAAATGTTATGTCATTCTTCGGTTAAAATTACTGAAAATTATATCAGAAAACATTTTGAAGTTGATAGATCTTTTGAAAACATTAATGATGCTGATTTTAAATATTTGAAAGGTTAATGAATTATTTTTTATTCAAGCTATTTTGTTTTTTTAATTGTTACAGTAAAAATTTTTCCAGAATTTGACCAAGTATTGATAAAAAAGTGTAAATAACATTCTTGATTTTTGGAAGAACAGGTTTTGGAATGCTAGGTTTTTTTATTATAATCAATTTTTAAAATTTAAAGTTTCTTCCTTAACTATTTCTTTTAGAAAATATCTTTAGGTTAAGTTCTGATGTTTTTTGATAGTGATATAATACCATAGCTAATCCATAATAAATTTTCAAAATCCTCAATCCCTGGAGAAATTCTTAAATAAATATAGTTTTTATTAGGGATATCAATAGCCATTATAGATGTTCGGTTAAAGCCAAAACTAGTGCCAAATCGCACCATTGTGCGTCCACTTCCATGTTCACTAAACCAATTATGGAGATATAACAAAATATAATTTGCATAATATTTTCCTTGGTCTTTTGATTGTTTTAAACTCTGGGATCTAGCTTTCAGTATTTCTGTATGATGATTAGTATCTATCATCGGGTCTAACGAATTATTTTCAATTTTTAGAAAAATGAGAGGAGATGAAATGTTGTCTTTTTTTGCATGTATAACTTCAACATTCAATAATGATTCCTGAAGCCAAGCTGATAAAATAGTAGCATTTCTTTTTATTCTTTTTAAATAGTTCCAAGAAGTACAATGATTACTTTGAATTGAAACAGCTAATCTAGGATCCATATGTGCTCCTAAAAGATTAAGTATGTCATTCATATGCGCTTTTATATTTTTTTCTCGACCTTGTTTATTTTCTAATAATACAGCTATTCCTCCAATAGTATTATTAAGTCCAGATTGTGCAAATTTGGTTAAACTGTTTAATAAAATGATTATTTGATGATCAGCAGGTTTTATTTTTTTTTGAAATAATTCAAGAAATGGGTCAAGGGTTATGTCAATAATTACTGCCTTAATATTCATATGTTTTTTGGATAATATGAGTAATGAATCTAAATATTCTATAGAATTCGTATCACCATTATGTATAGAATCTATATAAAAAATATCTGCTTTTGCAAGACCAATTTCAATGTTATCTTCTTCAATAAGCGTTATTCTTGGAGTTCCGCTTTCAGTATAACCAAAAAGTTTTTTAGCATAATGTGAAATAATTTTTTTGACTTCAAAATAGGTTTTGTTTGACTTTATAAAAATTACTAAATCAGCTTTTGGTAATAGATCTTGTTGTAATGAAGCTAATAAGGAATGAAAGATGCCCATGTATGAGGATCCGATTACTGTTTCTGATTTAGTTAGTATCTGTTTATTTGGGCCAATTGGAGTATAAGCATTTTTATAAAAATTGGAGACAATTGATTGTGATGGGTGTTTTCCACGGGCATAAGGATGGTGATATAAGCCTTCTGGTACTGCTCCAGCAGTTATAGGAAATTCAGATACTGTTTTAAGTATTAAACCTTCAATTGATTGGTCAAGATTATTAAGTGAATAGTGTTGGTCTGGCTCAAGTATAGTAATATTATTTAAAATTGAGACTACATTTTTCTCAATTAACCATTTTATCCTTTCGCTTATAAATATTGATTGATTCGATAGCGCTGAAATTCGATGTAACTCTATTTCTTTGCGGAGTTTAAGAATTTTTATAATGATTTCATACTTTTTACTCATAGAAGAATGGTTAGATACTAATTCACGAGTTTGGTAATCTAAAAAGTAATTTAGTGAGAAAAACTCTCCATGTGGAATACTGAAGTCTTCATAAATTAGTAAATTATTTGTTTCTAAATTAGAAATGATGTTTCTTAAAATATCTAATCTTGCTATTGAATCGTAAAATATATTTGTAATATTTTCTCTTTGTAGATTCTTCAATGATAAGAAATCTATATTGCAATTATGTTCTTTATTAAGAAAAGTTATATTTAAAAGACTGTCAGCTTTTTCCCAGGAATTTAAAAAGCAATAATCTATTGCTTTATTTATCAACTCAAATTTTTCGTAGAAAAAATTTACAGAGGTTTTTATTTCCCTTTTTTTCATGGTGATTTTGGTGCATTTAAGATATTTGACTAACTTATGACAATGTTAGTCAATTGAGTAAAGTAAAGAAAACTTTAATCTATTCATTTATAATTTAATTATCTGATAGAATATTTTCTATTTCCGCTATCAAATCTAAAAATCCATGTGTGTTATTTTTTATTATTTCGTAATCTATAGTACATTTAAATTCAGCATTTAACATCTTTAAATCAATATTTTTTCCAGTATTACTGCTTTCTTCTATAATGTTAAAACTTTCTTCAATCTTCAATAAATTATCCCCTGCATTTTTTACAAATTGACTATTTTTTTCAATATAATTAGGCGTTAAATCTGATTTATCTTGCGGTCTTTCAACAACTAATAATGCAAATTTATTTTTTTCTTTAACTGCTCTTTTAACTTGACTAATTGCCATATTTATAGGGTCTTCATTTTTATAACGAACTGATTTGACTTCTATGTAATATGATTTGTTATTTATAGAATTATAAATTCGTATGTCATATGGTCCTCCACCGGCATAAATAATTTCATGATTTACTTCAATCTTATAATGCTGTAAAGTGCTAATAAGTAGCTTTTCTACCTCACTACCTATATCCAGCATGTTATTAAAATCCTTTTTCTTTCGTTCTTCTTCTTTTGCAAATTCTAAAACTTTTTCTGGAATTCCAGTTGGAAATAAATCATTAATAAGTTTGATTTGATTTAGAACGTGTGTGTTTTGTGAAATCGAAGCTAATATACTTATGCTTTCTGTATTTTTAAGAATTTTCATTACATCTTCTCTATTTTGGTTTTTTTCAATAGTAAGAATATAAAAGATTCTACTAGAGAGAAGATTTAATACTGGAGCATACTTTGTAATCAAAGTTGGATTTCTTTCAACCCAATCAATTAATTCAAGTAAATTTTCACGATGTTGATCATGTAGTTTTTCATAATCTATTCTTTCTACGGTCTTTATGACTTCATTTGCCAATCTTTCAAAAGTAAGTGAGTTAGCCATTTTTACATCAATCCCATCTGCAATTAATTGCCCAAAATAGTTTTTCTCATTGTCTAAACCTGCTAAAATAAGAAGTAGATTGTGGTCAAGCGGTTGTTCATCTAATCCGTAATTAAGAATATAATCAAAATTGCAAAAAATATTTCCTGGCTGGCGATTTGGAATGATTTTCCTTTCTTTTATCTGATTTGAAAAACTACTTTTTGCTATTGCCCTTAAATAATTGTTTAACCAGATTGTAGTTTGTATTTCGTCTTTATTAATTTTAGAAGACAACCCTAGGATACTTTCTAATTGTTCAATTTCCTTATTTATAGATGATATTAATAATCTATGTGCGATATCAAAAAAATACTTAGATGAATATTCTTCCCTTTCCAGTTTTTCTTCAATTCTGTATATTTCATTAGCAACACTCAATATAGTTCTTTGAAAAGAATCTTCTTTAGAACCGGGAGCTACAATACTATGTACATTCAGCAATAACAAATGTGAATCTGGTCTAGATAAAAAATCATCTTTTCTAAAGAAATTATTTATTGCTGTATTCAAATCACTCATCCTTCTTTTTTGGTGATCTTTTTTAGTAATGGTAACTTTTCGATGAATGATATCTTCAAACCAATCTTCACCTAATTTTTTTAATAAATTAAGAAATGTTAAGGGTAAAAAAGAAGAATCATCTTCAGCTATTTCTTCATTAAATAAAGAGGAAAACTTCTGTAGTTTTCCATAATGATTTGGTACTAATTTATAAGCTAAATGAAGTGATGATTCATTGATATCATGTAAAATTAAATATAATTTGTTTAACCATTCAAAGCTGTCAAATTCAACTTTGTTTATAAATGTTTCAGACTCATCGTCAATATCTTTTAATAGATCATGAATACCATATGTCAGATCAATTCCCCATGTTATCATTTCACTTTTTGGACCTAAGAAATATAACCATATTTCCTGTTTGTGAAAATGAGGCACACGCTTTTCTCCAAGATATTGAGTAATCAAAGTTCTAAGTTCAGGAGAATTTTTTTCATCAGATGATGGGAAGCGAATATCATTCAAAGTATATTCTCCACCAAGAATTTTTTTATTAATAAGATTGCTTCTATATTTATGTTGAATATTATTGATAAACCAATTTTTAGTATCTGATTCTTCATCAAAATTATATTCTGGGAGGCTACTTAGACATGTATTATATAGATTCCCTGCATTTTTTTCAATTAGAAAATCTACAAATTCTAAGGAGTACTGGATAGCATCTTCTAAGATACATCTATTATTTTTTACCTTCTCAGTTACACCATTTAGAAAAATACTATCTCGACGTTCGGTTGGATCCAACAGTTTTCCGTTTACTATAAAGGGAAAGAAAAAATTTTCAGTTCCAATCAGAGGGAAATCTCGATAAATGAATGGTTGCTTCTCATTTATTTCTATAAGATTATAGTTTGAAAAGTTTTCAACTTGTGCCAAAAGTTGAATCTTGTTTTTTGTTTTAACTATATAATATAAATTATCAGAAAAGTCTTTTGCAATATCTTTAATTGAAATAGAAAACTCTTCATATTCAGAAATAGATGAAAAAGATTTTGTGGTTTTATATAAAATATCGCTATTATTTATTTCATCAATGATTCTTACTTGATTTATCATTGGTAGAAATACTAGTGCAGCAGGTAGTGTAGTTTTCAAGTCATCTAAACCTGTTTTGGCAGTTTTGATTGAATCTTCTGAATTCAAAAGATATTTAAATTTATTATAAAAAATTTGTTCAGTTCTTATTTTGTCATATTCTGTAAATGTAATAAAGGAAGATTCCTCTTCTATATTGTTTAAAATGTTTAGAGTTTTTTCAATAGATGGCATTAATTCTTCTGAGCTTTTACCGGAACGATCAAGTTCCAGTTCAAATAATTTTGGTAATTCTCCTTCATCCTGTAAAACTCCTTCTATGAATATTATATCTGATAAAAGATGTGTTGCTATAAAACCCGTGCCAAATTTACCAGTTACATCTTCATTAGAATTTTTTGAATGCTTTGAACTTACCTGTTGGACAATACCAGTAAGATTATCAATTGTAAAAGCATCTCCATTGTGAGCAAATATCAATTCATTACTACGCAAAGTAATTTCAATAGATACCTTATCATATTTATTGGGGACATCTTTAGCATTTTGCATTAACTCCCAGATCCATCTTCTTTTCGATTTTTGTCCCTCTTCACGAACTTGATCCAAGACCTGAATTACTTTGTCAGCAGTAAGTTTTAGGTTATTATTATTTATACTATTCTCTGTCCTACTTTTATATCCCATAAAAACACATTTGCAATTATAATATTATATACTGAAATATAAAAAAACACTATTTATAAGACAATTCATAATTTTTTTTTATTTATATTTCACAATGTTTTAACAAATTTTTTATTTGATTCACATTTTAGGTTTAATATGTCGGTAGTATATGAACAATCATTATATAAAATTCAATCGCTGGGCCTTTAATTATTACATAGAAAGAAATAGTCTGGAAACAATGTGTACCCTCGCTGTAGAAACTAGTGAAGTTGATAATTATAGTAAAGCAAATAATAATTGTGATTTTATTTTTACAGAAATAAATTCAAAAGATTGGTCTTTATTATTGGGAGAAGTTATTGATGATGATATTAGATATCCTAAATATTTTGGTCTATTGGCATTACAATGCTATGCGGCAGCAAAAATGGAGAGAGATGGGGTAGTCAGCGCAAATAATTATAAAAAAAGATTCAGAGAAATTACAGGTTTGAGTTCTGATCAATTATTGGAAACAATGTTTAAAGAAACATACAAAGGCATTCCAATTCAGGAGTACATTTGGGAACAAGCGAGGGATTTTCTGAATAGGAAGTATAAAATTAATATATCTATTCCTTTAGTTACAAAAGGTGCTGGTAGATATGTTCAATATCCTAAAAGTCAGGTAGTTTTAAATCAGGAAGATTTAAAGGAATATTTAAAGTTTTATCTTGAAGTGAAAAATGAATTCGAAAACATATCATATTTTGAATTTCATAAATATTATTTAAATAAAATAAATCGATATTCAAATTGTTTTAAAAGAAATAATAATCGAAATAATCTTTTTTCTCCCATTGAAAATAAAATAAAATTAAAACAAATATTTGATTTTTATTGTTCAGAAAATTGGAGAGATCTTGTAATAGATGAACCGGCTTCTATAGCGAATGTTGACATTAAAATAAACACAAACTATATACTAACTATAAATCATAAAGTTGTTAAACTTTATGATTATTTTTTCAATGAAATTATATTCTCAAATTCAAAATTTTCAAATGTTAGTGTTGGTGATTTTCATTCTTTTAAAAAATCATATGAGTACCCTGACGAGTTTAATTATGTCGAAAAATTAGAATTAGAATTTGATTACATCTTTATTTTAAATAAAAGAGATTTGATTTTAAATAAAAAATTTAGTCAAAATTTCGAAGAAATTAATGTTGATTATGGGGATGTTGTAATCTTTAAGGGATTTATTTCAGAATTTACTTTATCAGAAGTGTTTTCAGATCGTATTGTTGAAACTTTTCCTATAACGCTTAAGGGAATAAAAGTATCGAGAAAAGCGGAATATTTAGCATCTCAAGGACCTGAAATAATTAATAATAAAAATATTCCTATTTCAATTTATTGGAATAATCAAAGATTGCATACGTACGAAAAAAAAAATGCTCAAATAGGAAGTTATAGCATACGAATTCCAGGATATAGTTATGTAAAATTTAAAATTATTGACAATCCAACTATACAAGGTGTTGTTGATGAATTTAAGTATGGTTGGGAACTAGGGTCTTTTACAATACAAGAAAATAATTTTAATATTCAAGGATTGTTTTTGAAAGATAATGAAAACGAATGTAATACTCCATTGACAATAAATACTTGGATTAAACTTCAAAAGGATAAAGCAAAAATAAAATCAACAAAGAATCTTATATTAAAAGTTTTAAGCAAATGCAAATATTGAAAATCTACGCTACTATTTTAGATAAAACTGCTTTTGGTAGTGGTGCAAATTGTCAGGTTTATTGTATAGAATTTGAAAAGAATAGAATATATGATATAACTGAAATTAAAAAACATTTATCGGGTAATGATACTGTGTTTTCCACAAAAATATTTAGTAATGCAAACCAATTATTAATTGGGAACCTAGTTGAAATTCCTGTTATCAATATAAGTTTTGAAAGTAAGGCTTCGAAAAATCCTTATGTAACCCATGAAAATGTAAAAAAAATAGGTTATAGAATAATTGATATTCCTATAGAAATGACAGATGATGTAGAATATATTGACTGTGAAAAAGTCACGGAATACATCAAATTACATACAGATATTAGAGATAGTATTGGTAAATTTTTTCTTTCAGATAGTCAATCTGTGTATGGTCCTTTTAAATTTGAAAATAACTTTACTGTACCTTACCTAGGTAAATCAATAATTAAATATGATTTTAATTTTGATGAAATTATAGATGTTCAAAATCAACAATCTTACATATTAAATGAGCCAAAATCAAAAATTGCTGAGTTAGATTGTATGTCTAAAACTCAAATATTAGAGTATCTTAAAAAGATTTTGAAATTACATAAAGATGTAAATATTGATATCAATAAAATAAAAGAAATCAGTGATGCAATATTAAAAGTAAATGAAGGACAAGATTATTTAGATAGGATTAGATTAAAAAGAGCTTCAAATTATTTAAACACTTTGATTTTGTCTTATGAAGAACTTAATGATTTAAAAAATCAAAGGGAAGATTGGGAAAATTTAATTAATCAAAATTATTCATTTCACAAAGAAAAGTTTGAAGCAGATATTTTTCAAAAACTTGAATTTAAAATAACGCAAAAAGAAAATGAACTATCGGAACTAAATTTTTCTTTAGAATCTGGAGAACAATTATTAGCAAAACAAAAAAAAGATTTAGAAAGTTTAAAAGAGGAAATAAAAAATATTGAAATAAAAAAAAATGACCTCATTCTTTCCATCCAAATTGCTGCGGGAGTAAATCAATTTAGTCACAAGAATAATTTTTTTAATGAAAAAACCTTTTATTATTTAGAAGAAAATTATTCGGAATTACTAAAATTTAAAGATTGCGAAGATTATCTTGAAGATTTGTACAGTAAAAAAGTTATAGGCAAAACACAAAAGAAATATTTCAGTGAAGGCTTATTTTGGATCAAAAAGAGCAATTTTTTATTAGCAAATAATTCTTCATATGTAATTGCATTGGTAAAATCATTAGGTAATTATAAAATTATAGTTCAAAATGCAGAAATTGATTGGGTTAAGTATGAAAATTTGTATGTAAACGGTTTTTCGAGCATTATTGAGAGCGCTGTTAAATATCCAAATATTTATCATTTTTATCTTTTACAAGATTTTAATATTGCAAGTCCTGAATGCTATGCTAAACCAGTCATAGATATTTCTCATGGACTTAACATTAACGTACCAGGAACCAAATTTCTTTGGCCCAAAAATTTATTCTTTGTAGGGGTACCAGTAGATGCTAAAATTATTGATTTTGGTTTTAATTTAAATGCTTCAACATTTGATAATTGGAGGGGGTTGCCACAAATTGATGAGCTATTTGATAGTTCAAATTTTCTACCATCAAATAAGATTGATTTGAACTTGGTAAATATATCACTTGATTACGAAGACAATATTGAAAACTATATTTCATAAGTCATGTTAGAATTATTGTATAGTTATTTTGTTTCTGAGTTTAATGGTAGTCCTAATCGATCAATCTCATACCAAAGAATTAAAAGATTTTTGTCACATGAGGAGTTTAAGTTAAAGATTGATATTAATAATAATCCACTCCATTTCTTATTGAAATATGGGATAATAGATTCTGGAGGTAATAACTCTTTTGTTTTAGCTAAATCAATTGTTTTAGAAGGAGAAAATTGCAAAGTTGGAATAAATCTTAACAATCAGATTGTTGAAGCTAATAAGCATTTAGTTATTAGAAGTAAAGTTGGTATGACGGTGTTTAGGAATGAGGATATCGATGTGAATTTATGGGACATAGAAATAAAGAAATACTGTCTTCAAGAATATTTTTCCTTTTATCAAGATTTGTGGAAAGTTATTGATATGAGTAGGCATTCAGACCTGCCGGTAAATTTTAATAACTCTGAATTGTTTAATGAAAAGAATTTTGGATGGAAAAAAAATAATGAATATAAACGGAATGGACTTTATAAAGTTTATCATAATTACCATAATTCCCTGTCAAAAAACTTTGATTATTACTTCTATTACAAAAATAAATGTATTCTTATAAAAAAAGATGAGAATGAAAGATTGAATTTGGTAAAAACAATTTTATCGCTTAATCATAACAATTTAAAATATTACGTACACATAGAAAAATTAATATTACCAAAATATTTTCCTCTTCCCTCACTAATTGAGAGGTTTTTGATTTTAAATCATTTACTTAATACACAAGATTTTCCCATAAATAGAGAGTATTATCTTAGTAATAAAGATTTTAATTTCTTAAATAAGAATATCTTTAGAAATAAAATACTTAAAAGTTATGAATAACCCATTTGAAGTTTGGTCGGAACTTAAGGAAGTTTATACAAAATATATAGATACAGCATTACCATTTAGTAATAGCAAATTAGAAGATGAAAGACGTTATTTACTAGAAACAGGCGATACCATTTCAAAATTTCCAATAATAGAATTTACACCAAAATATGACGAGTATAAGACTCTTAGAGATACATGTAATGATTTAAAATTGGATTTGCGGTTCGCAGATTTTGCTAGAGTTGGACTTTTTAAGGATAGAAATAGTATTGAAAGCAAAATTTATAGACATCAATACGACTCAATTAGTTCGGCTCTTGTAGAACGTAAACATATAATTGCTACTACTGGTACTGGTTCTGGTAAAACAGAGTGTTTTCTTTTTCCTCTGATATATGATATCTTACAAAATAAACTATTAAAAGGTAAAGATAAAAAGGCTGTTAAGGGAATAATATTGTATCCATTAAATGCTTTAGCAGAAGATCAAATGAGAAGATTAAGGTCTTCATTGGCAAGTAAAGAAGCTATTGAATGGTTAGACAAGAATACTGACAGAAATTATATAACTTTTGCAAGATATACTGGTATTACACCTACTTCTGGAAAAAGAGATAATAAAAATGCTATAAAGAAAAATACAGAAGAGTTAAATCTTTTAGAAGAAGAATGGAAAAAGGCAAAAGAGTTTGTTGTTAAAAATCTGGATAAAGGGGATTATCTATATGATTTACCTAATAGAGATTTGGAGGTTGAATTGTGTGATAGGTGGACGATTCAAGATTTTCCACCCGATATATTAATTACAAATTATAGCATGCTTAATGTAATGCTTATGCGTGAAGAAGAAGAGGCAATTTTTAATTCAACAAAAGAATGGCTAGAAGAATCTAAAGATAATATTTTTCACATTGTTTTAGATGAATTGCATTCTTACAGAGGGACTAGTGGCACAGAAGTAGCATATTTGGTAAGGTTACTACTGAGTAGGCTTAATTTATCTCCAGATTCCCCACAATTGCAATTTCTTTGTTCCAGTGCCTCCATGCAAGAAAGTATAAGAGTAAAAAAATTCATATGTGGTTTCTTCGGTGTTTCAGAGATTTTTTATAATGCAAAGTTTGCTATAATAAAGGATAATCGTACTTTATCAGTAAACTCAGGTTTTAAAAAAATTGATCCTAAAAGCTATATAAATAAATCGATAAAAGAAATTGATCAGCAATTTGAAAAAGATAATTTATTAGAAGTTTTAAAAAAGATAATTAATAAACCTATTGAAGTAGTTTCACTATTTAAAGATCTTTTTATAAATGATGATTTTGAAATTCACTTACAAGCTATTGAAGTTATACTTACAAGATTAACATATTTGAAAGATTCAAAAGGAAATTCTCTGCAAGCGCAAAGAGCACATTATTTTTTTAAAAATATTGATGGGTTATGGGCATGTGTTAATAGTAATTGTTCTAAAGTTAGTGTACATCATAAATATGATAAAAGAAATATTGGTAAGTTATATAAAAGACCCCAAAATAGATGTGAATGTGGATCTTTAATTTTAGAAGTTTTAACTTGCAGACAATGTGGTGAAGTTTACTTTAATTCTTGGACAAAGGATTCTGATCCTAATAAGATTTACAGCGAAAAAGGTATTGATAATAAGGAGTTTAGAAATAAAGTAATTTGTACGAAGTTACCTCAGGATGTGGAAAAACCCGATGATTGGAGATTTATAAATTTTAATCATATTGATGCAGAGTTTAATTATACTAGAACAAATGCAAATGCACTTGCTTTTGAAAAAACATCTGACTACAAAGGCATGTATCCTCATGAATGTATAAGTTGTGGAGCATCGGTAAATAAGAATCTAATCGATGAAAATACTTTGACTCCAATTCACCGACACTACACCGGTGTTCAAAAAGTTAATCAGTTAATGGCTGATTCCCTCATGAGAATATTGTCAAAAAGCAATAAAGAAAACAGTAAGCTTGTTTTATTTTCAGATAGTAGACAAGCTGCAGCTAAGCTATCGGCAGGAATAGAATTAGATCATTATAAAGATACTGTTAGATCACTATTATTATCAAAAACAGAAAACCTTAAAGAAATATATGGGTTTTTATTAAAATTTATTGAAGGAAATATAGATGTCGAAGAAAAGAGGAAGTTACGTTATGCTAAGAAAATTCATAAAGAAATATCAAATATCTATGACGA
The DNA here is from genome assembly GCA_963513545.1 of uncultured Flavobacterium sp. GTDB lineage: Bacteria > Bacteroidota > Bacteroidia > Flavobacteriales > Flavobacteriaceae > Flavobacterium. Next base: position 191,288 of record CAUPQW010000003.1, read on the forward strand.
AATAGATGAATATTTTGATGAGTTAAGCTTAGAAAAGAAAGATAGTATAGTTAATAAAATTAATTCTAATTTAAAAAAAGGAATTTCAATTGATAGTCTTGTATCCATTTTAGGGCAAGAACTAATTGAAAAAGGTATTAATCCAGGAGGACCTAAACATAATTTAATGATGAATCAACATGAATTTCCTTGGTATCATGAATTTGATATGGAAAACATGAGGTTTATTTCTATAGGACAGGATGATAATTTATACTCAAAAATTAAGCGATCTTTAAAGTATGAAATTATTTTAAGTCTAATGGCAGGAAATCGTAGATCCTTCGAATCTTTAGGTATAGGTAAAGTTATTTCCAAGATATCAAATTTCAACGGCTATGATGAAAAATTCATTAATAATTGTATTAAACTACTCGGAGAAAGTTACCGGATTCAATCTGGAGCTGGAATTTACAATTCAATACCTAAAAAAGTTTGGGAATACGCAAGAAAATCGTTGAACTTTACTTATTATGATTCCAAATTTAAAGCAGCTTTTTTAGATATTATTGAAAATAACAATTTGGTTGCTCAAAGGAATAATATTGTTTTGACAGGAAACAATTTGTATTTTTCGTATAAATCAGAAAATGATCCAATCTATTGTTGCTCAGTATGTAAAAATATTCAATTAGTAAACTATAAAAACGTGTGTACTAATTGTTTCAATACGAGCTTAGAATCCGTAAATAATCAATCATTAAAAGAAATTACTAGTAAGAATTATTATTTACATTTAGTAGATGATGAAAATTATCCGACTACTCGTTTACATTGTGAAGAATTAACTGGTCAAACTGATCCGGCTGAAGGTAGACGAAGACAACGACTTTTCCAAGGTAGAATTATGGATTCAGAGAATAAATTAGTTGAGGAAATTGATTTATTAAGTGTCACCACAACTATGGAAGCTGGGGTTGATATTGGTTCTTTAATAGCTGTTATGATGGGAAATGTACCACCACAGCGCTTTAATTATCAACAACGAGTGGGTCGTGCAGGACGTAGAGGAAGTCCTTTATCAATTGCATTAACTATTGCGAAAGGGAACTCGCACGATCAGACTCATTATAATCAATCATACAGAATGGTTTCTGCAACCCCAAGTGATCCCTATCTAGAGATGAATAGGGAACAAATTTTGAAGAGATTTATACATAAAGAGATTCTGAGATTAGCGTTTAAAAATATTATTGTTAAGTCATCAAACGTGCATGGAAATTTTGATTATTCTTATAATTGGGATCTCCATAAAAATAAAATAGAGGAATTTATTGCGAATAACAAGGACCAAATTTTGGTTATTATAAAAAAACTAAATATTGGAACAAATATAGTTTTAGATTTTGAAAAATTTTATAATAATGAAATAAAGACTTTGCCTGAAAAAATTGATGTTATTAGTAATAATAATGTGGATTATCCACAAGATCAACTAAGTGAGAAACTTGCAAATGCTGGAATTCTTCCAATGTTTGGCTTTCCAACTCAAGAGCGTAATCTATATGAAATTCAGCAGACTAAATTACCTTTAAAAAATTATGTTAGTAGAAATTTAAGTTTAGCAATCTCAGAGTTTGCTCCCGGTAGTGAAACAGTAAAGGATAAAAAAATTTTAAAGAGCATTGGGGTAATAGATTATGGTTTTAAAAGTGGTGTATTTTCAGAACTAGATGGTAGAGGTCTTAAACCTGACCCTGTGTTTAGATGCAGTAATTGTAAAACTGTATATAGTGAACCTACAGAAAATATGCTTTGTGGTTTGTGCGATACAGAAATAATGGTTTTTAATACAATTACTCCTTTAGGTTTTTGTGTTGATTATGAGTTACAATCACGAGATTTTGATGGGAGATTCGAATTTAATGCGAGAGCAGGTGAGGTATCTCTTGATCCAAATTCTAAGCTTGAAAATAAAACCCATCTTGGAAATATTTTAATATCCTCAAACCAGATACCAGATGACGGAATTGTTCATCAAGTTAATGATAACAATGGGAATTTTTTCTTTTTAGGTAAAATTCCTAATACAAATAGATGGGTTGTTAAGGAATATTTAAGTAATTATAATATCAAACTTCAAAATGAAGATAATTATGCGTTGCTAGCATCTAAACATACAGGTGTACTAACATTCAAATTAAACAAGATCTCAGCTGATTATACTTTTGATGTGAATAATATTTATCAAAAAGCGGCTTTTATCTCATGGGGTTATTTGCTTAGAAAATCAATATGTGTGGAACTCGATATTGAAACAAATGAGTTTAATGTTGGTTATAGAATCTCTCCTGAAAATAGAACTCATGAAATATTTATTGTTGAAACGGCAGAAAATGGTGCAGGATATTGTAATTACTTAAATGGCGATAATGACATTGAAATATCTAGAAAAATATTTATAGATAATTTAAGTATGGGAGGTATTGTCTACGACTCATTGTTTAATAATGATAATCATAAAGAATGTACAGGTTCATGTTATGATTGTTTGCGAGACTATCATAATCAATACGAACACAATTTATTGAATTGGAGACTTGCTTTAGATATATCAAGAATGAGTAATGATGAATATTCGACTGTTAATTTTTCTGAGGATTATTGGTCGGATTTTTTTGAAAATTACTTAAATACTTTTATAAGAAACAGATATAATGGTAACTTATTATTTAAAAATGAATTTTATTTTATTGAAAAGATTAATGGAGATGTAATACTTATAACTCATCCTTTTTGGAGTTCTTTACTTATTGAATCTATTCTAATAAAGGAAAAATGTCAATCAAGTTTAGATCTTTTAGAAATTATCTAGTTTTTTAGATAGTTTAAGATTTATTTAAATATGTTAGATGAATTACAAATGTATACCGCCGCCAAGCCATTTTCCTGTTGTATGCCATATTTCGTAGTAATAAAGCCATAAAGAAGTCCAAGGGATTAATGTGTCGCAGATTAAATCTGTTTTTTTAAATTCATTATATTTTGGCATGAAAAGGCATAAGCTTTTTTGTGAGTACATATGGGGTATTTCTTCTCCTTTTTCATTTTTTATTAAAACCGGATCCAAAATTTTTACTTGAACTAATGGTTTCTTCTTTGTAAGAAAATATTCTATTTCTACTGTATAAGCTTCGCTTCTGGAAGTTGGTTTTATTTTTCCAATTGCAATTAAACTAACTGCATTGAAATTCACATTCCACTCAGGGTATTTGAATTTCAATGAACTAGCTTGTTGTGCAATCGTTTTGTCTTTTAATAAATTTTTTATTTTCATTTACTTCCATAAAAAGTATTAGTTTTTACTACTGATGTAGAGATCATTCCAATGGATGTTAGTGAGCCGGTTGTTCTATCAATTCCTAACTGATTGCCAGTCCTTGCTTTTTCAATAACATTAGCTTGTGAACTTTGAGCTCCGAAATATATTTCATCACCGAATAAACCTTTTAAAATGTTTCCTTCTGGAATAACACCATTTTCTTTTTTCAGTTCCTGCCATTCTCGATATAAATGTTCGCTAAAAGCTTTAAATGCGTGGTAATACCTTGGTTCACTTTCCCATTTATCAGTAAAATCTTCATCTGTGTTTACAGGATTCACTACTTTTATTCTTTCGGACATGTTTCTTGTATGAAGTAGTATTCTGTTTACAATGTTTTCTACCGTCAAATAAATACTTTCTTCTCCATTATAGAATTGGCCCGCTATAGTGGTTAGTACTATACTGGAAGTTTTGAATGTATCATCTTTTTGAAAATATATGTCTCTATACCTTTTAATCAATTGTACCGCTCTTTGTAATGGTTTCTTATTCTCGTATTCATTTGATGGTAGGTTTTCAGCACGAAGCGCCTTCTCAAGCAAACTAAATTTTATTATATTAGTTTTATCTAAAAACCATTTTGCATATCCTCTAGGGTTACTACTTACCCAAGTTTTTAATGTCCGATCTGGAACTCTTAGTTTGTTTTCGTCCCAATCATTTTCTTGGATACCAGGTAAAATGTCAATATGGAAATCTCCTGCATAATTAAGCCTAATGCATCTATTCTTCAATTCCATTTTTTCACTGTACAATGCATGTTCTTTCAATCTACGTCTTAATTCGTTGTAAATTTTTTCAGGTGTATGATTATTGAAATTTGTTTTCAGATGGAGAGCAATGTCGAGGTCAAATTCATCTTTCCCGATTGGCTTTACCGTTGTTCTCGTTCTAACGGAGCCGTGTGGGTATAGTTCGTATTTAAATGGTTTGAAAAAGGTTTCGTCTGTTTCAATCCATTTTTTAATCGCTTCATAATGTTGTATCATCAACTCGTAACGAGTTTTGTCTAATTGCAGTGCTTCTGCCATTCTATCCAGTAAATCATCTAGCTGAACATGTTTGTTTTGAAAAAGTTCTTTCATTTTGGTAATATTTTAAATGTGTGGGGTAGTATTCTTACACCACTGTTAGTGCATCCTCTTCTGATTTCATCAGCGGTTACAAAGGCTATTTCATTATTATTGACTAGTGACTTTATTGCCTCTTTTTGTGCATCTGTTTCAAGTCTCAATTCAAAAATATCTGCATAACGAAATTGCTCAATTGGATAATCAGCTGTCATTAATATACCTTCTTCATGTTTTCCTATGTAGGCATATTTGATATGTTTGAAAAGATTTTCAGGTAGAATACCAGGTTCAATTAATTCTTCAAAAAATTCACGCCAAGGATCAATTTCTCTGTTTTTTCTACTTTCAAACCATTTGAAAAAAGCACTTATTTTTTTTCTTTTATTGATTACAATTCTTAAATCATTTTCCGTGTCATCATCTCTAGGTACTTGATTGCAGGGTTGAATTCCTAAATTGTCGAATATTTCTCGGTTTTCTTCTTTAAAATACTTGTAAGCACCACCTACAGGTTGATAACCAACAAAATCATTTTTATGTCTTTTTATTAACATGTATTTGCCATTGTATTCAATCCTAAATAAATACGCAACTGTTACTCGTACAGGTAAATTATATTTCCAAAACAGGGGTTTTATCAACTTCCATCTTTCTTTATTATCCAATATGAATATAAAGATATCAAGTAAACAAGCTGCAATAAATCCTAATGAAATATTGAATATGGCATCCTGAATTTCACTCTTTTTAAGTAAAAAACTGGATACCAATCCCAATATTCCTAAACTGAAGGTGATTACGCTTCTATTGCTCATTCAAATTATCCTTTTGGTGGAAAATTATCTTTTCCATAAGTATTCCTTTCTCTAATTTGTCCATTAGGTCTATGGATAAACATTTCGGATTTTTGATTGATTGCAATCTCTCTAGCTATTTTAATAGCTTCAGTTTGTGTGGAAACAATTCGTGTTGCTTTTTCGTTTCCTGCTCCTTGCACTGCCCAATTATTTCCTCTTGGTACTACGTGCTGGTTTTTTTTACTCATAATGATGAAAATTTAGAATTAAATAGTATATATTTGTCTCACATATAAAACAAACATTAATTGTGTTGCATCAAAGATACAAAAATATCTTATTGTTGCACAAATGAAACGATGTTTAACACGTAAAACTTATTAACATGCAATCAACACTTAATACAGACCTTTTAGCAGGGATGTTAAAAAGTAAAAGAGCAAGTAAGGGATTAAGAGCTATTGCTGATGAAATTGGCAATGTAAGTGCAGCTACTTTATCGAGAATTGAGCAAGGTAAAATTCCAGATGTTGATACATTTATTAACATTTGTAATTGGTTAAAAGTTTCTACTGATACTTTTATAATAGGTAATATAGATTCTAATCCTGTTTCTAATAAAGATCAGGTTGTTGCTCACCTAAGGGCAGATAAGGAATTGACTCAGGACACTGTCAGTATGCTTATTAAAATGATAGATATGGCATACGAAACAAAATAATTCTTTTTTTGGCATCAACAAGTATTCTTAAAAGAGGTTTTAAAGCAAAGGCAGAAAAAATCGCAACTGAATGTAGAGAAAATCTCAATATTCATCCTTGCGCACCTTTATGTGCATTTAAGTTAGCACAATATTTAAATGTTAGTGTTTACAATGCAACTGAGTTTTTGAAAGATGATGACGAAATAAAAAGATTGGAAGGTAAAGAAGCTGAAGAGTATGGATGGAGCGCCTTAACTATGAATACTAAAATTGGTAATCGCATCATAATTCATAACAATTTTCATAATCCATATCGTCAACAAAGTAATATTATGCATGAAATTGCTCATATTTTATGTAAGCATGAAGTGAAAGAATTACCTCAAGGAATCAATTTGCCATTTGGGATGAGAGATTTTGATAAACTTCAGGAAGAAGAAGCTATTTGTTTAGGAGCAACGTTACAATTATCAAAACCTTGCCTTTTATGGGCGAGAAAAAGGAATATGACAAACAATGAAATTGCAAGTCATTTCAATGCAAGTGTTGAAATGGTGAATTTTCGTATGAGTATGACGGGTTTAAATAAACCTTTTTTCAGAAAAAAAGCTTCATAGATAGTTCTTTGAATGTCGTAGGTTTTGGAATTAAATTTTAGACTCTGTCAATATGCGTTGAATTTTCTGCGCTGTACTTAAACTGCATCCGGCAATTTTAGCGGCTCTCCTAAGAGATTCGCTATTCTTTAATTCTAGCACAAAAGTTTTGTATTTGATTAGTACTTTTTATCTTTCATTTTTGTACCATACAGACGTCCAGTATATACGCCTTTCGCTTTCGCGATCTGAATTTCAATTTTTTGCCTAGCGAGCATACTATCTCTTTCTAATATTGCAAGATTTCCGAGTACAGAAACTATTAAGTCAAAGGTGGGGTTAACTTTATTTTCGATAATGGAAAAAATACCTAATATTCTTAATGAACAATTTTACCGATTTACTATTAAAAAATTCAACAATAGTCAATATATCAATAATATTCCTGCCAAGTATATCAATTGAGTCTATGTGAATTTCATTTACTTTTCCATTCTGTGCATAAGCAATAAGTTTCTTTGCTTCTTTTCTGTCTCTGAAATTTATCGCTCGGGAAACCTTATCTTTGTAGATTTTGGTAAAATCTTTGGCATTTACTTTTTGTTGATCTGTATTTTGTTCATCAGTAGATACTCGAATGTATTTTACTTTTGTCATATTTTATATATATACTTCGCTAGTATAGTGTATATATTTTGGGTGGAAAAAAATACAGTAAAAAAACAACATTTATCAGCCAGGACTATGTCGTATTTTGGGGTATAGTCATAAACTGCACAAATCCAAATTACATTCTTTCAATAAAATCTATTTAAATATTTGTGCAAAACACACTACCCTAAATTTGCACAATATAGTTAAAAACATTATATTTGATTTCTTCAATTTGACTTCTAGCGAGATCTAAATTATTAAAGTATGAAAGCACGTTATATCAGAATAAGTACTGCATCACAATCCACTCTTAGGCAGTTAGCAAAAGCACATGCAGATGAAAAGTTATTTATTGATATTTGCTCAGGTTCAATTCCTTTTAGCGAAAGACCAGAAGCACTTAAATTAAATTACGAAATAGTAATGGGACGTGTTGATACAATATCTGTATCTAGTGTTGACCGTTTAGGGCGCAACAGCTTTGATGTTCAAAAAATGCTAAATCATTTTCAAAGTTATAATATAAATGTGTTTATCGATAACTTGGGTATCAGTTCAATTGTGAACGGGAAACCAAATTCAATATTTAAAATTATAACTGATGTTCTGGCAAATGTGGCGAGTATGGAAAAGGAAGCTCTACTAGAACGTCAGAGAGAAGGGATTCAAGCAGCTATGCGTAATAATCCAGATAAATATAGAGGCAGGTTAAAAGGTACCATTGATACAGATCAGGAAATTCTAACCAAACATAGATCATTGGTTAAAATAATAAAAGCAAATCCGAAATTATCTTTAAGAAGTCTTGCAAAATTATCAGTTGACAAAGAGAAGAGGTATCAAGCGAGTCCAAATACCGTTAAAAAAATAAAAAAAATACTTGATAAAAGTAAAGATAATAATTTTTTATCAAGTGTGTTGTGATATTATTTTGTGCTTATAAAGATGTGTAAACTGCTGTATGTATTAGCTGTTTAAAATTACGGTTATACACTTTTGATTTTGATACGTAAATATGAATTTTAAAAATGTTTAATGGTAAGAGATTTTTCTATAAGAGTAAGAAAGGACTTGAGTTTTCTGGGAATAATTTTGTATGTTAATGAATCAATGTATTACTATTTTATTAAAGCAGTAAGCATTATTATAAAAATGAATAAATCCAAAAACATTATTATGGTATATAATACGTATTTATACGTGTAACAATAATTTTTATTTATATTATTTTTATCTCACTTTATATAGATTTCTTAATATTACTTTATAACTATAAAAAATGGATAATTTAAAAGATAGAGAAGAAAAAAACGAAACATTTGAACGGTTTATTAGTATTAGGTCAGGAAGTGATTTATGTAATCCTGAATGGGCCGCTTATTCCCTTTATTTAAAAAATACTCATCATACCAATAGTATATGGTCTAAAATTGAAATATCAACGCAAGTTGTACCGCCTGTTGATCCTACTTACGTAGAGTACACCATTGCCGCAAATTCCGAAATCCATATAGGTTGTCCAATTCCTGGACCAACGGGACAAAGGTTTTATTATAGAATTGTTAAAAGTAGATGGGCATAAAGTAAAAATTTAAGTATGATTGATTTTTCAAGGTTTTTTACTCAGATTGATTCACGTTTCGGTTTGCGTATCGATTCACAGATTGAGTATACGGATTTTTCTGGCATAAAGCTTCAAGTAGAAAAAATCAGTTCAATTTCTGCCGGTAGAGATAACGGAGCAAATGATTTTATGACACGTGCATTTACAAAGCCGATGAGGCATAGATCTACAGAGGAATTTGTTAATAATATTAATAACATGCGAGTAGCGCTTAAAATCGACAAAGTACCGGGTCAAATTCAAACGTCGAATCTTCCTTTAAGCATGTTAAAATCAACAGAGTTGTTTATTGGAGGACACGGGGCAGATGGTTATTTTGAAACCGGAGCGGGCAATGTTGATATAGACGATAATGCAGAAGTTTACGAAGATAACTTTGGTGCATTCGAAGTTCTTAAAAAATTGAAAACACAAAGAACAAGATTGATTTCAATCTATAGCTGTTACACAGGTGCTGGATTTTATGGCGCTAGTTTGGTTTTTAAACTTGCAAAACTTTGGAATACTCCAGTAAGAGCTAGAACTGGTCTAACAATATGTCATAGTAGACCTGTTAACAACTCATTAATTTCATTTGAAAAGAATAGTACTTGGCAATTAGCAACGCCTGAAATGGCTTATATGCCAGCTCCAATTGAGAGGCCTCTCACAGCAAAGCTTACATCGTTTTTGCAACCAAATTTAGAAGAAATTGGAATCAGTATTGATGAAATACAAAATATTAATATAACTATATTTCATAAAGGAGCAATAGAAAAGAAAATGGTAGATAAGCAAAATGTTGCTTCTATATTTGCGGCAATTTTTAATTCTGATTTTTTTATTAATGAAGGTGAGGTATTTGGGAAGATTACATTTAGTTTGGTTTTGCATTTTAAAAATCAAAAGAATGCAATTCAAATTGATATATATTGCAATTCTATAGCAAAAATTATCGATAGAAATATAAGTTTTTTAGTAAATGAAAATTTTCATAACTATATAATATCTTTATAAAGTTGATTTTGGCCCATTTTATCACAATGCATTTAAAGGGCAATGGGTGTTTGTACTTACTTATAACATTGTTTAAACAGAATAATTCCATTTTTAGAATGTTCTAATAATCCCTCGGTTTGTCTTTAGGAATCTTTGTTATTTGTTGAAACTTCTCGAATATAATTACATCACACTGTATTGTTTCAATACTTTATATTATAAAGATACAAAAATGTATCAAATTATAGTGTGGTTTGAATATTATAATGATACATTTTTTAATTGATACAAAAAGATGAATGTACATGGAGTTTGGTTATGGTGTACAATAGCTGTTTTTCTATATGAGATAAGAAACTAAAATTAACACAACCCTAGTGGTTACATATTCAAAAGCTGATTAATTTAGATTGTACAATCAATCATATCTTCTAGCATTATTTTGAAATTTACTTCATTGAAAGATTCGTCGTGATTCCATATTGAATAATAATTCTGGTATTTCAAAATGATTTTAAGGTACTCTCTATTTTCCAAAATTGTCATTGGCAACTCTTGGTGATTATAATCACCACTATTCAGATTAACATCTCCAAGGACTTCTATGTTGATATCACCGGAATATGTAGATATTAAACTTCCATCGAATGTAAATGAGCCACCAATTAACTGAGGATATCCTATCAAATTTATCAAATGAGTTCCGCCAATATAAAAATTTCCTATAAGTTCTCGAGGCGAACCTATAAGTGTTTTTAACGGATTATGATACGCATAAAAATCACCAGAAATTGTATTTGGTGATCCGGTCAAATCAATTAAATTATTTGAAAAGCAATAAAAATCTCCTCCAACTGTAATTGGAGTACCCTTAAGAGAAGTTAATTTATTTTTACTGCAATTAAAATTACCTGTTACTGAATTAAATTTAAAAGGGATCTCTTTTTATTCACTTGATTTCAAATCCACAGATCCTAGCACACTCACGGTATAATCCTCATTAATTTGAAGTTATCAATTTTATAAAAATTATAAAAATCTATAATATTTGCTTTGTTCATTTTTTAAAGGATATTTTTTTATATACAATAGGATACAATACAAACTCTGTTAAGTCTTATGAATACTCATTTTTTTGAATTAAAAAACATTTGAATTATTAAATAAAATTTTATTTTTTCTTAAAATATTCTATTTTTATAAAACAAAGGCAAGTAAAAAAGATATATAAATAAAAATATATTTATTTATGGTAAACCTTTATTATACACACATTGATTTATTAAGTATAGCTTTCTCTGCAACTGATTTAATTTCTCATCACAATCCTTTTTTCCTGGTTGAACAAACAAATAACATACTTTTTGAAGAAGATAAATTCACCTATCATTATTTAATTAAATATAAAATCACTTCAACATCTGAATATAAAGTTATTGCCAGAGCACACTTAATTAAAAAGCTAGATAAAAGCTTTAACGTAATCCAATTCACAAATGAAATTTTGTACAATATTTATTTTCAAGATATTATTGATAAATTATTATGCACATATAAGTTTGAAAATATCCGGGTGAATACATTAGATATAGCAATTGATACATCTGAAATATTAACATTGAAATTTAATAAACAATACAATAATGGTAAATTAAAATTTGATCCAAAATACAAATCATATTATTTTGGGGACCAAGAATTTAGAAGGATGTATGGTTATAAAGGAGCTATTAAAAATGAAACTTTCTATATTAAAACAGAAAAAGATAGATATGATCCAAATAGCAGAAATAGAAAAATGAGAATTGAACATAAAACGAACGAAATTGCACTTAGTTCTCATAAGGATTATATATATTCTTTTTTAAGTGACAAATTAGATATTTCAAAAGCAATATATAGAATTGAACTATCCCTTAAAAATTATAATTCATTTTATGACACAAATAAAAAAAGATCTATTCTGTTTGATTTTAGTAGAGTGACTGACGCCACTTATTTAACTTCAGTATTTAATTATTTTTCAACTTTTAGTCATGAACTTATTTTAGATACTCATAAGAACGTTCCAAAATTCCTTCCAACTTATTATAAATCACCTCCCAAAGCTAAAAAGGTTAATACACGTTACACATTTATTATGGACAATCTTAACAAACTGCAAATGCAGGAACATTTGCAAGCTATAATAAATGAAGCGAAGTCTCAGATTGAATATTTGAATAACAATCAATATTCACCACTGACATCTGATGGAATCAATGAGGTTTTTGATGATTTAGTACAGAGTAAATTAAAATCAAAAAAATAAGTATTAGAATTTTATAGCACTCACTGAAAAAGTAATATTTAGTGTTTAGTATCCATAATTATTGTTTTTTTTAAATTATTATATGATTTTGTACCTTAATTGTTTATATGTTATTACAAAATCGTTGATAAATTAAAGAGAGAAACCTTAAAACTAAAACTTATTAAAATTCAATGGTAGAAATTTATAATTTAACCAGTCAATTAAATAATCAATTGACTGGTTTTTATGTTTAATCAAAAATGCTGTTAATTTTTAGATTCGGTGAAATATGCCCAAATTGATCCGGCTACCAGTAGTATATAAATATATAATAATATTTGCCCATACATAGGATTTAAATAAAATGCTACAATTAAAATAATTATTATTAAAGGAATTACAATTTTCCAATATGGTATTAATTTTCTAATAATTATCATTGTTTTTCTGGCAGTCTCAATGTTTTCTTGCTTATGTTTTTCATTTAATAATTTTCTTTGCTCTTGTTCATTTCTCATTTCTTCTAGCGATTTAGAATTATTTTCAAGATTGTTATTATGACTTGATACATTAGAATCTTTATTATCTTTCCATTGTGTGGCACATTTTCTACTACAAAAGGAGTATCCAAATACTAAATTTTTTCTGTACCATACAGTGTTTTCATCACTAACCTTAACGTTACACCACTTACAAATGTTCATTTTTTTTATTATTTAGAGATTGAAAATGTAGCAAAAAGATTTTCACTTTTACCAGTGCCATAACTATTAGTAGCATATCCTACAGCTTTATAATTTGAAGTTACAGGCACTTCAGTGATTTGAAATGTAACGGGGTTGAAGGGGTTATTAAGATTCCATTCAGATATGCTAGATATTTTACCAACTTCTCTATTTAAGGAATTAAAAATAGCAGCGTTGATGCTTTTTACAGGGGTTCTTCCTTGATCGATTACTTGAACAGTTACAAGAACTGTTGTTCGTCCAACAACTTTAACACTAGTTGTTGTAACGGGAAATAATTTGTCACTAAGAATGTTAGTTGTTTTAAAACTCAATGTATTCCCGTAAGCGACTCCTGCTTTATTAACTGCAAAAGCACGCAAATAATACGTTTTGTTAGGGACAAGTCCTGTTATTGAGCTTGAAAAATTAGCAGACTTTACATCAACGGTTTTATTTTCATCAGCAATAGTCGGAACAGAATTTGTTGAACTCCAACAAATACCTTGAGATATGATTTGTGATCCTCCATCATTTTCAATAATTCCACCACTTATTGCACTAGTAGGTAGAATTGATGTAACATCTGATGTTGATAGTTTGGGTAAAGATGCATTAGTTATTTCTTCACTATTTTCATTCCTAGAACATCCACTTATAAAAAAAATAGATAAGAAAATAACGAATGAAGGCAATAAGCTTTTTGTAATTTTTTTCATTGTTTAAGTTTTTAAGTTAATAGATTGTGTTTTTAGTTTTCAAAAAATCTTTGCCAAAGATAATAAAAACTCGACTTATAAGTCGAGTTTGTTTTTAAAATCAGTGACATGACTTCTTTTTCTTTGTTAAATGAAGGAAATTGAAAAATTAGAAGTAGAAATAGTTGACAGAATCTATAAGCTTTTCCTTAAAAAATATGAAGGAAACAAAAGTTCGTTTGCTAGAGATAGCAATTGCAGCGAAACGACTGTAAGGAGAATTTTACGAAATGAGCAGGGTATTACGTTAAATCTATTAATTAGAATGACAAATGCGTTGGGTACAACACCAAGCGAAATTTTCAAAGATTTACATTTAAATAATTAGGAGTAATCATTTGTATTTTAAAAATACAGAATGTTTTCTCATTGGTTATTGCTAGTTAAAGCTTTTAACTAAAAAATTTTAATATAACTTTACAAAAAGGAAAATACATCTAACAATTTTTAAATACAGATTTTTTGGAAAATCTTTTTTTACCACACTATTAAAGAAAAATAAAAACTATAATTTTTATAATGGATAAAAAATTGATTGGTTGGTTTTTTAAATATAAATTTGTTTAGGATTAACAATTTTTGTTAGTAATAGTTGTTAGTAATATTTTATAAATAATAATTAAAACATTGTAAATCAATAATATGACATCAAAAGTAACTTATTTAGGTGATTTAAGAACAAAATCAATACATGTACAATCAGGAAGTGAAATTATTTCAGACGCACCACTAGACAATAACGGTAAAGGTGAGGCATTTTCTCCAACAGACACAGTAGCAAATGCTTTAGCAAGCTGTATGTTTACTATTATGGGAATTAAAGCCCGTGATTTAAATGTTGATTTAGTTGATTCTACTGCTGAAGTTACTAAAATTATGAACGCAGAACCACGAAGAATTGGAGCAATCGAAATTGTTTTTGAACTGATAAGCAATGCCGATGAAAAGAGCAGAACAATTTTAGAGCGAGCAGCAATGACTTGTCCTGTTTTTTTAAGTTTAAATTCTGATATCGAAAAGAGAATTACTTTCAACTGGAAATAGAAATTATAGTAAATAAACAAGGAAGCAAGAAAAGAAGTAATTTTTTTTCTTGCTTCTTTTCTTTTTAAAATGGAACAAGACAAAAAACTTCTTATAAAATTAGCTCATACCAAAATGCCCTTTGGGAAATATGAAGGCCGTTTTTTAATTGATTTACCCGAATATTATGTAGTTTGGTATCATAATAAAGGTTTTCCAAAAGGAGAATTAGGGCAGCAATTGCAACTTATTTATGAATTAAAATTAAACGGACTGGAAGAACTGATTCGGAATATTAAAAAACAATATCCAAAGCCTTTAAAATAGGTTTTTGCTTTTTCTATGAACATCTATCAGAATGGAACAAGGGCATTTTAAGAATAATTGAGTTAGTGAGAAAATTACTTTTTAAATGTTGATAACTTTCTGGTGCTGTAGGATTTTCGAGTTGGCGTTTCTCTATTTTTGTGAAAATTAACATAAAACGATATGGAAAAAAATTCACAATCAAATGCAGGTCAGGGACTGGGCGTTGCTGCTTTAGTATTAGGTATAATTGGTGCCATTACGGCTTTTATTCCTTGTTTTGGTTTAATTGCAATCATCTTCGGAGTGCTGGCAATTATTTTAGGGGCAATTGGAATGTCTCAGGCTAAAAAAGAAAATGCATCTACAACAATGCCAAAAGCAGGTTTGATTCTTGGAATTGCTGCTACAGTATTTGTAATTGTTTGGGTTTTAATCGTAGTAGGGACTATTGGTGCAACTGCTATTGCTCATAAAGATGAGATATCTGATGCTATCGATTCTATAAAAGTAGAAGCGAAAAAAATAGAAATACAAGATTCATTAAATAAAGAAGCGCATATTGTAACAGATACTACTGTTACGGTTGAAGAATAAAATAATTACACTTTTTAGTGAAACAAATCAAATCTTCTTACGAACTGGAATCTTATAAAAAGATAAATATAATTTTTGCACTATTAATTATGTTTATCTTTTTTTATTCTTACTTTTCACCTTATATAAGTTTTAGATTGAGCTCTTCCTGTGATGGATTACCACAAACTTATTGTAAAAGCCGTGGCTTGACAAGAGCTTTTTCGCAGATTCTGAGATTGAATTTTGAGAAAGCAATACTTTTTAATGTTTATAGCATAAAAGTTTTTTTGTTTTTTCTTATTCAATTGATAGTTAGGTTTTTTTTAAATGTCATTGTCAAATTGTCTAATTTTAAATTATTGATTTTTTCTGATGCAATTTTTAGTTTGCTGTTCTTTCTTTTTTCATTTTATGATTTAGTATTGATTTAAATTGTTTCTAAAATCAGATGATTGTTAAAAAAAATAAGAATTGAGAGATAGAAAATATTGATTATGGAAACGATTCATCTTCTACCTGAAAATTTGCAAAATTATCTCATTCCTGAATAGAGAAATTGTCTAATTTAATTTGTACTTTTGCCAAGTTTTTTACACAACTACAATACAAACAACTACAGAATGAATCAAACAAAATATATTTTTGTTACAGGAGGTGTGACCTCTTCATTAGGAAAAGGAATTATTGCGGCATCTTTGGCTAAATTGTTACAAGGAAGGGGATATCGTACCACTATTCAGAAATTCGACCCATATATTAATGTAGATCCGGGAACATTGAATCCGTACGAACACGGAGAATGTTATGTAACGGATGATGGTGCAGAAACTGACTTGGATTTAGGTCATTATGAGCGTTTTTTGAATGTTCCTACTTCTCAGGCGAATAACGTTACTACAGGAAGAGTTTATCTTTCGGTTATTGAAAAAGAAAGAAGAGGAGAGTTTTTGGGAAAAACGGTTCAGGTTGTTCCTCATATTACAAATGAAATTAAAGACAGAATGCAATTGCTTGGTAAATCAGGCGATTATGATATTGTTATTACTGAAATTGGCGGAACTGTGGGTGATATTGAATCGTTGCCTTATATAGAGTCTGTTCGTCAATTAGTTTGGGAATTGGGTGAAAATAATGGAATTGTAATTCATTTAACTTTAGTACCATTTTTAGCTGCTGCCGGTGAGTTAAAAACAAAACCAACACAGCACTCTGTAAAAACGTTGATGGAAAGCGGTATTAAAGCAGATATTTTGGTTTGCAGAACAGAGCACGAATTGTCTCAGGAATTGCGCAATAAATTGGCTTTATTTTGTAATGTAAAAAAAGAAGCAGTTATTCAATCCATCGATGCTTCAACAATATATGAAGTTCCAAATTTAATGCTTGAAGAAGGATTAGATGTTGTGGCTTTAAAAAAATTAGATTTACCTAAAAAAGCTGCTCCGGATTTAAAAACATGGAACACTTTTTTACGCCGATTAAAAAATCCTAAACAAACCGTAAATATTGGTTTGATTGGGAAATATGTGGAAATGCAGGATTGTTACAAATCTATTTTAGAAGCTTTTATTCATGCCGGTGCTGCAAATGAAACTAAAGTGAATGTAATTTCTATACACTCAGAACATATCAATATTGATAATGTTGAAGAAAAATTAGGCCCTCTTGATGGTGTTTTAGTCGCTCCCGGATTTGGTGAAAGAGGTATTGAAGGGAAGATTGAGGCAGTTCGTTTTGCACGTGAAAATAACATTCCATTTTTCGGAATTTGTTTAGGAATGCAAATGTCGGTTATCGAATATTCAAGAAATATTTTAGGCTATGCTGAAGCAAATTCTACCGAGATGAATGATAAAACCAAGCATCCTGTGGTAAATTTGATGGAAGACCAAAAAACAGTTACAGATAAAGGAGGGACAATGCGACTTGGAGCATGGAAATGCGATATTAAACCAAATACGCTGGCACACAGAATTTATGGTGAAAAAACGATTTCTGAGCGTCATCGTCATCGTTATGAATTCAATAATAAATATAAAGATGAATTAGTAAAAGCGGGCTTAATTGCATCTGGAGTTAACCCTGATACTGGTTTGGTAGAAATTGTAGAACTTGAAAACCATCCATTTTTCATTGGTGTACAATACCATCCTGAATATAAAAGTACTGTAGCAAACCCACATCCAATTTTTGTGAATTTTGTGGCTGCAGCTGTAAATACGCATAAAAAATAATATTAATATTCCGGAAGGGTGTAACTTTTGAATAAAACTCATAACTAATACTCTAAAACGAATAACTTTTTTAAACTATAATGGAAGAAAAAAAATTTGACCTTAATTCAATCATTGGTTTTGTATTGATATTTGGAATCCTTATTTGGATTATGTACCAAAATAAGCCTTCTGAAAAAGAGATTGCTGCTGAAAAAGCCAAGAAAGAATTAGTAGCTAAACAACAAGCTCAGGAGAAAGCGGATAAAACTAAAACTGCTGTTTTGCCTGTTGCTGCAACTCCTGGAGATACTGTTCAGCTGGCGCAATTGCAAAAAACATTAGGTGGTTTTGCTTATTCTGCGACACTTCCTTCTGCAAAAGAGTCTTTTACTACAATTGAAAACGAAAAGATGATCCTTAAAATCGCTAATAAAGGTGGTTATATAGTTCAAGCTACGTTGAAAGAATTCGAAAGATTTGAAAAAGGTTCGAAACAATTAGTAGAAGTAATTAAGGATAATAATTCAAATTTAAACATTCAATTACAGACAACGGATAACAGGACTTTAAACTCTAAAGATTTGTTTTTTGAGCCAACTCTGACTAAAAATGGGGAAGACCAAATTTTGACGATGCGTTTGAAAGCTGGAGCAAATGAATTTTTAGAATACAAATATGTCTTAAAATCAAATGAATATTTAGTTGGGTTTGATATCCGTTCTCAGGGATTGAACAAAGTTTTAAATTCTTCTAAATCATTAGATTTAGTTTGGGATTTAAAATCATACAGAAACGAGAAAAGTGTTTCTATCGAAAAGCGCTATGCTCAACTTGAGTATGAATATGGTGATGAAAAATATAGTTCAGTAAATCATGGAGAAGGTAAAGAAGATACTCCGGAAAAAGTGAGTTATATAGCTTTTAAGCAGCACTTTTTTGCTGCGATTTTGGCTACTGATAAACCATTCGAAAAATCGAAATTGCAATCAGATGACTTAGTTAAAGATGAAAATATTGATACTACTTATATAAAGCAATTTAAAGCAACTGTTCCATTGGCTTTTACAAATGGAGAAGTTGATTATAAAATGAGCTGGTATTTTGGACCATCTGATTATAAAACATTAAAATCATACGATAAAAATTTTCAAAAAATTATTCCATTAGGATGGGGTATTTTTGGATGGATTAACCAATGGGTTTTTATTCCATTATTCGGATTTTTAAGTTCAACTATTGGTTTGTCATTAGGAATTGCGATTATCATTTTTACAATTATTATCAAATTGGCCATGTCGCCAATTACTTACAAGTCATTTTTATCGCAGGCTAAAATGAAAGTCTTGCGTCCTGAAATTACAGAGCTGGGAGAAAAATTCAAAAAAGACCCAATGAAGAAACAACAGGAAACAATGAAGCTATATAACAAAGCGGGCGTAAACCCAATGGCTGGATGTATTCCTGCATTGATTCAGCTTCCTTTTATGTATGCATCGTTTCAGTTCTTTCCGTCCGCTTTTGAACTAAGACAGAAAGGTTTTCTTTGGGCCAATGATTTGTCTTCTTTTGACTCGGTTGTAAAATTGCCATTTCATATTCCATTATATGGAGATCATATCAGTTTGTTTCCAATTTTGGCAGCAATTGCAATTTTCTTCTATATGAAGATGACTTCAGGCGATCAGCAAATGGCAGCTCCACAGCAGGAAGGTATGCCGGATATGGCGAAAATGATGAAAATCATGATTTACGTTTCACCATTGATGATGTTGATTTTCTTTAATAGCTATGGTGCCGGATTGAGTTTGTATAACTTTATTTCGAATTTAATTACAATCGGAATCATGTTTGTAATTAAAAACTATATTGTGGATACGGATAAAATTCATGCACAAATTGAAGAAAATAAATTGAAAGAGCCTAAGAAACAAGGGAAATTTCAACAAAAACTTCAGGAAGTTATGGAACAGCAGGAAGCAGCTAAAAAAGCTCAAAATAAAAAGAAATAATATTTTACAGAATTAAAAAAAGGTCGAAATTAGATAATTTCGACCTTTTTTGATTTTATAAATCTTTGTAAATAAGAAATTATCGGTTTATGCCCATTGAGACAAATCTTTTCGATAAGTTTTTCTTTGGCAGTGAATTTTTGGGTCAAAGTTTTTCCATAGTAAATGGATGGCGTTATTTTCCAGCAACTCAGGGGTTCTAATACAATTCTGAATTCCTTTTTCGGAGAAAGTTTTATAATATTCATCAAAAATAATTGCTGTAACTCCTTTATTTTGATAATCCGGATGAACTCCGATGAGATAAAAAACAACGTCTTTACTATGTTTTCTTGCTTTTAATAAATGAAGAAATCCAAATGGAAAAAGTTTGCCTTTTATCTTTTGCAGTGCTTCTGTAAAGCTCGGCATTACGATACTGAAAGCAATTAATTTATCATCTTTATCAACAACAAATTTGATATATTCGGGGTTAATGAAACTAATATATTTTTTTTTGAAATATTCTTTTTGAATATCAGATATCGCTACAAATGAAGCTAACTTTTCGTAAGATTCATTAAATAAATCAAACATTTTGTCAACATGTGGCATAATGTCTTTCGTCTTTGTAAAAGTTAACGATCTTAAGCCATATCTTTTTTTGATGAGTTCTTGTGCTTTCAGGAAAAATTCGGGTTTTACATTTGAAAAAGGAAAAATACTTTCAATGTATTCTTTCTCGATCTGAAAACCTAACTGTTCAAAATGAGTGACATAATAAGGATTGTTATACCAGGTAATCATTGTTCCAATTTGATCAAAACCTTCTGTTAGAACTCCTACTTTATCTAAATTTGAAAATCCCATTGGGCCTTCCATGTGTTCCAGGTTGTTTTGTTTGCCCAGCTCATACACTTTTTCCAGTAAAGCTTTAGTTACTTCGATGTCATCAATAACATCAAACCATCCAAAGCGAACTTTCTTTTTTTGCTGGTTGTTGACTTCTGCCCAATTAATAATGGCTGTAATTCGTCCTGCAATTTCATTGTTTTTATAGGCGATATAAAAATAGGCCTCCGCATTATCGAAAGCCGGGTTTTTCGTCTTGTCAAAGGACTCTAATTCATCTGCAATAATAGGAGGTACCCAATATGGGTTATCCTTATATAAAGCAAAAGGAAATTTAATGTATTCGGTTAATTCCTTTTTTGTTTTGGCTTCTTTAATTGTAATCATTAAACTTGTTTTTATTATTTTAAGAAATTAAAAGGATTTGAAAAAAGCTATTTTTTTTTCTTCTCATATTTTGCTTTTCTTTTGCGCTCTTTTTCCTGATAGTCTTCTTCTTTTTGCGTTTTTTCGAGTGTCTCCTGTTCTTCTTTTGTAAGTTTATCTTTCTTATCCTTTTTAGGCTTTTTGGGTTTACCTACTCTTGTTAGTTCTTCTTTATGTTTGTCATCATAGCGTATAGAAAAACCAATTCCGCCGTAAAGTAATGAAGGAGTATTTTTTAAATTTTTGCTTATTGATGCATCAACCTGTACGTTTCTTGATAATAAATAAGCTGCTCCGCCTCTTACGATTAGATCGCTATATAAATCGCTTTTATAAGCCTGATTTTCTACAAAACCGGACCATTTACTATTAAAACCTCTTGTTAAAGTTAAAATGTATCCATATCCGGAGTTATCAGTACCTATGTAATCTGCAATAATATTAGATACTAATACCCATCTTCCATCACCAAAATGATTTTGGGTCATCAACATTATTTTTGGAGAAAAGCCGGATTCATTTGAATAAAAATTGAGTGTATTTGAATTGTATGCATAGGGATTATTTTTATAAACAAAATTAGCTCCTGCAAAGATTGAAACTGCAGGAATTAATTGGCGCCATTTAAATTTTTTACTTGGGCCATAACTGTAAATATTAACATCACCTTTATAGTTTTTGAAAGGATCATAAATTAAATATTTAGCACCTAAGTTAGTCTGCTTAAAGTTACTTTTTTTAAAACTGGTTACCGGTGTTGTGAAGGTTTCATTTTGATACTGAATATCTGCGATAAATTCCAGCTGTTCTAAAAAAAGACCCCAGCGAAGTGTGAAATCAGTTCCAAAACCTGTAGCTTCATAATTCTGTACATCATGTTTTTCATTTATGCCATACAGACCAACTTCAGCCTGAATCACGGATTTTCCAACAGAGAAAGCTGACATGGTTTCTCCCGGACGATTTGAATTTATAACATCTGTGTATTGTGCAAAAAAGTATTGTGGGAATAAAAATAGGCAAGCTATCAAAAAGTTTTTAATTTTTAACATATATGTATTTTTTGATTAAAAAGTAATAACGTTTTCAAATGTACTATATTTTATTATTTATTTAAGATTGATATTTTAATTTTGAACGATGGTTTTATTAATTTTGAAAAAAAATATATATAATTATGCAAGAAGCATCATTTACAGGATTAAGATGGATAATAGGTATTATTGCCTTTTATTATATTTTCAAATTTTTGGCTAGGATCTTTTTGCCAGTTTTGGTTAAAAAGGCTGTTGAAAATGCTAATGAAAGCTTTCAAAGACAACAGCAATACAGTCAGGGTAATTCTTGGCAAAGAACTCAAAACAATAATAATGATGAGATAATCATCAATACTGCTAATGCAAAAAAGCCCCGCGAAACCAAAAAAGTGGGCGATTATGTTGATTACGAAGAAATAGATTAAGTTTGTACCCTGAAATAATCAGGATTCATCATTTAACCAAACCAACCTAAATTGAAAATAGTAAATAAGTTCTATCCGCATGCCCTTGTTATATTGGGTTTTATTTTAGTTTCCCTAATTTATTTTTACCCGGTTTTACAGGGAAAACAAATTTTCCAATCCGATATTGCTCAATATACCGGAATGGCAAAAGAACAAAATGACTTTAGAGCTGCTGAAAAATCAGAGCCATATTGGACAAACTCTGCTTTTGGAGGAATGCCGACTTATCAGTTAGGAGCAAATTATCCAAATGACTTTATAGGTAAGTTAGATGATGTTTTGCGTTTTTTACCTCGTCCTGCTGATTATTTATTTTTATATTTCTTAGGCTTTTACGGTTTGCTTTTGGTCTTAAAAACAGATCCTTTAAAAGCATTTATTGGTGCAATAGCTTTTGGTTTTTCAACCTATTTAATTATAATTCTTGGAGTTGGTCATAATGCAAAGGCACATGCAATTGCATATATGCCGTTGGTTATAGCAGGTTTTATATTAGTTTTTCAAAAAAAATACATTTGGGGAGGACTGCTTACCATGTTTGCGGTTGCATTAGAGGTGAATGCAAACCATTTTCAAATGACTTATTACCTGTTGATCTTCTTATTGATTCTTTCGGGATATTTTGCTTTTAATTTCATTAAAGAAAAACAATTTAAAGAACTAGGTATTGCAATTGGCGTTTTAGCTATTGCCGGAATTTTTGCCATAGGAGCAAACGCTACCAATTTAATGGCTACCAGTGAATATGCTAAATTCAGTACACGAAGTAACAGCGAATTAACTTTCAATCCTGATGGTACTAAAAAGACAAATGAGAATGCATTAAGCAGAGAATATATTACAGAATACAGTTACGGAATTGCTGAAAGTTTTAATCTTATTGCACCAAGACTTTTTGGTGGTTCAAATCATGAAAATGTAGGAACTGACAGCCGTATGTACTCATTTATGACCGAGCAGGGAGTTCCTTCTACTCAGGCACAGGATTTTGTATCAGGAATGCCTACTTATTGGGGAGACCAGCCTATTGTAGCAGCTCCGGCTTACATTGGAGTCGTGGTTTTCTTTCTAGGTGTTTTGGCACTATTTATTGATGACAGAAAAATAAAATATGTTTTTTTAGGTGGGGCATTATTTTCATTAGTGCTTTCCTGGGGAAAAAACTTCTCATTATTAACTGACCTTTTTATTGATTACGTTCCAATGTACGATAAGTTTAGAGCAGTTTCTTCGATTCAGGTTATTTTGGAATTATGCTTTCCTGTCTTGGCAATTATGGGATTGCAATCGTTTTTTAAATCAAAAGAAGAGCCTAAATTGCAGCAAAAAGCACTTATCCAAACTGGTGTTTTTGGTTTGGGAGTCATTATAATTTTAGCAGTTGCAAAAGGATTTTTCCATTTTTCAGGAAGCAACGACAGTTACTTTTTAGAAAGTTACGGTCCTGGGTTTGTTGATGCTTTAAAAGAAGACAGAATGACCTTGTATTCTGCTGATTTATTACGTTCAGGATTTTTTATTGTAGTGACTTTTGGAATTTTATGGCTGTTTATCAAAAATAAACTGGCTCAGAATACCACTTTAATCATTGTTGGTCTTTTAATGATTTTTGATTTGTTTTTTGTAGATAAAAAATATGTTTCAGCAAAAGATTTTGTGAGTCCGGTTGAAATTGCGGCTCCATTTCAGGAAACCCCTTCAGATGCTCAGATTTTAAAAGATACTACGCATTACAGAGTTTTCGAGGTAAACGGAAATATGTCAAGTGCCCGGGCATCTTATTTTCATAATTCATTAGGAGGATATCATGCTGCTAAACCAAGAAGAATCCAACAGTTATTTGATTATCAGATTGCAAAAAATAATATGGAAGTTTTGGATATGTTAAACGTAAAATACATCATTCAGACAGATAAGGAAGGAAAAGAGTTTCCTACAATAAACCCAAACACAAATGGAAATTCCTGGTTTGTGAGTACTGTAAAACTTGTAAATAAACCGGATGATGTGATGAAGGCGTTAGATCATATTGATACTAAAAAAGTAGCTGTTTTCAATATACATGAGCACGAAGGTAAATTTAAAAGTGCCCGATTAAAAAAACAATGGGATACCACAGGAACAATTAAAGTTGTGGAATATAAACCAAATTATATAAAATACCAATCGGATAATGGAAAAGACGGTTTGGCTGTTTTCTCTGAAATGTATTATAAAAATGGCTGGAATGCTTATATCGATGGTCAATTAACAGATCACTTTCCTGTTGATTATGTTTTAAGAGCGATGGAAATTCCGGGTGGAAAACATACTATCGAGTTTAAATTTGAACCTCAGGTTATTAAAACAGGTAGCAGCATTACACTGGCAAGTTCAATTGGAATGTTATTGCTTTTAATTGGAGGAATTTATTTTGAAAAATTCTTTCGAAAAGATTCGCGAAGAAATCACGGAGACACTCAAAAATAATTTAAAATCTTTGTGATACTTAGTAGATACTTTGTGAATCTCTGTGGAATTGGAATATGGAACAAAAAAAGCTCTTAATAATAACTTATTACTTTCCGCCAGCCGGAGGGCCTGGTGTACAACGCTGGCTCAAATTTGTAAAATACCTGCCGGAATTTGATGTACAGCCGATAGTTTATGTTCCGGAAAACCCAACTTATCCAATTGTTGATGAAGGTTTGGTAAGTGAAATTTCAGATAAAGTAATTATTCTTAAAAATAAAATCTGGGAGCCTTATCAATTGGCTTCAATCTTTTCAAAGAAGAAAACAAAAAAAATCAGTTCCGGAATTTTTCCTCATAAAAAGAAACAGACTTTTTTAGACAAAACTTTTCTATGGGTACGTGGTAATCTTTTTATTCCGGATGCACGTGTTTTTTGGGTAAAACCTTCTGTATCTTATCTTGAGAAATATATTAAGGAAAACAATATTGATACAATTGTTACTTCCGGACCGCCACACAGTTTGCATTTGATTGGTTTAGAATTAAAAGAAAGATTAAATGTAAAATGGTTTGCAGATTTCCGTGATCCCTGGACAACTATTGGTTATCACAAGGCATTGCGTTTATCAAATTATGCTGCTAAAAAGCACAAGGAATTAGAGTATAAAGTTCTCAATTCAGCAGATACTGTTATTGTAACCAGTAAAACCACTAAAACAGAATTTCAGACAATAACCAATAAGCCTATCTCAGTGATTACAAATGGTTATGATATTGAAAATGTTGAGAAGCAGGTTTTGGACACCAAATTTACTCTCGCTCATATCGGTTCCTTTTTATCAGATCGAAATCCAAAGTTTTTATGGGAATGCCTTGTTGAATTGTTAAATGAAATTCCTGATTTTAAATCGAACTTAGAAATTAAGTTAATTGGTGCCGTAAGTCAGGAAGTACTTGATTCAATTGCAGAGTTTAGACTAAGCGACTATCTGAATCTTTTAGGATATGTGTCGCATCATGAGGCGATTGCACATCAAAAAAAATCACAGGTTTTGCTTTTAATCGAAATTAATTCTGAAGATACCAAGAGCATTATTCCGGGGAAATTATTCGAATATATGGTATCTAACCGTCCAATAATTGCAATAGGTCCTCAAGGGTCAGATTTTGCTGATATCATAAAAGAAACGAATACAGGAGTATTTTTTGATTATTCTGAAAAAGCGAAATTAAAAAGTGTAATTTTGGACCTTTATAATCAATTTTTGGAAGGAAATCTACAGGCTAATGGAGTTGGTTTACAGCAGTATTCAAGAAAAAATCTAACCAGGCAATTAGCACAATTGATTCGTTAAAATATCAATTTTAAAAAGAAATAACAATTTCAAATATTATAAGAAAGTAGAAAATCAAATACAAAATCTACAATCTAAATTCTGCAATCAAAAAATGGGTATTGTCTTAAATCAGTCTTTCAAAAACACTATAATCACTTATATAGGTTTCGGTATTGGAGCCATTAATACACTTTATTTGTATCCTATTTATTTGGGTGCAACTTATTATGCATTAACAAATTATATTCTTTCTGCAGCAAATGTTATCATGCCCCTGTTTGCTATTGGGATGCAGAATACCTTAGTTAAATTTTACTCGCAATATAATACTGAAGAGGAAAGAGAACAATTTTTATCTTTTACAGCATTGTTTCCAATATTGATGTGTATTCCTTTGGGAATTATAGGAATCTTTTTCTTTGATGATATTACCGATTTCGTTTCTAAAGAAAATCCTGTTGTTAGGGAGTTTATGCTGTTAATTCCATTTATTGGAATCTGTATGGCGTATTTTGAAATATTTTATGCCTGGGCAAGAGTACATATGCATTCTGTTTTTGGAAACTTTATCAAAGAAGTAGGTTTGAGGCTGTTTTCAAGTTTTGCCTTAGTTGGATTGTATTTTAAATGGATTTCATTGGTCGAGTTTGTTTATTTAACTGCTGCAATTTATTTTGTAGCGTTTTTGATAACGATGTTTTATGCCTTTTATATCAAAAAGCCAAATTTTCAAATTACAATTCCCGAAAACGTAAAAAGTGTAATGGAATATACTTTTTATATTATTTTGTCAGGAAGTGTTGCCAATTTGCTTTTAGATGGCGATAAACTGATGCTAAATCAATACATGGAAATCAAGAACATTGCTTATTATTCTGTTGCAACCTATATTGCTTTGGTTATTTCGGTTCCAAGCCGTGCCATGCATCAAATCGTATATCCTATTACGGCTAAATTAATGCACGAAAATAAACATGACGAATTGAATATTTTGTATAAAAAAACATCTATAAACCTGCAGATTGTGGGAGGTTTTGTAATGTTATGCATTTTTGTAAATATCAACCAGTTGTATGAAATAGTTCCTGATGAATATAGAGGCGGAATTCCGGTAGTTTTTATGATAGGTTTGTCTAAATATTTTGATTTGATTTTAGGGAATAATAATGCTATCATTTTTAATACGAAATATTACAAAACTGTACTCTTTTTAGGATTAGGTTTAGTGGTGCTGACATTTATTTTAAATGTAATTTTCATACCGCTCTACGGCATTATGGGTTCTGCTTTTGCAACCTTATTGTCTATTACTTTTTATAGTCTGGCCAAACTGCTGTTTGTTGTAAAAAAACTTCATTTGTATCCTTTTACAAAACAAAATTTATATTCATTGGCTGTTACAACAGCTTTGTTTTTAGCTTTTTATTTTTGGGAATTTCAGGTTTATCCTTTAATTGGAATTGCTTTGAAATCTATTTTTGTGACGATTTTATATCTTTATCTAAATTATAAATTTAGTATCTCACCAGATATCAATAAGGTTATGGATAGTCTTTTTAAGAAAAGTAGGGATTAAGATTTAGTGCCGTTATTTAAAAACTGATAATTAACTGATTGTATTTTAAAGTTTTTTTCTATTGAAACGGATCAGATAATTTAGAAAAATTAAAATTATTTTTTTTTCGTCTGATATATTAAAAAGTGCCTGCTCAGACATAAGTTTGGATATTGATTATAAATAATAATTTCAGATTATCATTTTGATATAGTTGATAAATTTTCATAATCTTTTAAAAATGATTAATGAAAGATGTTAAAATTAAAGGTTATTTATTTTGCATTTTATTAAATAAAAACTATCGTTATGTTTCCAAATTATTAACGATTCTTCTTTTCTATTGAAAAATTATTTGTAAATCACTAAAAGTGGGTATTGTTAAGCGAGTTTTGATTATGTATTTTTGTTAAAGTAAGTTTAGAAATTAAGTCAAATTAATTTTAATTTAATGATTATGAAGAGCAATCAATTCACCCAGGAAGAAAGTTTACGAGTATTTTCCAATATGATTTCGAAAAAGGTTCATAAAGGATTTGTGCTTGAAGAACGTAACGACAAAATGCTATTTGCCGTACTTTCAAAAGGAGGAAAAGCTGTAAATCATGGATTCAATTTTATAATTTTTTGTTTAACATTAGGTTTGTGGTCTGTTGCATGGTTATATCTTACAATAGAAGCATCAAAACAAAAAAAGATTTTAGTTGCTATAGATGAAGATGGTGTTCCTTTTGAAGAAAGATGTTTAGTTGCTTAGCAATTAAAAAGGATTAAAAATTTTAGCCACGAATTATTTCATTACGATTTAGTAAAAGAAGTAATTCGTGGCTGATTTTTTTAGTTTAGTTTATCCTTGAGGTAAATCCCTGTTATTGATTCTTTTATTTTTACTATATCTTCGGGTATTCCCGTTGCTAACAAATAACCACCATTTTCTCCTCCTTCC
Organism: uncultured Flavobacterium sp.; assembly: GCA_963513545.1. Taxonomy (GTDB): domain Bacteria; phylum Bacteroidota; class Bacteroidia; order Flavobacteriales; family Flavobacteriaceae; genus Flavobacterium. The sequence goes on from CAUPQW010000003.1 coordinate 220,039, forward strand.
GGACCTAAATCAATAATCCAGTCAGCGCATTTTATAAGGTCAAGATTGTGTTCAATTACAATAATCGAATGCCCTTTTTCGATTAAGGCATCAAATGAAGCCAATAATTTTTTGATGTCGTGAAAATGCAATCCGGTTGTTGGCTCATCAAAAACAAATAAAGCTTTATCTTTCGTAGCTCCTTTTACTAAAAAAGAGGCGAGTTTAATACGCTGTGCTTCACCACCGGAAAGGGTAGAAGAAGATTGCCCCAACTGAACATATCCTAAACCTACATCCTGTAGCGGTTGCAGTTTTTGAGTGATTTTGATTTGTTTATTTTTTTCAAAAAAAACAATAGCATCATCGATAGTCATGGTCAGAATATCATTGATGTTTTTTTCGTCGAAATTAATTTCCAGGATTTCTTTTTTGAATCGTTTTCCTCCACAGGTTTCACATGGTAAAGAAACATCGGCCATAAATACCATTTCGACATTTATAGAGCCTTCTCCCTTGCAGGTTTCGCATCGGCCACCATCAACATTAAAAGAGAAATGTTTGGCCTGATAACCTCTTATTTTGGATAGTTTTTCTTTAGCATACAAATCACGGATATCATCATAAGCTTTGATATAAGTAACAGGATTAGATCTCGAACTTCTTCCAATAGGGTTCTGATCCACATATTCAATATGCTTAATTTGAGAAAAAGAACCTGTTATGTCGCTAAACTGACCTGCTTTTTCAGCAGCACTTTCCAGCTTTTTTTGCATGGCCGGAAATAAGATCTTTTTAATCAGTGTACTTTTTCCACTTCCTGAAACTCCCGTAATTACTGTTAAAACGTCTAAAGGGAAAGTAACATCAATATTTTTTAAATTGTTTTCTCTGGCGCCAATGATATCAATATGATTTTTGAATTTTCTTCTTTTTTTCGGAACAGAAATTTCTAAATCACCATTCAGATATTTAGCGGTAAGAGATTCAGATTTCAAAATTTCGTCATAAGTTCCCTGAGCAACCAAATTTCCTCCAAAGGTTCCTGCTTCGGGACCAATATCAATAATCATATCTGCTGCTTTCATGATGTCTTCATCGTGTTCAACAACAATTACGGTATTGCCTAAATCACGAAGCGAAAGTAAAACTTTGATCAGTCTTTCTGAATCTTTTGGGTGTAAACCAATACTTGGTTCATCGAGGATATACATCGAACCAACTAAACTGCTTCCAAGTGAAGTGGCTAGATTAATTCTTTGTGACTCTCCTCCGGAAAGACTTGCTGAATTTCGATTTAAAGTAAGATAATCCAAACCAACTTCCGTCAAAAAGGATAGACGATTATTGATTTCGACCATTAAACGTTTGGCAATTTGTTGTTCGTAAATATCTAAATCAATGTTTTTGAAAAAAGTAACCAGATGTTTAATTGGTAAATCGACCAATTCTGAAACTGTTTTACCATTTATTTTTACATACGAAGCTTCTTCACGTAATCGTTTCCCGCGACAAGAATAACATTTAGTTTTTCCGCGGTAGCGCGACAACATGACACGATTTTGAATCTTATAGTTTTTCTCTTCGAGTTCTTTAAAAAAATCGTTTAAACCCTGAAAATACTGATTTCCTTTCCATATCAAATCTTTCTGATCTTCTGTAAGTTCGAAATAGGGTTTATGAACAGGAAAATCAAATTTATAAGCATGTTTTACAAATTCATCTTTATACCAGCTCATACTTTCGCCTCTCCAGGGATAAATAGCACTTTCAAAAACAGATAATGATGTGTTTGGTACAACCAAATCAGCATCAATACCAATAATATTTCCATAGCCTTCACAAACAGGGCAGGCACCATAAGGATTATTGAAGCTAAATAAATGGACATTTGGTTCAAGGAACGTAATGCCGTCTAATTCGAAATTGTTTGAATATGTAAATCTTTTGTCTGAGCCTAACTCCTGAAGATAACAAATTCCCTTTCCTTCAAAAAATGCAGTCTGAACAGCATCTGCCAGTCGATTATAGAATTCTTCTTCTTCTTTTACGACAATTCTGTCAATGACCAATAAAATATCTTTATTGTCTAATTTGTGGATATCCGTTGGGGTAAATTCATCCAGACGGACCATTTCGTTGTCAACTAATATACGGGCAAATCCTTGTTGCAAAAGAACTTTAAGCTTGTCTTCGAGCTGACGCCCTTCTTCAAGGTGTATAGGAGAAAGCAATAGCCATTTGCTGTCGGGATCGAAATTTTTAACATCTGAAACAACATCAGTTACGGTATTTTTTTTTACTTCTCTCCCTGATATTGGTGAATAAGTGCGGCCAATTCGAGCATACAAAAGTTTGATATAATCATAAATTTCAGTAGAAGTTCCTACAGTAGAACGAGCATTTGTAGTGTTTACTTTTTGCTCAATAGCAATCGCCGGAGCAATTCCTTTTATGTATTCTACTTTTGGTTTATCTAATCGGCCTAAAAATTGTCGTGCGTATGATGATAGACTCTCTACATAACGTCGTTGTCCTTCGGCGTATAAAGTATCAAATGCAAGACTTGATTTTCCTGATCCGGAAAGACCTGTAATAACTACAAGTTTATTTCGCGGAATTGCAACATCTACATTTTTTAAATTATGTACCTGAGCTCCTTTAATGATAATATTATGTTTTGGGTCGAGTGTAGAAAGATCAATTTGCATAAAAAAAGTCAATTTGTACAAAAGTAATCAATTTAGAATTGAGTTTTGTTAAGGTCGTTGTTCCAAATTTTAACTAATTATTCCAAAATTATCATGTTTTGTTAAGGAGATTTTTTATTAAAATTTGTTGGTTTGATTTAATAAGCTATTTTAGAACTGCTTTATAACAAACTAAACCACAATACATTTGAAAACTAAACTTTCTATACTTTGTTTTTTGATAGGTTTTGCCCTGTTTTCGCAGGAATTACCGCCAATTGTAAAATATCCTTCAACATTGTATGGTGCTGGAAATCAAAGCTGGATGATTTCGCAGGATGAACAAAATAGAATTTATTTTGCAAATAATGAGGGGCTTTTAGAATACAATGGAACCAATTGGGAGTTATATCCTACTCCAAACGAAACCATAATGCGATCTGTAAAAGTAATAGATGATAAAATTTACACAGGTTGTTATATGAACTTTGGTTACTGGACAAGACAATCAAACGGAAAACTTAAATATATTTCTCTAAGTGATACCATTAAAAATAAAATTCTCGATGATGAACAGTTTTGGAATATTTTAAAATATGATCAGTGGATTTTATTTCAGTCTTTGAACCGAATTTATATTTATGATACCAAAACAAAAACTTTTAAAATTATTTCGCCAAAAAATGGTGTAGTAAAATCATTCGGTACTAAAAATTCGATTTATTATCAAACGCTAAATGAAGGGCTTTTTGAAATTGAAGGGGGAAAAGGAAAATTGGTTTCAAACAACCCCATTCTAAAAAAATATACAATTGTAAATGTTTTTTCCATAGATGAAGGTTTGTTAATTCAAACACAATTAGACGGATTTTATAAGCTTGTCGGATCATCATTAACTCCTTTTGCAACTGAAGTAGATGCACAGATAAAATCAAGTTTTGTTTATAGCAGTCAGAAGCTTCATGACGGAGGTTATGCATTAGGAACTGTTTCTAACGGAATTTTTATTTTATCAAATACAGGAAAACTAAATTATCATATTACACAAAGTAAAGGATTAAGCAATAATACCGCTTTGTCCCTGTTTGAAGATAAAGACCAGAATGTTTGGATTGGTCTCGATAACGGAATTAATTGTATCAATCTGCAAACGCCTGTGCACAGTTTTACAGATGATACAGGCGTATTAGGAACTGTTTATGCTTCAATTGCACATAACGGAATACTGTATGTAGGAACAAATCAGGGATTGTTTTGTAAAAAATATCAAAGCACGGGAGATTTTGATTTTGTTAATGGAACAAAAGGGCAAGTCTGGTCATTATTTGAATATGATAATACACTTTTCTGCGGACACGATTCCGGAACTTTTATTGTAGAAAATACATCGGCCAAAAATATATTTCGAAGTTCAGGAACATGGAAGTTTGAGGCTGTTCCAAATAATAAAAATATTTTGCTTCAGGGAAATTATTACGGTATTTCGGTTTTAGAGAAAGCTAATAATCAATGGCAATTTAAAAATAAAATTGAAGGTTTTAATTATTCGTCGCGTTATTTTGAAATTGCTCCAGATATGGAAGTATATGTAAGCCACGAATACAAAGGAATTTTTAGGTTTAAACCTGATTATTCTTTTTCAAAAGCAAAAGATTTTTATGCTTATTCTTCTCCTAAAAAAGGAAAAAATGCAGGTCTGACAAAATTTAATAATGCCATTTATTATGCTTATAAAGATGGTATTTTTAAACTAAATTCAGTTACAAAACAATTTGAAAAAGATAAATTACTGAGTTCTATTTTTGAAAAGGATGAATATACGTCGGGCAAATTAATTGTAGATCAATCAAATAAAATCTGGCTTTTTTCTAAAAATTACATTCATTATTTTTCTGCCAGTAAGTTAAGTAATCAATTAAAGCAAAATGTTATCCCAATTCCATCCTCTTTAACGAATTCAATGTTGGGTTTTGAAAATATTACTCAAATTTCAAAATCAACCTATTTAATTGGTACCACAGATGGTTATTATACGCTTAATATTGATGATTTAAGTTTTAAAAACTATACGGTTTTTATTTCGGATATTTTGATTAATAAGCAAAATCAAACTTTAAAAAATGTTGCTTTAAATGATGAAGGAAGTTTTAAGGCGAATGAAAATAATATCACCTTAAATTACTCTGTTCCGGAATATAACAAATACATCAATTCTGAGTACCAGTATTTGTTAGAAGGTTTTCAGAATGAATGGAGTGAATGGAGTACAAAATCTTCAGTGAATTTTAAAAACCTGTCTCCGGGAAAATATACTTTTAAAGTCCGTGCTAAATTTGCAAATACACTTTTGCAGAATACAGCAACATATACTTTTATAGTTTTAAAGCCTTGGTATCTGACTAATCTGGCTTGTTTTATTTATTTATTGTTATTTGTTGTTATTGGGTATTTTATCAATAAAGCCTATCGCAATTTTTATCAAAAGCAAAAAGAGAAACTTATTGAGGAAAATAATCTTTTATTAGAGATAAAGGAGCTTGAAAACGAGCAGCAATTAATGAAACTCAGAAACGAACAATTGTCTCAGGATGTTGATAATAAAAATAGAGAATTGGCGGTTTCTACAATGAGTTTAAATAGTAAAAATGAACTTTTGGCTTTTATTAAAGAAGATCTGAAGAAGACTACGCAGAATGATGATAAAAATATCAAATCGGTAATTAGAACAATTAATGACAATATTACCGAAGAAGATTCATGGAAAGTTTTTAAAGAGGCTTTTGATAATGCTGATAAGGACTTTTTAAAAAGAATTAAACTGATTCATCCCTTGCTTACTCCCAATGATTTGCGTCTTTGTGCTTACTTGCGACTGAACCTCTCATCAAAAGAAATTGCGCCTTTATTTAATATTTCGGTTCGAAGTGTTGAAATAAAAAGATACCGTTTACGTAAAAAAATGGATTTACAACATGAAGTTGGTTTAGTCGAATATATTATGGCTGTATAGTAAAGCCAGATTTTCTTTAAAACAACTATACATTACCTCAACATTAACCTTTTCTTGTGTTTTTTACACTTATTTTGTTAAATAAATTAACATTTATAGTTTGTTAGTAAATAAAGGTCTTTTTTGAAGTATACTTATTTTATTGTTTCTTTTTTTGTAATGTATGTTTTTTGTTGAGGTTAATTTTGTCATTTTCGTAAAGAGAACGAATAAATTAGCTTCTAATAAAAACTAACTAATTATGAAACCAAAATTATTATTAATGGCATTGTTGCTGTTTACATCCTTTGCGTTTTCGCAGGCTTTAGATGTAAATGGTACTGTGTTAGATGGCTCAGGCATGGCACTGCCTGGAGTGAATGTAAAAGTTAAAAGCTCGTCACAAAGTACCACTACAGATTTTGACGGATCTTTTAAATTATCAGGCCTCTCAAAAGGAACCGTAATTGTTTTAAGTTACATCGGTTTTCGAACTCAGGAGGTTTCAGTATCGGGTAACAAAATAACTGTCAAAATGAGCGAAGATGCAAAGTCATTGGAAGAAGTTGTTGTTATTGGTTATGGTACACAAAAAAAGAGAGATCTTACAGGATCAGTAGGTCTAGTTGACAGCAAAACAATTGAAGCTTTAAAGCCTGTAAAAGTAGAGCAAGCTCTGCAAGGAACTGTTTCAGGAGTAAATGTAACCAGTCAATCGGGTGCTCCTGGTGCGGGATTAGATATTCGTATTCGTGGTATTGCTACTAATGGCGAAAACAAACCGGCTGCTATTATTGATGGTTACATAGGAGATTTAAGCTTGCTGAACCCTAATGATGTTGAAACGATTACGGTATTGAAAGATTCGCAGGCAGCTATCTATGGAACGATTGGTGCAAACGGTATCATTCTGATCACCACTAAAATGGGGAAAAGAAATACAAAAGCTAAACTTGCATACAATACTTATACTGGATTTCAGGAAACATCAAAAAAGCTACACACTTTAGATGCTACAGAATACGCTCTTTTACTAAATGAAAGTTATGCTAACGGTGGAAAACCACTTCCTTATCCAAACGTGACTGGTTTAGGAAAAGGTACAGACTGGCAGGATGAAGTTTTTGGTAAAGGAGTACCCATTATCAGTCATGACCTAACTATTTCAGGAGGATCAGAAAAAATAAACTATTCTGTTAGCGGATCGCATCTTGATCAGGAAGGAATCGTTGGAGCAGATAAATCAGGATTTTTAAGAAATACTGCAAGAGTAGCTGTAGGTGGTGATGTAACTGATAAATTAAAATTTAAGACTAACGTAATTTATACTCATTTTACAAGAAAAACATTAAATGAAAACGGATTAGGATCTGTTTTATTTAATGCTTTGAATATTCCTGCTACAATTAAACCGTATGATGCAGATGGAAACTTTACAGTTATACCGCTTAACGGTTTAGGAAACGAAATTATCAACCCTTTAGCACAAATTGCGAATACTTATAACGATTATAATTATAAAAAAATTAATGGAAGCTTTGGTATAGATTATAAAATTTTTAAAAATTTTGTGATAACAAGCACAATTGGTTTTAATACTTCAAACAGTGAATCAAAAACTTTTGGAAAAGAAATTAGTTATGGAGGTAAAGTATTTGATGTAAAACAAAGCTCAGTAACTCAGGGAGCTGTAAATGATAATGATTATTCATTTGACCTTTACGGTACTTATACAAAAAAAATAGGTGAAAGTCATAATATAGCCGGAGTGATAGGGACAACAATTTACAAAACCTGGGGTAACGGACTTTTTGCAACGGGTTATGATGTGCCTTACAATTCATGGGAATTTGCTGATCTTAAATTAATATCAACCATATCAAAAGTTTTAAATAACAGTTCTTATAATTATGATGTAAGAAGATTATCTTATTTTGGAAGATTACAATACGATTTTAAAGGTAAATATTTACTTTCTGCTATCATAAGACGTGATGCTTCTTCGAGATTTGGTCCGGCAAATAAAGTGGCATTTTTCCCTTCAGTTACAGGAGGTTGGGTCGTTTCTGATGAAAAATTCTTTGGAGAACAAAAAATGATTAATTTTTTAAAATTCAGGGCCAGTTATGGTAGTTTAGGAAATGATCAGATTGGAGATTTTACTTATTTAGGTCAACTTACAGGAGAAGCAACTTATGTTTTTAATGACGAATTGGTTAGTGGCAGGGCGGAAGGTATCTTGCCAAATCCGAATGTGAAATGGGAAACAGCTAAGAAATTTGATGTTGGTGTTGATATGAAATTATTAGATAATAAAGTTTCGCTGGTAGCAGATTATTTTATAGATACCAGAAAAGATTTATTAATCCCCGGTATTGCAGTTACCGGTACTAGTGGAATAGGTGCTCCGGGTGCTGGTGCTCCAACAATAAATGCCGGTACAGTAAGAAATTCAGGCTTTGAATTTGCTATAGATTACAAAGAGAAATTTTCTGACACTTTTTCTATGAGTGTTGGATACAATGTCACTTTCCTTAAAAATGAAGTGCTTGAAGTAAATAATGCCACTCATTATATAGAAAAAGGCTCGTTTTCTGTGGGTCAGCTTGCGCCAACCAGAATGGAGGAAGGGAAGCCAATTGGATATTTTTATGGATATAAAACAGATGGTATTTTCCAAAATCAGGCAGAAGTAGATGCACATCCGTCTCAGCTTGCTTTAGGAGCAAATGCTGCTCCAGGTGACTTGAGATTTGTAGACGTTAATGGAGATGGTGTGATAGACAGCAAAGACAGAACAAATATTGGAGATCAGATTCCTGCAGCTACGATGGGATTTAATTTACAACTGAATTATAAAAATCTGGATTTTGCAGTTTATACTTATGCATCTTTAGGTAATGACTTGATAAGAAACTACGAGAGAAATCTTTCTGATGTCAATCATTCAGATTACGTTTTAGACAGATGGACAGGTGAAGGAACCTCTAATTCTACACCAAGAGTGACCACAGGAGCTACATCAAATAGTGTCTTTTCTGATTATTATGTAGACGATGCTTCTTATTTGAGAATACAAAATGTACAGTTAGGGTATACATTAGATCCTAAAATTATACAAAAAGCAGGTATTACAAAGCTTAGATTATATGTAGGGGCAAACAATCTTTACACTTTTACAAAGTATAAAGGTTTTGATCCCGGAGCATCTACCGGAGATCCAATTGCCGGAGGAATTGATTATGGGTTTTATCCAATACCAAGAACTTATCTTCTGGGATTAAATCTTAACTTTTAATTGTTATCAAAATGAAAAAATATACACACATATTTCTTTTAACAGGAATGCTGTTTTCGACAGTTTTTATTTCTTGTTCGGATGACTTTGTAGAAACTACACCACAGTATTCTATAGATTCAGAAAACTATTTTAACTCAAAAAGCGATTATGACCAGGCATTAGTGGCCGCTTATGATATACTTCAATCTACATATGTAAATGTTTTATTAGGAGAAATTGCATCCGATAATACTTTGGCCGGAGGTGAAAGTCCTACAGACGTAGTGGGTTTTCAACAAATAGATGATATGATTCATACACCGGTCAACAGCAATTTGCGTGACATATGGAATTGGATGTTTGCCGGAGTGCAAAGAACTAATTATATCCTTGAGTTTAAGGATAAAACTGATTTTGAAGGGAAAGCACAACTCCTTGCAGAAACCCGTTTCCTTAGAGCATACTACCAATTTGAATTAGTAAAGTGGTTTGGAGGTATACCAATGAAGGGAGATGCAAGGTTTAAATTAGGAGATGAAACGAAAATTCCACGCTCATCAGTAGCGGAAGTATATGCTTCAATAGAAGCTGATTTAACTTATGCTGTTGCTAATCTGGCTCCAACAACTACTCAAAAAGGCAGGATTACAAAAGGTGCGGCTCAGGCATTATTAGGGAAGGCTTATTTGTATCAAAATAAATTTGCACAGGCAGCAACTACACTGGAAAGTTTAATAAGTACTTCTCCTTATTCTTTAGTAACAAATTATAATTCATTGTTCGAAATGGAAGGTGAAAATGGACTGGAATCTATTTTTGAAGTGCAATATACAGATGTTGAAGGTGCAGGTTTTGGATGTTTGCAATGTAGTGAAGGAAATGTAGCTGTAGGTTTTAGCGGAATACGTGGTTATGAAGGACCTTTGTTTTCGCCGGGTTTTAGTTTTAATGTTCCAACTCAGGAAAGTGCCGACGCTTTTGAAGTTGGTGACAGACGTAAAGATGTTGCTATATTAGATATTGCAGCCTGGGCAGCAGCAAATTCAGGTGTTAAATATAGTAAAGGAAACGAGGACACTGGATTTTTTAACAGAAAATATTTGCCAAGAAAAAGAAGTGCCAATGCCGCCGGAGATTTGAATTTGACAAATCCAAACAATTACAGAGCGATCCGTTATGCTGATGTTTTGTTAATGGCTGCTGAAGCTTATAACAGAGGAGGGATTGATGATGGCAAAGCAAGAACATATTTGAATGAAGTTAGAAAACGTGCTTTTGGAGATACTAATCATAATATATCGGCATCCGGAGCTGCTTTAACTGATTTTATTCTGGCAGAAAGAAGATTGGAACTTTTTGGTGAAGGACATCGTTTCTTCGATTTAGTGAGAACAGGAAAAGCAGTTGGAACAATTCCTGGTTTTCAGGCTAATAAAAATGAATTATTTCCGATTCCAATTGAAGAAATTCAATTTTCAGCCGGAAACTGGCAACAAAATCCGGGATATATTAAATAACATCAATTATGAAAAAAATACATTTTATTATAAGTTTTTTCGTTTTGACAATCCTGATGGGTTGTGCAGGCGATAATAGTGATATTGATTTGGATGGTATAGCCTCACCGGAAAATATATCGGCTTTGACTACGGTAACACAGGATAATTCAGGCAAGGTTACTTTTTTGCCTAAGGGAGAAGGAGCAACACAATACAAAGTTGATTTTGGTGACGGAAGTGCCGTTTCAGAATATATTTCGCCGGGAGCTACCGTGACACACGCATATGCAGAGGGCGTTTATACGGCTAAAATTATAGCAATGGGATTAAATGGAGAAACCACTGAAGCAAATCAACAAGTGGTAGTCTCTTTTAAAGCTCCGGAAAATTTAGTAGTTGTTGTAACCAATGATTTATCAGTATCTAAAAAAGTAACAGTTAAAGCAAGCGCAGATTATGCTTTGTTTTATGATGTTTATTTTGGAGAAGCAGGAAAACCGGATCCAATTTCGGCTACTAACGGCGAATCGGTTTCCTATACCTACCAAAATGCGGGCGTGTATACAATTCGTGTGGTTTCAAAAAGTGCTGCCATTGCAACTACAGAATATACCACTGAAGTTACTGCGAAACTTGTACTTAACCCAACAACTGCTGCGCCAACTCCGCCAAACAGACAGGCGGGAGATGTGATTTCTATTTACGGTTCTAAATACACCAATGTTGCAGGAACTAATTATTTCCCTGATTGGGGTCAGGCAGGACAAGGCAGCAGTTGGACAGAATTTGATTTGAACGGAGATAAAATGTTGAATTATATAAAACTAAGCTATCAGGGAATTGCGTTGGCAGATGGTACATCAATAGATGTTTCCGGTATGGAGTATTTGCATATGGATGTCTGGACTGCAGATTTACAGAAAATTGAAACTTCATTGATTAATGTTGGTCCTTCAGAAAAACCTGTAACAAAAGATCTTACGGCAAATCAGTGGACAAGCATCGATATTCCAATTTCAGCATTTACAAGCCAGGGATTGTCAGTTGATAAAATTTTTCAATTAAAATTGGTTGGAACACCTTGGGCTGGCGGAACAGTATTTATTGATAATATTTATTTTTACAAAACTGCTGCTCAATCGGTACAATTACCTCTTGATTTCGAATCAGCTAGTTTAACTTATGCCTGGGGCGGTTTTGGAGACGCAGGTTTTGGACCAATTCCGGTTTCTGTAGTAGCAAATCCTGATAAAACAGGAGCTAACACATCAAACAAAGTAGTTAAAGTTGAGAAAACATCAGGAGCTCAGGTTTGGGCTGGTGCGAGTCTGAATTTAGAAAACACAATTGATTTTACTAAAGGTACTACTGTAAAAGTAAATGTGTGGTCTCCTAAAGTTGGTGCAGATATTTTATACAAAATGGAGGTTTCAACATCTCCAAAAGACGGAAATGGAAATCCAACGGTATTTTTTGAAGCACATGCAACTACTACAACAGCAAATGCATGGCAGGTATTAACGTTTGATCTGACTACAGCTCCAAATTTTAGTACAGCAAATAAATACGACAGAGTAATTTTGTTTCCGGATTTCGGACAAATGGGGACAGGTTCGACCTATTACTTTGATGACATAAAACAATCCAATTAAAAAAAGAAATCATGAGCAAAAAAATAATCATAAAAATAGTATTCTTATTTGCGATTCTCCTGATGACGGGTTGTCAGAAAGATGATTACGCCTTTGGAAAAATAACTGCTCCATCAAATATCCAGATAACAGCTGAAATTGTTGGAAAAACAGCCGCAGAAGCCTATGGAGACGGATCCGGAATTGTAAAACTTGTAGCAACTGGTGATGATGTTATTTCGTATAAATATGTATTTAGTGATGGTACCTCAGAAAATTCACCCAGCGGTCATTTTGATAAACGATTTACTAAAACTGGTGTAAATAAATATATCGTTACAGCTGTTGCTTACGGAAAAGGAGGTATAGCTACTAATACTACAATTGAAGTTGAGGTTCTAAGTAACTTTAGCGATCCGGATGCAGTTAATTTCCTGACTGGAGGAACGTCAAAAAAATGGTATTGGTCAGCTTCTGAGCCTGGGCATTTAGGAGTGGGGCAAAATGATGGAGATGCAACGAAAAATTATTATGCGAACTATTATCAGGCAGGTATTTTTGAAAAAGCAGGATCTCCGGCCAGTAGTTGTTTGTATGAAAACGTATTGACTTTTTCTTTGGATGGAGAACAATTAAAATACGAACTGGATAATGGCGGTTCAACCTTCTTTAATGCTGCTTTTGCAAGTGTGGCAGGAGGGAGTTCACCAGATGATGCTTGTCTGACATATAATGCAGGTGGGGTAAAAAATGTATCCCTGAGTCCGTCAGAATCTGTAGTAACTAAAAATCCTAATCATGCTACCCAAACTCGCGGAACGATGTTAAACTTCTCTGATGGAGGTTTCATGGGGTATTACATTGGACAGAGTTCTTATGAGATTTTATCAATTACAGCTAATAGAATGGTTGTAAGAGCTGTTATGGGAAATAATTCTGCATTGGCATGGTATCATATATTTACAACAACAAAACCTACGCAGGTTCCGGATACAGATGTAGATTATACCAATTTAGTCTGGTCGGATGAGTTTAATACTGACGGTGCTCCTGACGCTGCAAAATGGGGGTATAATTTAGGTACCGGAGACAATGGCTGGGGAAATAATGAAAAACAAAATTATACTAATTCTGCTACGAATGTAATTGTTCAGGGTGGAAGCCTTAAAATTACGGCTAAGAAAGAAGCTTCGGGAGGTCAGGCTTATTCATCTGCAAGATTGGTAAGTGATAACAAATTCAAGTTTACTTACGGAAAAGTAGAAATCAGAGCTAAACTTCCTATAGGCGCCGGAACATGGCCGGCAATCTGGATGTTAGGTCAAAATTATGTTACAAATCCATGGCCTGCCTGTGGAGAAATTGATATTATGGAACATGTCGGAAACAATCAGAATGTTGTGCTTGGGACATTCCATTACCCAGGCCGTTCTGGAGGAAGTGCTGACTCGGGCAGTAAAACAATTGCAAATGTTTCAACGGAATTTCATGTATACAAAGCAGTTTGGAGTGCTACATCCATAAAAATATATGCTGATGATACACTCATACATTCAGTTGTTAATTCAGCGTCATTACCATTTAACAGCGATTTCTTTTTAATATTAAACGTTGCAATGGGAGGAAACCTGGGAGGAAATATTGATCCCGCTTTTACACAGTCTTCAATGGAGATTGATTATGTAAGGGTTTATCAATAAATAATTATTTAGTAAAAATAAAATTGGAAGGTCAGTTTTGCTGACCTTCTTAATTTCTTAATTTAAAAAATATTGGGATGAAAAAAGTAATGTTACTTTTTATGATTAGTAGTTTTTGTATGGCGCAGCAAGTGAAAAGAAAACTAATTTGGGAAGAAAATTTTAATAAGAAGATAAATGAATCTGTCTGGAATTTTGAAGTCGGTGACGGATGCCCAAATCTTTGCGGCTGGGGAAATAATGAGAGACAAATTTATACCAAAACGAATCATCAAATAAAAGATGGCAGTCTGATTATTGAAGCCCGAAAAGAAGGGGAAAAATATACTTCGACAAAAATCACAACTAAAGGAAAGAAAGAGTTTCTGTATGGACGGATTGAAACAAGAGCCAAACTACCTGTTGGTCATGGCTTGTGGCCTGCATTTTGGATGTTAGGTGCTAATATTGATGAGGTAAAATGGCCTAAAACAGGTGAAATTGATATTTTAGAGTATATTGGCAGAGATCCGCATATGGTTTACACAACCCTGCATACTCAGGACAGTCACGGAAATACAATTAATACAAAAAGAACTGAGTTTCCAAATATAGAAGAAGGTTTTCATCTTTATGCTATTGAGTGGAATAAAGATAAAATTGATTTTTTCGTTGATGAAGGTTTAGTTTATACATTTCAGCCTGAACTTAAAAATGAAGATACATGGCCTTTTAATAAACCGTTTTACATCATTATTAATTTAGCCATTGGAGGGAATTTTGGGGGACCGGCTGTCGATGATACAATTTTGCCTCAAAAGTTTTATATTGATTATGTTCGTGTTTATGAATAATATAAAATAATTACTGTTAAAAAAAGAAGTGTAATTTATTTACAATAAGTATTTTAGATGATTATGCTTCTTTTAAAATTGTTAAATCATTCCAATTATTTAGGATTTATAAGTACTATGTCAATAAAATTTAAAATTAATTTGATATTATTTCGAATTTTACTATTAATTATTATTCTATTCATTTGCTTTATAAAATAAAAATTTGTTAAATTTGGACACATATTAACAAACAAAAAAAGACAAGCCTATACAATAAAATTACTTTTTAGAAAATTACTCCAAATTTTAAACAAAACTAAAAAAGTAGTATTATGGCTGATCTGCATATTCCTGACGCTCTATTGGTTAAAAATTATGTTGAAGGCAATGAAAATGCTTTAGCAACATTAATAAAAAGGCATGAGTCCAAAATATATGGATTCATATATTCTAAGATTGCGGATAGAGATATTTCAAATGATATTTTTCAGGACACTTTTATTAAGGTTATTAAAACTTTAAAATCCAATTCATATAACGAAGAAGGTAAATTTTTGCCTTGGGTTATGCGTATTTCTCACAATTTAATTGTAGATCACTTTCGAAAAACCAAAAAAATGCCAATGTACAGAGAGACAGAAGAATTTTCGATATTTTCGATCATGTCTGATGATTCTTTAACTATTGAAGGTAAAATGATTCTTGACCAGGTTGAAGTTGATCTAAAAAAACTAATTCAGGAACTTCCTGAAGATCAAAAAGAAGTATTGGTAATGCGAATGTATCAGGATATGAGTTTCAAGGAAATCTCTGAACTCACAGGTGTGAGCATTAATACCGCTTTAGGCAGGATGCGTTATGCGCTAATGAATTTAAGAAAAATTATAGATAAGCATCAAATTATTTTAACCAACTAATACTATTTTAGATATTGCCGCGTTATACTGGTATAAAACATTTTCATAGTATGGCGAAAATTTACTCTAAGAAAGCATTAGCTTCTAAAGACTTAAAACCAAAAAAGGAAGTCGTTTCTTTTTTATTAAGTTATTCACAAGCTTTAAAAGTTGTGAAAATCGATAATAAAAGTTTTGAGATCATAGCTAATTAAACAGCCCACTACTTTGTCGGATGTTTATTCGAAAGAAAAACCAAATGGTCGTTTTGGTTGAAAGCTCACTATTTGTATACAATACAAATAGTGAGTTTTTTTTTAAAAATCTCTGAGTTGTCTCATTTATAGATCGTTGTAAATATTTGTAATACAGAATGTCTTAAAACAGATTGTTCTTGTAAGGAATTATTTCTTTTAAAGAGACTTATGGAAAATAAATTGTATTTTATTTGTGTATTCATTTTTTAATTCTATTTTTAGATAAAAAAATAAATTGTCTTTAAAAAAAGTTTTATAAAAAAACATTTATAATTTTAATTCAGTTAAAAAATTATTTTTTTTGTAATCTAGTATTTAACCTTATAAAATTTGTTGATATGATAAAAAACTACCTTAATTTTTCTATCTAGTTTGATAAAGCTTTTAAATCCCATCAGATTTACAAGCCTACAGTTTTGCATCTAAATGCAGCCCAAAATCTATTAACCATCAAACTAATCTAAACATGAAATTAAAATTTATAATGTTATCAATAGTATTGATAAATGTTGGAGTGTATTCTCAAAAGTCTCAAATAAAAGATGCCCAGTCTTTGTTTGAAAAAGGAAAATCAGAAGAGGCGCTTGTAATTTTAAAAAAGTCAGAATACCTAATTCTGAATGCGCCGGATGAAGAAAAATCAGATTTTTATTTTTTAAAAGGGAATGTTTTAAAGGATTTGGCTATCAAAAATATTGATGCGGCTAATAATTTTTCATCTGCATCAGAATCTTACCAGGATGTGATTTTATACGAAAATGAAGCGGGTAAATACAAACTTTCCGTAAAAGCTAATATAGCTTTAAAAGATATGAAATCTAAACTTGTCAATGGTGCTGTAGCTGATTTCAAGGCAGGTAACTTCAAAGAAAGTGCTGAAAAGAGTTATAAAGTGTATTTATTTGATAAAAAAGATACATTAAACTTGTTTAATGCCGCCGCCGCCTATTTAAATGCAAAGGAATATGGTCTGGCAATCCAGTATTATGAGCAGTTAAAAAAAATGAACTTTTCAGGAAATGGCATTCTCTATTACGCGACTAATAAGAAAACAAAAGAAGAAGATGCTTTTATCTCTCCAAAAGCAAGGGAATCCTATATTCAGGAAGGGCTTTATGAAAAACCAAGAAATGAAGCTATTCCTTCTAAGAAGTTCGAGGTAAATAAACACTTAGCCTATGCTTATTTAGAGAGAAAGGATTTAGTCAAAGCAGAGGCGGTCTACAATTATCTTTTAGAATTAAATCCTAATTATATTGATTCGTACATCAATCTGGCTTATTTAAAGCTAGAATCAAAAAAAGAAATAGTAGATAAAATAGATGCTTTAGGAAATTCAAAAAAAGAAATGCTGGAATATGATAAATTGACAGCAAAAAAAGATGATATTACAAGAAGCGTGATTCCTTATCTTACCAAAGCACTTATAATTGAACCTAAAAATCCAGACGTTACAAAGATGCTTTTAGGAATTTACAGATCCCTGGATATGACAAAAGAGTATAATTCTCTAAAGGCAATTAGTAATTAATGACAATGAGTTTTATTAGGTATTAATTGTTCAAAAAAGGCTTAGGAGTTTAAATTTTAAACTTCAGGGCTTTGGTTTAATCAGGATCTTTTATTTCGAAAGAAAAACCAAATGGTAGTTTAGGTTGAAAGCTCACTATTCGTACGAAAATACGAATAGTGAGCTTTTTTATGCAATAATTTTATTTTTTTTGATAAAAATGGATCATCGATATTAAATCTGAAAATGCAATAAATAATAAAATTTGCGGTTTAAATTTTTAATTAAATAAAGGAATTATGTTTTAAATGTGATTTTAATTACCATGGTGTTAAAGTTTAGTGCTTTGTTAGTTTGCCTGATTTTTGTCTTTAGTTTATTGAAAAAAAGCTTTTATTTTGTGCAGATCAATCAATCTGAATTTGTGGGGTTGAAAATGGTCATCAGAAAATAAAATAGTAACAAAACAAATATTTTAAACCATTAATTTAATAATCGATGAAGAAAAACTACTATAATTTATCTTGTTTTGTTTGCCACTCCTAAATGTATATTACACTCAATTATCATATTTATTTAACAATCAAACTAAACAAAAAAAATGAAAAATAATATAAAAATACTATCCTTTCTGTTATTGATTAATGTAGGGGTTTATGCCCAAAAAGATCAAATAAAGGAAGCCCAGTCTTTTTATGATAAAGGAAAAATTGAAGAGTCATTAACAATTTTGAAAAAAATTGAATACCTTATTGTGAATGCACCTGATGTAATCAAATCTGATTTTTTTTACTTAAAAGGAAATAGTTATAAGGATTTAGCGAATAAAAACATAGATCCTAAAAATAATTTTACATTGGCTTCTGGCGCATATCAGGATGTACTTTTATACGAAAATGATTCACGTCATTACAAATATGCTTTTAAGGCAGATTTAGCTTTAAAAGATATTAAATCAAAACTCGTTAAGGGGGCAATTAGTGATTTCAAAGAAGGAAAATACAAAGAAAGTGCTGATAAGAGTTATGAAGTTTACTTATTTGATAAAAAAGATACCTTAAACTTATACAATGCAGCAGCTGCTTCTTTAACAGGTAAAGATTATGTTTCATCTATTAAATATTATGAGGAACTTAAAAAAAGGAACTATACAGGAACAGGAACTATTTTTTATGCAACTCATAAAAAGACAAAAGTAGAAGATGCTTTCGTTTCTTTAGGTGCGCGTGATTTGGCGGTTAGTGAAGGTGTATACGAGAAACCCAGAAATTTCTCTCCTCCTTCCAAAAGAGAAGAAGTTTCGATTAATTTGGCTTTTTCATATTTAGAGAGAAATGATTTTGCTAATGCAGAAAAAAGCTATCTGGATGCTTTGCAGATAAATCCTAATTGTATGAACTGTTACATCAACCTTGTTTTTGTCAAAATGGAATTGAAAAAGGCATTGTTGGATCAGATGAATGCATTAGGCAATACTCCGAAAGAAGTAAAGCAATATGATCAGTTAAATGCCCAAAAAGATGAAATTGTAAAAAGTGCAATTCCGTACCTTAAAAAAGCGTTAATTATCGAGCCAAGCAATGAAGAAGCTAAAAAATCACTTTTGGGTATATACAGAGCTTTGGAAATGACTAATGAATATAATGCTTTGAAAAATAAGTAAATAATATATAAAGAAGCTGCTAAATTTTCTTTTTGGCAGCTTCTTCTATTACTGATTTTTTACCAATAGTTCTGGTAATAATATCTTTTTCCAGGCTCCATCCACGTGCAGGTGAATATTCACGGCCATACCATATAATCTGTAAGTGCAAATCATTCCATAACTCTCTTGGAAATAATCTTTTGGCGTCTTTCTCTGTCTGAACGACATTTTTACCGTTCGATAGGTTCCATCTGTACATGAGTCTGTGAATATGGGTATCAACAGGAAAAGCCGGAACTCCAAATGCCTGTGACATCACAACACTTGCCGTTTTATGCCCAACAGCCGGTAAAGCTTCAAGAGCCTCAAAACTCTGTGGAACTTCTCCGTTGTGCTTGTCAATCAAAATATGTGACAAACCATGAATTCCTTTCGATTTCATTGGCGATAACCCGCAGGGGCGAATAATTTCCTTAATTTCTTCAATCGACATTTTAATCATATCATACGGATTATCAGCCTTTGCAAAAAGCAATGGTGTAATCTGGTTCACACGTACATCCGTACATTGCGCTGAAAGCAATACGGCAATTAATAAAGTGTAGGGATCTTTATGATCAAGTGGTACAGGTATAGTAGGGTAGAGGTCTTTTAACGTATTTATAACAAATTGTACGCGGGCTTCTTTATTCATTTCCGTATTTTTAATGCCGTAAAAATAGCATAATTTTAATGATGTGCCTAATCCGGCTTTCCGTTTCAACTCCTCATTGTTAAAGTAACATTTTTAAGCATTAACAAGAGCTTCCTCCGGTCGCTTTCTTAATGCAAAAAATGTAAACTTTCACAATTCCGGGGTTTTCACTTTAATCCGGGGCATAAATAATTGTTAATTATCAATTAAATCTAAGCAAGTCCAACAATCTAACAATCTAAAATAAATGACAACATTAAAAGCAGGCGATAAAGCCCCTGATTTTTCAGGGATTGACCAAGATGGCAAAGCACATAAACTGACAGATTATGCCGGAAAAAAATTAGTAGTTTTCTTTTACCCAAAAGCAAGCACACCGGGCTGTACTGCAGAAGCATGTGATTTAAGAGATAATTTTGAGCGTTTTAAAGCCAATAATTACGAACTTTTGGGAGTAAGCGCAGACAGTCAGAAAGCACAATTGAAGTTTAAAGATAAATACGAATTTCCTTTTCCGCTTTTGGCAGATGAGGATAAATCAGTAATCAATGCATTTGGCGTTTGGGGACCAAAGAAATTCATGGGAAAAGAATATGACGGAATCCACAGAACGACTTTCATAATCGATGAAAACGGAGTTATCGATGAGGTTATTTCGCAGGTTAAAACAAAAGAACATGCTGCACAAATTTTGAAATAATAATTAATTCAGTTCAATGAAAATGCCCTTTTCGTAAAGGGCATTTTTGTAAATTTCTATTTGAAAATATTATTCTAAAACCAAACCAATCTGACCATCGTCGTCTAACTCTGTTTCAACTGGATCGTCTTCTGATATTTCAGGTTTTTCAGGAACTTCTTCAACGGGTTCTTCGTAAGGAAGCGGTTCTAATAAATTAACTTGTCTTAATTTATCGGTTGTTAATTGATTTCCTAAGGCTTTAAAACCTTTTACGGCTATAAAATCTTCAATATCAATATGAAGATCTTCTTTTTGAACTCCTTTTACTTTTGCAAAGACCAATTGTGCTACCGGACGATAATCTGTAGATACAATTTCTAATTGTGAATTCGGGTGATCGGTAATAAAACTTTCTTCTTTGCCTTCATTTTCCACAAGGAAACGTTTTAAGAAGTAGCGCTCTTTTTCACCATCATAATAAATCGCAGAAATTGGTTTCTTAGGTTTCCATTTTTCAAGAACAATCATATCCTCTTCAAAATGAGTCGATAACTCCGGAATAATTACTTTTAATTTTCCTGATTGGCTTATAACTAAAATCTTGTCGCTTGGTTTAAATTCGCCAAGCAATTCTCCTCTGGCATCAACATTCAAACGTTTTACGGTATCATCAAACCAAACTTTTCTTGGCAGTAAAGTCGAAATTCCTTTTTCTTTTAATTCGATTTTCTTGATCGGATATTTTGTAACCAAATTTCCTTTTGAAGCACGGCCTTTAATTGCCAGGCCTGCAAAATCTATATCGAATTTTAATTTTTTAATAGTTCCTATTTGTCTTAGTAAGATGGTGACAACTTCAGCTTCTCCGTTCGGATTATGTGAAAAATAAACTACCTGTGAACCTTTGGTTCCATTCGTTAAATCGTAGGCTTTGTCTCTGGTTACTCCCGACACATTAAAACGTTTGATATAAGAAGGGCCTGATTTTCCGTCACGGTAAATCATATTGTAAATGGTACGTTTATCGCTTTTATCAAATACCGCAATATGTATAATGTCTTTGCCTACAAACGTTTTTGCATCAACTTTCGTAATCATCATCGTACCATCGCGCAAAAACACAATTACGTCGTCAATATCAGAGCAGTCTGCTACATATTCGTCTTTCTTTAAGCTGGTTCCTACGAATCCTTCTTCTCTGTTTACGAATAATTTTGTATTTCTTAAAACAACTTTTGTTGCTTCAACATTGTCAAAAATTCGCAACTCCGTCTGACGTTCGCGGCCTTTTCCGTATTTCTCTTTTAATTTGGTAAAATAGGCAATCGCAAAATCGGTAAGATGTTCCAGATTGTATTGTACCTCTTTCATTTCTTCCTCTAATCTCGAGATTAATTCATCGGCTTTATCAGAGTCAAAACGAGTAATACGAATCATCGGAATCTGAGTTAGTCTTTGCAAATCTTCATCTGTAATTTCTCTTACGAATGATTTTTTGAAAGGCTCAAATCGATCATACAAGTATTTGTAAAGCGATTCTCTGTCTCCGTACAATTTGAAATCAATATACATTTCTTCACGAATGAAGATTTTTTCCAAAGTAGAAAAATGCCATTTGTTTTTTAATTCTTCTAATTGAATTTCTAATTCCTGACGAAGTAAATCAACAGTTCTTTCTGTCGAAATTTTCAACATTTGAGAAACCCCGATAAACAATGGTTTATTGTCTTCAATTACACAACCTAAAGGTGCTACAGATGTTTCACAGGCTGTAAACGCAAATAAAGCGTCGATTGTTTTATCCGGAGAAACACCCGGGAAAAGATGAATTAAAATTTCAACATCTGCCGCCGTGTTGTCTTCAATTTTCTTGATTTTGATTTTGCCTTTTTCATTGGCTTTCAAAATACTGTCAATCAAAGTTGTGGTATTAGTTGAAAACGGAATTTGCGTAATTACTAATGTATTTTTGTCTAATTGAGCAATTTTAGCACGCACACGCACACGTCCGCCACGAAGTCCATCATTATAATTAGACACATCGGCAATACCTTGTGTCATAAAATCAGGATAAAGTGTAAACGGTTTTCCTTTTAAGATTTTAATCGAAGCATCAATTAACTCATTGAAGTTATGAGGCAAAACTTTAGTCGAAAGTCCAACCGCAATACCTTCTGCTCCCTGTGCCAAAAGTAATGGAAATTTTACCGGAAGATTGTTTGGTTCTGCACGACGACCATCGTATGAAACTCCCCAATCGGTAATTTTTGGAGAATATAAAACCTCCAAAGCAAATTTAGACAAACGTGCTTCGATGTAACGCGAAGCTGCTGCACCGTCACCCGTTAGTATATTCCCCCAGTTTCCCTGGCAGTCAATCAGTAAATCTTTTTGACCAATTTGCACCATGGCATCACCAATACTCGCATCTCCGTGTGGGTGATACTGCATGGTGTGACCAACAACATTGGCAACTTTATTATAACGGCCATCATCCAGCTCTTTTAAAGAGTGCATGATACGACGCTGAACAGGTTTAAATCCATCTTCGATCGCCGGAACTGCACGCTCCAGAATTACGTACGAAGCATAATCCAAGAACCAGTCTTTGTACATTCCGGTTACTTTCGTGATCACATCTTCGCCTTCTTCTTCCTGATTTTCGTAAAAATGCTGTCCTTCAAAATTTTTCGCATCTACATCGATAATCTCATCATCATCTCCATTTTGATTGTCATCAATCTGGTTTTCATCCTGATTATTCTCGTCGTCGTTTGGAATTATGTTATCGTCTTCGTCTTTCATTATTTATATTCGAAATTATAAATTTGATTTTTTATTCTGAAAATTTTGAGCCGTATAATAGCTCAAAGTCTGTATATTCTTAATTCGAATTGTATTTATCCAGAATTGTATTTTTTAAAATATATGGTTTTAATTCTTCATAACTGAAAAAGATACGGGGTTCTCCGGCAGCAAAACCAAGCAGCTCATAAGGCGCATAAGAAAAAGTAATTCCTGTTGGTAAAATGTAATAATTATGGGTAATAGGTACTTCATTAGACAATATACCGTCACTATATTCATTTCTAATTTTTTCTTCATAAAAAGAGATGAATTTTTGATCTGAAAAATTTAAAAGCTGTTCTATAGCAATGTTTTTTCCTGTGCTCAGATCATAGTTTGTATATCCTGTACGTAGCATACCGTGTGCTCCTCCCATATAGCTATATGAAAAATCAGAGACTACATAAACATTAGAATCCATAAAAACCGGAGCGACAACAGACAGATTCTCAGAACTATAACCGTCTTCCTCTCCTTTAGATTTTTCAACTTTAAAACTATGCTTCCAGCTTTTGTAATTTTTAGTGTTTAAAGAATCTGTATACAAATACTTTAATTTTTCTTTTAAGACATTAAAATCCACATCGTCTGAAATAATTTCAGCCAGAAAATTATAATCTCTGGAAGGAGTAAATTCTCTCATAGCTTCTTCCTTTTTAAAAGCAGCTCTGGAATCAAAAAGGGTATAATCTATTATGTCAAAAGATTTGTAAGAAGGAAACTTTTTACTTGGATAAATTTTATAATTTTTTTTATCCAGTGTAAGTTCTATATACATTTCTTCTGTTGAAAGATTGTATAGTTTAAGTTTTAACGGTTTGCTTCCATCAAATTCCTCAATACCGGTTGTATAATAATCCTGTTTTTTATCTTTATCAAAATAGAAATATAAAAGATTCTCTCCGCCTTCGATATAAAGAGAACCTGTTTTTACATATCCTCCATATTCTGTCGATAACTGATTTGTAAGATGTAATTGTACTTTTTTATTTCCGTTAATTGTTCCTTCAAAAGAATATATAAAAGGACTTTCTATTTCTAATGTGTCCTGATTTATTACAACTGTATTTTTATTTATCTTATAAATTAAGCTATCCTTGTTTGTTGCAATTTTTACTTCGCTTATAGGCTTTACATTTACAACAGATTTTTTCTCATCGTTTTTAGACTGACAAGAAACTAGCATTAAAACTAATAAGATCAAAAAATATTTTTTCATGAATTTAACCGAGTGCTACTAATTATAAAAATTATTCTAAGCTTCTTCAAGCTCATCTATTTCAACCTTCAAATTCTTAATAATAAACTCTTGTCTGTCAGGTGTGTTTTTTCCCATGTAGAAAGACAACAACTGCTCAATCGAAGTGTTTTTATCCATCATAATTGGATCCAGGCGAATCGTTTCTCCAATAAAGTTTTTGAACTCATCTGGCGAAATCTCACCCAAACCCTTAAATCGGGTGATTTCCGGCTTTGGTTTTAATTTTTCGATGGCATCTTTTCTTTCTTCTTCAGAATAACAATAGATGGTTTCTTTTTTATTTCGGACCCTGAAAAGTGGTGTCTGCAAGATATACAAATGTCCTTCTTTGATTAATTCAGGAAAAAACTGAAGGAAAAAAGTAATCAACAACAAGCGAATGTGCATTCCGTCGACATCGGCATCGGTTGCGATTACGATGTTGTTATATCTCAATTTTTCTAATCCGTCTTCAATATCCAAAGCGGCTTGCAGTAAATTGAATTCTTCATTTTCATACACAATTTTTTTGCTCATTCCGTAGGAGTTCAAAGGCTTACCACGTAAACTAAAAACCGCTTGTGTATTCACATCACGCGATTTGGTAATCGATCCGGAAGCTGAATCTCCCTCAGTAATAAAAAGCGTACTTTCTAAGTTTCTTGGGTTTTTAGTATCCGGAAGATGTGCACGGCAGTCTCTCAGTTTT
The DNA here is from genome assembly GCA_963513545.1 of uncultured Flavobacterium sp. Lineage (GTDB taxonomy): Bacteria > Bacteroidota > Bacteroidia > Flavobacteriales > Flavobacteriaceae > Flavobacterium. Next base: position 245,102 of record CAUPQW010000003.1, read on the forward strand.
TTATTGTGAAGATTCGCTTTCTTTGCACGATCTGTTGCCAGTTTTCTAATTCCTGATAATTCTTTGCGCTCACGCTCAGCCTGTAAAATTTTACGCAATAAGGCTTCTGCTGTCGGCGTATTTTTATGTAAATAATTATCTAATTTATTCTTTATAAAATCATTTATAAAAGTACGAACCGAAATTGCAGGTGTTCCATCATCAGAACCCATATCAGTTGAACCTAATTTTGTTTTGGTCTGAGACTCAAAAACCGGTTCCATAACCTTTATACTAATGGCACTTACAATCGATTTACGAACATCTGATGCTTCAAAATTTTTGTTGTAAAACTCACGAATGGTTTTTACAATCGCTTCTCTGTAAGCAGCTAAGTGAGTTCCTCCCTGTGTGGTGTTCTGACCGTTTACGAAAGAGTGATATTCTTCGCTGTATTGTGTTTTACTGTGTGTTAGAGCGATTTCGATATCATGATCTTTCAAATGAATGATTGGATATTCTAAATCTTCTTCGTTAATGGTTTCTTCTAATAAATCCCTAAGACCATTCTCAGAAATATATTTTTCGCCATTAAAAATAATCGTCAGACCATTGTTTAGATAACAATAGTTTTTGACCATTTTTATGACATATTCTAAACGAAACTTATAGTTTTTGAAAATTGTTTCATCTGGCGTAAAAGTAACTTTCGTTCCTTTTCGTTTCGTAGTATCGATAATATCTTCTTCCTGAACTAAATTTCCGGCAGAGAATTCAGCTGCTTTTTGTTTGTCATCACGAACTGATTCTACCCGAAAATAGTTGGACAATGCATTAACCGCTTTTGTTCCGACACCGTTCAGACCAACTGATTTCTGGAAAGCTTTAGAATCATACTTTCCACCCGTATTCATTTTCGAAACCACATCAACCACTTTACCCAACGGAATTCCACGTCCGTAATCACGAACTGAAACCGTTTTGTCTTTGATACTCACTTCAATAGTTTTTCCTGAGCCCATTACGAACTCATCGATACAGTTGTCTAAAACCTCTTTTAAAAGAATATAAATACCATCATCCGGTGATGATCCGTCTCCCAATTTTCCGATATACATTCCGGGGCGCATACGAATATGCTCTTTCCAATCGAGTGATCTAATATTATCTTCGTTATATTGATTTTGCTCTAGCATAAATGAATTTGGATTTTTGGCTAATGTACCATTTCTGCATAAAAAATGAAAGCGTATTATTTTAAAGTTATCAATAAAATGCCTAAAAAAAGTAATTTATTGATTCTGAAAAAGAGGAATCCTTAAAAATATGAAAAATTGGTTTTGAAACCAAAAAAATCAAAGCCAGATGCCGAGAACTTGTTTTGCCAAAGCAATCATTTCAGGTGTTCCCGTGTTTTTGTTTTTTTCGTCAGAGAGTTTTACAACGCCTTGCCAGCTGGCATGATCCGGTTTTGTTTCAACTAATTTTATAACCATATTCATAGATGGCAAACCAACATCATTGGTAAAATTGGTTCCAATTCCAAAAGACATTTTGATTTTGTCTTTACAGAAGTCCGATATAATTTTTACCTTATCAAAATTCAATGAATCCGAGAAAACAATCGCTTTCGATTTTGGATCAATTCCCATTTTTGTATAATGCGAAATTACTTTTTTTGCAAATTCTATCGGATCACCGCTATCATGCCTTACACCATCAAAAAGTTTGGAATATTTTTTATCAAATTGATTGAAAAATATATCCTTAGTGTAAGTGTCGGTGAGCGCAATTCCGAGATCCCCTCCGTAAACTTGTGTCCAATGTTCCAGGCTAATTGAATTAGCCATTTTAAAACCGTATTGTGCTGCATGAAACATAAACCATTCATGTGCGTGCGTTCCTAAAGGTCTTCGGTTGTTGATCATTGCAAAATGTACATTGCTGGTTCCCATAAAGCTTTCTGAGCCATAAGTTCTAAGAGTTTCATTCACTAAATGATGTACATTGTAAGAATGACGGCGTCTGGTGCCAAATTCTAAAACAGAAACGCCAAGTTTATTGTAATTATCAATTTTATTTTTGGTCAGTTCTTTTATAGCATCATCATTTAAGCGGATTAAAAGATTCGATTTATAAAAGAGTTCAGAAATTAAAGCCATTAATGGAACTTCCCATAAAATAGTACGATACCAATAGCCTTCAATGGTAACTTTGATTTCTGAACCTTCCTGAATAATTTGAACTTCTGAAGGGTCGTAGCTATACCCTTGTAGAAAATCCAAGTAGGTGGGATCAAGATAAGGACAGTAGTGCGATAAATAATTCTTTTCGTCTTTTGTTAATCTCAGATCTGCCATCGCATCTACAGAACGGCGAATTAAATCTGCAAAACCAGCCGGAAAAATATGCTTCCCACGATTGATAAAACCATAACGGACTTTTGCTTTTGGAAAAAGCCTGATTACGGCATGCTGCATCGTAAATTTATAGAAATCATTGTCTAAGATTGATTTTAAAAAAGTTGTTTCCATAATTCAGGCCGCTAATGTTTTATCACTAATTGCTAAGTTACGCTAATTCCGTAAAATAAGAAAGAGATATAGTTAGCGATGAAACAATAACTACTTAGAAATTACTTTAAAGGAAGCGATACTATTTGTGTCCAGATAAAATGTAATATAATCCCCGATAGTTTTATCAAATGTAACCTGAAATTCTAAGCCACCTCTTTTTTCTTTTGAATTTACTACCCGAACGGGTTGGTTCTTTTTGTTTAAATAATAAAAGGGATCTGATTTTGAAATGTTTTTGATCAAAAAAGTTATTTTGTCACCACTATTGACTTCAATTATTCCTGATTTCGGTGCGATTATTTTATTATCACCAGCAATTGTTCTGTTATAAATTAAAGGTCCGTTTAAAAAGTCATCTTTGTTTAATTTTTCGCCAAGAAAAGATCCTGAGTCAGGAAAATGTTTTGCGAAAAAGTAATCGGGTTCTGTATCAAAATAAACCGGGTCAAAATCTTTTACCATTTTACCTTTATTATTGTCATAATATCCTTGTCCCCAGGTCACATCAATTAAACGCCATTTTCCATCAATTAAAGCTGTATTCCAGGCGTGATTTGAAGAGGTGTTTTTTCGGCCGATATCAACTAATCTTGTTTTCGAATCCCCTTTAATGATTTGTGATTTAATTCCAACTAATGAAGCTAAATGCTGAAATAGAAGTGTAAAACCTTCGCAAACTGCTTTTTCAGACTTGAATGCTTTTTGAAGTATTTGAGTATTAAATTCTTGTATTTTTCGTTGTTTTTCGTCTTCCGTGCGATAAGAGAAACTTTGTGTTTTTGAAGGATTTAAAAAAGCATTAAAATCATATTTTATATTAAAAGCCATCCAACTGTAAATAGCTCGTGCTTTGTCATAATCTGAATTGAAATCTTTTTCGATTCTTTCAGCTAATTCTTGTGTATTGCTAAAGTTTTTAGGATATTTTAAAACGATATTATCAACAGCACTATATTTTTGAGAATAGGAGGTGTGCAGGAAAATGGCATTAAAAAAAATAAAGCCTAAAACTATTTGTTTTATTTTCATTAATTGAAACTGTTTTTTACAATTGTTTTTAGTTCATGATCAAATTCCGGATTTGAGATTTCATTTTTTTCTAAATCAAAGTTTGAATTGAAAGAAGGAAGTGAAAAAAGACCTTTTACCTGAGCACCATATCTTGGAAAAGCGGTTTTTGCAATTTCTAAAACCGAAGCACCGCCTCTAGCTCCAGGAGAAGTTGCCATCAAAAGCATTGGTTTTTGCTGAAAAACATCCTTGATAACTCTGGAGCTCCAATCGAATACGTTTTTAAAGGCAGCAGAATAATTGCCATTATTTTCAGCCAAAGAAACAACCAAAATATCAGCGCTTTCGATTTTTTTCAGAAATGATTTTGCAATTTCATGCTGGCCAATTTCTTTTTCTAAATCAACACTGAATACAGGCATTGCGAAATCATTCAAATCTAAAACTTCTACTTCGGCATTTTCAAATTGATTTGCAGCATAACTTGCTAAATGTTTATTGATCGACTGTTGGCTGTTGCTTCCTGCAAAGGCTATAATTTTCATGTTTTTTTAATTTTTATTAAAAGTAATGAAATTAAATTATAATCAAAAACGGCTTAAAGGAAATAAGTTCGGTAAAATAAAAGTCCAAAAAAGAATCGCTCTTTTTTGGACTTTTTAGGATTTTGAATCAATAAAATTTGGCTTAATTCTGCTCTAATTCCTTTTGTGGATGATACCCAAAAAGGTGATGCTCTTTGATAATTTCAGCAACTCCTGATGGAAGCATAGGTTCCCAGCCGGATGTTCCATGACTAATCATTTTTAAAACTTCGCGAGAGAATACATTTAAAATATTAGGATTATAATCTACAATATCGACTACTTTTCCGTTGAATTTAAAGAATTTATATAATTCCTTCATTCTAGGATGTACTTTTAGGTTTTCAGAAGTGATAATTTCTCCATTTTCACCTAACATCGGATATAAAAATACTTTCATATCACGATAGAATAATTTTCCAAAAGCTTCAAGGATTCCGCCACTTAAATGACGGTAATACTTCTCATCAAAAATATCGACCAAATTATTTACACCCATTGCAAGTCCCATACGGGCTTTGGTATAATTAGAAAAGTATTCAACCACCTTATAATATTCCTGAAAATTAGAAATCATAACGGTTTGGCCTAATGAACAAAGTAATTCAGCCCTGTCCATAAAATCACGCTCATCAATTTCACCATCTGATCGTAAATTTGAAAGTGTAATTTCAAAAACGACTAAAGTATTGTCTTTTTCAACCTTATTTTCTTCGAGAAACATTTTTAATGATTTCTCATACATATCAAGATTTACATTGGTAACCGGACGGAAACTTCCTCTAAAGGCAAGAAGATTTTTTTTGTATAAAACAGCGGCCGGTAAAACGTTTTTTCCTTCAGGATTAAACATTACGGCATCTGTCATACCATTTTTAACCAGTTGCAAACTCATCAAACGATTATCAACATCTGCAAAACGAGGTCCTGAGAAATTAATAGTGTCTATTTCCAGCTGATCTTTATCTAAGTGATCATATAAATAACGAAGTAATCGTTTGGGATCATTGTATTTGTAGAATGCGCCGTAAATTAAATTAACGCCTAGGATTCCAAGTGTTTCCTGTTGTAATCGGGCGTCAGTTTCTTTAAAACGAATATGAAGAATAATTTCGTTGTAAGCCTCGTCTGGTTCAATCTGATACCGTATTCCAACCCAGCCGTGACCTTTAAATTGTTTGGCAAAATCTATAGTGGCAACAGTGTTGGCGTAACTAAAAAAAAGTTTGTTTGGGTGTTTTTCTCTGCTTAAACGTTCTTCAATTAGTTCCCCTTCAAAGGTTAACATTTTTTTGAGTCGGTTTTCAGTTACGTAGCGTCCGTCACTTTCAGTTCCGTAAACAGCATCACTAAAATCTTTATCATAAGCAGACATTGCTTTTGCAATTGTTCCCGATGAACCTCCGGATCTGAAAAAATGTCTAACTGTTTCTTGTCCAGCGCCAATTTCAGCAAAAGTTCCGTAAATATTCTCGTTTAAATTAATGCGTAGCGCTTTGTCTTTTATGGAAGGAATCTGAGCGATGACCTTGTCACCTTTGAGTTTTATTTCTGTACCCATTTTATTTTAAATAGATTTGTTACAAAGTTAGTAAATTAGCGTTCTAATGAAAGAGAAATAATCCCTATTTTTGTAAAAAAAACAAGTTCAATTGAAGATCTATTTTTTAGGTACCGGTACTTCTCAAGGTATTCCCATTATTGGGATTGATCACCCTGTTTGCAAAAGCACAGATGCTAAAGATAAAAGGCTTCGTGTGTCTATTTGGATCACATGGGACGAACATTCGTATGTTGTAGATTGCGGTCCTGATTTCAGACAGCAAATGCTTTCCTGTGGCTGTCGAAAACTAGATGCTATTTTATTTACACATGAGCATGCTGATCATACAGCTGGATTGGATGATATTCGTCCGTATAATTTCAGACAAGGCGAAATTCCGGTTTACGCGCATCAGCGTGTGATTGATAATCTTAAACGCCGTTTTGATTATGTTTTTGAAACGGTAAATAAATATCCCGGAGCACCAAGTGTAAAAACTATTGAAGTAATCAATGACAAACCTTTTGCAATTGGTGATAAAATGGCTGTCCCAATAAATGTAATGCACGGAGATTTACAGGTTTTTGGTTATAGAATTGATGATTTTGCCTATTTGACAGATGTAAAAACGATCGAAAAGACTGAAATTAAGAAATTAAAAAACCTGAAAGTTTTGGTTGTAAATGCTTTGCGCGTAGAACCCCATGATACCCATTTTAATTTGCAGGAAGCACTTGATTTTATCAATTTAGTAAAACCTGAAAAAGCTTATTTGACGCATATTAGCCATGTTTTGGGATTTCATGAAGAAGTCCAGAAACAGCTTCCTGAGAATGTTTTCCTGGCTTATGATAACTTAGAAATTACAATTTAATTATACCTACAAAATGAAGAAATCCTTAATGCTTTATCTTTTTTTATTAGCAATCCTAATGAATATTTTTACTTACATGTTTTACAGCAGAGAAATAAAATTTGAGAAGGACAGATATGATAAAACGACTAAAAAGCTTAGAGACAGCATAACTACAGTTTCGACAAAACTGGCAGAATCAAATTATTTTTCGTTGGAAAACAATGAAAACGCTCAAAATTATTTTGATAATAGTGCAACAGGTGGAAAAGTAATTTTATATGAAAAACTGATTCCGGTGGTTACTGAAAAATTACTGGACTTAAATGCAAATCCAAATGGGAATCCTTATACGGGACAGGATAAAATTGGTTCGAACAAATTTATTATTAATAAGGTTAAAATATTAAACCACAGATGGATAATTGCTGATTATAGCAACGGCGAATTATGGGGAGAGGTATTGCTGAAATACTTTGTTGATGATAAGGAAAATATAACTTTTGAGGTAAATCAGAACTGGTTATATCAAAAATAGGATTTTTTAATCCTATTTTTTTTTGACAACAAAATTCTGTTTGAATTAGAAAACATGATGAGTCATAAAAATGATGGCATAAATCCAGAAGTTATACAGTATAGTAAAACTAAAGCCATATAAAATACTTTTTGAAAAATTACTTTTACAAACAGATGATTTTTTAAAAACGAGTCTCAATGCCCTGAAAAAAATCCAATACAGTATTCCGATAAAATTTAAGATTGTAATCCATAATATAGTTTCAAAAGCCCAAAGTAAATAGCTGGCTACCATAGAAACAATCAGCCATAAAATTATACTAAATATAATTTCAATAATTCCATCTCCAACCTCCGGAATGTCAGTTTCAATATCCATGTTTTTTTGAAAAAATATATTTTCCTGTTCGAGTTCTCCTAAATTATGTTTGATTTTAATTCCTTTATATAATCCGATTGAGATAAATAAAAAGAAAGAAAGAGATAAAATAGAGGTAGAGATTAATGAATTTTTGAAGAGTGAATTATCAAATCCTAAACCTAAAATCCAAACGGATAAAATAGTTAACGGGATGACAATAAGAGTGATTATAAAAATATTTTGAGAATTAATGATTTTGTAATTGCTCATGGAATATATTTTTCTATAAGAATTTTTTTATCAATTTATCAAGTGAACTATCTCTTTCTGCGACTACTCCAAGATATTTATGATAGCTTAAGCCTGAAGTTTTTGCCTCAGCATTTTCATCTGCTAATTTGGCATATTTTTTTGCAATTTCTATTTTTGAATAAAACCCATTTATTATCGAAAGTAAAGAGAAAACTTTATATTTTTCAATAGGAAATAACAATCTTGAAGTTTTGTTTATTAACATTTCTTCGGCTGTTGGATATAAATCTTTGAATTGATTTTTAACTACAATTTCAGCGTAATCTAGATATGATTGAGTAATTACATTTGGATATGTTTTTTCAAAATCAACTGCATTTTTATAATATTTCAGTGCTTTTTCAATATTTTTTTCAAGTTGAAAAATGTCTCCGAAAGTTTTATATACAGGACCTTTGTTAAAGTTATCGTCTGGATACTCGTTTAGAACTTTACTCAACAATTCTTTTGCGACTTCTAGAAGTTTTGGCTCTTTGGTTTCAACTAATTCTATTGCTTGAATTTTTAAATACTGAGCTCTTCCATCTTTTCTGGCACGAGAAAGTTTTATAAAGAATTCTTCTTTATCATTTTTTGACCAAGACTTTCTTCGATACCAATCTGTTGCCATAAAGTGAACTATTAGTAAAAAACTGTAAATTATCACTACATATTGTAGACTAAGTCAATAACCAATTCTTAAAATCAAAGAAATTTTGCGGAGCCACGCCATGTCCAACAGGATACTCCTTATAAGTGACAGGAACATTTAAATTTTCTAAAATAGCCGGTGTTTTTCTGGCCCAATCTATTGGAATGACCTGATCGACAGTTCCATGCGAAGCGAATATTTTCAGGTTTTTAAAATCGTTTTTCTCGAAATCTTCCTTAATAATTTCTGCATTAAAATACCCACTCATTGCTACCACTCTCTGAATTTTTTCAGGATAAGAAAGTGCTACTGAATAACTTAAAATCGAACCCTGACTGAATCCTACTAAAGTCACATTATTTGGATCAATAGGATAATTAGCAACCAATTCATCTATAAAATTTGCAATTATATCTCGTGAGGTTTTGGCTTGTTCATTGTCTGAAAATTTATTCTGATCAGCGTCAAAATTAATGGCATACCAGGCATAGGCACCATATTGTAAATCATAAGGTGCTCTTGCTGAAATAATGTAATAATTATCAGGAAGTTCAGTAGCAAACGAAAACAGATCGGCTTCGTTACTGCCGTATCCGTGTAATAATAGCAATACAGGGTTTTTGTCCAGGATTACTTTTGGGGTTTGTATTTTATATTCTAAAGATAGATTCATTTTTTTGTAAGTATTATAGTTTTATGCTTCAGTTGGGTTCGAAATCCGGTTTTTAATTTTGATATTCTGTTTACCCGATACTTTTAAGCCATTTCTGGAAAAGTCCGCCAACCAAAGGCATTGGTCTTGTGTGGCCCTGAATAGCACTGAAAATTCCGTAAGCCCATAAAACAGATACAAAAATCCACATGGGGAAAGTGATAAAAAAACTGTCGAAAGGACTGATAATTAAGGCCAGGGAAATAAAGGTAATTGATAAACCTGCGGCCTGGCGGATATGAAAAGAAGCAAAGCTGTTTTTATTTTCAGAATTCATACTCATGGCAATCAAAACGCCAATAATTAGAATATAACTTGTAATAGCAATTGGTTTTCCTTCTTCGACTGTATTATTCATTTTTTATTTTGTAATAAGTTGATTTTGATTTAATATTCCATAAACAGAACCTGTGATTTCAGTTCCTAAAAAAGCAGAATTTTTAGATTTTGAAAGGATGTTTTCTTTTGTAAAAGTCGATTTTCCTTCCGGAGTAAAAAATGTGAAATTAGCTTTTCCACCTTCTTCGATTGTATTACTTCCTAAACCGAACACTTCTCTTCCTGAAGTTAATTTTGAAATTACAGTTTCTAAAGGCAAAACCGTCAATAAAGCTCCAAAAGCGCTTTCTAAGCCAATAGTTCCGTTTTTGGCAGTATCAAATTCCATTTTTTTAAATTCAATATCAATTGGATTGTGGTCAGATGTAATTAAATCAATTGTTCCATCTGCGATTCCGTTAAGTAATGCTTGTCTGTCAAGTTCGGTTCTTAGTGGCGGAGTGACTTTAAAACGTGTGTCAAAACCGTCCAGTTTTTCATCGGTTAAAACCAAATGATGGACAGATGCACTGCAGGTTATGTTTAAGCCTTTCGCTTTTGCTTCTCTAATCAATTGAACTGATTTTGCTGTAGAAATGGTTGGAATGTGAAGTTTGCCTCCCGTGTATTCCAGTAAAAATAAATTTCGGGCGATTTGCAATTCTTCGGCCAGATTTGGAATTCCTTTTAAACCTAATCTGGTTGAAACAATTCCTTCATTTGCTACTCCATTTCCTTTTATATTAGCATCTTGGGAATATGCAATTACCAAACCATCAAAATCCTGAACATATTGTAGGGCGATTTTTAGCAGATTAGCATTGTCAAGACTTTTATTGTAATCTCCAAAAGCGATGGCTCCCGATTTTTTCATATCAAACAATTCGGCCATATCTTTTCCTTCACTGGCTTTTGTTAAAGCACCAATAGGAAAGAGTTCTGTGGCAAAACCATTTGCTTTATTTTTTACGAAATTCACCTGTGATTGATTATCAATTACCGGAAAGGAGTTAGGTTGTAAAGCAATAGCTGTAAATCCGCTTTTTGCTGCAACATTCAACCCATTTGCGATAGTTTCTCTGTCTTCGTAACCCGGTTCTCCAAACGAAACACTGCTGTCAAACCAACCTTGGGAAAGATGTAAATTATCAAACTTAACTTCTGTTGTGTCATCAATGTCAAGAATGGATGTTCCTATTTTTTCAATTAAACCATCTGCAATTAAAAGATCAACAGTCTGGTTGTGAAACGGACTTTTTGAATCGATGATTTTGGCGCTTCTGATGATTATTTTCATATGTAGATATTTTTTTGTCGTAAAATGATTTTGTAAAAAGTAAGTCCTTTTAGAAAAAATGGAATCTATTTTACAAATTTTATAATGGCCATTTCTAATGCTAAAAATAACAGTGCAAAGATAACAAACCATTTCCAAATTTGGCTGTCTGTCCGTTCAGTTTGTAAGGTGTTGAAAATGGTTGAAATTGTATCAGCAGTTTTAAAATCTGAAACTGCATTTGTGTTTACCTGACTCAGGTTGCTTTCACTTCGGTTGTAATTGAAACTCAGGTTTTCAACTGATTCTTTTTTATCAAAAACGCTGTAATTTCCAGCTGTGTCCGGAAAATCATTGAAAGTTAGTTTAACCTTATTATTCAATATTTGCTGAATTGGAATAAATGAATCTTCTGTTCCCTTAACTTCTAAAATGGCATCTTTGCTTAGTAAAACATCCACAAAATAAGGCTGATTGTTACCAATTGTTAGGGCGTTTACACCTGTTTTTTGATTGTTTTGCCCCATTTTATAAAATAAGGGAACTATTAGCGGAGATTGCTGAAAATTAGAATTCTCTGAATTTACAGGAGCTGAAAAAACAGTAATTCCTGCAACCGGATTCTGAATCATGGTTACAAAAGGACTTTGGTCTTCATAAGATAAAACCGCCGGGTAAGGACTTGAAATATCAAAAGAGGAATTTGTTTTTGGATACTGGAAATTCGTGATTTTATTTTCAAAAACACCGGAAAAAAGAGGATGATCGAAATTGATTTTCGTAATTTGTTTACTTTCTGTTTTTAGATTGTTGAATTGAATTTTTCCAAAATTTGCTAAAAAAGTATTCAGATTTAAAACTGAACTTTTTTCAGAAGGAATAACAACCAGATTACCGCCTTTTGAAACAAAAGCTTTTAAAGTCGTCTGCAAGGCCTGTGGAATTTCAGTTAATTCATTCAGAATTATAGTGTTTTGCTTTTCTAAGCTATTGTAATCTAAAGAACTGATGGAGTAATTATTGTAGTTGAATTCTGCAGAAGTATAAATCCTGGACAAGAAATTGCTTTTTTCTGGTTCTCCGATGCTAATAACATTTGTTTTTTTAGCTTTCGAAATACTGAAAAAAAGTGTATTGTCATAAGAAAGACCGTTATCTTCAATTACTACATAACCATGAAAAGCTTCTTTTGGAATCGTGAAATTGACTTTCTTTTTCTTCGAATCAAAATTAATAATCGTTTTAGCAATAAGCTTTTTCTGATTGTACAATGCCATCGAAACGGGTTTAAAATCTTCGCCGTATGCTGATAAATTAATTCCTATTTCGTAGAAATTTTCTAAAGTTTGATTGATAAAAACACTATCGATTGAAATGTTATTTTTTTGTTCTGCTTCCGGAATTATAAAATAAGGTTTCTCGTCAAAATCGATATTTTTGACATCTTTTTCGGCTAAACCAACGGCATCCGTAATAATGACAATATCTTTTTTATTTGCCGATTTGTGTGCTTTTATCTTCGCAGTTATTGCTGAAAGTTCAAATGGAGTTGCACTGTATTTTAGATTCTGCAGTGAACTTTTAGCCGATTTAATATCTGTGTTCCAGAAGTTTTCGGTATTGGTTAGCAGTGAAAATTTAGCAGTTTCTGGTGTGTTTTCTAAAAGTTCCTGAACAGCACGTTTTAATAATTCACCTTTTTTTCCTTTGGCCTGCATGCTAAAGGAATTATCAAGGACAATGTACATTTCGTTTGCTGAATTTTTACTGTCAATGGCTTCAAAAAAAGGCTGGGCAAAAGCCAGAATAACACAAGTTAGTAAAAATAAACGTGTTGCTAATAATAGTCTTTTCTTTATTTTAGAACTTTTACGGGTTTGAATGGCAAGTTCTTTTAAAAAGCGGACATTGGTAAAATAAGAAGTTTTAAATCGTCGTAATTGAAACAAATGAACCAAAATTGGAACAATCAATAAGAACAGAAAGTATAGAATTTCGGGATTTTTAAAATGCATTCAGGCTTTGATTTATTTCACTATGTTATTTGTATGCAAATGTGCCTGCCAAAAATACAAATTTGTTGAGAGTTAAAGCCTGCAAAGCAAAACTTTTTATTGAAAAGATATTTGAATAATATAACTTTTCAAAATTCATTTATAACGGAAAAATCTGTCGAAAAAGATATTATTGCCTATTTTAGCTAATTCAAAAAACCACTTTATAATATGAAAAGAATGTATCTAATATTATTTTCAGCTTTGGCAGTTATTTCTTCAAAAGCTCAGAATAAGTTTAATTTATTGGTAGGAACCTATACCAATACTTGCGAGAGCAAAGGAATTTATGTTTATGAATTCAATGCTGACTCAGGGGATTTTAAATTAAAAAATTCTTCAGAAAACGCTGTAAGCCCAAGTTATTTATCAGTTTCTGCAGATAATAAATTTGTTTATGCCGTAAATGAGAATGGTAATCAAAGTACTGTAAGTGCTTTTAGTTACGATTCTAAAACAGGTAAAATAAAATTAATAAATAAAAATGATGCTTTAGGCGCTGATCCCTGTCATTTGATCAATGACAGTAAAAATGTAATCGCAGCTAATTATTCAGGCGGAAACATTGCTGTATTTAAGAAAAATGCAGACGGAAGCATTACAGAAGTACAGCAATTAATTCAGCATGAAGGCAAAGGACCAAATGAAGCGCGTCAGGAAAAAGCACATGTACATATGGTTGCCTTTTCTCCGGATAAAAAGTTTGTATTTGCTAATGATTTAGGTCAGGATAAAGTTTTTATCTATGAATATAATCCTGCTTCGGCACATGAAATTTTAAAATTAAAAGGAAGTGTTGATGTCAAAAAAGGAAGTGGTCCAAGACATTTGACTTTCAGTAAAGACGGTAAATATGTTTATTTATTGCAGGAATTGGATGGTACCCTTACAACTTTTGGTTACAATAAAAATGGGACTCTCAAACTTTTAAAAGAAACTAACATTATTCCGAAAGATTTTAAAGGAGCAAACAGTTCTGCAGCAATTAAAATCTCGCCTGACGGCAAATTTTTATACGTTTCAGATCGTGGTGATGTAAATTCGATTACGGTTTATACTATTTTAAAAGATGGAAGTATCACCAAAATAGAACAAGTGAGTACTCAGGGAAAAGGACCAAGAGATTTTGCGATTGATCCGTCCGGAAAGTTTCTTTTGGTGGGGCATCAATATACCAATGATATTATTATTTTTAAAAGAGATAAAATCACAGGAAAACTTACGTACACGGGTAAAAAAATTGAATTATGTTCACCAGTGGGGTTGGTTTTTACAAAAATATAAAATATCCAAATTCCAATAAAAAAATTCCAAATTCCAATGTTATACTTGGGATTTGGAATTTTATTTTTTATTTATCCTTGTCTTTTCTCTTCTTGTCTCTGGTTTTCAGCATATTTCGATTAACAGAGCCATGTGTTTTCTTTTTTGTTTTTGAAGGCCCTCCTAAATTAACTTTCTTGTTCTTTTTGCTTTTTTCATGAAAAGCACCATCACCATCAAGTTTTACTTTTTTCATTAAAAACTTAATCGGCTGTTTGTCTTTTTCAGGTTCTATCAGCTTGGTTGAAATTTCAACTTCTTCAGGGAAATCGGTAATTTCAAGTTCCTGATTCATTAAAAGTTCTGTTTCGATTTTAAATTCTTCTTCTCTTGGAGCAACAAAACTGATGGCTGTTCCTGTTGCGTCTGCACGACCCGTACGACCAATTCTGTGCATATACAATTCAGGCTCTTCAGGAAGCTCAAAGTTGATTACGTGAGTGATGTCAGAAATATCCAAACCTCTTGCCATAATATCTGTTGTAATCAGGCCGCGAAGATTTCCTTCCTGAAATTCGGCCATCGTACTCAAACGATAATTTTGAGATTTATTAGAGTGAATTACTCCAAACTGACCTTCAAAATCTTCTTCGATTCGGGTATGAAGCATATCTGAAATCTTTTTATTGTTTACGAAAACCAAGACGCGGTTCATACTTTCGTCAGTTTCCAATAAATGTTTCAAAAGATTTACTTTCGTATTGAAATTCGGAACGTTATAGGTAATTTGGGTGATTTTTTCAAGTGGGGTCCCTGAAGCTGCAAGCGTAACTTCTTCCGGAAAATCAAAAAAGTCATTTAAAACTGCATCCACTTCATCTGTCATGGTTGCAGAGAATAAAATGTTTTGGCGTTTGGTTTTCATCATAGCCAAAAGAGCCGTCAATTGTGTACGGAAACCTAAGTTCAGCATTTCGTCAAACTCATCAATAACAAGCTTTTGAGTTTCATCAAAACGAATCACAGCGTCAAGCGCCAAATCCATTGTTCTACCCGGTGTTCCAACTAAAATGTCGACTCCTTCGTAAACCGCTTTCTTTTGTGTATTGATATTTACTCCTCCAAAAATCCCTAATGTTTTAACCGACATGTATTTGGTCAGTTTTTCAACTTCTTCTACCACCTGAACCACTAATTCACGGGTTGGAACCAGAATCACGATTTTTGGTGTATTGGTATTGGTGAATTTATATAATTTTAAGAGAGGCAATAAGTAAGCAAATGTTTTACCCGTACCGGTTTGCGCAATCCCCATCATATCGCGACCTGACATAATCACAGCAAAGGATTTTTCCTGAATAGGAGTAGGAGTAACAAATCCTAATTCATCGATTGCTTTTTGTACTGATTTTGGAAGATTGAATTTTTCGAACGTGCTCATTTGCCTTATTTTTTTGCAAAGATAGTATTAAATCCCCTTATAACAGACAAATACTGTAGACATCGTTAATCAATTGTAAGTTTAAATATTAAAATCTTAATTTTAAACAGCTTTTACACGTAACAACTAGCATCAGGCAACTTTAATTTCTTCTTCACTGAAAGAAGGCAAAGCTTTGCATAATTATTTTTTATTAAAACAATGATTTCAGGATTTTTAGTATTTATTATTTTTGTGTGAGTACTATTTCATCTAACATAAGCATTGGCTTTTTATTTTTTCTTTCTCGCCAGACAGGAAGTTTCTGTTCCGGAATTAAAATGATTTTTATTTTATCAAAAACATGAAACTTAATATTGAGAAACTTGTATTCTTTGATATTAGTGATTTGATTTTCTGTTGATTGTTGGTTTTTTTGTTCTTTGATGACTTCCCATTTTTGATTTCGAAAGCCCTTCAAAATAATTTTTTTCGGCAGAAATATCCAGTGTCTCTGATCTTCTAAACATTGAAATTCTAAAGAGTTAAAATCTACGTTATTACAATCAATACTTATTTCGGCATTTTCACCGTACCAGCCTGTCCAGTTAAGATTAATATCTTTATAACCTTTTATTCCATCATTAAGCCCTCTTTCTTTTTTAGCATTAAAATCTGGGGAAGGCTGGGTTTCAAATTTGTATTTTAGGGTTTCTCCTAAATGCTCTGTCACATTATTTTTAGCAATATAGTTCCATTGAGTGCGATATTCTTCAGGGCTTAAACCGTCTTCACTGAGTTCGTAAATACCGAAATCTGAACAGTTTTTTACAAAATCCTGAACCCTGTTTTCCAGATTATCTTTCACAGAAAATGAGTCTCCGTTTTTTTGATACATTCCGTGAGGTTCTTTTCCATAGAACTTTGCCTGTTCAAAATAAACATATTCTAATGCTAATCTCAGTTTTAAAATTCTCCTGGCTATTAAAGGCTCATCTTTGGAAATCATTTCAGCCTGACTTATTAACTGATCGTATTGATCCATTGCTTCCGGAGAGAGATATGTGTTCCTGCTTTCTATTGGATTGGTATAAATATTCAGATAGCGGTTACTTTTTTTCTGATTTTGAATAAGTAAATCAAGATATTTTTTGACAAACGGAGAAGCATTGCCATAAAAACCATTTAGGAAATCATTTGTTACAGCTTCAACATCAGTATTGGTGTCCCAAATTATTTTTGCTAAAAGATATTGTCTCAACTCATATAAATCTCCTGCAATATCTGCATAACCCTGTACAAAGAGACCTTTGACCTTATTTTGTTCGTATAATTTATAGTTTTCCGAAAAAGTATGAAAGTTTGGAAAAGGAGAAAGATAATTGGTGAATTCAACCGTGTAGTCCCATAAATATAAATGGTCTGTAGCAGCACTCCATTTGTGGAGCGTATTCAAAAAGTCATTATTGCCTGGTGTTTCTTGGATAGCTTTTCCACGATTCATTTCAATTGGGCAGAAAAGCGTATAAATATTAGGTTTAATTTTAATGTTTTTTGGAGCCTGATAGGTGTGAAGATAAGCTAAAGTTGTTATTTTAGTTTTTGGAAATTGTACAGCAATTTTATTTAGAAAGTAATACAACGATCCTTGCGGTCCTCCATGTTTTTCATTTAAAACTTTACATTTATCACATTCACAATACACAACATCATCATTCTGGCTTATTGAAAAGAAACGGGCATTAGTATTTTGGCTAATAATGTCAGCCATTTTTTTTGAAACAATTTTGACTACGGCCTCATTGGTCATGCATAATGATTCTGGATTTCGCTTACCTTCGTATAGAGCAAAAAAGGCCGGATTTTTTTTAAAATATTCTTTGGCACTTAATAATTTATAAAAGGAATGTGCCCAAAGACCAAAATCATCGATTTGCCAATCCAGTTTGTGCCAGTCTCTAAAATTTTCATCATAACAATCCGGATAAAATAAAGCGCGATATTCAAAAGAAGGTGTGTAGGTTTTATTGAAGTTCTTTGGGAATGTTACTTCTTTCAGTTTCGGAATAAAACTGTCCTTTGCAGTATATTTTCTAAACCCCCATGTTTCAAGTAAGGTATAAATGGCATAGCGCAACGTTTTTTCATTCGACCCAATTAGAAAGATGTTTTTTTTATCGTTTTTGATGATAAATGAATCATTTTTATTTACACTTTCGGGATTAATTTCAAGAATAATTTTTGAACTATCAACGTTTTCTGATTTGTTCTTTTGAATAAAAATTGGATTCTCAAAAGCCTGGTCTAAATAGGTTTTTAAAAGAATGGATGCTTTTTTTGTATAATCATTAGAAGAAACAATACTAATTTCCTGCCCTTTCGTATTTGCTAAATGTAAGGAGTTTTGAGCCATAATTTTGCAGTTTAGAAAAGATAAGAAAACAACAATGCAGAAAATAGGACGTTGTTTAATTTGCATTATTTAGAATTGATATTGGAACTTCAAATGAGCTCTGGTTTCATTTTTCTTACCACAAAATTAACTTCAAAGCAGGATAAAATATTGATTGATTTTCTTTTAATTTTTGCCAATTTATTACCTAAATCTAATTTCCCAGGACAATGCAAGGGTTGAAATCCAGAAATAATTGCCCTGGTCAAAAGGAATTTCCTGATGAATGATTCCGAGTTGTGCTCCCCAGGCATTTTGTTTGTTATTGGTAGAAAAATAATAAGAAACATTTAGTTTTTGGGATTGCAGATTTACAATTCGGTCATCATTTGTAAAAAAATAATTCTGATTGAGTTCCGGCGAAATTCCGGCCCCAACATTGATGCCGAAATAATTATCAGCATCACTTCTGTATTTTCGGTATGTTAAAGTACCTGAGGAACTTAATCCATTGTCCCCCGGAGTAAAATAAGGACGGAAAGACCAGTAATTATTTCCGTTGTACCAGGTTACAGAACCAGTATAAATCATGGTTGTTGTATCGTATTGCAAACCTCTGAGCCCTAGCGAAACTTCAAAACTTCTGGGCAGTGATTTAAAAATTTCTGCACCGTATCTGTAATCAGGAAACAAAGAAGAACCTGATACACCAAAGTTTAAGTAAGCATACATTCCTTTGGCAATTTTAGGATATAAATCAACCTCATACTGAGTTCCGTATTCCCCAAGTCTTCTGTCGATATTAACTCTCCCAATAATGCTGCCGTACCTGGTTTGGCGGGCATATTTTACAGCATTATAAAACATAGGATCAAAGACATCAGAGTAAATATTGATTTCTGAAGTGACACCAATCGTATTGTTTCGGACTGTTTTTCTCAAAGCCGAATCAGATTCTTTAGTTATAGAATCATTTGGAATTTTGCTGGATACCGTTTGTACCCCGCCGGCAGTTGCAGTTGGGATCATTGTACTTTCCTGAGCGCTTTTCTGCAAGTCGAGTATTTCAGTATCATTTGGAAATTTTTTCAACGCTTTCTTGCATAATTTCAGTGCAAGAAACGGAAAGTCTGCCCACATTTCATTTTTAATGGCTGCTATCCATGTGGTTTTCCTGTGTGTATCTTTTCCTAAAATTTTTTGAAATTCGGTTCTTGCTTTTTTATAATCTCCATCCCAGGCGTAGGTCGAAGCCAAAAATTCACGAACATCATGATAATCGGGATATTTAGTCAGGATGTGTAATAAAGTATCTTGTGCCTGCTTTCTGTTGTCGTTGAAAGCCAGGTCACGAGCTGTTTTAAAAGAAATGTCAGGGTCGCCAGCATATGTTTTTTCCTGTCCAGTCATTTGAAATGAAACTGAAAATAAAGTTATAATGAGAAAAATATAGATTTGAAAATTTCTATGTCCAATTTTTATAAGAGTACCCATTATTTATTTTGTATTTGAATTGTTTATTGATTTTTGAGATCTTTCGATCTTGATTTTGATTTCTGAATTTTTCACACCGTTTGAGAGTGCTAATTTCCCCGTTTCGATAGCTTTTTTATTCTGTTCAGACCACCAATAGACATCCATCAGTGCCAAATAGGCATCATCATACAAAGGCATTCTTTTGATCACAATCAGCAACTCATGTTCTGCTTTTTTATATTCACCGTCCCAACCCAATATTCGACCTTTTAAAGTCCGTACATCTGAATAATTGGGTAATTCATTTAATATAAAATCGCAAAGCAAAATCGCTGTTTTGTGTTTTTTATTGAAGGCTAACTCCCTTGCTTTGAAAAACATCTGGTCGGGATTCAATCCTTTAGTTAGTTTGTCGATCTCGATTTGCTCTTCATTAGTAAAATGAACTCCCTGCTCTTTGTTTAAATTCAATGATTTTGGAATAATTTTATCCTTCTGTGTCAAATATGCATTCAGATGTTTAAAGGTATTAAATTCACTGTTAACCTTATTCAAAATAGCATCGTCACTGATTCTTTCTACATCAAAATTATCTTTTATTTTGTACAATTCACCACTCGAATACAAATATTCTTTATACACATAATCATCAATAGTTCCCTTATTTCGGGTCAAAGGAATACCCTGATTGTTCCTGAATTCTTTTGCAGTGTCAAGTCCTTTACCCATCCAGGCGGTTTGATCGAGTCTGTTGAATTTGTAATTATTAAACAAAAAGGAAACCAAACTTGGCGTCACATCCCAGTGTGAAGAAACTGATTTAAACGATTCCGTTCTTTTTAGCATTGGACTAAAAATATACAAAGGCACATGAAAGCGGCATAATTTATCTTTTTGTGTAATAGGAATCAAACGGTGGTCGCCCGTAATTATAAAGATAGTATTTTTATAATCTGGTCTCTTTGAATACGCTTCCATGTAATTTTTAATTGCATTATCAGTGTAATTCAAACACGCAAAAATATCTTTATAAGAGCCAATGCTTCCTTTTTGCGATTTTAGATTTTCATGGGTATCAATAATGCCGTCAATTTTTTTTAAATATTCATTTTTTTCCGGAAAGTCAAAAGGTTCATGATTGGTAAGGGTTTGTATGATATCCAATCTGGGATGTTTCATTTTATTGGTTTCGACCAGCGCTTTTCTGAAAATTTCAGCATCAGGATACCCCCAGGAAAAGCCTCCTGCATTAGCTTTTGTTTGAGTATATTCTGAACCATAATTATTTTTGTCGATTGTATTATCAATTCCGTTTTGATCCAGAAAGTTGATTTTTCTATCAAAATTAGCATCATCTCCAGAATAGAAAGATGTTGTGTATCCATTAGCTTTTAGTACATTTATAAGGGAAAGATGTCTAGGAAACGGATTTAATTCTAAAAAACCTTTCTCACCATAAGTTAATGAACCCAATAATGAAGAAAGTACGGCAAAAGTTCTTCCACCGTTACTTAAAAAATTTTCCCAATACAATGATTTTGGGATCATCGAATCTAAGTAGGGTGTAAATCCTGCATATTCATTTTTACCAATAAATTCGGTTCCTAAGCCTTCAACAACAATAACGACAATATTTGGTTTTTCATTCGTAATATTAAAATAAGGAGCTAAAACGTCGGGAGTAGATTTAAAAGGTTTAAGCATCGGATATTCCGATTTGAATTTGATGTTTTGAATGTTTTTGGCTATGTTTTTATCTCTTTCAAACCGAATAATGTCTTTGGTTAAAAACGCCAGCTTATTTTCGTACTTTGAGTCAGAGAGTTCGGGAACAAATAATTTTATACTTCCTGCGATAATTAAGAGTGTAAATATTGCTCCTAAAAGGATTTGCTTTTTGCCCAGTTTTGTAAAAGCAAAATAGATTCCCAAATACAATAAAGGAATTATTATAAGGGGAAGGAAAAACATAAATGAAAGAGACTCAGATGCTGTTACGGTTGTGTATATGTCTGACAGAGAATAACCTAATAGATCTGCTCCCAGGTTGACGAGGGTTGTAGAACTATATTTTACCAATGCAAACTGAATAATTACAATCAAAGAGAAAACTATTTTGATACATAATACCCCAAGATTCTTTTTGATATAATTTAGTATGAAATAAAATGGACTAAAGAGCAATCCTATAAATATTCCGGTGCAAAAATCATTTGATAATTTATAGATTAATGTAGTGCTGCTATTTTGGTTTGCTGAACCATTAGTAGTTGACAAAGTTTCAAATAAACTTAATAAGCAAAATATAACAATTACCGAAAAAATTAAATTGATATAGGTATAAGTATGGCTATTATTTAAAATGTCTTTTAATTTTTTTATCATCATCTTTAGAAGTATAAAGTAAGTATTTATGCTTTAGTCATTCCCTTTCGCGTCATATGTCCCCATTCTATTTTTTTGTAAAAATAGTAATTTATATTTCCTTTTATTGCTGAGTATAGAATTATTGGATGAATTACAAAAGGTTCCAAAAAGGCTATTATTATTAATTTAAAACCTATTGATTTTTTTTTGTATTGATGGTAAGTAAGCTCTTCAGAGAAAATTGCAACAATTGAAAACATAACTGAAAACATATAAGCCAGAATAATAAATGCTAATGCATAATCCCATCTTACTTGATCGAGAGCGATAAGAATCCCAAAATACAGGATACCTGCAACTTCAATAATTGGTGCCAATCTTTCAAAAACCAGCCAATACGGATAACTGATAAGTCCTAAGGATCTATAGTTGGGATTAAATGCTATTTTACGGTGTTTTCTAAGTGTTTCGATCGTTCCACGGGTCCATCTGTTTCTTTGGGATATAAATGTTTTGTAATTGTCAGGAGCTTCTGTCCAGCATAAGGGATCCGGAATATAAGCAACTTTGTATTTTTCTTTGAGTTCTTCCATGTGTCTTCTCATTCGAACAATAATTTCCATATCTTCCCCAACAGTATTTGTATCGTAACCACCAACATCGATAGCTATTTTTTTATCAAATAGACCAAAAGCACCAGATATTACCAATAGCCCGTTTAGCCTGCTCCATGCCATTCTTCCTAATAAAAAAGCTCTTAGGTATTCTAAAATTTGTCCTTGTTCCAGCCATGTTTTAGGAAAGTTTATATCCAGTAATTTACCATCGTTAACAATACAGGAATTAGCAATTCTTATGACACCTCCCGAAGCAATTACTTTAGTATCGGTTGATTCCAGAAAAGGTTTAATCATTTTTTGAAGTGCGTCTTCTAATAACAAGCAATCTACATCTATACAGGCTACATATCTGTTTTTACTCATATTTAGTCCCATATTCAAAGCATCAGCCTTTCCTCCGTTTTCTTTGTCAATTACAGTTAATTTGTCAAAAGCAGGGTTGGTAGATTTATAAACACCTTTTCGCAATGGTTTTGTTTTAATATGTTCATTGATAAGATGATCAATTTGAACCAGGTCGTAGGCTTGAATAAGTTTGCTTAAACTGTCATCTTTGCTCCCGTCATTTACAATAATAACATCATAATTTACATAATGGCTTGATAATAAAGACCGAACGTTTTCTACAATATTTAAACTTTCATTGTAGGCAGGAGCTATAATTGAAATTGATGGAGAAAAAGTAGAGGATAATATTTCCTTGTAATTAATAAAACTGTTTTTTTTAGTGTATTCAATCGTTTCGACAGCTGAAATGATTGCTAATATGATATAAGATGCAATAGCAAATACAGAAAAAATAAGAAAAAAATAATGAATGATTGACATTAAAATTTAAACTTTACTGGGTTGATACTCAATTAGGCTGTTAATGCTTTTTTAAATTCGGCTTCATATAATGCATATCCTTCAAAATTAATGTTTTTTAAAATTTCCATTACTAACAGTCTTATTTCAGAATTTTCGTGATGTATTTGCTCCAATATAAAAGGTTTGTCACTAGCTTCATATACATTTCTCATCATTTTAATAAAGGCAATTTGTTCTTCAAGACTGCTTTCATTAAAATTGTTTTTCAAGATGTTTTTAGCTTCAAATATGTTCAAATCACTTAAGGCAGAAATTGCATTGATTCTTACATCTTCACTCTTATGATGTAACAACTCAATAAGTTCTTCTTTTGCCTCAAATTGATTATAAACTTTCGCAAGTTTTAATGTGAAATTTACCACAGAATCATTTGATGATTTCAACCATGGTCTAATGTCTGCAATTTGTGTGTCATTGTTAATTTGAAGAATTTCCAATAATTGAATCTGATCCCATTCGGATAAAGAGGTTTCTAAAACATTCAAAAAATCAAGTCCCTTAAAAGCATACAAGTAGACCAGATACAATTGCATTTCTTTACGAACTTCCTTCTTTGGATGGTTGATATTGTTCATTATTATTTTATGAACAGCCTTTATTTTGAATTGGGTAAGCTCTCTGATGCCAGTTGCAATAACTTCCCATTTCTTATTTCTCAGCTTTGCTAATGAGTAACGTAAAAGTCCCAGTTTTACAAAGAGCTTATCAATTGATTCGGCCATTTCGCCTGATATTTCATTTCTTAATTTCAATAATATTGAAACTATTATTTTTCTTTTAAAAGGATTGGCAATGCTTTTTTTTAATTTGTTGATAATTTTTAGCTGCTCCGCACTAAATGCTTCGTTATCATTTCCGGCATATAAATAGGTCACAAGATAGGATTCGTACTTTTCCTGATATTTATCTACTATCTTTTCATTGGCTCTTAAATAATTTCTTAAATATTTGAGGTAAAAAGCCAGTAAACAAATAATGGTTAAAAAGATGCCACTAAACAGCCATACCAATTGGATGATTAGGGAAGTGTTTTCGAAATATTCTAAAATGTCGTTAGTATTCATGATTTGAAACTAATTAATTTTTGAAATGCTAATTCAGTATTTTTTTTACTCTTATTACTAATTCATGAGGGCTAAAAGGTTTGCTCATAAAATCAGTAGCGCCCAGATCAAATGCTTTAAGTACTATTTCTTCTTGTCCGGCTGCTGAAAAAACAATAATTGGTGTTTGTAAATTCAATTTGTTTCTTACATGACTTATTACTTCCAGTCCGCTAACGAACGGCATCATAATATCTGTTAAAACTAATTCCGGACGATATTCTTCTATTAATGTAATTGCCTGTTTTCCGTCTACAGCTATTAAAAGTTTGTACCCTTCTTTTTCTAATCTAACTTTCAATAATAATGAGAGTACTGAATTGTCTTCGGCTAAAACTATTTTTTTAGAGCTGTTCATTTTGTTATCAGTATTAAACCAGGTTTGTAAATTAGTTTCAAAAATTAAAATGAAATTGATTCGTAGTTTTAAATAGACCTGTCTTGTCTAATAAATTAATTTACTATCTATATAAACTAAATGGGAAAAACGTTATTTTCTTTAAAAAAATAAATTTGGAAGAATTATATAAACCAAATATAATCTATTTTTATTTAAAAATATCCGATAAAGTGCTAAAAAACAACGTTAAAATGCATTTTTTGTTTTTAAACCAGGTTTGATATTACGATATAACAAAGAGTTTTTTGATTTAGAAAACTTTAATTTCCAAATCGGTTTTTTAAATAAAATAAATTCACCGATAATTTTTTGATTATGAAGAGCAGCAAAGCCTGAACATTTCGAAAAATAACTGTAATTCGTAATAACGTTACTTTCAAAATATTCTTAATGAAATTCAGGGCCATTAAGTTTGATATTCTTTAATAAGTTTTCTGAATATCTGGCATTGAGTTAAAAACCTTCGAAAACACCTAAGCCAAATAAGGCAAAATCATATTTCACAGGATCAGAGGGATCCATTTTGCGGAGTTTATGGTCTAATTCTGTCAAGGCTTTTGCGTCATTTTGCTTTCGGTTAAGTAATCCTAATTTACGTGCTACATTTCCGGAATGAACATCTAAAGGACAAGACAATAAGGCTGGAGAAATGCTTTGCCAGATTCCTAAATCAACTCCTTTTAAATCTTGACGGACCATCCATCGTAAGTACATATTGATGCGTTTTGCTGCCGAATTATTAAGAGGATCCGAAACGTGTTTTTTTGTTCTTGGCAGATGGTCAATTTCAAAAAATATTTTTTTGAATTCATGAATACTTTTTTGCAGGCTATCCTTTTCCTGATGTTTTGCAAAAACAGTTTCTAAGCCATTGTGATTTTTATAAATATGCTGTAATCCTTTGATAAAGCCTGCAAAATCTTTTCCGTTAAAGGTACGATGAACAAAATTTTCTAATCGTTCTAAGTCCGAATCAGAATGTGACATTATAAAATCGTAAGGTGTATTGCCCATTAAATTCATCATCTGATGAGCATTTTTGATGATCATTTTTCGATTTCCCCAGGCAATCGTTGCACTTAAAAATCCTGCGATTTCAATATCTTCTTTTTGGGTAAAAAGATGCGGAATCTGAACGGGATCGCTTTCTATAAAGTCGAGATTATTATACTGTATGACTTTTTCGTCAAGAAATTCTTTGAGTTCTTTTTGCGTCATGTTTAAAATGAATGTTCTTGTTATTCTGATGCCCTAGCCCAGATGGGAGTGGCATCCTTTTATGGCGGGGTTCGCCATAAAAGATAGAGCGTACAGCTGGAAACTGCTCCTAATTACTAATCTGTCCATCGACCATGACCAATTTTCTGTCGGCCATATTTGCCAGTTCCTCATTATGTGTTACGATAACAAATGTTTGTCCGAACTCGTCACGAAGCTGAAAAAACAATTGATGCAAATTTTCGGCAGAGTGGGTGTCCAGATTTCCGGAAGGTTCATCCGCAAAAATTACATCTGGTTTGTTAATTAAGGCTCTTGCTACAGCAACACGCTGCTGTTCTCCACCTGAGAGTTCGCTGGGTTTGTGATTAATTCTGTGCGATAATCCTAAATAGTCCAGTAGTTTTTTAGCTTCTGCTTCTGTTTCAGAGGGTTTTTTACCTGCAATATATGCTGGAATGCATACGTTTTCCAGAGCTGTAAACTCAGGTAAAAGCTGATGAAACTGAAATATAAAACCTAAATTGAGATTTCTGAATTTTGATAAAGCTTTATCGTTGAGTCCTAAAATGTTTGCTCCGTTTATGGTAAGAGAGGTTTCTGTATTTGTTTTTTCAGGTTTGTCTAAAGTCCCTAAAATGTGCAGTAGAGTGGTTTTTCCGGCACCTGATGCACCAACAATTGAAACAATTTCCCCTTTTTGAATATGTAGATCAACTCCTTTTAAAACTTCAAGCTTATCGTAGAATTTATGTATGTTTTTTGCGTGTATCATTTGGGAACTGTTTTTACAAAGAAACAAAGATTCTGCCGATATTGAAATGTGTCGTAACAGAATTTTATGAATCTGATTTATCGGCATGTTTATTGACATGGGAATTTAGAAATTAATTGAATTAATAAAATAATTTATGGTGGTTAAATTATTTTTAATTTTAGTCGTAATTTAAATGTCATATTATGCAGGATTTAAAGGTTGTTGAAGATAACAGAATACAGAAATTAATAATTGGGCTAGTTCTGGATGGAATTGGCACGATTTCATTTTCGATTCCGCTTTTAGGAGAGTTTTCAGATATAATCTGGGCCCCGATTGCAGCTTTTATCATGTCCAGAATGTACAAGGGCAGAGTGGGGCGGGTAGCTGGTATTTTGACTTTTGTAGAAGAGATACTTCCGTTTACTGATGTGATTCCATCTTTTACGATTACATGGATTTATACTTATTTCTTTCAGAAACAAAAAGAATGATAATAATAAATGGCAGCTATGAAGCTGCCATTTATGTTAAAAACTAAAAACAAACTTAAACTTATTGAACTATAATCTTTTTGCTATGTAAAACTTTTTTTGTTTCCGGATCAGAAACTTTTATAATATAAACACCTTTTGATTTTAAATTGATGTTTTCCTGAGTTTTTCCGGTAATGTTTCTTCTTATTACTTCTTTGCCTAAAATATCAAATACTTTAAGTTCTGCGTTGCTGCCGTCATTTTCCATCAAAACAGAAAATGAACCGTTATTTGGTACAGGCCAAACAGTAAAAGCGGTGCTTTCTTTATTTGATTTTTCTGTAGACAAGTTAGAACTATAACCACTAACGATATTAACTGTGCGTGTCATAATTGCTCCTTCATTATCAGTAACAGTAAAGTCAAAAGAACATAAACCAGTTGCGTTTGGGGTAAATCCTGCAATATTTCCATTAAGAGTAACATTTCCGTTAACAGTATTAGACAGCGAATAGTTAACTCCGTTTGTAAAACCTCTTGATAGTTTTTGTAAATCAACATCGACTTTATTTCCTGTTGGAGAATCGTAATGAGGAAGGGACATCCATTGTAAATATTTGTCTAAATTGGTATATCCGTCTAAGTCTGCATCAGCATTACTATCTGAAAAATTTCCTGTACCTGAATTTGCATTTGTACCTATAATTGTTTCCCACCAATTAGGTAATCCGTCCTGATCTGTATCCCAGTTTGCGTCTCTGACAATTTCAGGGTATGTTTCGTATCCACCAACATCAGATTCGTTATCCGGGAATCCTGGTTTATTGGTTACACTTCCTCTGTAAGTGTAAGTTCCGTTTAATGTCTCTGTGATGATTCTTTCATCATGCGCATCAAATTCAGGTTGAATGCACCCAACATCTGATAAAACAATTTTATAGGCGGTTTTTGCAGATTGAGTAGTTACGTATGAAGGAAAAAATGGTGTGTTGACAAAATTGTCAAAAGTATTGGTCGCTCCGTTTTTATAAGTAGATCTTCTTCCGATTGTTTGATTGCTTTCGTCAAAATAGCCAGGCATAACATTTCCATTAAAATAACATTGTTGCATTCCTTTTCCTGTATTTTCGTTATCCGCACTAAATGCAACAAATATTTTGGAACCGGCACCAGGCTTGTAATAATTGTTTACAAAATTGACTTCTTTAGTTCCTCCATCAGTTGTTCTTCCTCCCCAATTATAAACTACATTATTAGTTATGTCCATTCTGCCGGAATAAAAACCATTGCCATCTAATCCGCCTCCTAAACTCCAATTACGGCCATAATTATGTGCCAATAAGTTATGATGAAAACTTCCAATATCACCACCGATGGTTGCTGCATAACCATGTTCAGTACCAGCAGGATAATTTTCATGCCCTGCAGCATTTAATGCTTCAGATATTAAGGTTCTTTGTAATGTAATGTTTTTTCCTGAACGCGAACTAAAAGCCTCGTCAATGGTCCAGCTGATTGAGCAATGATCAATGATACTGTTGTCAGCACCTGTTAATCCCATTCCGTCATATGTTGGGCCTCCTCCTAATCGTACTCTAACATTTTGAACTATGGCGTCATTTCCTGTTATACCAAAAGGTGCTGTACGAATACAGATACCTTTTCCTGGGGCTGTCTGACCTGCAACGGTTACATAAGGCTGATTTAAAACCAGGCGAGAGCTAAGCTGTATGATTCCGGATGTGTTAAAGACAATGGTTCTTGGGCC
This sequence comes from uncultured Flavobacterium sp., assembly GCA_963513545.1. Taxonomy (GTDB): domain Bacteria; phylum Bacteroidota; class Bacteroidia; order Flavobacteriales; family Flavobacteriaceae; genus Flavobacterium. The sequence goes on from CAUPQW010000003.1 coordinate 273,961, forward strand.
TATATCATTGGTAACTGCTTCACGCAAACTCCCGGGGCCGCTATCATTCAAATTGGTTACGGCAACTACTTTTCCGCCTCTTCCTCCACGTGCAAAACGACCGTAGCCTTCAGCACCCGGAAAAGCAAGCTGTGCAGGACGAAAGCGCCATGTATTTCCTTTTATGATCTCATTATTCGCTAAAACTTCATCTATTCTCCAATAATAGGTTTCTCCTGTATACAATCCATTTAGCAGATAGGAAGTATTTGCCTTAAGTTGGTTGCCTTTATATTCTGGCGAAGATATATTAGCAGCTTCTAAGGCTGCTAAATTAGTGCCAAAATAAATATTATGTGATACAGCATTAATGGCAGATGTCCATGTTAATGTTTTATTACCTGAACTTAATTCTACATGCTCATCATTGTGCTTTGGAGCCGGGTTTGTGGCCTGATTAAAAATATTAGGGGTGTTTAATTCAAATCCGTTTAGCATTACATTTTTGTAAGTTTCACTACCGGATCTTTCTGCAGCAAAAAGAATTACGACATCTTTTCCTGTAGTTGCCTGAAAGGTTAAATAAGCCGATTTTGCATCTGCTGTTTTGACTGCTCTCACACTTGGAATTAAATTATTGATTACTAAATTACCATCTATGGATATATCAATTGGACTAAAAGTATAAACGGGACTATCTACTGCATTCAAAAAAGCGAGCAGGGTATGGGTCCCTGTTTCTAAACCACTAATTTTTACTTCTATTTGGCCACCTTCATTTGCAGTACCATTTTTTACAGTAACTCCATCACAGACTAATCTGGCATAATAGGGTGATGAAATTCCGGCTTTGTACCAATTGGTTCCTAATACGTCTCCTTTGTCTCCAACACGAGTTAGTGTAAATGTAACTCCGTTTACAGTTTTAGTGTCTGAATTTGTTGTAATTACCCAAGGAGTATAGTCTGGTTCGCCTACTTCTGTTGTCTGTCTGCCTGATTGATCAAAATCGATTTTTACAACCGGATTTTGAGCCAAAATTTTTGTTGTTGATATGCTAAGGCAGACTAATGCCATTACAAATGTGAATTTGGTATTTTTTAACATTATGATTGGTTGGTTTAAGTTAGTAAAGAATTAAATCTTCATCGTAAAGTTTTAAAATACTTGAAATAAAACTGTCCTGTCCCATCCTGTTCTGGTAATGTGTTTTGTATGATATAGCTATTATTTTTTAATATAATGCATGTTTTGTATTAAAAAACTAAGGATATTCTTTGAGTTTGGTGTGAATACAGACAGGTAATGTTCTTTTTTAAAACTACAACTGTTCTGTATCTAAAGAAGAATAATAGTACAGATGAGTCAATAAAAACAAGTTTATACAGATAACTATTTTAGTTTGATGGCAAGTAGCAAGTAGTCAGATTGAAATATAGTCGTGAAAAAATTAATCTTTAAATAAAAAACCAAGCCCCATACTCTTAAGCATTTTCTTTTCGAAGTTCCAAAAAAAACGAAACTGGCCGAATAAAGTTCCTATAGCAACTAGCAGAATTTGATAAATAGGGAAAATAATTAATAGCCGAATTAAAGTAAACCAGCCGCCAAAATCTTCTTTAGTTATATTTAATAATTCACAAAAAGGTCTGGACAGCCAGGCAGATGCCGATCCGGTGATGGCAAATACGATAAATATAATAACAAGTTGAAAATTTGAGGTAATGCCCCAACGTTGCTTTAATCTGTTCATTATTTGTTTGTAGTGATTACAAATATACTAACATTATCGTTGTGGTACATATCCGGCAAGCTTTTGTTTGTAAGTATTTTGAAAATAGATCATATAGTTATATATCAGGTAGTTTACTTCGTAGCCGTACTTTATATGTGGCTGATAATCGATAGTCATTTCATATAAATTCGGATTGTATCGCTGAGGCTGTAAAACACGGCTGTTCCATTCTGTTACATACAGCAGGTTTTTATTTTCCAGATAGGCTAATGAATAATAATTTCTTGGTAATGCCTGAGAAGCAAGCCAGAAGCTAAACCCGTTATCAATAATAATAACTTCATATTCTAAAGAATCATTTGCAATGCGTACCGTGTCATTTGCAGCTACACTCGATTTAGGATCAGCAGTCATACTGCTGCTCTTAGAAGAAGTGGAACACGCAACAATCGTAAATAAAATTATCAGGATGTAAACTGTGTTTTTCATGACTTTTAATTGGAACATAAATTTACGTAAAAAATACTGAGCTGCAAAGGTTTGCATATTCAAATGAGTATTGTAAAATGTTTAATTGCTGATTGATTATTAAGGGCTTAATTATGAGCTAAATTTTATGCCTTTACTTAGATACACTAGCAAGACCAGGTACTTCTAATGATGCTATATATTCCTTAAGCAATCATTAGTTTCCAATCTGTTTCAGTTATAATTAAATTGTATTAATAACCTGAGAAAAACAGGATTGGTCAACCTGTAAACTAGTAAACAGGCATAGTGATCAAATATTAAAAGTAAATGACCAAAATTTTAAAGCCGTTATTATTTTATTAAAATATTTTTGAGCAACCAATAATTTTTTAATACATAAATTTTATTGATTTCTTACAGGATGGTCAGTATTAAATCTCTAAGCACAAACAAAAAACATCTATAAAAGTGTCATAATCTCTTTATATAAGATATAATTCCGAATACTAATAACTAACCTTAAATATAACCAAATGAAAAAAAAAATCTTTATTACAGCATTTATTGCTTTATTTTCAATGTACCTGAATGCACAAATTTATGATATTGTAGTTGCTAAAGACGGATCAGGTAATTACACATCTATTCAGGCTGCTATTAATTCTGTGCCCAGCAATAGCAGCACACGAACAATCATTTATATCAAATCCGGGTTGTATAATACCGAAAAACTTATCGTTCCGGTTGATAAGCAGAATGTAACTTTATTGGGAGAAAGCAGAACAGCTACCATAATCAGCTATCATATCTATGATTGTTCCGGCGGAAAATGTCCTGCTGCTGATACCGCTCTATGGTCATCAGAAATTATGGCAACATCCGCTAGTTTTACTGTTATAGGTAATGGCTTCAAAGCAGAAAATCTTACTTTTCAAAATACTGCCGGACCTGTTGGTCAGGCACAAGCCCTTACTATAAGAGGGGATAAGTCAGTTTTTCTTAACTGTGACATCAAAGGTTATCAGGATACTGTCTGGTTTTGGAATAACGGCAAAAGAGCCTATTTCAAAGGATGTTTAATTCTTGGGAGAACTGATTATATATACGGAGGTGGAATCGCCTTTTTTGATCAATGTGAAATAAGAAGCTGGGGAGGCGGATGGATAACGGCCCCATCTACAATTGAAACACAAAAATATGGCTTTGTTTTTTATAAGTGCAATGTTACTTATGTAAATGGAAGCCCTAGACCCGGAGATGATGGTGTTAAGTTTGCACTTGGAAGGCCATGGCAAAATTATCCTAAAACAACTTGGATATATAGCGATATGACCGATATGATTAACCCTTTGGGATGGCCTACCATATGGAATATGCCATATGCAGCTACATCTAATAAACTGGAATTATTTGAGTACTTAAATACAGGCGGAGGAGCGAATATGAGTGGAAGATCAAATTGGGCCGGCATTAGACCGCTTGCACCTTCTGAAGCTTCTTTATACGAAAGAGCTACGGTTTTGGCAGGCAGTGATAACTGGGACCCCGTTTCTACTATTAGTAAACAAGGAGCCGGTTCATCAGTTCAATCCATTAATTTAGGAAGTCCTTTAGCAAGTTTTAATTACAAATGGACAAATGCTGCTTCGGTAAAAATTACTGGTTTGCCTGCGGGAATTAAAACGACCATTGACGAAGTTAATAAAACTGTTACTTTTACAGGGACTCCAATTGTAGATGGTGTTTTTGTATACACTATTTCTACAACAGGAGGATTTACCACAGCCTCACATAGTGGCAAAATTACTGTAATTGACAATAGCACTAAAATACCTTCTTTCCCTGGAGCTGAAGGTTTTGGCAGATATACCACTGGGGGCAGAGGAGGAAACGTTTTTTATGTAACCAATTTGAATGACAGTGGTACGGGAAGTTTACGTGCAGCTGTTGAAGCAAGCGGACCCAGAATTGTAGTATTTAAAGTATCGGGAACTATTGCTCTTGCAAAAGATTTGAGAATAACAAACGGTGATATCACCATCGCTGGTCAGACTGCACCAGGAGACGGGATATGTCTAAAAAACTATTCTCTTTACATAGGTGCTAATAATGTTATTATTAGATATATCCGAAGCCGAATGGGTAATGCCTTACTTAATGAAAGTGATGCTATGTGGGGAAGAAATACTTCTAATGTTATTATTGACCATTGCTCATTAAGTTGGAGTGTAGATGAAACAGGGTCGTTTTATGATAATTCTAATTTTACTTTACAATGGTGTATTCTGTCCGAGAGTTTAAAAAATGCCGGACATCCAAAAGGAGCCCATGGATATGGTGGCATTTGGGGTGGGCAAAAAGCTAGTTTTCATCACAATTTAATAGCACATCATGACAGTAGAAACCCTAGGCTATTAGGGGCTAAATTTACTAATAAGCCAGAAGAAGCATTGCTTGACATGAGAAACAACATCATTTATAACTGGGGTTCAAATAGCACTTATGGTGGAGAAGGTGGAAGTTTTAATATTGTAAATAATTACTATAAGCCGGGACCTGCTACCAAATCAGGTGTGAACACACGAATATTTTCGCCAAATGCTCAGGCGGCTGACGCTGCATCTTTATTGCCGGAAGGTACATGGGGACTTTTCTATATTAATGGAAATTATATGAATAACAGCACTACTGTAACTAATGACAACTGGAAAGGAGTTTTTCCGCAACCATCTACAAAAGCAAAATCAGAATTGCAATCAACCAGCGCTTTTAGTTATGGAGCTGTAACAACACATACTGCTTCTACAGCTTTCACGCAAGTTTTAGCCTACGCAGGTGCAAGTTTGAAACGAGATGCTGTTGATAATCGTGTCATTAATGAAACAAAAAATGGTACTTATACTTATACAGGTTCTAATGGCAGTACTAATGGTATTATAGATGGTCAAAATGATGTTGGAGGATGGCCTGCATATAATTCAACTACTGCACCTGCTGATACAGATGGGGACGGAATGCCTGATTCATGGGAAACAGCAAATGGATTAAATGCAAACGATGTTTCTGATGGTCCGGCCTATACTTTAAATAGTATATATACCAATGTTGAAGTATATTTAAACAGCCTTGTTTCTTCTATCACAACGAGTCAGAATCAAAATGGCATTGCTAATTATACTGATCCGTCATCTTCACAACCCAGCACTCAAAGGTTTGCACAAAAAACATTAATCAATAATGAAGAGCAAAATCAGAGTGTTAAGATATATCCGGTACCATTTCAGGATTACTTTTTTATTGATTTGGGCGGAAAGAAAAATGTTACTCAGGTTGCGGTGTATAATACACTTGGGCAATTAATAAGTATGGTAAACGAAAATGAAATTTCTTATCCAATATTAAAAATAAGTGTTAATGTTAATAGTAATACTATGCTTTTCGTAAAAATCACTACCAATGAAGGCGTGATAAATAAGACTATTATGAATAAGTTGTAATATTTTGACATTTACCGGAAAAGTTAATGCTCCAACGGAGGCCATCATAATAGCATTACAATTAATGCCATGTCAAAACAAAAGGCAGTTCAAAATGAACTGCCTTTTATTATAAAAAAATTATCTGCGTTTGAGTAAACAGCTCTAAGCTATCTCCCAAATAATTTACCAATAAAACCTGAAATACCTCCTTTGCTTTTAGTTACCACCAAAACATCTGCCACATCAACTTTTCCGTCAGCATTTTGGTCTAAACCAAATTGCATTCCGTATTTAGAAATCGTATCCATAATTCCCGATGCCTGACCACTGTTTCCTGAAATAGAATTAATTATATCCGAAATCTGAAAACTGCCATCATTTGGGTCTTTGGCTTTATTAATTAAAGAATTCAAAACCTGCGGAATCATACCTGAAGCTACGTTTGATGAATCTGCTGTGCTCAATCCAAATTTCTCACTAAGACTTCCTGTTAGTTGATGCGATATTTGTTGCACAACAGGATTAGAATTGTCTAAAGGAGAATTTCCGTTAAATAAACCTGCCAGTTGTTCCCCACCACCTTCCGAAGCAATTTTTTGTAATCCTGCAAATATTGAATTACCGGTTTCGGTCACTACAGCTTCATTATGCTCATTTGGTATAGCGCTGTTATTTACAACTGCATCGCCTCCATATTGCTTCACTAATTGTGTTAATTGTTCAAACATGATTTAGATTTTTTAGATTGGTAACCTCAAATTTAATGAAAAAAGAAAAGGGATTTATTAAACGATGTTAATAAATCCCTTTAAGATGTTTAATTATAGTTGATTAGCTCAACAAAGTAATAATTTGTGATGCTAACTCAGTACCAATTCTGTCTTGTGCTTCTCCTGTTGCAGCCCCAATGTGAGGAGTCAGTGAGATTTTTGGGTGCATTAAGATTGTTATTTCCGGTTTTGGTTCGCTTTCAAAAACGTCCAATCCTGCAAAAGCAACTTTCCCTGAATCTAAAGCTTTAATTAAAGCAATTTCGTCAATTACACCACCACGTGCACAGTTTACGATTCCAACACCATCTTTCATGATTTCAAATTCTTTCTCACCAATGATGTAACCGTCCTGAGCAGGAACGTGTAAGGTAATGAAATCAGATTCTTTCAATAATGATTCGAATGATTGAGGAACAATAGTAGTTGTAATAGACTGACCGTCAAAAAACTCAACTTTTACGTCTACTGTCGGAATAAAACTATCGGCAGCGATTACTTTCATACCTAAACCAAGAGCCATTTTTGCAGTAGCCTGACCAATACGGCCAATACCAACAATACCTAATGTTTTTCCTCTTAATTCAATACCATTTGCATATGCTTTTTTCAAACCGTCAAAGTTTGAATCTCCTTCCAAAGGCATGTTTCTGTTTGAATCATGTAAAAAACGAACACCAGAAAGTAAGTGTCCAAATACTAATTCAGCTACTGATTCAGATGAAGAAGCAGGAGTATTAATTACATGGATTCCTTTGCTTTTAGCATAATCAACATCAATGTTGTCCATACCAACACCACCACGTCCAATAATTTTAAGACCTGGACAAGCATCAATAATATCTTTACGAACTTTGGTCGCACTACGTACCAAAACTACGCTTACATTATTTTCGTTAACAAAATTAGCAACTTGTTCCTGAGCTACTTTTGTAGTTATAACTTCAAATCCGCCTTTTTCTAAAGCTAGAATTCCACTTTTAGAAATTCCGTCATTCGCTAATACTTTCATTTTAGTTTATGTCTTTGCGAGGAACGAAGCAATCTCGTCCTCATAATTAATTTTTCTTTTTTTGTTTAGGAGCTAATTCCCGCTATCCATTGCAATCTTTTATGTTTTAAAGAAAAACATAAAAGGATTTCCATTTCTATCGGGGCTAGGGCTCCGGTATTTAATTGATATTTTTCTGAAAACTAAACTTTAGTTTCCAAAGCTTTCATTACATCTACTAAAACCTGAACACTCTCGATAGGCATAGCGTTGTAAATAGAAGCTCTGTAACCACCAACAGAACGGTGACCAGGCAATCCTGAAACGCCTGCTTCTTTCCACAATTTATCAAATGTTTCAGTGTGGTCAGGGTTTGTCAGCAAGAAAGTCACATTCATATTTGAACGGTCTTCAACAGCTGCAGCACCTTTAAATAATGGGTTTCTGTCGATTTCATTGTATAATAAAGCCGCTTTTGCATCATTTAATTTTTCAACAGCAGCAACTCCGCCTTTTGCTTTAATCCATTGCATAGTCAATAACGAAACATAAACAGAAAAAACAGGTGGAGTATTGTACATACTTTCTGCTTTGATATGTTTAGCGTAGTCTAACATGCTAGGAATTGCTCTCCCGTTTTTTCCTAAAATTTCTTCTTTAACGACTACCAGAGTAGTTCCTGCAGGTCCCATATTTTTTTGAGCTCCGGCATAGATTAAATCAAATTTAGAAAAATCTAAATCGCGTGAAAAAATATCAGAACTCATATCGCAAACCACTGGAATGTTCGTTGCAGGGAATTCTTTCATTTGAGTTCCAAAAATGGTGTTGTTGCTTGTACAGTGAAAATAATCTGCATCAGCTGGTATTTCGTAACCCTTTGGAATATGGTTATAATTTTCTTCTTTTGAAGAAGCTACGATAACAGTCTCTCCAAAGAACTTAGCTTCTTTTATTGCTGCCGTAGCCCATGTTCCTGAATCTAAATAAGCTGCTTTTCCATTTTCTTTCATCAGGTTGTAAGGAGCCATTAAGAATGCTGTACTTGCTCCTCCTTGTAAAAATAAGGCCTGGTATCCTTTGCCTTCAAGGCCTAATAATTCTAAAGCCAATGATCGGGCTTCATCCATAACAGCAACGAAATCTTTGCTTCGGTGTGAAATTTCTAAAATTGATAATCCGGAATTGTTAAAATCTAAAATCGCTTTTGATGCTGTTTCAAAAACTTCCTGAGGTAAAATACTTGGCCCTGCGCTGTAGTTGTGTTTTTTCATGGTATAGTTAAAATAGTCCAAATTTTTAAAAACGCAAATTTCGGGAATACGAGCCGAAAAATCGTTAAATTATTCGCAATAATTATAATTTTTTAACCTATGTTATTAACAAAAACGATATAGTATCGATATTGTCTGCGTAATCCCATAATTCCGGAGTCTGTGTTTTACCGAAAGAAATACTGTTTTTGATCAAATTATTGCCTACAATACATTGAATTTGCTCAGCTTCTGCTTCAAGGCGGTTTTCAAGATCTTCTATGGTTTCATAAAATTCATAAAAAACGCTCGAAATAGGAGAAGCATAACTGGAATCTTCTTTTATGGTCAAAAATCCATTGTCCAGTAATTTGAAATTACTCATTAAAAAGACAGCTTTATTGTAGTCATAATTATTAGCATATTTTTCGTAATGAATAACATCCTGATATTTAAAAATAGCTTCAAAAAAAGTATCGAATTTATAATCTTTTGGGACAAAAAGTTTAGATACATTGCGGCATCCCAAACCAAAATAGCGAAAAATATCTTCACCTAAAGCTTCTAAATCTTCTTTTGTTTCCTGACCATTTAAAACTGCAACAGAATTTCTGTTTTTACGTATAATGGATGGTTTGTCTTTAAAATAATATTCAAAATAACGGGCAGTATTGTTGCTTCCGGTAGCAATTACAGCGTCAAAATTCTCTAATTTCCCTTCCACGAAAGTGATCTTATCTTTTAAGCTTTCATCAATGAAAATCAGATATTTGGCTAAAAAAGGCAATAAATGCTGGTCATTCGAAGAAGTTTTTACAAGAGCTTTATTTCCGGTAATTAAAACCGATAAAAAATCATGAAAGCCTACCAGCGGAATATTACCGGCTAAAATTAAAGCTACTGTTTTTTCTTTCTTATTGTTTTCAGAAAATTCAGATTCATAATTTGAAAGCCATTTATCAATATTTTCTTCAGTTAAAGCATCTGCCCATGATTTTATAGCGAAATATACTTGCTCAGGTGTATACCATCCGTTGTGTGACTGCGAAAGATGAATAAGGTTTATAAAATCTTCAAAAAACAAGTCATTACCTAAAACCGATTCATTACGGATGTTTCCTTCTTCTGAAAACTGACTCAAAAACCGGCCCAGTGCTATAAAAGATTGTTTTTTTTCGTTTTGTAACATAAGTAATTTGTTTATGAAAGGTTTTGATTGTAATTTTGCACAAAAATAAGCTATATTAAGTTATAAGGCAAAGCAGAATAAAATGTTTGGCATTTTTTTAAAATCTTATAATTTTTAACCCGTAACCAAGAATAAAATGGCAATAATTATAACCGATGAATGCATCAATTGTGGGGCTTGTGAACCAGAGTGCCCAAATACAGCAATTTATGAAGGAGCTGATGATTGGAGATATAAAGACGGAACAAGTCTTTCAGGAACAGTAATTTTACCAGACGGAACTGAAGTTGATGCAGACGATGCGCAAACCCCAATTTCTGACGAAGTATACTATATCGTTCCTGGAAAATGTACAGAATGCAAAGGTTTTCATGACGAGCCTCAGTGTGCTGCTGTATGTCCGGTTGATTGTTGTGTGCCAGACGATAATCACGTAGAAGATGAAGAAACCTTGTTGAACAGACAGGCGTTTTTGCATGGTGAGTAATATTTAACATACGAATGTAAAATCCTGATCTTTAAAAACTCAGGATTTTTTTTTATTCCAAATTTTCTTATTTTGTAAAATATACTTCTTTGATTTTTAATGTTTTATTTTTAAAATGTTAATTTATTAATCAAAAATTTAATACTTTCGTTGAAATTTAATAAACTCATGAGCAGATTAGTACTATTATTAGTTCTTTTTTTAAATTTAAATGCCTTTGCACAGGAACAAGAGTATTCTATAATTGTAAAAGATATAGAAACGTTACTTCCTATAGAAAATGCAACGGTACTTATTATGAAAACGAAGCAGACTTTGATTACTAATAAGGACGGAAAAGTAACTTTTCTATTAAATGGAGCTTCTAATGTTCAGGTTTCTGATACCGATTATGAAAAACTGACACTTCGATGGGCTTCTTTAAAAGAGGACCAATTTGTAGTTTATTTAAAAAACAGCCATAATAAACTGGATGAAATCGTAGTTTCAAATGAAAATCCTCAAAAAATCCTTCAAAAAATTGTTTCTAATTCAAGGCAAAAATTAGCTTCTTCTTATCGGTTAAAAGTATACGTACGAGAGTTTTTTATGTTAAATAACAAATACTCTTATTATAATGACGGACTGGTAAATTTTCAATTTTCTGTTAGCCAGAAAAAAGCAACTACTACATTATTGGTAGAGCAAAACAGGTCTTATGGGTTGTTGGAAAAAGATATCAGTGCTGATTTAATGGGCTATAATTTGAATAATATTATGGAAAATTATTCCAATTTAAAGTATTTCGATCCACTTTTGGATTCGAAAACAAAAAAGGAATATAGTTTTACAACCAAAGGACATCCCAATAATAAAAACTATTATATAATGTCAGTAACGCCGTTAGATAATTCAAAAACTGCCTTGGATACCTACGAAATTATTTACGATCCTGAAAAAAAGCTGATTGTAGAATTTAGTGTTATTATAGTACCTGCCAATCTTGCTGAAATTCAGGAGAATGAACAAGTTGGTTCTAAAAACATTACAAAATCTTCTGTAAGAGTTAATTACAGGATAGATGGTTTGGACTATTATCTGTTGACTGCAAATGAAGAAATAGGGTATGATTTGGTTTTAAAAGAGGAAATAAAAAATATTCAGGTTAGGAATAGTTTTATAACAACCAATTTCAACAGACAAAATTTTACTTATAAAGAAAGTGATGTTTTTAAAGAAAAGTCACTTTTTAATAAAAAGAATAAAGTCCTGACTAAGTATTGGGATATATCAGGATTCACTGCTACTGATGAGGAAAAAGGAATTATAGATGCATTAGAATTTAAGTTGTAGTTTTTAGCAAATAACAGATTGAAATAAAAAAATCCTGAGCACCAAACTCAGGATTTTTCGCTTTATATTTTTAGGATTAAAAATTAAATCCAAGCCTTGCATAGTAATAAGCTCCGCTGAATCCCATTTGTACAGCGTCCCAATAACCTCCAGCTTCAGTATTCATTTCTTCATCTTGCTTAGTAGGATAAACATTAAATAGGTTATTACTTCCGATACTTAATTTTAAACTTTTTGATAGTTTATAACCTAACGTCAAGTCCGTTACTAATCTGGGATTATAAACGTCATCTTCATCTGCATAATCTACCAAAACCACTTTACTGAAACGAGTAAAAGCTAAGCCTCCATCAAATTTATTCTTAGAATAAGTTAAATTTAAACCAAATTTACTGTCAGGAGCAGAAGCTAATAGAAAGGCCTTTTCGCGTTTTCCGAAGAAAGTATCTGCGTCTAAATCTCGATTTTTCACATTGTCTATTTTCATATCGTTAATATTACCAACTAAAGTGGCTCCAAATTGTCCAAAATTAAATGTTTTTTTCCACGAAAACACTAAATCCAGACCATGTGTGCTCGTGTCGACACCGTTAACAAAAAATTGAGCTTCAGAAACACCTAAATTAAAAGGTTCTGCATCAAAATATCCCGTAAGAACGATACGGTCTTTTACTTTAATATAATAACCATCAACTGTTGCGGTGAAATCTCCAAAAGTAGAAGTGAAACCCAAAGAAGCATTTACAGCTTTCTCTTCGTTTAATTTTTTAATTCCGAAAGCTCTTGTAACCGGACTATTATTTGGTGCCAAAAGTACTTCGGTAGCACCACCGGCATTGAAGTTGGTAAAACGCAAGTTGTAATAAATCTGAGCCAATGACGGAGCACGGAAACCAGTACTTACTGATCCTCTTAAATTAATATGGTCTGTAATTTTAAGTCTTGACGCTAATTTTCCGTTTATAGTGCTACCAAAATCACTATAGTTTTCAAAACGAACTGCACCACTTAGCATAAGCGCCTCAGTAATATCTAATTCAGCATCAGTATATAATGAAAAGTTATTACGGTTTTCATTAACTTCATTTGCTGGGCTGTATCCTGGAAAACCTTGTGACCCTCCTGGTCTGGGTTTTCCTGAAATAGGATCTATTGGGGCGCTTTGAGTTGTTGGATCTGTGATAGGAATTCCATTTGTGTCATAAGTTGCATATGATCCTTCTTCGCCTGCAAAAATTTCAAATTTTTCGACTCTAAATTCTGTTCCAAAAGCAATATTAAAACCTTTTAAGAAATCATTGTAGTTTTTAGAAACATCAAAATTGGTAGTGTTTTGAAGTAAACTATGCCCTCCGGCATCAAATTCTGTTGGAGAATTTTCTTCCAGCGAAGCATTTAGAGTTCCTTTGATATCATACTGAAATTTATTGATTCCGAAAGTATTACTCAAATCAAGTTTCCAGCCACCCGAAGATTCCGTTCTGATACCGGCAGCAATAGAATTGTCATTGATTTTTGATGTAATTCTTGGGGTGTAGCCACCCGGATAAATGTCTTCTACAATTCTTTCAGGATCTTCATCAGTTCTGGTAAACGCATAAGCATCAGTACTCCTGAAATTACTTCCCCCGAAAGCATAAAATTCGGTTTTGTCACTAATTGGAACTGCAAAATTGGCAAATAAATTTACACCTTGTATTTCGGCATCACCAAAGCCTTTTCTAAAATAATAACTTGGCCTTAAGGTTTTATTCTTATTTAAAAATTCGCCGGTAAAATTTGCATACCCACCTTTTGTCCCTAATGCAACTCCATAGTTTGCGGCAATTTTTACAGATCCACCATCAAAATCCTGATCTTTTCCATACGAATTTCCATATCCATCCTGATCAAGTCTAAAACCTTTAGTATTTGGAGTTCCAGGCAGGAAATCACCTTTTGCGTGTGAGTTGAAGGCACCATAGGTTACAGAACCAGTCAATTCATTTACATTATCATTTGTAACAATATTAATAACCCCGGCAATTGCATCAGACCCGTATTGCGCCGCAGCACCGTCTCTTAAAATTTCAATTCTTTTAATCGAAGCTGCGGGAATTGCATTTAAATCAGTTCCTGTGTTACCACGCCCACGAGTTCCAAATAAATTTATAAGAGATGATTGATGTCTTCTCTTTCCGTTAATCAAAACTAAAGTCTGGTCAGGTCCCATTCCTCTTAAAGAAGCCGGATCAACATGGTCGGCACCATCAGAACCGGATTGTTTATTAGCATTGAATGACGGGGCAACATATTGTAATAATTCGTTAATCTCAAGTTTTCCGCTTTGTGTAGTAACATCTTTTACATTAATGACATCAATAGGGACAGCTGAATTTACAACAGTTCTTTTAGTATTTCTGGAGCCTACAACTACAACATCATTTAAAATCTGTCCACCGTTTTCATCCAGAACAATATTGAGATTATCACCCGAAACTGCTTTTTCTACTGTCAAGAAACCGACGTAACTAAAAATTAAAGTTGCGTCTTCTTTTACTTTAATACTATATTTTCCTTCGAAATCAGAAGAAACGCCGTTAGAAGTTCCTTTTTCAACAATATTTACTCCCGGCAAAGGATTGCCTGTTTTGTCTTTTACAATACCCGTGACTTCTTTTTGGGCAAAGAGAAAAGCTGTATTCAGAAATAATAAAAATAATGCAATCTTTTTCATGGTTGATGGTTTTTTTGGTTTGTTTTTCATTGTTTGTTTTTATAAAAATACAATTATTTAACAAAATAGTAGTAAAAAGTTTAAAAATTTTCTGACACAGATTTAAAATTGTATTAAAGCACATTTTTACTTCACTCCCGAGCTATTAAATCTTATATTTGCAAAATTTTAAAGCCAAAAAATAGCATTCTGGCAGAAACCAAAAGAATTAAGTCATTCATAAAATATTAAATTACAAGGATTAATGTTGAACATAACATAAAAGTCCGAATAAATAGAAACAAACAGATGAAAGCAGGAATTGTAGGATTACCAAATGTTGGAAAATCAACATTATTTAATTGTTTATCTAATGCAAAAGCGCAAAGTGCGAACTTTCCGTTTTGTACAATCGAACCTAATATTGGTGTTGTAAACGTTCCGGATCCAAGAATCAACAAATTGGAGGAATTGGTAAAACCGGAGCGTGTTCAAATGGCAACTGTAGATATCGTAGATATTGCAGGTTTAGTAAAAGGAGCAAGTAAAGGTGAAGGTCTTGGAAACCAGTTTTTAGGAAACATTAGAGAGTGTAATGCGATCATTCACGTTTTGCGTTGTTTTGACAATGATAATATTGTGCACGTTGATGGAAATGTAAACCCAATTCGTGATAAAGAAACGATTGATATCGAATTGCAGTTAAAAGATTTAGAAACAATTGAAAAACGTTTAGAAAAAGTAAAACGTGCTGCAAAAACAGGTAATAAAGAAGCTCAGACTGAAGAAGCTTTACTGAACAGAATTAGAGAAGCTTTATTGCAGGCAAAATCGGCCAGAACAATTATTCCTCAGTCAAATGATGAAGAAGTTCTAATGGAAGGTTTTCAATTAATTACTGCAAAACCGGTTTTATATGTTTGTAATGTTGACGAAAGTTCTGCAGTAAGCGGAAACAAATATGTAGATCAGGTACGTGAATTAGTAAAAGATGAAGAAGCTGAAGTTATCATTCTTTCAGTAGGTGCAGAGGCTGATATTACAGAACTGGAAAGTTACGAAGAGCGTCAGGTTTTTCTTGAAGATATGGGATTAACAGAGCCTGGAGCATCCGTTTTAATTCGTGCGGCTTACAAATTATTAAAACAGCAGACTTACTTTACAGCCGGTGTGAAAGAAGTTCGTGCCTGGACCATCAATATTGGAGCAACTGCGCCTCAAGCTGCCGGAGTTATCCATACTGACTTCGAAAAAGGATTTATCCGTGCAGAAGTTATTTCGTACGAAGATTACGTTCAGTACGGTTCTGAGGCAAAAGCTAAAGAAGCAGGAAAATTCAAAGTAGAAGGAAAAGAATATGTGGTAAAAGATGGTGATGTAATGCACTTCCGTTTTAACGTATAGTTTTTTAGAGAATAGAGTAAAGAACAAAGAAAATAGAGAAAACTGCTGGAGAGATTCAGCAGTTTTTTTATGTCTAAAATTAAACGCATTCAATGTCAGGCTGAGCGGAGTCGAAGCCCCCGCAAAGATTGATAACTAAACTTTATCGAGCTTCTTGCGTGTCCTTCGACTCCGCTCAGGATGACAAAAATGAGAAAAGATAAAAAAGTAAAGAAAAAAAAATCCGTGTATATCTGCGCTTTCGCGAAAGCGAATCAGAAAAATCCGTGCCTATTTTTTCGAATGTAAAATTTTGGCTCAAAAATTGGTTACAGAAAAATCAACCAATAACTAAATCTAAAACCAATCAAATGCTAAAAAAAACTTTCAAATTTCTCGGCTGGACACTTTTCGGAATTTTCGCTTTCCTTGCTTTGTACATTTCATCAGTTCTTCTAATTTCAAAAATCACAGTCAATTCTGATATCGCTCAGGCTGAAGAACAAAATGCTATTCCAATTTATATTCTCTCCAACGGAGTTCACACAGATATTGTGGTTCCCGTTAAAAACGAAATCAAAGACTGGCGAAACGAAATCCAGTTCAGCCAGACGCAATCAAAAGATTCTTTGATGAATTATATTGCTTTCGGCTGGGGTGACAAAGGCTTTTATCTGGATACGCCTGAATGGTCAGATTTAAAGGCCAGTACAGCATTAAAAGCTGCATTCGGTGTAAGTTCATCTGCAATGCATACCACCTTTTTTAAACAATTAAAAGAGGGAGACGATTGCAAACGTATCCTGATTTCAAAAGAAGATTACCAAAATTTGGTAACTTATATTTCAGACAGTTTCAGTGATCCAGTTCATCCGCAATGGATTGAAGGTCATAGTTACGGAAAGAAAGACGCCTTTTACGAAGCAAAAGGAAGCTACAGCCTTTTTTATACCTGCAATACCTGGGCAAATAACGCATTAAAAGCCGCAAACCAGAAAGCAAGTTTATGGACGGTTTATGATAAAGGGATTTTTTGCCATTATAAATAAAAGCAGTTATGAAAAAGTCAATTTTAATGCTGATTTTAGTAATTTCTTTTGGGGCTTGTAAAAAAGTTAGGATGCGACCATGTCCTGATTGTTTTTTCTTTTATTTTGAGAATCCACAACCTGTTAATGACACTGAACTTGATCATTTTCCATATAAATTTAGAGGATTGTATATTGATAAGGATTCTTCTTTTTTAAGAATTGAAGAAGACAGAATTATAGCTAAATATTTTGGAAAACATAAGATGGATAAAATTGAATTCGATTCAATAAAGCAAGACTTTAAAATCGAAGGTAATTTAGTGACAGAAAAAAACTCTGACAAAAAAATGTATATTCACATTAAGGGAGATTCAATAGAATTTACAGAACCTTATATAGATACTATTTTTAGATTGTCATACTATCAAAAGCTTAAACGTATTGATGGTCAATTGGTGCTAAGTATAAAAGACTCTATTTTTTGGAAAACGCAATTTTTTAGCCTGAAAAATAAAACACTTAAAATAAAAGAAATCTATTTGCCGGATGACTTAAAAAAACTTGATTCTGTAACTGTCGTTAAAGCTGAAAAGGTTGACTCAATATCGTACTTAATAAAACCAACAAGAAGCGAATTCAAAAAGATTTTAAAAATTAAAAAATTGGGTTTTGATCAGGAATATAAAAGGATTTCAAAATAAGTTCACATGGTAAAAATGTAAAAATCGATTAAAAATCAGGAATTAAAGTTTTTTGATTATTGTCTAAATTTGAATGCATATCAAAAAATCAGCAAATGGAAAATCATAATATTCTCTCTAAATCCTGGTATCTATTAAAGAGGACCTTTTTAGAATTTATAGAAGATGACGCAATAAAATTGAGTGCTGCATTATCCTATTACACTATTTTCGCATTACCGCCATTATTGATTATTATTATCACGATTTGCGGTTTCTTTTTTGGTGAAGAAGCTGTAACAGGGCAATTGTACGGGCAAATAAATGAATTGGTAGGTAATGATGCCGCCAAACAAATTCAGGAAGCTATTAAAAATGTTCAGCTTTCTGATAGTAATGTTTTTGTAACTGTCTTTGGAGTGATTATGTTGCTTATCGGGGCTTCCGGAGTTTTTGCTGAGATTCAGAGCTCCATTAATTATATCTGGGGACTGCGTGCAAAACCAAATAAAGGTTTACGAAAATTTATTCAAAACCGACTGATGTCATTTTCCATGATTGTTTCTGTTGGATTTTTAATGCTGGTGAGTTTAATGTTAAATGCTACTCTGGATATTTTAAACGCACGATTAAAATTATATTTTCCTGAAAGTACTGTATATCTGTTTTATATTATAAATATTATGATTGTTTTAGGGAGTATCGCGCTTCTTTTCGCTATTATTTTCAGAACACTACCTGATGGAAATATAAAATGGAAAGATGCCTTTATTGGTGCGGGATTTACATCAATTCTCTTTATGATTGGTAAGTTTGCTATCGGGTTTTACTTAGGAAGTTCTACTATTGCAAGTATTTATGGTGCTGCGGGATCAGTAGTTATCATATTAGTCTGGGTGTATTATTCGGCTATCATACTATATTTTGGAGCTGAGTTTACAAAAGTCTATGCGAAAACTTTTGGCGGAAATATTTCACCAAATGATTATTCTGTAGAAATTAAGAAAGAAATTTTTGAAATCAATGAATAAAGTTTTGACTTTGAAACTCGACTTATAATTATTTAAAAAGCTGGTTAAGATTGATTTCTTTTTTCTCCCTCAGCTTTTTTACAATTTTTAAAAAAGCTATGGCTGTAATATAAGCGTCGCCCAACGCAGTATGACGGTCTTTTTTTGAAATATCAAATTTGTCTGCAAGATCATCCAGAGAGTAATGGTCTTTACGCTCAAAAAGATGGGATTTTATCAATGTTCTCTTATATAAAATCCCTGTATCCAGCGACTTGTTTTTTAATTCAGGTAAACCATTTCTTTCAAGGGCCTTATTAATCATGGTAATATCAAAATAAGCATGATGTGCGATAATAACGGCATCACCCAAATAGTCTAAAAACTGTTTTAAAGCTTCTGATTCTGAAGGGCGTTTTATAACAAAATCTTTCAAGATGCCGTGAATCTGGGCGGTCGACTCATCGTAATGATCCTGCTCTATATAAACCTCAAAACTATCCTGAACTGAAATGGTACCATTTTGTAATACGAGCGCTCCAATACATAGAATCCGGTCGTTTGTAAAATCAAATCCTGTGGTTTCAGTATCCAGAACTACAAAACGTGTTTCTTCGATAGTGATGTTTTCCTCGAAAAAATTTTCTTCTTCCTTCTGCCAAAAATTAAATAAACTCATTTTTATACAATATTAGAAACGTTGAAACGTACCGAAATTAATTCCTGAAGCTCCTTAATGGTTTTAAAAGTCCTTTTTAGCTTTATTTTTTCCATTTTCGAAAGGGATTCCAAAGCGATAAACTGTCCCGAATCATGATGTAAAAGGCCTTGTTTGGTCCTGAATTTCAATAAAGCCTTAAATGAATAAGAGCACGATAAATAAAGTTCGCTGTTTTGAGGTTCAAGTTCTGCCAGTTTTTCAAAACGTTCTGCTGTGTTGCTGATAGATTTTACCGAGTGCGATAAAATTAAAACCCTTGCAGCATCTGTAAGTGGCATTAAGGCTCTTCTTTTAATATCGAACTGATCTTTGTTGGCACCATCCTGTTCCACTAAAAATTGCCTGAAAAAGCCGGTTGGAGACGGACTTTGTAAAGCACCACTCACCAAATGAACATAAAAAATAGGATTGGCTTTTACATTTTCAAAAATCGAATCGGATAATTGATCTACAATTTCACGATTTCCGTATTTTACACTATAATCAAAAAAGATAAAAGATAAAAGAACCTCATTTTTACCCGGATTTTTAATCCAGTAAGCCACCTGATTTTTCCATTCGTCCAAGCTCATACACCATTTTGGATTAGATGCCATCATTTCCGCAGGGCAATATTCATAACCAATAGTAAAAAGTCCTTTGTTAATGTGGGTAGCTAATTTTAGAAAATAGGCTTTGGTTTCATCCTTAAAAACTTCGGAAACGTTTTCATACACAATCGCATTATCCTGATCTGTATGCAGCATTTGTTCGTCTCGCCCCTGACTTCCCAGTGCGAGCCATGTAAACTTTACAGGAGGAGGGGTATTCATTTTTTCTAATGAAATATCAATAACACGGGTTACGCAGGCATCATTTAATTCGGTTATAATTTTTGTAATCAGCGTCATCGGAATATTCTGGTCTAGATATCCCTGTAATAACTGCATGATTCTGGCTCTGATAGGCTTAATTTCCTTAACTTTTGTGGTTCTTTTTAGAGCCTTGATCAAAACTGCGGGATTATTTCCCAGCGAAACCATAAGGTCATGTTTAGACAAAATACCAACAGCTTTTGTATTGACCGTTCCGTCTTTGGTAAGGCATAAATAACTAATATTGCTTTTAATCATCGCCATTTGCGCCTCGGTAACCGTCATTTTTTTAGAATACGTAATAACGGGCGATGTCATAATAGTTTCAGCAGGCGTGGTAATAGGGTAGTCGCCTGAAACAATTTTGTTACGCAAATCCTTATCAGTAATAATTCCGATGGGAAGCATTTCATCTACAATTAATATCGCTCCGACTTTTTTCCTGGTCAGGATTTTAGCGATTTCTTTTGCGGTAGTTGACGGACCGCAGGTAACAATCTTTTTCGAAAATTTTACAGGCTGTAAATCAAATATTTCCTTCTCAGTATTCTGATTGTCCTGAGCGATGATTTCGCCGTATAAATTGTTTTTATGAACTTCAGAATAGGGATTTTTAGTATTTGAAGCATAACTTTCGATAAGGAAATTTCCAATCGCCTTATTTTCTAAAGCATAGGGCTTAAAAACGGCAATAGGTATGGCGTAAAGGATACTTTCTTCATAAGTACTGGCTTCCATAACATAATTTTCCTGAGCCAGAAGTGGTCTCAGTCCAAAAATGTCCCCTTCATCACACATATCAAGGGTTTTCTGATTTTTTTTAAGGGCAATCGCTCCTTTGTGGACTACATAAAAAGATTCATGAGTTTTTTCATTCTCAGAAAAAATTACAGAATCCTTTTCTTTATATATGATTGAAATCTGCTCCGATAATTTTTCAAGATCTTTTTGATGCAAAAGATTAAAAGGAGGGAAGTGCTTTAAAAAGTCGGCAACTCTATGTGAAATGGTATTTTTCATGTTGGATTAAGTTCTGAATTTAAAATAGAAAACAGTATTGTAAAAGAAATAAATTTCAGTATCTATTCAAACTATATTTTTTGAAAAATCAGGTTTATTTGTGAAACAAAAAAGTTCCGCAAAGGGAACTTTTAAATTTGAGTTAAGACTTTTTCTTTCGGATTCGCATATTGATAAATTCTACAGCCAGAGAAAACGAAATGGCAAAATATAAATATCCTTTCGGAATCGCACCAATGTGTTCACCAATCAGCTCGGCATTAGATAAATGCATACTTTCGGTAATCAGCATAAATCCAATCAGAATTAGAAACGAAAGACCTAATATTTGTATTGAAGGGTTTTTATTGACAAAATTTCCAACCGGAACAGCAAAAAGCATCATAACAACTACCGAGATAATAACTGCCGTAATCATGATAGTTAGCGCACCTTCAACACCATTGGTCATACCAACAGCTGTTAAAATGGAGTCAACAGAGAAAATTAAATCGATTAATAAGATTTGTACAATAACATTCGAAAAAGATTTTTTTGCGACAGATTGGATGTTCTGTTCTTCTTCTCCTTTATGATCCACTTTTTCACTGATTTCTTTAGTACTTTTGTAAATCAGGAACAATCCTCCCAGGAATAAAATAATGGCCTGTCCGGTAAAATCAGCTTCGAGCCAGCCCCATTGAATACTGAATACTGTAGCTTTCATGGCAATTAAATACGAAATTCCCAATAGCAACACAATTCGCATAAACATAGCCAGAAACAAACCGATCCGGGTTGCTTTTTTCCGGTCCTGTTCGGGTAGTTTTCCTGTAACTATCGAAATGAAAATGATATTATCAATTCCCAGAACAATTTCCAGAAATGTTAGGGTCAGTAATGCAATCCAGGCATCAGGGTTTAAAAATACTTCCATGTAAATTTTAATTTACATTCAAATTACTATTTTTTATTCGATTTTAAAAACTTTTCCGTGCTGTTTTTCTTCAGAGCCCACCATTCCAAATTCAAAAGTATACGAATCTTTCGAGGTTGTTAGTATTTTCATGCTGATTGCTTTTTCCTCTGCCATGTTTTTCGGATGTTTTTTCTGCAAAACATACTCGCAGTCACTTACCCAGCGTATTGTAGAAGTGTCTGTTTTGCCCTCAAAAGTTTCAATTTCAATACTGTCTTTGCGTTCAAAAATCGTTGTTTTTTTTACGCCGTTTACTTCAAATTCAAATTTAAATTTACCGTTTTTGAAATCTTTGCAGTTGTGCTCTGCGTTATAACATGATACTAAAGCAAGTATTGGGAATAAGAATATAATTTTTTTCATTTTAAATAAGTGTTTTTAAGGAGCTGATTCCTGCTTTCCGCTATATCTTTTGTGGCTCCCGATAGCTATCAGGACGCCACAAAAGGATGCCGCTTCCATCAGGGCTAGGGCTATCATTTTCATCAGAAAAAATCAAATAGAATTATTTTAATCTATTCAATTCATCATCCGTAAAATTTTTAATTTCTTTTTCTTTGGCAAACTTTTCAGCATTATAATTTCCGGATTTATTTTTCGGAATCGATAAACTGTCCCAGGAGCTATTTTTCAATTGTTTCGCATAAAAAACAATCTGCCCGATATGATACGGATAATGTGCCAGTTGCCTATTAATGGCTTCAATAACCGTATGGCCTTCATTCCGAATATAAATTATATCCGAAAGCTGTTCCGGACTCAAATTGTTTAAAGCTTCAAAAAACACATTCCAGCCTTTATTCCAGATTTCCAGAACTTCTTCTTTTGATTGCAAATCATTTTCAAATTCAGCATCACGATTGCGCCATTCTTTTTCACCGTCAGAAGTTAAAAAGTCTGTCCATCGTGACAGCATATTTCCCGAAATATGTTTGATTATAGTCGCAATACTATTAGTGTCTTCGTTTAAAACCATAAAAAGCTGTTCAGGTTCAAGCTGATCGATGGCTTTTTCACCCAGCATTTTATAATACAAAAACTGTTTTTTAACGCTTTCCAGATAAGATTCGTTCGTTTCCATGATTATACAATTTTAATATCATATTTATCCAAAAGTCCCGTAATTCCCTGAGTAGAGAATTGTGCTTTTTTCATTGGGTTAAATTCGGGATCGATTTTATAATTGTAAGCCGTTTTAAAATCAACTGCGGCCAGTTGCGTATCGTTAAAAATAGCGCCATCCAAATCACAATTATCAAAAACCGAACTGGTTAAATTAGTTCCTATAAAAGTAACTTCTCTAACAGAACAATTGATGAATTTGGTTTTGGGCATTTTCTTATTCGAAAAAATAGCGTAATCTATGGTACTTTCTTCAAAATAAACCTGGAATAAAAAGTCGTCACATTCATTAAAGGCAATTCCTAAAAGTTTACAGTTCTTGAAAGTCACATTCTTTAAACTTGTTCCAGCCAGACTTGTCATCGACAAATTACAGTCGATAAACTCGCAGTCTAAAAAGGTATTGTAAGCGAAATTACTGTTGGAAAAATCACAGTTTTTAAAAACGCAATCCTCAAATTCACGGTTGTTTATTTTTTTGTCAATATAAATGACTTTTTCGAAGGTTTTCTGAATGTGAATTAGACTTTCCATTGTGATTGCATGAAGGGATTAAAAGAGTTATTATATGATTTGCTCTGACAGTTAGATATTAGTCATTGAACAAACCTTTCATTATAATTTTTAATCCGTAAAAAATTAAAAACATGGCACTCAGACAGGCTACAATCCCAATTCCTAAAACCAGATAATGCCAGGCGGTGTGCTGGTTCATAAAGGCGTTATAAATCAATGATGGACCTATAAATAACAAAGGCAATGAACCTGATAAATATTTAATTCCTTTTCCTAATAATTGTTTATTTGTTGCCATTTGTTTATTTGTTTCAAATTTTGAAAAGTTTAAGGTTTTTATGCCAATCTTGTCAAACTTTATGTTTATAAAAAAGTCATCTTACATCTCACAAAAATCCTTTTTACTTTGTATAATTATCAACGGCATTTCTAACACTGCCGTATTTTTTTAATAATTCTGAAGCTTCGTCATATGAAACCGGGATTTCTCCCATAATCATTTTTACGCCGCGGTCAACCAGTTTGCTGTTACTCAATTGCATGTCAACCATTTTGTTTCCTTTTACTTTTCCAAGCTGAATCATCGAAGCAGTTGAAATCATATTTAAAACCAATTTTTGTGCAGTCCCGGCTTTCATTCTGGAACTTCCGGTTACAAATTCCGGCCCAACAACTACTTCAACTGGGAATTTTGCTGTTAGCGCTAAAGGGCTTCCTGCGTTACATGTAATACAGCCTGTGGCAATATTATTTTCGTTACAGGTTTCCAATCCGCCAATAACATATGGAGTAGTTCCTGAAGCCGCTATTCCAATCACGATATCATTCTGATTGATATTATGTGCCTGTAAATCAATCCAGGCTTGAGTTGCATTGTCTTCTGCATTTTCTACGGCACGACGAATTGCTGTGTCACCACCCGCAATGATTCCGTTTACTAAATCAAAAGGAACTCCAAAAGTAGGAGGACATTCTGAAGCGTCTACAACCCCCAAACGTCCGGATGTTCCGGCACCGATGTAAAAAATACGTCCGCCTAATTTTAAATTTGTGACAGTCTGTGCAACTAAAGCCTCGATTTGAGGTAACGCTTTTTCGACTGCGTTAGGTACAGTTTTGTCCTCGTTATTAATATTAGTCAGCAGTTCCTGAACTGACATTTTTTCTAAATGTTCATATTTTGAAGATTGTTCGGTTGTTTTTGTAAAGGTCATTGTGTTTTTAGTATCTAAGTTTGCAAAATCTCAAAGTTACAAAGATTTTTGTTTCTTTTTGGGATGATTTTGTCTGATTTACGGTTGCGTGAGGGATAGGAGCAAACTACCGAAGTAGTGCGGATAGCCCGACCCTATTTGGGAAAGGCGCACATGAGCGGTTTGTTAAATAGCGCCTTTTGTAAATAGGGTCACGCCCTGATTATAGGAAGAATGCCAATAAAATTCCCAGAACAATCATCGAAACTTTGGCGACATTAAATTTATGTCCTTCACTGCTTTCGAAAATAATTGTTGATGAAATATGGAATAATATTCCGATTACGATTGCGGTTATTTCGGTGTAATATTCGTTTAATATGGGTAAAAAATCAGAAGCTACAGTTCCCAACGGAGTCATGATAGCAAAAGTCAGCATGAAAGCAAAAATGGCTTTTTTGTTTAAATCGGCATTGATGAAAAATGTCGTTAAAATCACGGCAATTGGCAAATGGTGAATTGCAATTCCGATTGCCAAACCATGATGATGACTTACCGGAAAACCTTCTAAAAAGGCATGAATACAAAGACTTATAAAAAGCAACCACGGAATCTGAGACATTTTTGCATGCCCGTGCACGTGTCCGTGTTCTGCACCTTTGGAGAAAAATTCCAGAATGATCTGAAATAAAATTCCAACCATAATAAACACACCGATGTTGTGATTGTGTGATTCATAAACTTCCGGCAAGAGATGCATTACAGTTAAGGATAACAAAAATGAACCACTAAATGCCAGTAATAATTTTAGATTGGTCTTGTTTTTTGGCTTTAAAAATAAAGCCACAACATAGCCCAGAAGTACAGAGAATAAGGGTAATAGATAATTCATTTTTTGTTTAATCGTTTTTTGTTTAATTGTTTAATCGGTTGTTGTTAAGCTGTTTGATGAGAAAACAAATTAACGGTAAAGGATTAAACCTATTTAAAAATCATGATTAATCGTTCGCTTTCGGTTTTGTGGAATTTTTTAAGCTTATAATCGCCGAAAATATCTAAGAGATAAATACCCGCTTCATCCATTAAATCCTGAAAATCTTTTAGTGTTAGTGCCTTTACTTTTTCTGTAAAATGAAATTTTCTTCCCTGATCTTCAAAATCAATTTCCTTAAAAATATGTCCGTCTTCTACATATCTTTTGATATTGAAATCAATTCCGTCCACTGTTTTTACTTCTTTAGGAACTAAAGTTTCAATAACCTGATTTACGTTCATAAAATCAATTACGGCAAAACCATATTCGGATAAACTTTCTTTGATCGCTTTTAGGGTAGTCAGGTTATCATCATCACTTTCGAAATAACCAAAACTGGTAAACAGATTAAAAATAGCATCAAATTTGTCTTCAAAAGGCTCACGCATATCGTGTACCTTAAAATGCAGGGTTTCGTTGCTGTTTTTGCTGGCTTCTGCAATACTGTTTTCAGATAAATCTGCTCCTAAGACATTATAACCAAGCTGATTTAAATAGATAGAATGACGTCCTTTTCCACATGCAAGATCTAATACTTTTGCTTTTTCAGGCAGGTTTAGATAATGCGTAAGATTGTCCATAAAAATCTGAGCCTCTCTGTAATTCCTGTCTTTATATAAAATATGATAATAAGGAGTATCAAACCATGATGTAAACCAATTTTCGGTGTTACGATCCTGATTAGGTGTTGATGAGTTAGGCGCTTCAGACATTTATTCTATTTCAATTAATTCAAAGTCCGGCAAATTTAGTGTATTTTTGCCGAAAAATAACTATTTCGTGACGATACCTGAATAATCAGATAGGCGTATGCGATCGGAGTTTTTTTTAAACAAAAATAAAGATGGAAGAAAATTTTAGAATGATAGCCAAATGTTTTTTTGGTTTCGAAGAAATATTAGAAAAAGAATTGCGGGATCTTGGTGCTCAGGATGTCGAAAAAGGAGTGAGAATGGTAAGCTTTAAAGGCGATAAAGGCTTTATGTACAAAGCTAATTTGTCACTTAGAACAGCCCTTAAAGTTTTAAAACCAATTTATTCATTCAGAGCCAATAATGAGCAGGCGTTATACAAAGGAATTTCGGGTGTAAACTGGTCGAAATTGCTGAATGCCAATCAGACTTTTGTAATTGACGCTACGGTGCATTCTACTTATTTTAACCATTCTGAGTTTGTCTCTCAAAAATGTAAAGATGCCATTGTAGATCAGTTTAGAGAAAGAACAGGGCAGCGCCCCAGTATTGATAAAGCTTTTCCGGATTTACGAATTAATGTTCATATTGATAAAGATCAGGTTTCAGTAGCTTTGGATACTTCAGGAAATTCCCTGCATCAGCGTGGTTACAGAACAGCTACGAATATTGCACCAATTAACGAAGTTTTGGCTGCAGGAATTCTTTTATTGTCAGGCTGGGATGGGCAAAGTCATTTTCTTGATCCAATGTGCGGTTCAGGAACATTTCTGGCAGAAGCAGCTATGATTGCCTGTAACGTTCCGGCAAATATGAACCGAAAAGAGTTTGCTTTTGAAAAATGGAAAGACTGGGACAATGATTTATTCGATAGAATCGTTGACAGCCTGATGAAAAAAACAAGAGAATTTCACTATACAATTAAAGGTTTTGATAAAGCCCCAAGCGCTGTGAGCAAAGCCAAAGACAACATCAGAAATGCAAACCTTGAAGATTATGTAACAATTTCTGAAGATAACTTTTTTGATACTGAAAAAGCCGTAGAAGGAAAACTTCATGTTGTATTCAATCCTCCTTATGATGAGCGTCTGGATATTCACATGGAAGAATTTTACAAAAATATAGGTGATACTCTAAAGAAAAGTTATCCGGGGACTAATGCCTGGTTTATTACCGCAAATCTGGAAGCCTTAAAGTTTGTAGGATTAAAACCTTCCCGAAAAATTAAACTTTTTAACGGAAGTCTTGAGGCACGCTTGGTAAAATACGAAATGTACGAAGGAAGTAAGAGAACGAAGTTTCAGATTAACGAATAGTAACAAAAAGCCAAAAGTTTTAAAGATCGACAGAGAAAAAACTTTGTAACTTTGAGTCTTTTGTGACTCTGAACCTTAAAAAGAAAATAAATGACAAAACTACAAGTAAGAGCATTTCTATATCAATTGGGATGTTTCGCAATTTTATTTATTTTAGGAAGATTTATCATTGCAGAATACAGTGGATTAACCGGAATCTGGATTCCATTGACAGCTTTTATTGTGGCAACTTTAATTGCTCCACAATTTAAAGCAGTGAACACTAAAGATGGTGAAAAACTTTTTGTAAAATGGATTTTTATAAAAGGAATTAAAGAAATTGGATAGTTAAAAATCATTTTTATGAAGATAATTGGACTTATAGGTGGTATTAGCTGGGTTTCGACAGCAGATTATTACAAACTTATAAATGAAGGGATAAATAAAAAAATGGGAGGGCTTAACTTTTCAGAGTGTTTGATTTATTCGTTCAATTATGCTGAAATAAAAAAGAATAATGATGCTAATGATTGGGATTCTACTTTTGAAATGCTTTTAAAAGCCTGCGAATTTTTAAAATCAGGTGGAGCTGAAGCAATTCTTCTGTGTGCAAATACGATGCATTTTATTGCTGACCGACTCGGGGAAGCGATTGATTTACCCATTATTCATATTGCAACTGTAACTGCTGTTGAAATCCAGAAACAAGAAATTAAAAAAGTAGGTTTATTAGGAACTAAGTTTACAATGGAACTGGATTTTTTTAAAGATAAGCTTGCCATGAAAGGAGTTGAGGTAATAATCCCGAAAAGTCAGGAAGAAAGGGATTTTATTCACACTACAATTTTCGAAGATTTAGGAAGAGGAATTGTTACTTCGGAAACGAAAAAACGTTATCTGGAAATAGCAAATCAATTAATAAAAGAAGGAGCAGAAGGTATTATTTTGGGCTGTACGGAAATTCCGCTTGTGATTAAACCCGAGGATCTTTCTGTACCGGTTTTTGATACAGCTTTGATACATTCAAATGCAGCAATAGATTTTCAATTGTCTTAAATATAATTTTTAAAAAGCCCCAAATTCATTATTTGATTAGTGAATTTGGGGCTTTTTTTGTTTAAAAGAAATTATTTTTCAGAAGCTTTTTTTTCTATTTCCGGAATTGTTACTTTCTTTTTATAAAGAGGAATAAAATAAGAAACCGTATAATTAAATCCTACTCCAAAATTTCCATCATAGGTTCTGTTAAAACCCGGAATATAAAGGTTCTCAAAATTTCCAGGTTCTTTATTGGCTAAAAGCATTTTTAACTGAAAGCCGAATCCTACGAACACATTATTAAAAACTTTAGCTTTCATTCCAAGGGCAACTTCCGCCCAGGCGGCAGTTAAACCAGTATATTTTGTGCCATCAGTAATGGGTGGGATTTGTCCCCAATATTGATCTGAATTGTAAATTTTGTAACTGTTTAACTGCTGGCTAAAAGTACTAAAACCTCCACGCAAACCTATCGTTATAAGATTTTCCATGTCCAGCCAGTTATTGTATAAATTGTAGTCGAAACCTCCTTTTAAGTAAGTTCCGGTTGCTGTTGAATTCAGTCTGTCATCATCAGTGGTTTTATCCTCTATACCAAGTTCAGCTGCTATGTAATATTTTTTGGTAAGGCGAAAATCACCCACAAATTCTACTCCCTTATAATCCTTATCATAAAAACCACGGGTTAGTTTGTATAAATCTACACCCACACGCAAACCATAACGATCTTTTTTTACAGGAATGCTGTCAGCTATAGATTTTGTAGCAACCTTAGGTGTTTTGGATTTTGGTTTTTCCTGATTGATTTCTTTTTTTATTGTATCCGCAGGTGTTTCCTGAGCCTGGACAAAAAACACGGTAAACAATAAACAGATACTAAAAAAATACTTTGACATGTGTTTCATTTTCAAATTCAATGTTAGGATTAAATACTCGAACATCCTGCATCCAAATACCATCATTACCGGAATCGGTCCGTACAAACGGAGTTTGTGTGTCTAATCTGTAAATTGTTTTAAAGCCACAGGCTCTGGAAACATATACATTTTGTCGGCTATAATTAAACGTTATCTCATCAGTATTAGCCAGTCCGGGATTAGATTCGTCTGAATTTAAAATGAAGGAAAAAGTAGTGGCATCTTCATTCGTTTTTAACGGTATAGCAATTGAATCACCGCTTGTGAGGTATTTTGTTGTCTCAGTTCCACTTTCGTTAAAGATAATACCTTCATCTTGACCCTTGCCCATTACTTTCAAGAGTGTTACACTTTTCTTTACTGAAGGAGTCGTAATGTCGTAAAAAGAAATGATAAGTCTGGGAGTTGTTGGTGTATTGGCATCACAAATATCATCTTTCTCGCAGCTTGATAATCCAAAAGAAAAGACTAATAAAAAATACAGAATTTTTTTCATTTATAATTGTATTATCTAAGTTCTAAAAGTACAACATTTTCGACATGATGCGTTTGTGGAAACATGTCAACAGGGCGAACACGGGTAACTTTATATTTTTCATCCATTAAAGCCAAATCTCTTGCTTGTGTTGCTGAGTTACAGCTTACATAAACGACTTTTTCAGGAGCAATTTTCAAAATTTGATCAATAACGTCCTTATGCATTCCATCTCTTGGCGGATCGGTAATGATAACATCAGGTTTGCCGTGCTGTGCAATAAAGGCTTCGTTAAAAACAACTTTCATGTCCCCAACAAAAAACTCGCAATTCGTAATATTATTGCGTTCGGCATTTGCTTTAGCATCTAAAATAGCTTCAGGCACACTTTCTACACCAATTACTTTTTTAGCTTTTTTAGAAACGAATTGCGCAATAGTTCCGGTTCCGGTATATAAATCATAAACGGTTTCATTACCTGAAAGCCCTGCAAAATCACGTGTTATTTTGTATAATTCATATGCCTGATCAGAGTTGGTCTGGTAAAATGATTTGGCATTAATACTAAACTTTAAGCCTTCCATTTCTTCCAGAATATAATCTCTTCCTTTATATAACTTAATGTTTTGATCGTAAATAGTATCATTTGCTTTTGAATTAACTACATACTGCAATGATGTAATTTGTGGAAATTTAGCGTAAAGATGATCTAAAAGCAATTCACGATTGACTTTGTCATTTTCAAAAAACTGAATCAAAACCATAATTTCACCTGTGGAAGCTGTACGAATCATGAAGGTTCTTAATAAACCCGAATGTTCTCTGGGATTAAAGAAAGCTAAATTATTTTCGTTTGCAAAAGCTCTGATTTCATTACGAATTGCATTTGAAGGGTCTTCCTGTAAATAACATTTGTTAATATCCAGTATTTTGTCCCACATTTTTGGAATATGAAATCCCAATGCATTTCTGTTTCCTAAATCTTCTGTGCTTTCAATTTCTTTTTCAGTTAACCAACGGCTGTTTGAAAAAGAAAATTCCATTTTATTTCTGTAGAAAAATTGCTTTTCAGAACCCAGAATGTCTTCAAATTCAGGTAATTCAATTTTACCAATTCTTTGCAGATGGTTTTTTACTTCATTTTGTTTGTAATAAAGCTGCTGGCTGTATTTCATGTTTTGCCATTTACATCCGCCACAAACACCAAAATGTTCACAAATTGGATCTATACGGTGCTCTGATAATTCGTGAAATTTAACGGCTTTTCCTTCGTAATAAGCTTTTCGTTTTTTAAAAGTCTGCACATCCACTACGTCGCCCGGAACTACATTCGGAATAAAGATTACTTTTCCGTCAGGAGCTTTTGCAACTGATACACCTTTTGCGCCTGCATCAAGAACTTGTATTTGATGAAAGACGACTTTGTCTGTATTTTTTCTTCCCATAGCGCAAAAATAAGGGTTTGTAAACTTTTATAAATTTAAATTTTAAAATATTTTATCAAATTCTATATTTTACATCTTTTAATTAGCTTTAAAAGCTAACTTTGTTCTGTCAAATGCTTCGATAGCCCCATTTATAATCTAAGTTATTGTTACTTTATGAAGCTGTATCATAATCTTTCGAAAATTAGCTTTTTAAAAAAAAGTTATGCGTTCAAATTTCTATTTGTTGCTTTTATAGGTATTCATATCCCTTTAATCGGGATTTTATTTTTTGTTCTTTATTTTAATACTTCGATTTCACCCACATCTGTTTTAGTATTTTCCTTAATCATGACTTTGCTGGCAACAGCAATTACGCTTTTGGTTTTAAATCAATTGATAAAGCCCATTTTTTTAGCTTCGAAAGCATTGGATGATTATAGAAATGAGAGAAAATTATCTGTTTTGCCAACAGAATATAATGATGAAGCCGGTTTGTTGATGAGTAATATTCAGGAATCTATTTTCGAATCTGAAACTTTTATTAATGAAAAACAGGATCTCATTTATATGCTTTCACACGATTTGAAAAATTTTGCAGGAAATCCTCAGGGTCTGGCAAAGCTTATTTTAGATGAAAAGCCATCTGATTCTATTAAGGATTTAGCTAATTTAATCTGCGAATCAACGGATTTGCAGTTTCGTTATATTGAAAATTTTATTAAATTATTGAAAGAGCAGGATCAGGTTGTAAAAATAAATCAGGAAACCAGAATAATTATATTTCCAAATATATTGGCTTTTATCAACGAGCAAGTGGAGCAGCGGCTTATTGATAAAAATATAAGCCTTAATGTAAGTATCGAAACAGAAGAAGCACAACTTAAAATAGATGAAGGATTATTAGTGCAGGTTATAATTAACTTAATTAGTAACGCTGTTAAGTTCTCTTATTTTGACAGCGAAATTAAGCTTAGGATTTTTACTGAAAATGAGAATCTGATTATAACAGTTTCTGATACAGGTATTGGTTTCAATGAGCTTCAAATAGATGAGCTGTTTAAAAAATTCACTAAAATGGGCCGATTAGGTACAGCTAATGAATCTTCAACCGGTATTGGTTTGTATTTGTGTAAAAAAATCATCGAAAGAAGTAAAGGTCAACTAACAGCTTCTAGCGAAGGAAAAAATAAAGGCGCAGAATTTAAAATTGTATTTGAAAGCTGTTAACTATTTTCTTTTGATTAATTCATAATTTATGATGGTGAAACAATAGAAACACAGGTCTGCAGAAATTTTTCCAAAAATAATCCCGAAAAAGTAATTCCCACAAAGTATTGGCATCCAATACATACAAAAAGGACGGATTATCAAAAAATCTAAAATTGCGGGGTAACCAAACTCTAAAATTAAGTTTTTTAGAAGTTTAAGAATTTCTGAAGAAGAAGTTTTTTTGCCTAAAAGTGTGTTCTGCTTTGCTAGTTTTTTATATGAAGAAAACAGAATCACACTATAAAAAGCCAGGTATTCTGCAGCCGTAATCAAATAAGCTGTAGTTAACCCACTGTAAATTTTACTAAAAAGCGATGTAGTAAGAGCAGCACTTGTACTTGCTAATTCTGCATATTTGTATCGATTGAACCATTCTGTAAAATTTGATTTTTGTAACATTTTTAGGAAGTTTCCGGAAAAGAAGGATGTAAGGTACTACGTTTTTTTAAATTTAAAAATCAAATTACATAATACCTTAGAATTTTGTAAAGTTTACTTATTTGGCATTGAATAAACCAGTTTAGGTTTCCCTTCTGCACATTCTATTCCCGAAGGCGGCAGCATGAGGTCGCAGGTCGCATTTATTTTCCATTTTTCATTATAAGCAGCCTGAGCTTTTAGGTACTCGTCTACTTTGGCAAGGAATTTAACCTTATCTATTTTTTTAGAATAAATTATATAAGCATTGACTCCGCCACAAGCACTTATATTAATTGATGTAAAATCCCACTCTTCAGCGTTTGTACAAGTTTGAGAATTGGACAACGAAAGAGCGACAATCTCGTTGTGCATTACTTCTAATTTTTGAGAGTCTTCTTTTTGAGAGTCTTCGTCGTTACTGCAAGAGACCGTTATAAAACAGATAATAAGTACAATAAAACTTAATTTTTTCATGGTTAATGAGTTTAGGTTAATTTTATTGATAAGATAGGTTGATTACTAAAGGGTTGCGTAATCATAAAAAAGTTTCTAAGATTTTGCGTTTAAAATCTTAGAAACTTATATATCCAATGTAAAAGTGTTTTAAAAAATGAATTACCAGAGATGATGCACAGAAGGTTTTATATATTCTTCGTAAATTTTATTCATTGCTTCAATTTTTTCTGAGGATAATTCAGGTAAATTATAAACGGATAAATTAGATAATACATGACTTTCTTTTGAAGCACCCGGAATAATACAACTGATGTCTTTAAAACTTAGAATCCATTGCAAAGCATATGGAGCCAAATTTGTAGTTTCCGGAAATAATGCTTTTAATTCCTCAACAGCTTTAAGGCCTAATTCATAATCAATACCGGAGAAAGTTTCTCCTTTATCAAAAGCATCTCCATTTCTGTTGAAATTTCTGTGATCTTGTGGGTCAAAAGTTGTTTTTGCATCGAATTTGCCCGTTAAAAGCCCGCTTGCCAAAGGAACTCTGGCAATGATACCGATATCTTTTTTTCTGGCTTCAGAAAAGAACAATTGTGAAGGACGCTGACGAAACAAATTGAAAATAATCTGAACTGTCGTAACATTCGAATATTCGATTGCTTTTAAGGCTTCTTCAACTTTTTCTACGCTAACACCAAGATTTAAAATTTTACCCTGTTCTTTTAGACGATCAAACAGTTCAAAAATCTCAGGTCTGTAAAAAACTTCAGTAGGAGGACAGTGCAATTGAATTAAATCAAGTGTTTCAAGTCCCAATCTTTTTAAGCTGTCTTCAACGTATTTTTGAAGTACTTTGGGCTGGTATCCTTCACTAACATGCGGATTAATATGACGTCCACATTTTGTAGCTACATAAATACGCTCAGATCTGGAACGAACAACTCTTCCAACAGCGGTTTCACTTAATCCATTTTCGTAGACATCTGCGGTATCAATAAAGTTCACGCCATTGTCGATTGCTGAATTTAGAAGCTCGTCTGCAGTTTTGTTGTCAAAAGCAGATCCCCACTTTCCTCCAACCTGCCAGGTGCCAAGTGAGATTTCAGATATATTAAAATTGGTTTTGCCTAATTTACGGTAGTTCATTTTTTTAGGTTTAAAGGTTTATTAGGTTCAAAGTGGTAAAGGTTTCTTTAGAAAAGTTTGAAAAAACTTTGTTACCTATGAACCTTTGCAACTTTGAACCTTAAAATTAATCAAATAAATCAGAAGATAAATAGCGATCACCGCGATCGCAGATAATGGCTACAATAACGCCAGATTCTAATTTTTCTGCTATTTTAAGGGCTACTGCTACAGAACCTCCACTGCTCATTCCGGCAAAAACTCCTTCTTCAAGCGCTAATCTTTTAGTCATTTCTCTTGCTTCTTCCTCACTTACATCAACAACAGTATCAACTTTTGAAGCATCAAAAATCTTCGGCAAATATTCCTGTGGCCATTTACGGATTCCGGGAATTTGTGACCCATCACTAGGCTGGGCACCTATAATCTGAACATTTGGATTTTTCTCTTTCAAATAGGATGAGGTACCAATAATGGTTCCTGTTGTTCCCATGGCCGATACAAAATGGGTTACAGTTCCTTCAGTATCTTCCCATATTTCAGGACCGGTGGTTTTGTAGTGTGCTTTCCAGTTATCATCATTTGCAAACTGATTTAGCATTACGTAACCGCCTTCGGCTACTTTTTTGTCAGCGTAATCACGTGAACCGATAATTCCTTCACTTGCTGGTGTTAAAATTACTGTTGCACCATAAGCACGCATCGTTTGTGTGCGCTCTTTTGTAGAATCTTCAGGTAAAACCAATTCTATTTCTACCTGAAACAATTGGGCAATCATTGCCAGTGCAATTCCTGTATTCCCGCTTGTTGCTTCAATTAATTTGTCACCCTTTTTGATATCTCCTCTTTCTAAAGCTGATGCAATCATGTTATAAGCGGCCCTGTCTTTTACACTTCCGCCCGGATTGTTGCCTTCGAGTTTTAATAAAAGTTTTACATTTTTATTTTTGACCAGATTGACAGTTTCCATTAGCGGA
This sequence comes from uncultured Flavobacterium sp., assembly GCA_963513545.1. GTDB lineage: Bacteria > Bacteroidota > Bacteroidia > Flavobacteriales > Flavobacteriaceae > Flavobacterium. The sequence continues at coordinate 309,954 of CAUPQW010000003.1, forward strand.
GTATTACCAATCAGGTTGATTAATTTCTGTGGTTTCATTCTATTTTTTTTCTTTTATTTTAACTTCGGTTGTAGTGGTATTGAGGACAATGGAATCTGCAGGGATTGATTTGGTAACCCACGCATTTCCTCCCACAATACTATTTTTACCAATAATAGTTTCACCCCCTAAAATAGTTGCATTTGCATAAATACAGACATTTTTCTCAACAGTTGGATGACGTTTGGCATTTTTCATGTCTTTGCTAACGCTAAGGGCACCTAAAGTAACTCCCTGGTAAATTTTTACATGTTTTTCAATTACGGTCGTTTCTCCAATAACAATTCCGGTAGCGTGATCAATAAAAAATGGAGAAGCAATATCTGCCCCTGCATGAATGTCTGTTCCGGTAATGCGGTGTGCATATTCACTCATCAATCTTGAGAATAGTAACAAATCAAGTTTATATAATTCATGGCTCAGCCTGTAAATTGCAATAGCATAAAAGCCGGGATATCCTAAATAAACTTCGTCTATACTGTTTGAAGCCGGATCATTTTCTAAAATATACTCGGCATCCTGATTCAGTTTTTCTAACACATGTGGTAGCTTTTCCAGAAAAAGGTCCCACATTGATCCGCATAATTTTTCCGGTTTTTTGCAGGCTAAAACAGCAATCTCTTTAAAGCGAAACTCGAGTTCATCAATACTCTGATCTAAGGCTGCATTTGAATCAAAAAGGGTGTAAAAAAGCTTTTCGGTAAAATCTTCCGTTTTAGTTTTAATGCCGTAATTTATATTTGAATGGCTTTTTAAAGCTTTGATGTTTTCTATGATAAGATCTTTTGACACAATTTTAAAATTGAATGGATAATTTGAAACGTTAAAAGTAAGGTGTTTTTTGTAAATAAAAGCACGAATTCCGTAAAGAAATTTTCTATTGAGAATTCTATTTGTGATAAATAAAAGAAATTTTGAGTACCAAAATTTATTGAATTCTTAAGAAGTTAAATGTGTAAATTAGCGAGTAAATATATTAAATATGAAAAACAAGTCCACTTTTAAGAGTGCTATTTCTAACTTATCTTTTCCTGTAAATGAAAAAGTATCAGGAAAATCAATTCATAATCCTATTTTGGGACTTATTGTCAAAGATTATCCTTCGTTTTGCGATAGTGATTTTATTTCCTTTGAAGAATTAAATGCCTATAGACAGAAATATATTTCAAGCTATTTATCTGCTGAAATAGGAGCTCTTTCTAATCTTGAAGAGAATGTTATTTCGTCTTTGAAAGAAGATAAATCAATTGTGAGTATTGTTGAAGATGAGGATGAGACTAGAAACTTTGGTCAAAAAATAGCAGATAAAGTAGCCGATTTTGGCGGGAGCTGGACTTTCATAATTTCGTTTTTACTCTTTATTGTCATCTGGATTGGTGCTAATGTTTATATTTTAGCTAACAAAGGTTTTGACCCGTATCCGTTTATTTTACTGAACCTGATTTTGTCTTGTATTGCGGCTTTACAGGCTCCGGTAATTATGATGAGTCAGAATCGTCAGGAAGAAAAAGATCGTACCCGTGCTAAAAAAGATTATATGATTAACCTGAAATCTGAGTTAGAAATTAGAATGATTCATGATAAGATCGATCATCTGATTATGCATCAGCAACAAGAACTGATTGAAATACAAAAAGTACAAATCGAAATGATGAATGATATTTTAAATCAAATTAAAAAGTAATTAACGTTCTGTAAATCATAAATAAAAATGTTTGTAATAATAACCGCCAATCATAAAAATGCCATTTACGATTGCGGAACCCCAAAGTAATTTATTGTAATTTCTAGCTTTGTTAAAAAAATGAAGAGTTACGATTGCTAAAAAAATAAGTGTCGTATAAATTGCAGGATACATTTTAAAAGCTGCTAAAAACTCACCCTGACAAAGTAAGAACAGGGATCGTTGAAATCCGCAACCTAAACACTCCATTCCAAAAAGTGTTTTGCTAAAGCAAGGCAGCATATATTTTTCTAAATCCACAGTTTTATTTTTTACAATTTTACAAAAATAGCAGATATGACTGAATTGGATAGAGCTGCTATTTTAAAGTTTCTTACTTTTGAAGTCTTATATTAAAAATATGAAAACTTTTAAAATTTTAATAATGATTCTTGCAATTTCAATAGCATTGTACGAACAGGTTTCAGAAGAAAAAAATATTTACATAACAGTAATTGCAATTGTAGTTTTTATGTTTGGCATGATGCAGTTAAGCGCAAAAACACCAAGTAAAAATCAAGAAAAAGAAGAAGATGCTGACTAAAGGAGATAAGGTTTCTGTTTTGGACGAAGCCATTAACGGAACAGTAGTTTCGGTTAAAAATAATGAGGTTTTAATCGAAAGCGAAGATGGTTTTATGATGACATTTTTTGTCAATGAATTAATTAAAATTCAGGATTCGAGTAATTTACTGAATTCTATAAAAAGAATTGATGTAGATTCTGTTACAAAACAAAAAGAAGAACCAAAACCAAGGAGTTTTGTGAAGGAAAAGAAAGATAAGCGTGAAATTTCGGCTCCGGAATTTGATTTGCATATCGAAAAATTAGTTCCTAATAAACGCGGAATGTCAAATTATGATATTTTAACCCTGCAGACTGAAACTGCAAAAAGACACATTGAATTTGCTATTAAAAACCGAATTCCTAAGATTGTTTTTATCCATGGAGTTGGCGAAGGAATCCTAAAAGCCGAACTTGATTTTTTATTAGGAAGATATGACGGCATTGATTTTCAGGATGCCAATTATCAAAAATACGGCTTAGGTGCAACCGAAGTTTATTTTAGGCAAAATAAATAAGCAAACATTTTAGAAGTCAATATCTTATTCAGATCTAAAAAAAATATCCTTTTTTAATCTTACTTTTTAAAAAGTATAATTAAAAAAGGATATTGAATTTATAAGAAAATAAACTTTTTAGAATTTTAATTAGATTGTGTCTGTAATTCTCCCAATAGAAAACTTGTCCCTAATTGAAAGCTTACATTTCCATTATCTAAAATTACATTCTTTAGTACTATAACATGTTTAAAAACTGTTGGCCCTACAGTTGTAGTAGTTACTTCAATGATACCGCTCACTCCACTTACACCATTTAGCCCGGTCCAGGTTTGGGTAATAACAGGAGTCGCAGGGATTGGTGTTTGACAGAAATAATCTGTAGTAAGGAGTCCATTGCTGTAAACATTGTATATTATCCTATTTTGTGTTGCACTGATTAAACCTGTTCTTGGACTGCCGGAAGGTGTAGCTTGATTTGGAATCAGTGCAGGATCAATATTATTTATTGCTATAGATGTTCCTTCACTAAAATTGTATACTACCGTTCCATTTGTAGTAGAAGTACATAAGTGGGCTTTTTCATCGCCGAATGTTAAATTTAAATCATCTTCGCCTGTAACAATTTTGCCAAAAGCCAATTCAGGTATTATTTGGTCTGTTCCTGAAGAATTAGGATAACTAACATTTGTAAAAGAGATGTTATGTGTATATCCTGTTATTCTTGTGCCTCCTGTGTCAGTAGGAGTGTAATTTGGAAAAGTGTTTATTATAACCGTCCCGCCTTTTGCAAACCACTCATTAGTCACGTTTGGAGTAGCTGGTCTGATGGCATCACAAATGCTGGATTTGGTTACAGTTCCGTCATATCTTCTGTAAACTAATTTGTAATTACCTGTAGTGGAAAGGCTTAAAGTTTGTTCGCCTTTTGTATTTTTAAGTTGGTCTTCGGGTATTTGTAATAATAAACTCTCCTGGCTTTTTAATTTATAGAGTAGTTCATAATTATCTGAACAATGTTCGATATCTGTTATGTCATCAAAATCAAATTGTTCAACAGTTAAATCACCATCATCGCATCCGTTTAGTAAAAGGGCGAATAAAAGCAGGCTTGCATATTTTTTCATTGTATTTTTATTTGTTTCAAAAATAGTGAAATTTTTTGCAAATGATCTTTAGACAATTGATATTTCATAACTTTGTCACAATGAAAAAAGTATACTTAGATAACGCTTCTACAACAGCCATTAGACCTGAAGTTGTTCAGGAAATGATTAAAATTATGAGTGATGATTTTGGAAATCCCTCATCTACCCATAGTTTTGGCAGAAATACAAAAACCATTATTGAACTTTCCAGAAAAAATATTGCCAAATATTTGAATTGTTCTGCCCAGGAAATAATTTTTACTTCAGGTGGTACCGAAGCGAATAACTGGATTCTTCGTTCGGCTGTAGAAGACCTGAAAGTGGAGCGGATTATTACTTCTAAAATTGAGCATCATGCAGTTTTATATGCGGTTTTAGCTTTGCAGTCAGATTATAATATTCAGGTTGATTATGTAAATATTAACCCAGACGGCACTATCGATTTAACCAATCTTTCAAATTTACTGGCTGAAGAAAAAAAGACAATTGTAAGTTTAATGCATGTAAATAATGAAACCGGAACTATTTTAGATTTGGAAAGGGTTGGTGTTATCTGTAAACAATATAATGCTCTGTTTCATTCGGATACTGTACAATCTGTTGGGAAAACGGAAATTGATCTGCAAAAAACTACTGTAGATTTTATTGTAGCAAGCGCTCATAAATTTCATGGGCCAAAAGGAGCTGGTTTTGCTTATGTGCGAAAAAATTCAGGTTTGCAGCCTTTGCTTTTTGGTGGAGAACAGGAAAAAGGATTGCGTGCCGGAACCGAAGCAGTGCATCAAATTGCAGGAATGGCTAAAGCTTTGACAATTTCATATGAAAATCTGGATCAGGAAAGAAAATACATTTCTGATTTGAAAATGTATTTGATAAATCAGCTGGAAATTCATTTTCCAGATTTTAGGATAGTGGGCAATAAAGAAGATTTTTATAATATTATTAATATTGTTTTGCCTTTTTCGCCAGATAAAACGGCAATGTTGCTGTTTAGTTTAGATATGAAGGGAATAGCTGTTTCAAGAGGAAGTGCCTGTCAGTCCGGAAGTATGAAGCCTTCACATGTTTTAAAAGAAATGCTTTCGGAGACTGATTTAAAATTACCTAATCTCCGAATTTCATTCAGTCATTATAACACCATAGAAGATGTTGATCTGTTGATATCCAGTTTAAAAACCGTTTAGCGGATTAGAACGACAAAGCTTTAAAGTCAATAAAAACTATTTACGGATTACTTTTACCTGCGAATCATTTGTTAATTTGATTATTGTTGAGGGTTTTCCAGCAACTCTGTCATGATATAAATTCACTACATAATCAACGCCTTTTATAATTTCAGGATTAATGTCTTTAAAAGCAATTGGTGTTGGCTGCCCTGAAATATTTGCAGATGTAGAAACTAATGGTTTTTTCATCCTCTCCAATAATTTGAAGCAAAAAGGTTCCTTGACTAACCTAATTCCAAGTGAATTGTCTTTGGCTATGATATTAGGGGCCACATTTCTGGGTTCATCTAAAATTAAAGTTGTTGGTTTTTCTGATAAATCAAGAATTTGCCAGGCTACCTCAGGAATATTTTTAAAAACATTATACATCATTTTTTCGCCATTCATCAATACAATCATGCTTTGTGTTTCAGCACGCTGTTTCAGTTTGTATATTTTGGCAACAGCTTCCGGATTTGTAGCGTCACAACCAATTCCCCAAACTGTATCGGTAGGATAAAGAATAATACCGCCTTCTTTGATTATTTCGAAAGCTTTATGTATTTCTTCATTAAGATTTTCCATTTTATATATTTAGAATTTAACTTATGATTCGCATGCAAAGAAACGAATAAAAAAAATCAAATATCAGATGATTTTACTATCATCAAGGCATTAAAATGTTAAAATAACGTGTAATTAAAAAGAATTCAGAAGTCTTATTCTCTGATTTTTAGATCATTTATAATTACAGTAATACTTTTAGGTTTGTTGTTCTATTGTATTATATTTGCAAAAAATAGGGCTTATTTTTCTTGTTTAAAGACTGTTAAAATTTAATAAAATAAAGAAGTAGGTTTTTACTGCCAATAAGCAAAGGTCGAATTTTTATAATAAACAAATTGCATTATAATAACTATTGTGGGGAATAATAAATTTAATGATTTTAGTTTAAAGATAAAATGAGGTTAATACAGGTCACTGTTTCAAAAGGCTGGCGAGGGCACGAACAAAAAATCATATATTTATATGAAGCGTTTAAAGAGTATGGATATGTTAATGAGCAATGGATTATTTGCCCTGAAGACTCCCAAACCTTTAAAGTTGCAACTCAAAAAGGAATGAATGTTATTCCGTTAAACAGTAAGTCAGAATATGATTTAAAATATGCAAAACAGTTTTCAAGAATTGCAAAAGAGTTAAATGCAGATTTAGTTTTTATACACAATAGTCAGGCACATACATTAATGGTGTTTTCATCATTAATCTTTGGATTAAAATTGCCTTTAGTTTTATGCAGAACTTTAATAAAACGTGTTGATACTAATTTTTTTAGAAAATGGAAATATAACTATAGCGGGATTAAAAAAATTATATGCGTTTCTTACCCGGTAGTTAATATTTTAAAATATGCAGTTAAGGATCATAGTAAATTATGTGTAGTTGGAAGTGTAACAGATCTGAAAAAATTTAAGAAAACTCAGAAAACAGGATTTCTACACAAACAATATGCTATTCCGTCAACTTATAAGATTATTGGTAATATTGCAGCTTTTTCAGGCTTTAAAGACCATGTGACGTGGGTGAATACTGTTGCTGAATTGGTAAAAAGAGGTATTAAAGCAAAATATATTTTAGTCGGAGAAGGTCCATTAGAAACACAAATAAAGAATCAAATTTCGGATTTAGGTTTAGAAAATGAAATTATTATGACAGGTTTCAGAAATGATATTCCTGAAATTTTGCCAGAGTTTGATTTGTTTTTATTTACCTCAAATAATGAGCCTACAGGAGGTGTTCTTTTAGAATCGTATGCTTGTAAAATACCTATTGTTGCCGCAAATGCAGGAGGAATTCCAGAAGTTGTTATTGATAATGAAACTGGTTTGCTGGCAGAAGTTGGAAATCCAATATCTTTTGCAGATAAAGTAGAACAAATGTTAAGTGATGAAAACTTACAGCAAAAATGTACAGTAAATGGAAGGAATTATTTAATTGAAAACTTTACAAAAGAAGTTATTGCAAAAAAAATGATTAACGAACTCAATGAAGTTCTACAAAAAAATAAAAGGATTGAAATTGAAATTAAACGACTTTATACTCAGAAAATATAATCAGACGAGACATACTTTATTAAACAGATATTCTGATGACGATGCAGAAATAACAAGAGCAAAATATTTTTGTAAAAATAAAAAAGTACTGAATTTAGAAACTCCTAAGGAGTTTATGGAAAAAATTCAATGGCTGAAATTGTATCATTATAAAGAAGAGTATAGTCAATATGTTGATAAATATGCGGTACGCTCTTTTGTTGAAGCAAAAATAGGAAAAGAATATCTAAATGAAATAATTGGAATATTCGATGCTGTAGAAGAAATTGATTTTGAGAATTTACCGCAACAATATGCTATAAGAGGAACTCACGGTTCAGGATATAATGTCATCGTGAAAAATGCTTCCTTAATCAATAGCAGTGATGTAAAAATTAAAGTTAGATCTTTTCTAAAAAGTAATTATTACACTAAATACAGAGAGACAATTTATAAAGGGATAAAACCCAGAATTTTAATTGAAAAATATATTTCAAATTGTGAGAATGAATTAATTGATTATAAATTTTACTGCTTTCATGGTCAGCCAAAATATATTCTGGTAAAAAAGACTGAAAATGGGAAGGAAAAAAAATGTTTTTATGATTTGAATTGGAAAAAGATCATTTCTAATGATGATGTTGATGGGCTAAAATCGGAAGTAGAGAAACCGGCTAATTTTAACGAAATGCTAAAAATTGCCGGCATCTTATCTGATCAGTTTATTTTTGTTAGAGTAGATTTGTATTCTATAGATGATAAAATTCTGTTTGGTGAACTTACTTTTTTCCCAACAGGAGGCCATAAAAGGTTTACAATAGATTATTTAAATATCGAAATGGGAAATTTGATTAACTTGCCGGTTTAAACTCTCGCGAGAAAAATATTTTTATATATCCTTTCATTCTGTTAACAGGCGGAATTCTAAAGCCCATTCGTTTTTTTATTACATTTATGCAGGGAGTACATTTACCGCAAGCCTTATTTTTTTTAGGTTTATGACAAAACCAGGTTAAGTACATTATGTTTTCCCATTTGTTTTTTTTTGCGATAACCAGCATATCTCGTTTTGAAAGAGTGGAAACAGGAAAAGAAAAATATTTAAATATAGTACCTACCTTATTATATTTATCCTGGTTTTTTGTGTTTGTATCGGCTTTTATATAATTTGTCATTAAAAAATTAGTAAGTGAATCGTCCCTTAGATTTTTATCATTACTTATTTCTACATTATTTAAATTGTGATTGTGACAAAATTGTGCCAGCCAGCTGTATTGGCTTCCTAATTTTACAAATGAATTTATGTAATTAGAACTTTCTACTATTTCTTTATTGAGAGTAAGGTCTTCTTCAGCATACCAAACAGGCAGTATTCGTTCATAAGCTTCAGGATGTAATTCTTTTATCTTTTCCTGAATTTTTTTAATTCCTTCCAACTCAACCTTTAATGATCTTCGGGTTTTATCAATTATATATATGGGTTGTACATTTTCTTTTTCGATTAAAATTATTTGCAGAAGTCTAAAAGTAGAATCCCATCCACTGGTCCAGAGTAAATTATGTGTAGACATTTTTAATAGTAATGTTAATTGTATGAATAAAATTTTAAGTTGTAAATGTAATATTTACAATCTGAAATAAAAATTCTTAAAAATAGTGATTTGAATGTTATTTGTTTCTTTAGATTAGAATCCCTCTTTAATTCTGCTAATTAATGAGGGATTCTAATCTAAAAATAAGTTTTGAAATATATTACTTTTTTAGGATGAGACACTAAAAAGAATTATTTTTACTACTTAATTTAGGTCATGATGTTTAAAAGAATTTGTTATTAAACGATGAGCTTAAACTATTAATTAACTGATGTTTTAATGAAAATCATATTTCATCAATCAAACGAATTTTTTATAAAATGTATAAAGCCATTAAATTATATTTCAGATTAAAAAAAATAGCTCGTAAATTAAAAAAGGAAGGAAAGAAAATTGATTTTTTGAGTCAGTTAAAATACGATTCATACGTTTTAATTGTTGATGTTAAAATCCCGGAGTTTAATAAGGATTCGGGCTCCCGAAGATTAACGGAAATTATTAAATTACTTTTAAAGAATAATATTGGAGTTTTTTTATTGGCTGATTTTAAAGAATATCGTTATAAATCAGATTACATAGAAATTTTTAAAGAAATGGGTGTTGTAGTTTATGAACCGGCTGTTGATCATAACGGAAAATTAATTACGAAAAATGATTTTTTAAAATTAATACTTCCAAAAGTAAGTTTTGCCTGGCTGCATCGACCTGAAATTTTTGAAAAATATTACCCTTTAGTTAAAAGTTACAAACCGGAAACGAAGGTGTTTTTTGATATGGTCGATTTTCATTATTTAAGATTTAAAAGAGAATCCGAATTAATGAACGAGCCTAAAATCATGGAGGTTGCGAATAAGTATTTAAATTTAGAATTGGACAACTGCACTAAAGCGGATAAGATTATTGTAATTTCTGATTTAGAGGGGAAGACCTTAAAAGAATATTATAATGAGGAATCTAAAATAATTACGATTGGAAATATTCATCAGTATATAAAAAATGAAAAATCACCTTCATTTGAAGACCGAAAAGACTTATTGTTTATTGGGGGCTTTGATCACAAACCAAATGTAGATGCAGTAGAATATCTTCATGAGGAAATTATGCCTTTATTGTGGAAGTCCAAACCCGAAATTTCAATTTCAATAATTGGAAGTAATCCACCGGATTCGATTTTAAAATTACATTCCGAAAATTTTAAAATCGTGGGTTATGTAAAAGAAGTCGCTCCTTATTTTTTGAATTCCAGAATTTTTGTAGCCCCGTTACGTTATGGTGCCGGAATAAAAGGTAAAATAGGACAAAGCATAGAATTTGGTCTTCCGCTGGTTACAACAAACATTGGAGGAGAAGGTTTTGATTTTGGAGAAAATACTCAATATATTGTTGCAAATACAAGCAAAGAAATTGTAGATAATATCCTTTTATTATATCAAAATCAGGAAATTTGGAATACTATAAAGTCCGATTCTGAAAAAGTGATTGAACCTTTTTCATCTCAAACAATTGAACAACGGATATTAAGTTTAGTAAAATAATTATTTAAGCTTAAAAACAGTATCTACCCAGTTTTCAATAGTGTATTTATAGTAGATAGCATCATTTAAGGGTTCGTACGGACTAGTAAGAAAATCTGGGTTTACATTTATTTCAGCATTTTCATTGAGTACTAAGATATTGTTGGGGTTATAAAAGTCATACTCTTTTATTGATGTATTCGTCGTAATGATTTTTCGCTGCATAGCCAATGCTTCAAAAATCCTGAAACTTAATCCGTTATGGTCTTTGCGTATTAAATCAAGAAATATTTTTGAGTTTTCAAAGTCCTCATTTAAATCTTCAGGGAGAAGTGTTTTTCTTGAATAGATAATATCTGTATTGCTGTTTTTAGGAAGTTTTTTACCAACAGCAATAAATTTAAAGGGGATGCCGTGATTAGAAAGATAATCAGCCAGCTTATTTAAAAATTCAAAACGCTCATCGATTGAAATTACAATAAAAATGTTATCATTTTTACGGATGATATCCTTTTTCTTCATGTAGATATAATTAGAGATAAAAGTGAAATTGTACTTTTGAACATCAATTAAATCAAATGAAAATATTTCATCAAATAGGCCGTCAAGTAAATGGTCGATAGGGAACCTTCTACAGCTGTCATAAATGTAGGTGAGATATTTATCTGTTTGCTTTTTTATCTCTAAATGAGTTTTTCTGCTTATTTTATCCGGTCTTATGAATAAAATGGCATTCTGATAGCCTAAGTTTTTGATTTGTTTTAGGATATAGTCTTCTTGTGCTTCGTGTTTTTTGTTCTTTTTGAAAAATAATTTAGTTAAAGAATTTCCAGCTCTGTCAAAAACCGATTTGTATTTGTACTTAAACTTTGATACATCGATATGATTTGTTTCTATATTTCTTTTTTTTAATTCAATTGCGATATTATGGTCGAAATAAGTAGAATCAAAACTAATCAAACATATTTTCATGGTAGTACGGCTTTAATTATGCTTTTTCAAAAAGCATTTTTGTGTTTTCAATCATACGCGATTTCTCATTCATAACAAATAATCTGAAATCTGAAAACTCAGTAAAAACTGCTGCATAATTAGTCATTAGATGATTAATAAGTTTTACAACGTTTTCAGGCTGCATTTCATTTTCATGTAATTTGTATTTTTCAGGTATTCCTAAATCTTCTTTAAAAGCAGAAGTTCCATCGCGGCCTGTTAATAAACAAACGCCTGAAACAAGTGCTTCTCTCGGAATTTTGTCACGACCTGGAAAATAACCAAAATCAATATGAAGTTTTGCTTTTCTCAAAGTATCTCTCATTTCTTCTCTGGACATTCCAGATAGAGGCTGCCATTTATATTGAGGCAAAAGCATCATGTATTTTTCAATCTTTTCAAGTCCTTTTTTTGGATTATAAGTAATAATATTTTCTTTTTGAAAAGATTCTGGCAAGTTATCAAAGAAAAGCTCAGTGACATAATCGCATAAGTAAGCGATTTTGTTATCCAGTTTTTTAGTCAGTAAAAACTCTTTAGTTCTCTGAGACTGATACCAGTGCGTTACATTTTGGTTAGGTTCAAAACGATATTCTGTATGTTTATAAGGAACAATCAATTTTCTGATCCAGTTTTTTTTCTTCTCCCTGCTGTTCATCAACATTTCATAGAAATCAAGGCTCAGCCACCATATTTTTTTTTGCGATAATGGGTATTTAGCAATAAGGTTTGTCATCGACTCAGGAATAATAATAACGTTATTAATGCTGTCTTTTACTTTCATTACATACGGAACATTGTAATCTTTATAAAAAGGATGTACAGGATCTTTTTTATACTTTGAGTACAGCATTTTAGCATTATAGCCTAATGAATTTAAAATATAACCTAACTGGTGTAATGCTTCCGGTCCTCCTGTTGCTTTTTTAGGAGGGCAAATAATATATATGTTTTGTGTCATAAACTATCTAAGGGCGCTATAAACCACATTATTAATCCATCCATCCATAGTATATTTGTTAAAAATGGCATCGGGTATTTTTTCATATTCTTTTTCAAAAAATGAAACAGGAACATCAGGATTTTTTTCGTCAATTACTAAAATATTATTCGGATTATAAAAATCATAATTTTTAATATCTGAATTTGTAGTTATGAGCTTTTTGTTGAGACCTAAACTTTCAAAGACTCTAAAAGTTAATCCGTTTTGATTTTTCCGGTTAATATCCAGTAGAACCTGAGAGCGGTTTATATGTTTGTTTATTTCTGTTAAAGGTATCGGATTAGTAATGAAATCCATTGTTGAGATTCGTTTTTTTACTTTCTTGTTATAAACAAATATTTTATGACTGATTTTTTTTGATTCAAGATCAGTAGCAATTTTAGAAAGAACCGAAAGTCTATTGTCTTTTGAGATAATATTAAAAACTTTCTGTTCAATAGGACTTTCATTGTTTTCTGGTGCAGAATTATAAATCCAGTTTGTAGCAAATTTTAGATGATATTTTTCACAATCTTCTTTTTCGAAAGAAAAGACTTCATCAAAATAAGGAATAACACGAACTATTTTAGGGCATCGAATGGTATTGTCGTTAAAATAAGCAAATGTTTTCTTTGCATATTTTTTTAATTCCATAATGCTTTTAGGGTCAATAAAATCACCCTTAATCACTAATATCACATCTTGTAGAGAATCATTTTCCTTTAATGTCTCAATGATTTTTTTGCCAAAATGTATTCTTTTTAGATTCTTTTTTAAAAATGTTTTTAAGAATAAATTATATCCTCTGTGAAAAAAATTAGGGTATTTATACGTGAAATCATTAAAGTTAATATGTTGCACATCATGCCCTTTCTCTTCCAGTGCCGTTACGAGGTGTTTGTTGAAACCCCAATTATCAAGGCTTATTATGGTAATACGCATAAATTGTTTTTTTTTGAATCCCTACTTACATAATAAATTGAAACACTTAAAATGAGAATTTATTATAAAGATCCTTTTGTTTTGTAAGTTTTTATGTGAAAAGAAGCTCCGTTAAGTGATTTTATGATTAACCAGCGCTTTATTTCATAGATGGGTAAAAATTACAATAGTTGCGTATCGTAAATATTAAATTATAGGTATTTATGTACTTAATTGAAGTGTAAAAAAAAAGCCATCTCTAAAATGCGATGGCTTTGTATTGAAAATCAGGAATGTATATGTAAGAGTAAGGCTTTTATTTTATCTTATAAAGTCCAATTGCTTTTTTTATTTTTTTACTAAATAAAACCATTTTAACATACATCCTATTTTTTAAACTCAAAAAATACCAGTCTTTATAGGGTATGATTTTTTGGGTTATTAAATGATCTAACTCCTCAGACACAATAAATTCATTTTTTATATCCTGCCATTTTACATTGTCATAGCCATCAAATTCATTTACTTTATTTTTTTCATGAATAATAGACATCCACAGTCTTTTATCTGTTACCTGAATAATTCTGCTTTCTTTTTTCCACTGTGTATGATCGTTAAACCAAACCGTTTTTGGTTTTTCATTTTTTTCAATTAAACTGATAAAAGGATTGAAAATATGTTCTTTTTTTCCTAAAATATAAGTTGGCTTTATTTGAAGTGAATAGCCTTTAATAACATCGATAGCAAGAAAATCCTGAGAAGCAAATTTTTTCTGAACTTCATCAATAAAGATACTGCTAATGACATCGTCATTATCTATTCTGGAAGTGATCAGGTAAGGTTTGTTATGGGTAACAGCTTTTTGAATTTCGGGATAAAATTCGTTCATACCGTTAATAAAAAACAGTTTGATATGCTCTGTATCCGACGTTAAATCAATTATTTTGGTTTTATATTTTTCTGCTGTTGTAGTATCGAGATAGATCAGCCATGTAAAGTTTTTATTGGTTTGCGATTTTACAGATGGCAGGCAAAAATTTTCAAAAAGCCACATTCTGTCTTCCATCCAGTCGTCAGTAAGGAGCTCTTCGTTGTTTTTGGTTACATCCCAATTAGGATTTTTAAGATTAAATCGGGTAATGAGATAATGTTCGAACATCTGTGAATTTTTATTAAATACTAAATAACTTTTGTGTAAAAATAAATTAATTATTTGAAGAGTAAAATTCAAATCGCTACTTTTGTAAAAAACATAAAACTTGATTAAATGCATGAAGTTTATCATCATAATTTTCTAAGCAAAAAAGCAGAAATAAAAGATGCTGTAGAGAATTATGAAACAAAAGGGACGCTGTTTGTTGATGGAAAGAGAAATAAAATAAAAACGTTTGATTTAGGTGATGTAATACTAAACGTGAAATCTTTTAAAATTCCGAATCTTGTAAACAAAATAGTATATGCTTTTTTCAGACCTTCAAAAGCACGTCGTTCATATGAATTTGCAAATATACTTATCGAAAAAGAAATAGGTACTCCGTTGCCCATTGCGTATTTTGAAAATTTTAAGGGTGTTCTTTTAGATAGTTATTATGTTTGCGAACAAATTTATCCTGATTTGACTTTCAGGGAATTGACTAACGATTTTGATTACCCTGAACATGAAAAAATTTTAAGACAGTTTACAAAATTTACATTTAATCTGCATCAAAACGGTATTGAATTTTTGGACCATACTCCGGGAAATACTTTGATTAAAAAAAATCCTTCGGGTTCTTATTCCTTTTATTTAGTGGATCTGAACAGAATGAAATTTCATAAAGAAATGAATTTGAATGAGCGAATTCTGAATTTTTCGAAATTAACTCCAAACAGGAAAATTGTTGAAGTAATGAGTGATGAGTATGCAAAACTTTATGGCGCTTCCTATAATGATGTTTTAAAAATAATGATTGCTGGCACAGAATCTTTCAGAGATAAATTTCATCGAAAGAAACGTATAAAAAAAGCACTAAAGTTTTGGAAAAAATAATTTTCAAAATTACCGATAAAGCAAACGAAAGAATTATTCTAAGAATCCGAATTTCTATAATACCTTTGCTGAAAAATAGTAATTAAAAAGAGAAAAGCTTGAATTAAGGTTTTTATTAATGGCTCTCCAAAGTATTTAAAAAATATAAAATGAAAATATCTGTAATAGTTAGTACATATAATGCAGAAGAATGGTTAGAAAAAGTTCTGATCGGTTACAGCGTTCAGACTACAAAAGATTTTGAATTAATTATTGCTGATGATGGCTCACGTCCCTCAACCACTGAATTAATTAATAAATATAAAAGCAATTACCCGGTTCCAATAATGCATCTTTGGCATGAAGATGAAGGCTACAGACGACAAGAAATCCTTAATGTAGCCATTGTTAAGGCAAATTATGATTTTGTTTTAATGACCGATGGAGATTGTATCCCGAGAAAAGATTTTGTACAGGTTCATGCAGAATTAGCACAAAAAGGAACATTTCTTTCAGGCGGATATTGCAAACTATCAATGAAAGTAAGTAAGTTAATTACTAAAGAGGATATTGAAAACGGCAATTGTTTTGATGTAAAATGGCTAAAAAAACAAGATAAATTAGGGTTTTCTCAAACATTGAAGTTGTCTGCAGGAAAATTTTTAGCATCAATTCTGGACTCAATTACGCCAACAACTCCATCATTTAACAACTGTAATTCATCTGGTTTTAAGGAGGATATGATTGCAATTAATGGTTATGATGAAAGAATGAAATATGGAGGTCCTGACAGAGAATTTGGAGAACGTCTTGAGAATTTTGGAGTAAAAGGAAAACAAATCCGACATAAAGCAATAGTTTTACACCTGGATCATGCACGTGGTTATAAAACTCCTGAATCTTTAGCCGCAAATTTGGCTATTAGAAAAGAAGTAAGAGATAAAAAAATAGTTTGGACACCTTACGGAATTGTAAAATAATTTAGTACAAATGAAAATATTAGTTACCGGAGCAGCAGGTTTTATAGCATCGCATCTTTGTGAAAAATTAGTTTCAATGGGACATTTGGTCTTTGGAATTGATAATTTTAATGATTATTATGATGTAAAATTAAAAGAAATCAATGCTTCTGATTTAGTCAACAAAGGAGTTACTATTTTTCGTGAAGATTTAAATGCTGATTTGAAATCGGTTTTCGAAAATCAATATGATTATATTTTTCATTTAGCAGCGCAGCCGGGAATTTCTGCCGGAACTCCATTGCATGAATATGTGGACAATAACATTTATGCTACACAAAATTTACTGGATTCTGTTGTAAAGTACAACCCGGATTTAAAATTATTTGTAAATATTGCAACATCATCTGTTTACGGAAAAGAAGCTACAGTAAATGAAACAGCTATCCCAAAACCGGCTTCTTATTATGGAGTTACCAAACTTGCAGCAGAACAATTAGTATTGAGCTTAAAAATTGAAGGCAAGATAAAGGCTTGTTCAGTAAGACTTTATTCTGTTTATGGCCCACGTGAACGTCCTGAGAAGTTATATACTAAGTTGATTGAGAATTTGTATTATGATAAACCTTTTCCTCTTTTTGAAGGCAGCATTTATCATGAACGCAGCTTTACCTATGTAGGTGATATCGTTGAAGGGCTTTCAGCAATCATTGAAAAAGAAGAATTGGTAAACGGTGAAATTATAAATCTGGGGACAGACGAAGTAAATACCACACAGGAAGGAATTACAGCAGTTGAGGAAATTATGAATAAAAAATTAATTATTGATAATCAGCCACCCAGAAAAGGAGACCAGCTCAAAACGGCTGCAATAATTGATAAAGCAAGAAATTTATTGAATTACAATCCAAAAGTGAGTCTGAAACAAGGTTTACAGGAGCAGGTAAATTGGTATTTTGAAAAATTTATAAACTAATACGTTTCACAAATTCCTGTAAAGATTCTTTATATAAATTACTATCAAGCTTATCATATAGTTCTAATGATTTACCTTTAAATTCTTTTGGGTGTTTGTTTTCGTATAGATCCGGAAAGTAGTCTTTCAGGTGAACTGCGATATGATTTTCTTTGTCGCTTAACATATTCCAGGACGATTTGTTTATCCACGGGCTAAAAATGGTGAAGGTTTTGATATTTAATGCTTTTGCCATGTTTACAGCACCACCTTCATTACCAATTAAGGCATCACATTGCGATAAAACGGCAAGAAATGCCCGTAAACCTTTAGTGTAAAAATCGAATACAATTTTTTGCTGGGTTTGTGGTTTGCATAAATCATAAATAACTTTTGCTTCGTCTTGCTGATTTGGCATGAAATTAAAAAGCAGCTGAACTTCTTGTTCGGCAATAATATTAAGAGTTTCAGCCATTTTTTCAGGAGGCAGGCTTTTACTTTTTCCGCTCCCGAGAACACTAATCATAATGATTTTTAATGCAGGATCCAATCGTTCCTTCATCGCAATTTTGGCCTCATTTATTTCAGTATCTGTCAAATAAATTTTAGGAAATATTATCTCAGGTTTAGTTTTTAATAACGCTTCAACTAATTGTAATCGGTGGTAAACAGCTGAACCTTGTACATTTTTTTCTTGAATAATAACGTTTGTAAATAACAGTGTAGTGTACCATTTTTTAAATCCGATTCTAATTTTTGCACCACAAAAATAAGCAGGTAAAATGCTTTCCCATTTTCCGTAAGCATCAATTACAGCATCATATTTTTCTGACTCTAAACTGGTTCCAAAAGAAATTAGTTTAAAAAAACCTTTGTGTTTTTGAGGTTCAAAAAAAACGATTTTATCAATAAAAGGATTGTTTTCAACGACAGCCAAAGTATTGGGTTGGATCATGTAATGAATTTCCCAATTTGGCTGATGTTTTTTGATGGTTTCACAAATGACAGTACTCGTTAATACATCACCAATCATTTTGTTTTGAATTACAAGTACCTTCATGCGTTAAATAGTTTTATTGATTGCAAATTGAAGCAAAAATAGGAATAGTTTTTAAAATAAAAATTCCAAATTCCAATCAATAATTTTTGGAATTTGGAATTTAAAATATTTAGAATTTGAATTAAACAGCTACGTCGTATTCTCTTAACGCATTATTTAATGAAGTTTTCAAATCTGTAGATGGTTTACGCGTACCAATAATTAAGGCACATGGAACCTGAAACTCACCAGCAGCGAATTTTTTAGTATAACTTCCAGGAATTACTACCGAACGTGCTGGTACAAAACCTTTCATTTCTACAGGAGTTTCTCCCGTAACATCAATAATTTTAGTAGAAGCAGTCAAACATACATTTGCACCCAAAACAGCTTCTTTTCCTACGTGAACACCTTCTACAACAATACAACGTGAACCTACAAAAACACCATCTTCAATGATAACAGGAGCTGCTTGTAATGGCTCTAAAACGCCTCCAATACCAACACCGCCGCTTAAGTGTACATCTTTACCAATTTGAGCACAGCTTCCAACAGTTGCCCACGTATCTACCATTGTTCCGGCATCAACATAAGCACCAATGTTTACATAACTCGGCATCATGATAACACCACTCGAAATATAAGAACCATAACGTGCAGAAGCTCCAGGGACTACACGAACACCTTTTTCAGCGTAATCTCTTTTTAACAACATTTTGTCATTGTATTCGAAGATTCCGGCTTCCCATGTTTCCATTTTTTGGATAGGGAAATACATCACAACTGCTTTTTTTACCCATTCGTTTACCTGCCATCCGTCACCTTTTGGTTCAGCAACACGAAGTTTTCCTGAATCTAATAATTCGATAACTTCTCTGATCGCATTAGTAGTTGTTTCTTCTTGTAATAAAGCTCTGTTTTCCCAAGCTTGTTCAATTATAGTTTGTAAAGAACTCATAAGTTTAAATTTTTGGCAAAGATAGGGTATTTGTATAAAATCAAAAAGGTAAATCAATTTGAAAATGTTACAAGTTTAACTTTTTGTGTTTAATTTGATAAGATTTGCTGGTGTTAGAAAGTTTCAAAATGCAATTTATTTAATGTTATCATATGATAAAAATCAGATTTTAGGCTTTTTATTCTACTTAGTTTTGCGTCAGAATTCCCGAGACAGTGAAGGAATTAATAATGTAAATAATTATACAAAGCCAATATGAATCAGGAAAACAACCTTCAAACCCGAATTGCAGTTATTGATAAAGAAGTCACGTGGGACAAGACACAAGTTATTATGAGTAAGACAAATGCTTTTGGTATTATAGAATATGCCAATGAAGTTTTTGTAGATGTTTCAGGTTATGAAGATTATGAATTAATGGGACAGCCACATAATATTATACGTCATCCCGATATGCCAAAAGTGATTTTCAAAGTGCTTTGGGAGAATCTGAAACAAGGAAAAAACTTTCATGCAATTGTGAAAAATTTAGCCAAATCAGGAAGATATTACTGGGTAATTACAGATTTTGAAATTGCAAGAGATGAAAATGGAGTGATTGTGAATTATTTTGGAAGAAGACAATCCGTTCCTCAGGAGGTTATTTCTTTGCATATTGAGCCGCTTTATAAAAAGTTACTTCAAATTGAAGCAGCGAGCGGCGTTGAGTTTAGTGAAAAATACCTGATTGGCTTTCTTGAAGAAAAAAAGAGAAGTTATGTTGAATATATTAAGGAGTTGATTTATGAACATGAAAAAGCACAGTCAAAATTTGCTAATTATGAAATGAAGGCAGAAGATGAAGAAGAGGAGAGAGGTTTTTTTAGTAGATTATTCGGTAGATAATGCTACTTTATAATAAATTTTTAGTTGTTTTAAATTTGGTTAAAATCCGTTTTGAATTTTTCAGGGCGGATTTTTTGCAGTTTGAGTGTTTTATAAAAGTGGGCTGATGAAAAAGTTATACCTTTAATATATTGATTTAAAATTCGGATTCATGAAAGATAATTTTTCAAAACAGGCAGTTGATTATTCGAAATTTCGTCCGCAGTATCCTGATGAAATGATTGATTATATAATTTCATTTGTCAATAATAAATCAACGGCTTTGGATCTGGCTACAGGAAACGGTCAGGTTGCTCATAAACTTTCAGTTTATTTTAAAAAAGTATTTGCAACAGATATTAGTGAAAAGCAGCTCGATAATGCAATTCAGGCGGATAATATAATGTACAGCAAAGAATCTGCTGAAAAAACTTCTTTCGGAAATCAGCAATTTGATTTGATTGTTGTGGCACAAGCTGTACACTGGTTTGATTTTGAAGTCTTTTATAAAGAAATTTACAGAATATTAAAACCAGAAGGCATTTTTGCTGTCATGGGTTACGGATTATTTTCTACCAATCCGGATTCAGATAAAATTTTGAGATCTTTTTATTATGATATTGTAGGTCCTTATTGGGATTCGGAAAGAAAGTATCTGGATGAAAATTATGAGACTATTCCGTTTCCGTTTGAAGAAATTCCGGCGCAGAAATTTCAAAATGAATTTACATGGAGTTTCGAAATGCTTATCGGATATCTTCAAACATGGTCTTCGGTACAGCATTATATTTCAAAAAAGAATCAAAATCCAATAGATCTGATTTATGATGAATTAAAGGCTTCGTGGCAAAAGAATGATAAGAAAGTGAAATTTCCTTTACTACTCAGAATTGGTAAACCAGATAACAGAAATAAAGCCTAAAAAAGACTTATATTTGTATTGTAAATGAAAGTATTATGGAAGCAATTAGATTAGAATTTAAATCAGAAATTAAGGAGAAAATCTTAGAATTATTGAGTTCATTTTCTTCTGATGAATTAAAAATTGTCGAAGAAGATACTTTTTCTGATCCTGATTTTGAGGAAAATAAGAAGAAATTGAATACTACATATGCTAAGATTAAAAATGGAACTGCAAAATTTTATACTTTAGAAGAAGTAGACGCTATACTTGAAGAAACGATTTCAAAATATGAAAATTAGGTTGCAGGAAGAGTTTTTGTTTGCCTTGGATTTACAGGTTGACTACATTTCAAAAGATAAACCAATAGCAGCCAGAAAATTTAAAAATGATTTACTGCGAAATATTAGAAAAGATCTTAAAAATCCTTTTCATTTTAAGAAGTCTCAATATTTCAACAATGAAATGATAAGAGATTATGTGTTTAAAGGTTATGTCTGTGTTTATTTTATTGATGAGTCAGAAGATTTTATTTCTGTTTTCGGATTTATAAAACATAAAGATTCTCTTTAAATTTCTGAAATTTACTTTCTATCTTTAATAAAAATAATAAAATGCCCAGAATCCTTTCCATAGACTACGGACAAAAACGAACCGGAATCGCTGTTACTGATGAAATGCAGATTATAGCTTCAGGTTTAACCACGATTCCAACGAATACTTTAATAGATTTTCTGAAAGATTATTTTGCCAAAGAAAGGGTAGAAGCGGTTTTAATTGGTGAGCCAAAACAAATGAATGGCCAGCCCTCTGAAAGTGCATCTATCATAAAAGGTTTCGTAACTCATTTTTCAAATATTTTTCCGGAGATGAAAGTCGTTCGGGTAGATGAGCGTTTTACTTCAAAAATGGCTTTTCAGACAATGATCGATAGCGGTCTCAGTAAAAAACAGCGTCAGAACAAAGCACTGATTGATGAAATTTCCGCAACGATTATGCTTCAGGACTATCTTTCTTCTAATCGTTTTTAACTTTTTGGGCAATAAATTTCACTTTATTTAGAAAAAAATGTAATTATCTAACTATTATCATGTCGAAAAACCTTTTTTTTTGAGTTGATATGAGATACCTTTGCATTTTAAAATAAAATAGTGTTATGTCTGACAATACAATACGTTCCAATAGTGAAGTAGTGCTTATTGGAGCTGGAATTATGAGTGCTACTCTTGGGGTAATTTTGAAAGAATTACAGCCTGATATAAAGATTGAAATTTATGAAAGATTAGATGTTGCAGCAGCTGAAAGTTCTGATGCATGGAACAATGCCGGAACGGGACATTCTGCTTTTTGTGAATTAAATTATACTCCTGAAAAGGCTGATGGTTCTGTAGACCCAAAAAAGGCTATCAGTATTGCTGAAGCTTTTGAGGTTTCCAGACAGTTTTGGTCCTATTTAGTCCAGCAAAATAAAGTTCCTTCACCGGAAAATTTTATTAAAAGTGTTCCGCATATGAGTTTTGTATGGGGAGATAAAAATGTTAAATACCTTAAAACTCGTTTTGAGGCTTTACAAAAGAACCCATTATTTGCCGAAATGCTTTTTAGCTCTGATTTTGAGCAGTTGAAGCAATGGATGCCATTAGTTATGGAAGGAAGACAGCCTGACGAAAAACTGGCAGCTACTACAATGGCTATTGGTACCGATGTAAATTTTGGTGCTTTGACCAGAAGTATGTTTAATTATTTAGAAAAATTAGACGGTGTTTCTTTGTATTTTAATCATGAAGTTCAAAAATTAAAACAACGTGATGATAAATCATGGAGAATTAAAATAACAGATTTAGGGTCTGGCCAAAAAAGAAAAGCATATACTAAATTTGTATTTATTGGTGCAGGTGGAGGCTCGTTGCCATTACTGGAAAAAGCAAATGTACCTGAAGGAGACGGTTATGGAGGTTTCCCGGTAAGTGGGCAATGGTTAAAATGTACAAATCCGGAAGTTATCGCCAAACATCAGGCAAAAGTATACGGGAAAGCAAGTGTTGGTGCTCCGCCAATGTCGGTTCCTCACATTGATACACGTGTAATTGATGGTGAAAAAGCATTACTTTTTGGACCTTTTGCAGGATTTTCAACCCGTTTCTTAAAAAATGGATCGTATTTAGATTTACCATTATCTATAAAAGCAAACAACTTAATTCCGATGCTATCAGCGGGATTTAATAATATTCCGCTAACAAAATATTTAATTGAGCAGGTTCGTCAGTCTCCAAAAGACAGAATTAAGGCTTTGCGTGAATATTTACCATCAGCAAGATCTAAAGACTGGGTTCTTGAAAAAGCAGGTCAGCGTGTTCAGGTCATCAAAAAAGGTGAAAACGGAGGTGGAGTTTTAGAGTTTGGAACAGAAGTTATTAATACGCATGACGGAACATTGGCAGTTTTATTAGGGGCGTCTCCAGGAGCTTCTACAGCAGTTTCGATTATGGTTGATTTAATTGGAAGATGTTTTTCAGATCAGATTAAAACGCCGGAATGGGAAGCAAAATTAAAAAACATGATTCCTTCCTACGGGCAAACTTTAAACGATAAGCCAGAGCTTTTAACAGAAATAAGAAAACAAACTTCAGAGGTTTTAAAGTTAAAATAATCAGGTAAATTTTCTATTTACTATATATCAACAAATCCAGATGAATTAATCTGGATTTGTTGTTTTAATCTCTTTTGTGATTTTTAATATTTTTTCGGATAAATTGCTCATCCAGATTAATTGCTCAATAACCAATTGAGCCTCCTGCATTTTTGCCTGCCTTGTTTCTTTGTCCAGTTCTTCATCTGTTGCTAAACGAGTGAAGTTTTTGCGTTTCATTTCTTCAAATTGTAGTGTAACATCTTCTTTATCAAAAAAAGTATCTGTTATAATAGTTTCGTTCCTTAAAATTGAAACGGCATTATCTAAATTTGAAAGAATTGTTTTTATGATATAGTTGAATGATTCTGATGCTGAAGTGGTTTGATGTAATTGAATATAGGTCGATAAGGAGGTTAACGAAGATAATAATGAATGGTTTAAAACGACCAGCTTGTTAACTTTAGGCAGTAATTTTTGTTTTGATTTTGGCTCTTGCATCATTCTCTGAAAAGAAGTCATTAAGTTTCCAATTTCAATAAAAGTGTGTTTTCTCGCTAGTCTGTATGAAGTGGGTACTTCACCTTTTTTATTATAAAAATCTGCAATTTCCTTAAGATATACACGGTTGGCCCTAATCGAGTTTTCAACATGTATAGGAGTATTTATGAATTCCCATGCCGGCCATAAAAATTGATTCGCTAAAAATGCCAAAATTGCTCCGGCAAGCGAATCCAGAATTCGAAACTGAATTACTTCAACTACATTTGGAACCAGGATACCGTAAATAAAAACCACATACATCGTAACAAAAGTAGCACTGATCTTATAATTTTTTTGAGCGTACGATAACCCAAGCAGCATACAAACAATAGACAAAAGACTCAAAGCGAAATGATTCTGTATAATTGAAACGATTCCAAACGCAAGTAATCCTCCTAAGATAGTTCCAAAAATACGATTATAAGAACGCTCTTTCGTAAGGCCATAACCCGGTCTCATAATTACAACGATTGTAAGCAAAATCCAATATACATTTTGAAACGGAAGAAATTTTCCAATAATAAAACCAATCAAAATGGTAATAGTCAGCCGCAGAGAATGTCTGAAAATGGATGAAGAAAAACTTAAATTTTCTGTCAGGGTGCGCAGAGGATAATATTGAGGTGTCAGGAATTTTTCTAATTCTTTATCTTTTTCTTTTAATTTATAAGACTGCATGGCAAGCGAAAATGCACGCTGTATGATTTTAATTTTCCCTACCTGATTTTTTGCATATTTCAGCATGTTGGTCAGCATTAGAACGCCTTCTGCAGCATCTTCTTTTCCTAAGGTTTTTTCGTAATCAAAAATGGCAAATTCAAGAGCATCAAGTTCATTTTTTAAATCATTTTTATCAATATATTTCGTGATGTGATGTACGTTTTTGGAAAGTTTTTTTAAAGTAGAAGCCAGTTTATAGGCCACATTTTGATAAGTTCGTAAAACATTTGGATGCTTGTCGAATTTTTCATGGAGTTTACTATGGTCAAAAGAAGTATATAAGGCTAATTCCTGAATTTCAACCAAAGTAATAAAAACCAACAGCATTTTTCGGTTTTGACTGCTTCCTACCGTAGCAGTTTGGTTACCAAATAATACTTCACGTAAATCTTCATGAATCTGATTCAGCTCAACCTGGATAGTTAATTGTTTTTCGATGATTACTTTTCTGTCGGCTTCAGGATTCCATAAATCGCCTCTTAGTTTTAGATATTTTGCTGTTAATCGTATTCCGTCAGCAATTTGAAGTTCAATATATTTATAAGGCTGTGCAAAATGAAATAACAGGGATACTATTAAATACAATATTCCTCCGGTAAAAATATAAGATGAATAGTATACAGCTTCCATCCCCTGATGTAAATGACCGAATGACAATGAAATAGAGAGTAAGGCCGAAAACGAAACCAAAGTTGCCCGCTGTCCATACACTGAAATCATAGAGCATAAAAAAAGTAATATTGCCAGAAAGGGATAAAATAAGTAAGGAAATGGATAGGCCAGATTTACTAATAAATTCACTCCTGAAACGATAAATGAAGTAACAACTAATCCTTTTATTTTATGACTGAGCGTACTTGGAATGTCGCTGGGATAGGTGTAAAAAGCACCTAATGCAATGGTAAACCCAATTTCAAAATGTCCAAGAAAATTCAAAATTAAAACAGGCACTACTGATGCAATAGTTACTTTTGTGGCGTTTAAAAAAGAAGTACTGTTGGTAAATTTTGCAATACGATCTAACATATAAATTGGTTTAAAGCAAAGGTAAGAATTGTACGAATCAATTTGGCATAATTATAGCTTTGATTTTGAAGAGCAGGTTAAAATTGATATTTAATATTTATTTTTAAAATGTTGATTGACTTTTTTTACTATTTTTGCCTGCTGAATTCATTGAATTAATTAGTGTTTTCAATAGATAAATACATAAAAAAACAGAAATGATTTTACCAATTGTAGGATATGGTGATCCAGTTTTAAGAAAAGTGGGTGAGGCAATTACGCCAGATTATCCAAGCTTAAAAGAAACTATAGCAAACATGTATGAAACCATGTATAATGCTTACGGAGTGGGACTTGCCGCGCCGCAGGTAGGTATGCCTATTCGTTTGTTTGTAATTGATACAAGTCCTTTTAGCGATGACGAAGATTTACCATCTGATGAACAGAAAGATTTAAAAGGATTTAAAAAAACTTTTATTAATGCAAAAATTGTTAAAGAAGAAGGCGAAGAATGGAGTTTTAACGAAGGATGCTTAAGTATTCCTGACGTTCGTGAGGATGTATACAGAAAACCTACTGTAACAATCGAATATTGTGAAGAGGATTTTATAATGAAAACCGAAGTTTTCGAGGGTTTGATAGCAAGGGTTATTCAACATGAATATGACCACATTGAAGGAATTTTATTTACGGATAAAATATCATCTTTAAAAAAGCGTTTGATTCAGAAGAAACTAAAAAATATTACCGAAGGCAAAACTTTTCAGGAATACAGAATGAAATTTGCTGCCGCAAAAAAGGGAAGATAATTGTAATACACCAAATTCTTAATACTATAATTTAATAAACATGAATTTAGAGAAAATTTTAGCCATTTCTGGCAAACCGGGTTTATATGTGTTGAAAGTGCAAACTCGTACAGGTTTTGTGGCAGAATCATTAACAGACGGAAAAAAAATCACGGTAAACTTAAAAAGTAATGTAAGTTTATTGTCTGAAATCTCTATTTACACTTACGAAGGTGAAAAACCTTTAACAGAAGTAATGCAGCGTATTGCTGTTAAAGAAAACAAAGGTCAGGCGATTTCACATAAAGAAGATAATGCAAAACTAACAGCTTATTTCAAAGAAATTTTACCTGAATATGATGAAGAAAGAGTATATCCTTCAGATATTAAAAAGGTATTAAATTGGTATAACACGCTTCAGGCAAAAGGATTAGTTACGGATGAAGCTCCTGCTGCAACTTCAACATCAGAAGAAATTGCTGCTGAAGAACCGGTAAAAAAAGCTCCTGCCAAAAAAGCAAAAGCTAAAAAAGAAGAATAGTAGTTTTTACATTCAAATATATTGATCCTGTTAAGATATTTCTTGACAG
Source organism: uncultured Flavobacterium sp. (assembly GCA_963513545.1). GTDB lineage: Bacteria > Bacteroidota > Bacteroidia > Flavobacteriales > Flavobacteriaceae > Flavobacterium. The sequence goes on from CAUPQW010000003.1 coordinate 337,184, forward strand.
GATTTTTTACTTTTACAGTATTCGGTTACCACAAAAAAACTTCAAAAATGAGCAAAGAACTTCAGCTTAAAGCTTTCGAAAGATTATTGATTATCATGGATGAACTGCGTGAGCAATGTCCTTGGGATAAAAAACAAACTTTACAAACGCTAAGACATTTGACAATTGAGGAAACTTACGAATTGGGCGATGCTATTTTGGATAATGACCTGAATGAAGTTAAAAAAGAATTGGGAGATTTATTACTGCACATCGTTTTTTACGCTAAAATAGGATCAGAAACAAATGATTTTGATATGGCTGATGTATGTAATGAAATCTGTGAGAAACTAATTCACCGTCATCCTCATATTTATAGTGATACTGTTGTGAAAGATGAAGAAGAAGTTAAACAAAACTGGGAAAAACTAAAGCTCAAAGAAGGTAAAAAATCTGTTTTGGAAGGTGTTCCGAGAAGTTTGCCTGCGTTAGTTAAAGCAAGCAGAATTCAGGATAAAGTTAAAGGTGTAGGTTTTGATTGGGAAGAACCACATCAGGTTTGGGATAAGGTACAAGAAGAGCTAGAGGAACTGCAAGTTGAAGTTAAATCCGGAGATCAGGATAAAATTGAAGCAGAATTTGGTGATGTTTTATTCTCGATGATCAATTATGCAAGATTTCTGAATGTAAATCCCGAAGATGCTTTAGAACGGACCAATAAAAAATTCATTAAACGCTTTCAGTATTTAGAAAATAAAGCGGGAGAATTAGGAAAGCCTTTAATGGATATGACTCTGTCAGAAATGGATGTGTTTTGGAACGAAGCCAAAAAACTATAATTGTTCAGCCAGTTTTTTTAAGGCATGTATGTTTTTTAGCACGATTTTTTTACCAACCAATTCTATAAATTCCAGTTTATTAAAGTCAGATAATAATCGGATACAGCTTTCTGTCGCAGTCCCAATCATACCGGCAAGTTCTTCTCTTGTTAGCTGAACTTTTAGTGTTTTATCTGCATTTTCACCAAAAGCATCATGTAAATGGAGTAGGGTCTCTGCTAAACGTTGTTTTACGGTTTTTTGCACTAAGGCAATTTTATCGTTTTCAGAGTCTTTCAAATCTTCACAAACAGATTGCATCAGGTTCATAGAGAATTGATTGTTATTATTAAAGAAATGGATAATTTCAGATTTCGGAATAAAACAAACTTCCATGTCTGCAACCGCTTTTGCAGACAAATTTGCAGGTTCATTACTAATCATCGAACGTTGCCCTAAAAGTTCTCCTGATTTTACCAGTTTTACAATTTGGTCTTTTCCGTTAGCACTTAATTTTGAGAGTTTTCCAATGCCGTCTTTCACACAAAAAACACCATTTGTGACTTCACCTTCTTCAAAAATAGCTTCACCTTTTTTTATTTTGTGTGTCGTTTTACTATTAGCCAATTTTATAACTTCTTCTTTATTAAGCGCTTTAAGAGAAGAAAGTTGTCGTACGATGCATTGGTCACATTTGTTCATAGCAAAAATATTTACAGCAAAATTAATTAATAATCGCTTTCATAGGTGAAAATATTTCTGAAAATACACTAAAGAAAACCATTCTTAATAATTTACTTATTTATTTTTTGCATTGAATATTGTATTCCATTGCGACATGATAAATGTCATAGTTATAGCCGCTTCTTATTTTGAATATTTGTTGTATAAAATAAATAAGTTATGAGCGGGCAGAGTTGTTTTCATTGTGGACTTACAATTGCTAAAAATGAAGTAATCAATTTTGATGAAAAAAAGTTTTGCTGTAGTGGCTGTAAAACAGTTTACGAAATTTTTAGTCTTAATGATTTAACCTGTTATTATGATTTTGAAAAATCTCCGGGTGCTACCCCGCAGGACATTGAGGGAAAATATGACTTTTTGGACAATGAAGCTATTATTTCAAAAGTTTTAGAATTTCAGGAAGGAAATACTTCTATTGTTTCTTTAAATATTCCGCATATTCATTGTAGTTCATGTATTTGGCTTCTTGAAAATCTTAATAAACTAAAGCCCGGCATAAGTGCTTCTCAGGTTAATTTTCCGGAGAAAAAAGTCCGCATTACATTCAATTCGGAAGCAGTTTCACTTAAAGCAATTGTTTATTTGCTGAGTTCAATTGGTTACGAGCCTTATATTAGTTTAGAAAACTATGAAACCGGAAAGACCAAAGTTGACAGAAGTTTAACCTACAAACTAGGTGTTGCTTTTTTCTGTTTTGGAAATATAATGCTATTGTCATTTCCTGAATATTTTGAGATTAGAGAGTTCTGGCTTGATAATTACAAACCGTTTTTCAGACTTTTGATTTTTGTTTTGGCATTGCCAAGTTTTCTCTATTCAGCGAGTGGTTATTATGTTTCAGCTTACCATAGTATTAAAACGAGAATGCTAAATATTGATATTCCAATCGCTTTGGGAATTATCGTTATGTTTATTCGTAGTTCTTATGATATGCTAATGGATCATGGTCCTGGTTTTTTTGACAGTTTGGCGAGTTTGGTTTTCTTTATGCTGCTCGGAAAAATGTTTCAGACAAAAACCTATAGTTTTCTGAGTTTCGAAAGAGATTTTAAATCCTATTTCCCAATTGCAGTTACCAGAATCAATTCTAATACATCAGAGGAAAGTGTGCCAATTTATGACGTTTTAAAAGGAGACAGATTGTTAATTCGAAATCAGGAGTTAATTCCCGTAGACGGAATTCTGATTAGCGAAAAAGCTGAAATTGATTATAGTTTCGTTACCGGAGAAGCAGTTCCGATTACTAAAAAATCAGGAGACAAAGTATTTGCCGGAGGAAAACAAATTGGAAAAGTAATCGAAATGGAAGTGTTGCATTCGGTTTCACAAAGTTATTTAACGCAGCTTTGGAGCAATGAAATTTTTCAGAAAAAGGTAGATCAAAAACATAAAACCATAACAGATGCAATAAGCCGGTATTTCACCCCAATCTTACTGCTTATTGCATTTGCCGGTTTTGGTTATTGGATATTCATTGATGCGAATACAGCTTTTAATGTCTTTACAGCGGTTTTAATTGTTGCCTGCCCTTGCGCACTGGCATTGACGGCACCGTTTACTTTCGGTAATATTCTCAGAATAATGGGTAAACAAAAAATGTATCTTAAAAATGCTTTGGTAATTGAACAGCTCGCAAAAGTAGACACCATTGTTTTTGATAAGACAGGAACCATTACAACCAATAAAAAATCAAATATAGTGTATGAAGGGAATACACTTTCTGATGAAAATTACATACTGATTAAAAATGTACTTCGAGCCTCCAATCACCCTTTGAGCAGGATGTTATATGATTTTCTGCCGGAAGTAAAAATAATTAAAATTGATGCATTTGAGGAAATTACCGGAAAAGGGATTTTGGCTTCTTTTGAAAATAAAACCATCAAAATTGGCTCGGCATCTTTTGTTGAAAGTACTAATAATACTAATGAGATAGAAAAAACAGCTCTTCATATTAAGATTGATGAGATATATTACGGAGGGTTTAATTTTCAGAATCAGTATAGAGATGGGCTTGAAACGTTATTTTCAACCTTAAGCAAAAGTTATCAAATAAAAGTTCTTTCCGGCGATAATGATGGAGAAAGAGCTAACCTGGAAGCTATTCTGCCAAAAGACACCGAATTGATCTTCAATCAAAAACCGGAACAGAAGCTGGAATTTATTAAAAAACTGCAGGAAAAAGGGCAAAATGTAATGATGGTTGGAGACGGCCTGAATGACGCAGGCGCTTTAGCCCAAAGCAACGTTGGAATCTCAATATCTGAAAATGTAAATGTATTTTCTCCGGCTTGTGATGCTATTCTGGACGCCGGTGAATTTTCACGATTGGATTACTTTTTAAAGTTATCTCACAAATCAATCAGGATCATTAAAATGAGTTTTGTTTTATCGCTTCTTTATAACATCGCAGGGCTTTCATTTGCCGTTACAGGAAACTTACTTCCGTTAGTGGCTGCTATCATTATGCCGTTGAGTACCATTACAATTGTGAGTTTTGTAACGCTGATGAGTAATTTTTATGCGAATAAAAAATAAAGTATTGATAATGAGTGTTTTGTTTTTGTTTTGACATTCTTTTAAATTTTTTGACCATGATAATTATCATATTTTAATAGGTATCAACACTCTAATTTTGTTACTATAAATTTAAAGATATGAGTGTTATTTATCTACTAATCTCGGTAAGTATTTTTGTTGCAATTTGTTTTTTCATTGCTTTTATAGCAGCTGTCAAATGCGGACAGTACGATGATGATTACACTCCTTCGGTCAGAATCCTCTTTGATGATGAAACCAAAATTACCTCTCAAAATAATAATTTACCAATCGAAGAAAAACAAGTTTAATTATGAAATGAGCAAAATAGAGTTCATCGTAAAACCATAACGATATGCTAGTTGCATATAACCAATAAAAAATAAAAAAAAATCAACAACTTATGGAAATGGAACAATTTTACTACGACAACAAAATCGTAAAAAAATTCATTTATGCCACCATTCTTTTTGGGGTGGTAGGTATGTTAGTAGGGCTGACCCTGGCGGTCATGTACCTTTTTCCCAATATGACCGACGGGATTTCGTGGCTTAGTTATGGTCGTTTAAGACCTTTGCATACCAATGCTGTAATTTTTGCCTTTGTAGGAAATGCTTTTTTTGCCGGGATGTATTATTCGCTGCAAAGATTACTGAAAGCCAGAATGTTCAGTGATTTTTTGAGCAACCTGCATTTCTGGGGATGGCAGCTTATTATTGTTGCCGCTGCTATTACGTTGCCATTAGGTTATACGTCTTCAAAAGAATATGCTGAATTAGAATGGCCTATTGATATCGCAATTGCGTTAATCTGGGTGGTAATGGGAATCAATATGATTGGTACAATGCTTAGAAGGAGAGAACGTCATTTATATGTAGCGATTTGGTTTTATCTGGCAACATTTGTTACAGTTGCAGTTTTGCATATTTTCAATAATATCGAAATTCCGGTTTCAGGATTAAAAAGTTATTCTGTTTACGCAGGTGTTCAGGATGCGTTGGTGCAATGGTGGTACGGACATAATGCGGTAGCATTTTTCTTAACGACTCCATTCTTAGGATTGATGTATTATTTTATTCCGAAGGTAGCCAACAGACCGGTTTATTCTTATCGATTATCGATTATTCACTTTTGGTCTTTAATCTTTATCTATATCTGGGCGGGACCACACCATTTATTGTATTCAGCTTTGCCAAACTGGGCTCAGAATTTAGGAGTTGCATTTTCAGTTATGCTGATAGCGCCATCCTGGGGAGGTATGATCAACGGATTACTGACATTGAGAGGTGCCTGGGATAAAGTTCGTGTAGAACCGGTGTTGAAATTCTTCGTAGTAGCCATTACAGGGTACGGAATGGCAACTTTTGAAGGACCAATGCTTTCTTTTAAAAATGTAAATGCTATCGCACATTATACAGACTGGATCGTAGCACACGTACACGTAGGAGCTTTAGCATGGAACGGGTTCATGTCTTTCGGTATCATTTACTGGTTGATTCCACGAATGACAAAAAGTCAATTATTTTCTACGAAATTAGCCAATTTCCATTTCTGGATTGGAACTTTAGGAATCATTTTATATACAGTTCCAATGTACGTGGCTGGTTTTCAGCAGGCATCTATGTGGAAACAGTTTAATCCTGATGGAACTTTAACGTATGGAAATTTCCTTGAAACTGTTACAGCGATTATGCCTCTGTATTGGATGAGAGCTATTGGTGGAACTTTCTACCTAATCGGAATGTTGACTTTGGTTTACAACATTATCATGACCGTTAAAGCAGGTAATACAATTGAAGACGAATTGGCTCAGGCTCCTGCATTGCAGACTATCAAAAGCGGCAGAATCAGTGGAGAGAAATTCCATTCATGGTTAGAAAGAAAACCGATTCAGTTAACCATTTTGGCAACCATTGCGATTTTAATTGGAGGTATTATTCAAATTGTTCCAACGATTATGGTAAAATCTAATGTTCCAACCATTTCAAGCGTAAAACCATATACACCGTTAGAATTAGAAGGTCGTGATTTATACATCCGGGAAGGTTGTGTGGGTTGTCACTCACAATCGGTTCGTCCTTTTAGAAGCGAGGTAGAACGTTATGGACCACAGGCCAAAGCAGGAGAATTTGTTTACGATCATCCATTCCTGTGGGGATCAAAACGTACAGGTCCAGATTTGCAGCGAGTAGGAGGTAAGTACAATGACAACTGGCATTTTAACCATATGTGGAATCCGCAAAGTACATCTGCAGGATCAATTATGCCAGGTTATAAATGGCTGTTTGATAATAAACCACTGGATATTTCATTAATCGAAAAGAAAATGAAGGTTATGGTTACGCTAGGAGTTCCTTATTCAGAAGCAGAAGTTGCTAATGCGCAGAAAACATTGAGAGATCAGGCTCTTACTATTGAAAAAAGTCTTGAAAACGATCCTGATTATGTAAAAAGTTATGAGGATAGCAGAAAAAGAGCTGCTGCAAAAGGCGAAAAATTTGTTCCGATGAACGAAAGAGAAATTGTAGCCCTGATTGCTTACATACAAAGACTTGGAACTGATATTAAGGTAAAAGAAACTTCAAAATAACAGCATTATGTTTGAACAGATAAAACACAATATGGAAACAATATCGGGTATAGAAATTTACCCGATTCTTTCTCTCCTGATTTTCTTTTTCTTTTTTGTAGGGCTGGGACTTTGGGTGTTCTCTTATAAAAAAGATAAAATTAATGAAATGAGTCAGATACCCTTGGCTGATGGAAGTAGTTTAATTTTAAAAGATAAATAAAAATGAAAAAGTTTTTCCCAGTATATGTTAGATTACCATTGGTTTTCTTTATCGTATTTGCTTTGATGGAATATTTTATAGATTCAGGCGACAGGCCAGCTTTTATTAAATACCCAATGGTTTCAGTCTTTTTATTTGTCTTTTTGTTTATTTTGATTGCTATCGAAATTACATTAAGTGCTGTAAACCGCGTAATGTACCAATTATTGTCTCCCGAAGAAAAAGAAAAACTGGCATACGAAGAAAGTCTGAGTTTTCAGGAAAGTACATGGTACAAGAACTTAATACATAAACTTACCAAGACAGAACCAATTGAAAAAGAAGGTGACTTGTTGATGGATCATGATTATGACGGAATCAAAGAATTAGATAATAATTTGCCGCCATGGTGGGTATATTTATTCTATATCTGTATCGTTTTTGGAGTGTTTTATGTTTTCTATTACGATGTTTTTGGTGGAGACAATCAGGAAATAGAATTGAAAAAAGAAATGGCTCAGGCAAAAATTGAGGTAGAAGAATATCTAAAAACTGCTCCTGATTTAATGGATGAAAAAACAGTAGTTCTGCTTACAGATGAAGCAAGCTTAGCTGCCGGAAAAGAAATTTTTACCATGAATTGCGCAGCCTGCCACAGAGCAGACGCCGGAGGGCAGATTGGTCCAAACTTAACAGATGATAAATGGATTTTGGGTGGTGGAATTAAAAATGTTTTCCATACCATTACCAATGGTGGCCGTGACGGAAAAGGAATGGTTTCCTGGAAAACAAACGGTATGAAGCCAAAAGAAATTCAAAAAGTAGCAAGTTACATTTTGTCTTTGCAGGGAAGTAATCCAAAAGATGCAAAAGAAGCTGAAGGTGAAGTTTGGGTAGACGAAAGCGCTCCAAAAAAGGATGCTGCAGCAAAATAAAACACCAGTTAATACAGTAGTTTAAAAAAAATACCATGTCAAATTTACCAGACGAAGCTTTTAGAGATACCATCGGAACTATTGACGAGGGCGGAAAACGAAAGTTTATTTTCCCTAAAAAACCGTCTGGTAAGTTTTATGATTATCGCAAAATAGTCAGTTATGTTTTATTGGGAATTCTAATAGCCAATCCGTTTATAAAAATTAACGGAAACCAGTTTATGATGTTCAATATCACAGAACGTCGTTTCAATATTTTTGGATTCCCTTTCTGGCCGCAGGATTTTTATCTTTTTGTGATTTCAATGCTCGTTGGAGTTGTCTTTATCATTTTGTTTACTGTTGTTTTTGGAAGGATATTTTGTGGATGGATTTGTCCTCAGACCATCTTTCTCGAAATGGTTTTCCGCCGAATCGAATATTGGATTGACGGAGACCGCGGAGCACAATCCCGTTTGGCAAGACAGGAATGGAACGCAGAGAAAATCCGAAAAAGACTCACTAAATGGTCTGTATTCTTTCTAATTTCTTTCGGAATTGCCAATGTTTTTCTGGCCTATTTAGTGGGCAGCGATACCTTGTTTTTAATGATAGAGCAGGGGCCAGTCCAGCAAGCGGGCAATTTTACTGCACTGCTTATTTTTACCGGTGTTTTCTATTTTGTTTTTGTATGGTTTCGTGAGCAGGTTTGTATTATTGCCTGCCCTTACGGCAGATTACAAGGAGTGCTTTTAGATAATAAATCGATAAATGTAGCCTATGATTTTGTTCGTGGGGAAAAGGAGCAGGGGCGTGCCAAATTCAATAAAAAAGAAGACAGGATACTAACCGGAAAAGGCGATTGTATAGACTGTCATCAATGCGTGCACGTTTGCCCAATGGGAATCGACATTCGAAACGGAACCCAACTGGAATGTACCAATTGTACCGCCTGTATCGATGAATGCGATTCGATTATGGATTCGGTTGGCCTGCCAAAAGGATTGATTCGCTATGCGTCTGAAGATGAAATAGAGAAAAAAGAGCCTTTTAAATTCACAGCCCGAATGAAAGGATACACAGCAGTTTTATTTATTCTGTTGAGTGTTTTTGTTGGAATGCTGTTTTTAAGAACCAATGTCGAAGCTATTATTTTACGTCTGCCCGGACAGCTTTTCCAGCACAAAGGCGATAAAATCAGTAATGTTTACACGTATAAAATCGTAAACAAGACAATGAAAGATTACAGCGATATTCATTTTGAATTGATTGGTCAGAAAGGTGAAATCAGTAAAGTTGGAGAACAGCATTTTAAAGTAGCAAAAGAAGGAATTTCGCAGGGTACCTTATTCATCGAAATCAATGAAGTCCTTTTGGAAAGTGATAAAACCAAAGTTAAAATTGGGGTTTATAATGGCAACGAATTGCTGGAAACAACTACGACAAACTTTTTAGGACCACGAAGTTTTAACTAAAAATTAAAAATATGAAAATCAATTGGGGAACAGGAATTGTCATAGCATTCGGATTGTTTATGACCTTTATTTTATATTTTGTTTTTGAAGTGCAGTCAAACAGCAAATACGATAACGATTTGGTTGTTGAAGAATATTACAAGCATGATTCGCATTTTCAGGACGAAATGGCACGTATTCAGAATGCACATGATTTGCAGCACAAGCCTTCGATAAAGTATGTGGAAGAAGGAGTAAAAATTACTTTTCCTGAAACTTTCGAAAGCAATAAACTAAAAGGAAATGTTTTGCTGTATCGCCCTTCAAACAAAAGGTTTGATTTCAATACTCAGATTGCCCTGACCAATTCATCTTTGCTTATTCCGCAAAGGAAATTGGTAAAAGGACGCTGGGATGTCAATATGGAATGGCAGTACGAAGGCAAAAAATACTTAACCAAAGAGGTTATTTACGTTAATTAAAAAATGTGAGCAGGTAAAAATTGAAGTTATTTTTAGTTTTTGAATCTGCAAAATCTGCTGAATCTGCGTGCCAAAATTTTCACGCAGATTTTGCAGATTCAGCAGATTTTAAAAATTATTTTAATCATTAAATCTGTGATAAAAAATAAAAAATAAATGTTGTATTCCGCTTTCATATTAGGTCTTATCAGCAGTTTGCATTGCGTTGGGATGTGTGGTCCCATTGCGATGATGCTTCCGGTTGATCATCAAAATGAAGCAAAGAAAGTAACGCAGATTATCACCTATCACTTAGGCAGATTAACTGCTTACGCCACAATCGGACTGATTTTTGGATTATTGGGAAGAGGTTTTTTCCTGGCCGGATTACAGCAAAAAATGTCCATTTTTATTGGTCTGGCAATGATTGCTGTAGTTTTAATTCCGGAAAGAATCTTTTCAAAATACAATTTCTCTAAACCGGTTTATAAAGTTATTTCAAACATAAAATCGACTTTAGGGAAACAATTCAAAAATAAAAGCTATAAATCTCTTTTTACAATTGGATTATTAAACGGCTTCCTGCCCTGCGGAATGGTATATGTAGCTTTATTTGGAGCTATAGCGATGCAAAGTGCCGGTTTTGGCATTTTGTACATGCTCCTGTTCGGATTAGGAACTATACCCTTGATGACAATTGTAGTTTACATACATTCTTTACTGAAACTGCCCTTTCGAAATAAAATTCAAAAAGCAATTCCTTACGTAGCTATTGTAATTGGAGTTTTATTTATCCTCAGAGGTTTAGGATTGGGAATTCCGTATGTTTCTCCATCTAATATGAGTTTGTTTGTACAGGGGAGTCCGGATTGTCATTGAAAGGTAAATAAAATTATTAGTAAGGGGTATTAATTCCTAATTTCAAAGCTCGTATGGTATCGGAGGATAGCAAGTAACGTTCCGGCGCTACATGAGGTTGGGACAAATAAGAGTTATGCCGAAACTTCCAAACACAAGTCCATTCTAAACTAAGTCAAATGCTCAAATTGCTTATAGCAAGTATTAGTAGCAGTCTTTTAATATTTCCAAAAGCCATCATAATTACTTTTAATTTTTGCTTCAAGTAAAATTAAATCATCATGGCTGAGACCTTGCTTTAATTTAATTTTTTCAGAAATGTTTTCTTCTAAGATTGCCTTCATTTTTTGATTTGCTTCGGAAAACTTAGCTTGAACCATTCCATGCATTTCATATTGCATCTTTGTATATCATTTTTGAAAATTTTAAAAGGAAGATTATTTATTATTTCCAAAAGTTCAAAAGCAAGCAATTCTGTTGCTAATCTCAATTTTACTTCTTTAGAAACTGTTTTTCCATTTACTACATCGTCTATTGGATGTATCTTTAAAATGTATTTCTCTTTTCCGTCTAGTAAATCAAAACATTCTGTATATGATTTAACATCAATATTGTGCATAAATTGATTTCTAATTTCCATAAAAGTTTGAAATTTCAATCTGGTGCTCGTTTGCAACGAGTACCTGTTTAGTTATAGAAACTAAATAAAGCGTTTATAACGCGGCTGTTAACATAAATTCCCTACAAATTTATAATGAGCTTTTGTTTTAATAACCGCATTACAAATGCTACAATTTATCTTTTTAATTTATGTAGGCACTCGTTGCAAACGAGCACCAGAGGGGTTTAAAACCCTGCAATTTATTGCAGTACTTTAGTAATGCGAAAAAATCTTTATCTTTAGATTACAGATATAAGAAAAAGTTCGCATACAGTAAGCCGATTAACATGTCATGTTGTTTGGGTAACCAAATATAGGTTTAAAGTTTTGAAGGGAGATATTCAAAAGCGTTGCCGTGAACTTTTAATACAGATATGCGAGGCTGAAGGAATTGAAATTTTAAAAGGGGTTGTGAGTTCAGATCATGTACACATGCATATCGAATATGCACCAAAGCAGAATGTCAGCACAATTTTAAAAAGTTTAAAAGGAAGA
>CAUPQW010000004.1:0-348567 GCA_963513545.1 uncultured Flavobacterium sp.
CAGTGAAGAAATAGAAGAAATGGTCAAACTGCAAACTGCAGGCAGCGACGCCAATAGTGTATACTACAGCGGAACCTCTTATTTTCCGTTAGGACTTGGACAGGTTTTCAGCATCGTAAACCAGACTGTAGAGCACGAACTGATTGTAACAGAAGTGACACACCTTTCGCAAGTTCATGGAAACTATGCCTGTAATTTCAAAGCCATTCCGGCAGATGTTGCAGCACCACATTTTACAGACGTGAATGTATTTGCCAAAGGAGAAACACAGCCAGCCAAAGTAAAAGACAACAACGATCCGGAAGGATTAGGACGTGTAAAAGTACAGTTCAACTGGGCAGGCGGAAACAATTCAAGCGAATGGCTACGAATGATACAGCCACACTCAGGTTCAGGAAAAGGATTTTACTTTATTCCCGAAATTGACGAAGAGGTTTTAGTAGGTTTTGAAGGAAGTAATGCACAGAATCCGTATGTTTTAGGAACGCAATATAATGGCAGTGCTACCAGCGGTTATGCAGATGGTCAGAATAATGTAAAGGCAATTCATACCCGTTCAGGAATCAAATTTATTTTGAACGACGGTGAAGGAAGTATTTTGATTGAAGATCCGAGTGGCAATACATGGAAAATGGATGTCAGGGAAATATTGATGTGAATGCGCCAAAAACTTTTTCTGTGAATGCTGCTGATATTAATTTGTCAGCAAGTAAAAATATTAGTGTGAACGCCGGAATGAATATTTCTGAAAGTGCAGGCGGTGACAAAACTACTACTGTCGGCTTGATGCATACTTTATCAATTGGAGTGGATTATATGGTTAATGTGACAGGACAATTATTTGAAATGGTTACAGGCGAAAGAAAGTCTCAGGCAAAGAAGGCTGTAAACAATCACGAAAGCCACGAAATGAATGTTGAAAAAGATAAAAATATTCATTCAGAAGGAGAGTTCAAAATTAATTCAACTGAAAAATCTAACATGTTTTAATTATGACAATCTACAGATCATCAGGAAAGAACACAGAAATTTACGAGGAATACGAATTGTACACAAGAGAATATACGGAAAATGTAGGTGGTAAATCTACTTTCACAGCTAAGGGCGGAACAACATATGGTAATAAACCAAAAACCGCAAAGCCTTTAGAAATAACAAATTTGTATGTAAAAGTCAGATTAAATGATAATTACAATGGAGAATTTGGTTTTGATTGGATCGATGTAGATCCAGAAACAAAAGAGATAGAGAAAATACAAGGTGTACCTTTTTCTGAGGTAGAATATTTCTATAAAAAAGATCCAGCTAATCCAGATTTAGGAGATATTGTTGCAACAAGTACAGATCCGATAGGAGCAAGACATGCTATTCAGGATCATTATAATTTCAATCCTGTAAGTAAGCATATTGATATTCCATTTGCTTTAATTAAGTGTGATCAGGAAATAACATTAAGTGCCGAAATTATCCTTTGGCAAGGCGAAATAAAGGATGATGTAATTACTATAACCGGTGATGAATTTTATGAATTTGAGATCATTGGCGGAGAGAAAGAAGGTAAGACTGCCAAGATAAAATTAACTAAGGCAGGAAAGATTGATTTCAAAGTAAAATGTCTCGGAGAAGGTGCTGAAAAAACGTATGAATTTAAACATAGTAGTTCAAATAGAAGTCCGATTGCTGTGGGAGGAATAACTATGATGGAAAACAACGAACTGAAATTGAAATTCAGAGTAATTGCTTTAGTTTCATCAGATGGTAACCCAAATGAAAAAGCGAAGGCTTTGTTTAAAAAATTTAACGGTGCAGGAATTAAAGATTACTTAAACAAAAATTCACTTAATCAGGCAGGTTATCAGGTCGAGATAGAGAACGAACAAATGTTTAAAGATTTAGAAACTATTGATGTTGATGATTATTTATACGCATTTAATAAGGAGGACTGGACTTCAAAAAACTACTATAAAATCGAACAAAGAGAACGAGTAAAAATTGATGCAAATGATTTTGGTGTAAAAAAGGCTGATGGAACTTGGGAAATGGAGAAGTATGATGCCGAAACCATTTTTGAAGATATCGAGGCTGATAGTGGTAAAAAAGACAAACAAAATAATCCTATTATGATTACTAAATCAGTAGATTTTATTACTATTGAAGAATATGAAAAAAAACTTAAAATAAAGAAAAAAGAATATTTCGGAGGTATAATAATTTTAGCAGATGGCCAATGCAGTAAAAGTGGAGTTGGAGCATTTAGTAGGACTGATCCTTTTAACCATTATTGCTTAACAGTGTACTCTATAAATATTTTGGATAAACCAACTTATGCACATGAAATTGCACATATGTTGGGACTCAATCATACTTTCTATTTAGGGGATGAGGGTTTAAAAAAAAAATGGGATAAATTGAGGTCACTAAAAAATGACATAAATGAAATTAAAATTAAAACAGGTTTATTTGAGATAAGTGAAACCACTACAAAAAAATCTTTGATTATAAAGGCCTTAAAAAATGCAAATTTGGATTTTCAGAAAGATTATGAGAAAAGAAATACTGACTATGCTAAAGCAAGTAAATCTAATGGAACTTTTTCATGGGAAAAAATGCCAGTTTCAAAAAAAGTTTTTTTAGAAAATTCTATTGCAGTAATTACTAACTTGAATAATAAGATAAAATCTAACACACAAGCTGAGAAAGAATTTTCTTTGACAAAAGATCAAGTATATTTAGATTACAAGAAAAAAGATAGTTCTGTTTATTATCTTCTAAAAGATGACTTAGTTAGTTTAAAAATAGATTTTCTTCAGTTTTATTCGGACTTCTTATCGAAGAATTATTTAATGTATAAAAAAGGATCAACACAAAATATGTTGGACTATGATAATACAAAAAAAAGATTTCAATCTCATCAAATAAAAGTTATGCGAAATGATTATACAAATTATTAAACGTTCTTTATTTATTATTGTTTTGGTCATGATAAATAATTGTAGTACACAAAAAAATTTTAATGGAGAAAATCCTGCTCCATTAAATGTTCTGGTTAATGATGCTAAACTGTATAAAAATCAAATGTATTTCAAAAATAATGAAAATGACGTGGTAATAATTTTACAAACTATTGTAATTAACTCAAAAATTACAGGAGGAGATAATCCATCAAAAGATAAAATTATTCATGGTTATAGAGAAGGTTATTGTAAATCTGGAATGCAGGAAGGAAAATGGATCACAAAGAGATATTATAATTACGATTCGTTGGGGTATTTGAAAACAAAAGCACATTTAATAAGAGAAGAATATTTTAAAAACGGTTTAAGAGACAGTATTTATAAAATTTACAATAAAAATGGTAAAATAATTTATTCAACTAATTTTAAAAATGGTACAGGACTCGAAAAAGACTTTCATGAAAACGGGAAACCCTATTATGAAATAGAAACAAAAGATGGGTATTTTGTAGATACTTTAAAGCTTTATAATGATAAAGGAGCTTTAATGGAAAAATTATTATACAAAAAGGATTCTCTTGTATATCGTAAAGTTTTGTAATTAATTATAAATATGGTAAGTGTTATATTTTTTAAACATCAAATTTGAATAATGAGAAATGATTATGAAAATTATTAGGAGAGTTTTGTGCTTATTTGCTTTATCTTTTTTTAGTTGTAAAATTAACAAAATTGATATTTCAGATACACCAGATAAAGGCATGTTTCTAGCTGGGAACTCATATGTTTACATAAATGGAGCTTATTTAAAGAATAGTACAGATTCATATTTTATCGATCAAGATTTAATAATAAATAAAGAATTAATTGGTGGGGATAATCCAAGTCAATATTTTATTTATCATGGTAAAAGAGAAGGATATGTTCAAAATGGTAAACAAGAAGGGTTATGGAAATCTAAAAGAAATTATTTTTTGAAAGACAAAGAAAACAAAGAATATATATTTCGTGAAGAATATTTTAAAAATGGTTTAAGAGATAGTATTTATAAAATCTATGATAAGGAGGGAAAGATTATTTATTCTACTTATTTCAAAAATGGTACTGGCAAAGAAAAAGATTTTCATGAAAATGGGAAGCTCTATTATGAAATAGAAACAAAAGATGGGTATTTTGTAGATACTTTAAAGCTTTATAATGATAAAGGAGTTTTAATTGAAAAATTATTATACAAAAAGGATTCTCTGGTATATCATAAAGTTTTTTAATCAATTATAAAGATGGTAAGTGTTAGATTTTTTAAGCATCAAATTAGAATAATGAGAAAAGATTATGAAAACTACTAATTGTATATACATAGTTGTATTAAAAAAGGCAGTTTAAAAATGAATGTTGACAAAGAATTAAGTTCCGGAAATGCGGTTAGGGAATTTGAAAAACTCGGAAATAAACTAAGAGAAACGATTTCAAATGATTAAAATAAAAAAATGCTTTTGACAAGAATCAAAAGCATTTTTTTATTTATGTGTTGAGAAAAACTTAAACTTTTAGTTTTCCTGAAGCTTCAACGTTTCTTTCGATTGTATGCCCTGGTCTTGACCATTTTGGTTTTTCACCTAACGGTGCAAATTGAGAATCTGCTGCCTCAACCGTTTTAGGCTGTGATACTTTTGTAAAAGGTTTTTGCGGATTCAATCCTAACATTTCGAACATTTTCATGTCTTCGTGTACATCCGGGTTTGGAGTTGTAAGCAATTTGTCTCCTGCAAAAATAGAATTGGCTCCTGCAAAAAAGCACATTGCCTGGCCTTCACGGCTCATATTGGTTCTTCCCGCAGATAAACGAACCTGTGTTTCCGGCATTACGATTCTGGTAGTAGCTACCATACGAATCATTTCCCAGATTTCAACCGGTTTTTCATCTTCCATAGGAGTTCCTTCAACGGCAACCAAAGCATTAATGGGCACTGATTCCGGTTGAGGATTTAAAGTAGAAAGCGCAACAAGCATTCCGGCTCTGTCTTCGATACTTTCTCCCATTCCGATAATTCCACCGCTGCAAACCGTAACATTGGTTTTACGAACATTTTCGATAGTATTTAAACGGTCTTCAAAAGCACGAGTAGAAATAACATCTTTGTAATAATCCTCAGAAGTATCTAAATTGTGATTGTAAGCATATAATCCTGCTTCAGCAAGACGTTGCGCCTGATTTTCGGTAATCATACCCAAAGTACAGCAAACCTCCATATCCAGTTTGTTGATGGTACGAACCATTTCTAAAACCTGATCAAATTCTTCACCATCTTTCACATTTCTCCAGGCAGCTCCCATACAAACACGCGATGATCCGCCTGATTTCGCACGCAAAGCCTGAGCTTTTACCTGGCTTACGCTCATTAAATCATTTCCTTCAACACCTGTATTGTAACGTGCAGCCTGTGGACAATACCCACAATCTTCCGGACATCCTCCGGTTTTAATAGATAGTAAAGTCGATACCTGAACTACGTTCGGATCATGTTTTTGTCTGTGAATGGTTGCTGCTTCATACAGCAAGTCCATCAAAGGTTTATTATATATGGCGATTATTTCGTCTTTGGTCCAGTTGTGTTTTGTAATGCTCATTGCTACATTGTTTTTGAAGCTTCAAAAGTAGTTAAATTGTTCTAATCAACCAATGCTGATTGCTGTAAATGAATATTTGACAGTGATTTTCAAAAAAGAAACACCCTAAAATCATAGAATTGTACTTTTTTATGATTTTAGAGTGTTTAATGGCTCCTTTTATTTTCAAAAATTAATCGGCTATGTATTTGTTATTCCAGTATAACATCATCATCAAAGTAACAATAACAGAAGATGCCAGTCCTTCAAACAATAAACAAATACAATAAGTGGGTACCGAAGGGTTTCCTCCAAACATAAAAGTGCGTGATAAAGTTTCTACATAAGCGTCTCCACCTCGTGCATAACTGTAAACCAGGAGTCCAAAAACGCTCATCGACACCCCAACCACAGAGGTTGCCATGGCCGAAACAGCATTGGATACAAAATTAGTTTCTCCTTCGTGAAGGTTCATTTGCATGGTTCTGTTTACGCCATAAAAGATAAAAAATACATTCAGAGTACGTAAATAAAACAAATCTGCTAAGCCCAAAACATTCATCAATAAAAAATAAATGCCTATTCCGAGGAATATTAAAGCCCCATTGGTTATTTCTTTAGGTAATTTCATGGTGGTTATTTTTAAAGAAGTTAATAGTAAATATTTGATAAACAGTAAAGTGTATTAAATTTACTAAAAATATAAATACGATGATTTAAAAATAACGAAAAGTATTTTTTTGAATTTTCTGTATTTAGCAGAGCAATTTATGAATGGTTGTAAAAGAGGCTTTAAATGTTCTTGATTTATATTTAACTATTTGAAAAAACAGGCTATAAATTTTCTACAAATTCCAAGGCAGTTTTTTTGTCCAGATTCAATTGCTCTTTCAACAAATCAACGGAACCAAATTTTTGCTCTTTACGAAGGTATTTTAACAATGAAATTTGAAGCTTTTCGCCATAAATAGTTCCATCGAAATCGAAAAGATTTACTTCGATTGTTTGTTTTTGCCCATTTACAGTTGGATTGAAACCAATATTCATCATTCCGAAAATTTCTTTTTGATCAATTAAGGTTTTAACCACATAAACACCGGTTTTTGGAATTAACTTGTAATCTTCTTCAATTTGAATGTTTGCTGTTGGGAAACCAATCGTTCTTCCCAATTGTTTTCCTTTTACCACTTCGCCTGTTAAAAAATAGGAGTATCCCAAATATTCATTGGCCAGAGCCATATTGCCATCCAGTAATGCTTTTCTGATTTTGGTTGAACTTACCGAAACATCCTGAATTTCCTGAGCAGAAATTTGTTCCACCTCAAAACCGTACTGAGCTCCAAAAGCAATTAAATTGTCGATATTAGCTGTTCTGTTTCGTCCAAAACGATGATCATAACCGATGATTATTTTTTGAATACGAAATTGGTCTACTAAAATAGTGCTTACAAATTCTTCAGCAGTTAATCTGGAAAAACTTTCGTCAAAAGGATGAATTACAAGATTTTCGATTCCTGTTTCTTTTAGAAGTTTCGATTTTTCAGAAATAGTGTTTAAAAGTTTTATTTCTGATTTTTCCTGTAAAACCATTCTGGGATGCGGGAAAAAAGTCAGGACAAGACTTTCATATTTTCCGTTTTCAGTGTTTTGAGTAATTCTTTCCAGAATTTTTTTATGGCCAATGTGTACACCATCAAAAGTGCCAAGAGTTAAAATTGTTTTCTTGGTCGAGTGGAAATCGGTTATAGAATGAAAGAGCTTCAAAACAAATTATTTAAGATGGTGCAAATTTATACTATCTATTTGAAATCTGATAGTAACCAGAAATGATTTTTTGAATTGATTCGGCTAGTTTTTGTGAAAAAGACCCAATTCGTCGATGTGAAATAAATATCTGTCGATAATAGATAAGATTCTGACTTAATTAATTTAATTTTGATTTCTTAATAACTTTTTGATTATGAAAAAACAAATACTTTGTTTGCTGTTTATTTTTTGTTTTATTACGATTCAGGCTCAGACGA
The DNA here is from genome assembly GCA_963513545.1 of uncultured Flavobacterium sp. GTDB lineage: Bacteria > Bacteroidota > Bacteroidia > Flavobacteriales > Flavobacteriaceae > Flavobacterium. The sequence continues at coordinate 7,586 of CAUPQW010000004.1, forward strand.
ATATGCTTTGGGAGAAAGTTAATTCAGTTTCAGCTAAAAAAACAGATAACACTTCTTATCAGAATAAATTATATTATAAACTCAACGTAAGCTTTCTGTCACAAAAGCTGGAAACCACTACGAATAAATCTTCAAAAAATGCAAATTCTGAGATCACTATCCCAAATGCAGATGGTGTTTTAGAACGCTTTATGGTTTGGGAGTCTTCTAATTTTGATCCTGTATTGCAGGCAAAATATCCAGAGATAAGAGCTTACGAAGGAGCCGGATTAGATGATAAAACAGCAAAAATCCATTTTAGTGTGTCACCAATAGGTGTTCAGACAATGGTACTTCGACCAGACAAGGCATCTGAATTTATAGAGCAAAATCCAGAAAATAAATCAGAATATGTTTTGTTTACATCAAAAAATAAGGATACGTCAAAATCGCTTATTTGTAAAACAAAAGAAGGAAATACCAACCGCATTTCTGCAAAAACTGCAAAAACAGCCTCTAATAATAAAGTATTCAAAACCCTTCGGCTGGCACTATCTTGTACATGGGAGTATGCTGCTTTTTATGGAGGCACAAAAGCCGGGGCATTAGCCGGTATGAATGCAACGATGACAAGGGTTAATGCAGTTTTTAATAATGATTTGGCTGTGAAATTAATTATAATAGCGAATAATGAAGATGTTATTTATATCGATTCATCAGACCCTTATTCTCCAGCTGCAGCAGGTGCTAATGGGGCTTGGAACGTTGAGGTTCAAAAGACATTAACAAATGTTATTGGAAGCAATAATTATGATATTGGGCATTTATTTGGGCGTTCAGGCGGTGGAGGAGATGCCGGATGTATTGGCTGTGTGTGTCAGGATCCTGTTTCATTGACGGATGAAAATGCAAAAGGAAGTGCTTTTTCATCTCCTTTAAATGCAATTCCAAAAGGAGATGCATTTGATATCGATTATGTGGCGCATGAAATGGGACATCAGTTAGGGGCAACCCATACTTTTTCTTACTCAATCGAAGGAACGGGGACAAATGTTGAGCCAGGCAGCGGCTCTACCATTATGGCGTATGCCGGAGTTACCGAGGATTATGATGTGCAAAGTAGTTCTGATGACTATTTCGCCTATGCCAGTATCTTGCAAATCCAGGATAATCTTGCTACCAAGACATGTCCCATAAGTACACCTGTAATTAATAATAATCCTCCAATTATAGCTGCCGGACAAGATTATACGATTCCAGTGAGTACACCGTTTATTTTAACCGGAACAGGTTCTGATCCTGAGGGCGATAGCGTTACTTATTGTTGGGAGCAAAATGACAGTGCTACGACAGCATCAGGAGATGATAGTGTTGCCAAACCAACAAAAAAAGATGGTCCATTGTTTCGTTCCCTTCCGCCAACCAGCTCAGCCGTTCGATATATGCCGAGTTTAAGTACGGTTCTACAAAATAAATTAACTACAAGATGGGAGTCGGTTTCATCTGAAGGAAGAAATCTGAATTTTTCTTTAACAGGAAGGGATAATGCTGCTTTAGCACCACCTCAGACCTATACGGATAATATGATTGTTACTGTTAACGCTGCAATAGGCCCATTTGCAGTAACATCCCAAAATACAAGTGATATTGGATGGCAAAAAGGTTCTTTTCAGCCTGTCACGTGGAATGTAAAAAGTACTAATACATTGTCAGGCTCTGCAAATGTAAATATTAAATTGTCTATTGATGGAGGATTGACTTATCCAATTGTTTTGGCAGCTAATACTCCAAATGATGGTTCACAGACAATTACTGTTCCATCAGACATTACCGCTACAAATTGCAGAATTTTAATTGAGCCAACAGGTAATATTTATTATGCAATAAATACAACTCCCTTTGCAGTAGGTTATACATCGGCTACAACTTGCAATTCTTATAATTTTGCCACTTCTTCTTTTAATATACTTTTTGGGTCGAATTTCACAACAAAATCAGTAGTAGTACCAGCTTCATCAGGAATAGTTTCAGATGTAAATGTTGCAATAAACGTAACACATGCCCGTTTTTCAGATTTAGAAATTCAAATAGAGAATCCACAGGGAACAGTAGTGAAATTGTTTGATAAAGAATGTGCTTCCACTAATTCAACTTTAATACTTGGATATGATGATTCCGGAGCTAGTTTAGATTGTTCTCAAACAACGAGTCAGATTGTTTTACCGGCTGAATTTTTAAGTGTTTTTAATGGGCAGAATCCACAGGGAACCTGGATTTTCAAAGTTCGTGATGCTGTTTCAGGAAGTTTTGGGACTATAAATTCCGCATCAGTAAATATTTGCACACAAACATTTACTTTAGACACATCTGAATTTGAAAAGACAGATTTTGCATTATATCCTAATCCAAACCAGGGTAATTTTACGATTGAATTTGATTGTGATTCTACTAAGGTCGTAGATGTAACTGTTCATAACATATTGGGTAAAAAAGTTTATAATAAAACGTTTGATAAAACAACTTATTTTTACCAGAATATTCAATTGCAAAATACGGTAGCAGGGTTATATTTGGTAACAGTAACAAATGGAGACAAAAAAATTGTTAAAAAGATAATCGTAAACTAAAAATTACGAATTTGCCATTGCCATACAAACAATGCTGATTTTTACTCCCGGAATTTTGAGTAAAGCTCTTGAGCAGGCTTCAAGTGTGGCACCTGTTGTAAGAACATCGTCAACGAGTAAAAAATGCTTGTTGCGATTTTCTTCTGAATAATTTACATCAAATACATTTTCTATTCCTTCTGACCGGCCCAGAAGATTTTTTTTGGATTGTGTTTTAGAATATTTCTTCCGAAACAAAATGCTATCATCATAACCTATATTCAACCCCTTTGCCAAAGCATTTCCAAAAGTGGTTACCTGATTGTAGCCGCGTTCTCTGAATTTTTTTTGATGCAAAGGGACTGGGATTACAGCACTAAAAGGAGTTTTGAGTTGTATATTTTTTAAGTCTTCAACATACCAGTTTCCCAGAACTGTTCCAATTTCTTCATTTCCCTTGTATTTTAAATTATGGATCAGTTCCTGAACCATTCCCTTTTTGTTAAAATATAAAAATGCAGATGCATGTTCTATTTCAATTTTACCATAAAATTTCTTGACGGCTTCATTATTTGAGTCCAAATAATATTGTGTAAGAGGCATTTCATGACGACAGTTAGTACATAAAACGATTTCATTAGTCATTAAAAGAGAATGACATCCTGCACAAACTTTAGGGAAAAAGAGATTAATAAGGTAATTAAGCACAGTTGAATGATTTAGTTAAAAAACAGGGATACTATCATTTAAAGGCAGAGTATTATTATAGCGATAAAATACTATTGCCTTTTGAATAAATATAATTAAAATATTAATTTTAATCAAAATATTTTTACAAGAAAATGGCTTTTTAGTTTTGAAACTTACCTAATAAATTTCCAAGCCATTTAATCAATCTTCTTTATATGAAAAATAGCTACCATAGTACCTGTGTAATTTTAGCAGTAATCATTTTTTTAGTTTTCGAAAATCAAATAATAGCTCAAAAGAGTGGAAGTATAAACAAAGTGTTTTTTAAAAATGGACTCGTTGCCAAAGAATTTTATTTGGGAGCTGATCAAAAAACAGATAGTGTAAAAACCTATTACAAAGAGGGAGGCCTGAATGAAAAATTTTATTATGATGATAACAGTCAATTTCATGGAATCTGTGAACAATTTACAAGTGAAGGAAAGCTAAAAACTACCTGGGTTTTTGTTCATGGTAATTTGATTCGTACTACACATCATATAAAAGAGTTTAATCTTAAAAATAAAAAAACTGTAGATTTTAACTATGACAATATTGATAAAATGGATTTGATTCTGAAAGCAAATCCAAATGATAAGCAGGCATTCTACAGTCGTGCGGCAAGCAGGGAATATCTTCAGAATGATGTTCTGGCAGAAATTGATTATTTAATTCTTAAAGCAGATTTAGAAAATATAAAAGCAACTTCGGTTATAAAAGACAAAGTACAGTTAGAAAATTTTAATAAAACTTTATCTGAAGTTTACAGCAGGCTTGGGTCGATATATTCAGATTGGAATTATGTCAATATAGCTGTAGATTATAAGTTAAAAGCCATAAATGCTGATCCAAACGAAATCAGATTCATTTATAATTTAGGAAGTTATCTGGTTACTGAAGAAGAAGATTTTCGATTGGGGATTTATTTTCTGAATGAAGTTACAAAAGCGTTTCCTAATCATAATTTTGCACATTGGGTATTAGGATATAGTTATCTGGAACTCGAGCAATATGATAAAGCAATCAAAAATATTGATATTGCTTTTGAAAATGAAGCGAATCTATATGAATATGGTTATGGAACCGCCGAGAGTGATCTAAGAACGATAAGAGGCCTGGCTTACCATAAATCAGGAAAAACAGATTTAGGGATTAAAGATCTAAACGAAGCTTTACGAATCAATGATAAGAATTCGGTGGCCAATAAATACCTCGGAATAATTTATGATGATTTAGGGCAATCTCAAAAAGCCTGCGAATATTTTCAAAAAGCAAGAACTTTGGGTTACGAGAAAAAATATTATAATAAAGAACTGCAAAGTTTTATTCAAAAAAACTGTACCGCTGCTGAAAAAATAATTGCAACAAGTTATACGGCTACTAAAGATTTACCATACATAGCGCCTAATCCGGCTGATAATGAAGTAGAGGTTTTTAATTTTCCATTTTCTAGTTTTAATTACCAAATATTGGATCCACAATATCAAAAATTGCGTCAGGGAATTTCTAATGATAAAATAATAGAAATTTCGGGATTGCCATCTGGTTTTTATATTCTTGTGTTGAGTAATGGTGATAAGACAGAAATTTTTAAACTGATAAAAAAGTAAAGGTTTGAAATAGTATTTCTATGTACTTACTGATATAAATTAATTGAAAAAATATGAATTTCTATTCTGAAACATAAAAATCAGGATTTATTTATAAAAATTTAAAAATCAGAGGTCAATCTTCAGCTATTTTTCTTTTTTTTAAACTCACTTTTTATATTTTTGCATCATTATGGCAAAACAAGAAGATTTATTTAAGAATGTGGTTTCGCACGCAAAAGAGTACGGATTTATTTTTCCGTCAAGCGAAGTATACGACGGATTGAGTGCAGTGTATGACTATGCACAAAATGGAGTCGAGTTAAAAAAGAATATCCGTGAATATTGGTGGAAATCAATGGTTCAGATGAATGAAAATATTGTAGGATTAGATGCTGCAATATTAATGCATCCAACAACCTGGAAAGCTTCAGGCCACGTTGATGCTTTCAACGATCCGTTAATTGATAATAAAGATTCAAAGAAAAGATACAGAGCTGATGTTTTAGTAGAAGATTATGCTGAAAAGCTAAATATAAAAGCTAAAAAAGAAATAGAAAAAGCAAAAGCTCGTTTTGGTGATGCATTCAACGAACAGGAATTTATTACTACAAATGCCCGTGTTGTTGAATATTTAGCTAAAGAAAGAGAAATTTTAGCAAGGCTTGCAAAAGGGATGAGCGAAGATCTTCAGGATGTAAAAGCGCTAATTGACGAACTAGAAATTGCTGATCCTGAAACCGGATCAAGAAACTGGACTGATGTAAAGCAGTTCAATTTAATGTTCGGAACAAAACTTGGAGCTTCTGCAGATTCTGCAATGGATTTATATTTGCGTCCGGAAACGGCACAGGGTATTTTCGTTAACTTTTTAAATGTTCAGAAGTCTGGACGTATGAAAGTTCCTTTTGGAATTGCCCAAACCGGTAAGGCATTTAGAAATGAAATCGTTGCAAGACAATTCATTTTCCGTATGCGTGAATTTGAACAAATGGAAATGCAGTTTTTTGTACGTCCGGGTGAAGAAATGCAATGGTACGAACACTGGAAAACAACTCGTTTAAACTGGCATTTGTCTTTAGGATTAGGAAAAGAAAATTACCGTTTTCACGATCACGAAAAATTAGCGCATTACGCAAATGCAGCTGCCGATATTGAGTTTAACTTCCCATTCGGATTCAAAGAACTGGAAGGAATTCATTCCCGTACCGATTTTGATTTAAAAGCACACGAACAATACTCAGGTAGAAAACTACAATATTTTGATCCTGAACTGAATGAAAACTACGTGCCATACGTGGTTGAAACCTCAGTTGGTTTAGATCGTATGTTCCTGGCTGTTTTTGCAACTTCATTGCAGGAAGAAGTTTTAGAAGATGGATCGACAAGAACAGTGTTGAAATTACCAGCGGTTTTAGCTCCAACAAAAGCTGCCGTTTTGCCATTGGTTAAAAAAGACGGATTGCCTGATATTTCCAAAAAAATCATCGATGATTTGAAATGGGATTTCAATGTTTCTTATGATGAAAAAGATGCAGTTGGCCGTCGTTACAGAAGACAGGATGCTCTTGGAACTCCATTTTGTATCACTGTAGATCATCAGACTATCGAAGATCAAACGGTAACCATTCGTCATAGAGATACTATGAAGCAGGACCGTGTTGCGATAGCTGATTTAAAATCAATTATTGAAAACGAAGTTTCAATGAAAAATTGGTTAATGAAAATGTAGTTTTTTTAATTTCAAAATATTAAATCCCAAATTCTAAATTAAGAGTTTGGGATTTTTTTATAGCTTATTATACGCTATTTTTTTGTAAATGAAGGTATCTGTTTCGATATTTTTTATAACTTTATATGTTTTATTTTAAAGAAAATTCCCCGAAAATTAATTGATTAACCCCAAAATTAATCCAAAAATGAATTACACCTACATTATTTTAGATGATGACCCGGACAGTGTTGAAAAAACAAAGGCAATTGCAAAGGAGTTTTCAGAGTTAAATTTTATAGCCTCTGCTAATAACTACACAGATGGATTGAACCTGGTATTAAAACATATGCCGGATTTGGTTTTTTTAGAAATTGACCCCAAAGATAAGGCCAGTGGGCTTGCTTTGAGTTTAATTAATGGATTATTAATGTATCTGAAAGAACTGCCTAAAATCATTGTTACAACAAAAAGTAAGGAGTTGGCGTTTGATTGTATACAATATGAAGTAAATGATTATTTCCTAAAACCTCTGGCAGCTATAGATTTTGTAAAATTGATTCATAAATTAAATAAATTGTCTAATGAAGATGAAGTGCTTTTGGTTCAGAAATTAAAACCAAAAGAAAAACAAGATGTTGAGGGTATTCAGATTAATAAAAATCGAAAATCTTTCATTCTGTGTGTAAAATCATATGGAGATCATCGTTACATAGATTCAAGTGAAATATGTTACTTTCAGGCAGATAATAATTCAACAGATATTCATTTGAAAAATGGTGAGATGATTACGGCTTTTAAGACTTTGAAACATTTTGAAACCGTTTTATCAAATCCTTTTATCAGAATACACAACAGTTATATAGTAAACAGGAATTATATTTCGAGAATACATACAGGAAACTCCTTATGTTATATAAAAAAAACGACTATCAAACTGCCGTTTTCTAAATCTTATAAAGCAAATGTTGATTTTATAATTAGTGAATTTGCCAATGAAAATTACATAGAAACTTAAAATAAAACCATCTGCCCTGATTTGCTATCCATTCACTCATGAACGGGTAGCATTGACCATAAACGCCTTTTTTTAAGGTGATTGTTGAGGTTTACTGCTTAGTTTTACAAAAGAATTCCGAACGAAACGGAATCAAAAAATGTAAAAAAGTATAACAATATAAACTCAACAATCATGAAAAAATTAGCTTTAACAACAGGATTATTCTCTTTAGTAATGGTATTAACTTCATTTAATACAGCTGAAGCTTCAAATGATATTTTAGTAAACAATACAACAGTTGGAATTGATGGAAATCAATCAGTTGGACAAAGCAGAAAAGTAGATATGATGGGTTCAGATTTATCAAATCAAACTACAGTATTGTCTATTGATGGAAATCAATCAGTTGGTCAAAGCAGAAAAGTAGATTAATTACTTGTAATTCATTATAATGTAAGAAAGGCTGTCTAAATTAGGCAGCCTTTTTCTTTATGCCTAATAGATAGTTTTGTATTTTTGAGTAAATCTTTAAAAATTGAAAAAAAAATATCTTATATTACTTATATTTTTTATTGGTTGTACGAAGCAAAATGAGGGGACTCATGTATCCAGTCAGTCAAGAGATAGTCTTGATTTATATTTGTCTTTGGCGAACGAATACAAATTGCCTGTAGAGATAAAGCAAAAGTACAATCAAAAAGCTTTTGAAGTGATTATGAGCCAGCCCGATGATTCGATCAAAAGGGTAAATCTTTTTAAAGTTGCCAATCGTTATTATAATATGAGAGATTGGAATAATTATAATAAAACGGTTAAAATTATCTTAGAAAAAGCACAAAAGGCTAGTGATTCTGTTTCTATGTCTAAGGCATATACTTATCTGGGAGATTATTACAGTTCTCAGGCAGTTTCGGATAGTGCCTTTTTATATTATTATAAGGCCGAAAAACTTTATTCACGATCTAATTCATTTTATAATTTAGCTAAAACCAGACTTAGTAAAGCATTATTGCAATTTAATGAAGGTGACTTCTATGGCAGTGAAAAAGCCGCATTTAATGCACTTCGTGTTGTTAAAGGAAATAATAATAATGATATTTTATACGATGCTTATAACTTACTGGGAGTAATATATAATGAATTAGGAGATTATGAAAAAGCAATTGAGTTTCATAACAAAGCAATTGCCAGTATTGATGAGAAGATCATTCCTGCTGAATTCCAGTCAAAAGCAACCTCATTAAATAATATCGGATTTGTTTATCAAAATCTGGATGATTATAAAAAAGCTAATTATTACTTTCAGGAGGGGTTAAAACAAAAAAACCTGTTTAACCAAAAACCCGAATTATATGCCATTTTGCTGGATAATTTAGCCTATTCTCAGTTTAAGTTAAATGAGACCAGTCAACTTCCAAATTTATTTTACAAAGCACTTAAAATAAGGGATAGTTTGCAGTTAACCGCAGGTATAACAGCTAGTAAAATGCATTTGTCTGAGTATTTTGCGTCGGTAAAAGATACCGCGAAGGCACTGCATTATTCAAATCAGGCACTGATCGTTTCAAGGCGGACCAAAAATTTCCGAAATGTATTGGTAGCTTTGAAGCAGTTATCATTAATTCAGCCTGAAAAAGCTTCAAAATTTTCAGAAGATTATATTCAGCTTAATGACAGTCTGCAAAAGGCCGAGCGTAAAATGGGAGATAAATTTACGCGGATAGAATATGAAACCAATGAAATAAAAAGCGAAAATTCGAGTTTAGAAATACAGAACAGGACTTTGGTATACGTTTTTAGTTTCTTTTTACTGATAGTTTTGTTTTTTTATATCTATAAAACACAACAGGCAAGAAACAGGGAATTGCTTTTTAAGCAGCAACAGCAAATTGCAAATGAAGATATTTATAATTTGATGATTTCGCAGCAAAATGCAATCGAAACCATGCGAATCAGAGAAAAGAAAAAAGTTGCCCAGGAGCTGCACGATGGTGTTTTAGGAAGGATGTTTGGTGTAAGGATCAGTTTGGACAGTTTGGATAAACTCGATGAAGAAACCGCTGTCGATAAGAGAAAAAAATACTTGCTAGAATTAAAAGAAATTGAACAGGATATACGTGAAATTTCACATGATTTAAACAAAGAAAAATCCGGTTTGATTAATAATTTTCTTGCGATTTTAGAAAAATTGTTTCAAAATCAAATCAATACATTTAGTACTAAATTGATTTATAATATTGATTCAAACATCAAGTGGGATTTGGTAAGCAATGTTGTAAAAATTAATTTGTACAGGATAATTCAGGAGGCCCTCCAAAACGCGAATAAATATGCAGAGGCAAAGACGATTACAGTTGAGTTTAAGAGTGAGATTAATTATTTAGTTTTATCAATATCTGATGATGGAGTAGGATTTAATACTCATAAAACAAAAAAAGGGATTGGGCTGCAAAATATTGTACAGAGAACGGCAGAATGTAATGGAAATGTTGATATACATTCGGCTAAAAGTGAAGGGACATCTATTATCGTAAAGATACCAATTGACCAAAAAATAAATAAAATTCATAATGAAAGCTGATTCAACAACATCGTCGCTTAAACAAACAAGCAACATATTAATTGTAGACGACCATCCGTTTATTATTGAAGGTTATAAAAATGCTATAACACGTTATAATCCTGAAAGCCATGAGTTTTTGATCTCACAGGCAAAAGATTGTAAATCTGCTTATGAGATTATAACGAATCCTGAAATCTTACCTTTTGATATTGCCTTTTTAGATATAAGTATGCCTGCATATGATGAAAAAGAAATTTTTTCAGGAGAAGATTTGGCGAAATTAATTCTGGAATATATGCCAAACTGCAAAATTATTTTGCTGACCATGTATACCGAATTACTAAAAATTAAAACGATCATCCGGACCATACAGCCAAACGGATTGATTATAAAGAATGACCTGACATTTGATGAATTGCTTTTTGCTTTTGATAAAGTAATGAAAAGTGATAAATATTACAGTCAATCGGTTCAGAAAATGCTGAATCAGTCGCCTCATAACTCCATAGAAATTGATGAATTCGACAAGCAGATTTTATTTCATTTGTCTAAAGGAACTTCTGAAGAAGAAATGCCGCATTATATCCCTATTTCTGTAAACGCAATAAAAAGACGAAAAAAAGGTCTTAAAGAACTGCTCAAAATAAAAACAGATTTGGATGATGATTTGGTAAAAGAAGCAAAAAATAAAGGACTTTTTTAAGTTTAAAATTCCAAATAAAAAAATCCAAATTCCAATCATCATATGGTTGGAATTTGGATTTTTTGTTTGATTTTTTTAAAAATTATTCACTCAGGGCATCCCAGCCACGAGCTTTTAAGGCAATCTTAGTATTGGCGCGTGTTACGAGATGGATTCCTTCACTTTCATCAGCCATGTGACCAATTATAGAAAAGTTAGGATTTCCTTTTATTTTGTCAAAATCATTAATGTCAATGGTAAATAGCAACTCGTAATCTTCTCCGCCATTAATCGCAACGGTTGTACTGTCGATATTAAACTCTTCGCAAGTCGAAATAAATTGTGGGTCTAAAGGTAATTTGTCTTCGTACAGATTACAGCCCACCTTTGACTGCTTGCATAAATGAATAATTTCTGAAGATAATCCGTCAGAGATGTCAATCATAGCAGTTGGTTTTATTTCAAGAGCGTGTAGCAAAGTGCGAACATCTTTTCTGGCTTCAGGTTTCAGTTGGCGCTCAATCAAATAGGTATAAAGATCCAAATCAGGCTGATTGTTTGGGTTTACCTGAAAAACTTGTTTTTCGCGTTCTAAAACTTGTAATCCCATGTAAGCGGCACCAATATCGCCGGTTACAACCAATAAATCAGTTTGTTTGGCTCCGTTTCTGTATACAATTTCATCAGCGTCGGCTTCACCAATTGCAGTAATGCTGATGATTAATCCTTTTTGAGATGAGGTGGTGTCACCGCCAATAACATCTACTTTATACTCATTTGCAGCATGTGTAATCCCTTCAAACAATTCTTCTAAGGCTTCCAGCGGAAAACGATTAGAAACGGCTACAGAAACCGTTATTTGCGTTGGTTTAGCATTCATGGCGCAAATGTCAGAGACATTTACTACTACAGATTTGTATCCTAAATGTTTCAAAGGCATATAAGCCAGGTCAAAATGGACACCTTCAATTAATAAATCGGTCGAAACGACTACTTTTTTATCCTTAAAATCAAGAACAGCAGCATCATCGCCAATACTTTTTAAAGTCGATTCCTGTTTAACATCGAAATTTTTGGTTAAATGTTCTATTAAACCAAATTCGCCTAATTGCGCTATACTGGTACGTTGTGGGTTTTTATCTTCGATCATTTTGTCTCTTGTTGCTTTTTTGGTTTTTACCAAGGTTGCAAAGGTACGAAGTTGAAGGTTTAATAACTATAAACGGAGTTCGATTATTATTTTGTAGCAGCAGCATTTGGCTTTTTTGGCAATATTGGTCTCGCTTTCCGATGCAAACGAAGTTTCCTGAACTCCGATTAAAATCAAAAGAATTTTTACTTCAATCCGGGCTAATTAAAAAACATTTTTTCTTTTGTCTTAAAATTTTTGCGAGGCAAAACATTATGCTTGGTTTAATAAATTGACATACTTAATGTTTCTGGCCAGTAATTTATTAAAATAATCGTTTACACTATCTTTGAATTCTCTTTTAGGCTTATCTTTTTTATAGGCTTCTAAAAGTCCCTTCTCTTTTAATCTTTTAGTCAATACCTTACTTTTAAACTTTTTAACAGGACCCGAGATAGTTTCTGAATAATATTCAGGAGAGCTTGAAAATCCGGGAGTAACATAGAAACAAAATTCGCCATGTGCTAAAATTATGTAGCTTTTATTTTTATATCTTCTCCATAATTGATCCTCTTCAGGAGAGTAAAAATCAGCGCAAAAATGAGAAATTCCCACTCTTTCTGTTCCATTGTCGGTTTTTATCAAGAGGCTTTCTCCTGCAAAAATGACATAAAGAAAAGAATTTTGAGCTATTTTATATCCTGGTATAAATTTATCGTTGTAATAATCTTCAATGGTTTTGTAAAATCTAAAATCTGTTTGACTAAAGGAAAGATTGCTAATGAAAAGTAATAAAAATACAAATTGAATTTTCTTCATTTTTTTGGATGGGTTAATTAAGCTTAATAAATAGGGTTAGTTTTTTATTTTAGAGTCTTTTTAAATTTAAATTCAAGTGTTTAAAAAAATATTTAGTTTTCAGCAGACGGGTAAGAAGTTGCAGGTTTTGTTCTCGTTACTTATGTATTTTTCTCGCTGTTATTCTTTGATTTTTATTGTTCCGTTTCTGTATAAGTCCAACGCTTTTTGCAAAATGGTTTTTATTGTTTTTAACGGTAAGTCTTTGTTTGGATTAATTCTGAAAATCTTCATTCGGGAACGCGTTCCTTCTTCCAGTTCAGGGTAATCAAGATATTTGCCTTCTACCATGAGAATATAAGGTTCGTTCGTTTTTTTATCTGTCCACAAATAGCAAAACATTTTCTTCTTATAGCAAAAGCAGGGCATTCCCCACTTTTGCGTTTCGGTAATATTTGTGTCCTGATCAAGAATAATGCTTCGCAATGCAAGCAGACAACCCTTGTTTGGTTCTTCCTTTTTCAGATAGTAATTATAAAGTTCGTCTAGCATTCGTATTACTGATTTGAGTACAGGATTAATCGTGTTTATTTTTTCAGTTTCAAATCACTAAATACTTCTTTAAACATTTCCCCGGGATCAATATCAAACAACACCTGATGGATTTGATTGTAAAATATTAAATTGATTTGGATATTTTATAGAGTTTAATAAAAAAGGGTCAAACCCAGTAATCAAAACTTTTTTCTTACCACCAGCTTTGCTGAAATCTATTGCGGTATAGTTTCTACTTTTTTCTTCAAAAATCTGAATTATTTTCTCTAGTTCTGTTCCTTTTTTTACTAGTAAAAGTATTAAACCAATTTTGAATTAAGCTTTAAACCACACAATTGCAAAACTCTTGTTAGTCGACCGGAAAAAAGCTACGATTTCCCTCAGATTGTAACTCATTTATTTATTAAGATTAATTCTGGGTTTTCTATACTTGATAATTCAAAAGAGCCTTCTTTAAAATTTAGGTTAATTTTTTCTAGTTTAATATCACTCTGATATCTAATTAAATCAAAATAAACCAACATTTTTTTTTCATTTTTCTCAATTTCAAATAAAATTTTTGAGGACCAAAACATTTTTTTTTCATAATACATAGCCACTCTGTATTTTATTTTAAAACATTTTTTTAACAGATTAAACACATAATAAGATTTTTTATAATCCTTTTCTAACTTCAATAACTTGTTTGTTGGGTAACTTTCGTTAGTTATTTGGTGAACTCTCATTTTAATTCTATTGTTTTGTGAAATAAAATTAATAGAATCTTTAGTGCTAAAACAAAGAATTTCATTATTGTCTGATATTTGAATATTTCCTTCAAAAATAATTTTTTTAGCACTAGGCTGGGAATAATTTTCATTTATCGACAAAATAAAAATTATTAAAAAGAAATAAACTTTATTTAGTTGCATTTGTAATTATTTTAGTTAGTATATCTATAAATTTATCCGGATTTAATTCACTTGAAATATGAATGTGTCCTACAGCTTTTGTTTTATTATGACCTAGTTCATCTCTTTTTCTTGTAGATCTGTACATTATCTCATTGGATAAGTAATCACCTCCAGAACCAGAGTCCTCAGTAGATTTTCCAGTTATTTTAATTGGTTTATTGATTGGAGTATTATTGTTTTCTGAAGGATGATTAATTTTATTTCCTAAATCATCTTTATAAGATTGGTCATAAAACACCTTATTTGGTAAAATTGAAACATCCAAATCCCCTGTCAAAATTTTTTGGATTGGTAAAGTTGTTTCATAAAAGTCCTTTCCATCAGATATTTGCTTAAATCTTTTTGAATCATATGATTTAACTCCATATCCAATATTCATATTATCCAAAAAGCCACCACGAAATTTACTAGCAAATCTTTCTAGATCAAAATTTTCATCATTTTTGCTGGTTGTCATCATGTAATCAAAGTATGATATGTATTTTTCGACTAATTTTTCAACTATTTGATTATCAAAATCCTCATAACGAACTGGAATTATTACGCTTTGGACATAAGCATTTCCAATTATTTTACCGTGAAAATTTAAAACTGAAATGCCAGAAGGATTTTGTCTATCATTTTCACCAGGAACTTCCGGATGATTTGGATTAATTACAAATGGATCAAATCCAGTAATCAATACTTTTTTCTTACCACCTGCTTTGCTGAAATCTATTCCGGTATAGTTTCTGCTTTTTTCTTCAAAAATCTGAATTATTTTCTCTAGTTCTGTTCCTTTTTTGACTATGCTTTTTTCGAAATCAATATCTTTCTCAAAAAGAAAATGGCGTTTTAGCCTCACTTGCATTTTGTTTCTTGTCCAGTATAATGGTCTGTCGTCAAGTTTACCTGACTGAACTTTTTTTACAGATGCATCCCAAATACATTTTGCATCTTGTTCAACTCTAATTTTTATGTGCTCAATCGTGAGTTCTTTTGTGTTGTTTATAAATTCCGAAAAATCTGTTGCTATTTTCAGGATTTCTAAATTAGAACTTATAAACTTATTTTCGTAATTGCTTTGTAAATCTTTGTTTCCTGAATTATCTGTATTGAACAATCCAATTAATTCTTCATAATTTCTTAAATAGGCGATAGGCTTTAGCCTTTCTTCTTTTTCAGGAAGATTGAAAAATTCTCCATTAAAAAATCCACTTGCATAAAAACTATTTAAATCTTCAGATTTTATTTCTGTTTTATGTGTGTCATAATTGTAGTTTTCTAAATCTTCGCTATACCATAATGGGTTCAATTCAAAAAAATCTGTTTCACAACTGTTACCTTTTATTTCTATATTCCATTTTAGTTTGTCAAGTCCAAAAAAATCTTGCTTTGTGCTTTTTGTTTCTGCTTTTAGGTTGAAGTTTATTTTTGTTCCGTCTTCAATTTCTTGGGTTATAATTTTTATTTTTACTTTTTTTCCGTAGAAAAAATCAGTAGCTTTTATTCCCCCAAAGTTTTGAATCGATGATTGTTTTAAAACAGTATTTTTGTCATCAATAAATTGTATTTCAACAATTTCAGGGTGTTTTTTTTCAGGCGGAGCAACATAATCTCCAAAAGTTACACCTTCTTTTCCTGTAATTATTATTTCTTTGTTTGAAATCAGACTAAGATTTCCTTTTGTGGCAGTAATTGTAATTTTATTGGCTGTTTCAGTAAAAGTTCCAGCACGTATTGTGTAAGCTCCGTTTACTTTTATATAAATATTTTTAGCCGTTTTATTTATTGCCATAATTCGTAATGTTAATTTATTTTCGGTTTCGTTTAAGTAAACGTTGAGTGTTGCTATTAGCAGTAGCGATTTTTATTTATAATGTATTTCTCGTTTAACTAATTCTTTTGGAATTTCATTTTTCACAATTTCTTTTTCGATCCAATTTTGGTTATTATCATATTTATAAGTTGTAATTTCTACATCACTTATTTTTCCTTTGTAATATGAAAAATCTTTTTTCTTATTTATTAAATTGTTTTGATATTCAAAAATTTCTTTATTTCTCAAAACTCCATTTAAAGTTAAATATTGAATTTCAGATGATTGGTTTTCAGTATTGTATTTTGTGATTTCAATTATTCCTTTTTTGTAGTTATTTATGCTGGATTTTTTAATTATTTTGTTGAAGCTATTATATTCTAAAGTTATTTTAGTTATTACACCATATCTTTTATCATAAACTAAATCGTTTTTTGAGTTGTATTTATATTCTTCTTCTCCAATTAAAGTTCCGTCATTATAATATATTTTAGTATTTAATATTAAGCCGTTTTTTATTGAATATTTTATGATTTTATCATATTTAAGAAAATCATAACCATAAATATATTGATTTATATTTTCAGAATTATTGATATACTCAAAGACTTCTTTTTGTTGGTCTTGAGTTTTAAGATTTAAGATTTTGTTTTCTGAATTATATTCAAAAATTGTATTTTTTGTTTCGTATTCATCACCATCTATAAATTCAGTTTCGGAATATTTAATTACTTTTCCGTTCGAGTTAAAAGACAATTCAGACTTATGTTGTCTAAATTTTAATTTTTCTAAACTATCTAATTTAGCAAAACCTGTTTGGATTTTATATTTTGTAATAATTGCATTATCAATTTTTTTTACATTTTTAAAGTCTTCATTTCCTTCAAAATCCTTTGGTGGAGTAATTGAAATTTGACCAAAAAAGGTTTGATTAATTATGAAGAATAATAGTAAATATTGTTTTTTCATTCCGGTTTTTTTTGAATCTTACTGCTAATTTTTATATATACGAAACAAACTTTCATATATCCATGCAATATCGTGTAGCTTGGCGAAGTTTAGTTTTTCTTTCAAATATAAAAAAATAACAATATCAAACTTACAAAAATGTTCTTGTGCCCGCGTGAAGGATAGGAGCAGGTTACCGAAGTAACGCGGACAGCCTGACAGCATCCCGGTAAGAGGGCGAATAACCGTAAAGTAGTTTGGCTCTCTTGCCGGGATGGTGGCACGCCCAAATGATTATCGTTTCATGCTAAAATGTGCCTTAAATACTTGTGTTGCCCCGTTTTTTGTGTAGGTTGCGTGAAACCAATAATCGGTGGTGGGAAGCGGGTTTCCGTTGTAATTTCCATCCCAACCCGAACCGGAAGGCTTGATCTGTATTAGGAATTTACCATAGCGATCGTAGATATTGATAACGGCATCTGGCTGAAAAGCGAGATCGGGAATATTCCACCTGTCATTAAAGCCGTCATTGTTTGGAGTGAAAAATTTGGGATACTTGAGCACATTAGCAGTTAAGTATAGATTTTGGCAATTTCCTTTGGTATCTCTTATTGTAACAATATGTTCTCCTGAATCAACATTGGAGAAGACATTACTGGTTTGAAAATCGCCACCATCCATTTGATATTCGTAGGTTCCAAAACCATTTGTGTTTACTATAATGTCTATATTTTCTTCAAAGTCATCCTCTACGGTTAATGAAGCAACCGCCGGGCTCGATTTGTCTACAATTATTGTTGCAGGATTGTAACCACATTCAGCAATTGTGGGTATTTTTTTGATACTGACGACTGTGTAAGTTCCCTTTTTGGTTGCTGTATAATTGGCTCCTGAGCTTACTTTGTCTCCGTTCAGAAACCAGTCAATGGTGTAATCAGCAGAATTAAGTCCTGAACTCAATTGCACTGAATTAAGTGCTGCTCCTGTTTCGTAATCGACACAGATTATGGCGTTTTTTAATGTGAGATCTTTTAATGGATAAATAGTAATATCAAAATCATCCTGTGCAGCACAATTGAAATTGGCAGGAGCCGAGGCATGGATGTACATTTTTTGGCTAAAGGTTATTTGTTCTCCCGCAAAATGAGGAGTTCCGGTTGCATTTGGACCGCTATAATATTTTCCAACAGCTAAGACAGGCAGTGTATAGCTTTGACAAATGGCAACGTCTGCAGTACTGGTCAGTATAGGTGTAACAGAAATAGTAACTGTAAAACTTTTTTCGCTGGTGCAAATCAATCGATTCCCTACAACAGCATATACATAAATAGTTTGTGAGGTTCGCAATATAGTCCCGCCCGGAATAACAGGGCCTTTTCCTCCGGGCTGTGAATAATAATTCCCTAAAGTTAAATTGGGGAGCGTATAGCTGTCGCAAACATTTATATTTTCGAAGTTTCCAACATCTATTCCGTTATAATTCACTTTAAAAAAAGTTTCATTACTGCAGCCTGTAAAATCAGCCCATTCATTATAGATGTAAATAGTCTGGGTTGTGTTTATGAGCGTTCCTTCGGCAATTTGAATTCCCTGACTATGCGGGCCTCCGGTTGCCGTGTAGTATTTTCCGTTTTTTAATACAGGAAGTTTAAAAGCTGTACAGGTAACTACATCTGTAAAACTATCCACCAAAGGGCGTTTCCTGATTTCTACAATAAAACTATGTTCGTTGGTACACTCTGGTCCAACGGCATACACATAAATGGTCTGTGTTGTAGTGATGACTTCTCCTGCTTTTAATTGTTTTCCTCCGCCGTTGGTTTTGGTAAAATACTTGCCATTTACCAAAGATGGCAAGACATAGCGCTCGCATTCCAATCTATTGGCAGGGGTATCTACCAAAGGCAGGGTTTTTATGGTAATTTCATATTTTAAGTTGTCTGTACAATTAGGAGAAGTTGTGGTGACAGCATAATAGTAAACAGTCTGTGAAGAAGTAATGCTGGTTCCGGCAGGAATGTTTTGCCCCTGTCCGGCCGGGGCAGTATAATAGCCCCCTACAGCAACAGGCGGTAAAATATAGTTCCCGCATTTTGTAATGGGAACAAAGCCTGATGCATTAATAATGTTAATTCTGAAAGAATGTTCATTGGTACATCTTCCATCATCTGCAAAAACATATAGCGTTCGGGTGGTAGTGATATTTGCTCCTGCATTTAAACGGGTACCTAAGCCGCCAGATGAAGTATAATAATTTCCGTTTGTCAAAGGAGGAAGTGTATATGAATTGCAAGTCACTACATTAGCAGGCTTTTCTATTGCCGGTAATGGGTATACTATAAAGGGTACAGCTATGTCACGACAAACAGCTCCGTTTATTGTAGCATAATAGTAAATAGTCTGATCTGTTGTAAATATAGTTCCTGCCGAAATTGTATTTCCTTTTCCCCCAGCAGCAGTAAAAAAACCACCTGCAGGTACGCGCGGAACTACATATTGGCCGCAGGCTTCTTTTTTAAAAGTAATTTCATAAATCAGGACTACATTAAATGAATTCTCATTAGTACAACTGTTTGTATTAGATTTATTAAAAATATAATAAACACCACTTTTGGTGATGATATCGCCGGCATTCAATTTGGTTCCTGTTCCGTTTGGCCCTGTATTGTATTCACCAAATGAAATGGGAGGCAATGTATAGCTGTAGCAGGCAACAACATTTGGAATATCATCTACTTGCGGGAGAGCGTAAATAATTATATTGAAATTTACTGTTGCATAACAAGTCGGGCTTGAAATGTTTTCGACCCGTACCCAGATAGTTTGTGGTGTTTGGGCTGTGGAAGTATTGAAAGCCTTTGGGTCTGTTATGTTATTCGTAGCACTGTTTGCTGCTATTTGGCTGGTGTAATATCTGATTTTGTAATCCGAAGGGTTCTGTCCGTTTAGTATGGCACTTTCCTGAGCAGTTAAATCAACAATAACTCTTCCGGAAATGTTGTTACAAACGCTAATGTCAGAAGGTTTTACAATATTGATTGGGGGTGTTACAAGCAAATCGAAAGAAATTAAATTATCACAGAAAAAACTATTGTTATTTACTGGTACGGCTTTTATATAAATAGTCTGGTTTCCCGAACTTGTAAAAGAATTTAATTGATTTTGTGGTATCGCCGGGCCGTTAGTATTGGCTGATGTTAAGTAATCAAAATAATAAATAGAATATTTAGCAGGGTCAATCCCTAAAGCAGTTAAATCATTCTGGGTTAAATTATATTGGTAGACGCCATTTGAATTGTAACAGGCGATTAAATTTTTGGGAGATTTAATAACCAAATTTTTAATCACTACTTCGTCTTTGATAACACAACCAGATAGTGTTGCTGTAACACCATAAGTTCCGGCTTTATTAAGTGTGAGAGAGCTGTTTGTTTCTCCGGGAATTACAGATCCATCAAGAGTCCAGACATAATCGTAATTCCCCACAAGTCCCGACTGCAATGTGACATTTTCTCCCTCACAAATGATTCTGTCCGGTCCTAAATCCATTGTGGTTATAAAACTGCCTCCTTTTATAAAAACTGCCGAATCATAATTACTGTCGTTATAATCACCAATGGCCAGTTTTATGCTGTATGTCCGATTAGGAATCACTGTTGAAGAGGCTGTCAAAACTTTGGTCTCTCCTCTCATATTGATGGCAGACCCTGCAGGATTGGTTACATTATAACGGTCAAATAAATTAGCATTGGCAGATAAGCAGGCAGAATTGTACTGTTGATCCCGAATGTTTTTGACTGAAACAGGTGTTGTTGTGCCCGGAACTACGGCAAGATTTTTGGAAACTCCGGTCGTTAAATCCGTCAGAATAAAGGCAAAAACATCACTGAAACCACACTGAAATTCTCCATATTCATTGGAAGCAAAAAGAAAATCAAAACTAAAATTACTCGACAAAGGTGTAAAGTCAAACTGCAGATAACTCACATCAGTAATAGGAACAATTTGCCCGTTTTCATTACTTATATTCTGTAAATCATTGTCATTCGAGGCGTTTAACCGACTGCTTTCATTAATGCCGTTATAAGAACCTTCAGTATGTTTGGCAATACCATTCCGGATAATAATTCCGTGTGTAATTGGGAAATTAGGATTGGTATTGGTGAATTTTCCAATACCCAGCCGTGATGAAAATTTAAAATTGCTTTCATTGGCACAGGCATTTTGCATTAACTCTTGTCGAACTAGTTCGGGTATGGCCAAAGTTGTAGTGTCAACTATGATTCCTTGTGATGAAGATATAGCCGAATAAAATAATAAAAGGAAAAATAGAGCAGATCTCATAATCCGGATTTTATTTGGGTACTTAAAGATACGAATGATTTTTATTTAATTCAATGGTTTTCAGTATTTTATGATTTCGTCTATTGTTTAAAGAAAAGCGATTAGTAAAATTAATTTTTGTTAAATTGCATAAACAGTTTGATTTTAACCATTAATCCAAGTTTAGAAAAATGAAAACATTTGATATAGTTACACTAACAGTAAACCCTTCTGTAGATAAAAGCACACATTTTTCAGGATTAATTGCAGAACAAAAAATAAGATGCAAAGACCCATTGTTTGATGCCGGTGGTGGCGGAATAAATGTTTCTAAAGCTATTTCACGTATGCACGGAAGCTCACTGGCAGTCTTTACAGCCGGTGGACCTGTTGGAGAAATGCTAAAGGATTTAGTAACTAAAGAAAAAATAGATTTTGAAGCAATTGATACTGAAACAGCGACACGAGAAAATTTCATCGCGGTTGATGATAACACCAATTCGCAATATCGTTTTGGATTTGCAGGAGATATTTTATCCGATTCAGAGGTTGAAAAGCTTTTGAAAACCATTTCGAATTTTAAGCCAAAATATTTAGTGGCAAGCGGAAGTTTAAATGAAGGCCTATCATCAGATTTTTATCAGCAAGTAGCCGAAATCGCAAAAGCATTAAAGTCTAAATTAATTGTCGATACTTCAGGAGAGGCGTTAAAGAAGGTTATAGAAACTGGTGCTTACCTGATTAAACCCAATGTTGGTGAGCTGGCAAAATTAGTTGGTGCAGAACGATTGGAAATGGAAGAGGTAAACGAAGCTGCTAAAAAAATCATTGCTCAAGGGGGAGCTGAAATTGTTGTAGTTTCACTTGGCCCTCAAGGAGCAGTTTTGGTTACAAAAGATGAGTACGAATTTGTGCCGGCACCAAACGTTGCCAAAAAAAGTACCGTAGGAGCCGGTGACAGTATGGTTGGAGGAATGGTTTGGGCATTGTCTGAGAATAAAAACCTGAAAGATGTCATTCGTTGGGGAGTAGCCTGCGGGTCGGCAGCGACTATGAACGAAGGAACGCAATTGTTTAAATTTGAAGATGCTAATCGTTTATTCGAATGGTTAAAAAACAAATAAAATTACAATATAGATTTTCTGTAGAGACACGCAGCAGTGCGTATAGCCTTAGGTGAATTGTCTGGTATTACTGGCTGTTAGATGCACTGCTGTGCATCTCTACAGCAGAAAATAAAAATATATTTATTTTTTTTATTTCCTGCTGACAAACTGTTGTCACCGACCCTCAATAATTTTGAAGTATCAACAAATTAAAACTTTAAAATCATGAAAACATTAGAAGCACAAGTAATTACTTCAGAAGATTTATTGAAACACTGGCAGGGACACAGAGCATTAACGCGTCGTTTGATTGAACTTTTTCCGGAAAAAGATTTCTTCGAATTTTCAATTGGAGGAATGCGGCCTTTTGCAAAATTAGTAGATGAGCTTCTGGCAATCGCAGTTCCGGGTCTTAGAGGGATTGTAACTAAAGAAACAAAAGCATTTGCAGAAGATTCAGACAAGTTGATTTTTAAAGCGCAATATCTTGAAAAATGGGATGAAGCGACAGCAGAAATCAATAAATACTGGGAGCAACTATCTATCGAAGATTTTAGCGAGACTTTCAACCTTTTTGGGCAATACGAATTTCCGGTGATTCAGAATATCTTATACTTTATAGACAATGAAGTTCACCACCGCGGGCAAGCTTATGTGTATTTAAGAGCTTTAAATATCGAGCCGCCATTTTTTTGGGAAAGATAATCAGATGAAATTTTCATTGTAACTTTATTTAATAAATCTAAAATTAATGGCTATGAGTTTAAAAAAAATAATGTCCAATTATGCAGATTATAATTTATGGGTAAACCAGCAATTCGTAAACTGGCTTTCGCCGAAATCTGATGAATTGTTGTATGCAGAAGTACCTTCAAGTTTCTCAACAATTGTAAAAACACTTGATCACATTTGGTCGACAGAAGAATATTGGTTTTCTGTTATTTCTGAAGTTGATTTATCAGAAAAGAAACCGGAAAGTGAATTGTCGAAAGAAGAAATCTTTGAAGGCTTATTAAATTCATCTACAAAATTGAAACATTTAATTAATTCATTGTCCGAAGAAGATTTAATTAAAGAAGTTAAAATCGTTAATCCGTGGTTTGAATGCGAACTGCCCATTTCGGATTATCTGCTTCAGGTTATCAATCACGGCACTTATCACAGAGGTCAGATTGTAACAATGGGTCGAAATATCGGAATCACAGATGCCTCAAATACCGATTATAATTTTTATAATGTTGTAAAACAGCAGCATTAAAAATCAAAAAACTCCTAATGCAACTTAGTTTCTTTAGGAGTTTTTTTCTATAAAAGCCTTAGTCTATTGACTTCTAATAGCTCCAAAGCTCTTGTTTTAAGACTTTCAGGCTCAAGGATTGTGGCATAATCTCCAAACATCAAAAACCAACGCGGAAAACCATTATCGATATCACGACACATAAAAGTCATTTCGATTTGTCCGTCGACTTCTCTCTCAGAGATAAAACCATGATATTTTCTTTCAGTAGATAAATAGCGTGCTATTTTTTTATCAATTAAGATTCTGACTTTTGTAGTCGGGCAGGTTTCTGTTTTAGTCAGATAGGTTTCCAGCGAATCATGTTCTATGGTAAAATCAGAATCAGTTTTTTTAATACACTGAATTCGATCAGTTCTAAACTGTCGATAATCTTTTCGTAAATGACAATATCCCAGAAAATACCAATTATTATTGTCATGAAATACACCTACAGGTTCTAAATTCCGTTGCGTAGTTTCGTCCTTGGCAAAAGTTTTGTACGTCAGCAGTATTTGCTTTTTTTCGGCAATTCCTTCAAAAAGAACCGCTAATGTATTTGGAGAATTGTCATTAAACAGCGGTTCAGCGGTCTGCATCATTACCCTCGATTCAATATTCGAAAGATAATCTTTATCGGTACTTCTCAAAACCGATTTCAATTTATACATCGCCGATGCATAGTGGCTCCCTAAAGACGGATCAGTAAATTTCTGCATCAGTTTTTCGGCAGCGATAAAACTGCTTACTTCCTCGCGTGTAAACATCACCGGAGGTAATCGGTAACCTTCCATCAAAGCATAACCAACTCCGGCTTCACTGTAAATAGGAACTCCCGAAGCTTCAAGAGTTCTGATGTCCCTGTAAATGGTTCTCAGACTACATTCAAAACGATCCGCCAATTCCTGCGCTTTTACAATTTTCTTAGATTGCAACTGAATCAGGATGGCGACAATACGGTCAAATCGTTTTGGGGTTTCGTCCATTATTTAAATCTTTTTTTCAAAGATAGTATTTATCACAAAGAGTTAAAAACAATAAATTTTTGCATCTTTACAGAATTGTATTATTAAATCAAAAATCCGAATAATAATTATAAATGAAGATTCCGTTTGAGCCCGTATGGTTTGGTTATGAAATTAATATTCATTTAGTTTTAGAATATTTAGCCTTTTTTATCGGGTATCGCTATTATGCTTTTTTAAGAAAAAGAAATGCCGACAGAATCATTACAATCAATCGGTTATCGATTATTTTAGGGGCAGCTATCGGGGCTTTTTTGGGTTCCCGAATAGTAGGTTTTTTAGAAAATCCTGTTTTTATTTCAAATGTCAAATCCTTGCTTGATCTTTTCAACGTAAAAACGATTATGGGCGGTTTGTTTGGAGGACTTTTAGGTGTTGAAATAGCAAAAAAAATAATTGGTGAAAAAGAATCATCGGGAGATTTATTTACTTTTCCGATAATCTTAGGGATTTTTATTGGAAGAATTGGCTGCTTTTTGTCGGGAACAAATGAATTTACTTATGGAAACACAACTGCTTTTTTTACGGGAATGAATTTGGGCGATAACCTAAAGCGGCATCCAATTGCTTTGTATGAATTGGTTTTTTTAGCTGTTCTGTTTTATTTCCTGAAGAAACTCCAAAGCAAAAATCTACCAAACGGCTTGTTATTTCAGTATTTTATGATTTCTTATTTCGCATTCCGGTTTTTTATAGAATTTATAAAACCCAATCATTTCTTTGTTGCGGGAATAAGCTCCATTCAGATTTTATGTTTAATTTGTCTATTATATTATCACAAAACAATTTTAAATCTATTCGTGAAAAATGCCAGTTAGAAAGTATACTTATTATGATTTTACCTTAAGCCTTTGTCCGGAATGCTTAAAGCGTATTGATGCAAAAATTGTTTTTGAAGATGGGAATGTTTACATGCTCAAAAGATGTCCGGAACACGGAAGTTCAAAGGTATTAATTGCTGATGATATTCAATATTATAAAAATATCCGAAACTACAATAAACCTTCTGAAACCCCTTATACTTTCAACACCAAAACACATTACGGCTGTCCGTATGATTGTGGCTTATGTCCGGATCACGAACAGCATTCCTGTCTGACTGTTGTTGAGGTTACAGACCGATGTAATCTGACATGTCCGACTTGTTATGCAGGCTCGTCACCTTCATACGGAAGACACAGAACCCTGGAAGAAATAAAAAGAATGCTGGATACGGTTGTTAAAAATGAAAAGGAACCTGATGTTGTGCAGATTAGTGGCGGCGAACCTACTATTCATCCTCAGTTTTTTGAGATTTTAGATTATGCAAAATCCCTTCCGATAAAGCATTTAATGTTGAATACCAATGGAATTAAAATTGCCAAAGACAAGGAATTTGCCAGACAGCTGAAAACCTATTCACCTGATTTTGAAATTTATTTACAGTTTGATTCTTTTGAAGACAGTGTATTGCAGGAGTTACGCGGTGCCGATTTAAGCGAGATAAGAAAACAAGCGTTAGAGAATCTGAACGAAGTAAATTTATCTACAACATTGGTGGTTACGCTTCAGAAAGGGCTAAATGATAATGAAATTGGAAAAATAATTGAATTTGCATTAAAACAAAAATGCATTAGAGGGGTTACTTTTCAGCCAACACAGATCGCCGGAAGACTTGAAAATTTTGATCCGGAAAAAGACAGGATGACATTAACCGAGGTCAGAAGGAAAATTTTGGAACAAACTTCCATTTTTAATTCAGATGATTTGCTGCCCGTGCCCTGCAATCCTGATGCTTTGGTAATGGGATATGCTTTGAAATTGGGTGATGAGGTATTTCCGCTTACACGTTACATCAATCCAAATGACTTGTTAGACAATAGTAAAAACACCATCATTTACGAACAGGATGAAGTGCTTCGCGGAAAAATGATAGAATTATTCAGTACAGGAAATTCAGTAGAAGTGGCTCAGGAAAATCTAAAATCAATCTTATGTTGCCTTCCAAATATTGATGCTCCGGAATTAGGATATGATAATTTGTTTCGCATCATCATTATGCAATTTATAGACGCCTATAATTTTGATGTAAGAGCGATTAAAAAATCATGTGTGCATATTGTCAACAAGGATTATAAAATAATTCCTTTTGAAACCATGAACTTGTTTTACAGAGACGACAAAATAGAAAGATTAGAAGAACTTAGAACTAATATATAAATCATGACAGCATTAGAAGTAGGGAATTTAGACGGATTGGTTGCATTTTTTGTTTCGATTATGGTGGGGCCACCTATCTTATTTACAATCATTGGATTTGCGGTAAAGAGAAACAATCCAAAAACAGCAAAAGTGCTTTTTATTATGGGAGCCGTATATTTAATCGTAGGACTGGGAATTTGTGGAGGTCTTATTTCGTAAAAAAGGAAAACCCAATAACTTTTAGGTCATTGGGTTATATCTTAATACTTAAATCTTAATACAAAGTTTAGTCATTCAATTTCAAAACAGCCATAAACGCCTCTTGCGGAATCTCAACGTTTCCAACCTGTCTCATACGTTTTTTACCTTTTTTCTGTTTTTCCAAAAGTTTACGCTTACGTGAAATATCTCCACCATAACATTTTGCGGTAACGTCTTTACGAAGTGCTTTGATCGTTTCACGCGCAATAATTTTTGCTCCAATTGCCGCCTGAATAGGAATATCAAATTGCTGTCTTGGAATCAACTCGCGTAATTTCTCGGTCATTTTTTTACCGATATTATATGCGTTATCTTCGTGAATCAATGCAGAAAGTGCATCAACTGTCTGAGCATTTAAAAGAACGTCAAGTTTTACCAATTTCGAAGTACGCATTCCAATTGGAGAATAGTCGAAAGAAGCATACCCTTTAGAAACTGTTTTTAAACGATCATAAAAATCGAATACAATTTCTGCCAAAGGCATATCAAAATTCAATTCCACTCTTTCTGTTGTCAAGTACGTTTGATTGGTAATTTGACCACGTTTTTCAATACATAAACTCATTACGTTTCCAACAAAATCAGCTTTTGTAATGATGGTTGCTTTGATAAACGGTTCTTCAACTCTGTCCAGTTTTGAAGGTTCCGGTAAGTCAGAAGGATTGTTTACTATCAGGGCCGTTTCCGGATGTTTTTTGGTATAAGCCAAATACGAAACGTTAGGAACTGTAGTAATTACAGTCATATCGAACTCACGCTCTAAACGTTCCTGAATGATTTCCATGTGAAGCATTCCTAAGAATCCGCAACGGAAACCAAATCCTAATGCTGCAGAACTTTCTGGAGCAAATACGAGCGAAGCATCGTTAAGCTGTAATTTCTCCATCGAAGAACGTAAATCTTCGTAATCTTCTGTATCAACAGGATAAATTCCGGCAAATACCATTGGTTTTACGTCCTCAAAACCGGTAATCATATTGGTTGTCGGCACTTTTGCATCCGTAATCGTATCACCAACTTTTACTTCGCGTGCTTCTTTAATTCCAGAAATCAAATAACCAACATCTCCGGCAGAAACAACAGTTTTAGGAACCTGATTTAATTTTAAAGTTCCAATTTCGTCAGCAAAATATTCATTGTCCGTAGCCATGAATTTAATTTTTTGCCCTTTTTTGATTTCACCGTTTACAACTCTGAAGATAACTTCAATTCCACGAAACGGATTGTAAACCGAGTCAAAAATCAAAGCCTGTAATGGTTCTTCCGGATTTCCTTTTGGAGCCGGAATTTTTTCGATAATAGCAGCAAGAATGTTCTCAACACCAAAACCTGTTTTTCCTGATGCGTGAATAATATCTTCTAATTTACATCCAAGTAAATCGATAATATCATCACTAACTTCTTCAGGATTAGCACTTGGTAAATCTACTTTATTCAAAACCGGAATAATTTCCAGATCATTTTCTAAAGCCAGATATAAGTTAGAAATCGTTTGTGCCTGAATACTTTGTGCAGCATCCACAATCAAAAGCGCACCTTCGCAGGCCGCAATCGAACGGGAAACTTCGTATGAAAAGTCAACGTGACCGGGAGTGTCAATTAAATTTAAAATATACTCTTCTCCCTTGTAAGTGTACTCCATCTGGATGGCGTGACTTTTAATGGTGATTCCACGCTCACGTTCCAGATCCATGTTGTCAAGCAATTGTGCTTTTTCTTCACGTGCTGTAACGGTTTGTGTAGCGCCCAGTAATCGGTCTGCCAGTGTACTTTTACCGTGGTCAATGTGTGCAATAATGCAAAAGTTACGTATCTTCTTCATTTTAATATATCAATTCTCTAATTGAGTTTTAGTCTTTTTCGGGTATAAATTGCACTGCAGCAATCGCTTTAGCACATGTTATTAAGGCGCAAAGATAACGCAAAGTTTTGGATTCTGGAATGTAGTTGCCCGATAGTTGATTTTGAAAATTAAATTACGGTCTTAAAACTCAAAATTAAATCCTTTTTCAGTCAGTTTTTTGTAGATTTCTGAGTCAAATTTGTACAGTTTTGCAGCTCTGTGTGAAACGTCCTGTTGTTTTTCATCTAAGGCAACAAGCAATTTCATGTGCAGAATTTTTCTTCGGAAATTTGATTTGTCGAGTTCGATTCCTAATATTTCTTCGTAAAGATGCATTAACTGCAATAAAGTGAATTTTTCGGGCAAAAGATTGAATCCAATTGGGGCCTGACGCACTCTGTTACGAAGTTGCATTAAGCTGAATTGTAAAATTTCCCTATGGTCAAAAATCAAATCCGGCAGTTCATTGATTTTATGCCAGGTCGCTTCCATTAAGGTAAGACCGGCTTTTACATTATAATCTTCGCGATTCACTAATGTGTAATAACCAATGGTCACAACTCTTCTTCCGGGCACACGATTAGGATCTGTAAATGCTTTTAACTGCTCCAGGTAAATGTTGTCCAGACTGGTTAGTTCATATAAAATTCGTTGTGCTGCATAGTCAGAACTTTCTTCTTTTTTGAGCCAGCCTCCAAGAAGTCCCCATTTTCCAATACTTTCTCCTTCGGCATGATGGGCTAGCAACACTTCGAGGTTTCCTTTGTTGAATCCAAATATGACACAGTCGATCGTAACTCCGTCGATGACCGGGTTTTGAATTGCAGGAGGTTCTCCGCTATACGTTTTGGAAGTTTTTTTAGAGTGTAAAAATGCCATTTGTTTGCTTTATGAGCTGATTTTAAAATTCAAAATTAAATCCTTTTTCAGTAAGTTTTGTATAAATCTCCGAATCAAATTTGTATAATTTGGCTGCCCTGTGCGAAACATCCTGTTGTTTTTCATCCAATGCAACAAGCAATTTCATATGAAGAATTTTTCGTCTGAAATTTGACTTGTCCATTTCGATTCCTAATATTTCTTCATACAAATGCATCAATTGCAACAGTGTAAACTTTTCCGGCAAAAGATTAAATCCAATTGGCGCCTGACGAACTCTGTCCCGTAAATGTTTCAGACTATAAGCCAATATTTCATTGTGATCATAAATCAAGTCCGGAATTTCATTGATCTTATACCATTTGGCATCAGATGCTGTAAAACCAGCCTGAATATTATAATCTTCTCTTTTGATCAAGGCATAGTAGCCAATTGTAATAACACGCCTCAGCGGAAATCGATCCGGATTTCCAAATGCTTTCAGTTGTTCGAGATAGATGTGATCTAATGCGGTCAGTTCATTTAACAGGCGGTGAGCAGCATTATCAGTGCTTTCTTTTTTATTAATCCATCCTCCTGGGAGACCCCATCTTCCTTTGCTTATTCCTTCTGCGTGTTGAATTAGAAGTATTTCAAGGCTTCCCTTGTCAAAACCAAATATAACACAGTCAATAGTAATGGCATTCATCACTGAAGAATCATTTTTTACGATAATATCATCATCTAAATTATCAGCCATGCTTGTTAAAATTTTGACAAATTAAATAAATAAAAAGAATAGATGCTCTTAAAAGTTTACATATTTTTAAAATGATTACAAAAAGATTAAAATTTTTAAACTTAATGATGTAAAAATGAATAAGTGGTTTTAAAATATTAATAATAGAATGGATTAAATGAATATTTATCAATAATTATTGCTTCTGTTAAATTAAATAATGTGGTTATTCAATAAAAATAACTTCAAAATTATCTGAATAGTAAAAAAATCATGCTAATTTTTTGTTAATATAGAAAAATTGCACTACACTTGTAGTCAAATTAACCATAAGATAAATTCTTTTTGACTATAAGTAAGCTGGTAACAAAAAACTATTAATTAAACCTCAAATTTTTTTTTACAGGAAGTAATTCGGAAAGTCTCATGAAAACATCATTTAGATACCATATCAAAAAAAATTCTGCCTAAGAATAATTGTTACAACAGATTAAATTAAGAATAGAAAAATTCGGTCCATTGACGTAAAACAGAACGTGCAAACGGAGAACTTCAGCGCTTAGAAGCAGACTAAAAATAGTGGAACAAATTATTTAGAAGACTCATTAATCAGATTAAAAACAACTAACAACAAAATTTAACCAAATTATTAATTATTATGAAAAGCAATTATTGTATTAAACCAACAATGCTCCAGTTTTACCTGATGCTGTTGCTTAGCGTATTTACGATGCAGTCGGGTTTTGCACAAGAGCAATCCCAATTTGTAAGCGGAAATGTAAAATCGGCAGACGATGGTATGGGAATTCCCGGCGCTAGTGTAACAATTGAGGGAACTAAAAAAGGAACCTCAACAGATTTTGATGGAAATTTCAGGTTAGAAGCAAAAACAGGTGATGTCATTGCAATCAGTTTTATGGGATTTAAAACGCAGCGTGTCACGGTAGGAACTCAAAAAACAATTAATGTAACCTTACAAACCGAAGCGGCAGATCTTAAAGAAGTTGTTGTTATTGGGTACGGTACACAAAAAAGAACAGCAGTAATGACTGCTATTACGCAGGTTACCGGTGAAAGCCTGGCGAAAACAAATACTATAAATGCACTCCAGGGACTGCAAGGGCAGGCAGCAGGACTTCAAATTACATCTACTTCCGGACAGCCGGGAGAAAAAATGAATGTAGTTATCAGAGGTTTGGGGACAACTGGGGGTAGCAACCCGCTTTATGTTGTAGATGGTATACTTACCGGAGATATTACCTATCTAAACAACTCAGATATTGAGTCAATTTCGGTTTTAAAAGATGCCGCTTCTTCTGCTATTTATGGATCACAAGCTGCGAACGGAGTCGTTTTGGTAACTACCAAAAAAGGAAAAAGAGGTTCTCCGGGAAAAATTACTTTTGATCAGTATTATGGCGTACAGTCTGTAGCCAGAAAAGTTGATTTGTTAGATGCTAAAGAATATGCTGTTATTTTAAATGAAGCTGCTGTAAACTCCGGTAAAAATCCTTATTTCACTAATGACCAGATTGCCGGATTAGGAAAAGGTACCAACTGGATGGATAAAATGCTCACGGATAATGCAGCTACTAAAAACTTCTCATTTGGTGCTTCAGGAGGATCTGATACTTCTGTTTATTCTACCTCATTATCTTATCTGGGGCAGGAAGGGATTGTTGGAGGTAAAGATTTATCAAATTATGATCGTTACAATTTCAGATTCAATTCAGAACATAAACTGTATAAAGATGTGCTTACTTTAGGACAGAATTTAAGTTTTGCTTATGTGGATAAAAACGGTATTGGAGTTGGAAACCAATACAATAATTCTTTAAGAAGCGCATTTCAGACCACTCCATTATTACCAATGTATGATGCAGATGGTAATTATTTTGATACTACAAAAAGTACTGAACTATGGCTGTCAGGTGTAGCAAATCCTTATGCGATTATGGATTATAACAATCAAAACGAAAGTAATAATCAAAAGTTATTAGGAAATGTTTATTTACAGATCGAACCAATAAAAAACCTAACATTTAAAACAACTTTAGGACTTGATTATTATGTGTCCGAAGGCCATTCTTACAAGCCTGTATATCACTTATCAATTTATGCAAATAATAATTATGATACAGTGAATCAAAATATGAGCAAAAGCAGGAGTATTACCTGGGATAATTTATTAGGCTATAAATTTAATGTTGCCGAAAATCATCATTTTGAAGCCATGGCAGGAACATCCTATATTAATTACGCAGAAACTTCTGTAGAAGCAAATAATGCGGATTCTGTTTTTAATGATTTAGAACATGCCTGGATAGATACAACGACTAATAAGGACGGAACAAAAATAACCATTAAAGGTAAAAAAGAAGAAAATAGACTGATGTCTTATTTTGGAAGAGCAAACTATAATTATAAAGATACCTATTTCTTCAATGGAACTCTTAGGGCAGATGGTTCGTCAAAATTTGCTCAGGGAAATCAATGGGGGTATTTTCCATCAGTATCTGCAGGTTGGGTTGCTTCAAATGAAGCATTTTTAAAAGATTCACAAGCGATAAATTTCCTTAAAGTAAGAGCGAGCTGGGGTCAGGTTGGTAATCAGAGTATTAGGTCCTTCCAATATTTAGCCGAAATGAGATCCAAAAATACAAATTATATTTTCGGAGATAAAGAAGGCTCTCTTACACCAGGAACCTATCCGTATAGAGTCGCAAATCCTGATGCAAAATGGGAAACCTCAGAGCAGATAAACCTTGGTTTAGATGCCAGATTTTTAAGTAATGCCTTAAGTGTGACTTTTGATGTTTATCAAAAAACAAATAAGGACTGGTTAATTTTAGCACCTGTTTTTGCAACATTAGGAGCAGAGCCAGCTTATATTAACGGTGGAGATGTAGTAAATAAAGGGGTAGAATTGAGTTTGAATTATCAAAACAAAATTGGCGATTTCAATTATAGTGTGAGTGCAAACGGTGCTTATAATAAAAATACTGTTGGTAAGATACCAAGTAATGATGGTATAATTCATGGATTGAGTAATGAACTGTATGACAATGCAGGTGAATTTTACAGAGCAGAAAACGGATTTCCATTGGGTTATTTCTGGGGTTACAAAACAGGAGGCGTTTTCCAGAACCAGGAACAAATTAATAATTATAAATCGGCGAGTGGTGTAGTATTACAGCCAGGTGCAGCTCCGGGGGATATTATTTATCAAAACATGAACGGAGATGATAAAATTGATGCCTCTGATAAAACCAGTATCGGAAATCCTAATCCGGACTTTACTTTTGGTTTCTCTTTATCTGCTAATTATAAAGCTTTTGACTTTTCAGTGATGGCAAATGGTGTTGCCGGAAACCAAATTGTACAATCGTATAGAAATCAATCAGGAGCTTTCGGAAACTATACATCTGCTATTTTAAGCCGTTGGCATGGTGAGGGTTCTTCGAACTCAATGCCAAGGGTAACGGAAGACAATAGAAACTTTACACAATTTTCTGATTTGTATGTTCAAAATGGTGATTTCTTAAGGATTAATACGGTTACGTTGGGATTTGATTTAGCAAAAATGAATAAATCTAAAACATTCTTCGCAAGCCAGTTCAGACTTTACTTTTCAGTACTAAATCTTTACACGTTTACGAAATACAATGGTATGGATCCTGAGATTGGATTTGGTTCTTCAAATGATGATCAAAAATTTTCATCAGGAGTAGATGTAGGATACTATCCAAGACCAAGAACCTATATGTTGGGGTTAAATGTTAAACTTTAATAAATAAAACAATGAAAAATACCTATTTATATATTTTCTGTTTGGGTTTATTGTCTCTGGGTTCTTGTAGTTTAGAAACAGAACCATTGATAAATCAAACTGATACAAATTTTTACAAAACTACAGACGATGCTTATAGTGCATTAGTTGGTTGTTATGATGGTTTACAGGTAGCTACGGGTGCTTCCGGATTGGGTGTTCCTGTAATAAGTGAAGTGATGTCGGATGATTGTTTTGGAGGAACTGGTGCTTCAGATGGGTACAATTATGCATTAATAGACGAATTTGATAAAAGTCGTTCTCCGGCAGACGTGGATCTTCTGAATGAAAACTGGAAAAACTATTATAAAGGAGTTTTACGATGCAATCTTTTTCTGTCTAAAATGGATCAGATTGAATGGAAAGGAGATACTGCTTTAAGAAATACTTATGAATCTGAAACTAAATTTATCAGAGCTTATTTGTATTTTGAAATGGTACGTTTGTGGGGGAATATACCACTATTAACAGCACCCTCTGAAGAGAATATCCCACAGGCAACTCCTGAAGAAGTTTATAAAGTAATAGCTGAAGATTTAGTTTTTGCAGCAAATAATTTACCAACAGCAGCATACAATTCTGTACCAAATGGAAGAATTACTAAATGGGCAGCAAAATCTTTACTAGGCCGTGTTTATTTATATTACACAGGATATTACGGAAAAACGGATTTAGCCGGGGTTGTAACAAAAGCACAGGCCTTAGGACATTTAGAAGATGTAATTTCAGGGAGCGGGCATGGTTTAGTTAGTGATTTTTCTACTTTATGGCCAGCTGCATCTGTTGATCAATATGCAGGTGAGAATAATAAAGAGTTCGTGTTTTCTATAAAATACACTTACACTAGTGATTATAACGGTAATACTGATGGTAACGCCTGGTTAGTAATGTTTGGAATGAGAGAGTTTTCATCTTACCCTTATGCGCATGGATGGGGAGTAACTGTAAACTCAAAATTATGGGATGAATACGATGCAAATGATACACGACGCGGAGCAACTATAATTGGAATTGAAGAAGAAGATATAGCGTTCAACAAAATAAACAGTCAAAGAGAATATACAGGTTACTACAATAAAAAATACTGTCCTATGATTGATAAAGACGGAAAAGAACTTCCTATTGTTTTAGGTAGCCAGTTTTGGGATATCAGCCAGTTTCAGGATTATGTGGTATTAAGATACGCTGATGTTTTATTAATGGCAGCAGAATTAGGAAGCGGGAGCGCTCAGTCTTATTTTGACCAGGTGAGACAAAGAGCGTACAAAGCAAACTTTGCTTCATTACCACCAACTCAGGAAAATATCATGGAGGAAAGACGTTTAGAGTTTGCTCTTGAAGGTGTAAGATATTGGGATTTATTACGTCAGGGAATTGGTATAGCTTCGTCAAAAATTGCAGAAAATACAACTTTGTTAAGCGGTGGAGTTGCCACAACAAAAACAATATCGGCTTCTAAAATTCAGGAAACAAAAGGACTGCAGCAAATTCCTAATACGCAGATTACATTGTCAGGAAATGTTTTAAAACAAAATGCCGGCTGGTAATTTTAACTAAAAACTAAAGAAAATGAAAAATATTAAAATAGTAATTACAACATTTTTGACGCTGGTACTCCTAATGTCATCTTGTTCACCAGATACCTATTCGTTAGATGCTGTGACTGATAAGTCGGATATTGATTATGAAATTACACAGGATTTTGCAGTAGATCCGGGAGGGAATACTGTAAAATTAACGAATAAAACACCTGGAGTTGTGCTGACCTGGGATTACGTTACAGGAAAATCAAACAAAGCTACTGAAACGGTAAAATATGCCTTTAAAGGAAATTATACTATAAAAATTACAGCAGTAACCGGTGGTGGTATTGTAGAGTTGGATCCCTACACTGTGACCGTTACTCAGGATAATTTAAATTATGTAAACGACCCACTTTGGAACTTACTTTCAGGTGGTGTTGGAAACTCTAAAACATGGCTTTTGGACTTAGATGCCAATGGTGTTTCGAAATATTTTATAGGGCCTATGTATTTTTATGGTCCTCATAGTGGCTGGTTTGAGGGAGGCGACAAAGGTTGTTATAGTGATAATCCTAAAGATGATTGTTGGAGTTGGCTTCCTGAATGGAAAGGCAACACCTGGATTGCGGCTAAAGGTGATTACGGAAGCATGACATTTAGTTTGAAAAATGGTCCATTTTTAACAATAGATCATAAAATGTCGGCAAGTTACGGTCAGGAATCAGGAACATACTTTTTAGATACCACTGCAAAAACCTTAACTACTACTAACGCTACAATTTTACATCCCAATGAAAATGAAAACTGTGTAGTAGACTGGAAATCGATGAAAATTATGTCTTTAACTGAAAATACATTACAGGTTGGTGTTTTAAGAAAAACTAGTTGTGACTCAAATCCGGCAACATTGGTTTTTAACTTTATATCAAAAGACTACAGCGATAACTGGGTACCAAAAGATGTTCCCGATCCAAATCCTGCAATTGATTTAAATGGTGGAAGTGTGGATGATTTATTATCTACTACAACTGCAACTACCAAAACATGGGCCTTAAGCAAAGACAGTCCTTTTAACTGGGCTGATCTGAATGGTACAATGTTAAATAACTGGAATTCGGTTGCTGATTATGAAGCTGCCGGCTGGACAGGATATGTTGCGGGTGATCAGGCTACCGTCGTTAAAAACAAAATAAGTTTCTCTGACAATGGTACGATAAAAACTGTAGATAGTAATGGTGTGGAAAAATCAGGTACTTATTCTACAAGTACAGATGGTACCAATATTATTACATTTGTCGGTATTTCTCCTTCATTTCCAATTGGTAGTTCCTGGGCAACAGTTTCTACTACAGCAGATAACAAATGGAAAATTGTAAAAACTGCAAAAACGGGTAATGTAGTTACTGACATTTGGTTTGGAAAACGTGATGAGGTGAAAAGTGAGTATATGGTTTTTCACTTTGTCTTAAGTAATTAATAATCTAAAAAAACCACTTTTTAAATAATTAAGTCATCTCTAAATACAATCTTGGTACTATTTTTTGAAAGTATTTAGGGATGTCTTACTTTTTTTGACAAAATCAAATCAGTTTAAGATTAAAAAGTACAAGAATAAATACATGAAAAATAATAATTTACCCTCCAGTAATTAGTTGAAATAATTATTGGTAAATTTATTTTGAACTAATCTAAAGAAAGATGAAATATTTGAATTTTTTAAAGACATTGACAATTTTGGGACTTTTTGCAGTTTGTAGCTGTAATAAGAAAAGTACTGATTTTGAAAACCGAAAAGTCTCTTTTAATTCAGATTGGAATTTTCATCTAAATGACAGTCTTGTTGATAAAGATACTATAGGAACTTCTACAAAATGGAGAACTTTAGATGTTCCTCACGACTGGAGCATTGAAGGAAAATTTGATGAAAAAAGTCCTGCCGGATATGGCGGCGGATCGCTTAACGGAGGTTTAGGATGGTACAAAAAAACATTTAAAGTAGCTGCAGAAGACAGCACAAAAATAACTTCAATCACTTTTGACGGTGTTTACAAAAACAGTGAAGTCTGGATAAACGGACATTATTTAGGAAAACGCCCAAACGGATATATTGGTTTTCAATATGAAATGACTCCTTACTTAAACTACGGAGACAAAAACAACGAAATAATTGTTAAGGTTGACAATTCAAAACAACCCAATTCACGCTGGTATTCGGGCTCAGGAATTTTTAGAAATGTGTGGTTAGAAACTACTGATAAATTACATGTCGAACATTGGGGTACTTATGTTACAACCCCTAAAGTTACCGCTGAAAATGCTTTAGTGAATATTGAAACCCGCATTCAGAATGATCATTCAGAATCAAAAAAATTAACATTAGTAACCACTATTTATAAAGAAGATAAAAAGGTAACATCAGCATCTACTCAATATATAACTCTTACTCCCAAAAGCGGCACATTGTTAAATGTGGAAGCACAAATTGAATCGCCAGTTTTATGGTCTGTTGAAAAACCTGAATTGTATATAGCAGTTACAGAAATTTTGGTAGACGATAAAGTTGTCGATCAATACAAAACCACTTTCGGAATCAGAGATTTTAAATTTGATCTGAACAAAGGTTTTATTTTGAATGGAAAACAAGTCAAAATAAAAGGAGTTTGTATGCATCACGATTTAGGACCATTAGGTTCTGCTATTAATACCCGGGCGATTGAACGTCAGTTAGAAAT
This sequence comes from uncultured Flavobacterium sp., assembly GCA_963513545.1. Lineage (GTDB taxonomy): Bacteria > Bacteroidota > Bacteroidia > Flavobacteriales > Flavobacteriaceae > Flavobacterium. Next base: position 46,322 of record CAUPQW010000004.1, read on the forward strand.
TCTAAAAGAAATGGGCGTGAACGGAATTAGAACGTCACACAATCCGCCCGCTCCTGAACTTCTTGATCTTTGTGATAAAATGGGTTTCATCGTGATGGATGAAGCTTTTGACATGTGGAAACAAAACAAAACCAAATACGATTATGCAAATGATTGGGACAAGTGGCACGAAAGAGATTTAGTTGATCAATTGCTTCGCGACCGCAATCATCCAAGTATTTTTATGTGGAGCATCGGAAATGAAATTCCGGAACAATGGAACGAAACAGGAATTGAAATTGCGAAGGAATTAGCAGCAATAGTACGTCTAAATGATAAAACACGACCGCTTACAGCAGGAATGAATCCGCCGGTAAATATGAATATCGATGCTGTAACTTTACAATTTGAGAAAAAGAATGTTTCGATTAATCCGCTTGCAGGATCTGGTGTTTTAGATTTAATCGGATATAATTACGCGCATCAGACATTTGAACATCATTTGAAAAACTTCCCAAATACCCCTTTCATCGCAACCGAAACTACTTCTGGTTTGCAGACAAGAGGTTATTATGACACCGTTTCAGATACTATCAAAAAATGGCCGGTACAATGGGATCTTAAATTTACAAAAGGAAATCCGGGCAACACCGTTTCAGCTTACGATCAGGTACAAACGCCTTGGGGATCTACGCATGAAGCAACCTGGAAAATTATAAAAAAACATGATTTCTTAGCCGGAATGTATGTTTGGACAGGTTTTGATTATATCGGAGAACCAACTCCGTATGAATGGCCATCGGTAAGCTCGTATTTCGGAATTGTCGATTTAGCCGGTTTCCCGAAAGACGTGTATTATATGTACCAAAGTGAATGGACAAATAAAACGGTTCTTCACGTCTTCCCACATTGGAACTGGAAAGCCGGACAAAATGTTGATGTTTGGGCCTACTACAATAATGCTGACGAGGTAGAACTTTTTGTAAACGGAAAATCAGTTGGAAAAAGAACTAAAAAAGGAGACGATTTACACGTGATGTGGAGAATCCCTTTTGAAGCAGGAACTTTAAAAGCCATTTCTCGCAAAGACGGAAAAGTGGTTTTAGAAAAAGAAATCAAAACAGCTGGAAATCCATCACAATTAAAATTAACAGCCGACAGAAGCACCATCAAAGCAGATAAAAACGATTTGTCATTTGTAACCGTTGATATTTTAGATGCGAATGGAACTCTGGCTCCAAATGCCAATAACGAAATCCATTTTTCATTAAAAGGAAATGGAAAAATCGTAGGCGTTTGCAGTGGTGATCCGGTTAGTCATGAATTTTATAAAGGAACAAAACATACAGCTTTAGCCGGAAAATGTCTGGTAATTGTTCAGGCAGGAGATAAATCAGGAAGATTGGAATTAACCGCTAAAGCTAATGGACTAAAACAAACCACAATTGTAATTACAACTGAATAACGAGTCACCACTCCTACAAGGTTTTTAAAACCTTGTAGGTATAAATTATAAGTTTCAAATAAATAACAAACCTACGAGGTTTTGAAAACCTCGCAGGAAAACTAACATCTAGAATTATTAACCAATGAAAAACTCACAACTAACCGCACTGTTTTCGGCCTTTATGTTTGGATGTGTTCTGACACCAAAAGCATCAGCTCAAATTCAGAACGCAGATGTGCTGAATGCACCAATAGATATCAGTAAAGATTTTCAGAATTATCTGAACACTTTTTATTTTGCTGACGAATTGGCCTCTTTTGATCCTGCAACAGGAAAAGGAACTATAAAATATTTGAGATACAATTATAAAACGCGTCAGGCTTTCAACAACATGATGATGAAACCTGATACGGAAAAACCAAATGAATTCCCTACAACAGAATATGAGGTTTCACCAGTGTTGCCGTTTGAAATTCAGTTTGTTTCAGACAGAACCATCCGAATCAAAACAACTTCCGGGCCTCAGTTTCATCCGCAAAAAGAATCTCTAATGTTGGTTGACGGAGTTGCTCCAAATCATCCTGAATTGTGGAAATATGCTAAAATCGAAGGCGGCCACAGCTACACAAGCAAACATGGAAAAGTCGAAATTTTGGTACAGCCATGGCACGTAAAAATCTACGATGAAAAAGGAAAATTGCTGACAAGTACGCTTCACGATACCGATTTTAAAAATACCTATACACCAACGCTTCCGTTTTCTTATGTTCGCAGAAATAGCGATTATTCCAGAAGTATGGGCGCGGCGTTCAGTTTAGAACCGGACGAAAAAATATTTGGTTGTGGAGAATCATTCACACAATTCAACAAGCGCGGTCAAAAAGTAGTTTTATGGACGGATGACGCAAACGGAATCCAGAATGAAACGATGTACAAACCTATTCCGTTTTACATGAGCAGTCGTGGTTATGGTGTTTTCATGCATCATTCAACACCAATTACTGTTGACTTCGGGAGATATTTTGCCAGTGCCAACGAAATGTACATTGGTGATGACGAAGCCGATTTATTTTTCTTTATCGGAGAACCAAAAGACATCTTAGATCAATACACCGATTTGACTGGAAAAGCTGCCATGCCTCCACTTTGGTCATTTGGTTTCTGGATGAGCCGTATTACTTATTTCTCAGAAAAAGAAGGTCGCCAGGTAGCAAAAGATTTACGTGCTTATAAAATTCCAACCGATGTAATTCACTTCGATACAGGCTGGTTTGATGTAGACTGGAGAAATAACTATGAGTTTGCTAAATCCCGTTTTCCTGATGCACAAAAAATGATGTCTGATTTGAAAGACGACGGATATCATGTTTGTCTTTGGCAATTGCCTTATTTCACACCAAAAAATACGTTGTTCAATGAAATCATGGACAAAAATCTGGCAGTAAAAGACCGCAAAGGAAACCTGCCTTATGAAGATGCTGTTTTGGATTTCTCAAACCCGGAAACGGTTACTTGGTACCAGGGAAAATTAAAAAAATTATTTGACCAGGGCGTTTCTGTTTTCAAAGTTGATTTTGGAGAAGCTGCACCGCCGGAAGGAATCTATCATTCCGGGCGCACAGGTTTCTACGAGCATAATCTATACCCATTGCGTTACAACAAAGCAGTTGCCGAAATTACTCAAAAAGAAAAAGGATATACTTTAATTTGGGCTAGAAGTACCTGGGCTGGAAGCCAGCGTTACCCATTGCACTGGGGAGGTGATGCCGAAACTACAAACGGAGCCATGTCAGCAGAATTGCGAGGCGGACTTTCATTAGGACTTTCAGGGTTTAGTTTCTGGAGTCATGATGTGGGAGGTTTCGCAACAAAATCACCAGAGAATTTATACAGAAGATGGGCACCTTTCGGAATGTTTACTTCACACGTAAGAAGCCACGGAGAACCGCCTCGCGAACCTTGGTTGTACAGTAAAGATTTTCTGGAAGGATTTAGAAAAGCAGATAATATGCGTTACGAATTGATGCCGTATATCTATGCTCAGGCAAAAGAAAGTTCTCAAAAGGGATTGCCAATGATGCGGGCTTTATTCCTAGAATATCCAAACGATCCGGGAGCATGGTTAGTCGATAATGAATATTTATTTGGATCAAGTATGCTGGTAGCACCTTTGTTTGAAGAAGTAACAGAAAGAGACGTTTATCTTCCGGCAGGAACATGGATTGACTATCAGACCAAAAAAGTATACGAAGGGGGATGGCATAAAATCAAAGCTGGCGAAGTACCAATTGTAGTTTTGGTCAGAGACGGTGCTGCGATTCCACATATTGCACTGGCACAATCAACAAAAGATATGGACTGGAGCAAATTGACCCTAAAAGTATTCGCAAGCGATAAAACCACTTCGGCGAAAGCCAAAGTATTTTTACCGGACGGAGATGCTGTTCAGGAAATTACAGTTACTAAAAAAGGAAACGCTTTTGATGTAACACCAAATACCTTAAACGGAAAAACCACTTTTAAAACCGAGTGGCTAAAATAGGTTTTGTTAGAGTTAGTTTTATAAATCGGGTGAAATCTGCGTCACCCGATTTATTTATAAAAGATTAAATAAAATACCATGAAAAAATACCTTTTCCTTCCCGCTGTACTGTTTTCAATAACTTTTGGATACAGCCAGAAAAAAAGTGCCTACGAACTGGCATCACCAAACGGACAAAACAAAATCAAATTTGAACTGGTAAAAAACGCTCCGAAATATGCCGTTTCTCACGGAAAAACCGAAGTGATTTCTCCTTCTGAAATGGGATTTGTATTAAAAGGAAACGAAGATTTAAGTTCAAACTTTGAAATTAAAGGTGTGAAGACATCTACTTTTGATGAAACCTGGGAACAAGTTTGGGGAGAAAAGAAAAACATCAGAAACCACTACAATCAGCTGGTAGTTGATTTACAGCAAAAAACAGGGAACAAAAGAAAATTACAAATTCAGTTTCGTGCTTTTGATGACGGGGTTGCCTTTAGATATGTATACCCAAAACAAAATGTAAAAGACAGTATTTTCATCACGGATGAAAAAACGACTTTCAACCTGAAAGAAGACGGAAAAGCCTGGTGGATTCCGGCAAACAGAGAAAACCGTGACGAATATTTGTTTGAAGCTGCTCCGGTCAGTAAACTGGATACCGTTTTAACTCCACTAACAATCGAAAGCAAAAGCGGATTGGCTTTAAGTTTCCACGAAGCAAATTTGATCGATTTTGCCAGTATGACTTTGGTAAATAATAAAGGAACAGAACTAAAATCAGATTTAGTGCCTTGGCCTGACGGTATAAAAGTTCGTGTAAAAGACACCTTTACCTCTTCGTGGAGAACGATTCAAATTGGAGAAAATCCGGGAGAATTAATTACTTCTTATTTGGTTTTAAACTTAAACGAACCAAACAAATTAAAGAATACAAACAGCTATTTTAAGCCTTATAAATATTTAGGAATCTGGTGGGGAATGCATATTGGGAAATATACGTTCTGGGAAAGCGACAAACAAGGTGCCACGACAAAACACGCCGAAGAATATATCGACTTTACAGAAAAAGAAGGTTTCCACCATTTGTTGATCGAAGGATGGAATAAAGGCTGGACACCGGGCTGGTACGAAAACCGTATGCATATGTTCAGTTTTACGAAAAGTGCAGACAATTTCGATTTAGAAAAAGTAGTGGAGTACGGAAAGAAAAAGAACATAGAATTAATTGGATATCATGAAACGGGTTCAAACTTAATTAACTACTTAAAAGAAGTTGACGAAGGTTTTGCTTTGTACAAAAAACTAGGAATCCATACGGTGAAAATAGGTCACGTAGGTTCTAAACTGAACATGAAACAAATGCACTTCGGACAATTTGGAGTTAACTATTTCAGATACATTTTAGAAAAAGCCGCACAATACGATTTAGCTGTTTTATACCACGAATCAATTAAAGATACCGGAGAACGCAGAACTTTTCCAAACATGGTTTCAAGAGAAGCGGCAAGAGGACAGGAATACAATGCCTGGAGCGAAGGAAATCCGCCAAACCATTTAAGCATAATTCCGTTTACGAGATTACTTTCAGGACCAATGGATTTTACACCTGGAATTTTCGATGTTGAGGTAAAACAAGGATATCCGGGAAAAAGAATTCAGGGAACAGTTGGGCAGCAATTGGCATTGTATGTAGTACTTTATTCTCCAATTCAAATGCTTGCCGATCTTCCTGAAAATTACGAAGGAAAACCAGCTTTGCAATTCCTAAAAGACGTTCCGACAGATTGGGAAGATACCAAAATCGTAGAAGGAAAAATTGGTGAATACATTACAACTGCAAGAAAAGACAGAAACAGTGCCGACTGGTATCTAGGAACTCTGACAAATGAAAATCCAAGATACGTAAATGTTTCATTATCATTCTTAGATCCAAATGCAACTTACGAAGCACAGATTTATGTCGATGCAGAAGGAACAGATCAAAAAACCAATCCGGAAGCTGTAGCTATTTCTAAGAAAACAGTAAAATCTTCAGACTCTCTAAAATTGAATTTAGGAGGAGCCGGAGGAGGTGTGGTGAGATTTAAAAGGTTGTAATCAATTAGATTTTCGTTAGAAATACACAGGTAGAGACGCACAGCAGTGCGTCTAATATTCAAAAGTAAAATATTTTTTAGATGAAAAAGCTTCTTATAATAGCGGTTCTAATTAGTTCAATCAATTTGTTTGGACAAGACCGAACGATAAAAGTAGATTTCAATAAATCTTCGGGAAAATTAAACACCATGTTCAAAGAATGTATCGGTGCCGGAAGAGCAAATGAAGGATTACGTGCAGATTGGCAGCAACAATTGGCAATGGCAAAAAAAGAATGCGATTTTAAATACATCCGATTTCATGGTTTATTGTCTGATGATATGGCGGTTTATCGTGAAGATTCTAAGGGAAATCCAGAATACAACTATCAGTATGTAGATGTTTTGTTTGATTTTATTGTGAGCCTGAAAATGAAACCTTTTGTTGAATTAGGTTTTATGCCTAACGCACTGGCAAGTGGAAGTGAAACGATTTTCTGGTGGAAAGGAAATGTTACACCGCCAAAAGATTATAAAAAATGGGAAGACTTGATTCGAAACTTAACACAACATTTTACTGAACGTTACGGAGTGGAAGAAGTCAAAACATGGTATTTTGAAGTCTGGAACGAACCAAATCTAACTCCCGGTTTCTGGACAGGGACACAAGCAGAATATTTTAAATTATACGAATATGCAGCACGAGGCATAAAAGCTGTAAATAAGGATTTTAAAGTGGGCGGACCAGCAACAGCCGGTGCCGGATGGGTTCCGGAGACAATTGAATTTACTGCTAAAAATAATGTTCCGTTAGATTTTATTTCGACCCATACTTATGGAGTAAATCAGGGATATTTAGATGAATTCGGGACTTCAGGCACTGTTTTGAGTCCTGACCAAAACAGTATTAGCGGTGATGTTATCAATTCGCGTAAGCAGATCGCCAATTCGGTTAAACCAAATCTTGAATTGCATTATACAGAGTGGAGTTCATCTTACACACCAGCAGATCCAATTCATGACAGTTATCATTCGGCAGCCTATATTTTACAGAAATTAAAACAGGTTGGCAATGCGGCAAACTCAATGTCATACTGGGTTTTTACCGATATTTTTGAAGAGGCAGGACCAAGGTTTACTCCTTTTCACGGAGGTTTCGGATTATTGAACACGCAGGGCATTAAAAAACCGGCTTATTTCTCGTATTATTTTCTGAATAAATTAGGCGAAACAGAACTTCAAAATACAGATACAGCTTCATGGGCAGCTAAAAATGCAAAAGGAGATGTTCAGCTTTTATTCTGGGATTTTACCAATACACATCCTGGCGAAAAAGTATGGAATCAGACTTATTACGTCAAGGATTTACCTTCAAAAGAAAAAGGAAAAGTAAAAATTGAAGTTGATGGATTGCAAAAAGGAAAATACATTCTGGAAATCTACAAAGTGGGCTATAAATCAAATGATGCTTATGCAGATTATTTTGCGATGGGCAAACCGACGCAGTTAACCAAACAACAGGTTATTTCGCTAAAAGAAAAAAATAATGGAGCTGTAATCGCAACAGAAAAAGTAACGATAAATGCAACAGGAACTTATAGTAAGGATTTCAAGATAAATGAGAATGACGTTGTCTTGTTTAATCTGATAAAACTATAATTAGAACAATGAACATAAAATAAACCAATAATAAAATTTAAACACCACGATTTTAAAATTTTAGTGAGAATGGGATTTTAAATCTAATAATGAAATGATTTATGAAAAATAAAATTTTACGACTATCAGCATTTATGGCTTTTGTGGTTTTTACTACCGGTAAAAACTATGGACAGAATTCAGCTCCTGCTCAAAAAGCATATGCAGGTAAAGAAATAGGAACAGGATTTGATGCAAAAATTGATAAGTTAATTTCTCAAATGACACTTGAGGAAAAAATCGGCATGCTGCATGGCAATAGTATGTTCACGTCCGGCGGTGTAAAGCGTTTGGGGATTCCGGAACTGAAAATGGCAGATGGACCGTTAGGAGTTCGTGAAGAAATTTCAAGAGATAACTGGTCTCCGGCAGGTTTAACAAATGATTTTGCAACCTATTACCCGGCTGGAGGAGGATTGGCTGCAACCTGGAATGTAGAAATGGCACACAAATTCGGAACAAGTTTAGGAGAAGAATTACGTGCAAGAGATAAAGACATGCTGCTTTCACCTGCAATTAATATTGTGAGAACACCGCTTGGAGGAAGAACATATGAATACATGTCTGAAGACCCATTTTTAAATAAAAAAATTGCAGTGCCTTTGATTGTTGGTTTACAGGAAAATGATGTTATGGCGTGTGTAAAACATTACGCTGCCAATAATCAGGAAACCAACCGTGATTTTGTAGATGTACAAATTGACGAGCGTACTTTGCGTGAAATCTATCTTCCTGCCTTTGAAGCTTCTGTAAAAGAAGGAAAGGCCTATAGTATAATGGGGGCTTACAATAAATTCAGAGGTGAATATTTATGTGAGAATGATTACATGCTCAATAAAATTCTTCGTGATGAATGGGGATTTAAAGGTGTTGTAGTTTCAGATTGGGCAGCGGTACATTCAACAGGAAAAGCTTTAAAGAATGGTTTAGATATCGAAATGGGAACACCAAAACCATTCAACGAATTTTTTCTTGCTGATAAATTAATCGCTGCAGTAAAATCAGGAGAAGTTTCAGAAACAGAAATTAACCTGCATGTAAAACGTATTTTACGAACCCTGTTTCAGGTAAAAGCGATAGATGGGAAAAACCGTGCTAAAGGAAGTATTGCAACCGAAGCACATTATCAGGATGCTTATAAAATAGCAGCAGAAGCAATTGTCTTACTGAAAAACGAAAATAATGCATTGCCTCTAAAATTAGAGGGAGTTAAATCTGTTGCGGTAATTGGGAACAATGCAATCAAGAAAAATGCACTGGGCGGATTTGGAGCCGGTGTAAAAACCAAAAGAGAAGTTACCCCTCTTGAAGGATTACAGAACAGATTGCCTTCATCGATAAAAATTAATTACGCCGAAGGATACTTAGAGCGTTACGAAGAAAAAAACAAAGGTAATTTAGGGAATCTTACATCGACAGGTCCCGTAACAATAGATCAGTTAGATCCGTCTAAATTACAAGAAGCATTAGAAGCCGCTAAAAATTCAGATGTAGCTATCATATTCGCAGGGTCAAACCGTGATTATGAAACTGAAGCTTCTGATCGCCGTGATTTAAAATTACCATTCGGACAGGAGGAACTGATTCAAAAAGTGCTGGCTGTAAACCCAAGAACAATCGTAGTTATGGTTGCAGGTGCTCCTTTTGAAGTGGAAGAGATCAGCAAAAAAACTTCAGCTTTAGTATGGACGTGGTTTAATGGTTCTGAAGGAGGAAACGCTTTGGCGGATGTATTGTTAGGAAAAGTAAATCCATCCGGAAAATTGCCATGGACAATGCCAAAAAAACTGATAGATTCTCCTGCACATGCAACGAACAGCTTTCCTGGCGACAAAGCGGTAAACTATGCTGAAGGAATTTTGGTAGGGTATCGTTGGTTTGACACTAAAAAAATTGACCCGTTATATCCTTTTGGATACGGATTATCATATACCAGTTTTACTTTTGAAAATGCTAAAGCAAATAAAACAGCATATGCTTCAGGTGAAACCATTTCTGTATCAATTAATGTTAAAAACACAGGAAAGACAGATGGAAAAGAAGTTGTTCAGTTATACGTTTCAAAATCTGATTCAAAAGTAACGCGAGCTGCAAAAGAATTAAAAGGATTCAAAAAAGTATTTGTAAAAGCCGGCAGTTCTCAACCGGTAACAATTCAGGTTCCGGTTAAGGAACTTGCCTACTATGATGTCGCTTCAAAGAAATGGATAGTAGAACCGGGAAAATATACACTGAGCCTTGGGAATTCTTCAAGGGACATCAAAAAAGAAATTGTAGTAAACATTAAATAAAAATTCAAATAACCACCACTTTATTAACTTAAACAACCAAATTAGCAATGAAAAAAATAATAAAAATGTACTTATTAAACACGATTTTGTGTTTATCTTTTTTGGGTATCCTCGCCTGTAGTTCCGATAAGGAAACTTCGGAGGAAACAGATCCAATAGTAAAAACCCTGACCGTAAATGTCAATAAAGTTGAGCTTGACAGTAAGGCTAACAGTGCAGATGTAATTGTTGCCACAAACAGCACAGGATGGTCAGTAAGTACATCAGATGCAACCTGGATAAAATTTTCTCCAGCTACAGGTGTAGCGGGCAGAACAACAGTTACGATTTCTGTTTTAGAAAACACCAGTTCCGTAACAAGAACGGCAGATGTTACTATTAGTTCCAGCGAAGTAGCTTCGGTAAAAATAACAGTTTCGCAAGCAGGAAAGACAGGTTTATATCCGAGCTATAATACGAATCCAATTGCAGCGGATGCTACAGGTATGAGCAGTACTGCTGTACAATTGGCCGCTAAAATGAAATTGGGCTGGAATATCGGAAACACATTAGAAGCAACTGGAAGTGAAACAGCCTGGGGAAATCCAAAAGTTACAAAAGCACTAATCGATCTGGTTAAAGCAAACGGTTTTAATGCTATTAGAATTCCGTGTTCATGGAATCAATATGCTAATGGGACAACAGCAAAAATTAATACAATATGGCTGGACAGAGTTAAAGAAGTTGTTCAGTATTGTGTTGATAATGATATGTATGTAATTGTAAACATCCACTGGGATGGCGGATGGCTGGAAAACAATTGTACCGAAGACAAAAAAGAAGCAAACAATGCCAAACAAAAAGCATTTTGGGAACAAATAGCAACTCATTTACGTGATTTTGATGAGCATTTGCTTTTCGCCAGTGCCAATGAACCAAACGTTGAAGATGCAACTCAAATGGCTGTATTAGCTTCCTATCATCAAACATTTGTTGATGCTGTTCGCTCAACTGGAGGTAAAAACGCATATCGTAATTTGATTGTTCAGGGACCATCAACAGATATCGAAAAGACAGCCAAATTGATGAATACTTTGCCTACCGATAAAATTGCGAATAGAATGATGGCTGAGGTTCATTTTTATCCGTATCAATTTACACTTATGGATAAAGATGCTGATTGGGGTAAAATGTTTTACTATTGGGGAGCAGGAAATCATTCAACTACTGATACAGCGCATAATTCTACCTGGGGAGAAGAGGCGTTTGTAGATGAAGTTTTTTTATCAATGAAAACGAAGTTTGTTGATAAAGGTATCCCGGTAATCTTAGGAGAGTTTGGAGCAATCAGACGTGATTTAACCGGGGATGCATTAACCTTACATCTAAAATCAAGAGCAGCTTTTTATAAATATGTTGTTAAACAATCAAAAGCAAATGGTTTAGTCCCTTTTTACTGGGATGCAGGAAATCTGGGAGTAAACACAATGTCTTTATTTGACAGAAGCAATAATACCGTATACGATTCACAGGCATTAACAGCCTTACAGGACGGGTTGAAATAAAAAAATTATTAAAAGCTCTGCAGTTAGTTACAAAACTAATGACTAATTAACTGTAGATTTCTTTTATCAACAATTTTAAAGGTTATCTTCTATACCAGAGTCTTTTAAGCCATTATTTTTTTTCTTCAGATTTGAAATAATGGCTTTTACTCCTTTAATAAAAAATGTTATACTTAACTTATGCATTTAACGAAAAAACTAAATATCATGAAAAAAACATTTATGAATTGCCAAATTACATTTTTATTGTGTTTGGGGTTATTAGCAAATTTTTCCTGTAGTAATGATGTTCCTGAACAAAAAAATACTGCAGAAACGAATTCAGTTGTATCAGTTTCAACTTCAAAATTGCCAAATTATAATACAAACCCATTACCGGCTGATCCTTCAGGTATGGGAAGCGATGCCAAAACAATTGCATCAAAAATTAAAATAGGCTGGAATATCGGTAACACGATGGAAGCTACCGGCGGTGAAACGGCTTGGGGAAACCCGAAAGTGACCAAGGCATTGATAGATTTAGTAAAAGCGAAAGGTTTTAATGCTGTAAGGATTCCATGTTCCTGGAACCAATATTTGGCTAATTCGACAACCGCTCAAATAAAATCAGATTGGATGAACAGGGTTAAGGAAGTGGTAAAGTATTGTAATGATAACGGAATGTATTGTATTGTAAACGTTCACTGGGACGGAGGATGGCTGGAGAACAATATTACTGTAGCCAAACAAGCAGAAAACAATGAAAAACAAAAAGCATTCTGGGAGCAAATTGCTACCAGTCTTAGAGATTTCAACGGATTATTACTTTTTGCAAGTGCCAATGAACCTAATGTAGACAATGCAGAACAAATGGCGGTACTTAAATCCTATCACCAGACTTTTATTGATGCGGTGCGTTCTACCGGAGGAAGAAATGCTTACAGAACCTTAATCATTCAGGGACCTGGAACAGATATTACAAAAACAAACCAATTAATGACTTCTTTACCTACAGATAAATTAGCAGGACGAATGATGGTAGAAGTACATTATTATGCACCATGGCAATTTGCCGGTCTGACTCAGGATGAAAGCTGGGGTAAAATGTTTTATTATTGGGGAAATGGATTTAAATCTACAACCGACACCGGAAGAAATGCGACTTGGGGAGAGGAATCTGCAGTAACAGCTGATTTTAAACTAATGAAAACACAGTTCGTAGACAAAGGAATTCCGGTAATTTTAGGAGAATTTGGAGCCATTAGACGTTCTTCATTAACTGGAGATAATCTTACAAAACATTTGGCATCGCGTGCTTATTATTTAAAATATGTAGTGCAACAGGCAAAGGCTAATGGTTTGGTACCTTTTTACTGGGATGAAGGGAGCATGACAAATAATGGTTTTGGAATCATAAACAGAACGAACAATACCGTTTTTGATACTAAAGCACTCACTGCTTTAATGGATGGTTTAAAGTAGAATTTGATTTATAAAACATTAAAATGAAAAAAAAGATAGTAATCTTTATATTGTTTTTTTCTTTGTTTGCAAGTGCCAATGTCAGAATGCCTTTGTTGTTTTCTGACGGAATGGTGCTGCAGCGTAATAAGGAAATTCCGGTTTGGGGCTGGGCAGATGCCAACGAAAAAGTAACGATTCATTTTAACAAACAAACCAAAACCATACAGGCTGATACAAACGGAAAATGGATGGTTAAACTAGCTGCCGAAAAAGCCGGAGGTCCTTTTGAATTAACCATTACTGGAAAAAACAAAGTTGTTATCAAAGATGTTTTGGTGGGCGAAGTCTGGATTTGCAGCGGACAATCCAACATGGAATTCCAGATGTATAAACTGCCTGATTTTGAAACTCAAAAAAATCAGGCTAATTATCCGATGATTCGTCAGTTTGGTGTGGCTCAGGATTTAAGCGGAACTCCAAAAGAAGATTTAAAAGCAGGGAAATGGGCCGCTTCCAACAAAGAAAATATTCGTGATTTTACAGCAGCGGGTTTCTTTTTTGCGAAAAAACTATATGCCGAATTAAAAATTCCAATCGGAATTATCAACACATCATGGGGAGGAACGAATGTAGAAACCTGGACAAGCCGTCAGGCATTCGAAAAAAGTGATGAGTTTAAAACTATGATTGCAGACGTCCCAGCTGTTGATATGGATGCTATTTTCGAAAGCTATAAAAAATCACTTTTAGAAAACATCCGGAAGATTCAGGGCTTTGATGTAACACTGACAAACGAAGATCAGTTTAAAACAGTTGAATTTAATGATAAAAGCTGGCCGGAAATAAAAGTGCCTTCACTTTGGGAAAATCAGCAAATAGGTAATATTGACGGAATTGTATGGATGCGAAAAACAGTTGTTTTAACTGCGGAACAAGCTAAAAGTGAAGCCATTTTACATCTGGCAAAAGTAGATGATGAAGACCAAACTTTTGTAAACGGAATCCAGATTGGGACTAACAATATTTGGGACAAGCAAAGAATTTACAAAATTCCGGCAAATGTCTTAAAAGAAGGAACAAACGTAATCGCAGTCAGGATTACAGATTACAGCGGTGGTGGCGGAATTTATGGAGATCCTGCTGATTTGAAAATTCAATTTAAGGACCGTAATTTACCTCTCGAAGGACTTTGGAAATTTAATGTTGTTCAGGTAAAAATATCCGTTTCGCCAAACAGTTACCCTTCATTATTATACAATGCTATGGTAAATCCGCTGGTTCCGTATGCGATTCAGGGGGTTTTATGGTATCAGGGTGAAGCGAATGTCTGGAGAGCAAATCAATACAAAAAAGCATTTCCGTTAATGATTCAGGACTGGAGGACAAAATGGAATCAGGGCAATTTCCCTTTTTATTATGTACAGTTGTCAACTTTTGATGAATTTGGAGGGAATAGTAAAAAAGGAAGCCGTTGGGCAGAACTTCGCGAAGCACAATCGGAAACTTTAAAAATACCCAATACCGGAATGGCTGTTACAACTGATATTGGTAATGCAAAAGATATTCATCCAACAAACAAACAAGACGTTGGGCTTCGTTTGGCAGCAATCGCGCTGAATAATGTGTACGGTAAAAAGCAAGTTTTTAGCGGTCCTACTTATAAATCTCAGGAAATAAATGGGAATCAGATTATTTTGACTTTCGAAAACATAGGGACCGGATTATCAAAACCAAATAATTCCGAATTAAAAGGTTTCGAAATCGCCGGTGCCGACAAAGTTTTTTATTCTGCGAAAGCAATAATTAAAGACAACAAAATTATCGTTTCGGGCGATCAGGTTCAAAAACCCGTTGCCGTTCGCTACGGCTGGGCGGATGACGATACAGAAATCAATCTTTTCAATAAAGAAAAATTTCCGGCATCGCCCTTTAGAACCGACAATTGGGAAATGATTACGGCAAATGAAATTTATAAAATTAATCCGTAGTAGAGACGGGTTTCAAACCCGTCTGTACAAACCCGTCTGTCCAGCAAAAGAAATAAAAATTTATGGAATTTCTAAAATCAAAAATGCGGTTGTTATTGTTGTTTTTATCGCTTACTGTAAATGCGCAGCAGCAAAATGCTGTTTCCAACAGTAAGCAGTATCAAAATCCAATATTTGCAGGCGATTATCCTGATCCTTCGATAATTCGTGATGGTGAAGATTATTATATTGTACATTCTTCATTCAATTATTACCCCGGATTGTTAATCTGGACCTCTAAAGATTTAATCAACTGGAAACCCGTTACGCATGCGCTCAAAAAAAGTGTAGGTTCAGTCTGGGCTCCGGATTTGGTAAAACTTAATAACAAATTCTACATCTATTTTCCGGCAAACGAAACCAATTATGTAGTTTGGGCAGATTCGATAAACGGTCCATGGAGTGATCCGATTGATTTAAAAATCGGTAATATCGATCCCGGACATTTTACAGACGAAAAAGGAAACCGTTACCTGTATTTCAGCAACGGAAGTTATGTCCCGCTTTCAAAAGACGGATTGGTAATTTCGGGAGAAAGCAAACATGTATACGACGGATGGAAAATTCCTTCAGAATGGTCCATTGAATGTTTCTGTATGGAAGGACCAAAAGTTTTTAAAAGAGGCGATTACTATTATTTAACCACAGCCGAAGGAGGAACCGCCGGGCCTGCAACAAGCCACATGGTAATTTCGGCAAGATCAAAATCACCTTTGGGACCTTGGGAAAATTCGCCTAACAATCCAATTATAAGGACAAACAGCGCTTCCGAAAAATGGTGGTCAAAAGGGCACGCCACAATAATTGATGATGCGAAAGGAAATTGGTGGATGGTTTTTCACGGCTACGAAAACGGTTATTACAATATGGGACGCCAGACATTACTGCAGCCAGTTGAATGGACAAAAGAGGGTTGGTACAAAATGAAGGACGGTATTAAAACTGAAGATAAAATTAAAAAACCGGCAGGGCAATCCATAAAAAGTAATTTCACACTTTCGGATACTTTTACGGGAACGAAACTCAATCCGCAATGGCAATTTTTTGATGAATACGATTCCCGAAGAGCCACATTTACTGCAAACGGAATAAAAATCAAAGGAAAAGGAATGGGTATCGGTCAAAGTTCGCCCTTGTTATGCACACCTTCAGACCATTCATACACGGCTGATGTAGAAGTTGAAATAGAAGGAAATGCATCGGCTGGATTGGTTCTTTTTTATGATCCTAAAATATTTACCGGAATCGCTTTCGATAAAGAAAATATCATGGCAATTCTTAGAGTATGGCAATTTCCTACTGTAAAAGGAGTTAATAAAACACATTTGTTTTTACGTCTGGAAAAAAAGGAACAGACAGTAAATATGTTTTACAGCATCGATGGAAAGGATTGGCTAAAAATCGAAAACTCTGCGGAGGTAAGCTCTTTCAACCATAATGCGTTAAGTGGTTTTATGAGCCTTCGTTTAGGACTTGCAGCTGTTGGAGAAGGTTCAGTTACGTTTAGGAATTTTGTTTATAGCGCTATGAAATAAAATGACTAAATTTCAAGGTAAATACAGGATAGATTCTGCCAGAGCCAAATGGTGGAATTATGATAATCCAGGTGATTATTTTATTACCATTTGCACCAAAAATAAAGATCATTTATTTGGATATATAAAGGATGGAGAAATGATATTGAATGAATATGGCAAAATTGTATTAGATTGTTGGCTGGATTTACCCAATCATTATAACAATATTGTTTTGGGGGAATTTCAGATAATGCCCAATCATATTCATTGTATCGTTGGAATAAATAATTTAAAAATAATGATTCCCGATTCGGATCACGCAGATTGCGTAGAGACGGGTTTGAAACCCGTCTGTACCACGAATGATTTCCATGATGATATTGCGGATAATTTCGCAAATAATTCCATGAATGAAAATCCCATAAAAAAGAATCACGGCGTATTTGAATTTATAAGAGCATTAAAATCATTTTCGTCCAGGAGGATAAATGAAAAAAGAAATTCAAAAGGAGTTTCTAATTGGCAGGAAAGATTTCACGATCATATTATTAGGAATGAAGCAGAATATGATAGAATTAGCAATTATATCATAAATAATCCCAAAAAATGGGATGAGGATTGTTTTTTTAATAGATAATTGTAGAGGCGGGTTTCAAACCCGTCTGCATGGAGTTGTGAATTGAAATAATTACGATACGTAGAGACGGGTTTCAAACCCGTCTGTACTGCCCCGTCTGTACTGAAGATTAAAATCATATTTTTTATGAAAAAGTTATATTTAGTTTTTGTCATTGCTATTTTTTGTGGAAAAATTACGGCACAATCCAGCCATGTTTTATGGTACAACCAGCCTGCCGAATTTTTTGAAGAAAGTCTGGTTTTAGGAAACGGAAAATTGGGGGCAACCGTTTTTGGCGGAGCCAATTCAGATAAAATTTATCTAAATGATGCCACACTTTGGTCAGGAGAACCCGTAAATCCTAAAATGAATCCGGAAGCATACAAAAATATACCAGCAGTTCGGGAAGCATTAAAAACCGAAAATTACAAGCTGGCTGAAGAATTAAACAAAAAAATTCAGGGTAAAAACTCCGAATCTTTTGCGCCATTAGGAACATTGGAAATCAATAATTCTGAAAAAGGAAAAGCAGTAAATTATCATCGGGAACTGGATATTTCTAACGCAGTATCAAAAGTGAGTTACGAAATGGCCGGTATAAAATATACTCGTGAATATTTTGTATCGGCTCCTGATCAAATTATGATAATCAAATTGACAAGCGATCAAAAAGGAGCGCTAAATTTTGATATTAATTTAAAGAGTTTACTGAAATCAAATGTTGAAGTGAGAAATAATATTTTGGTAATGAGAGGATCTGCGCCAATTCATGAAAATACCGGATATACCATTTTGCCAAAATATCTGGACATAAAAGAGAGAGGAACCAAATTTACAACTTTAGTCCAAATCAAAAAAACAGACGGAAAAATCACAAGTTCCAGAGAGTCTTTAACTTTAAAAGATGCAACAGAAGCTATTATTTATGTTTCTGTTGCAACAAGCTTTAATGGTTTTGACAAAAATCCTGCAACAGAAGGTGTAGACGATGTAGCAATTGCACTGCAGAATATGAACAAGGCATTTGCAAAACCATTCGATAAAATAAAAGAATCACACATAGCTGATTATCAAAAATTCTACAATCGTGTCACGTTGGATTTAGGAAAAACAACTGCTCCTGATTTAGCAACAGACGAACGTTTATTACGTTACGCTGATGGAAAAGAAGATAAAAACCTCGAAATTCTATATTTCAATTTTGGGCGTTATTTATTGATTAGCAGTTCAAGAACCCTGGGAGTTCCGGCTAATTTACAGGGAATTTGGAATCCACATTTAAATCCGCCATGGAGCAGTAATTATACGATGAATATCAATTTGGAAGAGAATTACTGGCTGGCAGAAAATACCAATCTCTCCGAAATGCATTTACCGCTTTTAAGCTTTATTAAAAATCTTTCGGTAACCGGTAAAATTACAGCGAAGACTTTTTACGGAGTAGACAAAGGTTGGGCAGCAGGGCATAACTCAGATATCTGGGCGATGACGAATCCTGTTGGTCAGTTTGGAAAAGAAGAACCCATGTGGGCTTGCTGGCCAATGGCGGGTGCGTGGTTAAGTACCCATATCTGGGAGCATTATATTTTCACACAGGACAAAAATTACTTGAAAAATGAAGGTTATCCTTTGATGAAAGGCGCTGCCGAATTTTGTCTGGGCTGGCTGGTACCCGATAAAAACGGAAATTTAATTACCTCGCCATCAACGTCGCCTGAAAATCAATATAAATTGGCAGATGGTTTTATTGGAGCCACACTTTATGGAGGGACAGCCGATTTGGCGATGATTAGGGAATGTTTCGATAAAACGATCAAAGCTTCAAAAATTTTAAATGTCGATGCCGATTTTAGAAAGAAATTAGAAACAGCACTTTCTAAATTTTACCCCTATCAAATTGGTGAAAAAGGGAATTTGCAAGAGTGGTATTTTGATTGGGATGATAAAGATCCAAAACACCGTCATCAGTCACAATTATTCGGATTGTTTCCGGGCAATCATATTACGCCATTAAAAACTCCGAATCTGGCAGAAGCATCTAAAAAAACGCTAGAAATAAAAGGAGACGAAACCACAGGATGGTCAAAAGGATGGCGAATAAATCTTTGGGCAAGACTCTGGGATGGAAACCGTGCCTATAAAATGTACCGTGAATTACTTCGCTACGTAGATCCGGACGGAAAGAAGACCGAGAAACCAAGAAGAGGAGGAGGAACGTACCCGAATTTATTCGACGCACATCCGCCATTTCAAATTGATGGTAATTTTGGTGGAGCGGCTGCTGTAGCCGAAATGCTGGTTCAGTCAGACGAAAACGAAATCAGATTATTGCCGGCTTTACCGGATGCCTGGGAAACCGGTGCTGTAAAAGGAATTTGTGCCCGTGGCGGATTCGAAATTGAAATGGAATGGGATAATAAAGTACTAACGAAAATTTCAGTTTCTTCTAAAAATGGAGGAAAAACAACTTTAATAAGCGGGGATAAAAAACAAGACATCACATTGAAAAAAGGGCAGAAAATAGGGATAGACTGGTAATATAAAATAGAGATAACTAACTTAGGTATCTCTATTCTGTTTTAATAACTCTTCTGATTAATAAAACAATAGAACCCATAATTGTAAAGCAACCTAATTTTAATTAACTTTGAAAATATATTTTTATAATTATGTCTTACAATCCAACAACAGTGGCTAATTATTTCATAGAGAAATATTCCAAAAATGGAGATCTTACCCCTATGAAAATTATCAAACTAACCTATATTGCATATGGCTGGTATCTGGCACTGACAGATAAACAACAAAAGCTTATTGATGAAAACCCGATTGCATGGGATTTTGGGCCTGTTTTCCCTTCATTGTATTATAGTATCAAACAGTATAAGAAAGAAAAAATCACTGAAAAAATCCCTAATGCTACTAAAAACGAAAAAATCACAAGTGAAGATGAAAAGTTTTTAGATAAAATATGGGACGTTTATGGAAGATTTGACGGGATATATTTGAGTGCTCTTACCCATATTGAAGGAACACCGTGGCAAAAAGTATATCGTAAGGATTCTAATGCGGTTATTTCTGATGATGATATTTTTGAGCATTACAATAATTTAAAACCAATTTCTACTTAAGATGTCTTTACTCAATTTAAGCAATATTTCTATTGAAAATACTGCTGCAGTCAGACCTGTTGATATTGATAATGCCCGCATTCAAAACCAAATTCTGGAAGATAGACTGGGAAATGCAAAAGTGGGAAGGTTTTTAGAAGATACAATGCTAAGAAGATATCTTACTTATATCTTCTCATTTATTATTTTCCTTTGGCTGGCAGCTGTTATCTCCATTTTATATTTCAATCACAATCTGTTGGAACTGAATCTTTCAGAAAATGTACTGATAACTTTACTGACTACTTCTTCAGTGAATGTCATTGGAATGATGCTGATTATTCTGAAAAATTTATTTCCTCAGGCACCAAATTAGAGCCGTTTGGCTCTATTTAAAGGGTCGTTTATGATTGATGTAACCATCGTTAGCATTATTAAACAGATTGAAATCGTAACCAAGTAACAAGGAGGTTAGATGAAAGAAATTATTCAAAAATATTTTTCAGATTCTCAGTCTGAATTGAATACAGACAAAAATACAGTTAATCCGGCAACAGATCTTGAAACGATTAGTGAAGTTGAAAAAGAATTAAATATAAGGTTTCCAAAAGACTATAAGGATTTTTTATTAATCACAAATGGTTATGAGGGCAGTATTGGTCAATCATATGTCCAATTAATTAGAGTGGAAGAAGTTGTGAAATATACAGAAATGTATGGTGGTGAATTTTTTTCTTGGGCAATTTATTTAGGTACTGATGGCGGAAACGAGATGTTTGTTCTTGATAAAAGAGAAGACCAATTACAATTCGGAGTAATGCCTTTTATTGGAAATGACAAAGATTTTATTCCTCTCGGAAACACTTTTAAAGAGTTTATAAAACACTTGTATTATAATGATTATTGGGAGAACAAAACATAACGGGCAATTTTATTACGAAAATTTAAAAACTTTATAAAGTATTTAAAACTAATTACTCTTCACAAATTACTATGGACTGAATAGTTTGAATTATTCTTTTTCTGCAGACTTTTCGGCATTTGCCTTTTTTAAACTTTCATATCCTTTTTCAATCGATGGATACACAAAAGCCGCTACTTTTTTAATCGGATTATAAAAAATATAATGGTCTAAAGTTTCTTTTTTAGCGAAAGTGTGATTGAAGTTGATTTTTTCAAACAGTGCAATAAAAATACTTACGATCAAAACGGTTTTCAAAACTCTGAAAAAGCCTCCACCCAATTTGTTGATCCATCCCAAATAAGCAAAATCAGCTATTCCGGTTAAAATTTTTGCTAAAAAATAAACGCCTATTACAACTAGAATAAAAGTCAGGATAAAAGCGGTAACCTGAACCGTGTTGGGATTCCAGGAAACATATTTTACAATGATATTTTTTAGAAAAGAGGAGAATTTAATGGCTATATAAATTCCTAGCAGTAAAGAAATAAAAGAAGCAACTTCTACAAAAAGACCATTTTTGATGCCCTTATATAAACTGAAGGCTAAAAGTGCCCCTAAAATCATATCGAAAAAACTCATGCTGATTAACTTTGAAATGGATTATATATTTCTATTTTTGCGAAAAATAGATAAAATGAGAAAAAGCGTATTAATTAAAAGTCTTTGTGTTTTTTGTGTTGCATTATTGATGTCTTGTTCAAATGATGACGGCGGCAAAGATACTACATCAAATGAAAAATCAGTTCTAATAAAAAAAATAACTGAAACGGTTTATTACTCAGGTGAGTCTGATACTAGCATAATGGATTTTATCTACGAAAATGAGGTTTTGAAAAGTGTTACCACAAATACTCGATATAGATCTGAATTTGAGTATATTGGAAATAAAATAAATAAAGTGAATTATTTTAGAGATGATACAGCTTCAGGTTTTACGACATTTTATTACAATGGAGACCTTCTAAACTATACATTGTCAGGTATAAACCAAGATGAAAAGACAGAATATTTCTATGTTAATGGAATTCTTACCACAGAAAAATCAGGGTATTTTGATGAAGGTAAATATATAATTTTCCAGGAATTATCATATACCTTTGATCCGTCTAAAAATATAACTGAATTAAGAAACAAGTCATCTATGTATGGTTCTGAAACAATTTCGAAGAGCAAATATTTTTATGATAATAAAAACAATCCCATGAAATTTATGAACAAATATTATCGACTTGTTTTTGATCTTGAAGGATTTGATGGAAGAACTGTAAATAATGTAACTTCAAGAGAGTATTACTATCCTGTGACAAATGAAGTTCCAGGTTATTCTAATTTTGAGATAGTTTATAATAATGATAACTTTCCAATAGAAATAAAAAAGATTTCAAAAGAAAGCAACAATGTGATTTCAAAAACGGTTATTGAATATCAATAATTAAGATAGAATCTTAAAATATTCATTCTGTGAAGGATTCATAATTTTTTATTTTTAATGTGGTTGGGTTTTAACTCCGTATCTTTGCAGGCTAAATTTTATGGTATTTGAATTTAAAATTTAAAATTCATAATTTATAATTATAAAAAATGTCCAGAGATACACAACTAAAAGAGCGCTGGGAAAAGCTCGTTAATATATTGTCCAATCAGTTTTCGCAGGGTGAAGACTTAGATTTGGACTCCATAATTTACCTGATAGGAGTTCAGGAACTCGGAAAAGTACATCGTGAATTTAAAAAAGATGAAAAACTCAATCTGATGCATATTGCTATTTGCCGATTGCTGGAACCTTACGGCTTTTACGAATTCGAATATTTTGACGAAGAAGGCTGGCCGCATTATAAAGTAAAAGAAGAATTACCGTCGCTAAAGGCCGGTGAGCAAACTGTTTTGATGAAAGAGGCGATTGTGAATTATTTTTTAGAAAGAGAACTTATTGATTAAAATTAGATTTAGAGTGAAGATTTAGATTGTAGTCTAGAAATATCACAGAACTTTTAGAATACTTCTGACTTCTCACACCTAATGTCTCACTTTTTTCCTTAAATTTGTACCCTCAATTGAAGAATGGAAATGATAGACAAGATAAAAGAACATATCGAGGAAGCTAAAGCCTTTAATGATAAAAACAAAGAATCTTTAGAGAAGTTCCGTGTTAAATATTTAGGAAGTAAAGGTTTATTGAAGGAGCTTTTTACAGAGTTCAAAAATATACCAAACGACCAGAAAAAGGATTTTGGACAAGTAATAAATACTTTAAAAGCTGTTGCTGAA
Organism: uncultured Flavobacterium sp.; assembly: GCA_963513545.1. Lineage (GTDB taxonomy): Bacteria > Bacteroidota > Bacteroidia > Flavobacteriales > Flavobacteriaceae > Flavobacterium. Next base: position 69,831 of record CAUPQW010000004.1, read on the forward strand.
GAAAAAGTAAGGGTTATTCAGGAAGAACTTGAAAGCAAGGAAGAAGTAAAAGGCTTTTTTGGAGATTTAACACGTTCGCCTGAGCCTGTAATTATTGGTTCACGTCACCCTATTTCGATTGTTAAAAATCAAATTATAGATATTTTTGCCAACATCGGCTTTAACGTTTCCGAAGGTCCGGAAATCGAAGACGACTGGCATAATTTTACCGCACTGAACTTACCGGAATACCATCCGGCGCGTGATATGCAGGATACCTTTTTCATTCAGACCAATCCTGATGTGCTGTTGCGTACGCATACATCATCTGTTCAGGTGCGTTATATGGAAAATCACAAACCGCCAATCCGTACCATTTCTCCGGGGCGTGTGTTTCGTAACGAAGCTATTTCGTCACGTTCACACTGTATTTTCCATCAGGTAGAAGGATTATACATTGATAAAGATGTTTCTTTCGCAGATTTGAAACAGACATTGCTTTATTTTACCAAAGAAATGTTCGGGAAATCTAAGATTCGTCTACGTCCGTCATACTTTCCGTTTACAGAACCAAGTGCCGAAATTGATATCTACTGGGGTTTAAAAACCGAAACCGATTACCGTATCACAAAAGGAACCGGCTGGCTGGAAATTGGAGGCTGCGGAATGGTAGATCCAAACGTTCTTAAAAACTGCGATATCAATCCGGATGAATTTAACGGTTTTGCTTTCGGAATGGGAGTAGAGCGTATTGCAATGCTGCTATACCAAATTGGAGATATCCGCATGTTTTACGAAAATGATGTTCGCTTCTTAGAGCAATTCAAAGCAAATATATAATTTAAGTCATAAAGTCATAAAGTCGAAAGTTGAAAGTCCCAAAATATGGCTTTTGACTTTCGACTTTATGACTTTCGACTTTTAAACTTTTGACTCATATGAAAAAAGATATAACAATCCCCGAAGTTGAAAACGTATTCTTAGCTGCCGTTCAGGAATGGAGCGACGATTTTATGGAAAAAGTTTGGTACGCTTATCTGGTAAACGACAGCGACTTTAATTTAGACAGCGTCATGGTGGTTTCAAAAGCATTTGGAACTATTGATGGAGAAATGAAAAAAACTTCTATTCTTCGTCATGCATTTGTAGAGGTTCCTGCTGTTTCTGTAGTGAAAATTGAAATGATCGAAAAGAGCCTTTTGATTTTAAACAACGAATTTATGGTAACTTTCTTCATCGGAAATACGTTGTACGATAAGAAATTCATCTTTAAATCAAACTTAATCAATGAAAACAACACTGAAGAAGTGCCGATTCTTTTTGTTGATGGGATTATGGTGAAATAGATTAAAAACTGCTGTTAACGGTAACGGTTGTTTTTTTCATATTCTTTTTCTAGTTCATTCTGTTTGAACCAGAGTGGTATTCCAATTATAGAAAAAAATATTGAACCCAAAAAAAGGCATATTCTTGTTCCAAAATTATCTAGTTCACTTATTTCGAATTTATACTGAATGTTATTATTGATTATTTCAAATGTCTTATCATTAGCTTTTTTTTCAATAATTGCATTTTTTACTATCTTATTTTTGTTTTTACTATTTATTAGATTTAAACGATATACTGAGCCATCTGTCAATTGAATAGCAAAATAAGTATTAAAGCGAGTTTGTTTCATCAGAAGTATAATCGTATCAAAAATTATTTGTGGTTTAATTTCTGCCTTAATAAATTTTTCGTTTTCTATATTATCTGATTTATAAGGGTCAGAATTTTTGGCAATGATTTGTCCAATTGTTACAACTATAATGATAGCAAAAATATAGCAGAATAATTTTTTTAAACTTATTCTGTTGTCATCTTTGTTTTTTAAAAACTTATAAAAGTTAATAGAATATTTGCTTAGTTCGATGTTATACATTTTCTAAAAATAGTCGTTAAACTTATTGGTTTGTAATATTGAAATTCGTCAGTTCGAGTGTTTTTTAAGTGGGAAACGGAACAAAAAATGTATCGAGAACTTTTATGAAACCAAGTCTTCTTGATACATTTTTGGCAAATAAAACTTGTTTTCAAAACCTATAAACCTTCTCAGGCGTCACACAATAATCCAGTTTTATATCCGATTCAAAAATATCATCAATTTGAGCTACAGCTTCAAAAAAGGAAAGCCCGATTTTAATGGTTTCTGGTTTGCATTCTGCTAAAAATTTATCGTAAAACCCTTTTCCGTAACCAATACGGTTTCCAAAAATATCAAAGGCTAAAAGCGGAACAAAAACGACATCAATAGTTTGGGAAGGAACCGGTAAACCATTTACAGGTTCCGGAATATTGTATTCATTTTTCTTAATTTTGGTATTATCTGTCAGTAAAAAGTGCGACATGATTCGGGTTTCAAAATCACTTTTTGAAATCACAATTTCTTTATCTTTTCCGGAAAGAAGATGCAGAATAAACTCGGTATTTACTTCTTTTTGTTTCTCTATTGGAAGAAAAACATGATAATACGTTTTGTCCCAAATAGGTAAGGAGATCAATTGATTACTTATTTCAAGGCTTTTTTCTTCAATATTTTCCTCAGTAAGTTCTTTTCGGAGGTTTTTATAATGTAATCGCAGTTCTTTTTTAGTCGTCGGCATTTTCATCTACATTTTTAGAGATATGGTAAATAGCGTCGCCTTCATATACAATTGGCGAATGATTGGCGTTAATGACAAAACCATCATGTGGTGCTTTTACTTTTTGCTCGAATTTACCAAACGGATCAGTAATAATGGCTAAAATAGTTCCTTTAGTAACAAATTTACTGATCATATTATAATCGTGTAATAATCCTGACTGTTTTGCCCGTAACCAAACAGAATTTTTAATATAGATAGATGGGAAATCAGCTTTTTCAACTATGTTTTTTGGGTCAAGCATATTGAGATAATGAAGCAAACGTTTGACTCCTTTAACACCTTCATTAGCAATTGGATCATTGATGTCCAATGATTTTCCGCCTTCAAAAAGTAACATTTTGACATTGGCTTTTTCAGAAGTATTTCTAAAAGAACCATTAATGTTTTTAGAATACAATGTAAACGGAGCATCAAAAACATCAGCTAAAAGCTTTAATTCGGGATTGTTTTCTGTAATTCTAATCTGAGGAGCGTTGAATCGACTTGCTCCTCCTGCATGAAAATCTACCGCATAATCAATAAGAGGCAATACCTGATTGGTGATATGAAAAGCAAACCGGCTGGCAAGAGAGCCTTTTTTGCTTCCGGGAAAAACACGGTTCAGGTCACGGCCATCGGGAAATTCCCTTGATTTATTTACAAATCCGTAAATATTTATAATCGGAATGCAGATAATAGTTCCCCGCGTTGGGCGATTGATTTTTTTACTGATGATTTGGCGGACAATTTCGACCCCATTTATTTCATCGCCATGAATTCCGGCTGAGAATAAAACTACAGGTCCGTCAATTTTAGAACGCCGAACTATAATTGGAATGTTGAGTTTGGTTGTCGTATGTAATCTGGCGATTTCTACATTTATCGTTTTGTTTTCTCCGGGCAAAATCGATTCGCCAAAAAGAACCATTGGGGCATTGTTTTTCATGTCGAATTATAAAATCTAAATATAGAAATTATTCTTTTGATTTCGTAAATTTGAAAAGATTTCATTGTTAAGCTTTCCGATGTGAATCGGAATGATTTTTGACAATACTTTTTACATCTTCAGAAACAAATATAATGCAAATACCGTCTTTAGAACTTCAAATTCAAACCTTGCCGGACAATCCCGGTGTGTATCAGTATTATGATAAAGACGGAAAGATTTTATATGTCGGAAAAGCAAAAAATCTAAAAAAAAGGGTTTCTTCTTATTTCAATAAAATTCACGATACGAGAAAAACCAATGTGCTGGTAAGAAAAATCATTACCATAAAACACATCGTAGTTCCTACGGAAACGGATGCACTTTTATTAGAAAACAATCTTATCAAAACCCTGCAGCCACGTTATAATGTATTGCTTCGAGATGATAAAAGCTATCCTTGGATTTGTATTAAAAAAGAACCTTTTTCCAGAATATTTTTAACCCGAAGAATGATAAAAGACGGATCTGAATATTTTGGTCCGTATACCAATTTCAAAATGGTATATACAATTCTAGATTTGATCAAAGAACTTTATCCGTTAAGGACTTGTAATTACGATTTGAGCGAATCAAACATCAATTCTGGCAAATTTAAAGTATGTCTGGAATATCATATCGGTAATTGCAAAGGGCCTTGTGAAGGGATAGAATCATTAGAAGATTATCAGAGACAAGTTGATGCAATCAGAGAAATTTTAAAAGGGAATTTCAAGGAAAGCATGAAGGATTTTAAGCGTTTAATGAACCAATATGCCCAGGATTTGCGTTTTGAGGAAGCACAGAAAATTAAGGAAAAAATAGAAATTCTGGAAAACTATCAATCGAGATCAACTATTGTAAATCCGAAAATCACCAATATTGATGTTTTTTCAATTGTATCTGACGAAAGTGCGGCTTATGTGAACTTTTTACAAATTTCTCACGGGTCGATTATTCGTTCGCATACCATGGAAATCAAGAAAAAACTGGACGAAACCGATGAAGAACTACTCGAATTGGCGATAATCGAACTTCGGGAACGTTTTCAGTTATTATCAAAAGAAGTAATTGTTCCGTTTGATGTAGATTTAGGCGAAAATATAAAAGTTACCGTTCCGCAATTAGGCGACAAAAAACAAATTCTCGATTTGTCAGTCCGAAATGCCAAGTTTTATCGAATTGAACAATTGAAACAATTGCAAATTGTTGATCCGGACAGACACGTTAACCGTATCATGGCGCAAATGCAAAAAGATTTGCGTTTGCAGGCTGAACCCAGACATATAGAATGTTTTGATAACTCCAACATTCAGGGAACCAATCCTGTTGCTGCCTGCGTTGTTTTTAAAGACGGAAAGCCAAGTAAGAAAGATTACCGACATTTTAATGTAAAAACCGTCGTAGGACCTGATGATTTTGCTTCAATGACCGAGATTGTATATCGCCGCTACAAAAGATTGTTAGACGAAAACGAACCGCTTCCACAACTGATTATCATAGACGGTGGAAAAGGACAGTTATCCGCTGCACTTAAAAGTATAGACGAACTGGGATTGCGCGGTAAAATTGCCATTATTGGAATTGCAAAACGTCTTGAAGAGTTGTTTTATCCCGGAGATTCGATTCCGCTATATCTCGATAAAAAATCCGAAACATTAAAAGTAATCCAGCAATTACGAAACGAAGCACATCGGTTCGGAATCACTTTTCATCGAGATAAACGCAGTAAAGCTGCTCTTAATTCGTCTGTAGAAAGTATTCCGGGTATTGGCGAAAAAACAATGCTTGCGTTAATTCAACATTTCAAAAGTGTTAAAAGATTAAAATTGGCTACTGAAAAAGAAATATCTGATGTTGTGGGTGTATCAAAAGCCAAAAAAATTGTCGACTTTTACAAAACAAATTAGTACCTTTTTTATGCGCCTAATCCAGTTATCCATTTCAAATACCCGGCCTAAAAGTTTTTTTTCTATAGTAAAAAAGGGAGCTTCGGTTGCCGCTTTTTTTTTACAGGAAAAAATAGCTTTTTGTCTCTTCCGGTTTTCCATTCCTGTCTGGGGCAGAGCATTAGTGTTTTTAATACTTTTAGCACTTATTTCGCAAGAATCTTTTTCACAGGAAAAAAAGACGGATAGTATAAAAAGACCAAAAATTGGTTTGGTCCTAAGTGGTGGCGGAGCAAAAGGCTTTGCTCATATTGGTGTATTAAAGGTTTTGGAACAAGCAGGAATAAAAATTGATTATATTGGCGGAACCAGTATGGGTGCTGTAATTGGAGGGCTTTATGCAACAGGATATAATGCAGAGCAAATTGATTCGATTTTTAAGAGAACCAATTTTGATGAACTAATTAATGATTATATTCCAAGAGGATCCAAAAATTTTTATGGCAAGAAAAATGACGAACTATACGCCATTGTTTTGCCTTTTAGCAATTTAAGAGTAGGCATTCCCGAAGCACTTTCAAAAGGAATGTACAATTATAATTTATTGAGCAGCTTAACCAGAAATGTGCGTCATGTAAGGGATTTTAATCAATTGCCGATTCCTTTTTTATGTATAGGAACTAATATTGAAACCGGCGAAGAAGTTTTGCTGAACAAAGGTAATCTGGCTCAGGCCATGGTGGCCAGTGCCGCCTTCCCTTCATTATTTTCTCCTGTAGAGGTCGATGGAAAGTTATTGGTAGACGGGGGAGTTGTTAATAATTATCCTATTAAGGAAGTTCGTAATTTAGGGGCTGATATTATCATTGGAGTTGATGTACAGGATGATTTACTAAACCGTAAAGGGCTAAAAAACGCTACCCGTATCCTGGTTCAGATTACTAATCTGCAGTCTATCGAAAAAATGAAAGGAAAAAGGGCAGATACTGATATTTATATCAAACCGGATATTCGTGATTTCGGGGTTATTTCATTTGATCGAGGCGGGGAAATAATCAGAAGAGGAGAAGATGCCACATTTGAGGTTTATGAAAAAATTAAAACTTTGGCAGACGAACAACATTTTTATAAAAAACCCAAATTAAAAATAGCTTCGGATACTCTTGAAATAGAAAAAATAAACAATACAAAGCTAAGAGATTATACGAAAGAGTATATAACAAGTAAGCTCCGTTTTAAACCATCCAGTACTATAACGTATGAAGATCTGCGCGTAGGAATAAATAATATAGATGCAACACACAATTTCAGCGCAATTTCCTATTCGCTTGAGCCAAACGGCAATAAAGATGATTTGAATCTTGTCCTGAAAGAAAATCCGACCCATACCTATCTAAAGCTGGGACTGCACTATGACGGACTTTACAAAAGTGCTGTTTTAGTAAACCTGACTCATAGGAAGACATTTTTAAAAAACGATAATACTTCACTAGACATTATTCTGGGAGATAATTTTAGGTACGATTTTAATTATTATGTCGAAAATGGTTTTAATATCAGTTTTGGCTTTAACTCCCGACTTAATCAGTTTAATCGAAATGTAACAGAAAGTATCAGCAATCAAACCGTAGGAAATTTAAGTGACAATCTAATTAATGTAGATTTTATAGATATCTCTAATCAGGCTTATTTTCAAACTATTTTCGTGCAAAAATTCCTTATGGGTGGGGGATTGGAATATAAGTTTCTAAAAATAAAATCGCCTACATTAGATACCAATTCAACAATTGATGAAAGTAATTATTTTAGTGTTTTTGGATATTTAAAATACGACTCTTTTGATAACAAAAGCTTTCCCAGATCAGGCTGGTATTTCTCGGGTGATGTTCAAACTTATTTAGCTTCATCCAATTATACACATCAGTTTAATCCTTTTTCTACTGCAAAAGCCGAAATCGGAATTGCAAGAACCATTTTTAACAGAGCTACAATAAAATTCCAGTCAGATGCAGGTCTTACATTTGGCGATGACAGCGTGCCATTTTTTGATTATATATTGGGAGGATATGGCTATAGCAAGGTAAATAACTTTAATTACTTTTATGGATATGATTTCCTGAGTATTTCCGGTAATAGCTATATAAAAGCTGGGATAACTTTTGATTATGAAATATTCAGAAAGAATCATCTTAATTTTTCTGCCAATTATGCCAATCTGGGTGATAATCTTTTTAGTACAGTAGACTGGATTGATATGCCTAAATATTCCGGTTATGCAGTGGGTTACGGTTTAGAAACCATTATTGGGCCTATAGAAATAAAGTATTCATGGTCACCGGAAAACCCAAAAGGACATACTTGGTTTAACATTGGATTTTCGTTTTAATTTGTAATTTAAATCAATAAAAATTACGATATTTGTTGTAATGAAAACAAAATGGACAGGTTTATTAGAGTATCTTCAATTCCTTATCAAGAGAAATCCTGAATAAAACGGCCGAATTGAGATAATTTGGATCATTCAAAAAATGATCAGGTTATCTGTTCACACAATTCTAATTTTCGAATTATCTAATTTATAAATTATCTAATTGAAAAGCCATGCCATTATATCATAAACTCGGAGACTTTCCGCAAAAACGACACACCCAATTTGAAAAACCAAACGGAGGTTTTTACTATGAACAATTGTTTGGAACCGAAGGTTTTCACGGACATTCGTCATTGTCATATCACGTACACAGACCAACTCAGGTCAAAGAAATTTTAAATTCCTATTCGGTTGAACCAAAAATTGCAATCGGGAAAAATATAAAATCATTACTTTTTAAAGGTTTCGAATTAAAGTCTGAAAACGATTTTTTAGACAGTCGAAAAGCAATGTTAGTCAATAAAGACTGTATTATTGGATTAGCTGCACCCAAACAATCATTTCGAAATTATTTCTATAAAAATGCCGATGCTGATGAAATGCTTTTCATCCATAAAGGAAAAGGAAAATTAAGAACCATGCTGGGCAATATTCCTTTCGAATATGGTGATTACTTAATTATTCCTAGAGGAGTTATTTATCAGATTGATTTTGATAATGAAGACAATAGGCTTTTTTATGTCGAATCGTATGCTCCTTTTTATACTCCTAAACGTTATAAAAATCAATCCGGCCAGCATTTAGAGCATTCGCCATTTTGCGAGCGCGATTTTATTTTGCCAAACGAATTGGAAACACACGACGAAAAAGGTGATTTTTTAATTAAAATCAAAAAAGAAGGCATGATTCACGAGGTAGTTTATGCGACACATCCTTTTGATGTTGTGGGCTGGGACGGATATAATTTTCCATACGGATTCTCCATTCACAATTTTGAACCTATAACCGGACGTGTTCACCAACCTCCTCCGGTACATCAGACTTTTGAAACAGCAGCTTTTGTCGTTTGTTCATTCTGCCCAAGACTTTACGATTATCACCCAAAAGCCATTCCTGCACCATACAATCACAGCAATATAGATTCAGACGAAGTACTGTATTATGTAGATGGAGATTTTATGAGCCGTAATAATATCGAGCAAGGTCATATTACTTTACATCCAAAAGGAATTCCACACGGACCAGCACCTGGAGCAATGGAACGCAGCATTGGTCATAAAGAAACCCAGGAATTGGCCGTTATGGTTGATACTTTCAGACCTTTAATGGTTACGGAAGTGGCTATGGGATTGGATGATGGTCAGTATTACAAATCCTGGACTGAGTCTTAATTAGTAAATGTGGCAATTAGAAAATTAGATAATGTTCTTAAAAACGTATAAATGAAATATTTCAAATAATTTTTGTAATTTTAAACTTACAAAATAAATTATCTCATTGACACATTTACAAATTATCTAATTAACAAAAATGACTTTTAACGAGAAGTACAAAGACAACGCTCTTTTAATAAAAACCTTCAATTTTGCATTAAATATAATTGACTACACAACCGAACTTCAAGATCAAAAGAAATTCGTAATTGCAAATCAGTTACTAAAAAGCGGAACATCAATTGGAGCCAATTCAAAAGAATCACAAAATGCCGAAAGTAAAGCAGATTTCATTCATAAATTAAAAATTGCCATTAAAGAAGCTGATGAAACTGAGTACTGGTTGTTTTTGTGTGATGCTCATAAAGAGTATCCAAATTGTAAAGAACTTATAAATCAGTTATCAGAAATATTAAAAATTTTAAATAAAATAATATCAACATCTAAGAGGAATTAGGTAATTAGTCAATGTGCCAATTAGAAAATTAATCTAATTAGTTCATTTTAGGAATTATCTCATTATCTCATTTTCAAATTATCTAATTATGAAACAAGTAAAATCAGTAGAATACGGATTAGAGAAAATATTTGAAGGAGCACAGGATTTCCTTCCATTATTAGGAACAGATTATGTGGAATTTTATGTAGGAAATGCAAAACAATCTGCGCATTATTACAAAACAGCTTTCGGATATCAGTCATTGGCTTACGCCGGATTAGAAACCGGAGTAAAAGACAGAGCATCTTATGTTTTAAAACAGGACAAAATCAGAATTGTGCTGACAACTCCTCTGACACAGGATTCCCCAATTCATGATCATCTTAAAAAACACGGTGATGGCGTTAAAGTTGCTGCTCTTTGGGTTGAAGATGCCAGAAGCGCTTATGAAGAAACTATAAAACGAGGAGCAAGGTCTTTTATGGAGCCAACTGTTGAAAGCGATGAGTTTGGAGAAGTTGTACGTTCCGGAATTTACACTTATGGTGAAACAGTACATATTTTTGTTGAAAGAAAAAACTATAATGGAGTCTTCCTGCCGGGTTACAAAGAATGGAAATCTGATTACAACCCTGAACCAACGGGATTGAAATATATCGATCATATGGTTGGAAATGTAGGTTGGAACGAAATGAATATTTGGGTAAAATTCTACGAAGACGTTATGGGATTCGTGAATTTCCTGTCTTTTGATGATAAACAAATCACCACAGAATATTCAGCATTGATGAGTAAAGTAATGTCTAACGGAAATGGGAGAATAAAATTCCCAATCAATGAACCTGCTGAAGGAAAGAAGAAATCTCAAATCGAAGAATATTTAGATTTTTATGGAGGACCTGGTATTCAGCATATTGCTATTGCAACAGACGATATAATTAAAACAGTATCACAACTAAGAGCCAGAGGTGTTGAGTTTTTATCTGCTCCACCCCATACTTATTATCAGGCAATTCCGGAAAGATTAGGGGTGCACATGGAGATGATGAAGGAAGATTTAAACGAAATAGAAAAATTAGCTATCATGGTCGATGCTGACGAAGATGGGTACCTGTTGCAGATATTTACTAAGCCAGTGCAGGACAGACCGACACTTTTTTTCGAAATTATACAAAGAATGGGGGCAAAAGGCTTTGGTGCAGGTAACTTTAAAGCCCTTTTTGAATCCATTGAAAGAGAGCAGGAATTAAGAGGAACTTTATAAAAATGCATTTTTTTTACATTATGTAAAAAAACACGCTATAAATGGATGATTTATATGCAAATGTTTTGTTAAACTCGCTTTTTGCTATTTATTATTTAAACTTTGTGTCTATCTTTGCACTCGCAAATCGAGAAGGGGTGGTTTCCTTCCGAATTGATATAAATTTTCATAATTTATAGTTTTTTGGTTAGTTAATAGCATAAAAACTCAGTCATTCGTTGACTGAGTTTTTTTGTTTTGGTATATTTGGAATAAAATTTGCGTTTGTGGCAGTAAACGATCAAATATCTTACTATGAAAAAACTAGTTCTATTCATATTAATTCTCACCACACTAAGTTTTGATACCTTTAAAGAAGATTCTTTTGATGTGGGAGAATATTTCAGATTCAGGATTCATTACGGAATTGTAAATGCAGGCTATGCTACTCTTGAGGTTAAAGATGCTGTTGTAAATAACAAAAAAGTCTTTCATGCAGTGGGAAAAGGATATACAACCGGGATGTCAAAATTTTTCTTTAAAGTGGAAGATTTATACGAAAGCTATTTTGACAAAGAAACAAATCAGCCTTATCGATATATTCGGAAAATTAATGAGGGAGGTTATACAAAAAATCAGGAAGGGTTTTTTAACCAGTCCCAAAATAGGGTTTTAGTAAAAGATTACAAGCGTAAAACCGAAAAAACAATTGTGGTTACAGAGGAAGTACAGGATATTATTTCATCTTTTTATTATTTAAGAAATCACCCTAATATCGATAAATTAAAATCAGGTGAATCCATTACAATCGATATGTTTTTTGATGATGAGATCACAAAATTTAAGTTAAAATACATAGGTCGTCAGGATATTACAACTAAATTTGGCACCGTTTCTACTATGGTTTTTAAACCTTTAGTACAAACAGGACGTGTGTTTAAAGAAAAAGAAAGTGTAACGCTTTGGATAACAGATGACAACAATAAAGTTCCTGTTAGAATAAAAGCAGATTTGGCAGTAGGTTCGCTCAAAGCTGATCTTGATGAATACAAAGGGTTAAAATATGCATTTAAAGTAAAAAAATAATGAATACCACAGATAATTCTGAATCAATCCTAAAAGAAATTGATCTTAAATTTCAAGCCATAAATCAAAAAACAGATGTTCAGCTTGAAGGCTTGCTTTGGTCAAAACCAATCACTTACTGGGATTATATTCAGACTGATGCTCTTTTAAATCTTCAAATACAAAGAACAACTCTGCCTGACGAAATGGTTTTTATCATGTACCATCAGGTCAATGAATTGATTTTTAAAATGATTCTGTGGGAAATTGATCAGATTGCAGATACAGAAAATATACAGGTTGATTTTTTTAGCGAAAGACTTTCCAGAATTACCCGCTATTTTGATATGTTGACGAATTCATTCAGTATTATGGAAAACGGGATGGAGGTAGATCAGTATATGAAATTTAGAAACACTTTGACTCCGGCAAGTGGTTTCCAGAGTGCTCAGTACAGAATGATCGAATTTGCTTCAACAGATGTTATCAATTTAACCGATAGAAGATATAAAGCTAATTTTGATGAAAACACCGATTTAGAAACTTCTTTCGAACATTTGTATTGGCAGGCCGCAGGCAAAGATTATCATACTGGTGAAAAATCATATTTGCTGCAGGAATTTGAGAAGAAATATAAAGGACAATTTCTGCGTCAGATGGCAGACTTCAAAACTAAAAATATCTGGAAAAAATTTACTCAGTTGCCGGTTGAAGATCAGCAAAATCCTAAATTGATCAAAGCGATGCGTCATTACGACCATACTGTAAATATTACCTGGGTAATGCAGCATTTAAATACAGCCATTAAATATATTCTGGAAAGCGGAAAAGGGAACGGAGAAGCAACAGGCGGAAGCGACTGGCAAAAATATATGCATCCAAAATACCAAAGACGCATCTTTTTTCCTAAATTGTGGAGCGAAGAAGAATTGTCTAATTGGGGAAATGAGCCAAGAGCTTAGTTTCTGAAAAAAAATAAAAATTTGAAAAAAGCATTCGTAATTATAATTCTCTTATTTTCAATAATTTCATGTAAAAAAACAGAAGAAAAAATTGAAACTAAAATTAGTAAACCAAAAACTAAAAAGGTTGAGTTTGGATTTAATTACGCTGATTTTAATGTCGTCCAGGATACAGTACAAAAAGGAGATTCTTTCGGGTCAATAATTCAGGGTCAAAATATAGGGCAAAAACAGGTTTATGATATTGTAGAGCAGGTAAAAGATTCTTTTAGTGTCAGAACTATTCGCTACAATAAACCCTACACCATTCTTCGGTCTAAAAATAAAACCAATAAACTGCAGGTTTTTATCTATCAGCCAGATGCGCTTACTTATTATGTAGTAGATTTTAGAGATAGTATTGCAAAAGCTTATAAAAAAGTAAAACCCGTTACCCTCAAACGAAAAATTATAGGTGGTGTTTTAAAAAGCTCACTTTCAGAAACCTTAGGGAATAATAGTGTTGAGGCTGCTCTTGCCAGCAGAATTACCAAAGTCTTTTCCTGGTCCATCGATTTTTTTAAACTTAAGAAGGGCGATCGTTACGGACTAATTTTTACCGAACGTTTTATAAATGGTAAAACATACGATGGGGTTGAAGAACTCGAAGCTGCTTTTTTTGAATATAAAGGCAAAATTGTGTACGCTTTTCCGTTTGAGAAAGATACCCTTTCCGGAAAAATCGAATATTATGACGATGAAGGAAAAACACTGAAAAACTTCTTCTTAAAAACACCAATCAAATTTAGCCGAATCACTTCAAGATTCACAATGAACAGATTTCATCCAGTACAGCATACCTGGAAAGCACATAAAGGGACTGATTATGCGGCTCCCAGAGGAACTCCAATTTCGACAACTGCTTCCGGAACAGTGGAGCAGACAGGTTATACCGCCGGAAACGGAAATTTTGTAAAAGTAAAACACAACGGAACTTATTCGACTCAATATCTCCATATGTCTAAAATTTTGGTCCGCCGAGGTCAGCGTGTTAATCAGGGCCAAACGATAGGCCTTGTTGGAAGCACAGGTTTGGCTTCAGGTCCACACGTTTGCTATCGATTCTGGAAAAACGGAATTCAGGTTGATGCCTTGCGACTTAATTTACCAACCGGCGAATCTCTGGCCGGCAATTATAAAGAGCGTTTCTTTAAACAAATCGAACCGTTAAAGAGAGAGTTAGACAGTATTGGTAATCTTTAGCAATTCTTAAAAGCAAGAGAAAACATGAAGAATAAACGTATTAAAGAAACTCTTGATGAAACTTTTTCAGATTTGAAACTCTTTTACAGAGATACTAATTTGACTAATACCTTAATTGAGAATTATAAAGTTGGACAGATAATTAAGGAAAAAGGATTTACCGATATGACTTCTATAGGCGGTGGCCTTTCGGGAAATTTGAGGTATTTAATTGCCAGCGCAAATGCAAAAGATATATCGAAATTTAATCCTGATTCTTCGAAAATTGGTCATTTTCTTTTGGATGAGATTTCGTTTTTTAAGGTTTTGTATATCCAAAAAAGCGAAAATAAGACACAGATTTTCCTGCTTCATATTCCGGATAATGCACTTTCACTTTTTAAAAATTCAACTTCCAATATTGAAGAAGAAATAATAGAAAAATCCAGACAAAAATTTAGTTCCAAAATCAATGCTCCCTTAATTCCGGAATTGCAAACAGAAAACTGGAAGGAAAGGACAAAATCACCAATTGGGATGAGTGATAACGGTGAACTTTTTTTTGATGATTCAACTATAAAAACTGAAGAGCCAAAAAGAATTGAGATCAACAAGGATAAAAAGATCATTGAAATTAATAAAAAGCCGTGGTGGAAGATTTGGTAGTTATAATGATGAACTTTATTAAAAGATTTTTCGTTTTAATTATTTGTCTAGTAATAGTGTCTTGTGAAAGAAAAATAGAAGAAAGAACCGGAACAAAAAAGATATTCTTAGAACCTATAAATCAACTTTCTTATGAGTGGCAATTTGTTGCCATAAAAAATGGCACGTCTAAAGATTCTGTCTTATCAAATGATATTCAGTTCATCAATGATTCAATTCTTAAAGGAAAATTTAAACTAGATATTTCAAAGTATGAAATTGAAAGTAGAAAGAAAGAATGTTATCCTATTAGGCTTCGAAAGAAATTGTTCGATGAATTTTACAATGAAGGTTATAATAATTTAGGAGATTTAAATGGAGATAATAAAGCTGATTCAGTATTCGTTTTACATGCACTGAATTATTGTGAAGAAGGTGATTCGTATTATTTTACAGATAACTCGATTCCACGTATATTAACTGATTCAAATTGTTGTCATCCCTATAGTATTATAAATATTGGAGATATTGATGAAGACGGAAAAAGTGAAATAGCGGAGTATTATTCTTCATGTGCAAGCAGATATAAAGCCATTACCATATATAGTTTAAAAGAATCAGGATGGAAAGAAATCAAATCATTCTCTTTTGTTTTAAATGATAAGTATTTTATTGACAAGGACTTCAAAAAACTATTTAGAAAAACATTTAAAAATTACCTTGAATATTATGAAATTTCAGATATAAATATCGAAGGTGAATTAGTTGCTGCCTGGGAAAAAATAAAAATAGAATAGTTTAAACTTTTATTACTCTCATAAATCGTTTTCGTAACTAATTGCCCTGTAAAGAAGTATTAAATAGTTATTTCAGTATTTTTGTATTTCTAAAAAAACTACAATTTTATAAAAATGGCTTTAAACACAACAAACCCAACCGGGACTGAAGCGTGGAAAAAACTGCAAAACCACTTTAACGCAATTCAGAACACTACAATACAGGAATTATTTCAGAAAGATGATAATCGTGTCGCAAAATTCAACTTGCAATGGAATGATTTTTTGGTCGATTATTCTAAAAACAATATTAGTGAGGAAACTATTTCGCTTTTGTTGGAATTAGCGAATACAATTGGTTTAAAAGATGCGATTGCTGATTATTTTGGAGGAAAAATCATCAATCAGACTGAAAACAGAGCAGTTTTGCATACAGCTTTACGTGCGCCTGAATCGGCAGTTATAAAAGTAGACGGAGAAAATGTAATTTCGGAAGTTTACGAAGTAAAAAATAAAATTAAAAACTTTACAAACGAGGTAATCTCAGGAGAAAGAAAAGGTTTTACCGGAAAAGCGTTTACAGATATCGTAAATATTGGTATTGGAGGTTCGGATCTTGGTCCTGTAATGGCAGTTGAAGCCCTGCAATTTTATAAAAATCACTTAAATGTACATTTCGTCTCTAATGTAGACGGTGACCATGTGAACGAGGTGATCAAAAAATTAAACCCTGAAACAACTTTATTTTTAATTGTTTCTAAAACATTTACTACTCAGGAAACATTATCGAACTCAGAAACCATAAAAGAATGGTTTTTGAAATCGGCTTCTCAGGAAGATATAGCCAAACATTTTGTGGCGGTTTCAACTAACATTCAAAAAGTAACCGAATTCGGAATTAATCCTGACAACGTTTTTCCAATGTGGGACTGGGTTGGCGGAAGATTCTCTTTATGGAGTGCAGTTGGTTTAAGCATCGCCTTGGCAGTTGGTTTTGATAACTATAATGACTTACTAAAAGGGGCTAATGAAATGGACGAACATTTCAAATCGGCAGAATTTGATCAAAATATTCCGGTAATTTTAGCTTTGTTAAGCGTTTGGTACAATAACTTTTATGGTGCCGAAAGTGAGGCTTTGATTCCGTACACACAATATTTGCAAAAACTGGCTCCATACCTGCAACAGGCAACAATGGAAAGCAACGGTAAAAGTGTTGGGCGTGACGGAAAACCGGTTAACTATCAAACCGGAACGATTATCTGGGGAGAACCTGGAACAAATTCACAGCATGCCTTTTTTCAGTTGATTCATCAGGGAACAAAATTAATCCCAACTGATTTTATTGGTTTCGTAAAACCGTTATACGGAAATAAAGATCATCACGATAAACTGATGTCTAACTTTTTTGCACAGACAGAAGCATTGCTGAACGGAAAAACTGCTGAGCAGGTACAGGCAGAGTTTGACAAACAAGGACTTGCTGCTGAAAAAGCGTCTTATTTGTTGCCATTTAAAGTTTTTACAGGAAATAAGCCAACCAATACAATCCTGATTGAAAAGCTGACTCCTAAAAGTTTAGGATCCCTGATTGCATTGTATGAGCATAAGATTTTTGTACAGGGAGTAATTTGGAACATTTTTAGTTTTGACCAATGGGGAGTAGAACTAGGAAAACAATTGGCGAATTCAATTTTAGATGAAATTAATTCTAAAACGGTAAAAACTCACGATAGTTCGACAACTTTTTTACTTAACCATTTTTTAAAATAAAGAAACAGTTCCTGTTAATTTTTTAAAATAGTAACGCCTTGATTTGAGCAAATCAAGGCGTTTTTTGGTTTAAAAATGTAAGATTAATATAGTGTAAATGCTTGTTTTTGAAACTTTAACAGATTTATGTTCTGTATTTTTTTATGTTTTTAACAAAAAAAAGCAGTTTAAATTTAAAAAATCATTCTTTTATTTAATGAAAAAATGAAAATTCGTTTTAATACTTAACAGAATAGACAAAACTCATGTTTCTTAACACTTTGATAACATTATCTGATTAAAATGTTATAATTTTGCCAAAAACAAATAACGAAACAAACGCAAAAATGAAAAGAATTATTTTTATTTTGATTATTTTTCTAACAGCTCTTGGACATGCGCAGGTAACTGGTTCAGCTATGTCGGGAAAAGTTAGATCAAACAAAGGAGAAGCTCTTCCTGGAGCAACAGTGGAGATTGTTCACAAACCAACTGGAACAAAGTATTTTTCTACAACTGATTTTGACGGTGGGTATTCTACACAGGGTTTAAGACCAGGTGGCCCATATACTGTTAAAGTAAGTTATGTTGGTTATAAAACAACAGAAATTACTGAAATTAATGCTGCTTTAGGTAGTAATTTAACTGTGAATGTTGTGATAGATGAAGAGTCTAACGCATTACAGGAAGTTGTAGTTACTACAAAATCAAAAGGAAATTTTAATAAAGGACGTACAGGTGCTTCTCAACAATTTACAAATAGAGAAATAGCAGCTGTTCCTGTTTTAGGCGCTCGTTCAATTAATACAGTTACAAAGTACAATGCGAATGCAGGTGCTAATGGTACTTTTGGAGGGCAGGATTCCAGATTAAACAATTTTACAATAGACGGTTCTGTTTTTAATAATGGATTTGGACTAGGAAGTGATTCACAAGCTGGTGGTAGAACTGGTTCGACAGCAATTTCATTAGATGCTATTGAGCAATTACAAGTGAATATTGCTCCTTATGATGTTCGTCAATCAGGATTTTTAGGATCAGGAATCAATGCTGTTACAAGAAGTGGTACAAATGAAATAGAAGGTTCTGTTTATACTTCTACAAGAAGTAATAAAAAGGAATTTATTGGGACTCATGCGGGAGATGTAACAATTAAACCGGGTAAATTTGACGAGACGATATGGGGTGCCCGTCTTGGAGCTCCAATTATTAAAGACAAATTATTCTTTTTTGGGAATTTTGAAACTCTTGAAAATATTAGTCCGGCAACAACTTGGACGTCTACAGGGTCACCTAATTCTAGCGGACAAGTTTCTGCTCCAACTTATACTGAGATGCAGACTCTTTCTAACTTTATGAAAGAAAAATTTGGTTATGAAACAGGTCCTTGGGAAAATTATAATGCAGCTAAAAGCTCAAAAAAATTCTTAGCCAGACTTGACTGGAATATTAATGACAATCATAAACTTAGTGCCCGTTACGTATTTCATGACTCTTCATCTGACGAGTTAACTTCAAATTCAAATTCATTAGGTTTTGGTAATAGAAGAACAAGTGTTCTTGCAATGTCGTTTCAAAATAGTGGTTATACTATTATGGATAATACAAGGTCAATTGTATTAGAGTTAAATAGTAAATTAAGTAATTCCTGGCATAATAATTTTATCGCTGGTTACGACAAACAAATTGAAGACAGAGGTCTGCAAGGAGGAGGTTTATTTCCTACGATAGATATCAAACAAGGAATAGCTACTTACATTTCAGTTGGACTAGATCCTTTTACACAAGGAAATAAGCTTAGTTATTCAACTCTACACTTTACAGATAATTTAACCAAAACTATTGGAAAACATTCTTTTGTATTAGGTGCAAACTTTGAATATTTCAAATCAAGCAATTTATTTTTCTCAGGATCAAACGGGGTTTATATATTTAACTCTTTAGCTGATTTTTATGCTGCAGCAAATGAATCTGCAGCGAATGGTGGAGCACCTTCTTCAGTGACAACAACTTCTCCTGCTCGTTTTCAATACAGGTATTCTGCTTTACCAGGTGGTGAAGAGCCAATGCAGGTAATGAAATCTAATAAATTGGATATATATGTTCAGGATGAGATGAGATTGAGTGACAGATTTAAATTAACCGTTGGATTAAGAGCTACAAGAGTCTGGTATGCAGATACAGCATTAGAAAATCCAACTGTTACCGCTATGACTTTTGCAAATGGTGAAAAATTTAATACAGCTGATATGCCAGATCCTGCATATTTATTCGAACCTAGAATTGGTTTCAATTTAGATTTGAATGGAAATGCTTCAACAATACTTCGTGGAGGATCAGGTATTTTTACAGGGAGATCTCCAGGGGTATACATATCAAACCAAATTGGAAACAATGGTATACTTACAGGATTTGTTGATGTAAGTGGTACTACTTTAGTTGCAGGAGGATATGGTTTTACACCAAGACCAGCAGATTATTTTACTCCGGCGACACCTACAGCTCCATCGTCCTATGATTTATCTTTTAATGATAAAAAATTTAAATCTCCTCAAGTTTGGAAAACTACTATGGCAGTTGATCAAAAACTTCCTTTTGGATTTGTTGGAACAGTTGAGGGAATTATACAGAAAAATATCAATGCAATTCAATACTATAACGCAAACTTTGATGCTCCAGTAGGGACTTTTGCAGGATCAGATAATAGACCAAGATATTCTCGTAATGATGCTGGTGTAAGAGTAAATGATAATGTTTCAAACGGAATAGTTTTAACCAATTCAGATAAAGGATATTTTTACTCTACTACATTTAAATTAGAGTATCCATATCAAAATGGTCTTTGGGGTTCATTTGCATATACGCATTCAAAAGCTACAGATTTAATTTCTCCGGGATCAGTTGCATCTGGTTCTTGGACAGGTGCGAGATCAGTTAACGGTAACAATGATTTGGAGGTTTCTGATTCAAATAATAATACTCCTCATCGTTTAGTGGGTGTTATTGGATATAAAATTGAGTATGGTAAAGGTTTAGGTGGCGCAACTTCTATTAACTTAGGGTATATTGGAGAACAAGCAAGTCCATTTACTTACGCTTATGGAGGAGATATGAATGGAGACAGAATTAATGGGAATG
Source organism: uncultured Flavobacterium sp. (assembly GCA_963513545.1). Taxonomy (GTDB): domain Bacteria; phylum Bacteroidota; class Bacteroidia; order Flavobacteriales; family Flavobacteriaceae; genus Flavobacterium. The sequence continues at coordinate 90,371 of CAUPQW010000004.1, forward strand.
ACTTGATTTATGTTCCTAATAGTGCTAGTGAATTACGTTTCGCACCACTATCAGTGACAAATGTAGTAAATGGAGCAAATGTTGTAACCATATATAGTGAAGCAGATCAACGAGCAGCATTTGATGCTTATATCAATCAGGATAAATATCTTCGTGACAGAAGAGGTAAGTATGCTGAAAGAAACGGAGCAATTTTGCCAATGCTACATAGATTAGATTTGTCTGTTACACAAGATATTTATATTAAAATAGCAGGAAAAAAGAATGCTTTCCAAGTTAGAGCCGATATCCTAAATTTTACAAATATGTTAAATAAGGACTGGGGTGTAACTCAGAGAGCAACAAATGCAAACGTATTAGCTTATAGTTCGACTGCTACAGGTAATATTCCTGTTTATCAATTAGCGACACAAACGGATGTGAATGGAACTAAAACTCTAATTAAAGACACTTTCCAAAAAAACAGTTCTACTTTTGATGTTTGGCAAGCACAATTTACACTTAGATATACATTTGGTAACTAATATCTGCTAAATAAGAACCAAAATAAATAATTAAAAACGGCATTGACTTTTAGTTTAATGCCGTTTTTTTTTAACCTTTTTTGTTATATTTGTTTCAAACAAAATATTAATCTATGAATAATTTTATAAAAGAACTCCACTCCGGCTGGGCTTATTTGGCATTATTACTTTTATTAGTCGCAGTTGTAAATGCCATTCTTGGGTTTACTTCAAAGAAAGAATTTACAGCCAGGGATCGCAAAATTGCTTTATTCGCTTTAATAGGTACTCATACACAATTGTTAATCGGATTGATACTTTATTTTGTGTCTCCGTTAGGGAAAGATTCTTTAGGACAAATGTCAAATGCAGCGCTTCGATTAACTTCATTAGAACATCCGCTGATCAATATCATTGCTATTATTCTAATTACAATTGGCTGGTCAAAACATAAAAAAATAATCAATAGTGAAGCAAAATTTAAAACATTTTCTATATTTTACGGAATAGGTTTAGTGCTTATTTTAAGTAGAATTCCCTGGAACTTATGGTTCTAAAAAAACCAAAATAAGCCCTTATTCGGGGCTTTTTTTATCTCGGCATATTATTTGTACAAACTCCCCAAGTCTGAAAAAAAATAAATTATGAGGAATAAAAAAAACATTCTGCTCTCTATTCTTTCAGTAACTCTCTTTAGTTGCTTCACCTACGTTATGAGTCAGAGTAAGCCGGTTGAAACCAAGGTTTCTCAGGATACTTTAAAAACAGATAAATTAAAAATGCTGCCTTTAAGCGATTCTGTTTTTAGCATTGAAGGCTTAAAATTAAAAACCTATAAAAAATCGGCTCATGCTTCCTACTACCATGATCGGTTTAATGGAAAAAAAACAGCAGACGGCAGCAGATTTAATAATAATAAATATACAGCTGCCCACAAAAAACTCCCTTTTGGTACCAAAGTAAAAGTAACAAATGAAGCCAATGGAAAGTTTGTTATCGTTAAAATAACCGACAGAGGTCCTTTTGTGAAAACCAGAGAAATAGATTTGTCGAAAAGAGCTTTTATGGATATTAGCAATAGAAAAGGAGCAGGAGCAATGACTGTAACAATAGAAACTATTGAGAATTAAAAAATCCGAAAGTTTCTAAACAAACTTTCGGATACTCATTATTATTCCGGTGTGGGTGCCCTCATGATAATTGTTGAAAGATAAGGCATCTTCAACATTGCGAAGTGTAAATCCCATGCTTGTAGTATACTCTCTATAATCCACAAAAATTTTATCTGCATAATCTTTTTGAGCCTGATGAAATGTTTCTGAAAGCATTATTCTAATTTCATCAACTTCACTCTGCGAGACATAACCCTCCGGTTTGGTTCCTTTACTGTATCGGGCAATAAAATCTTCTGAAACTTTTGACGGCAGTCCCGATAATTTATAGACTAAACTCTGTTGTGCAGCTATACAATGTGCGATATTCCAAATCAAATTATTGCTAAATCCTTCCGGAATTTTATTTAATTGTTCTAATGAATGATTGTCTAAAATCTTCAATAAAATTTCTCTGATTGTCTTTTGTACTTCGAAAACTGAATTCATAAATTTTTTTTAATAAAATTAGACAATTTTAAGTTGCAATGAATTTTCTTTGTACCGAAATAAACTAAAAATTATGAACAAAATATACTACTTAGCCTCCTGCGATACCTGCCGAAAAATTATCAAAAGCTTACCAAAAGGCAATGATCTGGTTTTTCACGATATCAAGCAAAATCCGATTACTGAAACTGAGCTGGAAGAAATGTACCAACTGTCCGGAAGCTACGAAGCGTTATTCAGCAAGAAAGCACAACTGTACAAATCAATGGATTTAAAAAACAAATCACTAACTGAAGCCGATTTCAAAAAATACATTCTGGAACATTATACTTTTTTAAGTCGTCCGGTTTTTATTATTGACGGTAAAATTTACATTGGGAACAGTCAGCAGAATATTTTGCAGGTGATGAAAGCTTTAGAAGGAAAATAACCGCGAAATTTTCTCAGGATTCGGGTTTGCTTTAGGGATTACTTTACATGATTTTTATTTTTAATCGGAGTTCAGTAAATTTCATTTAGAGTGGAAATCCTTTTTTGTGCTTTTTTGCCTGAAAAAAGATTACCTCATCTGTTCGCTAGTGCTCGGACAATGTCATTTAGTTAAGGATTAAAAGATAAAATGATTGCTGAATTTTGATTTCTGATATAAAAAATCTCGCAAAAAGGACAGTCTAATATATTTAGCTACAACAAATCTGAAATCAAAAATCGTTAATCCTCAATCTAAAATCTTTTAACTTAATTACATTGAGCAGTCGGGTGCATCGGATAGTCCGGCCTTTAGGCAACGCCCACGGAATTTTAAAACTTATACGCTATGAAACTAGAAACCTTCTCTGTAAAGTTTTTTAGTATCTTTGCGCCTTTATACTCAATTATATGATACAATCAATGACGGGTTTTGGTAAAGCTTCTTTGCAATTGCCAACTAAAAAAATTACTGTAGAAGTAAAATCTCTGAATAGTAAAGGTTTAGACCTGAATGTGAGAATGCCTTCGGTTTACCGCGAAATGGAATTGGGTTTGCGTACCCTGATTTCTACCAGACTGGAAAGAGGAAAAGTCGATTTTGCGATTTATGTCGAAAGTACATCTGAGCAGACTTCTACCAAAGTAAATGTTCCGGTTGTAAAAAATTATATTGCTCAGTTAAGAGAAGTTTATCCGGATGCGGATGAAACTGAATTGATGAAAATGGCAGTTCGTATGCCGGATGTTCTAAAAACGGAACGTGAGGAAATCGACGAAAACGACTGGGAGCAGATTCAGGTAATCATTCATGAGGCTTTACAAAATATATTAAGTTTTAGAAAGGACGAAGGAGAATCGCTTGAGAAGGAATTCAATCTTAGAATTGGCAATATCCGTCAATACATGGAGGATGCTTTGGCATTAGATCCGGAAAGAGTTCAGGCTATAAAAGATCGTTTGCAGACTGCAATTTCTGAATTGCAGGTTAACGTTGATGAAAATCGCTTCGAGCAGGAATTGATCTATTATTTAGAAAAGCTTGATATTACTGAAGAAAAAGTTCGCCTGACCAATCACTTAGATTATTTTATTGAAACTTTAAACGGGAACGAAGCAAACGGCCGTAAACTTGGTTTTATCACTCAGGAAATGGGTCGTGAGATTAATACAATGGGTTCAAAATCGAATCATGCCCAAATGCAGAAACTGGTGGTGATGATGAAGGATGAATTGGAGAAGATTAAGGAACAGGTTTTGAATGTTTTGTAAAGGCATTACGCTTTAAGCTGTAGGCTATAAGCAGAAAAAAAAATCGAATAAAAGCTTAAAGCATATAGCTTAAAGCCTAAAGCATACATAATGAATAAAGGAAAATTAATTGTTTTTTCGGCACCTTCAGGATCGGGAAAAACAACTATAGTAAGACATTTACTGAAACAGGAAGATTTAAATTTAGAATTTTCGATCTCAGCAGCTTCACGCGATCCACGCGGAGAGGAGATTAACGGAAAAGATTATTATTTTATTTCGCTTGAAGAATTCAAAAAACACATTAAAGCCGAAGATTTCCTGGAATGGGAAGAAGTATATCGTGATAACTTTTACGGGACTTTAAAATCGGAAATTGAAAGAATCTGGGCTCTAGGAAAAAATGTGATTTTTGACATTGATGTGGCTGGCGGATTGCGTATTAAACATAAATTTCCGGAACAGACTCTGGCCGTTTTTGTAAAACCACCAAGTGTTGACGAATTAAAAAGAAGACTAAAAGAACGCTCTACAGAAAGCGAAGATAAAATCAATATGCGTATTGCAAAAGCTTCGGTTGAACTGGCTACTGCGCCACAATTTGATGTGATTATTAAAAACTATGATTTGGCTGTGGCTTTGGAAGAAGCACATCAGCTAGTAAAAGACTTCGTAAATAAGTAATTATTCCACAAAGATACACAAAGACAAAGCGCCGAGATTCGCAAAGTATTTTTTCAACTTTGCGAATCTTTGTGCTATCTTAGCGAATCTCTGTGAAACCTCAAAAAATGAAGATAGGCCTCTACTTCGGAACATACAATCCCATTCACATTGGTCATTTGATTATTGCGAATCATATGGCTGAATTTGCCGGTTTAGATCAGGTTTGGATGGTGGTTACGCCTCATAATCCGTTAAAAAAGAAAGCTACTTTGCTCGATGACCACCACCGTTTGCAGATGGTGTATCTGGCAACGGATGATTTTCCAAAAATAAAACCTTCGGATATTGAATTTAAATTGACCCAGCCGAATTACACCGTGAACACCCTGTCGCATTTGCAGGATAAATACCCCAATCATGAGTTTTCACTGATTATGGGAGAGGATAATCTGAAAACACTTCACAAGTGGAAAAACTACGAAGTACTTTTGAATAATCATGATATTTACGTTTACCCGCGTATTTCAGAAGAACCGGAAAATAGCGAACTAAAATCGCATCCAAAAGTTCATATCATTGATGCGCCTGTTGTAGAAATTTCGTCTACTTTTATTCGGAACAATATCAAAAACGGAAAAAATATCCAGCCGCTTTTATCTTCAAAAGTCTGGGAATATATTGACCATAATAATTTTTATAAGAAATAATTTCCCATGCAGTTTTACGCAATCTTGTCATTCCGACGAAGGAGGAATCTTCGTTGCTAGATTGACACAGATTGATATTCTTTGAGGAGCTACTTACGAAGATTCCTCGTTTCTCGGAATGACAAACATAACGCAAAAGCGAGTCATAAAAAAAGCCTGAATTGATAAGATTCGGGCTTTCATTTTTATGATGTTTGTTATTTCACTTCAGTTCCTTCAAACGTTATTCTCGGATCATTTACATTTACCAGCTCATCCAGTTCATAGACATTTTTATATCCATAGCCATAAAGATTAATATGCGTTGGAATGTTTAATGCCAGCATAATGGGTTTTCTGTTGGACAGAATTTGGGTCTCTATATTGGTTTTTGGTTTAGCCATTTTCGAAGCAAAATCTATTGGATCCCCATCAAAATTATTATTGCAGTAAATCAATATTCTGGTATTGGGATCCGGAATTAATTGTAAAAGATTGTCCTGCGTAAAATCGGTGAAATCTAAATGTATGGCTCCTTTTAAATGTTTTCTGTTGAAACGAAAATCGGAACGGCTGTCTAAGATTACCACATTTTCTTCTTTAGACATTTTCAAAAAAACATCCAGACTCACTAAGTTTTTTTCTCGTTGCTTTTCTAATTCGGAGACAAGATTTTTAAAATCATCATAGTCAACCAGTGCTTTTGGATAATGTTCTTTCTCTGCCATCTTTTTCGTTTGATTTGATGTTTGTGAATGAGCAATTCCGGTTATAAAAAGGCTTCCTGCTAAAGTTATAAGAGATGTAATTTTCATAGTTTATATTTTTAAGGATGGACTTTTTTATAACCGGATTATATTATTTATGCTTCGATACTGATTCCTGTACTAACACGGCTTCTGATATCATTTAAAGACTGATCACTTAAAAGCTTCCCGTCTCTGAAAACTTCTTTCAATTCGCCCTGTTTTTCTTCTTCCCATGAAACACTATCTTTTAAATGATATATTCCATCAACCAAATCAATTTTCATTAAACCTTTAGCTGATTTTTTAGTTCCGTCATCTGTAATTGGATCTTTGAATATCGCTCTTCCTTCGCCATCAACTTCTCCGTAAGTCGCTTTCATGGCAAAACCAAAAGTATCACGTGTATTATATTGATAGGTGAAAGATCCGATTCCTAAAACTACATTGGTAGAAGCGAACCCTTTTGCTTTTAAGCGCTCACAAATCTGAGTTGCTCTTGCAACGGTAATACTGTCGCCGTAAATGGCTCCAATTTGCGGAATCAGCTCTTTGTATCCCTTTGCATTTTCAGAACCTCCAAAAACATCCCAAAGTAGTTCAATAACACCTTTCTTCTCTTGTTCTGTTTTCCCGTTTGGATTTCCGCAGATAATATCAACCGGATCACCGCTGTCAGGACGAATAACTACTTTACCTTCTCTGGCAACAATATCTTCTTTTAAACGTGGCAAATAATCGGTTAAAACTTTCCATAAATCCCAGGTATCAGAAACGATAGAAACAATTCCTTTTGGATATACTTCGGTCACTAATCTTTTAAACGTTTCACATTCGCCTTCCGTAGTTCCCATACACATTACAGAATGTTCGGTAGCGGCAACAGAACCTGCGATTAATTCGGTATCTGAATTAGCGTTGTAATATTCTTCGAAAAAATCAATCGCCGGAATCGTATCAGACCCTGTAAAACTTAGTAAATGTCCGGCTGCAGAAGTTACTGCAGCTTCGATTCCGCCCATTCCTCTCATAGAGAAATCGTGTCCCTGCCAGTTGACAAAATCAGGTGCGGAAGAAGTTTCATCAGCATATTTGTCTAATACTTTTCTGTACTCCCTTGCGATGGTAGCTGAGTTACAAGGTAGCCAGATTACGGCAGAAAGCAAGGTCTCGAAATAATTCGTCAGCCAGAAAAATTCCGGAATCGTATTGTACATTGTAAACATTGGTACTCGCAACGGCACGTTTGCACCTTCCGGCAAAGCTTTAAAAACCATCGGAATATAGCCTAAATCATGTAAATCTTCGATATGTTTAGTGCCTACCTGGTTTTCTCCTAAATAGTTATTGATTCGGCGTGCGTATTTTTTAACAACTTCTTCTTTTGGCTGTTTAAAAAAGTAAGTATCAAAATCGTGAATAATGTATTTTTTAATAAAATACTGCAATCCGAAAAACACCACCTCCTCAAGGCCTTCAATTCTTGATTTTCTGGGTGTCCAGTTAGAATATACTAAAGTGGTTTTGTCGGGGTATTGCCTTCTGTGGTCAACTTTGTAACCGTCGGTTAATAATAGTGGGTTCATATGTTTTATTGTTGTTTTAAATGTTCGTGTAATATGTCAAATTCTAAAGATAAATTCAGATATTCCTGGATCCAGTCATTTTGCATTGAGATTTCCTGTAAAGTTCCTGTGGGTGCAAATAAATATCCCAAATACTTTAAACCTTTTTTATCGTTATTTCTCAGCAAATTATCAATTTTATTTATTTCGGCAATAACTTCTTCTGCCGAATTATAATTTGTCCACAATAAATCTGTATCAGGTGTAATTTTAGATTTAATTACTTCCAATAGCTTTATTACATTGTCCCAATCATCAAATCTATATTTCTTTTCTATCATCTTGCTAACCAATCATTTTGTTTGTTATATTAACTTTCGTGATAATCGTTCTGCTAAATCTTTTATATCGTTTGTTCTAACTAAATTTTCAATCCATTTTTTTGGAATATTTTCAATTCCATAATAAATTCCTGCTAATCCTCCTGCAATAGCTCCGGTTGTATCTGTATCTTCACCTAAATTAACGGCTTTCAAAACAGTTTCTTCATACGAATTTGAATTCAGGAAACACCAAATACTCGCTTCTAAACTATGCAACACATAACCAGAAGAATGAATTTCATTTTCCGGATATTCTGAAATATCATTTTTAAGAATTCTGTCAAATAACTGAATTTCTGTTGAATTAAACTTTTTATCTTCCAAAAATACCGAAACCGTATTTTTCGTTTCGATATAGGCTTCGAATTTATCTTTCTCCTTTAAAATTTCCAAACAATAGATCACGTAAATAAAACAAGCGAATACCGATCTGAAATGTGCATGCGTTACAGACGAAACTTCTTTGACTTTTTGGTAAATTACTTCAATATCATTTTCTTTTTGAAGATAAAAAACCAACGGCAAAATACGCATTAATGATCCGTTTCCGTTATCACTTTCAGAAAATCCTCCGCACAAATCGGGCTGATGTCCTTTTGCGATATTAAGAATGGCATGTCTTGTTGCAATTCCGATATCGAAAACTTGTCCGTGTGGTGTCCATAATTCTGCTGTATACCATTTAACGAAGTTCCTTGCGATATCATTTAAACCATAGCCTAAACATAAACTTTCAGCCAGACAAAACGCCAATGAACTATCATCACTCCAGGTTCCGATTGGCTGATGATGTGTTCCAAAACCAAACATTTCTGTAACCGGATTTTGTTTTAAATATTCTCTTGATTTAAATTCTACCGGTACACCCAATGCATCGCCAACGGCAACTCCAAACAAACCGGATTTAATTTTATTATTCATAATTTTAATTTTTAGCTAATAAAACGAGTTCACAGAATAACAGATTCGTTTTCAGTGTGATCCGTTCATTATCCGGACCCAACTTTTGCAACGAAAAAATTCCCCATTCTCTATTAACTTTTGACAATGAATATCCTTTTTTTTTAAACAACAGTTCTGAACTATCAGATACTACAATTTCCCAATCACCGTGAATATATTCTTTTGTTTTATTGTGCTGCGTTTTTATTAAAATAAACTGATATACACTATCGAAATTCGTTTTGGAAAAACATAATTGATTGTTTTTTTCGGGTTTCATATTGCTGCTCATTTGAACCTGATTCTATTGCATTTTTCATTATTTATTTCTTCCTTTTTCGTTAGCATATAATGTCTGTACTACATTGCTTTGCCAAAATTCTTTCGTTTCAGTATCAATACACGTTAATTTTCCATAAAAACCTGCACCCGTATCAATATTCCAGACATTGCAACCCTGCATTGGAATTTCTATATCATAATGAAGCGTTGGTGTGTGACCGATGTAAATTTCATTAAAAAGTAATAACCTTTTTGGGTATAAATTCGAATCTTTTTTAATTCGCTTATCCATTGTCAGCGCCATTTCCCATAAAGTTCTGTCCCATGAAAAATTGGTTTGATAATGTTCTTTTTCTGGTCCGTGCATCGATGAAAATCCGGCGTGAATGAAAAGGTTGTTATTCTCATCAACAAAATAATCTTTCATTTGATTAAAGAATTCCAGATGTTTCTCCTTTTCAGAAATATCAATATTCTGATAACTTTCTATAGTCGATTTTCCGCCATGCAAAAACCAGATGTCGTTTATAACATCGTTCATCAGCCATTCCTGGCACCAGGCATCGTGATTTCCTTTTATAAAAATGCATTCCTGTTTTTGGGATAACCGAATTAGAAATTCAATAGTCTGTGCCGACTCGCTCCAGCCATCTACATAATCGCCTAAAAAAATTAACCGGTCAGTTTCAGATAAAGCGATTTGGTCCAGCAACTGAACTAAAGCTCTTAATCCTCCGTGGATGTCTCCAATAACTAAAGTTCTCATTATGTTTATTTATAAATGAAGTAATTGTCTTTGTTACTTAATAATCCCAAATTAATCCTTTTTCGTTTAGTCTATATTGGTACTTTTGGGTATCGCCGAAAGTTTTATATTCTTTGTAATTTCTATTTATAATTTCATCATAAGCCAAAAACATTTGATTAGAAGCAATATGAAAAGGCATTCTTCCGCATCCGGTACATAAACCCGGAATTGTGACTGTTTCTATTTTAGGATTATTTATACAAGCTATCAAAATTGCTTTCATAGCCAGAAAGGCATTTACTGAAGTTGCAATATTAAAGCTCATTGGAACTCGCATAGTTGGAGCTGAGATTAAAAAAGGAACTTCACTATCTCCTGTTTCTAATGTGATTGATCTTCCAATTAAGAGTTCTCTTTCATCAAGTTGAGCAATTTTTGCTTGTAGTTCATCCTGCAAATGCCATCCAAATCTTTCTGACAAATGCCAATCTAAACCGCCATCCATGAATCCAAATGAATTTGCCGGACTTACAACTGCGTCAGATTTTATTTTTGTAATATCTCCTTTTATTATACTGAGATTCTCACATTCTGAAAAATCATTTCTCCATGAATTGCCAAGTTCATCTTCTAAGTAAACCAATTTTATATGCAGCATATTTTTAAATTAAAATTGAATGTATTTTACAGGAACTTCATCTGTCAGCCAGACATTATTCTCGGATAAATAAAACTTAAAACCGTCTCTATGCATTTCACCGGTTTTGACGGTTAAAATTTGAGCAATTCCTCTTCGGCTTCCTACTTTAAGAGCTGTTTCTTTATCTTTTGAAAGATGCACGTGCTGACGGCTCATTTTTTTCAAACCTTCTTTGATGATACTTTCCATAAATTTTCCAACTGTTCCGTGGTATAAATATTCCAAAGGTTCAGTTTCTACCAGATTTAATTCAACCGAAATCGAATGTCCCTGACTTGCACGGATTTTGGTTTTATCTTCGTTAAAAGCAAAACGCTTTTTATCGTTATTTTCTACAACATAATCCAAAAGTTCGGCCGTCATCTGATTCTGGCTTCCTCTATTATTACATTTTAGAATCAATTCTTCAACATCCGCCCATCCATTTTCGTCTAATTTTAATCCGATAGTTTCAGGCGAATGCCGCAGCACCAGACTCAAAAACTTGCTGACGCTTTTTGCTGTTTTTTCATTCATTTTTTCTATGTAATTTTTAATTTCTTATTCAATTCTTGATTTTTAAAAAGAAAAGGTCTCTCTGCCGGAATGTTCAGGTTTTGTAATTCCTTTTTCTGAACAAATTCGTATTGTTCTGCTACAAAGCCAGAAATATCTTCGATTAATAAAATATCTTCTTTGGAGTAAGATCTTGTAAATTCGTCACGTAAACCAATTTGAATCGCTCTTCTTTCTAATTTCCCGCCATACGGATCATGATCGGGGTCCCATTGCAGTCGTACAGAAGAAGATTTTACTTCTGCCTGCCATTCTTCATTGCTAATTCCTAAATCAGCGCTATAAGAAGAATAAACTGCGTTGTGAAGATATTTTTCAAACGCATCTCTTTTCAGATGGATTGCCAGAACGACTTCCTGACCTTCTTTTGTTCCCCATCCGTTTCTGTACATCATCCACAGAAAATTGGGTTTGATCCAGGTCATTCTGTCTAGACTGAAAGCACCTCCAAAAAACTGATTTTTTACGGCAAATTCGCCTATTTCTTTTCGGTATGACTGGTATACTATTATTTTTTCATTGTCATACTGAGCCATTATGTGATGACCTGTTTGAGGCCATTCTTGTAATTGCTCGCTGTATTTTTTTAATTCTATTTTCATTTTATAAGAACACAATAACTTCGATTGTGTTTGTTTTAATTAATTCTTTGTGGTTTAAAAATCATAAACCACAACTTTTATATCCTGATCAGACAGCGTTTTAAGAATGATAGGTTCAATCATTTCCCATTTTCCGCCGGCTAATCCGCATCCTATTCTTGGCATGTGAACCGATGCGCTGTTTGTTTTTGCAAAATCAGAAACGGTTTTTAATCCTTCTTCAATTGCATTATACCGAATTGGAGCATCTCCGTTTTCATCTTTATTGATTTTATGCTGTCCGATTAAATTTGCTACCCACAAATTTTCTTCAACCTGAACAAACTGCACTCTTCCTAATTCAAAATCATTTTTAGATTTGAACCATTCACGATATTGCTTTTCCGGTTCTTTCCATCTTTTTGAAATTGCCATTACAAATCCTTTTCCCCATCCGCCAATATCATTGCAAACGTGAACAATTATTTTGTTTCCTGATTGTTGAGGAGATGTTGCATCGCCTTTTATATATTGAATGTCGTTCATTTTTTATTTATTTTCTATTCCCAGAATCTCTTTATAAATCTGATAATTTTCATCATCAAAACAGACAAATAGTATTTTTTCTATTTCTGAGATTCTTGGAAAATCTTTTACTGCTTTTATGGCAATCTGAGCCGCTTTGTCTTTCGGGAAATGATAAATTCCAGTACTGATATTTGGAAAAGCAATGGTTTTGATTCCATTCTGAATAGCAAGATTTAAGCTGTTTTTATAGCAATCAGCTAATAACTTGGATTTTTCACCTTTATCGCCATTCCAAACCGGACCGACAGTATGAATTACATATTTAGAAAGAAGATTTCCGGCTGTTGTAATGACAGCTTCTCCGGTTTTACAGCCTCCTTGCTTATTACGAATTTCAATACATTCTTCTAAGATTGCTTTGCCTCCTTTACGATGAATCGCTCCATCAACACCGCCGCCGCCAAGCAAGGAAGTATTGGCTGCATTTACTATTGCGTCGACCTGAATTTCTGTTATGTCCGCTTTTAATAATTCTAAAATCATTTTCTAAAACTCTCTAGTTTGTCATTAAGTTTTTTGTCTTCACTTAACATTGAACGATCTGTAAAATGAACATTAACTATTTCAATTCCGTTTACTATGTTAGCATTAAAATCAATTAACTCTTCTGATGGTATCCAAAGTTCGTTATGATTTTTATCGCCAACATTTTGAACTTCATACTTTTCCAGAAAGGCTGAATTGACATCAAAAGCAGTTACAATTCCAATAAATCCCGAAAACTCGTCAACGGTATTCCATTCAAAAGCAATCTGATCTGCATATTGCTGATTCGTTACCGGATAAAAAATAGGCTGCCATTCTAATCTTGACGGAAATACTTTGTAGCCTGAATCTGCAATTAATTCCATTTCTTTCAATCCAACCGGACGATATAATCTTGTTGTTTTCATAATCATCTTTATCTCAATTCATCCCTAACTTCCATCAAAGCAAAACCTAAAAGATTTAAACCTCTCCACTTTTTAGGATTTAATACATCTTTATGATCGCCTGCCATTCCAATTCCCCAGATGGGGTCAACCGGACTGGCTTCTACTAAAATTCTTTCTTTTGTATTTAATAAAAAGGTTTTCAAATCAGCATTTTGACTGAACTTGTGAAAGTTCCCTTCTTTTACGATTTCATATCGGTTTTCTAACCAGATTTTGTCATCGTAATTTTTCACTTCACGGCCTAATTTTTTTGCTTCTGCAGGAGAATCAGCTTTAAGGATTTTTTCTAAAATTTCCTGATCCTCGAATAATTCAGCTTTCTTCGCCATCATCCAGTGCTCGGCAGTCTTATAAGTTATTTTATCTACTTTAAAAGAACTCAACCACCATTGACTGAAACAGGTTTTGGTGATTTTTCCGTCTTTGTTCGGCTGATGTCCCCAGAAAAATAAAAACTTACTTTCCGGAGCTATGGTGTTTATAGTGTATTTCATTTTTTCTCTTTTTATTGAAACAAAGAAGTAATCTCTTTAAAATCTTTTGAATCAGGTGAAAATGATCCGTAGATTTCATTGAATTCCGTTGTGAGGCTTTCAAACTCATAATCCTGCTCCAGCTGATCCATACAGGTTACAACCAAATTTCGTTTTGCCATTGGGCTGTAAGCTGCATCGAGTTTTAGAGCGTAATTTAAAAGTTCGTAATTCAGACTTCCAAATCGTAAGTGTTTTTGGTATTCGTTAAAAACACAGGTTTCTTCTTCGTTATTTTTTAATTTTAATTCTCCTTCATTTGCCATCCAGCCGTGTCCGTGTCGGGTTGAATAACTTCGGGTTACGTAATAAACTGCTACATCTTCAATCTTTAATTTATTACAAATTTCAATCGCATTTTTTGAAGTCGTATTGGCATACGTTACATTCGGAAAAACACCGTGATCCATGTCGAGCAAAATTCCCTGACTGCCTTCAAAAATCAGATTCTCATATTTTGAAAGGAACGTGTAATCGACAATATTCCATTGTATTTTATCGATTGCTTCCAGATATTGGATGACTTCTTCGTCAATTTCACTTTCGTTTAAAAAACCATAATAATAAGCGATTTGGTTTAGTTTTTCTAAAAGCATTTCGCGGGGCGCAATCAAATCGATGGCAAATAATTTATACGGACCTTCGTTTCTTTTCATGGTGGAACCAATGCCTTTTCCGCAGGTTCCGTTTTCGATGTTTCGCACATTTCCTCTGTTATGCCAGACATCAAAAGGAGTGGTGACTTTTGCTAAAGGATGAATGTACAAATCAAGATTTGCGTTTTTTCCTTTTAATTCTTCTCTTTCATTATATAAAAAAAGCGGATGAATAGTGCAATGCTCGCTATAATAAGACGGAAGACCGCGAAGTGCTCCGCTTGCAAAACTCGAATGCACATGTTTTTTATCACCAATCATTACGGTATGTGCTGCCTGTTGTCCTCCTGAAAACCGAATAACTATAGATTCAGGATTTTGTTTCGCCAGAAAATCTGTTGTTATGCCTTTCCCTTCATCACCAAATCCTAAACCTATAACTATTTTTGCTGTTTTCATTTTGTTGTTTTTATTAATCTCGCAAAGTCCGCAGAGTCGCTAAGTTTTTCTTTAAACTTAACTTTTTAATTAAGAATCTTTGCGACTCTGCGACTTTGCGAGCAAAATTTCTCACTGCTTAAAAAAAACTTTACATTTTAATCTCGTAAAGACGCTAAATCGCAAAGTTTTTAAAGCATCTCAATATTATCTAAACCTGTACGTGTATCCTCAGAAACTGGTATTGTTCCTAAGCCAGAACTTTTATGTTTATCACAAATTATCTTGGTAATGATATTTGGAATTTCTCTGTGATCTTCGATAGACAAACAGTTTTGTCCCAGTAATTCTTTCCACGCTACATTTGCTCTTACTGCATGATCAGAATGTAAAACACTAATATGATATACTTCGTATCGCTTTTGTGCTTCCTGTAATAATTCAAGATGTGTGTACGTTTGCTGTCCGGCTCCCATAATTTCCTTTATTGCTGATGCGGGAAGTGTCGGCAAATTTGGCTCGTCACCCACGGTAAACAACAATCCTTTTTCACCTCTTTTTTCGAAAGCGTCTGTTTTGGTATGAAAAGCTGCAAAATACCACGCAAGAAGATAACTTTCTCCGGCATTTCCTCCACCTCCGGATTCTATATAAGTTCTGGTTAACCACATATCCAGTTCTTCATCACCTGATTCAAATTGTCCAACCTGAAGCGGATATCTGTCGCATTCATGATCGCCAATTCCTAAAAATAAAAGTGCGGGATCCGGAACACCGCCCTGAATAATTCCGCCCATCAATTTTGGCAATCCTTCTTTAATCAGTTCATGTGGAATGTGACCCATACTTCCTGTAACATCCAGTCCTAAAATAATCGGAACAGAATTGGGATGCACTTCAGAATCTCTGGCTTCCCGAAAAGTAATGCCATTCGGATTCATAGATTCATGTGCCATTCGTAAAGAATTCTGTGTGAAAATTTCACTTGCAGATTTTTTTCCGTAACCTGCTGCTTCTGCTCTGCTCAAACGAGCACCTATATCGTATCTTGTACCTCCCATGATTAAAATGTTTTACCAAATAAATATTCGAATCGTTTTTTTGTAACTTCAAACTGAATATTTAGATTTCTGATTGTTAATGATAATTCCATATCTTTTTGTACAAAAGCTTCCGGTTGAAAATCGGCAAATGTCAGACTGTTTTTATCCAGTGGACTAATATCAATTAATCCTTCTTGTTCTCTTTCGAGTCTTTTGATTTTTAATTCGATATCTTCGACTCTTCTTCTGTAAATTAATTCAGAATCCTCACCAATTGTTTTGGCTCTGTCTTCTCTAATCTGATCATTGTTTCTTTTTAAAGACTCAATAAATCTTGGTTTTAAATCGTCGCTCATTATCTTTTGGTTTATTGTTAATAGTTTTTAGTTTTATGTTTGTTTCAAGTTCTCAACGATAATTTGAAACATGGAACTTGAAATTATAAATTGATTAGTTTTTTTAATGCTTTAATTAAATCTTCTAAATTTTCAAAAGTTGGAATTCCTTTACGTTTACAAACAATGTCAATATTTCCTTTTCTCCAAAAACCTTCTTCACAGCATACCAGCATTTTTTTTGAATCTGCAAACAATCCCAATTCGAGCATTGAAATGGGCGATTTTGAGTTTTTATCAAAAAACATAATGATGAAATCTGATACTTCTAAAGCGTTTAATTCCCAATTTACCTGATCATTGAACTGTTTATTTTCGATTGATTGCTTCCAGTTCGAATCCCAGTCAAACCTTCTTGGATTAAAAATAACGAGTTCTTTACCTTTATAAAAATCCTGAAAATCGCTACTTACTTTTTGTTGCCAATCTTCCGAATTCCCCATTTCTATTGTTCCGGCAAGAAATATTTTAATTCCTTCTTTTTCAATTTCGTTTACTGGATAAATGATTTTCATATCAATTGATCTAAACCAATCACTTGAACACTTTCACCTTCAAAATCTTTAAAAGAGTTTGTTGTAAAAATGCCATCGAAGCAATTTAAAACTTCAAAACCTTTATTGAAAATTCCGTGGCTTACGGCTAGGTATAATTTACCTGCATTTTTCTTTTTAAGTTCTTCGGCTAATCCTACGAAAGTTCCTCCTCCGTCGCAGATATCATCTACAATTAAACAATCCATTCCTTGCAAATCATCATTATAAACTTTAAAACCAGATAATTTTCCGGTTTTTACGTCACGGCTTTTACTACATTCTACAACTTCAACTCCGCCTAAAAATTCAGAAACTTTATAGATTTTCTTCAAAGCGCCACCATCGGGAGAAATCAGTTTTACGTTTTCTCCAATTACTTTTAAAACTTCCTTGATAAAAGTATGATTTGGAATCACTTCGCAGTTGTTTACTAATGCGGGAGTAACTTCAGAGTGCGCATCAAAAACAAATACTTTATTTAATTGAAGTGTATTGATAATATCCGCATATACTTTTACAGAAAGAGACTCTCCTTTTATCATCACACGATCTTGTCTTGCAGCCGGGAAATACGGAATAAAAAGATCAATGATTTTAACGTCCATTCTGCGTAAAGCATCAACAGTAATACACAACAAACCTAAATCGTTGAATGAATTTAACCGGTGTGTAATGGTTACTTTTTGGGTTGTATCAAAATCAGGATTGATTTTAATATGCGGTTCTCCTCCAGAAAAGGTAAAACTTTGAAACTGGATTTCTTCCTGGTTAAGGATAGGAGCGAATTTTGGGTCTAAATTTAGTATCATAGTTTTTTAGTTTGCGTTAATTATACGCAAATATAGAATTATATTTTTGATTGACAATTTATTTTGTGTAAAAATTACGCAAACTTTATTTCGAAGTGAAAGCCTTTTTTAGTTAATTCATTATATTTCAATTTGTTAAACTTGAAAAGTTTTGCCGGACGTCCGCTTTTTGAGGATCCAAATTGTTCTGTTTCTTCAATGATTTCAAAACTTAATATCTTTTTTCTGAAATTTCGCCTGTCAATTTCTTTCTCTAAAATGGTACAGTATAAGTTTTCAAGTTCAGAAAAAAGGAATTCTTTAGGCAGTAAGTCAAAGCCAACCGGTTCATAAGTAAGTTTTGCTTTTAGGCGCTCGATAGCCTTTTTTAGAATACTGTTATGATCAAAAGCTAAGGTTGGAACCTCATTAATTTTGAACCACTGTGCATGTTCGGCATCAGAATCTGCTTTGATGGTTAATTTGGAAGGATCAACCAGAGCAAAATAAGCCACAGAAATAACACGGTTTCTCGGATCACGATTTACATCATCGCCAAAAGTAAAAAGCTGTTCAAAATAAGTTACGGTAACATTGGTTTCTTCTTTTAACTCTCTTTTTACAGCATCCTGCAACGATTCATCATTTTTGACCAAACCTCCCGGTAAGGCCCAATACGATTCCTTTGTACCAAATTTCTGTTGTATCAAAAGGACATACAATTGGTTGTGCTGGTAGCCAAATACAATTGCATCAACAGCTACTCTGATATTTTGAATGTTAGTCATATTCTAAATGCGTAAGATTTACACAAATATAAAGTTTTATATTTCTTACGCTGAGCAATTTAAATTTTAACCCACAAAAAAATTTGGAATAAACTTAATTTCGCTATAGAACAAATTTAAAACTCAATAGAGAATTAATGCTCATCATTTTTGATGATTTTAACTAAGCTACTCATTTGGTATAACTCGAAAAAATATTAAACACATAGGAGAACATACCCTTTATTTGAAAAAGAGAAACAAAAAAAGACAATATATTTTCTTACACATAGTTTGTTATGTGTTTTTCAATAAGTGAAACGTCTTTTTAGAAAAAGTAAAAACTATGATTCTATGTGTTGGGTAATTATGCTCAACAATTAAAACGGTATGTTTTTAAGTAGACAAGGCTATTCTAACTTCGTTGGCAATGGTGTCAAAAAAAGTCTTTAGATTGTTGTTTTTAGCAGCCAGTAAATAGACGTATTCTTCAGGCACGTGAAAACTATTCCAAACCAATTGTAGTTTGTTTTGCTGAATAAATTTTCTCGCATTGCAATTCCATGTTACGGCCACACCGGAATTTCTAGAGAGCATTTCCAGCATTTCATATTCTGACGGAATAATATAATTGGGAACCATGGAAGGTCTTTTTTTGTGAAAAGCATGCAGCCAGAATAATTTTATATGCGGAATCCTTGCATCATGAGAATACCATTTTTGTTCGTTCAGCCATTGTTCTGCTCCGGTAAAATCATCTGATTTCAGTTTCTGGCGAAAGTCAGTAATATCTAAATTTGTTGGTCCAATCATCACCAGTTTAATTTTGGCAACCGTTTCCTGAATCGTATCAAACGTATCATATTTTTTCGAAACAATCGCAAAATCAAGTTTTTTAGAATCGACTAGGGAGAAAAGAGTGTCATCATCGGCAAAAGTAAAATCGATTAAATCAAATTTGGTAATTAAACTGTTACCCACACTGCTGAAAAGATGTTTCGAAATACCAACAGAAATTAACCGGGTGGCATCTTCCGCTTTTGACCGAAAAGTAGTTTCTACATTTTCAAGACGATCAAGTGCATCTATAATTAAGTTATTCAGTAACTTAGCGTATTCTGTTGGTTCTACGCCTTTAGACTTTCGAATAAATAATTTATTCCCAACATGAGCTTCCAGCATAGAGATCTGCTGACTTACTGCAGGCTGACTCATAAATAACTCCTTAGCAGCGATAGAAAAGTTTCCATTTTTATAAACTGCTTTAAACGTTCTGTACCATTCCAGATTTACCATGATATAGTTTTATTTATAACAAACATAGTTTATTTTATTTTTACAAATATCACATAAGCCGTAAATTTGTTTAAAATTAATCAAATGAACAAAATAGCATTATTTGCGATAATCGCTTTCACAGCAAGTAGCATTTCGACTACTGCTCAAAAATTAAATAAAAAACAGATGAAAAAAGTATTATTTGTGCTTACGAGCCATGACAAATTAGGAGATACAGGTGAGAAAACAGGATTTTGGACAGAAGAATTTGCTGCTCCGTATTATACGCTGATAGATCAGGGATATATTGTAGAGATTGCAAGTCCTTTAGGTGGTCATCCGCCAATTGATCCAAAAAGTAATGATCCGAGCGCTGCTACAGAAGACACTAAACGTTTTGATGCGGATTTAGCTTTACAGGAAAAGTTAAAACATACGCATAAAATTACAGATGTGAATCAAAAAGATTTTGATGCAGTATTTTATCCGGGTGGTCACGGACCAATGTGGGATTTGGCTTTAGATCAAAACTCAATTGCTTTGATTGAATCTTTTTACAATCATAAAAAGCCAGTAAGTTTTGTTTGTCATGCACCGGCAGCATTAAAAAATGTAAAAATTGATGGTTCTTATTTAGTAAAAGACAAAAAAGTTACCGGATTTTCAAATACCGAAGAAGAAGGTGTTGGATTAACAAAAGTGGTTCCGTTTTTATTAGAAGATGCTTTGAAAGCCAATGGCGGTGAATATTCAAAAGGAGCTGATTGGGCACCTTATGCAGTAGAAGACGGTTTATTGATTACAGGTCAAAATCCGGCTTCATCAAAACTGGTAGCTGAAAAATTAATGGCACAATTAAAAAAATAATCAAATGTTAAACTTTGAATTATACAATCCGACAAATTTAATTTTCGGAAAAGGACAAATTGAAAAACTTTCGACTTTGGTTCCAAAAGATGCTAAAATATTATTGGCTTATGGAGGCGGAAGTATTTTTAAAAACGGAATTCACGAACAGGTAATTAATAACTTAAAAGGTTTTGATATTGTCGAATTTGGCGGAATTGAACCCAATCCGCATTTTGAAACTTTAATGAAAGCAGTTGAAGTTATAAAGGCAGAAAAAATCGATTTTATCCTTGCTGTTGGCGGTGGATCTGTTATTGATGGAGTAAAATTTATTTCGGCTGCTGTTCATTTTGATGGAAATCCGATTGATATTTTACAAAAACGTTTGTTGATTAAAGATAATGCTGTGCCTTTTGGAACCGTTTTGACATTGCCGGCAACAGGAAGTGAAATGAATTCGGGTTCTGTAGTTACGATTAAAGCAACGCAAGAAAAACTGGCTTTTGGTGGAAGCGCTATGTTTCCGAAGTTTTCTATTTGTGATCCAACTGTAATTGAATCTTTGCCAAAAAGACAAATTCAGAATGGGGTTGTAGATGCCTACACACATGTAATGGAGCAATATCTGACGTATCCGCATGAAGGTTTTTTACAAGACCGGATTGCCGAAGGAATTCTGCAGACTTTAATTGAAATTGGTCCGGGAGTTGTAGAAAATCCAACCGATTATGTTTTGGCTTCTAATTTTATGTGGAGCTGTACGATGGCATTAAACGGATTAATCCAAAAAGGAGTTCCTTCAGACTGGGCAACGCATATGATTGGTCACGAATTAACCGCTTTATACGGAATCGATCACGCAAGAACTCTGGCGATTATTGGCCCAAGTTTGTATAATGTGATGTTTGAAACGAAAAAAGGAAAATTGGCACAATACGGAAGAAGAATCTTCAACTTAACAGGTTCTGATGATGAAGTGGCCAAAGAAGCTATAA
This sequence comes from uncultured Flavobacterium sp., assembly GCA_963513545.1. GTDB lineage: Bacteria > Bacteroidota > Bacteroidia > Flavobacteriales > Flavobacteriaceae > Flavobacterium. The sequence continues at coordinate 111,789 of CAUPQW010000004.1, forward strand.
ATAAAACAGTAGAATTTTTCCACACTATGGGAATGGATACCAAACTATCTCAATATACAAACGACTACGACAAAACAGCAGATTTTATAGTAAATCGTTTTGATGAAAGAGGATGGAAAGGCTTAGGAGAAAAACAGCTGGTGACTTTAGATAAAGTAAAATCTATTGTTGAAATGAGTTACTAAAAATAAAATTCCAAAGTTTTTTTAAATTCCAACAGTAAACTAAATTATTGGAATTTGGAATTTTTGTTTGAAGTTGAGATATCTATTTAATATCAAGGAATAGAAATTGTTATTTGCAGCTTAAATTTTGGAATTTGCATAAAAAAAAGGCGTTCTTAAATTTTTTAGGAACGCCTTTTTAAAATACTAAAACAAAACTAACTAACTCAATTCTTACTAAATTCATTTAAAAATCTAATTTATAATGTGTTATAACGTAATGATTTAGTTTTTATTGTGATAGACAAAAAATATTTGTTTTTTTTAAAGAAACTTGAAACCATCGTGTTTAAAGGCTTTTTTATGAAATTCTTAAACTACATTTTGTGTTATTACTGCATTATTAAGTACTTTTGCTTTAAATTAATAAAATAATGAGCCAAAATTTAAAGTTTGCAGTAATTGGAGGAGGGAGCTGGGCAACTGCAATTGCAAAAATGTTATGTGTTAACCTTCCTGAAATTTCGTGGTATATGCGAAATGATGCAGCGATAGAACACATTCAAAAATACAAGCATAATCCAAATTATTTAAGTTCAGTTGAATTTGATACTACAAAACTGAAATTAACCAATAATATAAACGAAGCAATTGAATATGCAGATTACTTAATCTTTGCTATTCCTTCGGCTTTTTTAGATGCAGAATTACAGCAGTTAACGGTTTCTCTGGAAAATAAAATTATCTTTTCGGCAATTAAGGGAATTGTTCCTGAAACGAGTCTGATCGTAGGAGAACATTTTCATATTCAATACGATATTCCATACTATAATATTGGAGTTATTACAGGTCCTTGTCATGCTGAAGAAGTAGCTTTAGAAAGGCTTTCTTATTTAACCATTGCATGTGGTGATCCTGATAAAGCCTGTACTGTTGCCAAAAAATTATCGAGTAATTATATAAAAGCTAAAATTTCTGACGATATTATTGGAACTGAATATGCAGCAATGCTGAAAAATATTTATGCAATAGCGGCCGGAATTGCACATGGTTTGGGATATGGAGATAATTTTCAGTCCGTAATGATGAGCAACGGAATCCGCGAAATGCGAAAATTCATCAAGAAAGTACATAAAATGAAACGGGATATCAATGACTCAGCCTATTTAGGCGATTTATTGGTAACAGGATATTCGGTATTTTCAAGAAACCGAATGTTTGGAAATATGATTGGAAAAGGCTATACCGTAAAAAGTGCCATGATGGAAATGAGTATGGTTGCCGAAGGTTATTACGCGACGAAAAGTGCTTATAAACTAAATCAGGGTTATGGAGCAAAAACGCCTATTATTGACGCGGTTTATGCAGTGTTATATGAAGGTAAAAATGCCAAAACAGTTTTCAAAAAGCTAACGGAATCTTTAGATTAAAAAATTTAATCACATAAAAAAAGTCCGTTTCTAAATTTAGAAACGGACTTTTTTTATGCTATAATTTTATTATTTAACTTCCCTGATAGCAGAAGCATCAATCCAGCCTTCTGTACCATCTGTCAATTCGATTTTTTTCCAGTTTTCTAAAGCCTCTTTTACATAAACTTTTGCGCCTTCATGTAATAAGAAAATGCTTGATCCTGCTTTTTGAGGTTCGCTTCGTACTTCTGTCATTTCGGCAAAAACGATTGCAGGACGATCATTATTATAGTGGTCTTTTTCAGTTATTCCTGCTGAAACGCTCAATAATAAAGCAAATAACAAAACAAACATTCCTATAAAATATATTCTTTTTGAAAGCGTAAGCTGTGAAAAATAATAGCCAATAAAGCTCAGTAAAAAAGCAAATGCAATACCTACCGAAATCCAGGCCCAATTATTATAATTAAAAATACCTGTAAAATTCTGAATGAGTTTTGCGAAACCAACTTTTGGGACTTCCTTAATTTCGTCAATGGTTAGTTTTTTGGCAAATTTCAGGTTGTTTAAAGTTTCTGCATCATGTGGTTTTAGAACAAGAGCTTTCTCATAATTATAAATGGAAAGCGCTACTTTATTAAGTTTGTAATAACAATTTCCTAAGTTAAAATACAACTCAGCTGAGTGCTGTTTGTCTTCCTTAATGATGCTTTCATAAGTCTGCGCTGCTTCCTTGTATTTTCCCTTTTGATATAAGGTATTTCCCTTTTCAAAGCTGTTCTGAGCAAAGAAAACCTGAGAGATTAATAAAAAGAGATATAGTATGTTTTTCATTTTTCTATTTGTAATGTTTTCAACTTTGCGAACTTTATTCAGCGAAAGCTAAACCAATTTTCTTAGTGAACGTTGCGGTTAAAAATTAAACAATTTGTTTTTCTAATTCTGATATAATCAAAACAGCTTTTTCATAATCCTGCTGAATTGATGCACTTGAAGCCGGAGCATATCGCGCAAACTCGCAGTTTTCAGTTAAATTAATAAAACTTTGAACAGTTTCCGGATTCGCATTTCTGGATAATAACAATTCACGTATATTATCTTTGCTCATTTCTGAAGTTTCAATATGCAATTTAGCTTTCAGGAAATTATGCATTGCTTTTTCCAGAGCAATGTAAAATGGCTCTTTATTGTTAAGTTGTTTTTTGGCTTCAGATAAATATTTCTTCGCAAGCTTATTATTCATCTTAATTCTGTTACCGGTGACATCACTGTCAATGGCTTCTTTTTTCTTTCTGGCGATTACAATAATTGGCAAAATAACAAAAGGCAGTAATAATAAAGTATAATATAAATCAGACCCGTAAAAATCATCTTTGGCTATAGCAACTAAAATGGTTTTTGGTTTAATGTATTTAAATTGCTCCGATTTTGAAATCACATTTTTCGATTTATTTGATGCAACGGCTTCAGTCTGCATCGGTCCATCCAGCACATCAATCATAATTTCCGGTGAAGTTATGGTTTTGTAACTGCCTGAATTCAAATCGAAATAAGAGAATTCCATTGGTTTTATAGTATATTTTCCTTTATATTGAGGGATAATCGTATACTTGTCCGAAATTGTACCGGACATTCCTGCAAGTGATGTATTCACTTTTTCATCATGTACAGGATCATACATTTCTAATGCATTTGGAACAACAGGCTTAGGTAAAGTAAACAATTTCATGTTTCCTGTACCGGTAGCACTTACAACCAAATCAAGGCTCTCTCCATTTTTTAAAGAAGTTTTTGATGGGGTTACTTTAAAATCAAGTTTACCAACAGCTCCTGTAAATCCAATTGGCTTATTTACTTCTGGTAGTGCTCTTACGTTGATCGTTTTGGCACCCGCAGAAACGGTTTTATTCCCATCATCAGTAACGATTCGTCCAAACATATCACGACCCCTGGGAACCTGAATACCGATGTCTAAAGAAAGTGGTTCAATAGTAAGATTACCTGATTTTTGAGGGTATAGAATTGTTTTTTTAAGAACAACAAAATAACAGCGTTCCCCCTTATAGAATCCTTCTTCAACTTGTAGTTGCTTGATATCGATGTTCTGATTCCAAAAGTCTTTGTATTTTGGTTTTGCCAGTTCTTTAAATCCTGTTACACCAATACCATTAAAATATAATTTATAAACAACAGTTATGGGCTGATTTATATAAGGATTTGTTTTTGAAATTTCTGCTACCAGATTTAAAACTTCATTTCCGTTTACGCCTCCTTGCTGTTGTTGCTGAACATTAGGATCTCTTTCCTGAGCAACCGCATTGGTAACCGTTATTTTGATAGGGGATGTTTTGTAAACCTGACCATTATATTCAATTGCAGCCTGTTTGATTATAAATGTACCTTTTTGATTTGGCAATAAATAATAAGAATAAACTTTTTGAAAAGAGCTTCTCCCATTTACCCAGGACTGACTTATTTGTTGGCTTGGTCCTCCTACAATCCTGAAACCGTCAAATGAAGGCTGTTCAAAATTATCGCCATCGACATTCATGATAAAGTCAATTCGAAGTCTTTCGTTAACTCCAAGCGTATTCTTGCTTACTCTGGCTTCAAATTGAACCTGAGCCATAAGCCCCTGAAAAGTGAATAGTAATAGAATTAAATATCTTTTCATTACTTGTTTAATCGTTTTTTAAATCTTTTTAAATTAAAAAATTACATCATTTATTATTTGTGAAGCTAAGGGAGTCAAAGTCATTCCTTTTCAAAAAACCTGATATTTATTTAAAAATAAAATCTACCAGTCTTTTTCATTTTTTTTAGGACTTCCTTTTACTTTTTGGGCATTTACTTTGTCCTGAATTTTCTTTTCTTCATTATTTACCGCATCTAGTAAATTCTGGACACGATCTTTAGAAATTCCTCCGGGCATAGGTTTTGGCTCTCCGTTATTGTTAGATTTCTCATCTTTTTTCGGATCGTTTTTTCCATCTTTTTTATCCTTGTCTTTATCGCCTTTGTCATCTTTCTTTTGATCGTCCTTTCCGTCTTTTTTGTCTTTATTGTCTCCGTCCTTTTTTTGGTCGTCTTTTTTATCGTTTTTCTTATCCTTATCCTTGTTGTCTTTTTTATCGTTTTTAGGAGGATTTTCTTTTAACTTTTGTTTTGCATACGCATAATTGTACCTTGTTTCATCATCGGTAGGATCATTACGAAGTGCATTTTTATAGGCTTCAACTGCTTGAGAATAATCTTTTTCTTTCATAAAAACGTTTCCTAAATTATGAAAAGCCTTGTGTTTTTCCGGTCTGGTTTTGGCATTTTTAATAGCTTTTGCATAAGCAAATTTTGCCTCTGACGCCTGATTTTGTTTGTATATGGTATTTCCTAAATTATAAGAAGCTATAGCCTTTTTAGGAAATTTTGATTGTGAAATTCTGTAATTTGCCTCAGCATCAACAAATTTATTCTGTTTATATTCTTCATTGGCGTCCGGCAATGTTTTGTCTTTTTCCTGGGCGGAAACTGCCAAAGAAAAGGTTAGTAAAATATAAAGAAGTAAATTTTTCATTCTGTTTTTATTTTTTTGTTTCCGTATTTATCTGAAACAATTATTTCTTTTCGTTAAATAAATTCAACTCGTTTATCCAGTTTGTTTTTCTTTCCAGCAGAAAGATGTCAAGGAATAATAGTAAGAAGGCAAAACCTAAAAACCATTGAAATTGCGATTGAAAGTCTGCCATTTGTGTAGCTTCAAATTCTGTTTTCTGAATATTATTCAATGCATTTTTTACGTATTCCAGGACTTCTTTGGTACTTCCTCCGTAAACATATCCGCCTTTGGTTGCTTTTGCAATCGCTTTTAAACCTTCCTGATTTAGTTTTGTAATAACAACTTCTCCGTTTTGATCTCTTTGAAAGCTTTTTACAACTCCATTTTCTTTTAATGGAATAGTTCCGCCTTTTTCTGTTCCGACACCAATTGTAATAATTTTCATTCCTAATTTGTTGGCTTCTTCCGCTGCTGCTGAAGCTCCTTCAGAATGATCTTCTCCGTCAGAAATCAAAATTAATAACTTGCTGGTTTTACTTTTTTCATCAAAATATTTTGAAGATAAACGAATTGCTTCGTCCAATGAAGTCCCTTGAGAGGATACCATATCAGGATTCATGCTTTGCAGGAACATTTTGGCTACACTATAATCTGTTGTAATGGGTAAAACCGGGAATGCACTTCCGGCGTAGGCCACAATTCCAATTCTGTCACTTCCTAAGTTATTGATGATCTGAGAAACCAATTGCTTGCTTTTTTCTAAACGGCTTGGTGCCACATCCTCGGCAAGCATACTTTTTGAAACGTCAACTGCAAAAACAATATCAATTCCTTCACGTTTCACAGTTTCCATTTTGGTTCCAATTTTTGGATTAACCAAACCAATAATCAAACAGACTAGTGCCAAAAGAAACAGTACTAATTTTAAAACAGGTTTAAAAACAGAACGTTCAGGGCTTAGTTTTTTTACCATTTCCAAATCACCAAACTCACGCTGTTTTTTTCTTTTCCAATACATATTGAAAAGAAAAACACATACCACAATCGGGATGAGAAATAATAGATATAAATATTTTTTTTCGTCTAATTCCATAAATATTTTAAAATTCCAATCTCAATAGTTTTTTGAGATAAATTCCAAATTCCAAATTTTGCTTTAGTACTAAATTAATTCCCAAATTTTAAATTCATAATTCCAAGTTGGGATTTGGAATTTAAAAATTGAAATTTTTTGATTTGAAAAATCAAATGAAGCTTCTGTAAACCGTATTTCTTAAACCAACTTCCAATAGTAATAAAAACCCTGCCAGCATTACAAAAAATCTGTATTTTTCGTCATAATCATAGAATTTTAATTCCTGAATTTCAGTAGTTTCTAATTTGTTAATTGCGTTGTATATCTCCGCCAACTTATCATTACTCGTTGCTCTAAAATAAGTGCCATCCGTTTTTCTGGCGATGCTTTTCAGTAATTGTTCGTCAATCTCTACTTTTTGCATTTTGAATAAAAATCCGCCATTCGGCGCATATGCATAAGGAAATTCAGCCATTCCGTTAGTTCCTATTCCAATGGTATATACTTTTATTCCGTATTGTTTTGCAATGTCAGAAGCTGTTTCCGGTTCGATGAATCCTGCATTATTTACACCATCGGTAAGCAGAATAATTACCCTGCTTTTTGCTTTACTGTCCTTAAGTCGGTTAACGGCTGTTGCAAGACCCATTCCAATTCCGGTTCCGTCTTGTAATACATTATCGTATTTGATTTCCTTAATGGCTTCTAAAATAATGGCCTTATCACTCGTTACAGGCGTTTTAGTGTAGGCTTCAGAAGCATACAAAACCAATCCGATTCGGTCATTTGGTCTTTCGTTAACGAAATCTGCAGCGACTCTTTTTAAAGCTTCCATACGGTTTGGCTTTAAATCTTTTGCCAGCATACTTCCCGAAACGTCCATTGCCATTACAATATCGATTCCTTTTGTTGTTTTAGTTTCATTGCTGATGTCAACCGTTCTTGGTCTTGCTAAAGCAATAATCAGAGAACTCAATGCAATAATCCTGAAAACATATAAACAAGGTTTTAATTTTGTTAATAGTGATTCGCTATTTTTAAAACCCTGAGTTGAACTCATTTTTAAGGTAGCCGATTGCTGATTGCGTTTCCAGAAAAACCATCCTATTGCAATTGGGATTAGTAAAAACAGCCAAAAAAATTCCGGATTTAAAAAAGTTATTTTTTCCATTAGTTGCTTGCTCTTTTAAGTTCAACAGAATTTAAAATTCTATCCGAAATATCATTAGCATAGGTATCTCCTTCTTCATGGAATATAGCTATTTGCTGTAATCCGCCCTCTTGTTTAAACATCAGGACTTCATAGTAAATTTTAGTGCTCGATTTCAGAGTGTCGTTAATAAGAGTAAAAGTTCCATAACCTTTTATACCAGTAATTCCTTCTTTGGTTTCAAAATCTTCCTGTTTCACAATCATATTTCTGGCTCCCTGAGTTTCTATAATTTTTAAATTACCTTCAAGTGCTTTTGATAAATCAATTTCTGTCTGGGCTTTAAATTTTGCTGTAGAAACCGTAATGTAGAAGTTATCAGTTAAACTTCCATAACCAAAAAGCTGCATTTCTTTAATAAGAGCCATCGCTTCTTTTGGGAGTACTTTTTGAGTATCCAGTCGTTTTAACACTTTTGGAGTTTCAACTAAAATGCCCGGATTACCGTATTCGCTTTTTACCCATTCTCCTTCCAGTAATTCCTTAGTTGGATGTCCAATAATGTTATCTTTTACAAAATTGAAACCTTTTGTAACGATAAAATAAGTAGTAGTGGCAGTTATTAAAAACAGTACTGTACCTACTGCAATTACAATACGTTTGTTTTTTTGTTTTTTTAACTGGAGCTTGATTTGTTTTTGTTTTTGTGCTTCATTTAATAGTTGATCTGCTTCCTCAACCGGAACTTCTGTCGGAATAGCATTATCAAGAGTTAAAATTGCTTTTTGGATCTTATTTCTGTCTTCAGTAATTTCAAACTCTAATGGTTTAGATTTTGCAAATTTTACTAAATCGGCCTGTCTTAAAACACGTTCCAGATTTTCGACAGTTTCAGGAGTCAGGCTCATTTTCTTTTTCGCTGAAGCAGTTTTAAGTCCCTGAATTAATTCAGAAGTTGTGCTTTCCATTGCTGGTATCTGAATTGCTTCTTCGATATAATTTCGGGCAATATCGGTCAGTTCACTGTAATATTCTTTTATTTCGCCTTTTTGCCAAAGTTCTTTTTTCTCCAGAACATTTAATAAGCTGGTCGCTTTTTCGATAGGTGTTTTATAAACTTCCTCTTCAATTTTTTTCTTCTGATGTTTTTTGATGTACCAATACACAAAAGCACCAATTGCCAGAATAATTACACCAATTAAAAGATAAATCCACCAGTCTCCGATACCATTTTCTACAGTAGAAATGTCTTTTATGTCGTACATTTTTTGTTGTAAAGTATCGACTTTTATATTGTTTATTTCAACTGAAACCGGATCACTTAAATGTGGTTTTTTATCAATTAAGATTTTTACGCCCGGAATAACATATCTTCCCGAATCAAATTGTGTCAGGCCATATTTTTTAATCAATTCGTATGTGTCGTCTTTCTTAACAGTGTCAACAGGATATGATTGGATTACTTCTAAAGCGCCAATGTTTTTCAAATTTGGAAAAACAACTTTAGATTTTGAGCTGACTACTGTTTTAAGCGTGAGCTTAAACTCGGCACCAATTTTATTTTTTGTAGTATCAATACTCGTTTCAATCTGTTTGCTTTGTGCAAAAACAGCTGAAGAAAGTAAAAATAGAAATATATAAAGTTTAAATTTCATTTGATTAACGATTGAAAATTCTTGATTAACGATTGAAGATTAACGATTTTTGATTTCAGATTTTAGCTGAAACAACATTTAGATGTTTTTCTTCTAATTTTAATCCTTCATTCTTATGAATTATTTTTTGATGTTTTTATACTTGAAACAAAGATTGAAATTAATTCATTGACTTCTGTTTTTGCTTTTGTCAGATTTTCTAAATCCGATGTTAAATTCGCTTTTCCAATTATTTTCAAGCAAACAAATGTTTCTCTTAATTCTTTTAGACAAATACCCATTTTATGAATAAAATCTTTTTTGCTTTCGGCACTTTGAGCTTCACCATAATTTAAAGCTGGCGAAGTTCCTGAACGAATTATTTGACCTGATAAATGAGTTCCTGCATAATTTTTCTCAAAATTACTCGCAACGATTATTATGGTTGCAGCAAAATCAATTAATCTATCTTCTAATTCTTGCTTAGTCATTTATTGCTTACTATGTTTTATTAAAATCTGAAATCAAAAATCGTTAATCACTAATCAAAAATCTTTATCTCGATTTGAAATATCCAAGTAATTTAGTCACGTAATTTTCATCAACCCTTGTGTTTACTACACCGGCGCCAGATTTGCTGAAAATTTCCTTAAAATAATTTACACGCTCCTGATAGTGCTTTTCGTAATTCATTCGAACCTTTTTAGAGCCTGTATCAACAAGCTGAATCTTTCCGGTTTCGGCATCAAGCATGGTTACCATTCCTAAATTCGGGATTTTTTCTTCACGGATATCGTAGACACGAACACCGGTAATATCATGTTTTTTAGAAGCAATTTTTAAAGTGTGCTCATAATTTTCAGACATAAAATCTGAAATCATAAAAACAATTGCTTTCTTTTTTTGTGTGCCTGAAAGAAACTTTAAAGCCTGGGCGATGTCTGTTTTTTGGCTTTTTGGTTCAAATTCGATCAATTCACGAATAATTCTCAAAACATGCGAACGCCCTTTTTTAGGAGGTATGTATAATTCAACATGATCAGAAAACAATATTAAACCAATCTTATCGTTATTTTGTGTAGCAGAGAAAGCCATCGTTGCCGCAATTTCGGTTACGATGTCTTTTTTAAACTGACTTTTTGAACCAAAACCTTCAGAACCCGAAATATCAACCATTAAAACCATGGTCAGTTCACGTTCTTCTTCAAAAACTTTTACGTGGGCTTCGTTATAACGTGCCGTTACATTCCAGTCGATGTTACGAATATCATCTCCGTATTGGTATTGACGTACCTCGCTAAAAGTCATCCCGCGTCCTTTAAATGAAGAATGGTACTCTCCCGAAAAGATATGATTGCTCAGTCTCTTCGTTTTGATTTCTATTTTCCGTACTTTTTTTAAAAGCTCTTTTGTATCCATTTGTGATTTGGTTTACGGTTGATGGTTGTTGGTTAATGGGTTATTTCCCATCAACAAAAAACTATCAACCATCAACTTTTTAAGGTACTTCAATCTCGTTTACGATTTTGTTGATAATGTCTACAGAAGTAATGTTTTCAGCTTCAGCTTCGTACGTGATACCAACTCTGTGACGTAAAACATCATGTACAACAGCACGAACATCCTCCGGGATTACATATCCGCGACGTTTGATGAAAGCGTAACATTTTGCTGCATTGGCTAAATTGATACTTCCACGTGGAGATGCTCCAAAACTGATAAGCGGTTTTAAGTCCGCAAGTTTGTATTTCTCCGGATAACGGGTAGCAAAGATGATATCTAAGATATATTTTTCGATTTTTTCGTCCATGTAAACTTCGCGAACCGCTTCCTGCGCGCGCAGAATTTGTTCTACAGAAACTACAGGGTTTACTTTTTCGTAAGATCCTTTTAGGTTTTGGCGAATTACAAAACGTTCTTCGTCAATTTTTGGATAATCGATTACCGTTTTCAACATAAAACGGTCAACTTGCGCTTCAGGTAATTGGTATGTTCCTTCTTGCTCTACCGGGTTTTGAGTTGCCAGTACTAAAAACGGACGATCTAATTTGAAAGTAGTGTCGCCAATAGTAACTTGTTTTTCCTGCATCGCCTCCAAAAGTGCAGACTGAACTTTAGCAGGAGCACGGTTAATCTCATCGGCAAGTACGAAATTGGCAAAAATCGGTCCTTTTTTAATAGAGAACTCGTTTGCTTTAATGTTGTAAATCATCGTTCCGATAACATCGGCAGGTAATAAATCCGGCGTAAACTGGATACGGCTGAAAGAACCTTGTACCGCCTGAGACAATGTATTTATCGCTAAAGTTTTGGCCAGACCAGGAACACCTTCAAGTAAAATATGCCCTTGTCCCAAAAGACCAATTAATAAACGCTCGACCATGTGTTTCTGGCCCACAATAACTTTGTTCATTTCCATTGTAAGAAGGTCTATAAAAGCACTTTCTCTCTCAATTTTTTCATTTATCGCTCTAATGTCTAAAGTCGTTGTATTATCTTCCATATAAATGTTTTTAAAACCTTTTTAAAACGTTGATTTTTATGCCTAACTTTTGAGAGTGCAAATTGAATATTTTTTGAGAAGTAGGATGTTAAAAAATGGTTAAAAATTCGACCAGCGACCTAATTTTAAGGACGAATTGTGAATCTATTTTTATATTTTTAAGAACTTTGATGATTATGTTATAAATAAGCATCATTATTATTAAAAATAATACAGCAAAACAATGAGCAAAACTTTATTATCGCCTGTGATTTCGGGTATTAGGAATTGGGGCGTTTGGGATAAAAATCTTACTTCAAAAGAAATGGAAAGCATGATACAGCTTTGTATCGAAAACAAAATTACCACCTTTGACCACTCTGATATTTATGGAGATTATACCACCGAGGCAGAATTTGGAAAGGCTTTTAAGGACAGTAAGATTTCCCGCGAGAAATTGCAATTAATTACCAAATGCGGTATTCAGATGGTAACCGAAAACCGTAACAATAAAATCAGACATTATGAACATTCTAAAGAATATATTATCTGGTCTGCAGAAGAATCCCTTAAGAAATTAAAAACCGATTATATTGATGTTTTTTTACTTCAAAGACCAAGTCCGTTAATGCAGACTGATGAAATTGCAGAAGCGGTTCAAAAACTAAAATCGGAAGGTAAGATTATTGATTTTGGAGTTGGAAATTTCAGCAATTCACAAGTTGAATTAATTCGTCAGAAAACTGAAGTTAGTTATCATTCGGTACAATTCTCGGCTACAAATTTTGAACCAATGGCTGATGGGACTTTTGATTATGCGCAAATATATGGAATCCGTCCATTGGCATGGAATCCGCTTGGAACCGTTTTTAGAGAAGATACGAAACAAACGCGTCGTTTGAAGAAATTACTTTCGACTTTAGTAGAAAAATACCATTTAGGCTCTGATACACTTTTACTTGCATGGATTTTAAAACACCCGGCAAAAGTAATTCCGGTTGCAGGTACTGTAAATGTTGCCAGAATTCAATCATTGATGAAAGCAGTCGAACTTGAAATGGATAAAGAAGACTGGTTTGCAATCTGGACAGAAAGCAGAGGAGAAGAGTTGCTTTAAAAGAGTAATTTAAAAGCATAAGAAATTTTAAAATTCGTTTTAAACGAAAAAATATTTGATGCAGATTAAAATTGGATTTTTCAATTTTAATCTGTGACAAAATATAATATACAGAATGAAAAAAACAGTTTTAATTACCGGTGCTACAAGCGGAATTGGTAAATCAACCGCTCAAATATTTGCCCGCAATCACTATAAAATTATCATTTGCGGAAGACGAAAAGATCGTCTGACTGAACTTGAAAATGAACTTTCAGAATATACAGAAGTACATTCGTTATCTTTTGATGTCAGGGATAAAAATGCTGTTTTTGAAAGCATAAATTCATTGCCGGAATATTTTTCTGCGATTGACGTTTTAATTAATAATGCAGGAAATGCACATGGACTCGACCCGATTCAGAATGGTGATGTTGACGATTGGGATGCTATGATTGATATCAATGTAAAGGGGCTTTTATATGTTTCGAAAGCTATTATTCCGCAAATGGTCGTAAGAGAATCAGGACATATTATAAACATAGGTTCAACAGCCGGAAAAGAGGTTTATCCAAATGGGAATGTATATTGTGGTTCAAAGCATGCCGTTGATGCTATTACCCAGGGAATGCGAATCGATTTGAATCCATATAAAATTAAGGTAAGCGGAATTCATCCCGGTTTGGTTGAAACAGAATTTAGCGAAGTGCGATTTAAAGGCGATACAGAAAGAGCTTCAAATGTATACAAAGGTTTCGATCCTTTAAAAGCAGAAGATATAGCTGATATTATTCATTTTGTGGTTTCAAGACCGTACCATGTTAATATTGCCGATTTAATTGTCATGTCTACAGCGCAGGCATCGTCAACAATCGTTAAAAGAGACTAGCTTAGATTTTAGACTAACTTAGACTTCTTAGGTTTAGCTGTTTAATAATCTAAGATATTCTAAAATGAAACAAGAGAAAAATGAATAATCCAAGAAGTCTAATCATCTAAGCCAGTCTAACATCTAAAAAATAATGATCAATAAACGCCTTTTAATAAAAAACCTTCTCGCTCATAATGACGAGAGCAGCTTTTATGATAAAAAAAGGCAGCTGAATTTGCATTCGCGTGAAGGAAAAGGGAAGTTTCTGAAACATATCTGTGCTTTGTCAAATTCAAATCCAACAAACAATTCGTATATTGTTGTTGGTGTTGAGGATCATGATAACGAAATCGTGGGTGATGATTTCTTTGATGACAGTCGGATTCAGAATCTTGTCAATGCTTTTCTGGAAAACCCGCCTAAAATTCAGTATGAAAATGTACCTTTTCCAAATCTTCCAAAAGACAAGGTAATAGGATTGGTTACCATTAAGCCTAAAAGCCAGATTTCGTTTTTCAAAAAGGGAATTCATACTATTCCGGCGAATAGTATTTTTGTCAGGCGAGGAAGTAATTCGGTCCCTGTAGAAGGCGAAGTCGAAAAAAATTACCAGAATACCGAAACAGTTATCGGAATCGAAAACAGTTCCCGAAACAGTATTCAGTATACACTTGACGGCGTATTTGATTTTATGAATTTCAGGCATAAAGACATGATGCCAAAATATCGTGTTTTTAAAGAATTGTTTGTGATTTGCTGGGCTGGAGTACCTAAAAAGTCAAGAGATAAAACTTTTCTTTCAAGGGTTGATATTGAACTGATAAACGAACAAATCAAACTTTTTTATTCGGCTCAGGATGTTGTTACGATTGTTTTTGATGATGATACTTTTACTATAACCGAATATGTTCCCCTTGGATTAAATGATAAAACAAGTTATTATCCGTTAGAAAAACAGACTATACATTTTTTTGATAACGGTTATTATAAAATTGACCGTCAAATATTGTTTCAGCCTCCTGAATTCAATAAGCGAATGTTGTTTCATATTTATAATTCGAATATCGCATTGCTTCAAAAACTGCAGAAAGGTTTTGCTTTATCTGAACGTGAATTAAAAGATTTAGAAAACCTGCCCTCGACTTTTATGATTTGCTATCTGAATGGTTTTGATGAAGCCAAACAAAAACTGATAGATGCTAAATTACTTTTAAAGCCTTTTGGACAGATATATTTATCTTTTAAGGAAGCATTACGAGTTTTACGTAAAATGAAATATGATATTCAATGATTTTCTGTAGAGATACACAGCAGTGTATCTAAATCAATTTATATTTAAGAATTATAGAAGTTTCAAATATTTACTCACCTGTTCATACGGAAACAAGATTTCTTTTGGGCCATCTGCATAAGAAGCCGCTTCGTAAGAGTTGTAATACAGAAGCAGGCCTTCATTAGTATAAAATATATTTTGTGGTAATTGAAATTTATCATTTTCAAACATTAATCCTGTTGTATTGATATTCGATTTCAATGGGATTTTATATTTGTTTCGAAACTCTTTTTCGGCAAAAGCCTTAAACTCTTTTTCGTTTTTAAATAATTCATCACAAAAAATGGTTTTTCCTGTATTTGGGTTAAATAGTAAGGAGCGGTACCCCTGATAGCCATGAGCTCCGCCAGTAAATGTATAATGATCCAATTTGATGTTCAATATCTGATCTGATTGATATTCGACATTTCCTTTCACTTTGGCTTCCCAGCCGAATGTTTCAGTTGGAAATTTTTTATGCATTTCTTCATAGGAAGCAATAAAAGAATCAGCAAGAGTGTTATAATCTTTAGCATCTGATGGTTTTTCTCCGAAATAAACAATTTCTTTTAAAACGCCTAATATCTTTTTGTTAATACTGTCAGCTACAATAGGAATATTTTTTGCAATTGGTACATCTATTGTAATTTTAGGACAATCTTTTTTGCAAGGTATCTTTGATTCTTTTTCAAAAATCTCATTTTCAATAGTTAATGTTTTAGCGCAACCATTAAGTAATATAAGCACTATAACAAGAAGAGAGTAGTGTTTCATCTTAAAAAGTGTTAATTATATACAAAGGTAAGAAGTTGAGTCAGGATTAAAATAAATTAAACGGTAAATTTGTGAAAGAATTAAGTCTTAAAAATTTGTAACTATATGAAATTCAATACTAAAGTAATACATGGAGGTCAGCATCATGACCCGACTACAGGAGCTGTCATGCCTCCCGTATATCAAACTTCAACTTATATTCAGACAAGTCCCGGACAGCCTTTGGGTGATTATGAGTATAGCCGTGCTTCAAATCCTACCCGAACTGCTTTAGAGAATGCATTGGCCAGCATCGAAAATGGTACGCGTGGACTGGCTTTTTCATCAGGTTTGGCGGCTACAGATTGTATTCTGAGATCTTTTAAAGCCGGAGATGAAGTAATTGCAATGGATGATTTGTATGGAGGTACCTATAGAATGTTTTCAAGAATTTATAAAGAATCAGGTATTATATTCCATTTTGTTGATATGACGGATATTGCAAAATTAAAGTCTTTGATTAATGAAAATACTAGATTGATCTGGGTTGAAACACCTACGAATCCTTTAATGAAACTTGCCGATATTGAGGAAATCGCCAAAATCACAAAAGAAAACAAAATCTGGCTGGCAGTAGATAATACTTTTGCAACACCTTATTTGCAAAAACCGCTTGATTTAGGTGCTGATATCGTGATGCACTCGGCAACCAAGTATTTAGGAGGGCACTCAGATGTTATTGCCGGTGCTTTAATCGTGAAAGATGAAGCTTTAGGGGAACAATTGCATTTTCAGCAATTTGCAACCGGGGCAACATTGGGTCCAATGGATAGTTTTTTGGTTTTAAGAGGAATAAAAACACTCTCGTTAAGAGTTCAGAGGCATTGTGAAAATGGAGAAAAAGTAGTAGATTTTTTAAGCAACCATCCCAAAATAAAAACTGTTTATTATCCTGGTTTAGTAAGTCATCCATTTCATGAAATTGCTAAAAAACAAATGAAGGCTTTTGGCGGAATGGTATCTTTTACATTCGTTTCAGGTAAAAAAGAAGATTCAATTGCTTTTTTAGAGAAATTGAAAGTGTTTACATTAGCTGAATCTTTAGGAGGGGTTGAATCATTAGCTAATCATCCGGCTTTAATGACTCATGCTTCAATTCCGGCAGATAAAAGGGCAGAAGTTGGAATTACAGATGACCTCGTTCGTCTGAGTGTAGGTATTGAAGATGCCGAAGATTTAATAGCAGATTTAGAACAAGCTTTATCATAAAAAAGGAAAACCCCAATTCATATTACTTGAATTGGGGTTTTCCCTTTTATATCGTTTTTTAAAATTCTAAATAGTGAGAATATCCAAAATTGAACCAGACTTGAGAATCTTTTGATTTGTTTTCTTTGTAAATATCTCTATTAGGATTTAATCCGTCAATCCAGTCTGAATCAAAGCCCTGATAACGTACTTCAAATAGTAAATCATTCATCTCATCTAATTTATATTGAACGCCAACCCCAAGAAGGACAGAGAATGTTATGCCGCTTTCGCTTGAAAAACCGTATTGATGGCCGTCTGAAGGTACTAAATATTTGTCAAAAGTTGTAGCCGGTGTTCCTAATGGTCCAAGAGAAGAACTGGCCGTAGTACTATAGTAACTCGCCATAGCACCTACACTCAAATAGGGATAAAAACTGCCTACATATTTTTCGAACTCGTGTATTGTTGTAAAAGGCGAAAAATTTAACTGAGCTCCAATGTTTAACATGCTTGTTTTTCCACTCATGGCTTTTAATTTTTCTTTTCCAGCTGATGGTTTGCCTTCTATCCATTTTCCAAAATGCTGGAATTTGGTGTGAGTGAAAGAAAGTTCAGAACGAACTTTAAAGTGTTCGTTAAAATATTCGTTACCATTTGCAGCTGATGAAAAGTTTATCCAATGCACCGCACCAATACCAAATCCTGTATTTCCGATGTTTGTTGATTGATCATGCCTTTGTCCATAATCAGACTGAAAAGCTACAGGACCGCCTATGAATCCAATTTCGTAGGCTAATTGTGCATTTGATACCGTGGAAATACCAAATATTGTAAAAAAAGTTAAGGCTATTTGCTTGAGCATGAGTTTTTAGGCTTTCAAATGATTGCAAATATATAAAAAACATAATCCATTTAAAATAATTTAATTTCTTAATTAAAAAATAAGTAACAAAATGCTTAAAAAGTTAATTATAATATTGGGGTTAGATTAGAAAATAGTAGTTGTAAATGGTCATCTATATTTTGTTTGAAAAATATGTAATTATGATAAAAATGTTATAAAATTAATTTTCGAATTATGATTTTAATCTACCTTTGTTGTGAGAACGAAAACGTTTTCTTAAGCATGTTTTCTTATGTAATCAATGCCAATTAATGATTTAATTTGAATAATTTATTTCAAAATGATGAAACAAAAAATAAATGAGTTTATGGCTCTGGTAGAGTCAAAAAATCCAAATGAGCCTGAATTTCTTCAGGCTGTCAGAGAGTTTGCAGAAACGGTAATTCCATTTATTGCCGAACAAAAAAAATACGATGGAAAAAACTTACTTCTTAGAATTGCTGAGCCGGAGCGTTCTATAATATTTAGAGTTCCCTGGGTAGATGATAAAGGAGAAATTATTGTAAACAGAGGTTTTAGAATTCAGATGAATTCAGCTATTGGACCATACAAAGGCGGAATTAGATTTCATCATACTGTAAATCTTTCCGTTTTAAAATTTTTGGCTTTTGAACAGGTTTTTAAAAACAGTCTGACAACACTTCCTATGGGAGGAGGTAAAGGAGGTTCTGATTTTGATCCGGAAGGAAAATCAGATGCTGAGGTAATGCGTTTTTGTCAATCATTTATGACCGAATTATGCCGCCATATAGGTCCGGATCTGGATGTGCCTGCCGGAGATATTGGTGTTGGAGCCAGAGAAATTGGTTATTTGTTTGGGCAGTATAAAAGAATTAGAAATGAGTTTACCGGTGTTTTAACCGGAAAAGGAATTGCATACGGTGGTTCTTTAATAAGACCTGAAGCTACTGGATATGGAGTTGTTTATTTTACAGAGCAAATGTTGCGTACTATTGGGCATGAAATAAAAGGCAAAACGGTCGCAGTTTCAGGTTTTGGAAATGTAGCATGGGGTGTTGCTTTAAAAATAAATGAATTGGGAGGAAAAGTGGTAACTATTTCCGGTCCAGATGGCTATATTTATGATGAAGAGGGAATTTCAGGAGATAAAATTGACCATTTGCTTGAAATGAGAGCAAGCGGTGATAATCGCGCAGAACTTTATTTGAAGAAATATCCAAAAGCAATTTTTTATAAGGGAAAAAGTCCATGGGAAGTAAAAGTTGATATTGCAATTCCGTGCGCTACTCAAAATGAATTAAATGGAGAAGATGCCCAAAAACTCATTGATAATGGTGTTTTGTGTGTAACAGAGGCTGCAAATATGCCTTCTACATTGGATGCAATTAAATTATTTTTAGATAATAAAGTTTTATTTGCGCCAGGTAAAGCAGCAAATGCAGGTGGTGTAGCGGCATCCGGTTTAGAAATGACACAAAACTCAATTCGTTTAAACTGGACAAGTGAAGAAGTAGATTTGAGGCTGAAAGATATAATGATTGGAATTCATAATCAATGTAAGAAATACGGTAAGGGCGATGATGGTTATGTTAATTACGTTAAAGGAGCTAATATTGCCGGATTTGTTAAAGTTGCTGATGCCATGCTTGCTCAGGGAGTTGTATAGTGTTTTTTTTTAAAATTTAAAAATGCCTTCATTTGTCTTTTAGCAAGAGATAGAATTGAAGGCATTTTTGTTTGTTTTAAATTTTGAAAATAATAATTTAAAACAGAACAAAAATCAAATACTTTCGTTTGTATTATATTTGTGAATCTGAATTTGTCAAAATGAAAAAGAGTTTTCTGTATATTTTATTTTTAATAATTTTCCAAAATAGCTTTCCACAAAGTAAATTGTCATGGCAAAGCTACTTCTCATATAATGAAATTAAAGATGTTACTGTGAATGGAACATCTGTTGTTGCTGCTTCAGAAAATGCTTTGTTTTCTAAAAATTCAGCTACAAACATCATTAAAACAACCACAACTATTGATGGTCTTTCAGGACAAACAATATCATCGGTATATCACAGTGAAACTTCAAAAAAGACACTGATAGGTTACGAAAACGGTTTGATGATGGTTATAAATGAAAAGGATGGCAGTATGTTGAAAGTTGTGGATGTCATTAATAAACAATTACCATCAAATCTAAAAAAAATCAATCATTTTATGGAATATAATGGATTGGTCTATGTTTCGTGTGATTTCGGAATTGTTCAGTATAATTTGGCAACTTTGCAATTTGGAGATACTTATTTTATTGGTGATGGCGGAGCTGAAATTAGTGTAAAACAGACTGCTTTTTTTAATGGTTTTATTTATGCAGCTACTTCAAACGGGGTAAGAAGAGCAAATAGTGCTAATTTAAACTTAGTCGATTATAATCAATGGTCCATTGTGAATTCTGGTGATTGGTCCAGTGTAGAAACACTTGATTCAGAACTTATCGCAATTAATTCGTCAGGTTATATTCATCGATATAATTCGGGAGTTTTTGCTGGATTTTTGCAGCTTCCTCAAGCTTCTACAGACATGAGGGCGATTAATCATAATTTATTCATTACAACATCAAATGTGGTGTATGTTTATAACAATCAAATGATCCTCAATCGTCAGATTTCAAATGCTGAGGTTTCAGATGGTAATTTGAGTTTTACCTGCTCAGCATCAGTCGGAGATTTTATTAATATTGGAACTAAAGAAAACGGATTATTTAAATCTTTGCTTTCAGTTTCTGCTGCTTTTGAAAATGATTCACCACAAGGTCCTTTGAGAAATAATATTTTTGCGCTTCAAACAACAACAACAAACTCATTATGGGCAGTTTATGGAGATTATGCAGGGAATTATAATCCACACCCAAAAGATAGTTATGGAATAAGTAAATTTAATGGAACAGGATGGCTAAATATTCCTTATGAAGAAGTTTTTGGGGCCAAATCACTGGTTCGGATTGCTATTGATCCCAATGATGAAAATAAAGTTTATATAGGTTCTTTTGATGCGGGTTTACTAAAGGTTGAAAATGATGTGCCAACTTATTTATATGGTTCTTCAAATAGTGGATTGGAAGCGATTCCAAATACCAGTGAAATATGGGTAAATGGCCCCGTTTTTGATAAAACCGGAAATTTGTGGATGAACAATACTTTGGTTGATAACGGAATAAAAGTTCTTAAGACAAATGGGAGCTGGGAAAAATTTTCGACAAAATCTGTAGTACCTAATGTGTCTAGTTGTGGATTTGGAAGAATATCAATTGATCAAAATGGTACAAAATGGATGGCTACAAGTAATAATGGGATAGTGGGTTTTAATGAGAAAGGAACTGTTTTAAAAAAAATTACAGCAGGTACAGACACCGGAAACCTTCCTTCTTTTGACGGCAGAGTAGCTGTTCCGGATAATAATAATCAACTTTGGATAGGGACAGCAAAAGGTTTGAGAGTTTTGTCTAATGTTAATGCTTTTCTAGCGGATGCCCAATTAACGACAAAAGCAATAATTATTGTTGAAGACGATTTAGCACAAGAGTTATTATATGAGCAATTCATTACAGATATAGTGGTAGATGGTGCTAATAATAAATGGATTGGTACAGCTGATTCAGGAGTTTTTATGGTATCGCCAAATGGTCAGGAAACTAAATATCATTTTACAATAAATAATTCGCCATTACCTAGTAATGTTATAAATGATATTGATATTAATAGTGCAACTGGTGAAGTTTATATTGCGACAAATAAGGGATTGATTTCTTTTAAAGGAACTGCAACGACAGCTAATGAAAATTTGAATAATGTATACGTATATCCAAATCCGGTAAGACCCGGGTTTTCAGGAACAGTAAAAGTTGCCGGATTATTAAATAAGGCTAATGTGAAAATTACGGATATAGAAGGAAATCTGGTTTATGAAACAATTTCAGAAGGAGGGACAATCGAATGGGATACTACTGCTTTTGGAAGATATAAAGTGGCTTCCGGAGTGTATATGGTTTTTGTTTCAGCACAAGACGGTTCAGAAACTAAGGTAAAAAAAATAATGATAATAAGATAATGGCAACATCTGTAGAAGAGCAATATAATTTTGAAGATAAAAATTGTTTTGATTTTTTAAGAGTGATTTTTTGTGCAATTATTATATTATCACATCTTTATGAACTTTCTGAGTGTGCAAGCTTAAGTTTTTTATCATTTTTTTACGACAAAGGTATTCTTGGTTTACAGGCTTTTTTTATTATTAGTGGTTTTTTGGTTGCTAAAAGTTATCAAAGAACTTCAACATTGAAAAAATATTTTATCAAAAGAGCAAAGAGATTATTTCCAGCTTACATTTTTTTGTTATTACTCACTGTTATTGGGATGTCGATTTTTAGTAAGTATGGCTTTTTTGATTATTTTACAAATACAGATATTTATAAATACTTTGTATGGAATATAATGTTCCTGAATTTCATGCATCCGTGTTTACCAGGCATTTTTGAAAACAATCTTCTTTGTGCTGTCAATGGTGCATTATGGACTTTAAAAGTAGAAGAGTCTTTTTATATTTTTTTACCATTTATTTTTTATCTGATAAGAAAAACTAAAAAAGCTACTGTTGTAATCATGATAATTTATTTTTTATCATTATTATATTGGTATGTAATGGATGAAATATTTGATAAACCATTATTAGCAAAACAAATGCCGGGTTATTTAGTGTTTTTTTCAGTTGGAATATTTTTAAATTTAAATCTTAAATATGTCTTAAAGCACAGCAAACAACTTTTTTTAATGGCTATAATTTCATTGTTGCTTACTTATTTTTTTCGATTTCAAATTAATTTTTTATATCCTGCTTCTTTTGGTCTGTTAATTATAATTATAGCTTATAATTTTCCTCTTTTTAATGGCTTTGGCAAATATGGAGATTTTACTTATGGACTTTATATTTATCATTTTCCAATAATTCAGCTTTTTCGGCAGTATGACTTGTTTAATAAATACAATGCTATTGTAATGGCAATTGTGGTTGTTTTAATTACGCTGTTTTTTGCTGTTTTTTCATGGGTTTTTGTTGAAAAAAGATTTTTAGACAGGTTTAAAAGCAATAATAAAAAGATAACTCCAAGTTATGCTGGTTAAAACCAAAGCAATCGTTATTTCCTCACTAAAATTTCAGGAAAAAAGCCTGATCGTAAAATGTTTTACACTTTCAAACGGCTTGAAATCTTATTTTGTACGCGATGCTTTTTCGAATAGAAAAGCCAGTCAGAAAATTGCTTATTTTCAGCCTTTGTCTATTTTAGAAATTGAAGCAGTTCATAAAAACAAAGGAACTTTAGAAAACTTTAAAGAAATAAAAATAGCTGTCCCCTTTCAAAGTATTCATACTGATTTTGTAAAAAGTACAATGGTTATGTTTTTATCAGAAATGCTTCACTATTCAATTCAGGAAGAAGAAAAAAACGAATCATTTTTTGTGTTTTTAGAAACTGCATTAACCTGGCTCGATCATCATGACGAAATTTCTAATTTTCATTTGATTTTGCTTTTAGAAACAACAAAATATTTAGGTTTTTATCCTGATGTGTCAGATATTGATTTGCCTTATTTTGAAATGAATGATGGTATTTTTACTCTTTTTCATGGAATGGGAAGTTTGACAGAACATGAAACAGGATTACTAAAGAAGCTAATCGATTTAAAATTCGATAATGACCAAAAAATATTTCATGTTATTGAAAGACAAATGTTATTAAAAATTCTGATTGATTATTACAGTTTTCATTTGGATGGATTCAAAAGACCTAAATCTTTAGATGTTTTAAGAGAAGTTTTTTCTTAATCTGCAACTTTTGACTTTCGACTTTCAAGTTCTGACATAATTTTAGTACTTTCGCACCTCGTTTAAGAAAAGGATAAAATGAGTACAAAATTTACTGAATACAAAGGACTTGACTTGCCAACTGTAGCTTCTGAAGTTCTTGATTTTTGGAAGAAAGAAAATATATTTGAAAAGAGTGTAACCACTCGCGAAGGTGCAGAGCCTTACGTATTTTTTGAAGGCCCGCCTTCAGCAAACGGATTACCGGGAATTCACCACGTAATGGCACGTGCGATTAAAGATATTTTTTGCAGATATAAAACTCAAAAAGGTTTTCAGGTTAAAAGAAAAGCCGGATGGGATACTCACGGTTTACCTGTAGAATTGGGTACCGAAAAAGAATTAGGAATTACAAAAGAAGATATTGGTAAAACGATTTCAATCGAAGAATATAACGAAGCGTGTAAAAAAACCGTTATGCGTTATACCGACGTATGGAATGATTTGACCGAAAAAATGGGTTATTGGGTTGATATGGAAGATCCATATGTGACCTATAAACCAAAATACATGGAATCTGTTTGGTGGCTTTTGAAACAAATCTATGATAAAGGTTTGTTGTATAAAGGATACACGATTCAGCCTTACTCTCCAAAAGCAGGAACAGGACTTTCTTCTCATGAAGTTAACCAGCCGGGAGCTTACCGTGATGTTACAGATACTACAATTGTAGCGCAATTCAAGACTTTACCAGAAACACTTCCAAGCTTTTTGCAAGGTTTTGGAGATATTCACATTTTAGCCTGGACGACAACTCCCTGGACACTTCCATCAAATACAGCTTTAACAGTTGGTCCAAAAATTGATTATGTTTTAGTTAAAACTTTCAATCAATATACTTTTGAACCTGTAAATGTTGTTTTGGCGAAAAACTTAGTTGGAAAACAATTTGGAAAAGGATTTTTCTTAAGTGAAGACGATGCTGATTTTGACAACGTGAAAAACGGAGATAAAAAACTTCCGTACAAAATTTTAGCTGAAACAAAAGGAGCAAGTTTGGTTGGAATTCGTTACGAACAATTGTTGCCTTATGTATTACCATATGAAAATGCTGAAAATGCGTTTAGAGTAATTTCTGGAGATTTCGTTACTACAGAAGACGGAACAGGAATTGTGCATACAGCGCCAACTTTTGGTGCAGATGATGCTAAAGTAGCAAAAGAAGCAAAACCGGAAGTTCCACCAATGTTGGTGTTGGATGAAGAAGGAAATGCAGTTCCGTTAGTTGATTTACAAGGAAAATTCACTTCTCATTTAGGAGATTTAGCTGGTAAATATGTTAAAAACGAATATTACGATGCAGGACAAGCTCCGGAGAAATCTGTAGATGTTGAAATCGCAATTCGTCTAAAAGAAGAAAATAAAGCTTTTAAAGTTGAAAAATACGTGCACAGTTATCCACACAGTTGGAGAACAGACGAGCCGTTATTATATTATCCTCTAGATTCATGGTTCATCAAAGTAACCGATGTAAAAGATAGAATGTTCGACCTGAACGAAACTATCAATTGGAAACCTAAATCTACTGGTGAAGGACGTTTTGGAAACTGGCTTAAAAATGCCAACGACTGGAACTTATCTCGTTCTAGATATTGGGGTATTCCGTTGCCAATTTGGAGAACTGAAGATAAAAAAGAAGAAGTTCTTATTGGTTCTGTTGAAGAATTGTACAATGCGATCGAGAAATCTATCGAAGCTGGTTTTCAAAAAGAAAATCCATTTAAAGGTTTTGAAATCGGAAACATGTCTGAATCAAATTATGATTTAATTGATTTACACAAAAATGTCGTTGATGAAATCATTTTAGTTTCTGCTTCCGGGAAACCAATGAAGCGCGAAAGTGATCTAATCGACGTTTGGTTTGATTCTGGAGCAATGCCGTATGCACAATGGCATTATCCTTTTGAAAACAAAGATAAAATTGATGAGAATAAAGATTTTCCGGCTAATTTTATTGCTGAAGGAGTAGATCAGACTCGTGGATGGTTTTATACTTTACACGCGATCGGAACTTTGGTTTTTGATAAAGTTGCCTACAAAAATGTAGTTTCAAACGGTTTGGTTCTGGATAAAAACGGACAAAAAATGTCAAAACGTCTAGGAAACGCAACAGACCCTTTTGAAACAATTGCAGAATACGGCCCGGATGCCACACGTTGGTACATGATTTCAAATGCAAATCCTTGGGATAACCTGAAATTCGATATTGAAGGAATTGCTGAGGTTCGTCGTAAGTTCTTTGGAACACTTTACAATACCTATTCATTCTTCTCGTTATATGCTAACATCGACGGATTTAAATATGCTGAAGCTGAAATTCCGTTAAACGAAAGGCCTGAAATCGATCAGTGGATTATTTCTGAATTGAATACGTTAATAAAATTTGTTGATGAATGCTACGCAGATTACGAACCGACAAAAGCAACAAGAGCCATTTCTGATTTCGTTCAGGAAAACTTGAGTAACTGGTACGTTCGTTTATGCCGTCGTCGTTTCTGGAAAGGTGAATATGCAAAAGATAAAATCGCAGCTTACCAAACACTTTACACTTGTTTGCTTACAATCAGTAAATTGAGCGCTCCGGTTGCTCCGTTTTTTATGGATAAATTGTATCGCGATTTAACAGCTTCGACGGGAACCGAGGAATTTGCCAGTGTTCACTTGGCTGAATTTCCAAAATTTGTCGAAAACTTTGTTAATAAAACGTTGGAGAGCAAAATGCAGAAGGCGCAAACCATCTCATCTTTGGTTTTGTCATTGCGCAAAAAAGAGATGATTAAAGTTCGTCAGCCTTTGCAAAAGGTAATGATTCCGGTACTTGACGAGAATCAGAGAGCTGAAATTGAAGCTATTTCTGACTTGGTAAAAGCCGAAGTAAACGTTAAAGAAGTGGAGCTTTTAGACGATGCTTCTGGTATTTTAGTTAAGCAAATTAAGCCTAATTTTAAAGCATTAGGTCCACGTTTTGGAAAAGATATGAGTCTGATTTCTAAAGAGATACAGTCTTTTTCTGCGGAACAGATTAATAAATTGGATAAGGAAGGCTCGCTAGATATTGTTATTGCTGGAAATAATGTAACTTTATCTCTGGAAGACGTCGAAATAACATCACAGGATATCGAAGGTTGGCTGGTTGCAAATTCAAACGGAATAACAGTTGCACTTGATATTACAATCTCCGAAGAGCTAAAGAACGAAGGTATCGCGAGAGAATTAGTAAACAGAATTCAGAATATTCGTAAAGATTCTGGATTTGAGGTTACGGATAAAATTAAAGTACAAATAAAAAGAAATGGTCTTTTAGAAGAAGCAGTTTCAAAAAATGAAGACTACATAAAGTCTGAAACATTAACAGATAGCTTGACTTTTGCTGATGCTTTAGAAAACGGCACAGAAATTGAGTTTGATGATATTAAAACAATGATATTAATTTCAAAATAATATAGTACCATGATAGATGAAATTACAAGATACTCAGACGCTGATTTAGCGGAGTTCAAAGAAATAATCCAGGCAAAAATTAAAAAAGCACAAGAAGATCTTGATTTGATCAAAAGTGCCTATATGAACGATTTGAATAACGGAACAGATGATACTTCTCCAACCTTCAAAGCTTTTGAAGAAGGAAGTGAAACAATGTCTAAAGAGGCAAACTCTCAATTGGCTATCAGACAGGAGAAGTTTATCCGCGACTTAAAAAATGCTCTATTTCGTGTTGAAAATAAAACATATGGTATTTGCAAAGTAACAGGTAAATTAATTGGCAAAGAAAGGCTGAAAATAGTTCCTCATGCAACAATGAGTATCGAGGCTAAAAACATGCAGAGATAATCACCTTCCAAATTACAAAAGAATTAACGCTCCATCAGGGGCGTTTTTTTTGATTTAATTGTTACTTTTGCCAACATTAAAATTCACAAGATGTCATTAAGAAAAGCGTATCTCCTTATATTTATAATATTATTGATTGATCAGGTTTCTAAAATCTATGTAAAAACTAATTTTACTTTGGATAGGCCGGGTAACGAAGCTTACGTGTTTGAATGGTTTAGAATTCATTTTATTGAAAATGAAGGAATGGCGTGGGGAACGAAAATCCCAGGAGAATATGGAAAATTAATTCTGACTGTATTTAGAATTTTTGCTGTATTTGGAATCGGATATTGGTTGGCTGACTCTATTAAAAAGCGTTATTCAAATTATTTAATTGTTGCAATCGCTTTGATATTTGCCGGAGCTGCAGGAAATATTATTGATTCTGTTTTTTACGGAGTTATTTTTGATGACAGCTACGGGAAATTAGCGACAATGTTTTCGCCTCAGCCTTATGGAACCTGGTTTCATGGCTTAGTTGTGGATATGTTTTATTTTCCTATTTGGAAAGGAAACCTTCCTAACTGGATTCCTTTTTTTGGAGGAAAAGAATTTGAATTTTTTAATGCTATTTTCAATGTTGCTGATGTGGCAATTTCTACTGGTGTTGGAATTTTGCTTGTTTTTAATAAAAGGGTTTTTCCAAAACACTAAATCAGAGAATACATTGATAGAGAAATATAAAAATGATGAGCTTCATTTTCTAATCAGACTAATTGTTTTTCTGATTGTAGTTTTGGGATTTGTTATGTTTAGTTTTCTTTTTATAAATCCAAATGGCAGATCGTGTTTAGGTCCGCCAAGACTTTTGCCTTTCATGTTTATTGGTTTTCCATTACTTATTGTTCTGTCTTTTGTAGATATAATAATGTTAGCGTTTCTAAAAGCTCTTAATTGGGAAAAATTTTTAATTAATATTGGTTTTTTATTGAGTGTTGTTCTTTTTGCTGTGGTTTTTATCAGCTAATCAATACTCATCATTTTTTCCTTTTTGTTTTTATGCTTATAGTGCGGGTAGAAATGCTATTTTTACATATAAATACCTAAACTTATGCAAAGTCCGTCTTTTTCTATTTATGATGCTTCAGCCGGTTCAGGAAAGACTTATACTTTGGTTAAGGAATATCTCAAGATTATTCTTTCTTCGCCAAAAAATGATGCTTATCGAAATATTCTGGCCATAACATTTACCAACAAAGCAGTTCATGAAATGAAAAGCCGTATTGTGGGTAGTTTGTCTGAATTTACTAAAGACGAGCCTTCGGCGAAAGCCATTGAATTGATGGAAGATTTGTCTCACGAAACAGGACTTTCTGTAATTAAAATCAAAACAAAATCTCAAAATATTATTAAGCATCTTATTCATAATTATGCTGCTTTTGATATTTCTACAATCGATAAATTCACGCATAAAGTAATTCGTGCTTTTGCCCATGACCTGAATTTACCCATGACTTTTGAAGTAACTCTTGATACTGAGAATTTATTAGTAGAAGCAGTTGATGCTATTATTGCGCAAGCAGGTCAGGATGAAACTTTGACAAAGTTGCTAATTGATTTTGCGATGGAAAAAACGGATGATGATAAAAGTTGGGATATTTCGCGTGAAATTCTGGAAACAGGAAGGTTGGTCTTGAATGAAAATAACCGGAATGAAATTTTGCATTTTCATGATAAATCGATCGAAGAATTTGTTGTCATAAAAAAGAAAATGTCGGTCTTGTGTGCTGATTTAGAAAAAGAAAATGCTGGTTTGGCTGTTAATCTTCTTGAATTTATTGATAAAAACGGAATAGATTTAAAATCATTTTCAAGAGGAACATTTCCCAATCATTTAGAAAGTATTCGAGACGGAAAATTTAATCCAAGAAATAAAACCTTTCATGAATTCGAAGATATTGCAATTAATAAAACGGCAAAAGACAAAGCTTTAATCGAAAATCTTATTCCTGAATTTCTTCAGGTATTAAGTAAAATATATAAAAACTTTGAGAAAAGAGATTTTTACAAAGCATTCCTTAAAAATATAACTCCGCTTTCTTTGCTGAATACTGTTAGTAATGAATTGGCAAAAATTCAATCCGAACAAAATATTTTATCAATTTCAGAATTTAACGCGATTATTCATCGTGAAATCCAGAATCAGCCTGCTCCCTTTATTTATGAACGTCTGGGAGAACGTTACCGTCATTTTTTTATTGATGAATTTCAGGATACTTCAGAAATGCAGTGGCAAAATTTAATTCCGCTTATTGATAATGCACTGTCTGGTCAGGATGATTTAGGTAATAAAGGAACTTTGATGATTGTTGGAGATCCAAAACAATCTATTTATCGATGGCGAGGCGGAAAAGCTGAGCAGTTTATTGAATTAAGTAAAAATGTTAATCCATTTGCAAATCCGGATAAAAAGCTCGAACATTTAAATACAAACTATAGAAGTTATAGTGAAGTTATTAATTTTAATAATGCTTTTTTTAAATTGATTTCGAATGAATTTTCAAATGAAGATTATAAAGATCTATATGAAAACCATAGTTTTCAAAATACAAATTCTAAAAAAGGAGGATATGTCAATATTTCTTTTCTTCCAATAATTGAAAAGAATGATTTTGCCGATGAAGAAGAAGTAATAGAAAAATGTGATTTATATGTTCTGGCAACTTTAAATACAATTCAGAAAGTTATTCGTGAAGGTTTTGAATATAAAGACATCGCGATTTTGACCCGCAAAAGAGATCAGGGAATCGCTATTGCAAATTATCTGACAGAACAAAATATTCCGCTTTTATCATCAGAAACACTAATGATTCAAAATGCTACAGAAGTCAGGTTGATTATTCATTTACTGAAATATCTTAATAACAGTATTGATTTAGAGTCAAAAGCAAACTTTCTGCATTTTTTAGCCAACACAAAAGAAATTGAAATGCCAATTCACGATTTTATTGCTAAGGGAATGAAGCAAAACTTGGAAAGTGATTTTGAAAAATGGCTTTTAACTTTTGATGTTTTACTTTCGTTTGAAGATATTCGAAAAAAATCACTTTATGAGGCTGTGGAAATTATCATATCTAAATTCGTTCTCCCTTCAGACGGAAATGCCTATGTGCAATATTTTCTTGATATTGTGCTGGAACGGGATATTAGGAATCAGGCAGGAATAGCTGATTTTTTAAATTATTGGAATAAAAATGCAGAGAAATTCAGTATTCCATCTCCGGAAGGGAATAATGCGGTTCGAATTATGACCATTCATAAATCAAAAGGTTTAGAATTTCCGGTTGTGATTATGCCTTTTGCTGAAGAAGATTATAACAGAAAGCCAAAAGACAAATTATGGCTTGATGCTGAAGAAGCAAATTTAGGTGTTCCTAAAGCTTTAATTGACAATAGTAGTGCTGTGGAGGGTTTTGGAGAAAGTGCCTCAGCTGTTTTTAATTTGAAAAAGCAAGAGGAACTGCTTGATAATATTAATGTTTTGTATGTAGCATTAACACGTGCGGAAGAACAATTACATGTAATTTCTCAATCGTTAAAAGAAAGAAAAGATGGTGATTTTCCAAATAATATGGCTTCCTTTTTTATTAAATATTTAATCCATAAAGGAGTTTACGATTCGGAAAAACTGGAATATGAATTTGGAAATTCACTGAAACTTTCTCCTCCGGGCAAGGTGTTGGATTTGGTAAAAACCATTCCAATAGTTTCAGAAGTCTTAAATCCAAAAAACATTAAGATTGCCCAGCGAGAAGCTCTTATGTGGGGTACACATCAGCAGGAGGCAATATCATATGGAAATGTAATACACGAGATTTTGGCTTTTGTAAAGGATAAATCAGATATTGATTTGGCTATTACAAAAGGAATCGAAAATGGATTAATTATTTATAGTCAAAAAGAAATAGTTTCGAAAACATTGAACGAAATAGTTAATCATCCCGAAATAAATGTATGTTTTAATGGTGAGGATTCGATTTTGAATGAGCAGACTATAGTTCAAAAGGAAGGAAAAACATTAAAGCCTGATAGAATTGTCCTGACTAAAGACAGGAAAGCGTATTTACTGGATTATAAAACCGGAGCTAAAAATCCCAAATATATAAATCAAATTCAGGAATATCAAAATGCTGTTGAAGATTTAGGGTACAAAGTGTTAAAAAAGGCTTTGGTGTATATAGGAACCGAAATCGATGTGGTAAATTTGTGATAAAATTAATCAGATGTTAAAAGATTAAATAAGTGTATAACTTGTTAATTTTTAACACATTAAAGTCGTAAAAATGTACGGAAAAATTAAAGAGTATTTGCAGAGTCAGTTGCAAACCATTGAAGAAAACGGGATTTTTAAAAAAGAACGTATTATCACTTCAGCGCAGGATGCTGAAATCACTATTTCCACAGGAGAAAAGGTTTTGAATTTTTGTGCTAATAATTACTTAGGGCTTTCTTCTCATCCCGAAGTGATTCAGGCGGCAAAAGACGCTATGGACACACATGGTTTCGGAATGTCGTCAGTACGTTTTATTTGTGGAACACAGGACATTCATAAAACTTTGGAAAAAAAGATTGCAGATTTTTATGGTACCGAAGATACGATACTTTATGCAGCGGCTTTTGATGCTAACGGCGGAGTTTTTGAGCCTTTGTTGGGCGAGAACGATGCTATAATTTCAGATAGTCTTAATCATGCTTCGATTATCGATGGAGTCCGTTTGTGTAAAGCGGCTCGTTATCGTTATGAAAACAGCAATATGGAAGATTTGGAAAATCAACTAATTAAAGCTAATGAGGCAGGATCACGTTTTAAGCTGATTGTTACTGATGGTGTTTTCTCTATGGATGGTCTTGTCGCCCCATTAGATAAAATTTGTGATTTGGCTGATAAATATGATGCGATGGTAATGGTTGATGAATGTCATGCAGCAGGATTTATTGGAGCAACCGGAAAAGGGACCCTTGAAGCAAAAGGCGTTATGGGGAGGGTTGATATTATAACCGGTACACTTGGGAAAGCTCTTGGTGGTGCTATGGGCGGATATACAACTGCTAAAAAAGAAATTATTGAATTGCTTCGTCAGCGCTCACGACCATATTTGTTTTCAAATTCTTTAGCACCCGCAATAGTAGGAGCTTCAATAAAAGTGTTTGAATTATTAGAAAAAGATACTTCTTTAAGAGATAAATTAGAATGGAATACAAATTATTTTAAAGAAGGAATGAAAAAAGCGGGATTTGATATTATAGATGGAGATTCTGCAATTGTCCCTGTAATGCTATACGATGCAAAATTGTCTCAGACTATGGCAAATGAGCTGCTAAAACAAGGAATTTATGTAATTGGGTTCTTTTTTCCTGTAGTTCCAAAGGAAAAAGCACGAATTAGGGTACAATTATCTGCATCTCATTCTAAAGAACATTTAGACACCGCCATCAATGCTTTTGTGAATGTTGGTCAAATGTTAAAAGTTATATAATTACCATTTTAATCAATTTTTGTAGGTTTTTTTTAACATTACATTTTGTATTTAAAAAATTAGGTGTTACTTTTGTCTGTAATTAACTAAATTGTAATTAAAAAAAATTAGTATGAAACATCTTAACAAACTTTTAGTTGCTGTGATGATGGTGATGGGTTTAAGCTCTCACGCACAAGACAGTAACAATCCATGGGCGATCTCTTTTGGAGTGAACGCCGTTGATACTAGAACTAGTTCTGGTTCAGGAAGTGGGTTCTTTGATCAACACTTTTCTCAGCCATTCGCTGTGAAAGACAACTGGAATATCCTTCCTTCTTTATCTTACATTGGCGTGTCTAGATACGTAGGTAGTGGTTTCTCTCTTGGTTTACAAGGTTCTGTAAACAAAATTGATAAATATGTTACTTATGATCCGACTAATGCTGAAGCAGATTCAAGAGGTAATGTAGTTGATAATCCAGGCGATTTAATGTATTATGGTATTGATGCTACTATCAAATATAGCTTCAAAGAATTAATTAAATCTAAAGTAATTGATCCTTCGTTATCTGTTGGTGGTGGTTACACTTTCTTCGGAGATAGTAGTTATGGAACTGTTAATCCAGGTGTTGGTTTAACTTTTTGGTTTACAGATGCTATTGGTCTTGAGTTAGCTTCAAGATTCAAATGGGCTGTTAGTGCTGGTGATAATGGTAGAGAGGATGCTGCTGGTGTTCCTGATGCTCCATCTCATTTCCAACACACAGCTGGTCTTGTTTTCAAATTTGGAGGTAAAGATACTGATGGTGATGGAATTTATGATAAAGACGATGCTTGTCCGGATGTTGCTGGTTTGAAACAATTCAACGGATGTCCTGATACTGATGGAGACGGAATTGTTGATGGTAGTGATGCTTGTCCAGATGTATTTGGTTTAGCTGCTTTAAACGGTTGTCCTGATACTGATGGAGACGGAATTGCTGATAAAGATGATGCTTGTCCAGATGTAGCTGGTTTAGCTGCTTTAAAAGGTTGTCCTGATTCTGACGGAGACGGAATTGCTGATAAAGATGATAAATGTCCTACTGTTGCAGGTCCAAAAGAAAATGGTGGTTGTCCTTTCTTAGATGCTGATAAAGACGGTGTTTTAGATAAAGATGATGATTGTCCTACTGTAGCTGGTCCAGCTAGTAACAGAGGTTGTCCTGAAATTACTACTGAAGCTTTAGAAGAACTTAAAGTTCAGGCAAGAGCAGTATACTTTAATTCAGGTAAAGCTACTTTCAAAACAGGAGACAAAGAAACTCCAGCTAGATTAGATGCAATTAAAGAAATCCTTAAAAACTATCCAAATGCGAAATTCAGTATTGAAGGACACACAGATAGTGATGGTGCTGATAAATTGAATCTAAAACTTTCTGAAGACAGAGCTGCTGCAGTTAAGAATGCCTTAATTGAAAGAGGTGTAAATGCAGAAAACTTAGAGTCTAAAGGTTTTGGTGAAACTCAACCAGTTGCAAGTAATAAAACTGCAGCAGGTAAAGCTCAAAACAGAAGAACAGAAATTAAACATATCGGTTCTAAGTTCTAAAATATTAAAGTAATTTATAATTTACTTTTCTAAATAATTTTAAAAAGCCATTCTTAATTGAATGGCTTTTTTTATTTTTATAATATGATAAATACTTCTTTTTTAGAAAAAATTGCTGCTACTATTCTTCACGATTATTATGATAGATTATTTGAAATTACTATTATTCTGCCTAATAAAAGAGCGAAGGTTTTTTTGATCGAAGCTTTGAGAAAACAAATAGATCAGACTATTCTTTCTCCAAATATTGTTTCAATTGAAGATTTTGTTCAAGAGGTTGCTTCTGTCCGTTCAATCGATCCAATTGAGTTGTTGTTTGAGTTTTATGAAGTATATCTTTCGATTACAGAAAAACAGCATCAGCAATCATTTGAACTATTTGCAAATTGGGCGAAAACACTTCTTCAGGATTTTAATGAAATTGATCGTTATCTTCTGGAGCCATCACATGTTCTATCCTACTTAAAAGATATTGAAGATATAAAAAGATGGGGAATTGAAGTTGAGAATAAAACAAAACTTCTTGAAAACTATATTGATTTTTGGAAGTTACTCCCTCGATATTATGAGGCATTTTACAGTCACTTGGTAAATAAAGGTTTTGGTTATCAGGGATTAATTTACCGTGAGGCCGTAAATAATCTAAATCATTTTTCGAATACTATTACAAATAAAACGTATGTTTTCGCTGGTTTTAATGCTTTAAACGCAGCCGAAGAAAAAATTGTGCAACATCTTTTGGCTCTTGATCAGGCAAAAATTTTTTGGGATATAGACCAAGCTTTTCTAAACGATCCTTATCACGATGCAGGTCTTTTTGTTCGACGATTTAAAGAAAGTTGGAAACATTACAAATCAAATCCCTTTGAGTGGATTGTAGATGATTTTTCTCAGTCAAAGAATATTCAGGTTATTGGAACTCCCAAAACAATTGGTCAGGCAAAACTTTCCGGGAGTATTATTGCAAATATAATTAAGGATAATACAAGTTCTTCTCTTGATAAAGTGGCTGTAGTACTTGGAGAAGAAAATTTATTGATGCCAATCTTGTATTCGTTGCCGGATTCCGTTGGAGCGCTCAATATTACTATGGGGTATTCGGGTAAAAACAATCCTTCGCAAATTTTAATTGCAAAATTGTTTAAAATGCATACAAATGCAATTTCAAGAAATAGTACGAATTACGTTTTTTATTACAAGGATGTATTAGATATTTTGACACATCCACTAATTGAACCTCATGCTAAAACAAGTCAATTGGTTAAAGTTATAAAAGAGAATAATTATACCTTTATTACGTATTCCAAATTAAACGAGCTCAATTTGAATTCATCTGATTTGTTTAATTTGTTGTTTCAAAAATGGGAGAATGGCTCTTTAGCTGTTCTCGAAAGTATCTCAGCACTTTTACTTTTAATTAAAGAAAATTTTAATAATGAAAACGAGGAAGAAAAAATTGCAAAGACTTTTGTGTTCTCCATTTTTAAAGTTATTAATAAATTAATCAATTATTATTCTCAACATAGTCATATAGATAATATTCAAACTTTATATGCAATTTATAAGCAAGTAGTAGATATTGCAGAAGTTTCGTTTGAGGGTGAGCCTTTGAATGGTCTTCAGATTATGGGAGTTTTAGAAAGTCGTGTTTTGGATTTTGATACGGTAATTGTAACCTCTATGAATGAAGGGAAATTTCCTGCAGGGAAATCTCAAAATTCTTTTATTCCATATGATGTGAAAAAAGAGCTTGGTTTGCCAACTTTTAAGGAAAAGGATGCAATTTATACCTATCACTTTTATCACCTGCTGCAAAGAGCCAAAAATATTTATTTGATCTATAATACTGAAAATGATGGATTGGATGCTGGTGAACGCAGTCGTTTTAT
This sequence comes from uncultured Flavobacterium sp., assembly GCA_963513545.1. Taxonomy (GTDB): domain Bacteria; phylum Bacteroidota; class Bacteroidia; order Flavobacteriales; family Flavobacteriaceae; genus Flavobacterium. The sequence goes on from CAUPQW010000004.1 coordinate 148,132, forward strand.
AACGCAATTAGAAGTAGAAAGACAGCCTAAACATAATTTAACTTTTGATATTTACAATCCTGTTCTGCCTTCTACAGCTTATAAGCCAATGGTGATTCCAAAATCTCATGCTGTAATGGAACGTTTAAAAGAAATTGCGACAACAGGATTTTCACCTTCTGCATTGACAAGTTATATTCGGAATCCGATTGATTTTTATTTTCAAAAAATACTCCGTATCCGTGAAGTGGAAGAAGTCGAAGAAAATATTGCTTTGAATACACTTGGGACTATAATTCATGAAACATTAAAAGCACTATGTGATCCTTTGATTGATAAATTTGTTTCGGAAGAAGATGTTTTAAATTGTTTAAAATTATTAGATGATGAAGTTTTAAGACAGTTTAAATTGGTTTATAAGGAAGGAGAAATTAAAAAAGGACGTAATCTTTTAGCTTTTGAGGTGGCTAAGCGAAATGTTTTCAATTTTTTAAAAATGGAATTGGATGCAATTAAAAATGGAGATACAATTAAAATCATTGCTTTAGAAAAAACTTTTGAGCGGGAACTAAATCATCCTAAGTTGCCATTTCCTGTTTTAATTAAAGGAAATGTGGATAGAATTGAGCTGCGTAACGGAAAAATAAGAATCATCGATTATAAGACTGGAAAGGTAGAAAAAGTTAATGTAATCCTGAAATCATGGAATGGATTGACACAGGAGCTTAAAAATGACAAAATTATCCAGGTACTGGCATATGCTTTTATGTTTGAAAAAGTAGGGGATGATATTCCTATGGAAGTTGGGATTATTTCGTTTAAAAATTTAAAGTCAGGTTTTTTGTCATTTGGATTTAAAGAAGATAAAGAATTAAATAATACGGTTACAAAAGAAACTTTAAAAGATTATTTAGATGAAGTTATATTGTTGTTGAATGAGATCTTCAATCCCAATATACCTTTTGAAGAAAAAATAAATTAATATCAGAAGCTATTAAACATTTTCCACTTGGCTTTTTGATTAAAAATGGTAAAATCCATAATATTAATCAAAAAGAAAATCTTGTTGTAAAAGATTATTTTTCAATTGCTGTTTTTCTTTAAAAGACGTCAATTATTTTACTCTCAAAAGCGGACTTTTTTTTACTTTTTTAAGGAACTGTATAGCTTAATGGTTTCAAATAGCCCTAATTCCTAAATTAGGAATTAAATATCATTAATTTATCTGCTTGTTTTTTAATGAGATATGAATTATTTATTAAGATTTTTTACGCAGTTTATTTAAAAAATAAAGAATTCGTGTGTTATTAATAAAAGTAATTAAAAGCTCGTTTCAGGGGCTTTTTTTAACAGGAGTTGAATCAAAAGTTATATTTATTAGATATACCTTTGGCGCATCTAAAAAAAGATTATTTTTAGAAACCTGACACAATATGTCAATTAAAATTGTTTAAAATTTTTGCCCCCGATAATTAGAAAAAGACCGTTTCAAATTCATGAGCGGTCTTTTTTGTTGGAAGACTTTTTTAGATATTAAAAAAAATCTCAAGAACCTTTTTCAATTCTTCTTTGTTTTCAATTTGACTCATATGTCCGTCTTCAAAAGAAACAAGTTGTGCAGATGTATTATCAATTTGAGAAATACTTTCATTATAATTTAATACCGGATCCCTTTTTCCTAAAACTAATAAAATTGGAAAAATATTTTGTTTTAAAAGGCTCTCTCTGTCTTTTCTGATTTTCATGCCTTCGAGAGAAGCAACAATTCCTTGTAAAGGCGTTTTTAATGCTTCTGTTTTTACGTTTTCAATTTCTTTTGAAAGCCTATCTCTGTTATTTTCGCTGAATAAATTTGCGATTGCCAAACTAACAAAGTTAACATAGTTTTGCTTTACCGCTTTAATAGCTCGTGTTCTGTTTAGTTTCTTTTCGGCACTGTCTTCTTTGGAAGTTGAATTCAGTAAAACTAATTTTTGGATTTGTTTTGGATATAATTCGGCAAAAGCCAGACCAACATACCCGCCCATAGAGTGTCCTACAATAATAACTTTTTGAATATGTAACTCTTCTAAAACCTCGTGTACCACATTGGCGTTCGTTTCCATCGAATGCACATAACCCAAACAATCTGATTCTCCATGACCTAATAAATCAATAGTAATTACACGATAGTTTTCAGAGAATAAAGCAGCATAATCCTGCCACATTTTTTTGTTTTCCAGAAAGCCGTGAAGAAATACAATGGTATTTCCTTCACCCGAATCAGTATAAGATATTTTGGTGTTTTTGTATAGAAGAGTTTTCAAAATAGAATTTTATAATATGAGAAGCAAAGATAAGAAACGTTAAACATATAAGGAATTTAAGTTTAAAGGAGATAATGTGACACATTGTGTTATAAGTTAAAGATGCAACAAATGCTGTAATGATATAAATAAAACTATTTTTGGTTAATGAAAGCGGTTTTTGTTTGTTGTTTCACAAGACAGTTAAATTTATTACTATTAGCTCTTAGTATTCACTCTAATCTAATTTTCAAGTTTATTTAACATAACATTGTTCATGTATTGTGATAAAAATTTAGTTCCCGCAAAAATGCAATAACATTAGTTTTTACTTTCCGCTTTAAATGCTTACTCTTTTTATGGAATCACTATAATGATCTGATAAATATCTAGACAGAAGATGCTTAGAATATTACAGTTTTTAATGATCTTAAGCTATTTTTAAAAATATAAACTGTTTTTGTTATTTTAAATTAGTCTTAATTATGTGTTTATTTGGTGTAAATTATATATTTTTGCACCGTTATAAATTTATATCAGAATGGCATTAGTTAGCGATTTGACCACCAAAGTGTTATTTGAAACCGAAAAAGGATACAGTTATCAGTGTGATTTGACTAATAGTATCATTATCAATTTTATTGATACGGTGTCAAGTTATAAAATTCATGATTTTTTGATTTTCCAAAGAAAGGTCAATAGTGTTGATATTTTAGATATGCTTTATGACTTGTCTGATCAGTCGGATGCACAGCTGATTGAAACTACTAAAAGAAATTTTTCCAGAAATCTTACCATCTGCGAAATAGTGCAACTTCGTGAATTATTAAACGGAACTAAATTTACTCTCAATTTGCATTCTATGCTCTGCAATATTGTAAATGTTGAGCTTATTTAGAATCTTACTTAGATTAAATCCAAATTTTCAGACATTTAAGGCTGTCTTCTTTAATTTTAGTAATTTTACACTTCTAAAAATTAAAGGTTATGAAAGATTTACTAAGAACAAGCACGTCATTAACTGAAGGCGTAGAAAATATATTGAATTTACAGGCAAAATTAGAAAGCGACGCTTCTAACAAATATTTAGCGATGGCTGCATGGCTGGATAGAAATGGTTATGCAAATACAGCATCATATTTGTATAAGCAGGCGGAAGAAGAAAGAGAGCATTTTCTGAAAATTTTCAAATTCATTACAGATATGGGAGGGATTGCAGTGACGCCATCTGTTCCTGAGGTGCAGCAGGAATTTGCTTCTTTGAGAGAAGTATTTGAAATTGCGTTGCAAAATGAAATTGCAGTTACTCAGGCAATCAATAAAGTAATCGCAAAATGCAGAGCTGAAAATGACTATGCTACAGAAGATTTTATGATGTGGTATGTGGCTGAACAAAGAGAAGAAGAGAAAAATGCAAGAAGAGCTTTAGAGCTTTTTGAACTAATCAACGAAAACGCAGCTGACGGCAAATTTCAATTGGATGTGCAAATAGCAAAAATTGGATAATACCGGTTTATAAAATTTAAAAGCCCTTAATATGTAAAGTATTAAGGGCTTTGTTTATTTATTCATTCATCAGCGTTTCAATTTCATCCACTTCAACCGGAATATTGCGCATCAGATTAAAAGGTTCTCCTTTTTCCTGAACCACAACATTATCCTCTAAACGGATTCCGAATTTCTCTGCCGGAATGTAAATTCCTGGCTCAACTGTAAAAACCATATTTGGCTTCATTGGTTCGTGAAGCAAACCGTAATCGTGCGTGTCCAATCCCATGTGGTGAGAAGTTCCGTGCATAAAATATTTTTTATAAGCCGGCCATTCTGGATTTTCGTTCTGAACATCCGCTTTGTCCAATAAACCTAAACCAAGCAATTCAGAAGTCATAATTTTACCAACTTCAACATGATATTGTTTCCAAAGCGTGCCTGGCGTAAGCATTTTTGTAGCTTCGTTTTTAACTCTCAAAACCGCATTATAAACCGCTTTCTGACGATCTGAAAAACGTCCCGAAACCGGAATCGTTCTTGTCATGTCGCTGGAGTAATTGGCATATTCAGCTGCAACGTCCAGTAAAATTAAATCTCCGGCTTTACATTGCTGGTTGTTTTCGATATAATGTAAAACGTTTGCATTGTTTCCTGAAGCAATAATTGGCGTATAAGCAAAACCTTTAGAACGGTTACGAATGAATTCGTGTGCCAGTTCGGCTTCGATTTCGTATTCGGTAACATTTGGTTTTACAAATGACAGCAATCTGCGAAAACCCTTTTCGGTAATATCACAGGCATGCTGAATCAAATCGATTTCTTCACTTTCTTTTACAGAACGAATACGCTGCAAAATAGGGTTGCTTTTTGCCACATTATGTGCAGGGTATTTTTCTTTCCACCATTTTACAAAACGGGCTTCGCGTGTTTCAGTTTCAACAGCAGCACGGTAATGCTCGTTAGTGTTAATATACATCGTATCAGCATACGTCATCATTTCGTTCAAAATTTTATGAAAATCCTGTAGCCAGTAAACCGTTCTGATTCCCGAAACCTGAAAAGCACGTTCTTTAGTCAGTTTTTCGCCTTCCCAAATCGCAATATGTTCGCTGGTTTCTTTCAAAAAAAGAATCTCTTTCTGATTTTCATAAGGCGCATCCGGAAACAAAAGCAAAATACTTTCTTCCTGGTCCACACCGCTCAGATAAAAAATATCCCTGTGCTGGGCAAAAGGCAAAGTACTGTCCGCACTAATCGGGTAAATGTCGTTTGAATTGAAAACAGCAACGCTGTTCGGTTTCATTGCTTCCGTAAATTTTCTGCGGTTTTTTACAAAAAGGTTGCTGTTTATTTGATGATATTTCATAATAACTTGTTTTTTGAACTTCGATTTTCAAAATTACATATTTTAAGCCATCAACGTAAAATTGATTTCTTAAAGTTTTATTATTTGTTTGGAATTTTATTTGACGCTAAATACTCCCGCAATAGTTAGATGAGCTATAAAAAATACTAAAAAAGGAGTGCTAAGTTCCAGCCAGTATTCTGTAAAAGATAATTGTTGAAAATGATCTACAATCTCGATATCATTGAAAATGCAATAGAAAACAGAAGCAATACAGCAAAACGAAAAAGGTACAGAGAAACGGCATACAAAGTTTGGAGCAATAACTTTTACCTGTTCCAGAAAAATGAGTACGAAACAATAAACAAACGTACCAATAAAAGTAATTGGAATTCCAATGATTATGCCCATTGTATTATTGAAAGATTCGTGTAATGTTGATGTGATTATGAAAAAGGTTAGGGTAGCTGCTGTGGCACAAAATAAACTTTTCAGTACCGGATTTTGAACTTTCATAATCAATTACTTTTTTGGTTTAATGATGAAATTTGTACCTTCTATTATGCAGAATTCAGGATTTGCAGGCGAGCAGTAATAAACCAAATCTGACCGGTCACTCCAAACTTCGCGTTTTATTTTCAAAGTATCATTTTTTATGATCAGATTGTAATAGGCATCCACTTGCGATAAATTATCTCCATGCTGGCTTAGCTTTTGGGTGTAAACAGGTAGAATTGTTTTCTTATCCTTCTCACTCTGTTCTTCAGGTTCCGGGTAAACATAGATTTTTTTGCCATAAATTGCATACCATTTTTGGTCTATCAAAAAAATAGCTTTATCAAAAAACGCTTCCGTGTCGCCATTGTATTTTTTAAAAACCGATTTGAAAAAATAAACAGAACTTGCTTTTTTCGACAATCTTTCAAACTCTTCAAATGTGCGATCAGCATCCCAGTCTGCTTTTGGATTTAATTCGGTATAGTCATGTCGGGTAGTGTCGTTATCAATAATCCACGAGATATAATGATCTTCAGAAATTAGATATTTTTTACGGACTTTATAATAATCGAAACGATCTACAATCAGGCTGTCAATTAGTTTTCCCTGAATGTTGAATTTATAATACAATCTAAGCGGATCGCGATCATAAGAAAAACCATTTTTGTTAGACTGTATAACTACCGTTTCAGACATTGGCGAAAAGTAGAAATTGTTGAAGTTTAAAAGGTCGTCCGCTAATTTTATAATTTCAAAGTGGTCTGATGCAGGCTTACTGTCAAGGTATTTATAAGTCAGGTATTCTTTTGGCAAGTCAGGCTGCGTGATAAAATTTCTAAAAAAATAACCATACAAAATGTAACATACCGTCAGCAATAATGAAATGAACACAAAATACAGGTTTTTTCTATAAAGGGTCATAGATATAATGGCTATTAATTTAAATCCAAATCTAAAACCTTTTTCGGATTATAAGGTTGTTTTTGTAGATAAAGAATTACAAATGTAATGGATATGTAATTTGATCGAAGAGGGCTTTTATCTTTTTTGGGCGTGTCACAAGGGCCGGGCTTTCGGCTATATTCCCGATTTAGAAAAACTACGGTTAAAAAACCTTGTTTTTCTAAATCGGGAGATGCCGCCTCTATCCCTCACGCGAGTTTAGACTCATAAGAAGTTTATTATTTGTTTTGAAAGCGGGTTTTTTCAATTGTGGGAATTTGTATATTAGTCTCTATAATTGAAAAGACATGAGAGAAATTAACGATTCAATTCTGCAAGGTTTAAAAGAAATTGAAAAAGAAGCAAATGAAATTGTTTTAGAAGATTTGAAAGAGTCTGAAAATGAAACCTATAATGCTTTTTATAATTTATGGAAAGATCAAAATAGAAAAGATCATATCAATTTAATGTTTGAAGAGTTAAAAGATAATATTGATAAATTTTGGCTGGCTGAAAAGTATAATAATGATGTTGAAAAAAGTTTCAATATGATTTATTTTGGGCATGGAGGTTTATATGGCGGAGAATTAGAAGCTTTTGCTATTGATTTTGATAATTCAGACGGGAAATTATCGGGATTTAAAATCAAGGAGGATCAGATGAAATACTTAGATAATATTTCTTGTCTTCCAGCTTTTGTTTCGCCGACTTTATATCATTTAACAGAAAAGATACAGGGAGAAGAAAAAAAATTTGACGACTTTCTTGATGTGAATAATATTTATGAATTATTTGAAGCTACAGCATTAATAGAAATGAATCTATTGTTTGAAAGCGCACATGGAAGAAATGTATTTGAAAAATTAAACATTAAAAAGCCATTTTATTTAGCGGTTGCAGAGCACGATGCTGGCGAGCCAAAATTAATTTATGTGATTTCTTAAAGCATGTAATAAATACTTTTCCGATAACGCAGATTTGTTATCCTTGCCCACAAAAGATTGTAAATGTCATTCAGTACAAACATCTAATATTGGAACAAACTCCAAACCCACAAGTCATTTAAAAAACAAAACAAAATCTATGAAACCAAAAACCATTTGCTTAATTGGACTGTTCTTTTTTGTTCTGAGTTACATTATGTTTTCAAACAGTGCTGCTTTTGAGTATTTCAAAAAACCGGTCGATTTTGCACATTGGTTTAATTTAATTGGTGCTTGTTTGCTGTTGTCATTCAATAATGTGTTTCCAAAAAACAGATTGAATTCGGTGGCTTCTGTCATTACGGCTTTAGGAGTTGTAGCGCATATAGGGCTTTGTACAATCGATTTTATCATGTGGAGTTATGGAGACAACGAAGCTGCAAAAACTGCTTTGAGCGAACATTTAAGCAATACGCCGTCTATTTTGTTTCCGTTTGTTGTTGTGGGGCCATCGTTGCTTTTTGTAGGGTTGGCGTTACATGCTGCAAATTTTATCAAAACGCATACAATAAATGCTTTGATGGTAATTGTTGGAGCGCCATTGGTGGGAGTTTCATTCTTCATATTAAAAAACGGAATTTTAATGTTGCTCAGCTGCCTAATTTTTTCTTTGGGATTGGTTTTGCTTCTTCACAGAAAAGAAAACAGAGAAGCGGTAATTATTTAAAAATTAATTTACTTTTGCTGTATTCTTTTAAAGTACACAGATTTGAAAAACCATTTAAAATACCTGATTTCCCTATTTCTGGCTTTGGCCGTGATGACAGGCGACGGTATTTTGTGTTCTCAGTCTAATGCTCCTGACTATTATCAGTCTTCTTATGTCACTTCAGGAAAAGAAATTGACTTAAAGAATATTTGGTTATACGCTTTCAATCGTGTAAAATCATTCGGCAAAACTTTATTTCCGATACTTTTAACTTGCCTTGAGTTTAAAGAACTTTTCAGTCTTCAGACTAAGGTTCTTTTGCAGGTTTGCAATAATCTTCATCAAAACATAATTTCATTTATAAAGCAGTCTGTTTTTATAAACGAACATAGTATTTCAACCGACTTCAGAAATAGTTTATACAACGCTTAAGGAATTTCTTCCTTAGCAATTATGCTATTCAAAGCATAAGATGATTCATAATGTCTAATCATTTATCATTTTACAATGTATAAACACAATCCTAAAAAAGGTTTAGCATCATCTAAACCGCTTTTTCATTGGCTCAAAAGAAAAATTATCGTAATCCTGACAGCCTTCATGTTAGGAATGGCAAACGGAATGCATACCGAAGACACCAGAATTAAAGGCAATCAAAATTATACTGAACAGCACAAAAAAGATTGATTTTTATAATTAGAAAATTAGTCAATGAGGGAATTAGAAAATTTTTTAAAATAGAGCTAACAAAAAACCGAAGACATTGAGCTTCGGTTTTTTTCTGGAGTTATTCAAAGAAATGCTAAATTTGAAAGGTTACATTTTTGATTTATAACTTAATAAACATTAATCGAATATGGCAGGAAAAACAGGGAAGTTGAAAAAAGTTTTAAAAACAATCTGGATTACAACAGGTGTATTGTTTACAATCTGGTTGTTTTATTCTTATGAATCGGATGGTGTGGACAAGTCTTTTTTGCAAAGCAATGATTTGGTAAATGTAGAAGATGCTTCTGATTATTATTTATTTACGCCGAAAAAAGAATTCAAAAACGTTGTAATTTTTTATCCCGGAGCAATGGTAGAAACAGAAGCTTATGTTCCGCTTTGTCGAAAATTGGCTGATCAAAACATGAAGGTTTATTTGATAAAAATGCCATGGCGTCTTGCTTCAAAAGGCTATAACAAACCGAAAGATTTGCATCTTTTTGAAGATACTTCTAAAACATACATTCTGACCGGGCATTCGCAGGGTGGAAAAATGGCAGCACAGTTTGTATATGAAAATCCGAAACTAATTGACAAACTAATCTTGATCGGAACTTCACATCCAAGAGATATTTCTCTGGCAAGTGCTGAAATCCCCATCTTAAAAATTTACGGTTCAAAAGACGGTGTGGCAGATGAAGGATCTATTATGAAAAACAAATCGAAACTGCCTGAAACTGCAAAGTTTTTAAAGATACAAGGAGCAAACCATTGTCAGTTCGGTTATTATGGTTTTCAATTGGGAGACGATAAAGCCACAATTAGCAGAGAGCAACAGCAAAAAGAAACTTTAAATGCGATGGTTTCCTTTATAAATGAATGATTTTGTGTTTAATTAAACAATAAAAAATATGGCTTCAGAAAATATTTCAGCAAAACCGGAAAACGAAATCGTATCCACAAGAATTATAAACTTTCCAAAAGAGCTTGTTTATTCGGCATGGACAGAACCGGAACATTTAAAAAACTGGTGGGGGCCAAAAGGCTTTACCAATACTTTTAATGAATTTGATTTGCGTCCCGGCGGAAAATGGAGTTTCATTATGCACGGACCTGATAAAGGAAATTATGCCAATGAGTGTGAATTTATAAAAGTAGATAAACCTGATTTTTTGAGTTGGAAACGATTTTCGAAACCGCTTTTTCAGGTGGCAGTATCATTTGAAAAGGTTTCAGATAATGAAACAAAAATTGTTTTTAAAATGATTTTTGACACGCGTGAAGAATGCAATAAGCTGAAACCATATCTAGTCGATAAAAACGAGGAGAACTTTGATAAACTGGAAACTGAATTATCTAAAATGATCTGATTTTTTGCCAAATGGCAAATCATGTAAAAACAACTTTGATTAACTTGCCGTTATGAAAGCATTTATAGACTACATTTTGCAGTTTGGTGATTTAAACCAACAGCAAATTGACTTAATCACAAAAAAAGCGGGAGAGCTGGAACTTCCAAAAGACGAATATTTTTCGGAAGCAGGGAAAATTGCACAGCAGGTTGGTTTTGTTCTGGAAGGTGTTATTCGGGTTTGTTACTACAATAACAAAGGCGAAGAAATCACCAAATATTTTATTGACGAAAACAATCTGGTCGTCGATTTAGAGAGTTTTAACAATGATATTTGCTCAAACGCTTATGTGCAGGCGGTTACGGATTGCAAACTTTTGGTTTTTTCTAAAAAAGACTGGAAAGAGCTGTTGGATATTATTATTCCGTGGCAGGCTATTGTAAATAAAATTGTTTCAAGGGTCTTAATGCAGAAAGTAGAAAGAAGAAGTCCTTTGGTTTCAGAAGATGCTACGACGCGTTATTTGATGTTTCTAAAAATTTATCCCAATGTTGTCAATCGTATTCCGCTTTCTTATATCGCTTCGTATTTAGGTATCACGCAATCTTCTTTAAGCAGAATTAGAAAAAACATTCGATAAATTGCTTTTTGCCAAATGACAAATGATTTCATTTTTAAAGGAATCACCTTTGTATTGTTAATTTAAAACAGTAAAAAATGAAATCAGTATTAATAACAGGAGCCAACAGAAGTATTGGTTTAGAAACAGTAAAGCAGCTTTCGAAAAAAGGATTATTTGTTTATTTAGGAAGCCGTGACCTGGAAAAAGGTAAAGCAGCAGTAAAAGAATTAAATAAAAATGGTTTTGAGAATATTCAGGCCATTGAAATTGATGTTACCAATTCTAATTCAATTTTAGCAGCAAAAAAAGTTATTGAAAGCGAGCAGGGTAAATTGGATATTTTGATCAATAACGCCGGAATATTGGGGACAAATCCGCAACTGGCATCCGACACATCGATTGAAGAAATTCAAAAAGTATTCGATACCAATTTCTTTGGTGTAATAAATGTTACTCAGGCATTTTTGGAATTGCTTAAAAAATCCGAAAGCCCGCGAATCAGTAATATTACTTCCGGCTTGGGTTCCTTAACATTGCACAGCGACCCAAGCTGGAAATATTATGCGATTAAAACAGCCAGTTACGGGACGTCGAAAGCAGCCTTGAATGCCTATACCATTGCACTGGCTCACGAACTCAAAGAATCTTTTAAAGTAAATGCAATTGATCCGGGGTATACGGCAACAGATTTCAATCATCATAGCGGGCCCGGCACAGTCGAAAGTGCAGCAAGTTTTATAGTTAAACATACTTTAACGAATGATGATGCGCCGACAGGAAAGTTTTTCAGCAACGACATTGAAGATGAAACGGAAGAAAGTCCGTGGTAATAAAGAAATTTTAAAAATTCATTTCCTTAAATAAAATGAAAAACCCGAAACGTTTTAAAAATAGTTTCGGGTTTTGTTATTTAATCAATCCATTTGTAATAACGCGCTCCAATTAAAGTTGGAATTTCTGTTTCGATTCGGTCTAAAACCCATTCGTTTTTAGGAGTTCTGACACTTTGGTTTTGTTCTTTTTTGTGAAGACTTTCGTAAGTGTTGAAATCAATTTCTACGCTTTCTGCTAAGTTTTCAAAAAGTTTCACATTCATTAGAGCTGATTTCCATTCCGCTTGAATTGTACCTTCAAAAACTTTCGATTTCGATCCGCTTCCGTAAGCTAAGAAACCGAATTTAGTTCCGGCAACTTCTTTTTTAGTATCATAAAAATGAGCCAGAGTCGACAATAATCCCATGAAGATAGATCCGGTATAAAGATTTCCAATTAACGAAGAAGCCAATTCAGCAGGCTGTAATTTTTCGGTAACAAAAGTTCTGTAATCTTCAGATTTTGCCACTTCTTTAATTTTAGTCTGATAATCAGCAGGTGCAATATCATCCGCAATAATTTTTTCGGAACTGTCTAAAGCATAGATTTCAGACAACATTCTTCTTCCTTGAAAAGAATATGGCAAGTGCATTACGATACTATGCCAGGTGTTGTATAATGTTTCAGCAGTATTTTTTAGTTTCTTGAATGAAAAGTAAGCGTTACGCGTACGATCCATATAACACTGATTGGAATATTGTCCGTCAAAAACCGGCTGGTCTTTGTGGATTTCGATTTCGGCTTCTAAATTGTCAAACCAGGAGTCGTTATTTGAATTTTGTGTAATTGCTTCTTTTGAAATCGTTCTGTACGGTTTAAAGAAATCAAAAACACCTTTTGTGCTGGTTGCCCAATTGTCATCAAAAGCAATGATTTTTGGATTTGAAGTGATAAGCATTGCCACAGCACCGGCACCCTGAGTGTATTCTCCTCCGGAGTTTAAATCGTATTTAGCAAAATCGCTTGTTACTACGATTGCTTTTTTCGATGGATTCAGTCTTATGAAGTCAAGACAGTTTTGCATGGCATCAACTCCTCCAATACAGGCAAAAGTAAAATCAACAACATCACATTCAGCCAAAGCATCTTCGCCAAATTTCTGCTCCATTAAGCTAATTAAATAGGAAGCGATGGGTTTAGAACTGTCAATTCCGCTTTCGGTACCAACATAAATTCGGCTGATTTCGGAAAGATTTATATTGTTATCGATTATAAGCTTGGTTAAAGCATTCGCGCCAAAAACTACAGTGTCCTGGTGAAAGTCCGGGAAAGTCATTTTTAGTAATCCGAGACCTTTTTCCAGTTTTTCGGGTTCTATATTTCTGGCAACTGCCAATGTTTTTATGGGTAAATGTATGTTGGCTACATCAAAAGAAATAGCATCAATTCCTGTTTTCATTCTCATTTTTTTTGAAGGCGGTAAAGGTAAAGTTATTAGAATGGAATGGCAATTTTTTATGCCTATAAAATTCTTGTTTGAAGGGACTTTTTGTAAAAACCAATCAAAACTTTAATTAAAATAATAATTTAGTAAAAATTTGTTATTTTTTTCGGAGTTGCATATTTTCTTAAATTAAACACCTTAATTATGTTTTTGAAAATTTTTAATATAAAATAATGTGTTATTTGTTTTTTTTATACGTAAAAGTACGTATACGTAGTCTATTTTAAAATCATTATAAATAACAACGAAATGGTTGTAGTTGATGTCTATTTGCGCTATTTTTGCTTAATTTTTTAAAACAAACTACTTAAACAATTATGGCACAATCTGCACTATTGAATGCTTCCATCTTAAAGAAAGTCGCAATGGCTCTTTCGGGAATATTCTTAATCACGTTTTTAGCGCTGCATGTTTCCTTAAATTTTATTTCTATTTTGAGTGAAGACGTTTTTAACGAGGCATCTCACTTTATGGGTTACAATCCGCTGATTCAGTATGTAATGCAACCAGTTTTGGCAATCGGGGTAATTTTCCATTTTATTATGGGATTCGTACTGACTATCCAAAACAGAGCTGCAAGACCAATTGCTTATGCAAATTACAACGGAGCTGCAAATGCTTCATGGAGTTCCAGAAATATGATTATTTCAGGATTGGTTATTTTGGCTTTCTTAGGATTGCATTTTTATGATTTTTGGTTTCCTGAAGTTGCCTACAAATATATTGCAGGTGCTGAGCCAGATGCTACAAGATATTACGGAGAGTTAGTTCATAAATTTCATGATCCGATCCGCACAGGGTTGTACTGCATATCATTTGTGCTTTTAGGATTTCACTTATGGCATGGGTTTGCATCTTCTCTTCAGTCAATGGGGATGCACAATAAATATTCAAGATTTTTAGCAAAAGTGGGTTACTGGTTCGCAGTTGTAGTTCCGGCGCTTTTTGTAATTATCGCCTTATTTCATCATTTCAAACAATAATTAATATCAATTATAATGGCATTAGATTCAAAAATTCCACACGGCCCAATATCGGACAAATGGACAGATTATAAAGATCATATTAATTTAGTAAATCCTGCGAACAAACGTAATTTAGATATTATTATCGTTGGTACAGGTTTGGCTGGAGGTTCTGCTGCGGCTACTTTGGCTGAGTTAGGATATAACGTAAAAGCATTTTGTTTTCAGGATTCTCCTCGTCGTGCGCACTCTATTGCAGCACAAGGGGGTATCAATGCAGCAAAAAATTATAAAGGGGATGGTGACTCGGTTTACAGATTGTTTTATGATACTGTAAAAGGAGGTGACTACCGTGCCCGTGAAGCAAACGTTCACCGTTTGGCGGAAGTTTCGGCAAATATTATTGACCAGTGTGTGGCTCAAGGGGTGCCATTGGCGCGTGAATATGGCGGACTTTTAGATAATCGTTCTTTTGGAGGAACTTTGGTTTCCCGTACATTTTACGCACAAGGACAAACAGGACAGCAATTATTGTTAGGAGCTTATTCTGCAATGAACCGTCAGATTGGTCGTGGTAAAGTAAAAATGTACAACCGTCACGAAATGCTTGATTTGGTAATTGTTGATGGAAAAGCGAGAGGTATTATCGCTCGTAACTTAATCACAGGAGAAATAGAAAGACATTCTGCTCACGCTGTAGTAATTGGATCAGGAGGATACGGAAACGTATTTTTCCTTTCTACAAATGCTATGGGTTCTAACGCAACAGCAGCCTGGAAAATTCATAAAAAAGGAGCATATTTCGCAAATCCTTGTTATACACAAATTCACCCAACCTGTATTCCGGTTTCAGGAGATCACCAGTCAAAACTGACTTTGATGTCTGAGTCTTTACGTAATGACGGTCGTATTTGGGTTCCTGCAAAATTAGAAGATGCTCAGGCAATTCGTGAAGGAAAGAAAAAAGCAACAGATTTATCTGAAGCTGAGAGAGATTATTTCTTAGAAAGAAGATATCCTGCTTTTGGTAACCTTGTACCTCGTGACGTTGCGTCTCGTGCTGCAAAAGAAAGATGTGATGCCGGTTTTGGAGTTAACAAAACAGGTGAGGCAGTTTACTTAGATTTTGCTGCCGCTATCGAACGTTACGGAAAAGAAGCTGCTTATGTAAAAGGTTTAGATGCTAATGACAAAACATTAGTAACTAAGTTAGGAACTGACATCGTGAAAAGTAAATACGGAAACTTATTCCAGATGTATTTAAAAATCGTTGACGAAGATCCTTATGTTACACCAATGATGATTTATCCTGCGGTTCACTACACAATGGGTGGAACTTGGGTTGATTATAACTTAATGACAACTATTCCGGGATGTTTCTCAATTGGAGAATCTAACTTCTCTGATCACGGAGCAAACAGATTGGGAGCTTCTGCTTTGATGCAAGGTTTAGCTGATGGATATTTTGTATTACCTTATACTATTGGAGATTATTTGGCTCCGGATATTAAAATGGGTGAGATTTCTACAGACTTACCGGAATTCGTTGAGGCAGAGAAAAATGTAAAAGACTTAATTGATAAATTTATCAATAATCAAGGAACTCATTCTGTAGATCATTTCCACAAAAAATTAGGAAAAATCATGTGGGATAAAGTAGGTATGGCTCGTAATGAAAAAGGATTAAACGAAGCTATTGTAGAAATTGCAGCTTTACGTGAAGAGTTTTATAAAGATGTAAAAGTGCCGGGAAGCGCTAACGAATTTAATCAGGAACTTGAAAAAGCAATCCGTGTTGCCGATTTCCTTGAATTAGGAGAATTGTTCGCGAAAGATGCTTTACACCGTAATGAATCTTGTGGAGGTCACTTCCGTGAGGAATACCAGACAGAAGAAGGAGAAGCACTTCGTGATGATGAAAACTTTGCATACGTAGCAGCCTGGGAATATAAAGGCAAACCAAGTGATGCCGTATTGCACAAAGAACCTCTGATTTATGAAAACATTAAATTAGTACAGCGTAGTTACAAATAGCAATTAGTCAAAAGACAAAAGTCTTAAAGTCTAATGGCAATTGTCAAGTGACTTTCGACTTTCGACTTTATGACCTTCAAACTAAAACAGTATGAAACTTACATTAAAAATATGGCGTCAGAAAAACGCCCAGGATAAAGGGGGAATTGTTGATTACCCAATCGACGGAATCGAACCGGATATGTCTTTCCTTGAAATGCTTGACGTTCTTAACGAACAATTAATCAATAAAGGAGAAGAACCTGTAGCATTTGATCACGATTGTCGTGAAGGAATCTGCGGAATGTGTTCTTTATTCATCAACGGAGAAGCACACGGACCGGATAGAGGTGTTACAACTTGTCAGTTACACATGCGTATGTTTAAAGATGGTGATACAATTTTTATCGAGCCATTTAGAGCAAAAGCATTCCCTGTAATTAAAGATTTAGTTGTTGACAGAAGTTCATTCGACAGAATTCAGCATGCAGGAGGATTTATTTCGGTAAACACTTCAGGAAATACAATTGATGCAAATACAATTCCAATTAACAAAGACGACGCAGATAAATCATTTGATGCTGCTGCGTGTATTGGTTGTGGAGCTTGTGTGGCCACTTGTAAAAACTCATCAGCAATGTTATTCGTTGGTGCAAAAGTTTCTCAATATGCTTTGTTGCCACAAGGTAAAGTTGAAGCTACAGAGCGTGTACTAAACATGGTTCACCAAATGGATTTAGAAGGTTTTGGTAACTGTACCAACACCGGAGCTTGTGAAGTAGAATGCCCGAAAGGAATTTCTCTTGAAAATATCGCACGTATGAACCGTGAGTATCTAGCAGCAAGCTTAAAAGGATAATTTAGTTTGTCTTTCAGGCAGTTGAATAATATAAAACGTCCCGGGAAATCGGGACGTTTTTTTGTAGTATAAATAATCTTAATTTTTTTCTTATATTTGAAAAAAATGCTTTCCTGTTTAATAAAAAACATTGTAAAATCAATTAAATATATATGAAAAACAAATTACTACTATTGTTGTTAACTTCTTTTCTAATCGCCTGTTCCGGTGATTCAGAATCAGATGATTCCTCAAACTCATCTTCTAGCAGAATAAAAAAAATTGAAGAAATTCAAAACGGTGTTGTAATCAAAACCAGTGAATATGAATATAACAGTGCGGGAAATATTTCTAAACTAACGATAAAAGACCAGGCGAAATTTTACCAAACAATATTTAATTATGACTCAAGTAATAAAATGATTAGTTGGAATTTAAAAGAATACTATATATCCAGTCCTTCTGATGTAATAGATCAATTAAATTCTCTGGACTATACTAATGGACTGATTACGAATATGTGTATTGCCCGAACAGAAAAAGAATCGGGTTACGTAACAAATTCAACCGATAGAATTAGTCAGACTTATTCGAATTCTGCTCTGACCTCTATAAAACATTATGTTCAGATTACCGGGGGCGAAGAAACAGCTTGTTCAGAAGTTACAGATGTTGATACTGAGGAGCTTTTTGAATACGCTAATGGGAATTTAATTCGTTATGAATCAGGGTCTGGCTTTTTTGATGAATATTATAAAATAGAACATGACGAAGGAAATAATTATTTATCAGGTGTAAAACCGGATGCATTTAGATATTGCTATGGAAGTCAGGTATCTGTCAATAATTTAAAAAAGATAAATGTATATGATTCTTATTCTGATAAACTCACTGCAACTATTCTGTTTGAAAATACTTATGATAAAAATAAAAACTTAATAAAAGCCGTAGAAAAATATTACTATGCAGGCAGTTCAACTCCTTCTAATACAACAACGATGAATTATTATTATTACTAATCCATAAGTCAAAGACGAAAGAACGAACCAAGGTTTATGTCAAAAATAGTTTACTTAAAACGCATTCATTAATTTGGATGCGTTTTTTTATCTTTATATAAAATTAAGTATTATGAAAATTGCACTTATTCAATCCAGTCTTGTTTGGGAAAGTCCAAGTGATAACAGAATTAATCTTGAGGCTAAAATAGCCGAAATAAAAGCTTCTGTTGATTTGATTGTACTTCCGGAAATGTTTTCGACTGGATTTAGTATGAATGCCTCTAAAGTGGCTGAAACCATGCAGGGAGAAACTGTTTTGTGGATGCAGACTTTAGCGAAAAGCCAAAATTGTGCGATTGCAGGCAGTCTGATTATTTCTGAGGGGGATAAATTCTATAATCGGTTATTGTTTGTTTTTCCGACTGGAGAAATCCAATATTATGATAAAAGACATTTGTTTACACTGGCAGGAGAAGATAAGATTTATACTGCTGGGGCGAAAAAGCAGATTATTGAGTATGAAGGCTGGAAAATTTGCCTACAGGTGTGTTATGATTTACGTTTTCCTGTATTTGTCAGAAATGTTGAAAATTACGATTTACTCCTGTATGTCGCCAACTGGCCTAAGGTAAGGATAAATGCGTGGGATATTCTGTTGAAAGCCCGTGCAGTAGAAAATCTTAGTTACACAATTGGAGTCAACAGAATAGGTGTTGATGCGAATAATCATGAATATAATGGTCATTCGCAAGTTGTTGATTATTTGGGAAATTATATTTTAGAACCTCAGGAAAACGAAAGTGTTTTTATAGTTGAATTAAATAAAAACAATATGCACGAAACCCGAAAAAAAATGGATTTCCTGAGGGATAAAGACAGGTTTGAAATTCAAGACTAAAAAGCAGTTTTCTTTCTCTTTTTTTCTGCCTTTTGCTTGTCCTCTTCCTTCTTTTTTTCTAGCTCAGGACTGTAAGGAATGCTTAAATCTATAGGCTCAATTTTGTCCCAATTGGCGTGCATATCAAATTCTTCCTGAGAATAAAATACCTCTTCGGCATATCTTTTCTCTAAATAGCTACCGGAATCATATATCCTGTTTTTGTTGTCGTCATAAATAACCCGAACATTATACACAGCTGGTTCTAAAAGCAGAAAATCAAATTTAGTCTTGGATTCAGAATAATCACTGGCCAACACAACATCCCCTTTTTTATTGGTTAATTCAACAATAATCGGGAAACGTTTTACATTTTGTAAATTCAGCGTAAGGTTTGCATATTCCTCAAATTCTCTTGTAGTCAGCTTATAGGATAAAGTATCATTCGATTTTTCATTAAGATCGGTTAAAGCACCTGGTAAAAACGTGAAATTATATTTTTGTGCGGGTTCTTTTTTAAAATCGAAATATAACTTTTGCTCAAACTCATCATATTCCGTTGTATAAGGAACAGCAGTTGAATCCTTGTTAACTAATTGTATTTTCGACTTATCAAATTTAACAAGCGGAGTAGCCGTTTCAAGAGTAAATCTGTCTCTGAAATGTATCACGCCATTTTGTAAAGCAGTAATATTCAGCGAGTCTTTTTTCTGGTTTTTGATTTTAAAATTAAACTTTTTTTCATAGTTATCTTTGCTGATTTCAAGTGATAATGAATCTGCTTTTATTGGTTTGTACCAAACTTGCAGCGAATCCTTTTTTGGAAATTGTGTTATGATAGTTTCAAGAACTTCATTGCCGTTTTTAAGTACAATTTTAGGTTTTGAATCTTTAAAGTTTTGTTTTCCTTCATACGGAAGCAATAATCGGTTTCCAGATGCCTGAATTGGTTTGAAAGCCTTTAACGGAAGCCTTTCCTTAAATAATTCCAATTCAAAAATCGTATCGTTAGGAATAGTTATAGGTTGTTTAAAAAAACCAATTTTATCATCCTTTGGGTTAAATTTATTGTTGTTTCCTTTGTCTTTTAAGGCTACTAAGAGATATTTTCCTGCTTTTAGGTTTTCTAGTCTAAAAGTGGTTAAGCTGTCTAAAGTATTGGTTATATAACGTGGATTTTCTTTATAAATAACAGAATCTTTAAACTTATCATTAACCTCATAAAGCATGACAGTTACAAAATTATCGACAGTTTTGTCGTATGAATCTTTGATTTTTCCGTTTAGGGCAAGAGAATCAATATAAGTTCCTGTTGAAAATACATATTTGAATTGATTATACGGATTTCCTTCGTTATTATCTGCAATACTTTGCCCGAAATTCAGACTGTAAGTTGTGTTAGGCTTTAAAGTATCTAAAATTTTTATATTGATAAATTTGCTTGCATTTGTAGGCGTAATAACAGGCGGATTTTTCATTGGTGGAGAAATAATCAACTGTTTATTGGCATTTTTAAGTTTTACATATTCATCAAATGTCAGAATGATTTCATCGGCCTTGAAGTCAGTACTGAAATTTTTAGGAGAACTTGATTTTAAAATAGGAGCAAGTGTATCTTTTAAACCTCCGGTTATGCTGCCGCGCTTTGCGCAACTTATCATTAAAAATACCAATAAAAAAGTAAAATATTTTAAGTTGTTTTTCAACATAACGATTTGTGATTTAATTCCACAAAATAACAATTATATTTGCTTTAATCGAAATTTTTTATCGTTTTATTAGGTTTTAGAAGTTTGCGTAATGTTGTTTTTAAATTTAATAAAAAGTTATATGTGCAAAATTACAAACAGCATATAATTTCTTACATTTGGCTTCAATTTAATTTAAAGGTTTTGAAAAAGATTTTCTTTTTAGTATTGCTTTCCCTTTTGTTTATTTCGTGTAATGAAAATACTAAACCGATTGTTTCTTTTTACTATTGGAAAACCATTTTTAAATTATCTGAAACAGAAAAAGAAATTCTCCGGGCAAATAATGTCCGTAAAATTTATATTCGTTATTTTGATATTGATTTAAATCCAAACGATACAAATCCAATTCCTGTAACTCCAATTCGTTTTCAGGAAACAATGAATAATTTTGATGTTGTTCCGGTAATTTACATCAAAAATAAGGTAATGCTAAAACCAAACATTGATATTGAAGATTTAGCCAAGAAAACTGTTGGGTTGATAAACGAAATCAATTCTAAAAATAAAATTTCCAGTAAGGAAATTCAAATTGACTGCGATTGGACGCTTACAAGTAAGGATAATTATTTGAAGTTTATTGATATATTCAAGAAGTTTTCAGGAAAGAAACTTTCAGCAACAATAAGGCTACATCAGATAAAGTATTTCAAAAAAACTAAGATTCCCAATGTAGATTCAGGAATTCTGATGTATTATAATATGGGAACTGTGGCTTCAGATTCTTTAAATTCTGTTTATGACAGGGAAATTGCTGAACGTTATCTTAAAAGTTTAAAAAAATATCCTCTGCATCTTGATTTTGCTTTGCCAATATATTCCTGGGCTGTTCATATCAAAAATCATAGAGTAGTTGGACTACGGTCAAAATTAAATATTTCAGAACTTAAAAAAGATGGAAATTTCAAACAAATGAGCTCTGTTTTTTTTAAGGTTATACATTCTAATTATAAAAACGGCATATTTTATGAAGAAAATGATGTGCTGAAAATAGAAGCCATTTCATCAGAGGATTTAATCGAAATGGCGGAAGACCTGAATGACAATAGCCCTCAAAAACCAAACGAAATTATTTTTTACGATTTAGACGAATACAATTTAAAAAACTATGAAAAGAATATTTTTGAACAAGTTATTTCTTGTTTCTAGTGCCTCTTTACTTTTTGTTTACGGAATAATTTTTGCCTGTGGAGGAGGTGATGATTGGGATTATTTTGGTTATAATTCAAATTTTACACCCGAAACATTTGCAGATAAATCATACTCGCCGCTTTTTTTATCAGGCAGTATTTTTTACGGGATTGGTTTTGATAACGGTCATAATTCCCGTTTCAACGGAAATATAAAGTCAGATTGGGGAACGTATCTAAAAGGAAAAGCAGATACTACCTCTGTAAACTATTTTATTATTGGTGATGAAAATCCGGTTTCGTATGATGATCGAAATAAACCAGCTGCCAATAAAACAGAAGTAGAACAGCTTCATGTTTTTTTAAAAACCAGGAAAGAGAATAAGGCTTCTCTAAAATGGGGTAAGAAAATCAGTTTGAAAGATGAGAAAATCAAGAACTTTATTGAGTTTTTATATTTGGCCCAAAAAATAGAAACAGTGTCAATTGGAGAAAATTACTGGAGTTATGATCCCGTTGTGGCCAAAACATTTAAAGACTTAAAAAAGATTCAGTCGATCGAGAATGTTTACAATACTACAGCAGATCCTTTTCTGAAAAACAGATACTGGTTTCTGACAATGAAAGCACGGTTTTATAGTACTGACAAACAAAAAGCTATTTTGTTTTTTAATAAAACAGAGAGTTCGGTGCCTAAAAACATTTTGTATTATCGTGCGCTTTCTTATGTGGCAGGGATAAATTATCAACAAAAAAAGTATGCAGTTTCAAATTATCAATATGCTCAGGTATTTGATAAATGTCCTGAAATGAGGGTGGTGACGGCATATTGCTTTAATCCAAAAAATGAATCCGATTGGAATAAATCATTGGCAATGGCCAAAAATAACAAAGAGAAAGCTGCTCTTTGGGCAATTCACGGTTATCATAAAGATGAAAAACAAGCTATTGAAAAGATTTACGAACTCGATCCGAAAAGCGAACACTTAAATTATCTCGTAACACGATTAGTTAATAAACAGGAAGAAGGTATAAATAATTCCTTTAAGAAGGATGCGGGAGAAAATCTTCCGATGAAGGAACAATCAATCGCAGAAAACAGAACTGAAAATTATGCAAAACTGGATAAAAATGCCTTTGATCTAATTGCTAAAATTTCAGTAGCAGGAAATACAGAAAGGCCTTATTTGTGGGATATTGCATTAGGGTATCTGCAAACATTAAAAGGAGATTTTGCAAATGCAGACAAGAATTTTGATAAAGCCGAAAAAACACTTCCAAAAACTGAACTGGCAGGTTATCAGTTAAGATTGTTAAGATTTGTAAATAATATGAGCAAAATTGATAAACTTACAGATAAAAATGAAAAAACAATTCTGGCTGATTTGAATTGGCTTTACAATGAACTTCCAAAAAATTATAGAGGACAGGAATTTCGTTATGAAAATGCAGTACAATGGAGTAAAAATTATTTAGCTGTACTTTACAAAGCAAAAGCAAATCCTGTAATGGCTGAGCTTTTTGGTTCTTCTAATTATGGATATTGGAGTTCTGGAAACACTTTTTATAACAATGAAAAAGATTTGTTAGACATGAAAGCATTCCTGAGTAAATCGAATAAAACCGAAATGGAGAAAATTGCGGCCGGAATTTATCCTTTAAAATTAAAAGATATTAATAACTTTCAGGCAGTTCAGGCCACTTATAAGAATAAAATTCCTGAAGCTATTGTTTTTATGCAGCAGGCAGATTCTGTTCAATACTTTACTTTTTCAGGAAATCCGTTTAATGGAAATATAAAAGACTGTCATGATTGTGATCATGCAGCGTATCAAAAAAAGAAATATACCCAAATAGAATTTTTGACTACCATAAAAGCGATGCAGGATAAAATAACTCAAAAGGAAGATGTTTACACCAATAGTTTGTTGTTAGGAAATGCATTTTATAATATTACTTATTTTGGAAACGGCAGAAGCTTCTATGAAATTAGTATTTCAAGTGAAAATGCAGGGGCTTATTCTTGTGATATTTCTAAAATGTATTATAAAAAAGCATTTGATGCAGCAACAACTAAAGAGCAGAAAGCAAAATGTATTTATATGATGGCAAAATGCGAACGAAATGAATACTACAATACTAAATATAAAAATGTTAGCTGGTGGGACAGACAGGATGACAAAGTCAATTTTATTGCCTGGGAAGGATTTAAGACATTAAAAAAAGATTATTCTGACACGAAATACTATGAGGATGTAATCGCTGAATGCGGTTATTTTAATACTTATGTCAATCAATAATTAAAAAGTTTTTTTACTCATGAATTTTATATTATGGTGAATAAAATTGAACATATAGGAATTGCAGTAAAAAATATAGATGAAGCCAATATTTTGTTTGAGAAATTACTGGGTGTTCCGTCTTATAAAACAGAAATTGTGGAGTCAGAAAATGTAGTGACTTCTTTTTTTCAAACCGGAACAAATAAAATTGAACTTTTAATGGCAACAGACCCCGAAAGTCCAATTGCAAAGTTTTTAGAAAAAAAAGGAGAAGGAATTCATCATATTGCTTTTGATGTTGAAGATATAGAATCAGAAATTGTACGGTTAAAAAGTGAAGGTTTTGTTTTGATAAATGAGAATCCAAAGCCTGGAGCAGACAATAAAATAGTAGTTTTTCTGCACCCTAAAAGCACAAACGGCGTTTTAGTAGAGCTTTGTCAGGAAATCAAATGATTTTTACGATTTAATAATTGGTTGATAATCAATTTAATTTTAAATCAGAATCGTTAATATTTAAATTAAGTGCAAATGATAGTCTAAAATATTTGGAGCAAATAAAAAATAGTAGTAATATTGCATCCTCAAACCGGTCCTATAGCTCAGCTGGTTAGAGCACCTGACTCATAATCAGGTGGTCCCTGGTTCGAGCCCAGGTGGGACCACTCAAACAAACACTTTAACAAGTTGTAAAACAACAAGTTAAGGTGTTTTTTGTTTTTAAGGTGTAAAACAAAGTGTAAAACAATATTTGCTTTATCTTTTTTCTGAAAAGTACTTAATTAAGTATATACATGTATATACAACATCTCACTCATTGTATTCTCTTTAAAAAATCCACTCTTTCAAAACTTTCTATATAATTTCAAATATATATTATATGATTTGAAACGATTTGTTTTATGTCAAGAAAAAAGAAATTATGTTATGAAAAAAGACACACACTTGCACACCAATTTCGTGAAGTTTATTGTAGAGAAATATGATAAAAAGAATCAAGAGTTCTCTAAAGAAGAAATTGAAGATAAAAAAAAATCTAAAAGTAAAGAAATAGAAGATATTGACGATATTTTAAATGATGTTGATGAAAATGAAAAACAAGTCGAGGATGAACAAAATGAAGATGAAAATGTTGATGATCTCTTAAAAGAGTATTTGAAACTAGAAAAAAATTATTGGAGATTGAGAAATGATAAAGTTTATAAAAGACGATAAAACTCTGTATGATATTGAAACTATTAAACAGATTTTAAGAGTTTCACGTTCGAAAGTTCAAAGAGAAATTAAAAAACAACAAACGGAGATTATTAAGTATAAGAATTTGCACTTGTATCCAGAAGAAACAGTATTCGAATTGATGGAAATTATTCTTATAGAAAAATTAAATAAATCTATATGATTGATAATGATAAAATTAAAAAGTGTCAAACAAATATTGAAATTGGAAATTTTAAACTAAAGTTTGAAAAAGATCCTAAAAAAAGAGAAAAACTAAGGATTAAAATTCAAATTGAAGAATTGAGAATTAAAATAGAAAGATTAAATTAAAATATAATGAGTTCTCACACTCTGGAATAAAAGTGAATAGACAGCAATAAAAAGCAACCAGATTTAACAAACTCAAGTGTATAGATATTTTATGTATCTGTATTGGTTGAGTTATATAAAAATATTAAGTAATGAATGAAATTGATAAAAAAGAAAAACTCTTTTAAAACGACTCAAATGATTGTAGATGATATTAGATTTAGTTTTAATAAAATAATCTCACAAAACAATCCTATTTATTCTATAACAATAACAAATACTGGTTGTAAAACTAATGAAGAACTAAGGTTTTTTCTAACTAATAAACTTTTCAATCAAATAAATAAAGATTATAAGAATTCGTTTGAAAAGATAAATTATCTCTTTGTAATAGAGTATCCGAGTAAAGTTTCAATTGGAAATCAAATACCTGAAAGTTGTGATGTTCATACACACATTGTTTTAGGTACTAGTATCACACCTCAACATTTAGAATATTATATTTATACAATATTTAAAAATCCAGATGTATATATTGAAGATATAACAAATCGAAATGATAAAAAGGAATACGTTAATTATTTAATCAAACAAAAAAACTTATTTACTAACGATAATTATAATTATAAAATAGTAATATAGATAAAAGGGTTTAACTTAAATGTTAAACCCTTTTATTCTTGTAGATGCATAATAAACCAATTTAATAATTTTATTGATGCTGCTTTTCTATTTGACATATCATAAATTTTTTTTATAAGTCAAGTTTCCAGTATGTACCGTGATTTTTATCAATGCCGACTCTAAATTGTACTGATAATTTTCCACTTTGAATTAAGTTCTCCACAAACTGATTTGTAATAAAATCACATTTTGCATTTTTAATATTTAATGTTTTTGTTATAGAGTGTAATTCCCAACAATTAATATTAAGAGATTTATCTTCTTTAGATACTACTAAAGAAACGATACTGTCTTTTAATTTTAAATTTAGATTATATCCATTATAGATTGAATCACCTCCTGTAGAAATATAAGGTGTTTTAAAAGTTGAAATTCCGCTTATTTTTATACCCAAATTATACTTTAATGAATTGATAGTCCCTTTACTAAATTTTTTATCCGGTCCTAAACAAAAATTTTTGATTATAAGTAAGGATGTGTTTAAACTTGGTTTTTCTGTTCTTTTGAAAATCTTAGGATAAGTAGTGTATCCTCCGTCGAAAATAGATAATGTTCTCATAGTTTTATATTTAATGTTAATAATTTTTAGGCAATAAAATTCCCTCTCGCAAAAGCAAGTTTTTTGAATTTTTTAATTTATAATGTTTTGTGTGTTAGTCTCCGATGAGATAATTTAGAGACTTTTATTTTGATTTCTTTGACAAAAGTAGAAGTAAAAAAAAGTAATAAAAAATGATAAAAATTTGGAAAATTATAACCCTTGATGTATGCTGAAAAAATAATAAAAAGTTTTATTTATTTAGATTTGTTTTAAATAAAAGAAATTGTTTTTATTAGGATTGAAGAACTTTTTTGATTTTATGGTCTCTATCGAAAGATTTTAATAAGTGAAGTACTGAATCATATTCATCAATAGAAAATGTTAGAACAGAATCGAAAACAACAAAATAATATATGATTTCCCAGTCATTTGATAAATAGTTTTTGATTTTATTATTTTGGAAGTCGTTTACTATTTTATATATATTAAAATTGATTAAGAGGGTGTTTAATTTGTTAGGATTTATCGTTTTACCTCTCCCAATTATTTTGATATCTCTCTCGTATAATAAGTATTGTTTTAATTTCACAATGTTATATATAAAAAAACACAGAAACTAATCCAAAATTAGTTTCTGTGTTCAGTATAGAAAAATTTGAGTGTAAATTATTTTTTGTTAGGAGTTTTTTTAGGTACTACCTTATAAAAGATTTCATTTCCAATACGACAACCGTTTCCACAACCCCACAACATATCAATATTACCCATTACTTTAACACTTAAAGTATTGTTGGGTTTGGTGTTAAACTGTAGTATATAGTTGTATCCTCCTTGTGGGTCTTCTTCAGTTAAGAAATACTCTCCATTTTTTGGTTCGTCAATATCTTCTCTTGCAATTCCCTGACCTCCACAACTACAAATGTCGTCTGAATTTATTCCTTCCCAGATAAAATTAAATGATTGTGTCTGTTTTGAATAATTTGAAATCTTAAGTTTATATAGACCATCTTTACTTTTATAGACTCCATTTAATTGTGAGAAACCGAGATTAAAGATTAATATTAATATAGATGTAAATATTGTTTTCATTTTATGATTTTGAGTATTATTTGTTTTAAAATCTTCTATTTAATTCCAATAATTAAAATGAGGAACTTCTTTTTTCAATTCATTCATTATTTTTGAAAATTGTTCAAAAGAAAGTTTTTTCATTTCCCAAGGACTATGACCAGGATTGGGACTATAAGAATCAGCATTCGACATACAGTTTGGTTTCCAGTTTTTCTGTTGTCCATTTTGAATTTCGGGAGAAAATAGAACGTTATAAACTCCATATTTAATTTCACCACTTGGGTTGTAACTTAAGTCACGATTATCTAAAGAGATACTCCAACGGTTATAGATGTTTTTGTTTTTAATTTCTTCAAAATTGTAGACGTAGTACGAACTAATACTTTCGTCTTTTTCTCTCAATTCATTAATGTCGATTTTCCAACCGTTAGTCTTTATTGCATCTTCGAATGTAAAATCACTAACTGTAATATAGAATTTATTTTTTTCTATTTTTCTCCTAATAATTTCTCTGTTTACCCACCCATTTTTAATTTCTACTTTTCTAATTATAGAATCGTTTTGATCTTTTTCAATGCAAGTTCCAGTGTATGGTTTATTAGACTCTTTTTTTTGAATGTCTTTTAATTTACGAGGAATTCCATTTAGTAAATTCTTTTCTAAATTTAATTCGGAACATTGACAATCGGTATTAACTACTACTTGAGTTTTTTGAATTTCGTCGTTTTTTTCTTTTAACTCTTTATTATCATTTTTACTTCCACAAGAGATTAGTGTTATACTAATCATCGTTAAAATCAAGTTGTTTTTTCTCATTTTCAATTGTTAATTAATTTATTAGGGTAAATATATCAAAAAGTTTCAAACTAATCATCTATGATTAGATTAATCATGAATGATTATAAGAATTTTACGGAAAAACATTCTGTAAAATTGATTTACACTATAGACAAAAGGTATTTATCGAAGTTTGGGAAGCATCTTAAAAAAATGCGTGAGGGAAAAAATATGTCCCAAGAGGAACTTGCAAATCTTGCTGAAGTTTCTTTACCACAAATAACAAGAATAGAAAGAGGTGCAATAAATCCAACTATATGTACTGTGAAATCTTTGTCAATAGGATTGAATGTTAAAATGTCTTCTTTGTTTGATTTCGATTATTTGGATGAGAATAAATAAGAATTAAGTGACTACTGAAAATAATTAAAGTAATGGTTTTGAATTTTTTCAAGTATATTAGTTGTTTTTAATTATTTTATATGAATGATATAATCAGAAATTTGACAATTCAGAACTTTGAAAATCTCAAGTCTTCATTTGATACTTCAAAGAAAATATTTTGGGATGAAGAGAAAAAAAAATTAGTTCATCCTGGGGAATTTGGATCATATAGGGAGACTTTAATTCATAATTGGTTAAGGTTGTACATACCTAAAAAATACGGAATTTCGTCTGGTTTTGTGATTAATTCAGAAAATAAAATTAGTACACAATGTGATATAATTATATATGACATCTTTCACACACCACAAATTCAAACAGTAGAAAATCAAAAATTTTTCCCAATAGAAACAGTTTTAGCAGTCGGTGAAGTTAAATCTGATATTAATTCTTTTGCAGATTTAAAAAGATATGTTGAAAAGTTATCGGAAGTAAAAAAGATGAGAAGTGAGATAAAAAAACCACGTCCGTACTTTAAACCAATTCCCGGAACTTTTGATATTACAAAGAATCCTTACGATAACGTCTTTACTTTTTTAATTTGTAATAAATTTCATTTCGATCCTGTAGGTAAAAACTGTAATGAAAATATTGATATGATTTACAGAAACAATTTAATTCTTAGTTTAAATGATGGATTGATAAATTATACGTCTCAGAAAGGAGATGCAAATCTTTCGATTCCCTTTTTTCCTGAAATTGAACATGTTCCTACTTTTATAAAGAACAATAATGAAAATCTTCCGATTCATATATCATTATTTTTATCCTCTTTATTAATGGCAATGAATTTTACGTCTTTACTATCATTTGATATGACGTATTATCTTACGGATGACGTATATGAAGAATTTAAATAAAAATCTTTAAAAGAAAAATAGTTGAGATTTATTAGAAAATAATGCTATTTTAAATTGAAAAATTAATTTTTCTCTTTCAAAAGTTTTTTAATCTTTTGAACAGTTCCGCTACTTTTATCGGTTAGTTTCATTGTTTTTCTTATACTATAACCTTGTTTTAATAATTTAACAACTTCTTTATGTTCGGTTAAAAGAGTTTGCATGTCTTTTTTAAATCCGTCTTTTCTTCCAACTTTACCACCGTTTTTTCTATAATTATCATAACCAGATTTAATTCTTTGTCTTATTTGTGTTTTTTCCATTTCACTAACCGAAGTAAGTATTTGAATTAAGAATTGAGACATTGGGTTTATCTCGTATTTATCGTTGAGAGTTTCAATATTGTGATTTTTTATATAAAGAGAAATGCAATTCTCATTGAACAATTGGATTGTCTTTAAAACTTCTATAGTGTTTCTTCCTAATCTACTTAGTTCCCAACAAAGAACCTTGTCGATTTTGTTTGTTTTGATAAAATTTACCATTTTAATAAGTTCTGGTCTTTCCTCGTTTGTTTTTCCACCAGAAATCTTTTCTTCAAAAATATCTAAAACATCATAATTCATGTTTTTGGAAAACTCTAGTAATTCTTCTGTTTGTCTTTTGTAATCTTGACTGTTAGTTGAAACTCTAGAATATATAACTACTTTCATTTGTATCGTTTTAATATTTTATATTATAAAGATACGAAAAGTGTATCAAATAACCTTGTTGTTTAATATTAAAATGATACACTTTTAGGTTTGGTACAATTCTCTAATTTAAGATACGGTCAAAAATGTGTTATTCATTTCATTATTAGTTTCATCAACTCTTTCCCATAAAAATCCATTTAAATAATGTTCCGTCATTGATAAACTGCTATGACCTAATGTTTTTGAAATAGTGTAAATATCTTTGTTAGTAGTTTCAATCATTAAACTAGTGTAGGAATGTCTTGCCAAATGACTTGTAAAGACAACATCTGACCCACATTTTTCCTGTATTTTTTTTAATTGTTTGTTGTAATAAGTAGTTTTTGAAGACATTTGATTGTACTGGTATTTTGAAAGAGTATTTTTTTCAGAATTAAATTTAACGTCCTCAAAGATTTTATTATCAAGAATTGGGAAAATAAATTTATTAGAATTTACTTTCGCAAAACTTACAATTTCAACAATAAGAAGAGTTTTTAGTTTGAATTTAATTTCATTTATTACTTTCAACCATTGATTTAAATAATCTTCCAATTCGGTTAATTTTTGTTTGTCTTCTGGTTTTGTAGAATCACTTAATAAGATAAATTGAAAAATGTTTTCTTTTTGTAATTTTTCATAGTGTTTTTCAACTTCTTTATAATTCAAATTATATTCAATACCGTTTATTTTAAAATCAAATTTTTTGTTTAAAATTTTCTTACCAGTTAAAAAATAATCCGTTAATCTTAATAAGATTATAAAATTTAATGGTATTCTATGTGGTTTTTTAGTTTTAAACTGGTAAAATAAAATTTCCCCTGTTATTAGATTTCCCCATCTTAAAGTCATTAAATCACTTACTCTTATACCTTGAGCGAAAATTTGAAAAATAAAATAATTCTTGCAATTATAAAGAGGATCTTCTTTTTCAATTTTAAGTTTCAAAAGTGTTTCAATATCTTTTTTACCAAGAGTTTCTTTATTAACCGTATCAGATTTTATTCTTAAAGAAAGAAAAGGGTTTTTACGTGGAATAAATTTGTCAAATTCAACTCCTTTGTTGTAAACATTTTTTATTTTTTTGATATACTTTATTTGAGTGTTTTTTGAAATATTTTGTTTTATTAAATAGGTATGAAAATCACTGATAAAAGAATTTGTTAAATCGCTAAAAAGAAGGTCTTTTCGATTTGTTTTATTTAAAAAAGTTGTAAGATGTTTAAAACTGGTAAGATGAACTTTATATGTTCCAATCTCGTTTCTTTCATTGTAAATTTCCAATTGACTTTTGAAAAATTGAATAAAAGAAACTTTGTCATTTTTTACATCATTAATGATTACCTCATCAGGAGAATCTTTTTTTCTTAACTCGTTAATCTTTTCCTCAATTTTTATATTAAGTTCTTTATGATTTGAATGAGTGCTACTGACCGAACCACTTTTTAATAAATCTTTTACTTTTATTGAAACTCCCAAAGAGAAATAAGTGGATTTTCTGTTTTCTGTTCTCCTTACTTGAAGAATTCCAAAATTGTCAGTTGAATATTTTTTTTTAACACAAGGATTGTAAGTAATTTTCATATAAAAAGGTTAGAAATCAAATGTAGTGTAAAACAAGTGTAAAACAAAATGTATGGATATATGTTTTTTTAATTTATTAAAATATTGAATTACAAATATTTATGTTTTTGTCTTTGTGATTTTGTATTACAGGTGGGACCACATTCAAAAAAGCTTCATAAATAATTATGAAGCTTTTTTTTTAGTCGCTATTTTTTTTGAATAAAAAGCAATACATTTGTTGCAGATTTAGTGGAAGGACCACGCTTTCATTAAATTAGAAAAAACATTTTTAAGTATACTAAGATCTAAAGTATTTGTTTCATATGAAAATGATAAGCAAAATTGTAATTGTGTTTCTGATGTTGTTTAGTGTAATAACTGTATTTGCTGCGCCAGAACCACCAAATCCATCTACTGCTAAGACAGCTCAGACAACTGCAACTGATCCTTTTCCCGATACAGATATAGATGATGATTTGATGGTGTTAATGTTTTTTGGACTTTCCTTAGGTGCATTTGTAATATATAAGCATAAATTAAAAACAAAAGCTTCAGTTTAAACTGAAGCTTTTGTTTTTTTAAATCGTTTTATGACTATTTAGTTATTGAATAGAGTTTCGAAATGTATTTTCCGACTACATCAAATTCTAAATTTATCTTCGTTCCTATTTCGAAATTTTTAAAATTTGTATTTTCAAAAGTATAAGGTATTATTGAAACACTAAATTCGTTTGTTTTAGAGTTTACTACCGTTAAGCTAACTCCATTTACGGTTATTGAGCCTTTTTCAATGGTTATGTTGTTCAGGTTCTTGTCATATTCAAAAGTATAATTCCAACTACCGTTGGCTTCTTCGATTTTAATACAAGTACCGGTTTGGTCTACATGACCTTGTACAATATGTCCGTCAAGCCTGTCACCAAGTTTCATTCCTCGCTCAAGATTAACTACGTCACCGGTTTTCCAGTCCCCAATATTTGTTTTTAAAATCGTTTCGTCGATTGCTGTTACAGTATAAAAAGAATCTTTTATAGCGACTACTGTCAGGCAGATTCCGTTATGAGATACACTTTGGTCGATTTTTAATTCGTTTGTAATAGAAGAATCAACTGTTATATGAAGATTATTTTGGTCTTTTTGTATTTCGCGAATCCTTCCTAAGGTTTCTATAATTCCTGTAAACATATTGCTTTTGTTTTACTAAATGTTAATTATAAGGCAAAGTTATAATTAAAAAGCGAAAGCAGGTGTCAGGAAAACACATTTGCCGTCCCGGCTTCCTTCTTTGTTGATAAATATTTCTGTTTTCAAGAATTCCTCATTTATACTTAGTACGCTTTTTCGTATTATTGTAAGTTTTAAGATTTCAACAATAGTAATAGTTGTAAATTTTCAAAAGATCAAACAATTGACATCTGGTTGTCAAAAATGACTATTTGAAAAATCATTTTGTAAAGAGATTTGCTGAATTTGATTTATAGATAAAAATATAAAATTTAAGATATTGCAGGAACTGATTTTAAGTAAAACATTTTTTGAGTTTAGAAAAAACTTGATTGATTTTACTCAACAGCATACTTGCCGACTAAAAATACATACCATTGAAAATAAATTATGAAAATTACAGTCACCTTTCTTTTGATCTGTGGCTTACATTAATAAAATCGAATCCTGAATTTAAGCAAAAAAGGAATTTATTGTTTCAGGATTTTTTTGAAATCGAACAACCAATTGAAAAAGTCAGTGAAGTTATACGATATTATGATGTTCTGTGTAATAATATAAATGAAAACACAGGATTAAATATAGAAACATTCGAAATATATTATTTAATTTTAGGAGCTCTAAATGTAAATCTTGGTAATTATGGAACTGAGAAGCTATCTCAGTTTTATGATCTCACAGAAGAATTGTTTTTAGAAAACAAACCGGTTTTAATTTTTAAGGACATTCAAAAAATGTTTGATAAAGTTACCAGTGAAGGAAAATCGATCAGTGTTTTGAGTAATACGGGTTTTATTAAGGGCTTTACATTACGAAAATTATTAAAATATTACGATCTGCTTGATTATTTTAAGTTTCAGATTTACTCGGATGAAGTTGGGTTTTCTAAGCCGAATACAGAGATCTATCAATTGGTGTTTGATGAAATTAATAAATATAAAAAAATAGAGAAAAAAGATGTTTTACATATTGGCGATAATAGTGTTGCCGATTATAACGGAGCTTTGAAATTTGGTTTTAACGCTCATCTCTTAAAAATATAACAGTGAATAAAAGTTACAGTTTACACAAAATAACAGAAAAAGACAGCTGCCCATTTACGGAAGCAGAATACAGCAGGTTTAAATTTGGAGATAAGTTCTTTGCAGAGAAATTTGCAGAAGAACTCTTTGACGGATTTGTGGCGCAATTTAAAGATGTAATCTTATCTGAAAAAGATATTGTAATCTTGCCCAGCCCTTATTTGTCTATTCCTACGGCATCCAATTTTTTATGCTACTATTTTAAAAAAGAACTTAATAGCTTCTTATTTAAAAATGGTAAAAAAGCCTGTATTGAATCTAAAATTTACAGAAACCAAACCTATGTAACAGATTATGGGAATTTGGATTTTGAACAGCGTGTTAAATTAATTTCTAATGACACTTATTATATAGACCGTAATTTTATTGAAGACAAACTTTGCATATTTGTTGATGATATCAAAATAACAGGAAGTCATGAACATACCGTAAATAAAATACTGGATCAATATGCGGTAAAGGGAGATTTTGTGTTTGTGTATTTTGCAGAATTAATAAACAAAGACATTCATCCCAAAATAGAAAATCATTACAATTATTTTGCTGTTAAAAATGTAGAAGATATTGTTTCAATAGTAAATAGTGAAGATTTTCAATACAATACCAGAATCGTAAAATTTATTTTAAGCATGGATGATAAACAGTTTGCTTATTTGATCTCTAATATTTCAAGAAAAAAAAGCAACGAATTATTTCATCTTGCGATAAGTAATAATTACCATCAAATTTTAGAATATAAAAAGAATATTAACGTAATAAAAATAGATTAGACTATGGCTATCAATTTGCAAAAAGGACAAAGGGAAAATATAAATGCACCAAAATTTACTATTGGTTTAGGATGGGACACTAATAACAGCAGTACAGGTTCAGGTTTTGATCTTGATGCCTCTGTTTTTATTCTGGGTGATAACGGAAAAATTTTATCTGATTCACATTTTGTTTTTTACAATAATTTAAAATCACCGGATGAAGCTGTAATACATACGGGTGATAACCTGACGGGAGAAGGAGAGGGAGATGATGAACAGATTAAAATTGATTTAACAAAGATCAATCCGACAGTAAAGGAAATCTGCATTGTTGTAACCATTCATGATGCTGTAAGCAGAAAACAAAATTTTGGTCAGGTTCGAAATTCATTCATTAGAATTGTGGATGACAGTAATAATACAGAATTGGTTAAATATGAACTTGAAGAAGATTTTTCGATAGAAACAGCAGTTGAATTTGGAAGAATATACAATAAAGACGGACAATGGAAATTTGAAGCCATTGGAGTTGGAATGAAAGGCGGATTAGAGGATTACTTAAATAAATATAACTAAGATATGGCAATTAATTTAGAAAAAGGACAACGTATAAATCTTGAAAAAAGTAACGGTACAAAATTACAAAACATTTGTGTTGGAGTAAATTGGGGAGCAATTGAAAAAAAGGGATTCTTTGGTACAAAAAAAGAAGCAGTAGATTTAGATGCAAGCTGTGCAGTTTATGATGATAAAAAAAATCATATTGATTCAGTAAACTTTAGAAAACTGATTTCAAACGACCGTGCAATTAAACATAGTGGAGATGATTTAACAGGAGATTTAAATGGAGATGACGGATTGGATAACGAAGTTATAACCTTAGATTTTTCTCAATTAAGTCCGGCAGCTAATCACGTAGCGTTTTTTATAAATAGTTTTAGAGGTCAGGATTTTAAAGACATTCCATTTGCTTCTATTCGCATTTACGAAGGAACACCAACCAAGGTTAGTCAGGAATTTGCACGTTTTGATGTTGCAAACGATGCTACTTTTGCCGGAAACGTTTCTATGGTTTTAGGTGTTTTTTACAAGAGAAATGAGGAGTGGAAATTTAGTGCAGTTGGTGTACCAACAAACGATAAGAAACTAGAGCAGACAATTGTAACAATTCAACAGAATCATTTATAGTCATGTCAGAAAATCAATTAGTTACTCAGGAAAATTCTGCTTTAATTGATAAAGATGGAAATGTAAACTTAGCTTCGATTACAGAAGCTGATGTAAATAATTACAAATCTATTTCTAATCAGTTAAATGAGAATGATGCCAATTCAATTCTGAATTATGGTGCCGAAATTCAAAACTCTATTGCAAAGCAGAGTGATACTTTCTTAACAAATGTCAGAACTTATAATTCCGGGGAAGTAGGAACTCTTATCAATGATCTGCTTACTGAATTGAATTATGTAGATGTTGATCAATTAGATCAGGGACCATTTAAGAGATTTATCTCTAAAATTCCTTTATTGAATAAGTTAATTACCGATGTAAAAAAATTATTCCAGGAATATGATCGAATTACTGTAAATATTGAAAAAATCAGTAATAAGGTAAAAGCCGGAATGATCAACTCTGTGAAAGATAACAGTGCACTTCAGACGATGTTTGATGGTAATGTGAATCTGATCAAAGAAATGGAAAAGCACATTATTGCAGGGCAAATTCGATTTAAGGAATTAAACGAAGAACTTGCTGTAATGGAAGGCAATAGTGCGCAATATCAGGATTATCAGATTTCGGATAAAAGAACTTTCATTAACAGACTGGACAAACGTCTTGCCGATATGAAAATTGTTCGTTTTATCATGTTGCAGTCTTTGGCGCAAATTAGAGTAGTTCAGAACAATAATACTTCTATAGCAGAAAAAGCACAGTCTATTTTGACTACAACAATGCCGGTTTGGAAAAACCAATTGACACTAGCGGTAGCATTGCAAAGACAAAAACAGAATATTGAAGTTCAGCGTAGAGTTTCTGAAACAACAAATACAATTTTGCAGAAAAATGCTGAAATGCTGAAACAAAACAGTATTGAAGTTGCCAGAGAAAACGAAAACACTATTGTTTCTCTGGAAACCCTGAAAATGACAACAAAATCATTGATCGATACCTTAACCGAAGTAAAACAAATTCACGATCAGGGTACCGAAACAAGAAGGCAGCTGGACGCAGGTTTACAAAGTCTGGAACAGGAATTGAAAAAAGGCGTTGTAAGCTAGAAAATTACAAAAATCGAATATTGGAAATTAGATAAATGCAGGAGGAAGAAGAAGAAAGATATCTTCAAATAATAAAAGACAGTAACAGAAAACTTGTGGTTTTAGAATTGTTATCCAATTTCTTTAACCACAAGGATCTTGTCGGGATTTTGGTAAGGACAAAAATTATTCATACTCTTTTTGAAAAAAACCGGATATTAGATATTAATAAGTTAGAACTGTTTCACATTCAGTTTACAAGCAGTCTTATTGATTTGTTTCAAAAAATTAAAAAATCAAAGGAACAGCAATATGTTTTAATCAGTGATGAAATCTATATTAATGAAGAGATTTTATCAAAATTAAAACAGGAGATAGGAGAGAGTAAGTTTGCCAAACAAATGCAGCTGCATGCTCAAAATATGTCCAAAAAGATAGAAGAACTCTATGAGTTATTTGTTTCAGAAAAAGATGTTTTTTTTAATTGGAATGATATAATGATTTTTTCTCAGAGTATTCAGGCCGAATATTACAGGGAGATTACTATTGATCAGTACGAAAAGCTTTCACAATTGAATAAAAGTGTATATGAAAATCCATATGCCAAATTTGAAAAAAAGCTTTTAGGACGTTTGAATATTCTGAATTTTAAAATTAAGTTTTTGTGCGGACTGGTTTGTAATAATGAAATAATTGAGGTTTATGAATTTAGGGATTCTAATGATAAATTTGTTTTTGTAGCCAATGAAAAATCATTTTATTTTTTGAATGAAGAAAATACTAAGGATATTGATATTTCAAAAAACGGATCTGCAAAAGAAGAAATTATAATAGATCTGAAAAACAAAAATGCAGAATTGAAGAGAGAACTCAGTGTCGTAAAAACCACACTGCCCGAAAATGTTTTAGAAGTACTAAAGGAATATCATGAAAAAATTTCATCAGTAGATTTTCTGGAAGAGCTCCAAAATGTTGATGAACAAACCAATATTTTAAAAACAATGTTGAATATAAATATTAATTAAAGAGATAAAATGGCAATTAACTTAGAAAAAGGACAAAGACAAAGTATAGACGCACCAAAGTTTACTGTAGGTCTTGGATGGGATAGTAACTCAAGCAATACCGGATCAAGTTTTGATGTGGATGCTTCAGTATTTTTAGTTGGTGCAAACGGAAAAATTCCGAATGACAACCATTTTGTTTATTACAATAATTTAAAATCGCCTGATGGAGCAGTAACTCATGCAGGAGATAATTTAACCGGTGATGGTGACGGAGATGACGAAAAAATCCAGATAGATTTGTCCGTAATCTCTCCGGATGTTCACGAAATTTCTTTTGTAGTAACGATTCATCAGGCAGATACAAAAAGACAAAATTTTGGACAAATTAGAAATTCATTTATCAGAATTCTGGATCAGACAAACACAGAATTGGTTAAATATGAACTGGATGAAGATTTTTCTATTGAAACTGCCGTAGAATTTGGGAGAATTTACAAAAGAAACAACGAGTGGAAATTTGAAGCAGTAGGGATTGGAATGAAAGGTGGTTTGCAGGATTATTTAAATAAATATAACTAATTAAAACCTGATTAAAGCTATGGCAATTAACTTAACCAAAGGACAAAAGATTGATTTAATAAAATCAAGCGGCGAGTCATTAACAAATTTTTGTGTTGGTGTAAACTGGGGAGCAATTGAAACGAAAGGATTTTTAGGATTATCAAAAAATGTAACAGAAGTGGACTTAGATTTAAGTTGTGTGTTAATTGATGACCAAAATAAACTTTGTGATCATTTATATTCTCCTTTGTACAGAGTAGAAGTGTTACAGCAATTTGGCCTTCCAAAAGGAAAGTTGTTAAGCGTGGATGGTGCCCTAAAACACACCGGTGATGATCTTGCCGGAGATAGTGGAGGTGATGATGGTTTGGATAATGAAATTATTACCGTAGACCTTTCTAAAGTTGATGCTAAAGTGAATCAGATATTTTTCTTTCTGAATAATGCAGGAAAAGAAGATTTCTCTCAAATCCCGTATGCAAAAATCAGAATGTACGAAGGTACTCCCACAAAAGTAGTTTCAGAATTTGCAGCTTACAATGTTTCTGCAGAAGCCCAATATGTAAACAAACGTTCCATCATTATGGGCAAATTATACAAGCGTAATGGAGAATGGAAGTTCAGTGCCATTGGAGATCCTACAGATGATACTTTCTTAGGACAGACTATTCATAAAATTGTAGAGTCTTATCTGTAGAAGGTTAAATACTATTGGAGTGCTAAATAACAGGAATAACATGTCTCTGATATTCATGTGTGATATTTCGGGATATAATGGAGAAATTGGGTTAGATTAATTATTATGAAATTTTTTCAAGTGATATGAGAAGACTACCGGTATATTTTTTATTAGACACTTCCGGTTCTATGTACGGAGAACCAATTCAGGCATTAAACAATGCCTTAAGCGGCATGGTCAATACTTTGCGTTCAGATGCTCAGGCCTTAGATTCACTCTGGATCAGTATTATTACTTATGATCGTGAAGTAAAAGAAATTGTTCCATTGACAGAACTGGTTCACTTTCAATTACCTGAGATAACCTGTCCGCAAAGTGGTCCTACAAATACAGGAGCAGGACTGGATTTTGTTATTCAAAAAGTAAATAAGGATGTTATAAAGGGTTCAGCTACCCAAAAAGGAGACTGGAAACCTTTACTTTTTGTATTTACTGATGGGAAACCTTCAGATATTCAGCTTTACAGACAAAAAACTCAGGAAATAAAAAGCCTAAGTTTTGGAGCTGTAGTCGGTTGCGCGGCCGGACATATGGCAAACGATGAAATTCTAAAAGAATTGACAGACCATGTGGTTCATTTGGCCTCAGCCGATAGTTCGACACTAAAACAATTTTTCAAATGGGTATCAGAAACCATCGAACAAGGCAATAAAAGTCAGGGAACTGGCGAAAGTGTTACGCTGCCTCCTCCACCAAGCGAAATAATTGTAGTGATTTAATTTGAACAACATATTGAGATATTAATCATTCTTAGTAGCTGCAAAATAAATTGAATATTGACTTCATCTGTTTTGATTTTTTTGCGATCGTATTTTCTTCTACATTTAATTTTATAAACTACTGATAAACCTTCTCAGTTTGGAGTTGGTTTATCTGTTAATATAACTCAGATTGTGCTTTCAATTATATTTTAATGATATTAAATTTCCTTTAAAATGAGAAGATTACCCATATATTTTTTAATCGATATTTCAGAGTCAATGGTTGGAGAGCCTATTCAGGAGGTTGAAGAAGGGTTGGCTACTATTATTCAGGCATTAAAAACAGATCCTTATGCACTTGAAACCGTATTTGTATCAATTATAGTATTTGCCGGTCAGCCTAAAACATTGGTTCCTCTTCAAGAAATAGTGAGTTTTTATCCTCCTAAATTTCCAATTGGCAGCGGTACATCCTTAAGCAAAGGTTTAGGACATTTAATGTATGAATTGCGCAGTAATATTGTAAAAACAACATATGAAGTTAAAGGTGATTGGAAACCTATTGTTTTTTTATTTACTGATGGAGTTCCAACTGATGATACTAAAATGGCAATTAACGAATGGAAACGAAACTGGCAGCGAACAGCTAATTTAATTGCAATTTCTTTCGGAAACGAAACAGATACAAAGTTATTAGGTGAACTTACAGACAATGTTTTGCATTTTAAAAATACAAATGTTCAGTCATACAAAGAGTTTTTTAAATGGGTAACAGATTCTATTAAGACCAGTAGTATAAGTGTCGAAAATAATTCTAGTGGTTTTGAATTGGCAAAATTAGACGGAGAAACACTTTCAAAAATAGACTTAACCAAAGAGATGCCAAACCGTCAATATGTCGATGATAATTTTGTGGTTTTAAATGGTAAATGTCAAAATACTAAAAGGCCGTACTTAATGAAATATCGCAAAACTATTGCGGAGTCTATTTACGCCGGAATTGAACTATCTTCTAAAAGTTATAAATTGGTCGGAGCCTATCAGGTCGATAATTCCTATTTCGAGTTGGCTGATTCTACAAATTTTATTACTAAAGTAAATACAGATGAACTTATCGGAGGGCCAACGTGTCCCTGCTGTGGAAACCAAATAGCTTTTGCGGTTTGTGTTTGTGATAAAATACATTGTATTGGCGATGAAGAAATAAGTACTTGTCCATGGTGCAATAATCAGGGAAGTTACACTTCAGGAGAAGGCGGATTTGATGTGAGCAGAACACAAGGGTAATTCATGAAGGAAGTCAAAA
Organism: uncultured Flavobacterium sp.; assembly: GCA_963513545.1. GTDB lineage: Bacteria > Bacteroidota > Bacteroidia > Flavobacteriales > Flavobacteriaceae > Flavobacterium. The sequence continues at coordinate 189,970 of CAUPQW010000004.1, forward strand.
GATATATCCAGTCTTTTTTATCCCAGCATAAAATAGACATTTCTTCAGGTAAAACAGCTCTCTTTGATGAGTTTGTTTCCGATGAAAAAAATGTCAATGCAGTAAAAATAATTCAGGAAAACCAAAAAATGATTATGCAGAATTGGATATTGAAAAATAGAATTGATGATATTTTAATACAAACAGTATCAATACCAAATGGTACAGTAAATAAAAAATATCAGGCAAAAATTGATTTCAGTACTTTGGGTTGGAATGATTTTATTTCCTTTGAAATTAATGGTTTAGAAAATACAGGACTCGAATTTAATGAGGCGAACGAAATGCTTTTTGGAATTCCCAAAATAAGCGGCGATTTAAAAATAAGCATATTATTTAAAATTGATGGTGAACCGGAAGATTCGGTTTTAAATAAAAAAACACTAACACTTATCATAAATCCTGATCCCAAATCCTTATGGAAAAATCTTGAAAGTGATAAAAATGATCCATTTTGGAAACCAGATAGCGAAGCAGTTTTGGGGGGATTTTTGGATAAAAATATTGTAATATCTTCAAAAAGAGGACGAAGCCATGCTAATGTCGGATCTTTTAGAGAAGATGATTTTGTATTTAAAAATTTTGATCAAATTGGCTGGAGTGTAGTAGTCGTTTCAGATGGAGCAGGTTCTGCTAAATTATCCCGAAAAGGATCAAGAATAGTATGTGAATCTGTAATTCAATATTTTGAAGAAAATTTGAACCCCGAAAATCTAAAAGAATTTGATGAGGTATTGGCCAACCATCATAATAAATTAAGTGACGTAACATCAAAAAAAATAAATCAGTTTGTTTATGAAAATCTTTCAAAAGCAGTACATTTTGCACATCAAAAACTAGAAGAATTTGCAATAAAAAACAAAACAGAATTAAAAGATTTACACACAACTTTAATTTTTGCCCTGGTTAAAAAATACGATTTTGGATATGCTATTCTAACTTTTGGAGTTGGCGATTGTCCAATCGGATTGTTAAATAAAGAGCTCACAGAAATCAAATTAATGAACTGGCTTGACGTTGGGGATTATGGTGGCGGAACAAGATTTATTACCATGCCTGAAATTTTTCAAGATGATAAATTTTCTTCAAGATTTGGTTTTAAATTAATAGATGACTTCTCTTATTTAATGCTGATGACAGATGGTATTTATGATCCTAAATTTGTAGTTGAAGCTAATTTGGAAAAAATTGAAAACTGGAGAGGATTTATTGATGATTTGAAAGGGAAAAATGAAGATGGAATCCAAGTTGAATTTGATAAAAATAATCCTGAAATTGCGAAGCAGCTTTCTGCCTGGATGGATTTTTGGAGTCCGGGAAATCATGATGACAGAACCCTTGCTATAATTTATTAAAAATGAATACGATTACAGTAAAATCAATCAATGATGCTGCAAAAACCTATCAGTTTGTTGATAATGGTGAGCCCATGCGTGGTGGTGTAAAGGATGTTTACTTTAGTCCCGACAAAAAATATGTTGTTGCATTATTTAGAGATAAATTAGATTTTAATCAAAAAGAAAGATTACAAAGAATAACCAATAAATATTTAGCACAGATTCAAAACGGAGATGCAGGCGATTACTATTTAAACGAAGTGTACAGATGGCCAACAGATGTTGTTGAATATAAAGGTTTAACCGGAATCATAGTCCCGACTTACAATTCTAAGTTTTTCTTTAATAAAGGATATGAAACGAGCGATTTAATTCAGGGAAAAGAGAAAAACGGGAAATGGTTTGCAGGTGCTAAATTTAGAAATCCGCACTTTCCGCTACGTGTTGCAAAATCAGAGTTGGGCGATTGGCTAAGTTATTTTCAGGTTTGTGTTAATCTGACCCGCGGTGTAAAAAAGATGCATGCAATGGGTTTGGCGCATTCTGATTTATCATACAATAACGTTTTGATTGATCCTGTCAATAAATCGGCTTGTATGATAGATTTGGACGGATTAGTGGTTCCGGGATTGTTTCCGGCAGAAGTAATTGGCACGGCAGAATTTATTGCTCCGGAAGTACTTTCGACCAAGCATCTCAATAAAACCGATCCAAACAGGAAATTGCCAAACCGATTAACCGATTTACATGCATTGCCGGTTTTAATTTATATGCTTTTATTACACAGGCATCCATTAAAAGGAGGGAAGGTACATGATTTAGATACTGAAAAAGATGACTTGCTGTCAATGGGCGAAAAAGCAATGTTCATAGAGCATCCGACAGATCCAATGAATAGGCCAAAACTTAATCAGGTTTCGAAATGGGATTTGCCCTGGGCAGATATTGTCAAATTACCCTACACAATCACAGGGCCTTATTTAAAAAACCTGTTTGATAAAGTTTTTATTGATGGATTACACAATCCAATGCAAAGACCAAATGCCGAAGAATGGGAGACAGCATTGCTGAAAACAACTGATTTAATGCAGAAATGCCAGAATGTTTCATGCGAGCAAAAATGGTATGTTTTTGATAATACAAATACGCCAATATGCCCGTTTTGCAATACTGCTCACAAAGGGACGCTGCCAATTTTAGACTTGTATTATCAGTTCGAGGAGACAGTTTGGAAACCTGAAAATCATAGGTTAATGGTTTATAATGATCAATACTTGTTTCAATGGCATGTTAATCGTAATATTGCCAGAAATGAAAAGCTGGCTGCTGAACATAAAGTTCCTGTAGGTTATTTTACTTTTTTTAATGATAAGTGGGTGTTAGTTAATCAAAAACTAACTTCATTGAAGGATTTAACCGAAGGTAAGGAAATTCCAATCGGTACAATGTTGGAGCTTACACACGGAAAAAAAATACTGCTTTCCAGCGAAGAAGGAGGAAGAGTGATAGTAGTAACAATGGCTAATACATAATTTTAAAATTTAACTTAATTAATATTTCAAATGAATCAACACCCTATTTTTTCAGAACATCCAGGACTTATAATAGTTTTTGCGGTCGCTGTACTAATCATGCTATTACTGGATTTGGGAATTTTCAACAAGAAGAGTCATGTCGTGACCAATAAAGAAGCAATTACCTGGTCATTAGTCTGGATAAGTTTAGCCATGATTTTTAGTGGTTTAATTTATCACTTTGCAGGTGCTGCTAAATTTTATGAGTTTCAGTCTGCATACTGGATCGAAAAGGCGCTTTCTGTAGATAATCTATTTGTTTTTATATTAGTTTTTAAGTTTTTTGATGTACAAAACGAAAACAAACACAAAGTTTTATTCTGGGGAATTATTGGAGCCCTTGTTTTAAGAGCGATTTTTATATTTTCCGGGGCTTTCTTAATTGAGTTAACGTACTTAAATAAGCTTTTAGGCTTAGCAGGTATAGAAGGGTTCAAATATGATATTAACTTAATCATGACTGCCTTTGGTTTATTCCTTGTGTATGCAGGAATCAAATCTTGGTCTGCGGGCGATGACGATGACGAAGAAGATTACAACAACACAAGAGGAGCAAAACTGATCAGAAAGTTTTTTAGTGTTTCGGATAAATACGATGGGGATAAATTCTTCACATACGAAAACGGAAAAAAATTAGCTACTCCGCTTTTAGTAGTTGTTGCGGTAATCGAATTTACGGATTTATTATTCGCAGTAGATTCTATTCCGGCAATTTTTGCTATTTCAAATGATCCGTTTATCCTTTATACGTCTAATATTTTTGCAATTTTAGGATTAAGAGCATTATTCTTTTTATTGGATAACTTTATTCACTTATTCAGCAAACTGCAATACGGGCTGGCAATTATCCTTTCTTTCATTGGTATAAAAATGATTATTGCTCCGTTTTATCATATCGAGTCAATTTATTCGCTGATTGTTATTGGAGGAATCCTTATAATTTCAGTATTATTATCAATTATGCTGCCAGAGAAGAAATAAGTTTAAGTAAGAACACTTATTGATAATCTAAATAATGAAGGGGCTGAAAATTAATTTAATTTTCAGCCCCTTTTATGTAAAACCAATTTCTTTTAAATGGATTGAATTTGAATTGATATGTTGCCCGATTAGGCTATTTATAAGCTTAATTATTTATATCTTTGCACATTAATTTAGTAATAAATAATCTGAGCTCATGAATAAAAAAGCAGAAAATATAATTGTTGGAATTTCTATTGGAGATTTAAACGGTATTGGAAGCGAAGTTATATTAAAAACATTCGAAGATTCTCGTATGTTAGAATTATGTACGCCGGTTATTTTTGCCAATGCCAAAATACTTTCTTTCGTTAAAAAAAGCTTCACATCTACAGTTCAATTTCATGGAGTTGATAAATTAGATCAGGTTTTGCCGGGGAAATTGAATGTTTTCAATCTTTGGAGGGAAAGTGTTGACATAAATTTAGGCACAAATGATGAGAAAATAGGCGAGTACGCTATAAAATCGTTTGTCGCTGCGACAAAGGCCTTAAAAGATGGAGATATAGATGTTTTAGTGACTGCCCCCATAAATAAATATAATATTCAATCAGAAGATTTTAAATTTCCGGGTCATACAGATTATTTGGATCAGGAGCTGGAAGGGAATGCATTAATGATGATGGTTCATGATAATTTAAGGGTTGGATTACTGACAGATCATGTTCCTTTAAGTGAAGTTTCTTCTCAGTTGACAGAAGAATTAATTACAAGAAAAATCGAAACAATCAGAAAATCATTAATTCAGGATTTTAGTATTGTAAAGCCAAAAATTGCTGTATTGAGCTTAAATCCGCATGCCGGTGATGGAGGTGTAATTGGGAAAGAAGATGATTTGGTATTAAAACCTGCTTTAAAGAAAATATTCGAAAAAGGAACTATGGTTTTTGGGCCATTTCCTGCAGATGGTTTTTTTGGAAGCGGTCAGCATGAAAAATATGATGCAGTTGTGGCAACCTATCACGATCAGGGATTAATCCCTTTTAAAACATTGTCATTTGGGAAAGGAGTGAATTATTCAGCAGGACTGAACAAAGTCAGAACTTCTCCGGATCATGGTACAGCTTATGATATTGCCGGGAAAGATATGGCAGATTATAATTCGTTTAAAGAAGCAGTTTATCTTGCAATCGATATTTTTCGTTCGCGTAATCAATATGAAGAGATTAGCGCAAAACCTCTTAAAATAAAAGAAAAACAGTTATAAACAAAAAAAGGTCAATAAGATTATTAGTTTTATAATAATTTTATATCTTTGCACCCCAATTCAGGTATCTGAGTTTTAGATATGAATTGATCAAATTGATGTTGAAATGAGCAAAACAAAAGAATTTTTAATTCCTTTCGTGGGATTAAAACTAGGAAAACACCATTTTGAGTATCAAATAAGTAAGAAGTTCTTTGAGGACTTTGATTATGATGAGTTTCAAGCTTCGGATATCAAAGTCAGTTTAGTTTTAGATAAAGGAAGCAGCCTGTTAGAGTTAAATTTCAAACATAAAGGGACGGTGAATGTACCTTGTGATTTAACAAGCGAGGATTTTGATTTGCCTGTAAAAGGAAAAATGAGACTCATCGTTCGTTTTGGTGACGAATTTAATAATGACAATGAGGAATTGCTTATTTTGCCACACGGTGAGTTTGAACTAGATGTGGCACAATACATCTATGAAATGATTGCATTGTCAGTTCCGCTTAAACGTGTTCACCCAGGTGTAAAGGATGGAAGTTTACAAACTGAAGCCCTGACAAAACTAAATGAATTAAAAGTCAAAGACTCTAGCGATAGCGAACAGGCGAAGCAAGTCAAAGAAGAGAGTAAACAAGAAGAAAATATTGACCCGCGTTGGGACAAATTAAAGAAACTATTAACGGATAAATAATATAGTAAAATGGCACATCCTAAGAGAAAAATCTCGAAAACAAGAAGAGATAAGAGAAGAACACATTATAAAGCTACTGTAGCTCAGATCGCTACATGTCCTATTACAGGTGAAGCACATTTATACCACAGAGCTTACTGGCATGAAGGTAAAATGTATTACAGAGGGCAAGTTGTTATCGATAAATCTGAAGCGGTTGCTTAATACGTTTTTGTAAATGATATGAGAACTCTCACTATGTGAGAGTTTTTTTTGTTTGTTATAACTTTCTTTTTTAAGGAAATTTAGGACAATACGTTTAGAATTTTTTTTGTAATTTTCAAGTCTTTTAAAAATTTTTCAAATAGCAATATTTGAGAGGAAATAATAGAATATAATGAATACAATCACAGCCGCAATTACCGCTGTTGGAGGATACGTTCCTGACTTTGTGCTTTCTAACAAAGTGCTGGAAACAATGGTTGATACCAATGATGAATGGATTACTACCCGTACAGGAATAAAAGAAAGAAGAATTCTTAAAGATGCTGATAAAGGAACTTCCTACCTTGCCATAAAAGCAGCACAAGATTTAATAGCAAAAGCCAATATTGATCCGTTAGAAATTGATATGGTAATAATGGCAACAGCAACACCGGATATGATGGTGGCAGCCACAGGTGTATATGTAGCCACAGAAATTGGAGCGACTAATGCATTTGCCTACGACCTGCAAGCGGCTTGTTCCAGTTTTTTATACGGAATGTCTACGGCAGCAGCTTATGTACAATCCGGACGTTACAAAAAAGTGTTATTAATTGGTGCCGATAAAATGTCATCAATTGTAGATTATACAGACAGATCGACCTGTATTATTTTTGGTGACGGAGCGGGAGCGGTTTTATTTGAACCAAATTATGAAGGTTTAGGTTTACAGGATGAGTACTTAAGAAGTGATGGTGTAGGACGCGATTTTCTTAAAATTCCTGCAGGAGGTTCTTTAATCCCTGCTTCTGAAGAAACTATTAAAAACAGACAGCATAATATTATGCAGGATGGTAAAACAGTTTTTAAATATGCTGTTACTAATATGGCTGATGCAAGTGAATTAATTTTGCAAAGAAATAATTTAACAAAAGAAGATGTAAGCTGGTTAGTGCCACATCAGGCAAACAGACGTATTATTGATGCTACTGCAGGCAGATTAGATCTTGATGAGTCTAAAGTGCTTGTAAATATCGAAAGATATGGTAATACAACTTCAGGAACCTTGCCACTAGTATTAGCTGACTTTGAGGACAAGTTTAAAAAAGGAGATAATGTTATTTTTGCCGCTTTTGGAGGTGGATTCACATGGGGATCTATTTATCTGAAATGGGCTTACGATAAGAAATAAATTAAAACTAAAAACGAATCATTATGGATTTAAAAGAAATTCAAAACCTAATCAAATTTGTAGCAAATTCGGGAGTTGCAGAGGTAAAGTTAGAAATGGATGATGTAAAAATCACTATTAGAACAACTTTAGAAACAAATGTAACTGAGGCTACTTATGTACAACAATTACCAGCTCAGGCTGCATTGCCACAAGCAGTTGCTCCTCAACAGGCACCGGTAGTTGTAAATGTAAATAGTGAAGCAGCAGCTCCAGCTGAGAATTCTAAATTCATTACTATAAAATCTCCAATTATCGGAACTTTTTATAGAAAACCATCTCCGGATAAACCAGTTTTTACTGAAGTAGGAAGTGTTATTTCAAAAGGTGATGTTCTTTGCGTAATTGAAGCAATGAAATTATTCAACGAAATCGAATCAGAAGTTTCAGGTAAAATAGTGAAAATTCTTGTTGACGATATGTCTCCTGTAGAATTTGACCAACCGTTATTCTTAGTTGATCCATCTTAATTTTAGATCTTAGATTTTTAGAATTTAACTTTTCGAAAGTGTCTAAATCTAATCATCCAATTATCTAATTATCCAATTATCTAATTTTAAAAAGATGTTTAAAAAAATATTAATTGCGAATAGAGGAGAAATTGCACTTCGTGTAATTCGTACATGTAAAGAAATGGGAATCAAAACTGTAGCAGTTTACTCTACAGCCGATGCAGAAAGTCTACATGTTAAGTTTGCTGATGAAGCGGTTTGTATTGGTCCTCCTCCAAGTAACTTATCGTATTTGAAAATGTCAAATATAATTGCTGCTGCAGAAATTACTAACGCAGATGCAATACATCCGGGATACGGATTTCTTTCTGAGAATGCTAAATTCTCTAAAATTTGTCAGGAGCATGGAATCAAATTTATTGGTGCTGCCCCTGAAATGATTGACAGAATGGGAGATAAAGCTTCTGCAAAAGCTACAATGAAAGCAGCAGGAGTTCCATGTGTACCAGGTTCTGACGGATTATTGGAATCTTTCGAACAAACACAAAAATTAGCTAAAGAGTTTGGTTACCCGGTAATGCTTAAAGCAACGGCTGGTGGTGGTGGAAAAGGAATGCGTGCCGTTTGGAAAGAAGAGGAACTATTGAAAGCATGGGAAAGTGCGCGTCAGGAAGCTGCTGCTGCATTTGGAAATGACGGAATGTACATGGAGAAACTTATTGAAGAACCACGTCATATCGAAATTCAGGTTGTTGGAGATTCTTACGGAAAAGCATGCCACCTTTCTGAAAGAGACTGTTCAGTACAGCGTCGTCATCAAAAACTTACTGAAGAAACACCTTCACCTTTTATGACAGACGAATTACGTGCTGCTATGGGAGAAGCTGCAGTAAAAGCTGCTGAATTCATTAAGTATGAAGGAGCAGGAACGGTTGAGTTTCTGGTAGACAAACACAGGAATTTTTACTTCATGGAAATGAATACACGAATTCAGGTAGAACACCCAATCACAGAACAAGTTATTGATTATGACTTGATTCGTGAGCAAATTATGGTAGCTGCCGGAATTCCAATTTCAGGAAGAAACTATTTGCCGGAATTACATGCTATAGAATGTCGTATTAATGCTGAAGATCCTTATAACGATTTTCGTCCTTCACCGGGAAAAATTACTACGCTTCATATGCCTGGAGGTCACGGAGTTCGTTTAGATACTCACGTTTATTCTGGTTACAGTATTCCGCCAAATTACGATTCGATGATAGCAAAATTAATTACGACTGCGCAATCACGTGAAGAAGCTATCAGTAAAATGCGAAGAGCTTTGGATGAATTTGTTATTGAAGGAATTAAGACTACAATACCTTTTCACAGACAATTAATGGATGATCCAAGATATATTGCAGGAGATTATACAACTGCATTTATGGATACTTTTAAAATGAATCCGATTGAATAAATACTACAAAACCTCATTGAAAAATGAGGTTTTTTTATGCCTTAACTTATCTAAATTATGTTTTCGAAACTTCTGATTCACATTGATTGAAACTTCAGGAATATCGTTCGTTAATTTTCCGGTTAAACAGGATTGTTTATTTAACAGACTGACACAGATTATTTAATTCAAATTTAAAATTGGAATAATATAAAGACAATATTTTTGCCGTTAAAAAAAGCATGAAATCTTGTTTGTTCCTCGTTATTGCAGTTTGTATGGGATGTGTAATAATGTCCTTTAATCCTGATGATAATGAGTATGTGTCTACAAATACTCTAATTAATCATGGATTAAAAAGCTTTAAAGATCAATTAGCAGTTTTTAAATCCGATGTTCATTTGTTTCAGGAAAACAAAATTTCAAAAGAAGATTTACGGCGGTCACTAAAAAAAACCAGAAATTCATATAAAGAAATTGAATTTTACATTGCCTACCATTACCCTGAATTTTCCAAAACTCATCTTAACGCTGCGCCCTTATTTCATATAGAAGGTACTGGAACGGCATCTAATACTTTACCTCCCGAAGGATTGCAGGTGTTAGATGAAGTTATATTTTCAGATGAAGTCAGTACGCAGCAAAATAAAATCATTGAAATAACGGATTTTCTATATAATAGTTATAATGATTTTTATTTAAGCACATTAAAAAATGGCTTTTCAGAAGAAAAAAATAAGACACTGCCATTAAGAATGGAACTCATTAGAATTTATGCTATGGGTGTTACAGGTTTTGATACACCCGGATCACTTAATGTTTTTGAAGAATCGATACATGCTTTGAAAGGAATTGATAATTACATTAAAAATGATAATTATTTTAAAAAATTTGACATTGAAAAGGCCGAAAAAATATTGGCTGGTAATATTGATTATCTTTCTAAAAATACAAATTTTGAGACTTTTGACCGAATAGAATTTTATAAAACTCATCTTCAGCCTTTGTATGAAGAATTAGGGAATTGGGATGCTTCTCCTGATGATTTAAAAGAAATCTCAGGCTGGAATAACAATAATAAAAATTTTTTCAACGATGATTTCCTGAATCCGTATTTTTATACAATCCTGAAATCTTCTGAGGATAATGCCGAATTAAGATCGTTAGGTAAAGCTATTTTCTATGATAAAAGCTTAAGTAATGATGCAAAAATGAGTTGCTCTACATGCCATTTGCCTGAAAATGCTTTTACCGATTTAAAAACTAAATCCTTAAGTAATGTAGTAGGAGAAACTGTTTTAAGAAATTCTCCTTCTTTATATAATGCTGTTTTTGCTAAAAGATTCTTCTATGATATGCGCGCATTTTATCTTGAACAGCAAGTTGAACATGTAATTTATAATCAACAGGAATTTAATACGAGTTACGAAAGTATCATTAAAAAACTAAAAACAAATACTCAGTATAAAAAAGCTTTCAAAAAAGCCTTTAAATATGAAGGGATAGACAGACAAAATTTCTCTAAAGCGCTTAGTTCATATGTTGCTTCACTGTATTCTTTTAACAGTGATTTTGATAAATTTATGAGAAACGAAAAAGAAATTTCTGAAGATGCCAAAAAAGGGTTTAATCTTTTTATGGGGAAAGCTGCCTGTGCAACCTGTCATTTTGCCCCACATTTTTCAGGATTAGTACCTCCGTTCTATAGTGAGAATGAATCGGAAGTTTTGGGAGTAACAAAACAGCCATTACAAATTCTGCCAATTGAAATTGATACTGATAAAGGGAGATTCAACAGCAATGTAAAAAAAGAACAATCATGGATTTATGAAAATTCTTTTAAAACAATGACAGTAAGAAATGCTGCTCTTACAAAACCCTATTTTCACAATGGAGCCTTTTCAACATTAGAGGAAGTGATAGCTTTTTATAATGAAGGCGGAGCTGCAGGAATGGGTTTGGAAATTAAAAATCAGACATTGTCTCCTGATAAACTTAATCTTGATCAAAAAGAAATAAAACAGCTTGTTGCTTTTATTAATTCCCTGACTGATGTTAGTAAAGCGCAATACTAACTTAATATTAACCTCTTAACATTAAGTTTAAGATTTACTAATTCATCAGTATGTTTATTTAAAGTAAGCATAATACAAAGCTCCGTAGAGAAAAATAACTTCGCATAGTATAACAAAACATACTATACCGTGAAAAAAAATTTACTTTCAATTGCAGCTTTTTTATTAATCACAAATTCCGCAATTCAGGCTCAGACTACAGTTTTTGATAAAGGCTCATCATGGAGCTATGATGACAAAGGTGTACAATTAGCCGATCAATGGAAGAATTCTGATTTTGATATCTCAGCATGGTCTTCAGGAAATGGGCCATTAGGATATGGGGATCCTGTAACTACTACAATTACTAGTCCTTTGAATGCGGCTTATTTCACTAAAGATTTTACCGTTAATTTATCAGACCTTACCGCTACTATGGAATTAGGTGTGATGAGAGATGATGGAATAATAGTCTTTTTAAATGGTGTTGAGGTAGTAAGAGATAATATGCCGGCTGGTACAATTACTTATGCTACTCTTTCAAGTACGACAGTCGATGGGGCGGCAAATGAAAGTATTTACAATATTTTCTCTATTCCAAAGGCAAATTTTGTACAAGGAGTTAACAGAATTTCGATTGAGTTGCATAATAGGGGAGCAAGCAGTTCTGACTTAAGAATGGATGCCTACCTTAAAACTGTAGTAGCTGTAGTAATACCTCCGGATACTTCTTGCAATGATGGAAATCATATTAGTTGTTTTACTTCTATTGTACCTACGGTGCAGACTTCGAAATTAATTATTCCTACACAGCACAAATATCAATTGATTCTTAAAGAAGGGGATAATTACACTGAAGGCGGAGGATTTGTAGGGGGGCAGAATGACTTTACCGGTTATGTGGCTAAAAAAACAAATGGTATAGCAAGCAGTACTGATGGTTATCTTTCAGTAAACCATGAAACAAATCCGGGTGGTGTTACGATAGCAGAAATTAATTACAATGCAACAACAAAACTATGGGGATTAACAAAGTCAAGAGCTGTAGATTTTTCATCGGCGAGTTTAGTACAAACTATCAGAAACTGCTCCGGAGGAGTTACGCCTTGGGGAACTATTGTTACTGCAGAGGAATCTGTATCCGGTAATGATACAAATGGTGACGGATATAAAGATTATGGCTGGTTAGTAGAAATTGATCCTGCTACAGCTCAGGTCTCATCTAAAAATACTGACGGAAGTAAAGGAAAATTATGGCAAATGGGAATCATGAATCACGAAAATGTAGTGATTAACGATGCCGGAACTATAGCTTATTACGGTGAAGATGGAGGAACACATATGGTATACAAATACACAATGGATACTCCCAATGATCTTTCTTCAGGAAATTTGTATGTTTTGAAACTGGATCAGGGTTTGACAAATGGAGATCCTGTAGCTACAACAGCAGTCTGGATCCAGGTTCCAAATAAAACACAGGCAGATCAAAACAATACAGCTTCTTTGGCAGAATCGTTAGGCGGGACTAAATTCAATGGAATAGAAGATGTTGAGATAAGTCCTTTGGATGGTAAAATATATTTTACAGCAAAAGGATTAGATAAAGTATATCGTTTAAAAGATAACGGAACGACAGCTTCAGAAGTTGAGGTTTTTGTAGGTGGAGGATCAACCGTTTATACCTTATATACACCAGATGGAGTTAAAACTGAATCTTGGGGAGACGGAAATGATAATTTAACTTTTGACGAGTTAGGCAATCTTTGGGTGCTTCAGGATGGTGGAAAAAATTATATTTGGGTAATAGCTCCAGATCATACTCAGGCAAATCCTAAGGTGAAGCTTTTTGCTTCTATGCCTGCTGGTTCTGAACCTACTGGTCTTACTTTTACACCAGATCATAAATTCGGATTTTTCTCTATTCAGCATCCGGGTTCAGGTATTGATACTGATATTGATGCTACCGGAAATACGATTGACTACAAAGGAAAATCTGCTACAATCGTAATTGCATTAAAGCAAAACTTAGGAATAGATGGCTCTTTAGGAGGTATTGATCATCCAGTACAAAAAGATATTATTGTATCACCTAACCCGACTTCAGGAATAATTCATATTAATTCGGAGAATCTTAATAGTCTTGAAGTTACTGCTTATAATGTGCTGGGGCAAGTTGTTTATAAAAAGACTTTCTCAGAAACAAATTCTATTTTAGAATTAGATTTAACAACACAACTTCAATTTTCAAATATGCTGATCTTAAATATAGAAGCTGATGGTTTTCAAAAAACTGTAAAACTTCTAAAAAAATAAGTACTAATTTTATTTTTTAGCTGTCGGCATTTACTGTCGACAGCTTTTATATTTATGAAAAAATTACTTTTATTTATTGCTGTCGTTTTTTTTGTCTGGAATGCAAAAGCACAAATTGATCCCATTAAATATCCTACTTATACAGATATTGATACAGCACTTTTGAGTCAGAAAGTAGTCTACAGTATAAGTTTCAGAGACAAAGGATTGTTCAACGTTCCTTCTGATATTATAAAAATGGATTCTCTTTTTTTTCTAAATATAATGGGGAATCACTTAGAAAAAATGGATAACGCTATATTTTCTCTGAAGCAACTTGAAATATTAAATGTTAATGAAAACAGTATTAAATTTATTCCGGATGAAATAAGTGAATTAAAAAAACTAAAAACTTTTTCGATAAACCTGAATAGTTTGACCGCCATAAATTCAGAAATTTCAAAACTTCAGAAATTACAAATTGTACATTTTGAATCGAATAATTTAAATGTTTTTCCCGAAGCTTTATTAGATATTCCTTCCCTGGAAGAGATAAATCTTAACAGTAACCAAATAAGTCATGTTTGTAATCGTTTAGACAAAATAAAAAATTTAAAATACCTGAATCTCTCAGCTAATCAAATTAATGATTTGGGGGAAATCAAATTACCAAAAAAGCTGAAATATTTAGAATTACAAAAAAATAGTATTGTAAAAGTTCCTGAAACTTTATTTCAATCTCGGAATATAGAATACTTAAATTTAAGTGATAATGCCATAAGTCAAATTTCTCCTGAGATAATGAAGTTGAAAAATGTAGTAAGTATAAATTTGGCTAACAATAAGCTAAAGGAACTGCCAATAAAAATCCAGCATTTAAAAAAGCTAAAAACTTTAATTTTGACTGGTAATCCAATGAATAAAGAAACTATTGCTAATCTGAAGATTTTGATGCCTCACACAATGATTTATTTTTAAAGATACTTTATCAGGACAAGTAATTGTTGTCTTAATTAGAGTTTACAAGCTAAATCAATATTTAAAAAACTTTTCGCTGAAAGATTTCTAATAAAAAAGCTACATCAAATAAGATGTAGCTTTTAGTTTTTTAAGCAGTATTTTAAAACTTAGAAACTTATTTAGTTTTTTATTTTGAAAGTAACTCTTCTTGCCAGCTTTCTCGCTAAAGCAGATTCTTTATCTACAGAAGTATCTACACCGCCACTGGTAACATTTATTCTCTCAGAAGCAATCTTTGCTTTAAGAAGAATGTCTTTTACACTATTAGCTCTTTCATTAGCTAATTTTTCGTTGTATGAAACGTTACCAATTTCATCAGCGTAACCTGTAATTTCAACTGAAGCTGAAGGATTGTTTCTTAAATAGTTTACTACGAAATTAATACCATCAATAGAAGAATCAGTAGGTGTAGATTTGTTAAAGTCGAAATAGGCAGCAACATAACCTCCGTTAACTAATTTTGCAATTGATTGGCTGTCACTTATCGGATCATCACCGTTAATTTTGTTTGGGTAAGTTTTTGTTAAATAACTTTCTAATTCATCAGGGATACCATTATTGTTTAAATCAACGGCTCTTCCTTTAGAATCTACCATAAGTCCTGCAATAGTATTAGGTTCAAGATCTAAATAATCTGCGACCCCATCTTTATCGCTATCAATTAACATTTTTTCAAGATTATCAATTCTTTCTCTTTGCGCTAATGCGTCTTTGTCAATAAGTGTAATCCAGTCAGCATGTTTTTCATTTTTACCTAAGTATAAAGTTAGACCTATTGTACCATTAAATAATATTCCTGAAAAACCAGCTACCTTGTTCGTACTTGCCGCATCAAATGAATAATCTTGACTGGCATTTAGAATGGTTGTTAAATCTCCGGTTAGGGCTAACTTGTTTGATAATTTAATTTGTGCAGTAACTCCAGCAATAAAATTAAACATTTTGTCTTTTATTGGAGAATTTTGATCTTCAAAATGAGCAGCTCCAAAACCTCCATGTCCTAACAAACCAATTGTTTTTGTCCAGGTTTCAAAATTCATGATTCTTCCTAAATTTGCTACTCCCTGAAGACCAATTCTGTAATATTTTGTACTGAATTCAGGTGTATTTTTTCCCTCTTGAAAGCTGTTGTAGCCAAAGTCAGCTTTTAAACCAAATTTATTATTGAACATGTAACGTGCTCCTAAATCAACAACGTAAAGGTTTGGAGTTGAAGTAGAAAATGTCATGGGCTTTTGCGGCTTATTAAATCCGCCTGCAAATTCGATAGACCATTTGTTATAATTTCCATCTGTTAAACTTTCACCAGTGCTTGTCTGAGCAGTAACGTTCCCCAATGTCGCAATTAGGACAAGTAATAGTACTATTTTTTTCATTATTACAATTTTAAAATTTTAACGCAAAATTACGACTTAAATGTTAATAAAAAGGGAAGATGAAGTAATTGTAATGCTATTGTTGATAATTATGTGAAAAAAAAGGCTATGTGATGTTTTTTTTGATAATAAAGCTGTTTAAGCTGTCTTTTTTTGATTAAAATAAATCACGTAATTTTCTGTTTATCAATTATTTGATTCATTAAGTAAGGTTAATATGGCAAATTAAATAAATTTCAAATTTTCAGTAATTCTAAATTTCGAGATGCAATAAAAACCGAATAATATTTTAGAATGATTATTCATACAAAAAAATAGTAGTCTAATATATTTTAAAGAATTTTGATTTTGAAAACCTGGAAACACATTTGTGTATACTTTTTATACACTGTTTTTTTAAATTACACACTTTGTAGCTGTTAAAAAAAATGCTTATATTTATTAATGTCTTCAAAAACAGGTATTTAGATGTGAAAGACTGTCTGGTTTTTGTTGTGGCACAATAATTTCTTTATCTTATGTGTAAAACAACTATAAACAATTAAAATATATACATTATGAAAAATTTATTTTTATCAGCCGCAATCATTTTGGGAGGTTTAACTTCATTTGCATCAACTTCTCCACTTTCAAATACTATAGTGAAAACGATTTCCATTCAGGATGAATATACAGAAATTAAATTAGAAGAGGTGCCGGCAGCAATTACCGAAGCTCTAAAAAAAGCATATCCTGATGTAGTACTTTCTAAAGCATATAAAAATGCAAAATCTGAATATAAACTAGATGTTGCTGTTGGTGACAAAGTTGGTAATCTGTTTGCTAATGCTGATGGAACCTGGATCAAAAAATAATTTAAATAATCCTTAAAACAATTATTATGAAAAAGTTAATCTTATCAGCAGCCATCGTTTTAGGAAGTTTGTCAATCCAGGCAGCTACGTTTAATCCAATAAATACTACTGCCAATTCAGTAAATGTTCAGGACGAGTATAAAGAAGTTGATTCTGTCCCGGCAGCCGTTAAAACGGGATTAGATAATGCTTATCCAGGTGTAAAACTTGACAAGGCATATGTCAATGACAAAAAGGAATATAAAATCGAGATAACAGTAAGAAACGAAAAATCTATTGTTTATACAGATGAAAAGGGAAACATTATTAAAAAATAATTTAAAAAAAGCATTATGAAAAAATTAATCTTATCTGCAGCAATTATTTTAGGAGGTTTGTCTGTTCAGGCTGCTATCCCGGCAGTATCAAATTCAATTTTCAGTTTAGTAACAATTCAGGATGAATATACGGAAGTTGCAGCAGATGCTATTCCGGCAGCTGTAAAATCTACAGCAGAAAAATCTTTTCCAAACACTAAACTTGAAAAAGCGTATAAAAACGAAAAAAACGAATACAAATTAGAAATTTCAAGTGGAGATAAAAAGTATACTGTTTTTACAGATGCTTCAGGAAACATTATTAAAAAATAATTTTAAAAATCAGTATTATGAAAAAGTTAATCTTATCAGCAGCTATCGTATTAGGAAGTTTGTCAATCTATGCAACGACTACAGCCAATACAGAACAAGTAAAAAACACTGTAAACTTTCAGTCAGAGTATACTGAGATAAAAACAGACGATGTCCCGACAGCAGTAAAAACAGCTCTTGAGACAGCTTATCCCGGCGCCAAGCTCGAAAAAGCATATATCAATGAGAAAAAGGAATACAAATTAGATATCGCAGTTGGAGACCAAAAGGCTACTGTTTACTCGGATGCCAATGGGAACTGGTTAAAAATATAATTAGGTGAATTAGATTTATGTTTTTGGTGAAAAAGAGATTGCGTTAGCAGTCTCTTTTTTTTTACATAATTTTGTGAAAATACTGTATTAATAGTGGTATTTTAGCAAAAAAGTCCCAAGACACAAAAATGCCGAAGATTTTATTAATAGAAGACGATATTTCATTCTGCAAATTATTAGAAAAATTTCTGATAAAGAAAGCATACGAGGTAACCATTGCTTTTTCAGCAGAGGAAGCAAGATTGTGTGTCAAAAATGAATCTTTTGATTTAATTTTGATGGATCTTCGTTTACCTGATGCTGATGGTATTGTTTTGATGTCCGAATTTAAGACTTCGCATCCTCAAATTCCTGTTGTGCTTATGACAGGCTACTCAGATGTAAATACAGCCGTAAAAGCAATAAAAAATGGAGCTTCAGATTACATCTCGAAGCCGTTTAACCCAGATGAAGTTTTACTGGTTATTACAAATGCATTGCAAACTGCACCTGCTGAAAAAGAAATAGTAAAAGAAAGAATTCCAACAAAACAGGTTTCTTCTGACAACGAATTTGTACGAGGAATTTCTGTTGCCTCAAAAAAATTGTTAGAACACATTAAATTGGTCAGTCCTACGGATATGTCTGTTTTAATTATTGGTGAAAGCGGAACCGGAAAAGAGATTATTGCTA
Source organism: uncultured Flavobacterium sp. (assembly GCA_963513545.1). Lineage (GTDB taxonomy): Bacteria > Bacteroidota > Bacteroidia > Flavobacteriales > Flavobacteriaceae > Flavobacterium. The sequence goes on from CAUPQW010000004.1 coordinate 208,341, forward strand.
AAAGTATCCATCAGCAAAGCCATCGCAAAAACAATAATTTCATCGCTGTTGACTGTGGTGCTATTCCGAAAGAGTTGGCTGCCAGTGAATTTTTCGGACATTTAAAAGGATCTTTTACAGGAGCAATCAGTGATAAAACAGGTTATTTTGAAGCAGCAAATGGAGGAACCATTTTTTTGGACGAAATAGGAAATCTTTCTTATGAGAATCAGATTCAGTTGCTGAGAGCGCTTCAGGAAAGAAAAATAAAACCGGTTGGAAGCAATAAGGAAATCAATGTTGATATCCGGATTATTACAGCAACTAACGAGGATTTGCGTGAAGCTGTAAAAAATGGTGATTTTAGGGAAGATTTGTATCACCGTATTAATGAATTTTCTATTCAGTCGCCTTCGTTAACAGACAGAGGAGAAGATTTGATGGTTTTTGCAGATTATTTTTTGGACAAAGCAAATCATCAGTTAAACAAAGATATTATCGGATTCTCGCCGGAGGTGGTGGCTATTTTTCAAAAATATAGCTGGCCGGGAAATCTCCGTGAACTTCAAAACTGCATCAAACGAGCGACACTTTTATCTCAGGGAGACTTTATTGAAAGTGATGTTTTGCCTATCGAGTTTTTTCAGACAGAAAAACAAAGTAATTCCGGCAGCTTTTCTTTATCAGATAATGAAAAAGAAGCTATCATTCATGCTTTATCCAGAACTCAAAACAATAAATCTGAAGCGGCAAAGCTTTTGAAAATAACCCGAAAAACACTTTATAACAAATTGAAACAATATAATATCGATTAAAATTTTTCCTTTTTTAAAGTTTCAAAAAGTAAATCAATTTTGATTTTTAAATCGTTATAAAGATTTTCTAAATCTGAATTCTCCAGATTATTTTGTTCCAGTGTTTTTAAAATTTCCCCAATTTTATCGGCCTGAATTTGTCTGAACATAGGGGCTATCCGGTGTGCAATTGAATTTATTTCGGGTATGTTTTTTTCTTGTACGGCAGTTCTCAAAGCGATTAAATTGAGTTTTGTGCTCTCCATAAATGATTCTATAAACTCTTTAGAGGCATAATTATCATTTCCTAAAAACTCTTTTAGAGATGTTAAGGAATACGGTTTTGAAGATAATTCCTTTTTAGTTTTGACAATTTTATCAGAAAGAATATCGTTGTCTAAAACACGCTGGATAGTTTCAAGCAGAATTTTTGGAGAATATGGTTTTTTTATCACAGTTGAAAAACCTGCTTTTGAATAGACATAAAAATCTAAATCTGTTCGTCCCGTTATAGCAATAATAGGTTGACCTTTATAAAATGAATTGGTTTCTTGTTTTAATTTTTCAACAAACAAAAAACCATCAACTTCCGGCATTTGAATATCAGTAATAATAAAATCAAAATCAGTGTTTTGAATTGATTCTAAAGCTTTTGTAGCATGTGTAAAGGAGAATACCTGATGATTTTGCTGTTTTAATACAGTACTGGTTAAATTCAATAAATTGATGTCGTCATCAACAACAATAAAAGTTAAGTTTTTAGAAATCGGAATAATTTCTTCTGATTCAGTTTCTTTTAAACTTATACTTGAATCGAATAACAGTGGAAGTGTAATTTCAAAAGTACTTCCTTCTCCAAACGTACTTTTAAGGTTTAATTTCCCGCCTAAAATCGAAATTATTTTTTGACATATGGCCAGTCCCAAACCAGTTCCGCCATATTTTTTTTCGATGTTTTCATTTGCCTGGGCAAATTCTTCAAAAACTAATTTCTGGTTTTCTTTCTCAATTCCAATTCCTGAATCTTCAATAGTAATTGTAAAAAAATCATTGTCTCCGGCAACATAAGCACTAATTTTTATAAAACCTTCTTCAGTAAATTTATACGCATTCCCAATAATGTTGCTCAAAATTTGTTTTAAGCGAAACGGATCTCCAACGATTTTTGTGTTCAGTTTTTCATCAGCATTGATGATAAGGTCGATATTTTTTTGTTTGTAAACAGTCTGAATGTTTTTAGCCACTTCATCAATGATTTCAGGTAATAAAAAAGGAACTTTCTCAATTGTGATTTTTCCGGCTTCAATTTGAGAAAAATCCAATAAATCCTGGACCAATTGGGTAATATATTCAGAGGAATTCTTGATATTCTTGATAAAGTAGGATTGTTTGGTAGTAACATCAGAATTGCCCAGAAGCTCTGAATATCCTACAATGGTACTCAAAGGTGTTTTTAAATCATGACTTACTGTCGAGATTAGCTGTTCCCGGCTTTTAAGCAGGTTTTTGGTTTTAAAATTGGCAATTTCCAACTGCTTTTTATACAATTGCGATTTCGAATAATCGCTTACAATTATAATCGAGAAGACTACCGTAAGTAATAAACCAATAATGGCCGAAGCGGTAACAATTTCGTTCACTTTTTTAAGAGATTTTTCTTTTAGTGAATTGTTTTTTATAGAGTTGATGATAATTTCCCGCTCAATAATCCGAAGTACTTTTCGAAGTTGTTCAGAGATGGCAATTTCGTTTTTAAGCAGTTTGTTTTCTTCGAAATTTAAAGATTCTTTTTTCTTTTCGGCTTTTTGTTTTACATCGCTCAGAAGTTTTTTTGAATTGGCCAAAATCGAATCAGAAGCTTGTTTGCTTAAAGTATTAGTACTGTCATCCGGAATATTCTGATTGAGGTAATCAACATATTTTTGCAAAACATTTCGCTGATAACTCCCTAAATCATTCGGACTTTTGGTGAAATCCTGAAGTTCCAGTTTCCGTAGTTTAAACTCCATTTTGGTAATTTCATCAATAGCAGTGTTTACCGAAACTTCATCTTCGGCTTTGTTTTTTATGGTTTTTAACTGTCTGATATTTTCTGTTTTTTCAGATAATAAATAAGTTACACTATCCAATAAAACTTTTTGATATTCTGTTGTGACAATTTGTTTTAGAGTGTCTATTCGGGAACGTAAAGAATCAGTTTCAATCAAATAACTTTTGAAATCTTTTTCAGAGTTGGTCTGAATTGTCTTTCGGGCTAAACTTTCTGTTTTATATACATTCGAAAAAAGTTTGCTTACCCGTAATATTTTGGTTTTTTCATAGGCAATTTTATTTTCTAATTTATTGTATACTACATTTTCAGAATACAAAAACCATCCTACGGTAACAACAAGTGCCAGTAATGCAGCATAACTAAAGAGAACCTTGATGGGCATGTAGCTTTTTTTACTTTCCATAAATTGTTGATGTAGCTTTTTTTAAAATGATTACTGCAATTTATTCAATATTATCTGTTTTAAAAAGCCAAACTTTCCTAAAAAAAAGGCCACAGACTATAAATCTGCGGCCAGTTCTAATTTTAGTTTTTAATTAAAGGGTTTCGTCTAACCATTTAAAAAATTCGTTTTGCCAAACCTGTGCATTCTGAGGCTTTAAGACCCAGTGGTTTTCATCAGGAAAATAAAGCAAACGGCTTTTTATACCTCTTAACTGTGCTGCCTGAAAAGCTTCCTGACTTTGCCCGATTGGTACACGAAAATCTTTTCCACCCTGAACAATTAAAATAGGCTTGTTCCAGTTTCCAACCAAAGTTGCCGGATTAAATGTTGTGTAGGTTTTTTGTGCAACCGCATTATCTTTTTCCCAGTAAGCTCCGCCAAAATCCCAGTTATTAAAGAAAACTTCTTCAGTAGTGCCAAACATACTCTGTGTATTGAAAACACCATCATGAGCGATAAATGTCTTAAAACGGTTTTTGTGAATTCCGGCTAAATAAAATACAGAATATCCTCCATAGCTTGCGCCCACACATCCTAAACGGCTTTTGTCAACGTAGTTTTCTTTGGCAACATCATCAATAGCAGACAGGTAATCATCCATAACCTGACCGCCCCAGTCTTTACTGATCTGTTCGTTCCATTCTACACCATGACCCGGCATCCCACGACGATTTGGCGCTACAACCACATAACCTTTCGCAGCCATCAAAGAGAAATTCCAACGGAAAGAATACGATTGTGTCAACGGACTTTGAGGTCCTCCCTGACAGAACAATAAGGTTGGGTATTTTTTTGAAGCATCAAAGTTTGGAGGTAAAATTACCCAAACCAGCATTTTTTTGCCGTCAGTTGTAGTCACATAACGCTTTTCGGTTTTGCTTAGGCTTAACGTTTTGTATGTTTCTGTGTTTATGTTTGATAATTGCTTCCAGGTGTTTTTTTTCAAATTAAAAGAATAAATTTCAGAAGCATGATTCATATCAGATCGCGTTGCAATAATCTCATCACCAGAGAAACCAACTAAGTCATTTACATCAAAATCACCATTTGTCAATTGACGGACTGTAATTGCAATTCGGGTCACTCCCGGAAAGTTTACAATAAATAGCTGTTTTGTACCATCGACAGGAGCCACAAAATATACGTTTTTACCATCCTTGCTCCAGATAAAATTATCTACAGTTCCGTCCCAGTTTGCGGTTAAGTTTTGTTTGGTTCTTTTAAACTCAACAATAATATCATTTTTATCAGACTCGTAACCGTCACGTTTCATTTGCAGCCACGATAAATTTCCTGTTGGAGAAAATTGCGGGGCAGTATCGTACCCCAAATTGTCCTCAGTTCTGTTTACTGTTTTTTGGGTTTCTAAATTGTACTCGTAAATATTTGTATTTGTAGAAATAGCATATTCAGTTCCGGCTTTTTTCTTGCACACATACAAGATGCTTTTGCTGTCCGGAGACCAGATATAATCTTCGTCACCGCCAAAAGGTTTTTGAGGGCTGTCAAAATTTTCACCTTTTAAAATGTCAATTCCTTTTGTGCCGTCTTTATTTTCTTTATAAAAAACATGATTAAATTTCCCTTCGTTCCAGGTATCCCAATGGCGATAATCCAGGCCATTATAAATTTGAGCATCCGATTTGTCAAGATTTGGATAGAAATCTTTTCCTAATACTTTTTCCTGTTTTACTTCTTCATTATACACCAGATATTTTCCGTCAGGCGAAATGTTTTTGTCGGTCAGAACCTCTTTCGTGTCTTTAATTTCAGTTGCGTTTCCACCGTTTATTGGCAGAATGTAGAATTTAGAATGTGATTTGTTTTCTTCGACAGAAGGGGTCGAAACCTTAAAAACAATATTTTTGGCATCTTTTGAAATTCCAAGTGGTGTTACTCTTCCTAATTTCCATAGTAATTCCTGCGACATTACATTTTGCCCGATAGCGTTTAAACTCATCATTATTAAGGTTATAAATAATACTTTTTTCATAATAAAAATTTTATTTTTTTATGGTGCTAAAAATACAACATTTCAGTTCCGATTAGTTAAATTTCAAATATTATATAATTGTTAAAGTTTAGGAGTTTAAATGCCGGTTCTTAAATTCAAATTTCAAAAAACTACAGTAAGAGTTTTTTTGTCATGAATAAATTTAAAATTAAGTTTGGGATTTGGAATTTCAGATTTGGAATTTATTTTTTGGCACAAAAAATCATTATTTTTATAAAAAATTGACGTGATGGAATTAAGTTATTGGGAACTTAAAAATTGGTTTACAAACGTAGATTATACCATAGTTGGAAGCGGCATTGTAGGTTTGCATGCCGGATTGCGCTTACGCGAAAGATTCCCAACAGCAAAAATTCTAGTGCTAGAAAAAGGAATGTTGCCAGAAGGAGCCAGTACCAAAAATGCAGGTTTTGCCTGTTTTGGAAGTATTTCTGAAATTATGGATGACTTAAAGACGCATACCGAAGAAGATGTTGTTCAATTGATTGAAAAACGCTGGAAGGGTTTGCAGCTGCTTCGAAAAAGGCTTGGGGATGATGTAATAGATTTCAGGCCTTACGGTGGTTATGAATTGTTTTTGAAAGAGGATGAATTTGGTTTTAATGAATGCGTGAACAGATTGCCTTTTATTAATGAAATTTTAAAACCACTTTTTAAAGCAGAGGTTTTTACCAAAGAAGTAGACCGTTTTGGATTTGAAAATATTCAGGAGTATTTGATTTTTAATCCGTTTGAAGCACAGGTTGATACCGGAAACATGATGCAGGAATTGCTGAAACAAGCTGTTGCCGCTAATATTTTAATTCTGAATCAGCAGACAGTAACTTCTTATACTGATGCCGGAAACCATGTTGAAGTGGTACTGAATGATTTTAGTTTTAAGACACAAAAGATACTTTTTGCAACCAATGGATTTGCCAATACCCTGACAAAAGGTGCTGTTATGCCAGCCAGAGCTCAGGTTATAATTACGGAGCCAATTGCTAATTTAGATATCAAAGGGACTTTTCATTTAGACAGAGGTTATTATTATTTTAGAAATGTTGGTGATAGAATTCTGCTTGGAGGAGGAAGAAACTTAGATTTTGAAACTGAAAACACTACAGAATTCGGTCAAACCAAAATTGTGCAAAATAAATTGGAAGATTTACTTAAAAATGTAATTTTACCAAATCAGGATTTCCGGATTGCCCACCGTTGGAGTGGGATTATGGGAGTAGGGAACAGTAAGAAACCTGTTGTGTTACAACTGTCTGAAAACGTGTTTTGTGGAGTACGTTTGGGTGGAATGGGAGTAGCAATAGGCAGTTTAATAGGAACAGAATTAGCAGACTTAATATAATGGCAGTTAAAAAACCAATACAAAAAAAAACAACCACAGGTAAATCTAAACCGGCTTCTAAAAAGTCAAATCGTAATTTAATGCAAAAAATAAAATGGTTTTTCATCAAAGCTGCTTTATGGTTTTTCGGGGTTTCGATTGCGTCAGTTGTTATTTTCAAATATGTCCCGGTGTTCTTTACACCACTTATGGTAATCCGGGTAATTGAAAATAAAATGGCAGATAAAGAAGTGTATTTTGATCATAATTGGGAACCAATTGAAAAAATTTCGAAAAATCTTCAAAAAGCAGTTATCGCCAGTGAAGACGGTACTTTTTTGTATCACAACGGATTTGATTTTAAGGCACTTCAAAAGGCTTATAAAAGTAATGAACGTGGCCGTAGAATTCGTGGAGGAAGTACGATTTCACAGCAAACAGCCAAAAACGTTTTTCTTTGGCAGGGAAAGAGTTATTTTCGTAAAGGTCTGGAAGCTTATTTTACAGTTCTAATTGAACTCATCTGGGGCAAAGAACGTATCATGGAGGTCTATCTGAACAGTATCGAAATGGGAGATGGCGTTTATGGCGCTTATGCAGCAACAGAATATTGGTACCGCCGTGATGCCTCGAGCTTAACACCAATTCAGGCTGCAGGAATTGCAGCAATTCTTCCAAATCCGAGAAAATTTAAAGCGACAGGATCGTCAAGTTATATTGTTAGAAGAAAAGAAAGAATTGTTCGTGAGATGCGTGCCGTTGGAAAAATTAATTATGATGGGAAGTAAAAAAGCTTTTTTTGCATTCCTGATAATAATGATGGGTACATCCTTAACTTTTGGGCAAGGAAAAACAAATGAAATTGGGCTTATTACAGATAACGATTTGTATACTTCGTCTAAAAATGACATGTATTATACCAATGGACTTGAACTTTTTTATCGTTTTTTGTCAAAAAACAGTAATGAGAAAATCAATAAAAAAATCACCGAATTCAGAATCGGACAATACATTTATAATCCTAGATTTATTAATGAGGAAGCGGTTACGATAAATGACCGGCCTTTTACGGGATATCTTTTTGCCGAAGTTGGACGCAGCTTTTTTTACCAAAGTGAATCAGTTTTAAAAACAGATTTTCAGCTGGGCTATATGGGACCTAATGCTTTTGGCGAAGAAACACAAGAAAGTTTTCATCATATTATAGGGTATAAAAAAGTGTATGGCTGGGAAAATCAACTCCATAATGCTTTGGCTGTACAAGCACATATTTTATATTCTAAAAAATTATTCCCCGGTAAGCATAATGATTTCATAGATTTTCATTTTCAGTCAGAAGCGAATTTGGGGACTATTTTTACAGGGGTTTCTACAGGATTTTTAGCCCGGTTTGGGTTTAAGAAGCTACTGCCGGTTTACGATTCTAATTTACATGATGCATCAGTAAGTTTTGAACCACAGTATACTATTCGGGAGTTTTATTTTTATGCAATGCCAAGCGTGAATTATCAGTTTTATGATGCCACGATTCAGGGCAGTATGTTTAATGACTCAAGTCCGTTGACTTTTGACTTGGAACCCTTGCGTTTTAATGCTGAAGCAGGTTTTAAGTATCGTTATAATAATCTTAATTTATCTTACTCCTTTATTTATCGTGGAAGAGAATTAAAAGATCCTGTTCACAATACTAATACAGGTTATTTTTACGGATCGATTCGTTTAGGTATTTTACTAAAGTAGTTTATAAATTCAATAATTTATGGTTTACCATAAAATCGTATTTCTAAGTTTTGTAATTTTATAGAAGTACAATAAGAATATTTCTAAACTTAAACCAAAAAAATCAGCATGGGAAAATTTGTAATTACCAAGAGAGCCAACGGAGAATTTCAATTTAATCTAAAGGCCGGCAACGGTCAGACCATTTTGACAAGCGAAGGTTATTCAACAAAGGCAGCTTGTTTAAACGGAATAGAATCTGTAAAAACGAATTCGCAGGATGATTCAAAGTATGATAAAAAAGAGTCATCAAGCGGAAAACCGTATTTTAATTTAAAAGCATCAAACGGTCAAATCATCGGCGCAAGCGAAATGTACGAAAGCACTGCAGCCAGAGATAACGGTATTGCCTCTGTAAAAACTAACGCTCCGGAAGCCACAACTGATGATCAGGCTTAGGTTTGAATTTGAAACAATATAATTGAAAGCTCTCGTAAATGAGGGCTTTTTTATTGTAAATGTCTAAAGTTTCTTGAAAAATCGAGAATCTCTAACTTAGCCCTGATGGGAGCGGTATCCTTTTTATGGCTTCTTTAGACAGAAAAAGATATAGCGGACAGCAGGACAAAATTTCTATTTGTAAACTTAAATAAACTGCTCCTAAATAGTTAATAATACATTCTAAAATCAAGCAGTTTACAAAGATCGTAATGCTTTTCGTAAAGAGTCTCTACAATTTCAATAAGATCGTCTTCTTCCTGGCATAATTTAAAAAAAGCTTTGTCGACAGAACCGGTACTGGTAAATTTATTAGAAACCGTTCCGTAGCCGGAAATGGCTCTTGCGCCGGTGATATCCAGAAAATATTGCGCTTCCTCTTCGTTTAAATCCAGTATTTTTGAATTGGCAAAATGTAGAATCTTCCCCTTCATTTTTCCTTCGAAGATTTCGGCAATTTCTTCTAAACTATAATAGTAGTCATGAAGGCAAATATTGTTGGGTTCGCCTTTCATCACGAGATAGATTATTTCGTAATCTTTAAAATTATGGTCGTCATATAACAAAGTATTCAGGCTTTCTTCAAGTCCTTCGATTGTGTCACAAGTTTTATAAATGCTGGAAATACCCTGATTAAAAGCCATTTTTTCAAGACTTTTAACCACTTCAGTAGCCGTGTTGTTTTCTATATCTGAAACGCCTTCAAGGCAAAAAATAAATTTATCAGAATCCATGACATTTGATTTTATATAAGCGATATGAGCTAAAAAGAAGCTATCGTTTTAATCCCTGATAGCAATTTAATTATAATTGTTAAGATAAAAAAGATCGTAAAAGACAGTTTAACACAATTGCTGAGGTTTAACCTTTTGATAATATCCTTAAAATTTAGAAACCATAACTTTAATAAAATTTAAGATTATGAAAATCAATTGGATAATAATGGGGATTGTGGCAGTTTTACTAATTGCGCTGATTGTGTTTATGATTAAAAAAAATCAAAAAGAGAAAAAGAAATTAACGGAGCTTTTAAATAATGACTTTAAAAGAGTGGATGAAGACGAACCTGATTTTGACAATGTCAGCGAACGATGATTTAATTCTTAAAAAGTAAAAAACCGTATCACAATTAAGGAATACGGTTTTTTTGTGGAGAATACCGGATTCGAACCGGTCACCTCTTGCCTGCCAGGCAAGCGCTCTAGCCAAATGAGCTAATCCCCCATAGCGAGAGCAAATAAAGTCAATTAATTTTCAAAAACCAAATTTCAAATCAATATAGCACAAAAAATAGTTATCAAAACCGTAACTTTACGTTTAAAACTATTTTATGAGCTCAGAAAATCAAAGCGGATCTTTGCAGACTACTTTTCAAAATGCTGTTGCTACGGTGCAATTTGGACACCCGGCAAGCAATTCTTTTCCACGTGAATTATTGGATCGTTTGACAGCTGAAATCAATTTGCTGAGCAGAAACGAAACCATTGCTGTAATTGTCCTGCAAAGCGAAGGCTCGAAAGTATTTTGTTCAGGCGCTTCGTTTGACGAACTTCTGGCGGTGCAAAATGAAGAACAGGGAGCCGAATTTTTCTCTGGTTTTGCCCATCTGCTTAACGCAATGAGAAACTGTACCAAACTTATTATTGGCCGCGTTCAGGGAAAAGCCGTCGGAGGAGGAGTGGGTATTATTGCTGCCTGCGATTATGTTTTGGCCACGCCGGAAAGTGCCGTAAAGCTTTCGGAACTCGCAATTGGTATCGGACCGTTTGTGATTGAACCCGCAGTTTCCCGTAAAATCGGTAAAATGGCAATGACTCAAATGACTTTGGCAGCACACGAATGGAAACCGGCAAGCTGGGCATTGCAAAACGGACTTTATTCAGGACTTCACAATGCTGATTTATTGGATGCAGAAGTTCAAAATTTTGCACAAAAACTAAGTTCATACAATCCCGAAGCTTTACTCGAAATGAAGAAAATTATTTGGGAAGGCACAGAACAATGGGAATCCATACTAATCGAGCGCGCTAAAATAACCGGAAAGCTGGTTCTGTCAGATTTTACAAAAAAGGCTTTATTAGAATTTAAGAAGTAGTTTTTTCAGGAGCTGTTTCCTGCTGTCCGCTATATCTTTTGTGCCGAACCCCGGCACAAAAGGATGCCGCTTCCATCAGGGCTAAAACCCTAAATAAGACCTTTTTCTATTAAAAGATTTTTTCTCGCTTGTATTTGCTAAATTTGCAGAAAAAACAACCGATGAGTAATATCAGAATTACAAAACAATTTAGCTTCGAAACCGGACACGCTTTATACGGCTACGACGGAAAATGTAAAAACGTTCACGGACATAGTTATAAATTATCGGTAACGGTTATTGGTTCGCCAATTACAGACCGGTCAAATGTAAAATTCGGAATGGTAATCGATTTTTCGGATCTAAAGAAAATTGTAAAGGAAGAAATTGTCGATCAGTTTGACCATGCTACTGTATTTAACGAAACTACCCCACATATCGAATTGGCAAACGAACTGAAAAATCGTGGACATCATGTAATTCTTGTTGATTATCAGCCAACCAGTGAAAATATGGTAATTGATTTTGCAGCCAGAATTGTAGCAAGATTACCTTCAGGAATTAAACTTTTCTCACTAAAACTTCAGGAAACAGACTCTTCATTTGCAGAATGGTACGCAAGTGATAATTAATTAGTCAAAAGTCAAAAATCAAAACTTCTATAATCCAGAAATCTAAGAAGTCTAACAATCTAAGAAGTCTAAAATTCTAATAATCTAAATGAAAAAAATATATTTTGCTTCTGACCAGCATTTTGGAGCTCCAACTCCTGAATTGAGTTTGCCTCGTGAAAAGAAATTTGTAGCCTGGCTTGATGAGGTAAAAGAAGATGCAGAAGCTATTTTTTTATTAGGTGATTTATTCGATTTTTGGTTCGAATATAAAACGGTTGTTCCAAAAGGGTTTGTTCGTATTCTTGGAAAGCTGGCCGAAATTCGTGATAGCGGAATCCCAATTTTTTTCTTTGTTGGAAACCACGATTTATGGATGAATGATTATTTTGAAACCGAATTGAATATTCCGGTTTATCATGATAATAAAGAATTTACCTTTAACGGAAAGACTTTCTTAATTGGGCACGGCGATGGAAAAGGTCCCGGAGATAAAGGCTATAAGCGAATGAAAAAGGTCTTTACAAATCCGTTTTCTAAATGGTTTTTCCGTTGGCTGCATCCTGATGTTGGTGTAAGTTTGGCGCAATATTTATCAGTTAAAAACAAATTGATTTCCGGCGATGATGATGTTAAGTTTTTAGGTGAAGAGAACGAATGGCTGGTTTTGTACGCCAAACGTAAACTCGAAACCAAACATTATAATTATTTCATCTTCGGACACCGTCACTTACCTATGATTATTCCGGTTGGTAAAGACTCTGAATATGTAAATCTAGGCGACTGGATTGGCTATTTTACATATGGCGTTTTTGATGGTGAAAAATTTGAACTTCAAAAGTTTGAGAAATAACTATTTTTTAGCTGTTGGATAAATAGCTATTTTGTGTGTTCTTAACGAGTAACTGGTAACAGCTGAACTATTTGATTGCTGAAAACGGATTGCTTTTGAATCTTGTTTTGGCATATGACATTCCACACAATTATTCGTTAACTTCAATTTTGAGATTGTTTTTAAGGTTACAGCATTGTGTTGTGCGTTTTGATGACAGCTCATGCAAATTTTAGAATAAGACACGTAGCTTTTTGGTGAGTCCTGATGAGGATTATGGCAGGTAATACAATCCATAGTCTGGCTTTTCTGAAAACATTTGCTTCGAGAAAGCAAGCCCAATTGATTACCATGTACATCATAATTTAAAGTGTCTTTTGAGCGTTGGTTCTCTTTAAAATAATCAGAAAGACTTTCTCCGGGTTTAAATTGAAATCTTGATTTTAGTTTAGTGTGATCACCACCTGAATGGCATAGTCCGCAAGCATCTATTCTTTGCTGCCTGTTTAGATTTCTAAAAGATACCATATTTTGAGTTTTCTTTAAATCAGGAAATTTTAAATGCGTCTGAACATGTTTTTTTGCCGGTCCATGGCAACGTTCGCAATCTATTCCGTAAATTAAAGTGTTTTTGTTCATAAAGTCATCGACTTCCATCCCCATAAAAGTATAGGTTTCGGTGCTGGCTGTAGTCACATATTTGCTTGCGATATTGGAGCTGTGACATGCAAAACATTCTTTTATTATTTTTCTGTTAAAATCAGGTTTTGTGGCAGAATAATTAGGACTTGTTGCCCAGTTGTTTATAGATTTATAATACGAAACCGGTAGCTCATAAAATCGGTGATTTTTCCAGTAGCCGCTGGTTTGTGCATGTTTGAACCCGAAAATAACGTCAAAGGGATATGCTTTAATTTCTTTACCGTTTTTGTATAATACCTGATAAAGCGAATCATTACGCTCCTCCATGACTACTTTAGTATTCTTGTTATACACAAAAGTATTTTTGCCATTTGCAAAATATCCTAGAATGTTTTCTTTAGTAGCAGGTAATGAAGCTTTAAAATGACCACTGTGAATAGCTGTTTGGTGTTGCTTCTGATGACACTGAACACAACTTTCAGAGCCTGCATAATCTGTTCCGCGAGGGTCTGTATAATCGTCCGATTCATTTTTGCAACCTGTTAAAAATATGCCGAAAATAAAAATGGTAAAAACAATATGTGCTTTCTTCATAATTTAAATTTACTTTTTTAAAATAAATATATTTAAATTATAAAAAAATAACTGTTAAAAAAAATGATACTTCTTAATTTAAGCCTGCCCCATATACATATTCATCCAGATCTAATCGAAATAAAGTTCCTTCGACCAAGTCCTTTATGGATTTTATTTCTTTCATCGAAACTGCTAAATCTACTTGTGGCAGAGGGGTTTTGAGTAAAAATTTATGGCAGCTGTTTTTTAGCTGACAGGATTCACAACAAGTATTTTCAATAAGACTGTCCTCAATCAAATCACAAAACTGATTCAATTCGGCAACAGAAAGATAAAATCCGGTCTCTCTAAAAACCAATTGTACTTTATCTAATATAGTTTTGTTTTCCTTTTTCCAGTAAAAGGCAACTCCAAAGTTATTATGGTATATCTGTTCAATATCTTTCATTTACAAATCCTTTATTCAAACAAATATAAATATTATTTATATTAATTCTAAATAAAAAAAATCATAAAAAGAATAAAATTTCATTTTACTGACACATTGTGTTGAGGTAGAATGTTAAGCTTTGTCCAGTTTTGCTCCAATTCGCCATATTTCTTTCTCTGTAAAAACTATTTTCACTGGCCGACACAGCGCTGGAAATAGAGAAAAATTTGCTTTTTTCGGTGCTTTTTATACTTTCAATCCATTGAATAGTGACCGCAATATCGCCCATTTCTTTATCGAGATAAATATCGTAAGGTTTTAGGTCAACTGAAAATAATCCGATTTTTTTGTCTTTGACTTCAAAAATAATGTCTTTTTCAATTAATGTTTTAGAAGGTGATCCATTTTCAATTTTATAAAAATTCAATCTGAATTTAACCGATTTAAATTCGTTAGAAGTAATATTGAAATTGAAATCATTGACTTTACAATCTTTTTTGATTCGAAATTCCATCCCTCTTTCACGACTCAAATAATCATCGACAGTTTCGTCAAGAGCGGTAAAAAAATTAAAATGCATAAGACCCAGACCTTTTGCACTTCTGCCAAATTGTTTGGGTTTGGGTTTTTTGAAAGCTACTACAACTTCTTTTAAAGTATTTTTAGAAGGTGTCATCTCAATATCATTATGATCAGATTTCAGTCGATTGACCAATAGTTTTTTCGTTTCAAAACCAATATGAGAAAATACAACTGTATCGTTTGGAGTTACTTTTTCACTTAATTTTAATTTGAAAATACCTTTTTCGTTTGAAACAGTTCCAGCATTTTTATTGACGATTCCGATATTTACATAACCGAGTTCTTCGTTGTTTTGAGCATTTTTTAGTTTGCCTGAAATTATCGATTCTTGAGCAAACATGATAGATGTAAAAAGAATGGAAAATAGAGTAGTAGTATGTTTCATTTGCTTTTTTTTAGAATAAAGAAATGAAATAAGATTAAAATTGAATTCTATTTTATCCAATTTTTAACATTTTATAGAAAAATAATGTATTGATTATGAATCAAATAGGGAATAGAATTGGAATTTGATTACTCCAATTTCTGATGGTCTTCCATATCTCTATTTAGATCCAAATTTCTAAAAGTTGGTGATTTAAGTGCGGTTACAATAACCGTCAAAAGCGTCACACTTCCACCAAAAACAACTGAAGTTACAGTTCCCATTAATTTGGCGGTTGCACCACTTTCAAAAGCACCAAGTTCATTAGAAGATCCAACAAAAATTGAATTTACAGCACCAACACGACCACGCATATGATCCGGCGTTTTAAGCTGCAAGATAGTTTGCCTGATTACAACCGAAATTCCGTCAGCAAGTCCACTCAAAAATAAAGCGAAAACAGAAAGCCAGAAATAAGTTGAAAGACCAAATAAAATGATCGACAATCCAAAAACAAATATGGCTGCTAAAAGTTTCTTTCCTGCATTTTTATTTAAAGGTACATAAGCAGAAACGAGTACTGTAATAAAAGATCCTACTGCCGGAGCAGCCCTTAAGATACCAAAACCTTCAGAACCCACTTTTAAAATATCCTGAGCAAAAACAGGCAATAATGCTACGGCTCCTCCAAAAAGTACCGCAATCATATCAAGCGATAACGCACCTAAAACAATCTGGTTTTTGAATACAAAATTCAAACCTTCGGTAAGACTGTCTTTTATAGATTCTCCAATTTTCGGATTTAAGATTGGTTTTTTGCTGATTTGCGATAAGGCAATTAAGGAAAGAATAGAAAATCCGAATACCAGACACATAGACCAGTGAACGCCAATCCAGTTGATTGAAAATCCTGCCAATGCGGGACCCATAACCGCTCCAATCTGCCAAACCGTACTACTCCAGGTTGCCGCATTTGGATATGCTTTTTTAGGAATAATCAATGATAAAAGAGAAAAAATTGTTGGTCCAAGAAAAGCACGAACCAGTCCTCCTAAAAATACTAAGGCATAAATAGAATATAAAATTGTATCGGAAGACAATTCGCCTACAACTTTTGGCCAGGTTAGTAAAAAGAGTCCGAAACTGATTACGGAGAATCCAAGAATACATTTTACCAATAATCCTTTCTTTTCTCTTTGGTCCACAATATGTCCGGCAAATAGAGCCATTCCAACGGCTGGAATAACTTCCATTAAGCCAATTATCCCTAACGAAAGCGGATTCTTAGTTAAACTATAAACTTCCCATTCAATAACAATAAACTGCATGGACCAGGCAAAAACCATGGCGAAGCGTAATAATAAAAACACATTAAATTCTCTATAACGTAACGCCTGATACGGGTCGTTTTTCTTTTCTTTATTCTTCATTTTTTCTAATATCTTTAAGCATAAGCTGAGTTGAAACGGTGTCATTCCACTCATTTTCAGCCAGTGAATAGGCTAGCTGAAAAGTATTTTGATTTTTTGTGATTTCAATTTTTTTCCCAAGTCCAAAACCTATCGCCGCAATTCCGTCTGAATTATTTTGTTTTACAAAAAGTCTCAAATGTTCATCATCTGCACCTAAAGTTTTAGCGTAGCCTGTATCTTTTACGTTGGAAGACATAAAAACCGGTGTCATATTTTGTGGACCAAAAGGTTCAAATTGTTTTAAAATCCGAATGAGTTTTGGCGTTATATCTGAGAAATCAATTTCGGCATCAATTTCGATTTCCGGAGTACGCATTTCGGGATGAATAGTTTCTTCAACGCATTTCTCAAAAGCGGCTTTAAAAGCCAGATAATTTTCTGCCTTCAAGGTCATTCCGGCTGCGTACATATGACCTCCAAATTGCTCCAGATGTTCTGAACAATTGTCTAATGCATTGTAAACATCAAAACCTTTTACAGATCGTGCCGAAGCAGCATATTTATCTCCGCTTTTAGTGAAAACCAAAGTCGGGCGGTAATAGGTTTCAATTAATCTCGAAGCCACAATTCCGATTACGCCCTTGTGCCAGTCTTCCTGAAAAACAACGGTAGAAAAGCGATTTTCTTCCTGGTTTTCTAAAATTTGCTGAAAAGCTTCTTTGGTAATTTTTTTATCCAAATCTTTTCGGTCTGCATTGTATTGTTCTATTTCTGAAGCAAATTGCTGCGCCTGTTCAAAGTCAAATTCGGTCAGCAATTCAACAGCATGATTACCATGTTTGATTCTTCCTGCGGCATTAATTCGGGGAGAAATGATAAAAACAACATCGGTAATATCTAAAACTTTCTTTTTGATTTGATGTGTCAAGGCTTTAATTCCAGGTCTTGGCTCACTGTTGATTACCTTTAATCCAAAATAAGCCAAAACCCTGTTTTCACCTGTAATTGGAACGATATCTGCTGCAATTGCCGTAGCAACTAAATCCAGGTAGGGAACGAGATCTTCGATTGTCTCATTCCATCTTTGGCCTAAAGCCTGAATCAGTTTAAAACCAACTCCGCAGCCGCATAATTCATCGTAAGGATAGGAGCAGTCTTCTCTTTTTGGATCTAAGACTGCAACAGCATCCGGGAGAATTTCTCCTGGTCTGTGGTGGTCACAAACAATAAAATCGATGTTTTTTTCTTTCGCGTAGGCGATATGATCGATTGATTTTATCCCACAGTCTAAAGCGATAATCAGTGAAAATCCGTTGTCCTCTGCAAAGTCAATCCCTTTAAAAGAAATTCCGTAACCTTCGTCATAACGATCCGGAATATAAGTCGCAATATTTGGGTAATGGGATTTTAAATACGAAGAAACCAAAGAAACAGCAGTCGTTCCGTCGACATCATAATCACCAAAAACCAAAATGTTTTCCTGATTTTCAATCGCCAATTCGATTCGGGCAACGGCTTTATCCATATCTTTCATCAGATAAGGATCATGCAAATGTTCTAATGAAGGGCGAAAGAAATTTTTGGCATCTTCGAAAGTTTCAATTCCACGCTGAATCAAAAGTGTGGCTACAAAATCTTCTACGTTTAAGGCGGCTGCAAGATGTTTTACCTTTCCTTCTGAAGGTTTTGATTTGATGGTCCAGCGCATAAATAATTATGAATTGAAAATTAAGAATTAGGATTTTATGTGAGAGAACAAATTTAGTTTAAAATAGCGAATCATTTTAATCTTCTTCAATGCAAATTTAATCAAATACAAACCTTAGTGATCTTATATGGTTATCTGTCTTAATAAGCGATATTAAGTCATATGAGAAAAGAAAAATGAAAATTTGTTATTACTTTTGAGTATATCATTTTTAAAACAAACAAAAATGCAAATTCAGGGGCAAATTATTGATATCCGGAACCGACGTATTTATGCTGGGGAAATCACTGTCGAAAACAAAAAAATTACTTCGATAATTGAGAAAAAACACAATGTAAAAAAATACATTCTGCCGGGATTTATTGACGCCCATATTCATATCGAGAGTTCGATGCTCGTTCCTTCCGAGTTTGCAAAAATTGCCGTACTCCACGGAACAGTCGCTACCATTTCTGACCCACACGAAATTGCAAATGTTTTAGGAACGGCAGGCGTTTATTATATGATTGAAAACAGCAAAAAAGTACCGTTGAAATTTCATTTTGGCGCGCCGTCCTGTGTTCCTGCAACTTCTTTTGAAAGTGCCGGTGCTATCATAGATTCAGACGGAATTAAGGAATTACTGGCTTCTCCCGACATTTATTATTTGGCAGAAATGATGAATTATCCTGGTGTTTTATTAAATGACGAAGAAGTTTTAAAGAAAATTCAATGGGCGAAACATTTTAACAAACCTGTTGATGGTCATGCACCGGGATTAAGAGGTGAAGCGGTTAAAAAATACATTTCGGCCGGGATTTCTACCGACCACGAATGCTTTACTTTTGAAGAAGCCGAAGAAAAATTATCTCTGGGAATGAAGGTAATTATTCGCGAAGGAAGTGCTGCCAAAAATTTCGAAGCGCTCATCGGTTTACTTCCGGAACATTTCGAAAACATGATGTTTTGTTCAGACGATAAACATCCTGATGATTTAATCATAAGTCATATTAATTCGCTTTGCGCCCGCGCAGTTGCAAAAGGGATTGATATTTTTAAAGTCTTACAGGCAGCTTGTGTAAATCCTGTGAATCATTATAAAATGGATGTAGGTTTATTGAAAGTAAATGATGCTGCAGATTTTATCGTAGTCGAAGATTTAGTTGATTTCAAAGTGAAGCAAACTTACATCAACGGCGAATTAGTTGCCGAAGAAGGTGAGCCTTTTATAAAACATACTCCATTTGAAACGCCCAATAATTTCAATATCACTTCTAAAGAAATAAGCGATTTTAAAGTTTCAGGTTCGGGTTCAAAAATCAGAGTAATTGAAGCTTTAGAAGGACAATTAATTACCAATGAAATTCATCATCAATCCTTAATCGTTGAGGGAAAAATCGTTTCAGATACCCAAAATGATATTCTGAAAATGGCTGTTGTGAATCGTTATCAGGATACCAAGCCTGCTATTGCTTTCATTAAGAATTTTGGCCTGAAAAAAGGTGCTATTGCCAGTTCTGTAGCACACGATTGTCATAATATTGTTGTTGTGGGAACTTCTGACGAAGAAATTTGTAATGCTGTCAATATGATTATTAAAAATACCGGTGGAGTTTGTGCCGTAAATGGTTCTGAAAGCAAAATGCTGCCGTTGCCTGTTGCCGGAATTATGAGTGACAAAAATGGTTGGGAAACTGGAAAATTATATCAGGAAATTGATGCAATGGCAAAAGAATTAGGAAGCAATCTGAAAGCGCCTTTTATGACGCTTTCGTTTATGGCTTTACTGGTTATTCCCGATTTAAAATTATCTGATAAAGGATTATTTAGCGGAAATAGTTTTTTATTTGTTGATTTGGAAATTATTTAACCACATAAAAGTTAATTAAGAAGTAACTTATTTTTCTCAGTAGTAGTGAAAATTCGTTTTATCTGTGGCCAAAATAGTTAAGATTTCAAAGTCAAAGCTTCTCCTTCAAACTGGATTCCATCCCAGCCTAAATTGATGAAATTTCTAATGTTTTGATGGTTTGTTCCGTTTGGATCGCCTAAAACTTCTTCAAAATAAAAAGCGCCAAAGCATGCTAAAGTTTCTTCTTTGCTTAAATTCTGCAATTTTGCAAAAGAGAATAATTTGCAGGATCCGGAATTTTCACCGGCTGCGTTATGTTGTGTTCCGTTTTGAAAAGCGGTTGGAGTAAAGTTATAGTTCTCTTCAATTACTGCAATAGTTTCAGGGAATGTGATTTGTGTGGGTGTTTGTTTTACTTTTTCTAAAAAGGCTTGGATGCTCATGACTATAATTTATTTCTTCGGATTGTTTTATTTTTTTGGTTCTCTATCTGTATTAACTCTTGGTCAGTGTATTGAAAAGACTGCTTTCCGTAATTCTTCATGTATATTCTAACAATAATATCATTATAAATAACATTGTTTTTTAATAAATGATTTTTTAATAAAAGCGCAATTTTATCAGAATGTAATTTTAAATTTTCCTTGTCCTTTTTTAAAATATCACTATTGTAAATATCTATTTCAAAATTCTTTTTTTCAGAATTAATGTATAGTTTGATTGGTCTAGTTGTCATTTTTTCAGGCTGATAAAAATGTCCAATCTTTTGAAGTTGTTCGTCGTTAAATTTGTTATTATCAGGTTTGATCTCATGGTCGATTTTCTTCTCATTACAGGAAAAAAGAACTATGCATATTAAGAAAAAGGTTGTTCTTTTCATAAAAAATTATTCTTCATCTTTAGAAAACTTACTTTTCTTAGGTTCTTTAGTTATTGTTTTTCCGGCAATCACCACAACAATTTCTCCTCTTGGAGCTGTTTTTTCAAAATGTGTTAATACTTCTCGTGCAGTTCCGCGAACATTCTCTTCATGCAATTTTGATAATTCACGCGAAACGCAAACTTGTCTGTCTTCTCTAAAATACTGAATAAATTCACCTAAAGTTTTAACTAGTTTATGTGGTGAAACATAAAAAATCATGGTTCTTGTTTCTTCGGCCAAAGCCAAAAATCGGGTCTGACGTCCTTTTTTCTCCGGAAGGAAACCTTCAAAAATAAAACGGTCATTCGGCAGTCCGCTGTTTACTAAAGCGGGAACAAAAGCCGTAGCGCCCGGAAGGCATTCTACTTCAATTTTATTTTCAACGCAGGCGCGGGTCAATAAAAATCCGGGATCTGAAATGGCCGGAGTTCCGGCATCTGAAATTAAGGCGATGGTTTCACCAGCTTTCAGACGGGCGATTAGATTTTCGGTTGTTTTGTGTTCGTTGTGCATATGATGGCTGTGCATGTGCGTACCAATATCAAAATGCTTCAGGAGTTTACCGCTCGTTCTGGTGTCTTCGGCCAAAATTAGATCGACTTCTTTCAAAACCCGAATGGCTCTGAAAGTCATGTCTTCAAGATTTCCGATTGGTGTTGGAACGATATATAATTTTGACATAATAATTTTAAATATTTAAACACAGATTCCACGAATTATCACGAATAATTAAGTGCTGAAAATTCCACGAATATATTAGTGTAAATCTGTGAAATTCGTGTTTATGAGAATTTCTTCTCAATAATTCCAAGAAAACGCTCTTCATAATCTTCTTTTCCCTGCCAGTCGCTGTAATCAGGTTTTACCATGGTTTCGATGAATTCTTTTGCTTCACTAAAACTGTCGAATGTCAATAGCTGATTCAAAACTCGGCTGTAATCTTCGGTATTATTTCCGAAAAGGTTTTTGGTAAAGGCAATTCGATCGTTTAAATCTATATGGAAACCTTTTGCCAGTTTTTCGTTTAAAGGAACTGTTTTTGGTTTTACAGGTTCCGCAATTACAGTCTGAATCGGTTCTTTTTTCTCTTTAAATTCATTTATAGACGGTGTAGGTGTGGGAGTAACTTTTTCAAAATCATCTACTTTGACAAATTGGGCATCGGCATAATTTACACCTAAAATATCTTCAAGTGAAATAGATACAGCATCAGATTTTGCAGTTGTTTCTACTTTAGGTTCTGCTGCTTTTATTTCTTCTTTTTCTAATTCAAATGCAGGTTTAAAATCAGGAATTGGTTTTAAATCGCTTACTGTTTTAAAAGAAAGCTCTTCGGCTGGTTCCGTTTCTTTTTTGGCTTCAAAAACAGGTTCTTCAATTTCTTTAGCAATATCCTCAACTACTTCTACGGGAATATCGACTACAATTTCTTTTGGTTCAATAATCACTTTTGGAAGTTCTGCAACGATTTCTTTTGGAGCTTCTTCAATAATTTCAGGTTCAGCAATAGTTTCAGGCTCAATTACAGTTTCCTCAACGACAGTAGGAAGTATTTCTTCAGCCTTAATTTCTGCGGGAAGACTGTCTTCTTTTTCAAAAACAGCTTCAACCTGAGTTTCTATTTCGCTGTATCCGATAGTTGGTTTTAAATCATCAAAATTTTCATCTACAAATTTTAAAATTGCCAGTTTCTCATATAATTTCTGAGTTTCCAGATACAATTGATTGATATCGGATTTATTTTTAAGTTTTAAAATTCGATGTGCAATGCTGATTAAATCGGCTTCCAGTTTTTTTTTCATAACTATTGAAATTATAGTGAATAGGGTATTTTAGTATATTTTGTATTTGAATGTCTCTGTAACGAAAAGAAATCAACAATAAACTTTTTATTTCTGTTAATAAGCGATTGCCAATCTTTGATTTGATAAAAATTTTCTACTTTTGAAAAAACGTAAAAACAGTAATTTTTTGCGTCAATTTATTACAAGTACAAAGTAATAAAAACTATTCATTTTTAAAGGTAGAAAAATACAAAATGTTTCTCGAAAATACAGTAAATCACAAAGAACAATTTGGTTGGATTGAAGTTATTTGTGGATCAATGTTTTCGGGTAAAACCGAGGAGTTAATCCGCAGATTAAAACGTGCTCAATTTGCCAAACAAAAAGTAGAAATCTTCAAACCTGCTATTGATACCCGCTATCATGATGAAATGGTAGTATCTCATGATTCCAATGAAATTCGCTCAACTCCAGTTCCGGCTGCTGCTAATATTGCAATATTAGCTCAGGGCTGCGATGTTATCGGTATTGATGAGGCTCAGTTTTTTGATGATGAAATTATTACAGTTTGTAACGATCTTGCGAATCAGGGAATTCGTGTGATTGTTGCCGGTCTGGATATGGATTTTAAAGGGAACCCTTTTGGTCCAATGCCCGGACTTATGGCAACTGCTGAGTATGTAACCAAAGTTCACGCAGTTTGTACCAGAACCGGAAACCTTGCCAATTACAGCTTCCGTAAAACTGATAATGATAAATTGGTAATGCTGGGTGAAACAGAAGAATACGAACCATTGAGTCGTGCAGCGTACTTTAATGCAATGAAAAAAAGCCAGGAGAAATAATGAAGTCCTAAATATTTTATGACTTAACACTACTAACATGAGAAAACAGAATATTTTATTTTTAGCAATCATTGTAATTGCAATGGGCATAGCGGGTTATTTTTATTTTTTTATCGCTGAAAATACTGAAGAGGTAAATATTGAAGTAACGCAATTGGTAGAAAAATACAATAAAAATTGTCCGTTGACTATCCAGGAAGGAATTCGTTTAGATAGCGTAAGTTTACACGAAGAAAGGATTGTTAAGTATAATTTGACTTTGTTGAACGTTGTAAAAGAAACAGCTGAGATAGATGTAATAAAAAAGGAAATTGAAAAAAGTCTGATCAGTACAGCTAAAGCAAATACGGGATTTCAGGTTTTCAGGGATAATGATTATACTTTAGCGTACAGTTACAGTGATAAAAATAAAGCATTTTTGTTTGATGTGAAGATATTTCCGGATCAGTATAAATAAGCTTTTAATCTAAATAAAAACCCGACACAAATTTAAATTCTGTCGGGTTTTCTATTTTATAAAAAATTAAATCTTCTTTCTCATTCGTGCTACCGGAATATCTAGCTGTTCACGGTATTTTGCAATGGTTCTCCTTGCAATCGGGTATCCTTTTTCTTTTAAAATTTCAGCCAATTGATCGTCCGGAAGCGGTTTCTTTTTGTCTTCTTCTTCAATTGTATTCTTAAGAATTTTTTTGATTTCTAAAGTAGAAACATCTTCACCCTGATCATTTTTCATTGCCTCAGAGAAAAACTCTTTAATTAGTTTTGTCCCGTATGGTGTTTCGACATATTTGCTGTTTGCCACACGCGAAATAGTAGAAATATCAAGACCAACCATATCGGCAATGTCTTTTAAAATCATTGGTTTTAGTTTGGTTTCGTCGCCGTCCAGAAAAAATTCTTCCTGATAATGCATAATCGCATTCATGGTTACAAAGAGTGTTTCCTGACGTTGTCTGATGGCATCGATAAACCATTTAGCCGAATCCAGTTTTTGTTTGATAAACTGAACCGCATCTTTCTGTGCCGTTGATTTATCACGAGAATCTTTATATGTCTGCATCATTTCCTGATAATCTTTAGAAACGTGCAGGGAAGGAGCATTTCGTCCGTTTAAAGTCAGTTCCAGCTCGCCATCAACAATTCTGATTGCAAAATCCGGAACTACATTTTCTGTAACTTTATTATTTCCTGTAAATGAACCGCCTGGTTTAGGATTCAGACGCTCAATTTCGTGAATTGCTTTTTTAAGCTGCTCGTTTGAGACGCTGTATTTCTGTAATAATTTGTCGTAATGTTTCTTCGTAAAAGCATCAAACTGATTCTCTATGATATCAATAGCCAAATCAACATATTCTGTTGGTGTTTTATGTTTTAACTGAAGCAATAAACATTCTTGTAAATCACGTGCTCCAACTCCTGAAGGTTCTAATTCGTGAATAACATGCAGCATTTTTTCGACCATTGCTTCATCAGTGTAAATTCCCTGAGTAAAAGCCATATCGTCTACAATATCCGGAATGCTTCTGCGAATATAACCCATGTCATCAATACTTCCAACAAGGAATTCAGCGATTTCGCGCTCTTCATCATTCAAAATAAAAGTATTCAACTGATTGATTAAATCCTGATGGAAACTTATTGGCGAAGCAAAAGGTGTTTCACGTTCTTCTTCGTCTCCATAATTATTAACCTGAGTCTTGTAATCAGGCGTATCGTCGTCGCTTAAGTATTCGTCAATGTTAATGTCTTCCGCTTCGATTCTGTCAGATTCTGCATCATCATAATCGTCGTAGTCTTCATTTGCAAATTCATCGGCTTCATATTCATCTTCCTGCCCGGCTTCAAGCGCCGGATTTTCGTTCATTTCTTCTAATAAACGCTGTTCAAAAGCTTGCGTAGGCAATTGAATTAACTTCATCAGCTGGATTTGCTGTGGAGATAATTTTTGGGATAATTTTAAATTTAAAAATTGCTTTAGCATATTTTGAGTTAAGAGTTATAAGTTAAGAGTTAAGAGTTTTATACTCATGAACTTGCAACCTATAACAGTTAAATGTTTCTCTTAAATGATTATGAGTCAAGATTTAACTCTTAACTCATAACTCATAATTTATAACTTTTATTAAAATTCCGCGCTTCCAGGAGTTCTTGGGAAAGGAATTACGTCTCTAATGTTTGTCATTCCTGTAACAAACAATACCAGACGTTCAAATCCTAAACCGAAACCTGCGTGTGTTGCAGAACCAAATCTTCTGGTGTCTAAGTACCAGTATAATTCTTCTTCGTCGATTTCTAAAGCTTTCATTTTTTCAACCAAAACATCGTAACGCTCTTCTCTTTCAGAACCACCAACGATTTCTCCAATTCCAGGGAAAAGGATATCCATTGCACGAACGGTTTCTCTTCCTGGTTCGGTGTTGTCGTTCAAACGCATGTAAAACGCTTTGATGTTTGCCGGATAATCAAATAAAATTACCGGACATTTAAAGTGTTTTTCAACTAAGTAACGTTCGTGTTCTGATTGTAAATCAGCTCCCCATTCGTTGATGATATATTGAAATTTCTTCTTTTTATTTGGAGTTGAATCTCTTAAAATGTCAATTGCTTCCGTATAAGAAACACGTTTGAAGTTGTTTTCTAAAACGAAATTTAATTTTTCTAACAAAGCCATTTCGCTTCTGTCTGCCTGAGGTTTTGATTTTTCTTCTTCAAGAAGTCTTCCTTCCAGGAATTTCAAATCATCTTTACAGTTGTCTAAAGCATATTTAATTACATACTGAATAAAATCTTCAGCCAAATCCATGTTGTCATCAAGATCGTTGAAAGCAACTTCCGGCTCAATCATCCAGAATTCTGCTAGGTGACGAGAAGTGTTTGAATTCTCAGCTCTAAAAGTTGGTCCAAAAGTATAAATCTGACCTAAAGCCATTGCAAAAGTTTCACCTTCTAATTGTCCCGAAACCGTTAAGTTCGTATGTTTTCCAAAGAAATCTTTTTTGAAATCAATATTGCCTTCTTCATTTTTTGGAAGATTATCCAATGGCAATGAAGTTACCTGAAACATTTCTCCGGCACCTTCCGCATCAGCTCCGGTAATAATTGGTGTGTTTACATAAACAAAACCTTTATCTTGAAAATATTTGTGAACTGCAAATGACAATACAGAACGCACACGCATAATCGCACCAAAAGCATTTGTACGTACGCGCAAGTGAGCATTTTCACGTAAAAATTCTAAAGAGTGTTTTTTGGGCTGCATTGGGAATTTCTCCGCATCAGAATCTCCTAAAATTTCAAGTTTGTTCACCTGAATTTCGTATTTCTGACCCGCACCTTTACTTTCAACCAAAGTTCCAAAAACAGAAACCGCAGCTCCGGTCGTGATTCTTTTTAAAGTTTCTTCCGGTGTATTTTCAAAATCAACAACACATTGAATATTATTAATTGTCGAACCGTCATTAAGCGCGATGAACTGATTATTTCTAAAAGTTCTCACCCATCCTTTTGCATTCACTTCCTGTAGCGTCGTCGTACTGTTTAATAAGTCTTTAACCTTTGTGTGTTTCATTTTAATTTTAGATTTTTAGATTTCTGATTTTAGATTAAAAAAAATCGATCTTTTAATCGAATTGCAAATATAATTGATTTGTTTGTAATTGCCACATTGGATATTGAAGTTAGAAGCTAATTCCGGCTATCCGTTATATCTCTTGTGGCTAACCCCGCCACAAGAGGATGTCGCTGCTATCCGGACTAGGGCAGTTGGTTTCATGGGAGCTATTTTAGGTGAAGTTGTTATTTTTAATGACGAGAAATCATATTAGTAATTCCGTAAAAAAGTTGTTGTCGATTTTTGAGTGAGACGTCAAGTTCCTGTAAATGACATGCTTTATGGATTATATATTATTCCATAAGTACGATATAAAATCGTCTTCAACAAGCATTGTTGCTAAAATTGCTATTAACAATGAAATAGAAAATGCTTTATAGGTCTGATTTTTTACCAAAAGATTTGATTTTTGCAAAATCAATTTTATTATTGCTCCTCCAATCAATGTATAAATAAAAATAGACAAACAAAGAAATATAATTTGGATAAACATCATAAATCGTGCTAATCCATATTGCCCTTCAGCTAAACAATTGTTGCAATATAAAAATACTAACGGAATTGCTATAAACTTTTTCTTTATCATTTTAATTCGACCTTCTTTTAAAATTTCATGGTAAAAAGGAAAAGTTTACTTCTCTAAATCCTCTCTTTCTTAATTGATTTCTTTTTAAAAGTAAAAATTAGTAAACATCTTTGAAATAAAGGAACAAATATACCATTAACAGTTTAAAATGTCAAAACACAAATAAATCTGCATATTTTAATAATAGGATAGAATAAAAAAAGCTGCAACTTTTTATGGTTACAGCTTTTGAAATTATTATAAGACTTTAATTTAGTTCTTTATAAACTTAAATTTCTGATTGTTATCAGTAGACAAAATATACAAGCCATTGCTTAAACCGGAAACATCAACAGACTGTATACTTTGAGGATCTTTAATCGTTTTTACCGTTCTTCCGGCAGTGTCACTGATAATTAAAGATTTTACGTTTGACTCAGAACTAATATTCAGGTTGTCCTGAACCGGATTCGGGTAAAAAACCACTTTATTGGTTTGGTTTTCAAATTTTTCATTTGCCAGAGTGATATTGGCTCCGATAAAAGTAATGTCGTCAATATAAAAAGTAGTAGTACTTTTTCCTAAATCAAGATTAAGTTGTGTTGAAGCACTTTTTGCAGCAAAAGTATAGGATATCTGCTGCCATAATGTACCTATTGTAGTATTTGGTCCATAGTTTGCACTTGTTGCAGTAGTTGAAAACCTTACTGTGCTTCCCGCTGTAGAAGCTTTAATCCACATACTTGCAGTATAACTTCTTCCTACTACCAGATTCATTGCATCGCTCACAAGTTGTACGTTGTATTCGTTTGCTCCGGTAGATATGGCTTTAAGAGCTCTTGCACCACCATGTATTTCTACAGTTTCTGCTGTCAGATTAGCTGCTCCATTATATTTTGACCAGTTGGTAAAAGTGTCTCCTGTTCCGGCTTCAAGATTTCCATTTAAGATAAAATCTGAGGTAGGTGCAGTAGACAGATCATACAGTGCGACATCATCGATATAAAAAGTATCAGTTCCTTTTCCAAGATCTAAACTTATTTTAGTTGCTGTTGCTGTTGCAGTAAAGGTTAAAATACAGCTTTGCCATCCTGTAGTAACTGTAAAAGCAGATCCGTAAACGGCAGTTCCGCCCGAAGTTGAGAAACGAACTGTATTTCCTCCAGCAGTTCCTTTGATCCACATGCTTACCTCATAAGTGTGTCCAACTACAGTCGCAATATCATCAGTTTGAATCTGAACATTATATTCTAATGTTCCTGTAGAAAGTGCTTTTAAAGATCTGGATCCTCCATGTACCGTCACAGCTTCTGCAGTAAGGTTTGCTGCTCCATTGGTTTTATTCCAATTTGTAAAAGTATCTCCGGTTCCTGCCTCAAAGTTTCCATTGAGAATTAAGTTTTGTGCGCTTAATGAATTAATACCAGCAGTGAATGCTAAAAAAAGTAGTTTTTTAATCATGGTTTAGTTTTTTAAAGGTTTATAGTTAATAAATTTAAAACAATCGATTGTGTAAATAAGCAATAGTTTTAACAAATTTATGTTTTTTTTTGATTGAAATAATATTTTCAACTATTAATAATCAATGAGTTGATAAGTATTGTTTAATTGTAAAAATTTAAAGCAACCGTTTGTGTAATATTGATGATTTTTAATTTAAAAACCCAAAAAGCAATCAATTTTTTAAACTTTCTGAACAAAAAAAAACTACAACCGAAAAGTTATAGTTTATAACGTATTATAATATGTAATTATGGTGTATGTAAGAATTATGGATTTACAGCAACTATTTTACCAAAGGCTCCAAATCTTCAGTCTTGGCTTTTTTCTTCTCAAAAGTCAGAACCAAAGCCGGTAAAACTAATAAATTGGCAAACATAGCAAAAGCCAAAGTACAGGAAATTAATCCTCCTAAAGCAATTGTGCCGCTAAAACTTGACAAGGTAAAAGTGGCAAAACCTAAAATTAAAACCACGGATGTATAAAAAGTACTGATTCCGGTTTCTCTTAAAGCACTGAAAACTGATTTTTTTATTTTACCGTTACTTTGTAATAAGTCATGTCTGTATTTTGCCATAAACTGAATGGCATTATCTACGGAAATTCCAAATGCAATACTAAACACTAAAATTGTTGACGGTTTTAACGGAATTCCGAAGTATCCCATTAATCCGGAGGTAATGCAAAGAGGTAAAATATTCGTAATTACAGACGCCATAACCATTTTTAATGATCTGAACAGATACATCATCAGGACTGCTATGGTTAAAATGGCAAATATTAAGGATTCAATTAAACTACCAACCAAATATGATGTTCCTTTTTGAAAAACCAATGCTTTTCCGGTAACAGTTACTTCATAACGATCGGCCGGGAAAATTTCATCAATTTTTGAGTGTAGTTTTTTCTCAACTTTTGCCATTTCATCTGTGCCAATATCTTTCATAAAAGTGGTGATTCGAGCGTATTGTCCAGTTGAATCAACATACGCTTTCATCAAATTATCCTTGCTGTTTTTAGTAGCATTTTTTGCATAACTCAAAATAAAAGTCTGCTCCTGCGAAGTCGGCAACTGATAATATTCAGGGTTGCCATTATAAAATGCCTGTTTTGAGTATTTAACCAAATTCACAATCGAAACAGGTTTCGATAATTCAGGCATACTTGCAATGGTGTTTTGCAGCTCATCCATTTTTCGCATTGTCGATAATTTCATAACACCTTTTTTGCGTTTGGTGTTAATCATAATTTCGAGAGGCATTACACCATTGAATTCTTTTTCGTAAAATAAAATATCCTTAAAAAAAGAAGCGCTTTTGGGCATTTCACCAATCAGACTTCCGGAAACTTTCATTTGAGAAACTCCTATAACGCTAAAAATCAAAAGCAAGCCATAAATGGTATAAATTACTTTTCGTTTATTTTTAACTACATTTTCAACCCAATTCAATAAAACTGAAATGTAGGTTTTATTTAAATGGTACAAATGTTTTTCTTTTGGCAGTGGCATGAAACTGTACACAATTGGAACAATTACCAAAGTCAGTAGATAAACTGATATTACATTGATAGATGTTACGAGACCAAATTCAAAAAGTAAATCGTTACCCGTAATCATAAAGGTTGCAAAACCAATAGCAGTTGTCAGATTCGTCATCAGGGTCGAAACTCCAATTTTAGAAATGATACGCTGCAAAGCTTTTGCCTGATTGCTGTGAAGCTTGATTTCCTGCTGGTATTTATTAATCAGGAAAATACAATTAGTGATTCCGATTACGATAATCAACGGTGGAATAATAGCTGTTAAAACTGTAATTTTATAATGAAACAGTCCTAATGTTCCAAAAGACCACATTACACCAAAAATCAAAATGAATATCGAAATAAAAGTAGCTCTGAACGAACGGAAAAAGAAAAAGAAAATCAACGAAACAACCCCTAAGGCAGCGCCGATAAACAGTCCGATTTCGCCTTTCATATCATTTGCATTGATAGTCCTGATGTAAGGCATTCCGGAAACTTTTAAGTCCACACCGGTAGTTTTTTCAAACTTATCGATTTTCGGAACTAAATTTTCAAGGATAAAAGTCTTTCTTTCAGCGGTATTTACAAGATCTTTGTTGATATAAATTGCAGAACGCACACTTCCGCTTTCTTTGTTAAATAACAATCCTTCATAAAAAGGCAGATTGTTGAATAAGTCAAACTGAACCTTTTTTAAATAAGCCGGATCCAGGGTTTTGCTTTGATCGATAAACGGAGAAAGTACAAATTTTTCATTGATCGTATCTTTTTCCAGTTTTTTCAAATCATTTAAAGAAACTACTAAATCAACTTCTTTCGATTTTTTTAAGCCCGTCATCAATTCGTTCCAGGCGGCATAATTTTTTGGTTTAAAAAAGTTTGGATCCTTAAAACCAATTACTACGAGATTTCCTTCTTCTCCAAATTTATCTAAGAATTTTTGATATTCTTTATTTGCAATATGATCTTTCGGAAGCAGATTAGCTTCGGTATAAGTCATGGCAAGATTTTTCCATTGAAAAGCAAGGAAAACTGTGATTGCTGCCACAATAACCAATATCGTGATTCTGTTTTTAAGTATGATTCGGGCAATTTTTTCCCAAAAACCTACTTGTATGGAGTTTTTCATAAAATTTGTAAAATGGATGCAAATGTAGTGAAAAGTGCTATAAATCATGAACAATGCCCTTTGTTTTTGCGATTTGTTAACATTAATTAACAGTTTGGTTTATTCGGATATTCAGTGTTTTCTGTAATTTATATGATTGCTTTTCTCATCTTTGTATTGAAGTTTAAAAAGAATAAAAAATGAATTGGATTTTATTAATCATTGCCGGGCTTTTTGAAGTTGGTTTTGCGTCCTGTTTAGGTAAAGCCAAAGAAACGACAGGAATTGTATCGACCTATTGGATGATTGGATTTTTTGTATGTCTTTCCATTAGCATGATTTTACTTTATAAGGCCACACAGGTTTTGCCAATAGGAACTGCTTATGCCGTTTGGACAGGAATTGGTGCTGTTGGAACCGTTTTAGTTGGCATTTTGATTTTTAAAGAACCGGCAACTTTCTGGAGAATATTTTTTCTTTCAACATTAATCGCTTCAATTATTGGATTAAAGTTTGTTTCCAGTCATTAAAATATTTCAGATTAATTAAATAACCAATAAATACGATGCAGGAAAACAACACGATAACTTTTATTTTTTTAGCAATCATTTTATTGCTGATCATCATCATTGGTTTTATGGTGTATCAATTAATGCAGTCTAAAAAAGCAAAGGAAAATGCTGAAGAAAATTTTTATGCTCTTGAAAGAAAAGTTAACGATCTGCAGTTAGAAACGTTAGAATCCAAACTGAATCCGCATTTGTTTAAGAATATCCTCAACTCCATTCAGTCCCATGCCTATCAGACTTATTTTGCCTTGGATAAACTGGCGAATGTTTTGGATTACATTTTATACGAAAGCAAAAAGAAATTTGTTACCGCCAAAGAAGAAATTGATTTTGCACTGAACCTGATTGAAATTAATAAAATCAAAATCAGTCCGCTCTTTGAGTTGAAGATAAAAACCAACATCAACAAAGAAGACAAATTATACGAACAACCCTTACTGGCGCCTTTAATTTCGATTGATTTAATTGAAAATGCTTTTAAACACGCCGATCTTCAAAGTGCGGATGCCTTTATTTCGGTCGTTTTTGAGTTTAAAGACAATGCTTTTTTTATGACGGTTTCAAATAAAATTTCGGATAAAAAAGTGTTGAAAAAAGAACGTGGCGGATTAGGAAATACAACTCTGGAACACCGCTTAAGAATTATTTATAAAAACAACTTCAAACTCGAAAGGTTTACAGAAAACGATATTTATATTGCACATTTAAAAATAGATTTACTTGAATACAAAACTGAAATGCTTGCTACTGGACGATGAGTTACCGGGTTTAACGTATTTGAAAATGCTTTGCGAACAAATTCCCGAAATTGAAATCGTAAAAACATTTAATAATCCGGAAAAACTGCTTGTCGAAATTTCGGATCTCGATTTTGATTTATTGATATCAGACATCGAAATGCCCGGAATTGACGGTTTACATTTGGCAGAGATGATTCAGAATAAGCTAGTGATTTTCTGTACGGCTTATAAAGATTATGCTGCTGAGGCTTTTAATATTGATGCGGTAGATTATATTACAAAACCGGTAAAACTGGAGCGTTTGCAAAAAGCAATTTCAAAAGCTTATGAACGTTTCAATAAACCGGAAACAGCTAAAAAATTCATTCAGCTAAATACAGACAGAGGAAAAACGTTATTGTATTTTACTCAAATTCAGTATATCAAAACAGCCATAAGCGACAGCCGTGACAAGACAGTACTTTTGACGGATGGAAGTTTTTTGAATTTGAAAAATGTGAAATTCGATACACTTTTAAAAGAATTGCCGGAAACTGATTTTTGTCGAATTAATAAAAAAGAAATTGTAGCGGTAAAAGCAATAAAATTCTTTAATCATAACGAGATTGTGTTGCATCATTTAGAAAAAAATGAAAAAAACAGTACCTTAATTCTGAGTGAAACGTATCGTTCTGACTTTTTGAAAAAGGTCAAAATTTAGAATATAATACATGTAAGGCTAAACAGAGTGGAAGTCCTTTTTTTGTTATTAGGCCTTCGACTTAGTTTATCCTGAGCGTAACCGAATGGACTCAGGATGACAGCTGTTTTTATAACTTATTACAAAGTTTTTCAGACTTGTTACATAGATTGAAAATTAGCGGTAAATTTACTTTTTCACTACCTATTCAGTGCTGATATTTGCCCCATAATTTAAAAATACGGGTTATGAATAATATTAAAAATTCTTTATTCTACGTTACAGTCATTGGGGGTTTTACTGCTCTGATATATTGGGTAATTTCTCAGGGAGCTTCACTGGAAGCCGGACGCCATGTGGTAGAGAAAAAAATAGAAAGCAATCATTGGAACGACTTTTTACATTCAATGGTTGAAAATCTGCAGCATCCCCTTGCTATATTGCTAGCGCAAATTGTAACCATAATTTTGGTTGCACGTTTGTTCGGTTGGTTTTTTAGAAAAATTGGACAGCCATCTGTAATTGGAGAAATGATTGCCGGAATTGTGTTAGGCCCCTCTTTGGTCGGGATGTATTTTCCGGAATTTTCAGCAGCTTTGTTTCCAAAAGAATCTTTAGGGAATCTGCAATTCTTAAGTCAGATTGGTTTGATACTTTTTATGTTCGTGATTGGGATGGAACTGGATTTAAAAGTACTTAAAAATAAAGCACATGAGTCTGTGGTAATCAGTCACGCCAGTATTGTGATTCCGTTTGCTTTAGGATTGACCCTTGCTTATTTTGTTTACGGAACTTTTGCGCCGCAAGGAGTGGCATTTTCTTCCTTCGGTTTATTTATGGGAATTGCAATGAGTATAACGGCTTTTCCGGTTTTGGCCAGAATTGTCCAGGAAAGGGGCATGCAAAAAACAAAACTAGGTACTATTGCCATAACTTGCGCCGCTGCAGATGATATCACGGCCTGGTGTATTCTGGCAGTTGTAATTGCAATTGTAAAGGCAGGCTCACTTGCGAGTTCATTATATGTTATTGGATTAGCGATTTTGTACGTAATCGTAATGTTAAAAATAGTTCGTCCGTTCCTGAAGCGTGTTGGAGATTTAAATTCAACTCGTGAAAGTCTGAACAAACCTGTAGTTGCTATTTTCTTCATAACACTTTTGTTTTCTTCATACGCATCAGAATTAATCGGGATTCATGCTTTGTTTGGAGCATTTTTAGCCGGAGCCATTATGCCGGAAAACAATAAATTCAGAAATATTTTTATCGAAAAAGTCGAAGACGTTTCTATCATCGTTTTATTGCCTTTATTCTTTGTGTTTACTGGTTTACGTACGCAGATTGGTTTGCTTAACGATCCCTATTTATGGAAAGTTACGGCTGTAATTATTGCAGTTGCAGTTGTTGGAAAATTCTTTGGAAGTGCTTTTGCAGCAAAATTCGTTGGACAAAACTGGAAAGACAGTTTGGCAATTGGAGCCTTAATGAACACACGTGGATTAATGGAATTGGTCGTTTTAAATATTGGTTATGATCTGGGAGTTTTATCAACAGAGATTTTTACGATGATGGTTATTATGGCTTTGGTTACTACTTTTATGACCGGTCCGGCCTTAGATTTTATTGGTTATATTTTTAAGGACAAACCAACAATAGTTCCTCAGGAAATTGGAAACAAAAGCAAGTATAAAATTCTCCTTTCGTTTGCAACTCCGGAAAGAGGTAAAAAACTTTTGCAAATTGCCAATAGTTTAGTCAAAAAGCAATCTGATAATTCGATTGTAACGGCGATGCATTTGTCGTTGAGTACCGAAATTCACTCTTTTGATGTCAAGGACCATGAACGTAAAATGCTGGTTCCGGTTATCGAAGAATCGGAGCGTTTGAACCAGAACATGGTAAGCGTTTTTAAAGTAACAAATGATATTGATGCCGAAATTATAGATACAGCCAATCAGGGAGAATATGATTTGTTGCTGGTAGGGTTGGGACAATCTATTTTTGAAGGAACTTTGCTTGGTAAAATATTAGGGTTTACATCGAGAATTGTAAATCCGGATCGTTTGATCGACAAATTTACCGGTAAAGAAGGTCTGTTTGAAAACTCTCCTTTTGATGAAAGAACACGTCATATTATTGCGAAAACAAAAATGCCGGTTGGAATTTTTATTGACAAAGATCTGGAAGAAGTAGACCGTATTTTTATGCCAGTTTTTAGTAAAGAAGATTCTTTTTTGATTGATTATGCAAAGAAATTAATTAATAATAACGGTTCGCAAATTACAATTCTCGATGCTAGTGGCGAAGTAAAAAGCACCCGGGACATGCAGGAAAGTATTCGTTCGATTGAACAGATTGCACCAAACCACATTATGATTATGCACGACAGAACTATAAAAAAAGAGTTTTTAGAAACTCAAAATTTAATGATTATAAGTTTAGACAGCTGGAAAAAACTGATTGAATCTCAAAGTATCTGGCTGAATAATACGCCATCAGTTTTAATTTTGAAGCCATAAGGGTTTTTAAATTCCAATATAAAAATCCCAAATTCCAATTTTATGATTGGGGTTTGGGATTTTGTTTTATGCAATTGTTTTACCACGCTTTATTGTTTTACCAAGTGGAATTTTTTGGGTTGGAATTTGGGATTTAAAAAGATTGGAATTAAAATTTACAATCCCAAATCGATAACATAAGAAATTTTAACGGCAATATTATCTTCGAATTTTGATAATTGATTTGGTCCGTATCGGTAAAAACCGCCTAAACCAAAACCTTTGTAAATTTTGTTTAACTCAATTCCGGATTCAAAGAATCCTTTGTCCAGGGTTTTATAAGCTGGGCCAATATGCTGCTCAGGATTTTGCATATGTCCCCAGGCCATTCGGGTTACTAATACCAATGAGGGACGGACTTTTTTCATTATTTTAATTCGGTTGAAACCGTGTTTGACTTGAAAAAAGGTATACTGATTAGAGAAAAACTCATTAAAATACATGGTTTCAAAACTGTTTCTTCCGGAAAAAGTAATACGCTGAATAATCGTTTCTTTATTAAGATTGTTGGGCATAGTGTTGTACAAATGGGTTATAGGTACATCACCTGTAGCATAGCCTCCCTGCAATAAAAAACTGGTTTTCTGACCGTTCAGATATTTTTTTTCATATTCAGTTTTAAAATCTATTTTGCTGAATGTAAAATCATTATCTAAAACATTTGGCAAAGACTGTGTATATTGAAAAGTAAATCTTGGAAATCGTTTTTCAGTTTCGTTTCTGCCTGTTGGTGTCTGCATAAAATCACTAAACGGTGCCCAAACTATTGAAAGCATTGTTGTGGTCATCACATAGCTTGAATATAATTTTCCGTTTAAATTAAAAAGATAATCAAATTTAGGTTCGATTTGATTTCTTGATATTTCTAAAACAGCTTCTGTTTTTGGAATAATTTTAGTTTGAAGATTAGTTTTCCAGCTAATATAATGGTAGAAAGTACTAATGTTAATAGGGCGTGGATCATAAATTTTAAAAACACGTTTGTCGACGGCAAAAAGAGTGCTTGCAATTTCCCTGACATCATCAGTATAAGATCCGTTTAGCCAGGTATTAGTATTTTTGTCCAATAGAACGCCAAGGCCTAAATTGTATTTAAAGTTTCCATCTTTTGTACCATAGGCGCCATAGCCTTCAATCCTGAAATATTTAGAAAAACGTTCGTTTGTAATGCCTCCAAGTCCAAGTCTGAAACCTTCATAGTTATTATAGCTGATGATTTTTTTCAAATCAAGATCTGCTGGTCCTATTGGATAAAAACCATTAATGATTTTCCGGCCTATTCCTAAGCGTTTTTCGATTCGGTTACGAACAGACAGGCTGTCTAGTAATAAATAGGTTTTCTGACCTTTCAAATCAAGGCTTTCTTTTCGGTATTGGTTCCAGAAATCTTCTGTTTTTTTGCTGGCATCATCCTTTATTTCGATATAAAGCGATGGGTTATTTATTGGGGTATTTGTATTGTAATGGATGTCAAAATTATTGCTTTCAGAAAGTAAATAAGTAAAATCGGAAGCACTTTTTTCTCTAATTTCAAAACCTTCTTCTATATCTCCGTCAAACTGAATAGTGCCGCCTAAAATTTTAATATCATCGTCATTTTTCCCTTTTACAATTTTGAAAGTAGTATTGCCCGGGAACCAGATTTTTTCTTCGGGCACATATTCAAATTCATGGACTCCGCTAATGTCGAGAACCCCTTTTATGCGCATGACTGCTTTTGCAATGGCATAATTTTCCTGATCAATATATAAAACACCTTCTAAGCCGGATGCTCTTCTTTTTTTCTTGTTCTTAAAATAAACCATAAAGGTGTTTCGGCCCTGAATAGCAACAGTATCTAATAATTTATAATTGTAATCTTTTAAAGCATCATTAGAAATAGGATTATTGTATTTGGTTTCAAAAAGTTCATATTTAGGATCATAAATAGAAATTGACTGTAAATTGAAAGCAATAATTTCGTAAACAGGCTGCTTAAAACCTGCCATCTTTGTACCCAGAATGGTTTCTTTGAGTTTTTTGCTTCCGAATTGATATTGTGATAGTTTTTCTGTTTGAAACAAATGCTGTTTGCTTATAAGTTCTTTAAATTTATAGTCAGAAGAGTCAACATTAATTCTTTTTTTCTTTAAATCTTTATAAGCCGCAGAAGAGTCAATTCTGCCTTTGATTGAGTCAGGATTTGCTGTTACAATCAGTTTGCTATATGTTTTATACTCAAAACTATTTAATTTTTTTTGCGGGTTATTATTGTTTTTATTGCTAATAACCTTTCTTAAAATTGCTAATGCAGGATTTTCATTCGAAATAATAACTTCTTTGAGATTGTCTGTTCTTTGCTTAAGCGAGATTGGATAAAACTTTTTATTGTCTAAAACGGTGATTGTTTTCGTTTGATAACCAATGTACGAAACAGTAAAAGAAGTAATTTTTACTTTGGAAGAAAGTATAAATTTTCCATCAACATCCGTAATCGTATTGTTATTGTCTGAAGTAGTGATAGTAGCAAACGGAAGAGGTTTGTTTTTAGAGTCGTTTACAATTCCGTTTATTTGAAATTGCGCATGTAGAGTCAGCGTAAAAAACAAAGTTAAAAAACAGAATAGCTTCATATAGTGTAATATGGATTCAAAACGATAAGAATGTATTTTTGGTATGCAAAAATAAGAATAAAAAAATCCGTCTGGTATAATTTTAACCAAACGGATTCTTAATTTTGTGACAAATAAGTTACACTTTCATGATTTCGGCTTCTTTTGCGGCCAATAATTCATCAATTTTTTTGATGTAAGCATTCGTTAAGTTCTGAACTTCTTCTTCCGCAGATTTGCAAACATCTTCAGAAGTTCCTTCTTTTTCTAATTTTTTAATGTCTGTGTTGGCATCTTTACGAACATTACGTACACCAATCTTAGCATCTTCGGCTTCAGCTTTTGCCTGTTTTGCCAATTCTCTACGGCGATCTTCTGTCAAAGGCGGAACGCTGATTATAATTACATCCCCATTATTCATCGGATTGAAACCAATATTGGCAACCATAATTGCTTTTTCGATAACTTGCAGCATATTTTTTTCAAAAGGCTGCAGTGTGATTGTTCTTGCATCAGGAACACTGATTTTTGACACTTGAGAAAGAGGTGTTGCTGATCCGTAATAATCTACAAAAACACTTCCTAACATAGCTGGAGAAGCTTTTCCTGCACGGATATTAAGAAACTCTTTTTCTAAATGTGCAATCGAACCATTCATTGATTCTTCAGTACTTTCTAATATAAAATCTATTTCTTCACTCATTTTTTTAGATTTTTAGATTTTCAGACTTTTTGGGTTTTCAGATTTTTCTAAAAAAGCAATTATCTGATTATACTAACTAATATGATTTTTTATTTTTTGAATATTATAAGATTGTCGAAATAGATAGAAATCTAATAATCTAAATTCTAACAATCTAAGCTGTCTAAATATTAACTACAGTTCCGATGTTTTCACCCTCGCAGATTTTTAATAAGTTTCCAATTTTGTTCATGTCAAAAACAACGATTGGTAGTTTATTTTCCTGGCTCAAAGTAAACGCAGTTGTGTCCATTACGTTTAATCCTTTTTTAAGGACATCATCAAACGAAATAAAATCAAATTTTACTGCCGAAGCATTTTTTTCAGGATCACAATCATAAACACCATCAACACGGGTTCCTTTTAGAATAACATCAGCATTAATTTCTATTCCTCTTAAAACTGCTGCTGTATCGGTAGTAAAATATGGGTTTCCGGTTCCGGCACCAAAAATTACGATTCTTCCTTTTTCAAGATGACGATCGGCTCTTCTTTTGATGTAAGGTTCTGCGATAGACTCCATTTTTAAGGCAGTCTGCAGGCGGGTTTTCATTCCTTTGTCTTCAAGTGCACCCTGTAAAGCCATTCCGTTAATAACAGTTGCCAGCATTCCCATATAATCACCTTGTACTCTATCCATACCGGCACTTGCTCCTGCAACTCCTCTAAAAATATTTCCACCTCCAATAACAATAGCAATTTCTACTCCCTTACTGTGAATTTGCTTAATTTCTTCGGCATATTCGGCTAATCTTTTAGGGTCAATTCCGTATTGTAAGTCTCCCATTAACGCTTCACCGCTTAGTTTTAGAAGAATTCTTTTATATTTCATGTGTGTTGCTTTTGTTTGTGCAAATATAGACATATTCTGTTTTTTAGAAATAATGTTTACAAAAATAATTTCTCTCTATATTTGAATGAAATTCTTTTATTTTTGTAAGAATTGTTTTTTGTTTTTTTATTTGAAATAACGAAGCAGATGACTCTTCTTTTTAAAAATAAATAATATAATAACTTAAAACTAAGCTAAAAATTATGATTTGTACACTTTATTCTCATCAAATTGGTTTTGATAAAATAGTTGAGGCACTCAGGAACAGCTATCCCAAAGCTGCTATTACAAGCACCAGTCAGGATGGGTCTCAAATTGCTTCAATTGAAACTAAAGATGGTTTCTTTAGTTCCGGAAGCAAGCTAACAGTTCAATACAGAGAAAGAAAAGAACCATCTTATCAGCTGCCTGAAACTGATGATTCTCCTCTAACCGGAAATCTTAGAGGTTTATATGGATATGTAGATTCTTTAGACTCCAATAACGAAAAAGTAAAATCGTTATTTCTTCATAAAATTCAGACCTTGAATTCAGAGTTTTCAATTACTCAGCAAAAAGGGCAGACTAAGAATTTAAAAGAATTGCTTCAAAAGTTAGCCAAAGATTTTGAAGCTGTATTATTTGTACAGCCTAAAACAATAATCAGTAAATCTGAGGAACAACATTTTCTGGATGAAAATTTAAATTTAATTCTGGATGTTAATGGAAATTGTGAAATTGAAGTTTTAGATGTAAAAATTAACAGTATTTATTATGACAAAGAACATGCAGAAATAACCGAATTTCAGAAGGAATGGAAAACAAACAGTGAAAAAATCCTGAGAGAAAGGGATATCAAAATAAATAATTATCTGCCTTATATAGAGCCGGAGGAGGATGTTGTTCTCAGAACTCCAAAAGAAGTAGCAATACGTGTTTGTGTTTTGGCTATGACCAATTTGGTGGCTTTTAATACTATCTCAAATGAAGAAGCGATTGAATATCTTCAGAATTATAATTTATGGGATTTTGTTACCCCAAATGAAAAAGACTTTTTAGCGAATCCGACGGAACAGAAAAAAAGCAATGAATCATGGAAATGTGAATGTATTTGGACTTTGATGTTCACATTAAATAAAATTAAGGATTTAGGATTTCCTGATAAACTATGCAGTTTAAATGATATTCCGGCAGAGGAATACCCTGTAGCTCCGGATCGAGATCCGAATGATTTTATTAATTCTGTTTTTGAAACCAAAAGCAAATCAGAAATATTGGGACTAAACGATTTGTATTACAGATTAGACTGGGCGTGTGTGGATGCGAGGTTAAACGGAGAAGAGATGACTGCGGTTCATCCGGGAGTGGTGTACGAACGGCACTATG
Organism: uncultured Flavobacterium sp.; assembly: GCA_963513545.1. Classification (GTDB taxonomy): domain Bacteria; phylum Bacteroidota; class Bacteroidia; order Flavobacteriales; family Flavobacteriaceae; genus Flavobacterium. Next base: position 250,163 of record CAUPQW010000004.1, read on the forward strand.
CTTTAAACTGGCTGATAAATTATGGTGAAGCTGATTGGGATGATGTAACATGTGATACCTAGAATGGTAATAACCGCTTTTCATTAAAACTAAGAATTGTTAATGACTTTTGTTTAAGAGATTTATTCTTTTTATTATGACAAAAGTCATTATTTGGTCTTTATTAAATTGCTTAAATTTATCAGACCTAAAACAAAGAACATGAAAAGTATTGTAGCCAAAGCATTATTCCATAGTTATTCCTATGTTGAATATCGAAAATTAGTTACCGATTTATTATCAGAAGGGAAATCAACCGGAGATGAACAGTCTGAAAGTTTAAGGCATTATACTAGTTTGAATGAAGCCCGAATGAACCGTCTGGAGAAAACTATTAAAATTTCTGAAGAAGCGATTTCGAAACTGCAAAACTTGAACAACCACTACATTTGGCTGGTTATTTCTGAAGGCTGGTGTGGCGATGCTGCGCAAATACTTCCAATATTGAACAAAATGGTTTTGGCCTCGGATAAAAAAATTGACCTGAGAATTGTTTTAAGAGATGAAAATGACGAATTAATGAGTCATTACTTAACAAATGGTGGTAGGGCAATTCCAAAAGTTATTATAATTTGTAAAGAAGCCGGAATTGTTCGTGCGGATTGGGGACCAAGACCAAAAGGAGCAGCAGAACTTATGGCCAATTATAAAAAAGATTTTGGTGTTGTAGATGAGAAAATCAAAACAGATCTGCAATTATGGTATCTGGCAGATAAAGGAATGTCGGTTCAGGAAGAATTGGTTCAGATTATGGAAAACATAAAGTATGACCGGTTATGATTTTTACAAATAAGTCGTTAAAATGCTTTGTTTTTCTATAATTCATTGAAAACAAGAATTTTAGTAATAAAAAATACCTAAAAACCTTTTTTATTAATATAATATTTTGTAGCTTAGTAATATAAATCCCACATCTATTATTTATTCTTTAATTTACTCTTTTTATTGGTGTTGATTTTAATATTAATTAATTAAAAATACGCTGTTATGAAAAAGTTATTTGAAAGATTTTACGATTTTTTTTCAAGATTTTTATTTGGAGGAAAAAATATACCTCATTATTAACTCTGTTAAGTATGAAATAATATTATTTTTATCAAGAGCTGGCAAAGGCACATTACTACGGTCTTAATTTTGTAATGTGCTTTTTTATTTATTATAGTTTTAAGCTTTCTTCAAACAAAGTGATATCAATAGCGTCTTTTACATCATAATCGCCAATCTTTGTTCTGCGTAAAACGGTCAAATGGGAACCTGAGTTAAGGGCTTTTCCAAAATCAAATGCTAATGACCGAATATACGTTCCTTTGCTGCAAACTACTCTAAAGTCAATTTCAGGCAGTTCAATTCTTGTAATTTCAAATTCATGAATTGTGGTTTTTCTACTGGCAATTTCGACAGTTTCTCCCGCACGTGCATGCTCATACAAGCGAACGCCATCTTTTTTAATTGCTGAAAAAATAGGTGGTTTTTGATCGATTTCGCCCAAAAACTGTTTTACCGTTTCATGAATTAGATCCTGATCAATATGATCTGTTGGAAAAGCTTCATCGATTTCAGTTTCCAGATCATATGATGGAGTAGTGGCTCCAATATAAAACGTTCCGGTATATTCTTTTGCCTGCCCCTGGAGTTCAGATATTTTTTTTGTGAATTTTCCTGTGCAGATTAATAAAAGTCCTGTAGCTAAAGGATCTAGTGTTCCGGCATGACCAATTTTAAATTTCTTTGGAAGTCCAACTTTATTAATTAAAAGGTATTTTAATTTATTAACAGCCTGAAAAGAACTCCATTTTAAAGGTTTATCAATCAGTAAGACTTGTCCGTTTAAATATTCTTCGGGTGTTTTCAAAATTATTTATTTAAGGAAAAATACGCCAATAAAAGTATTCCAGCCACAATTCTGTAATAACCCCATGGTTTAAAACCGTATTTTTTGATGATTCCAATGAAAGATTTTATAGCAATAATGGCTACTACAAATGCGATTACGTTTCCAATCAAAAATAATTTCAGATTGTCAGGGGATTGCGTCAATAACTCGTAACCTTTCAGTTGCGAAACTTCATAAGTTTTTAATAACAATGAATAGGTTGTAACTGCCAGCATTGTAGGAACTGCAAGAAAAAACGAAAATTCTGCAGCAGTCTGCCTGTCCAATCCTTGCTGCATTCCGCCAATTATAGAAGCAGCAGAACGGCTTGTTCCGGGCATCATGGCAAGACATTGCCAGAAACCGATTGTTACGGCTTTTTTTATTGTAATATCTTCTTCGTTAATAATGGTTGGATTTTTAAATTGATTATCAATAAAAAGCAATACAATACCACCCACGATTAACACAACAGCTATCGGGACAGGATTTCCTAAAATAGCATCGATTTTGTCATCAAATAATTTTCCTAAAATCAATGCAGGAATAACAGCACAGGCCAGCTTAACATAAAAATTGATTTTACTGAAGTCAAAAAATTTCTTCCAATATAAAACAACAACGGCCAAAATAGCCCCAAACTGAATAGAAACCTGAAACAATTTTACAAAATCATCTTCCTGTATTCCAAAAAAGGAACTTGTAAAAATCATGTGTGCTGTAGAGGAAACAGGCAGGTATTCTGTTAGTCCTTCGACTATTGCAATAAGAATTGCTTGTAATGTATTCATTAATTTAGATTTTTAGATTTTTAGACATCTTAGATTTTAGACTTTTTTTAAAGATTAATCTAATAATCTAAAGATCTACAATCTAAGAAATCTAAAATAAGTCTATTTAGATTTCTTGAAGATAGAATAAATCGTGATTCCAAAACCAATTAAAACAGTTGTTGGAGCTAAACGAATACGTCTGAAACTAAAAACATCTTCATTGAAAACATTTGGATCAGTACTTCCTCCACCAGACATTAAAAAAAATCCAAGTGCGATAACGCCAATTCCAATCAATAAAATTTTGTAATTGATGCCGTCAAAAAGAAATTCTTGTTTTTGAGGTTGTTCTGGTTCTTCTTTAATATTATTTTTCATTATTATCTTTTTGTCACCCTAAGCGAGGTTTAAGGGTGTGTTTTTTTATTATATCTAAAATTAATAAAGATCATCTGTTCTTAAATTCAGGAATCTTTGTGTGGCAAAATGTGTACTCACCCAGGTAATTAAAACACCTAATCCAAAAACACCTACTAAAACCAATCCTATTAAGGCTTTGTCTTCTAAAATTCCTAATCCCGGGAAATTAGTTTCAACATACATTAAAAGAGCAATCAGGGCAATGATAGCTAAACCAGCTCCCAACATTCCAAGTTTTACACTACGCACTACAAAAGGCTTACGAATAAAGGCTTTTGTCGCTCCAACCATTTGCATGGTTTTAATAATAAATCTATTTGAATGAATGGATAAACGCAAGGAACTGTTGATTAATAAAACCGCAATCACCGCAAGGAAACCGCTGATAATCAAAATCCACATACTTACTTTTTTGATATTGTCATTTACTAAGTTTACTAATTGTTTGTCGTAAACAATATCTTCGATCATCGTGTTTTTACGCAAATCGCTTTCAATTCTTGTGATACTGTCTCTTTCAACATAATCTGCTTTTAAATGAATATCGTAAGAATTCAATAATGGATTTTCTCCCAAAAAGGTCAGGAAATCTTCGCCAATGATATCTGTATGCTCTTTTGCCGCTTTTTCTTTGGTAACGTATACATACGATTTTGCAAAAGGAGCTCTTTTTAATTCGGTATCAAATGCCTTGGTAACACTATCTGTAGCTTCGTTTTTAAAAAAAACTGTCATGGCGATTTTTTCTTTAAAATCATTGGCCAGTTTTTTTGAATTAATGATGAATAATCCCAGTACTCCCAAAAGGAATAAAACCAAGAATACACTTAATACTACCGAAAAATAAGAGGAAATTAACCTGCGCTTTTGAAATTTATCAAAGTTAGAACTCATAGTCTGCTTAAATTATGTGGTAAAAATAATAAAGAATTTCTTTATATGAAGTTAATAACGAACTTTTATACCATAAATGTACAATTAGATATTGAAATAAACAGTGTAAAAACCTTTACAACTATGAGTCTTTGCAACTTTGAACCTTAAAAAAACTATTTCACTTTGTAAACCTCAATACTTTTTAGCCAATAAACATGTCTTGGACCGGTTTTAATATCATTTTTACAAATCGCAATCATTTCGCCATTTTTAATAGATTTGCCATTTTCTTCAAAAAGTATGAATGTGTTTTCTCCGGTTGGATTATTAAAAATTTCTGCCCACGAAAAAGTCGCTTTATAATTATCAGAAGCTCTGGCTACAATATAAAAGTTTCTGTCTTTATGTCCGTTTTGTTTGATTTTGGCTTTTTCCAGAATATCTCTCAAAAGAACGCCTTTACAAGTTTTAATTTCTTTTTTGATTTCGCCGTTTTTACCCATTATTTTGAAATTATCAATAACAACTACTTTCATTTTTCTTAAAGAATCTACCGTCAATTGTAAAGGAAATTCAATATCACCTTTTATTTCAATTTGATGATTGACTAATTTTAGACTATCGTTGGGTGAAAGGGTTTCGTGTTGGTGTTTTTTTGTTTTTGATATCGTTTCTGTTGAAATAATTTCTTCTTTATCTTTTTTAGAAGAATTGCACATTGTAGATGAAAATGCAATTAGAAGAACGAGAATATAATTTAGGATTTTCATATCAAGAAAGATTAATGTGAGTTTTTAAAAATTAAATTTTACTGGTCTCCCATACTAATGATAAATAGTACAATCCGCCAATGGATGGTCCGCCAAGGATAGAAGTGTAAGGTTTGTTTAAAATATTGGTTCCGCCCAGTTTTGCTGAAACGCCTTTTTTGAAATTGTAATTTACCTGAGCATCCATTGACCAGTAAGCCGGTACATTTCCGCTAACAAGGAAAGAAACATAATCAAAATTGTTTTGGTAGCGGGCACTTACACTTGCACCTAAATTTTTCCAGATATTTTGGGCAATCAGAGTTCCGTTTACATTAAACTCCGGTGTATTGAAACCGTCTTCCAGGCCGTCTTTGTCATCCGTTCTGTCAAGTTTGGTGTATGTTATATTTGTCAATGCAGTAAAAGTTTGATCAAATCGGTATTTCAAGCCCAAACTTCCACCGTAATTGTAAATTTTACTTTTAGAATTCGTCCACAAACGATATCTGTTTTGGGTTGTTCTGGAATATAACGACGTCGGAATAAGGTTAGGATCCGTAGTGTTGGGGATGCTGGCCTCAACCTGAGCGATGAAATTTTTATACGAGTTATAATAGAAATCGGCATCAATGAAAAGGTTTTGGTTTAATGCCATTCCTCTAAAACCAACTTCAAATGATTTTACAAATTCAGGTTCTAAATAGGTGTACGGATTTTTCTGAATCGTATTTTTATTCTTCTCAATAGCCTGCGCCTGAGTTAAACCAAGTGTATTCACATCGCTGTTTACCTGTGCCTGAAATTTATCGATTGAAGCTTTGGTATACGAATTCTCAAAAATACCGTCAGACATAATTCGTAAACCTCCAACACGTTTTACGCCACCCGAATTTACATTGGAAAATCCTTCAAAAATACTCGGAAAACGATAACCGTTTTGATACGAAGCCCTGAAATTCAGACTTTCTTTTGGAGAATAAACTGCGGTAAACTGCGGCGTAAATTTCGCATCAAAATAATCGGCTTTGTCCATTCTGATAGTTGCTCCCAAACGTAATTTATCAGAAAAAAAGCCTTTGGTCAATTGAGTAAAGGCACCCGTTTTTTGATAGGTTAAATTCTCAGAATCGTTTTCAGGATTGATAAAATAATTTCCATCGGGAACAATAATATAATTTCTGTAATCGAAACCGCTTAATAATTGGGCATCGATTTTTTCGAAGAAAGAAGTAAAAGCTTTGTCCCAATTGATCAATCCTTCGCCATGAACCAAAGTCGATTTTACACGCAAAGCCGCTCCGATATCCCAATTGTTAATGTTGGTTAATTCATTTTTCTTTGTTTCATAAGCATCAGTTCCAGGTTCAAAACGTCCATTGTCAGATGTTGTTCGGGCTATTTTATGTGCGTCGGCAACTGTTGATCCGTTACTAATTGCATTTTTATAAGCAGTACTATAATCTGCAAACCATTGGTTATCTGATTTATAAGCACGGTCCATGTTTTCGGCCAATGAACGCATATTGTATGAATCTCCGGTATCCTCAGTTGTAGCATAGGCTTTTACCTGAAAAACAGGTGAGTGATAATTAATGGCAAATTGATTCAGCGTATAATTGTCAAGTCTGAAACGGTTTGAACGCTGGTAAATGGTATTGATAAGAGCAGTTTTGTAAGTTACCGATAATTCATGTCCTTCTTTTGGACGAAAGAACAACCCCAGATCTGCTTTGTAATTTTTAATTTCATAGTCCGAAATATCAGTTTCACGATAACCCGTTCTGGCAACAACATAATTTTTACCGTTTAAGTTTAATGTTTTTCGGTTGGCCGATTCGTTTCCGTAACCGTTCACTTCATCGTAAGCCGGATTATCAGCGCCAAATAAATTAGTTGAAGCGTTTGCATTTGGCGCCAGATCAGTTCGGTCATCGGCAATCCAATCTGTTCCTCCCGTTGTGGAAGCATTTATTTTAAAAGCAAATTTCGGACTGAAAGCTTTTGCAATTCTCAAATTAAACTGCGAATACACTTTCGGTGAAAACCGGTCCATATTTCCAACATGATTTACACCGGTTAATTGCTGTACAGCGATTCCTTCATACTCAAAAGGATTTTTGGTCTGAATATTCGCTAAACCATTAATCGCATTCATTCCGTACAAAGCGGCGGCAGTTCCGGGAATAATTTCGATCTTATCAATATCAAGATCGTTCGCTCCTAAAGCATTGGCAATTGGCGCGCCCAGATGCGGAGCCTGATTATCGATTCCGTCCACTAATTGTGCAAACCGAACGTTGGTTGAATTAGCAAATCCGCGTGTATTAATCACTTTAAAACCTAAACTTGGCGTAATTATCTGAACTCCTTTTACATTTTCGAGTGCTTCATAAATACTTGGTGATCCCATTATTTTGGCTTCCGCCGATTTTAACTGTTCGATACTTATTGGGGAACGCATTAAATTTTCAGAACGTCTTGAGGCTGTAATGACAATTTCGTTCAGGACTTCTTTTTTAATACTGTCCTGATTTATTTTTGAATTTTGTGCCTGAGAAAGGCATTTAAGGCTTATAAAAAGCAGAAACAGATATAATTTTATCTTCATAAATACAAATTTGATTTCAGTATGTTTTAAAATGAATACTGAAAAATATTAAAACTGGTTTTGGTTATTTAATTTTTTTAAATGCACCATCATTATGTTTTAAAATGAATAGTGCTGTTTAAATTTTTAAAATTTCAGGTTTTGAGTTTCTTTAATGGCAAAATCTTTAATTCGTTTTTCGATTTCATAAAATACAGTTATAGCCTTTTCACCGGCTTCGGTCAATCGTGCACCGCCGCCGCCTTTTCCGCCCAGCAATTTTTCGACCAAAGGAGATTCGGCACGCTGGTTCATTTCTTCGACCAGTTGCCAGGCCTGGCGATATGCCATTTTCATTTCTTTGGCAGCATTGGTAATTGAACCTGTTTTCCTGATATTTTCAAGTAGCCAGATTTTTCCAATTCCCAGAAACGGACCATCAGATTCTTCAATCCAAAGCCGGACTTCGACATTGTATTTTTTATTCTCACTCATCGATGCAGATTTAAAAGAAACTTTTTTTGATAATCGATTATCTTAAATACGTATTTGTGATTGCAATGTTACGTATTTTTACTTAAACAAAATACGTATTTTGTTATTTTATTTGTTTGTCAGTGAAATAGCTTTGGAACAAGCCACAATAAATGTAAATTTGCGCCATAATTCATTAAGTGAGAAAACCTTTGAGTCTTTGTCACTTTGCAACTTTGAACCTTAAAAAATGACTTGAGTGAGCGAAAGCATGACTCCTCTAAAATAAAAAATATACACAAGGAATGAAATACAATCCAAACGAAATTGACGCCAAATGGCAAAAATATTGGGCAGAAAATCAAACTTTTGCAGCAAAAAACAACTCTGAAAAACCAAAGCATTATGTTCTCGATATGTTTCCTTATCCATCAGGAGCAGGATTGCACGTTGGGCATCCGCTAGGGTATATTGCTTCAGATGTTTATTCTCGTTTCAAAAGACATCAGGGCTTCAATGTTTTGCATCCAATGGGTTACGACAGTTTCGGATTGCCGGCTGAGCAATACGCTATTCAGACAGGACAGCGTCCGGAAGATACAACACGCGTAAATATTGATGGTGGAGTGGATAAAGAAGGAAAACAAATTGCAGGATACAGAAAACAATTAGATAAAATTGGATTCTCATTTGACTGGGCACGTGAAGTTCGTACTTCAAATCCTGATTATTATAAACACACACAATGGATTTTTATTCAATTGTTTAATTCCTGGTATTGCAAAAAACAAGGTAAAGCTTTTGAAATTTCAGAGCTTGTAAAAGTTTTTGAAGAAGAAGGAAATGCTGCTGTTGAAGCTGTTTGCGATGATAACGTTGCCATTTTTACTGCTGCCGAATGGAATTCGTATTCTGAAGACCAAAAAGAAAAAATCCTTTTACAATACAGATTAACTTATTTGGCGGAAACTGAGGTAAACTGGTGTCCTGGCTTAGGAACAGTTCTGGCAAATGACGAAATTGTTAACGGAGTTTCGGAGCGTGGAGGCTTTCCTGTTATAAGAAAAAAAATGACACAATGGAGTATGCGAATTTCTGCTTATGCCGAACGCTTGCTTCAGGGCTTAAATGATATCGACTGGAGCGAGTCTATAAAAGAGTCTCAAAGAAACTGGATTGGAAAAAGTGTTGGTGCGATGGTAACTTTCAATGTGATTCCAACAACCAACAACCAACAACCAGAAACTATTTCCGTATTTACGACAAGACCTGATACTATTTTTGGAGTAACATTCATGACTTTGGCACCAGAACATGATTTGGTGGCTAAAATTACAACTCCGGAACAAAAAACGGCTGTTGAAGCGTATATCGAAAAAACTTCAAAACGTTCTGAACGTGAGCGTATGGCTGATGTAAAAACGATTTCAGGTGTATTTACCGGAGCGTATGCAGAGCATCCTTTTACAAAAGAAGCTATTCCGGTTTGGATTGGTGATTATGTTTTGGCTGGTTACGGAACCGGTGCTGTAATGGCAGTTCCTTGCGGAGACGAAAGAGATTATGCTTTTGCTAATTTCTTTAAAGGTCAGAACGGAATGCAGGAAATCAAAAACATCTTCGCTAATGTTGATATTTCTGAAGCAGCTTACGGATCAAAAGACAACGTTGAAATCGCAAATTCGGATTTCTTAAACGGATTGAATTATAAAGAGGCTACTAAAAAAGCCATCGAAAAATTAGAAGAAATCGGGCAGGGAACAGGAAAAACAAATTACCGTTTGCGTGACGCTGTTTTCTCTCGTCAGCGTTATTGGGGTGAGCCGTTCCCGGTTTATTATGTAAACGGATTGCCAAAAATGATCGACGCACAGCATTTGCCAATCATTTTACCGGAAGTAGAAAAATATTTACCAACGGAAGATGGTCTACCTCCATTAGGAAATGCAGCTGTGTGGGCTTGGGACAGTGTTAGGTGTTTAGTAGTTAGTACTCAGTTGATTGACAATGTTACTATTTTTCCATTGGAATTGAATACTATGCCAGGCTGGGCAGGAAGTTCATGGTACTGGATGCGTTATATGGATGCGCATAACGAAAATGAATTTGCAGGCAAAGAAGCTTTGGCGTATTGGGAAAGTGTAGATTTATATATTGGAGGAAGCGAACACGCAACCGGACACTTATTGTATTCTCGTTTCTGGAACAAATTCTTAAAAGACAAAGGTTTTGCTCCAACTGAAGAACCATTCAAAAAACTGATTAATCAGGGAATGATTTTGGGGACTAGTGCTTTTGTTTATAGATTAGAAGTTTTATTTCATTCTTCTAATGAAAATTCAACAGTTTCAGCTACTGCAGGTCAGATTTTTGTCAATTTTTATATATCAAAAAAATTAATTGAAAAATATAAGATTGATAAGGATTCTTCTTTTTTACCAGATATTATAAAAGATGATATTGATAAGCATATTCATGATTTTATTTCAAAAAATGAAAGATGGAAAATGAATTACACATTAGATTTTCATCCAATACACGTTGATGTTTCAATGGTGAATTCTTCTGATGAATTAGAGATTGGAAAATTCAAAGCCTGGAGAGAAGATTACGCTGACGCCGAATTCATCACTGAAGAAAATGAAAAATACATTGTAGGCCGAGAAGTCGAAAAAATGTCGAAATCAAAATACAATGTAGTTACTCCGGATGATATTTGTGCAGAATATGGAGCTGATACATTACGTTTGTACGAAATGTTCTTAGGCCCATTAGAGCAGGCAAAACCCTGGAATACTGCCGGGATTTCTGGTGTATTTGGTTTCCTGAAAAAATTATGGAGATTGTATTTTGATGATAATGGTTTAATCGTAAACAACGACGAACCTACAAAAGACAACTTAAAATCATTGCACAAAACCATTAAAAAAGTAGCCGAAGATATCGAGAATTTCTCTTTCAATACTTCGGTTTCTCAGTTTATGATTTGTGTAAATGAACTGTCTTCTCAAAATTGTCATTCAAGAGCAATCTTAGAACCGTTGGCTATTTTGGTTTCGCCTTATGCACCACATATCGCAGAAGAATTATGGTCGCAGTTAGGACATACAACTTCAATTTCTGAAGTGGCTTTCCCAATTTTTGAGGAAAAACATTTAATTGAAACCAATAAAGAATACCCGGTTTCTTTCAACGGAAAAATGCGTTTCACCATCGAATTGCCTTTGGATTTAACCAAAGAACAAATCGAAGAAATTGTTATGAAAGACGAAAGAACGCAAAGACAATTAGATGGTAAAACACCAAATAAAGTGATTATTGTTCCTGGAAGGGTTATCAATTTTGCGATTTAATAAATCAATTTTCAAATATTTAAAATTCCAAATTCCAATTTTACGATTGGGGTTTGGGATTTTTTGTTTTTTTATGGTTTTTGCGTAAAGTTTGTCATTTCGACGAAGGAGAAATCACACTAGAAATCACACTATAAATTCCGCAAGCAAAAGTGCCAGCCTTTGTAAGCTACTCCACGCCTAAAGCAGGCCCCGATTTCCTCTCCATTATTGGAATTTGGAATTTAATTATTGAAAATTTTCAAAATGTTGTAACATTTTAATAGTTCACGTATCCAAAGCACGGATCCGATTATTTAACAACTTAAAACTATTAAAAATGAAAAAGTATATCATCGTAATTATCGCATTCTTATTCTCAGCATTATGTCTAAATGTTTTTGCTCAAACAAAATCATATCCTTTTGAAGTTCTTAAAACCGGAAAAGGAAAACAATCTATACTATTTATTTCGGGATTTGCTTCTTCCGGAGAAGTCTGGAACGAAACCAAAACCGCATTCGAAAAAGATTTTACTTGCTACACATTCACAATGGCTGGTTTCGCGGGAGTAAAGCCACAGTTAAATCCATCATTCGAAAACTGGAAAACACAAATTGCTAATTATATCCAAAACAATAAAATTGAAAAACCAATAATTATTGGGCACAGTATGGGTGGCGGATTGGCGCTTGCTCTTGCGGCAGACTATCCGGAATTGATTGGGAAAATTGTTGTTGTGGATGCGCTTCCGTGTCTGGCAGCTTTGAGTGATCCTTCTTTCAAATCAAAAGAAAACAATGATTGTTCTTCAATTATAAACCAAATGGCGGCGATGAATGAAACTCAGTTTTATGAGATGCAGAAACAAACCATGCCGAGACTTTTGCAGGATGCTACAAAATTGGAATTGGTCGTAGGCTGGAGTGTAAAATCAGACAGAACCACTTTCGGACAAATGTATTGTGATTTTTTTAATACCGATTTGAGAAACAGGATTGCACAGATAAAATGTCCGTCGTTAATTTTGTTAGAGTCTTATTTTATAAATTTAAAACCTACAATCGACGAACAATATAAAAACCTGAAAACAGCTGATTTTAAATACGCAAACAAAGGCCTGCATTTTATAATGTATGATGTTACAGCATGGTATTTGGAGCAATTAAACCATTTTTTAAAATCTTAATATGGAATTCGAAGAAATCTACAAAACATATTGGGATAGGATTTTCAGACTTTGCATGGGATTTGTGAATGATTATGATGCTGCTCAGGATTTGGCTCAGGAAACTTTTATCATTGTCTGGCAGAAGCTGGAAACTTTTAGAAACGAATCGGCTATTGGAACCTGGATTTTCAGAATTGCTTCCAATAATTGTCTGAGACAGATTGAGAATCAGAAACGTTTTCCGAAATCAGATTTACCAATTCATCTTTCAGAAGAAAAACAAGCTTCATTAGAACCTCAAATTCAGTTTTTATACAAATGCATAGCTGAATTGCCGGAAACAGAGCGTATTATTATTTCACTGGAACTGGAAGATGTAAAGCAGGCAGAAATTGCAAAAATCGTTGGACTTTCTGAGGCTAATGTTAGAGTGAAAATTCACAGAATAAAAGAAAAACTGACTCAAAAATTCAAAGAAAATGGATAGTAATAATATAGATTTCAAAGATTTATGGAAAAAACAAGCCGTAAGTCAGCCCAATATCGAGGATTTGATGGCAAGGCTAAAACAATTCAAAAAAGCAGGTTTGAGAAGTTTATGGAAAACCAATATTTTGCTTTTTGCTACAAGTGCTTTTATTGTTTTTGTTTGGTATTACTATCAGCCTCAGTTTATTTCAACTAAGATCGGGATTGTTTTGGCCATCGCAGCAATGATACTTTATGTTGCAGTTTACAATGGCATGTTGCGTATTTATAAAGATATTGACACAACTCAAACCAATCAGGAGTATTTGCAGAGGCTAATTTTACTTAAGCGAAAACAGCAATTTATGCAGTCTACTGTATTGAGCTGGTATTTTGTTTTGCTGCTTGCAGGAATCTGTTTGTATATGTATGAATACGCTTCAAGAATGACCGTTTTTTACGCACTGATTACTTATGGTGTAACATTGCTGTGGATTGGTTTTAACTGGTTTTATATGCGTCCGAAAGAAATTAAAAAACAACAGGCAAAAATCAATGAGCTGATTGTAAAGTTTGAAGATATAAATAAGCAATTGGATTAATAAATTCTGATTTTTCTATTGGGGTTTCACGTTTTACACACAGTTTGTCATTCCGTACGAATCTCGCGGTTCAACAGATCAGACTTAGATTCTTTTAGTGATAAGATTGTGTTTAGATTTTTGCGAAAGAATTCATAATTAAAATCTAAAGTTGAGTGTCATTTTGGCATTTTACAAAAATGGTTCGTAAATTGTTATTTGTTACGATAGAAACATAAACTAAAAAGAATATAAAATCATGGGGTACGAATATTTAATTCTCGCAGGATTTATCATGCTATTCAGCTGGCTGGTAAGTTCAAAGTTAAAAAGCAAGTTCGAATTGTACTCAAAACTGCAATTACAAAACGGAATGAGCGGAAGAGAAATTGCTGAAAAAATGCTGGCTGACAATGGTATTCGGGATGTTCGTGTAATTTCGACTTCGGGACAATTGACAGATCATTACAATCCGGCAGATAAAACGGTTAATTTGAGTGAGGCGGTTTATAATCACAGAAACGCGGCTGCTGCGGCCGTTGCAGCGCACGAATGTGGCCATGCTGTTCAGCATTCGGTAGGATATCAATGGTTAACAATGCGTTCTACATTAGTGCCAATTGTAAACGTGGCGTCAAATTTTATGCAATGGATTTTGTTAGCCGGAATTCTGATGATTCAGGTATTTCCTCAGTTATTATTAATCGGAATAGTACTTTTTGCAGTAACAACCTTGTTTTCGATTGTGACTTTACCTGTAGAATATGATGCAAGTAACAGAGCACTGGCTTGGTTAGAAAATAAACACATGCTGACACAACAAGAGCAGGCAGGAGCAAAAGATGCCTTAAAATGGGCAGCAAGGACGTATCTTGTAGCTGCAATTGGTTCGATTGCAACGTTACTGTATTATATCTCGATTTACGCTGGAAGTAATAATAGAAGAGATTAATTTTTAATGCGACAATTTAGATAATTAGTCAATTAGATAATTATAGTAAACCCGACAGATTTTTGAAAATCTGTCGGGTTTGTAGTTTTATATATAGTTTTTGAAATTATCTAATTATCAAATTGACGCATTGTCTAATTCTAAAGCTGTATTTGCCTGTCAATCTGCTGATCCAGCGAAATAAAAGTCTCAGTTCTCGAAACCCCTTCAATTGCCTGAATTTTGGTATTTAAAAGCTGCATCAAATGTTCGTTGTCTCTACAGATAATCTTAATCAAAACCGACCAGTTTCCGGTAGTATAATGACATTCTAAAACCTCAGGAATTTTTTTTAAATCTTTTACAGCTTCAGAGTTTCGGGAGGCTTTATCTAAGTAAACTCCAATAAAAGCCATGGTGTTATAGCCTAATACTTTAGGATTTACAGTAAATTTTGATCCTGAAATCACACCTGATTGTTCCAGTTTCTTTAACCGCTGATGAATCGCGGCTCCGGAAATACCAATTTTGTTTGCAATTTGTAAAATAGGTTTTCGGGCATCATCCATTAAATAACGAAGGATTTCCTTGTCGATACCGTCAATTTCGATTAATAGCGAGTTGATTTTCATAACTTGTAATTTGAAACTAATCCTGCTAATTTGGTTTAGAATAGAAATCAAATGTAGTTAAAATGGTTGGAAATAAAAATTCCAAATTCCAACATAAAAAGTTGAAATTTGGAATCTAAGTTGTAAATAGTAAGGATTATTTTTTATTTGCCTCACTAATATATTTTTCTAAAGCCATTGTCATAGAAGGAGTTTCCGGTGTTGGGGCAAGAATGTCAATTCTTAATCCGTGGTCTAATGCTTCTTTTTGAGTTGTGCTTCCAAAAACAGCAATTCTGGTATTGTTTTGTTTAAAATCAGGAAAGTTTTTAAACAAGGATTTGATTCCTGTTGGACTGAAAAACGCCAAAACATCATAATAAACATCAGCTAAATCTGATAAGTCGCTCATTACTGTTCTGTAAAAAATAGCTTGTGCCCAATCTACTTTTAATCCGTTTAATGTTACAGGAGCATCTGCGTTTAACTGATCAGAGGCTGGAAGAAGAAATTTTTCGTCTTTGTATTTTTTGATAAGTGGTGATAAATCTGCAAAATCTTTAGCACCCACGTATATTTTACGTTTTCTGTACACCACATATTTTTGCAGGTAAAATGCCACCGCTTCTGATTGACAAAAATATTTCAATCCTTCAGGAACTTTGTAGCGCATTTCTTCAGCTACCCTGAAAAAATGATCAACCGCATTTCGACTCGTTAAAATGATCGCAGTATAATGATTAAGATCGATTTTTTGTAACCTAATCTCTTTTGCACTAACTCCCTCCACATGAATAAAAGGTCTGAAATCAATTTTTATTTTGTGTTTCTGTTGGAGCTCAAAGTAAGGGGAGTTTTCCACTTTAGGTTCAGGCTGTGACACCAAAATTGTTTTCACTTTCATATTATAAACATTTACTAAGCCACCTCTTTTGTAATCCAATAATAAAGGAAATAATAAGGGGCTATTTCAAGAGCGCAAAGATATAAAATAAAATAAAATAATTTGTTGATTATTGTATTTTGATAAGTTTTAATTGAAATAAAGTAGGAAAACATACTTATACATGCCGAAACCCCTATTATTGCTAGTGGTATACTCTTAGGGACATTGTTATGATAAAACAAAATTGCATTAACAGGGAGTATCAGAAGGCCAATGTATGTCCTGTAAGTTGCTTTTTGCAGGTTGAAAAGATCAACAAACTCATCAATATTGAAGGCAGTTCCTATGATTTTTTCTATTAAATACTTCGCTAAGATAAAGTAGGTTAATAAAGTAGCAATCTGTGTGAAAAGCATCCAGTCTGATTTTGTAGCATATCCTGATTCGGGAAATTTAAAAATATGCATCGTCAACTGTATAAAAAAAGCATACGAAACAATTTGTACAAAAAACAAACCTACAGTAAAACTGCTTTTTAAATGCGAAACGTCACGATAAATTTTTACATATTTATCTGAGAAAATAAGTTTTGTAAACTCACTAAATCTATTTTCATAAGCAGATTTAGTAATGGCAACAACGGCAAAAGCCAACACAAATAAAAGTGTTGCCCAATCTTTGTTTTCTATAATTCTGGGATGAAGCTGTTCAATCATAACGATACAAAATTAGTAATTTTTTGTCTCAATACTTTTATTATACATTTATTATGAATCAAATGCTATAAAAAGTTTACTTTTGCGGTGAAATTACGCAGAAAAAATGAATGATTGTATTGTCATAATTCCTACTTACAACGAGATTGAAAACATTGAAAGCATAGTACGTGCGGTGCTTTCGCAACATAAATCATTTCACCTTTTAATCATTGATGACAATTCGCCGGATCATACCGCTGATAAGGTGGTAGCGCTTCAGGAAGAATTTCAGGAAAGACTGTTTCTTGAAAAAAGGGCAAAAAAATCAGGATTAGGGACGGCTTATGTTCACGGTTTCAGATGGGCTCTGGAACGGAAATATGATTTCATTTTTGAAATGGATGCTGATTTTTCACATAATCCAAATGATCTTGAAAAATTATATGATGCCTGTCATTTTGGTGGTGCTGCTTTAGCCGTGGGATCCCGTTATGTTACAGGTGTAAATGTGGTGAACTGGCCTTTAAGTCGTGTGCTAATGTCTTATTTTGCTTCGGTTTATGTTAAGTTTATTACCGGAATGAAAATTCATGATGCAACAGCAGGTTTTGTTTGTTACAAAAGAGAGGTTTTGGAAAAGATAAATCTCAATAAAATAAAATTTGTTGGATATGCTTTTCAGATCGAAATGAAATATAGAACTTATTGTGCTAAATTTGAAATCACAGAAGTTCCCATTATTTTTACAGACAGGACTAAAGGTGTCTCAAAAATGAGCAACGCTATTATTAAGGAAGCGATTCTTGGAGTTATTTCTCTTCGATTAAAAAAATTATTCAATACATTATAAACGCGGAAGATGAACAGGATTTTAATAAAGAATGCCAAAATTGTAAATGAAGGGTCTGTTTTTGAAGGGGATGTTTTAATCGAAAACGACTTAATTGTTGAAGTTGCAGACAGTATCAGCCTAAAAACATCCGATTGTAAAGTTATAGATGCCGAAGGAAATTATCTAATGCCGGGTGCAATTGACGATCAGGTACATTTTAGAGAGCCGGGATTGACACATAAAGGAGATATTGAATCGGAGTCGAGAGCTGCTGTAGCCGGAGGAATTACTTCTTTCATCGAACAGCCCAATACAGTTCCGAATGCTGTTACTCAGGAAATTTTAGAAGATAAATATCAAATTGCTTCCCAGAAATCTTTTGCGAATTATTCGTTTATGATGGGAGCAACCAATGATAACCTGGAAGAAGTTTTAAAAACAAATCCTAAAAATGTTGCCGGAATCAAGATTTTCCTTGGATCTTCAACAGGAAATATGCTGGTAGATAACGAAGCGACTTTAGAAAGAATATTTTCGAGTACGCCAATGCTAATTGCCGTTCATTGTGAAGATGAAACTACGATTCAGAATAATCTGGCCGAATTCAAAGAGAAATATGGAGATGATGTTCCGGTTACGGCGCATAATCTAATTCGTAGTGCTGAGGCTTGTTATATTTCATCTTCAAAAGCAGTGGCCTTGGCAAAGAAAACTGGTGCAAGACTTCATATTTTCCATCTTTCCACTGCGAAAGAAATGGAATTATTCACGAATAAAATTCCATTGGAAGAGAAAAAAATTACGGCCGAGGTCTGTGTACACCATCTTTGGTTTACTGATGAAGATTATAAAACAAAAGGAAATTTCATCAAATGGAATCCGGCTGTAAAAACGGCAGACGACAGAAAGGAACTTTGGAAAGCTTTGAATGATGGCCGTATCGATGTTATTGCAACCGATCATGCACCACATACAAAAGAAGAAAAAAGTCAGTCTTATCTAAATGCCCCGTCAGGCGGTCCGTTAGTTCAGCATGCTGTTATTGCTATGTTTGAGGCGTATCACCAGGGTAAAATCAGCGTTGAGAAAATCGTTGAAAAAATGTGCCATAATCCGGCTAAGATTTTTAAAATCGAAAAAAGAGGTTTTATAAAAGTAGGGTATTATGCTGATTTGGTTATTGTAAACCCAAGTTTGCCATGGAGCGTAAAACCGGATAATATTTTGTATAAATGTGGTTGGTCTCCGTTTGAAAATTTTACTTTTAAATCAAGAATTACACATACTTTTGTAAATGGCGAAATGGTTTATAACAACTTTAAAGTAAAAGATGTTCGTGCCGGAAAGCGACTATTATTTAACAGATAAACAGCAATGAAGAATTTTGTATTTATAATATTGGTTTTATTTCTTTCTGTAAGTTGTAAAAAAGAGCTGGTCAAAGAACCTGCTAAACTTATCGCGAAGGAAAAAATGATTGATATTATATATGATTTATCTCTTTTGGATGCTATAAAATACCAACAGCCTTTATCGTTGGACTCAGTTGAGTCCAATCCTAAGAAGTTTATTTTTAAAAAATACAAGGTTGATAGTCTTCAGTTTGCTCAAAGCAACATCTATTATGCTGCTGACTATGATAACTATAAAGAAATGTTTGATGAAATAAATGCAAGGCTGGATAAAGAAAAAAAATTTATCGAAAAAAAGATAAAAGCAGAAGAAAAAAAGGCTGCTAAGGCTAAAAAAATAGCAGAGGCCAAAAAGGCAGCTGAAGCAAAAAAGAAAAAATTAAAAGAAACTCCTAAAGATTCTGTAAAGACAGTCATAAAAAAAATAAATGTCGACTCTGTAAAAAGAAAGAAACGAGTTCAGCATAAAGGATTATAATTTTGATACTTCGTTTATGTATTGATTTACATCTAAAAAAACCGTTCCCAGAGCGGTTTTTATTTTTTTATTAGAGTATAGGTTTTTAGAATAAGAGGCTTTTGCGGTTGCTTTTGTCAGGCTTCTTTTTTGAAAAAATAAAGTCGATACTATTCCATCTGCAATACAAAGGAAATTCATAAATATTGGTTTTGCGTGAATTGTTGGTTTTTTTATCTTTAAAGCATCAGCAATTGTATTTAGAATATCCCTGAAAATAAAATTATCTGCAATTAGCGTGAAACGTTCGTTTTTTATATCGCTTTTCATTAATTCAAATGCAATTTTTACGACATCGTTTATGGCAATAAATCCGGTATTTCCAAGGGTGTAGAATGAAAGTCCTTTGCTTACTTTTGTATACAGTTCATTGCTTCCGTATTCGAAAATTGATTTTGTTGAAACGGGAGCTAAAATTACGCCGGGATTTATAATAATTACACCCAAACCTTCCTGAACGCCTCTCCAGGCTTCCATCTCTGCACCATATTTTGAAATAGCGTAGTCGCTGTGAGGTTTTTCGGGATTCCAGTCAGTTTCCTCAGTGATGTAAGTTTCGTGTGGCTGTAAATCTCCTAAAGCTGCAATAGAACTTACATAACAGAATTTTTTTACTCCTTTGGCTAAAGCAAAATTAACCATATTGGCGGTTCCTTCGATATTGGTTTTCCTAAGTGCATCTTCATCTTTTGGGTCAAAAGAAATCAAGGCAGCGCAATGGTAAACATATTCTATTCCGATAAAAGCAATCTCGAGAGAAGGAACGTCCAGAATATCGGCCTCCAGCCAATTGATTTGTTCAAATAAATCCCCTTTTTTGTACAGTTCAAAAACAGATTTTGTTTTTTGGATACTGTTTTGGCTGCGGTAAATAGCCCGGACATTTTCTCCATTTTGAATTAAATGAAGCAATAAATGTGCGCCAACTAAACCAGTTCCTCCTGTTACTAATACCATTTTGTAAAGATAAGTTTTTGCCTGAAAGGTGCAAAGTTACAGAGGATCAAAGTTGCAAAGGTTTTTAATTGCTTTTTGAATTTGCCATTGAAATTTGCCATTGAAATTTGCCATTGCCATTGCTTTTTGAGATTGTTATTGCCATTGCTTTTTGATTTTGAGATTGACATTGATTACATTTGCGCAAAAATATTTTAAAAATGAAGAATCTAGTTGAAGAATTAAAGTGGCGCGGTTTGTACCATGATAGCATGCCAGGAACGGAAGAACAATTGCTAAAAGAGGTAACATCGGCTTATATTGGTTTTGATCCAACGGCAGATTCGCTGCATATTGGCAGTATGGTTCAGATTATTTTATTGGTTCATCTAAAGAATTTTGGCCATCAGCCCGTTGCTTTAGTAGGTGGTGCAACCGGAATGATTGGTGATCCATCCGGAAAATCTGATGAAAGAAATTTGCTGAACGAAGAAACTTTAGCTAAAAATGTTGCGGGAATCAAAAGCGTTCTGTCTCGTTTTTTAGATTTTAATTCAAAAGAACCAAACGGACCAATCATGGTAAATAACTATGACTGGATGAAAGAATTCTCGTTTATTGATTTTGCCCGTGAAGTTGGAAAACGTATTACGGTAAATTACATGATGGCGAAGGATTCTGTTAAAAAAAGAATCAACGGAGAAGGCGAAGGAATGTCTTTTACAGAATTCACATACCAGTTAATTCAGGGATACGACTTTTATCATTTATATAAAAACAACAACTGCCTTTTGCAAATGGGAGGTTCTGACCAATGGGGAAATATTACCACGGGTACAGAATTAGTGCGCAGAATGGGTGGAGAAAATGCGAAAGCTTTTGCGTTAACAACGCCTTTAATTACAAAAGCAGACGGTTCGAAATTCGGAAAATCAGAAGGAGGAAATGTCTGGCTGGATGCGGATAAAACTTCGGTTTACAAATTCTACCAGTTTTGGGTAAACGCGACAGATGCTGATGCTGAGAAATACATTAAAATCTTTACTTTTTTAGATAAAGAAACAATCGAAGCTTTAATTGCAGAACATCAGGAAGCGCCACATTTGAGAGTTTTACAAAAGAAATTAGCTGAAGAAATCACGATTTTTGTTCACAGTAAAGAAGAATTAGAAAAAGCGATTCAGGCTTCGAATATTTTGTTCGGAAATTCAACTGCAGAAGATTTAAAGAAATTGGATGAAAAAACTTTCTTAGAAGTTTTTGATGGAGTTCCTCAGGCAGAAATTGCAAAAGCAGATTTAGAAAACGGTTTGGAGATTATTACAGTTTTAAATGAAAAAACTGGGTTCTTTAAATCAAACGGTGAAGCCAGACGTGCTTTAACTGCAAATTCTATTTCGGTAAACAGAGAGAAAATAAAAGAAGATTTTGTATTGACTGCAAATGATTTAATCAACAATCAGTTTGTTTTATTGCAAAGCGGTAAGAAAAATTATTTTGTGATTCGAGTGGTTTAATAGACACAGATTACAATTATTATAAAACGTCCCGATATCTCAAAAAGATATTGGGATTTTTATTTTTATAGCCGAAATAAAGTTTAAAAGTAATGACTATTTTTAGTAAGTTTATCCCTTAAAACAATATTATGATTGGAATTTTACTAATTTATTGGATTTGGAAAGCGTTTAGTAATTTAGCGATTGAAAACGATAAAAATAAATGGAAATATTTCTTTATTGGATTAGGATCGTACTACGGAATAACTTTTTTGGCAGCAAGCCTTTATGTGGTCATAATTGCAGTTATAAACGGAATTGACGCTTTGGATGATCAGAGTTATTACAATTCAGGACTGGATTTTGCATGTGCCATTTTAGGAGGCCTTGGATGTTATGGAGTCTATAAATTTTTAGAAAATAAAGGACTTGAGGAAAAAGAATTATTGAGAAAAGAAGGTATTGATAGTATAGGGCTAGCAGAAGAAAATTAAAGAATCATCAAATTACAGCCACGTATATCAGAATTATCAAAACGTCCCAATACCTCAAAAGAGTTGTTGGGATTTTTTTTGCCTAAATCCTGTGTAGCGATAAAAGAACAGGAATTGATATTAGCTAAATCAATTACGTTTATTCCACCTGTTTTTCCATCTTTTACGTAAGTGAGAGCATCTTCGGGATCGCGCATTAGAACATGCATCCATGAAGGGCATTCAAAAACGCCTTCGCCTAAAGAATAAGCCTGCCCTAAAAGTTCGGTCATTCCGTATTCTGAATGAATGGAAGAAACACCAAAACCTTTACAAAGCTGTTCATGCAGTTCTTCCCGAATCATTTCTTTGCGTTTGCCTTTCATTCCGCCGGTTTCCATAATAATGGTATTTTGAAGGTTGAACTGGTGTTTTTCAATCAAATCTAATAAGGCATACGTAACACCAATTAAAATCACATTCTGCCCCGATTCGTCAAGTTCAGTAAGTTTGTTAATTAAGTCTTCGTGGTTGTGTAAATAAAACCCGCTTTCAGGTTGATTAGATAGCTTTATTAAGTCTTCGACCATATAAATTAGTGAAGAGCCATCGCGTTCAAGATAAGACGGCAAAAGGGCTAAAACAACGTAATCTTCAATATTACCGTAAAACTGAGAAAACCCTTTGCGGTAACTTTCCTCATAGAGAGAAACATCTGTTACAAGATGTCTACTGGTCACCATTCCGGTAGTACCGCTGCTGGTAAAAGTTACTTCGGCAAAATCTGAATTTGACACAACTTCATGGCTTTTGAAAAACTGAATGGGTAAAAAAGGAATTTGTTCCAATGATTTTACCTGTTGTGGATTTACCTTTAAAAAATCACAGAAATTACCATATACCTTATTGTTCTCATACTGAAAACGAAACACCTTAAGTGCTATTTTTTCAAATTGTTTCTGACTCGAAATGGTAAATATATCGTGGGCTGTAATCAAAACTTTTTTTTGCAAAGGTATAAATTATTGTAGGTGCAGGGGCAATAAAAAAGCTCCAAATTATGGAGCTTAAGTATCTGTTTTATGTTTTTTTATCGAACAATCAATTTTCGTGTTGCCGAACTACCTTGTTCACTTATTTTTATGATGTAAACTCCTGGGGTTAAATCAGGAATGCTTAGTTCTTTTGTGGTTAAATGTGCCTGAAGAACCTTTTTACCTAAAACATCAAATATAATAATTTCTTTTTCTAAATCGTTTTTAGACGAAATATAAACCTTTCCGTTTACCACAGGGTTAGGGTACAAGCTTAAACCCTCTATAGGAGTTCCCTGAGTTTTTGGCGTTGATTTACTGTCTTGTGCTGAGGCACTTAAAGTAAAGAAAAAAGCCAGTAAGAAAGTAATATAAAAGTAATTTTTTGCCATCGCATTATTTTAGATATGTAAATATACAAAAAAAAGTTTTCAAATATTACGCCAAAAAAAAACATCCTAAATATTTAGGATGTTTTTAACAAATTATGTGTGTGATTATTTAGTCAAATCAACACCATCAACAGTTGCCCAAGCACCAGCAGTGAATGTTGCTCCAGTTGCAGTATCGTCTTTTACAAAAGCACCAGTTGGAAATGTAACTACACCATCCCAAGGTGATACTACCACACCTAAGATATCCTTAGAAGTATTAGTAATTTTAACTTTAGTAATTTTAATTTTACCACCGTTAACCTGGTTTGTATTTGTTCCGCTATCTTGAATTTTTACTGCAGCCCCAGTATAAACTTTAGGATCTTCAGTATAATCTCCGAAACCATCTATGATAATGTTACTAAAATCTCCATTTCCTTCGTTTTTGAATTGGAATGCATCTACCTGAATATCTCCTTTAGTTTCCGGAGTAGTACCAGCAACTCTCTTTAAAGTAATGTTAGTAACTTTAGGGTAGTAAGCATTATTATTTTTAGAAGATTCGATTTCAACTCCAAAATTTCCTTTTACAGCTTGGTGTGCATACCAGTTTGTATTTGCCTGACCTTGCCATCCATCTTGCCAGTCGAATGAATCATCAGTATTGTCATAAGAAATAGCATTTGTTAAACTTGCAGTTCCTCCGTAAAATTCGAATCCGTCATCAGCACCTTTGTAAGATACTAAGTGGTCTAAAGTTGTTCCTGATCCTACTGAGTAGAAAGAGAATCCGTTTAATTCTTTACTTCCGTCAGCTAATTTAGAACCAGCATACTCAACTCTTACATATTTTAATGAACCACTACTGTCAAGATCATTTGTTCCTCCATAAGTTAAAGCGTTTCCATCTTCTGAAGTTGAAGTTTTAACACCATTGATCGCATTGATTGAAGCATCTCCGTACATGATGATACCACCCCAAGAACCGGCAATTTTAGATTTTTCAGTAAAAACTACTGGTTTATCAGCAGTACCGTTGATGATTAATTTACCACCTTTTAAAACTACTAAAGCATTATCTCCAGTTGTTTTATCAACAGTAATAGTTGAACCAGCATCGAAAGTTACTGTTACACCAGAATTAATTTTCACTATACCTTTCAATGTATAGTTTCCTAAAGCGTAAGTTTTGTTAGCGGTAATTGGACCTGTAATTTCTCCAGTAGCAACAGGAACTGCAGTTACAGTTACAGTTCTAGTAACAGAAACAGATTGAACAGTATAAGTAATAACAGAAGTACCAACAGAAACCCCAGTAATAACTCCAGTTGAGGCTGCAACAGTTGCAACAGCTGGCGTAGCACTTGTAAAAGTACCACCTGTAGTTGTACTGCTAAAGGTTGTAGTTCCTCCTACAGTGATGGTTTCAGTTCCTGTCAATGGATTAACAGTAAAGCTAGCCGGATCGTCATTATCGCTACTGCATGATGAAAATAATAGACCAATAGAAAGGGCTAAAGCAAATAATTTAGTTTTCATAATTGTTGTTTAAAGTTTTATTTCTTTGCAGACAAAATTAAGACAGGAATCTTTCTTACGTGTTATCTCAATATTACAATACGGTTATTATAAAATCTCTTATATGTCAAGATAATGTTAAGAAGCTTGGACAATGTGTAAAAAAAAAGCCCTATCGAAATAGGGCATTGAATTTTGTTTTAATTTTAGAATGTATATCCTAAGCTTAAGGAGAATCCTCTACTTTTCTTATAACTTCTTGAAACTTGATCTACAACAACTGGTGTAGTACTGTCGTCTCCAATTCTTAATTGACGCGCAGGATCCAGTAAGTTGTCTGCTGAGAATTTCAAGTCAAAATGTTCAGATAATTTGCTGCTCCATACAAAATCTAATTGCTGTACAGGTAATTCATAAATGTGGTCTAAACCTCTTGTTCCTACAGCATAGATTCTTTTTCCAAATACTGAATATACTAACGAAACGGTATTGCTCCAATTTTTGTTTACATTGAACTGGTATTTTAAATCAGAATTAATTAACCATTTCGATGCTCCTTGTAAATCTCTTGTAGTGAAAGTTTCTAATTGATTTTTTGAACTTACATTAACTTTTGTTGCCATTAATGATGTGTTGAATCCTAAGGATAAATCATTAAAAGTTTTAGTTAATCTGCCTAAGTCATAAATAAATTCAATTTCGGCACCATATAAAACAGCATCATCAGAATTTAAATAGGTAATAATCATAGAGCCAGCAGCATTTGCTGTAAATGTTCTTTCAATTGGATTATCCATTTTCTTTCCAAAAAGACCAACCGCAAACATTTCTTTTGATGTAGGAAAAAACTCATATTTTAAATCAACATTGTAGTTGTCGCTGTTTACTAAGTCTTGATTTCCTCTCATTGATGTTCCATCTGCATTAATGTATTCAATAGGGTAAGCTTCCATAATAACCGGTTTGGTATACGTAACTCCACCGGCTAAACGAATGTTTGCTTTTTCGGTTATGCCGTACTTGGCATTTAGCGAAGGCAGGAAATAAACTTTATCATAATTTAATACAGTAAAAGGGGAGTCAAAAGAACCTTGCTCTCTGTAAGATGTGGCTCTTTTAGTGCTTTCCACTCTTACTCCTCCATTTACTTCAAGTTTGTCGTTGAATTTGTATAATAAGTTGGTATATCCGGCATTTGCGCTTTCTTCTAAGATTGCTTTAAAAGTATTGTTGGAACTTTCTCTATAAGTAAAAGC
Organism: uncultured Flavobacterium sp.; assembly: GCA_963513545.1. Classification (GTDB taxonomy): domain Bacteria; phylum Bacteroidota; class Bacteroidia; order Flavobacteriales; family Flavobacteriaceae; genus Flavobacterium. The sequence goes on from CAUPQW010000004.1 coordinate 276,486, forward strand.
ACCTCCGGCAAGATAGCCATTCAATTGATTATCTATGCTATTAAGTGGTGCATCAACTTCAGCACTTGAACCTTGGTTTGGTGAAATAAATCGGTAAGAAGACTCTAATTTAGAGTTGTTCCCATTGTATCCTACAGTTAGTTTATTGTTTTTATCTTCACCACCAAATTTCAAATTATATTCTGCCATTCCGGATAAATATGAATTTCCATTTATTTCTAAATATTGTTTGATAAAGTTATTTGCGGCAACAGAAGCTAATATTCCGTTATTTGCAGCTTTCACACCAGAAAATGCTTTTCTGTCCGGCTGATCGTATTTGGTATAAGCATAAGAAACACCAGCTTTCACAGTTTGACTCTTGTCTTCTGTAATAGCATATTCTCCTAATAATTGATTGTTCCAATAATCTGACTGATCAAATTGATTTGTACGAATAAGGACTTTGTTTGTTCCGTCTCCTGTTTCAGTATTGGCAATACCGTACTGATCTTTGATTAAATTGTCAGATGTTCTGATAAAAATACTATTGTATGATAACTTCAATCGTTTAGTGCTGTAATTTAAACCTACCAAACCTGTTAAAGATGTTTTATAGTGGTTGTCTGTAGTAACAAAGTCAGATTTGTAGTTGATACCTGTACTTTGGTATTGAAAAGTTCTGTCAACTCCTTCCTGAACTGCATAACTGTTTTCAGCATTTAAAGAAAAAAGGTAAGAAAAAGTTCTGTCATTACTTAAGTCAAATTTTTCTGAGTGCAAAATACCAATACTTGTGTTTAATGGTGCTTTTATTTCTTCAACGTCAAATCCGCTTTTGAAGGAATTTAATGATTCCTGAGGAGTAAAAGTATGCGCAGATGGCGTATCACCTAATAATGCTGGCAATTGTCTGTTGTCCCCATTCATTCCAAAGAAACCTTGACCTGAATCTGCATCTTTAGCAAGATTAAATTTTTTGAAATTACTGTTTGCAAGATAGCTGGTTCCAATAGTAATTTTTGTAATGCTTTTTGTGTTTTTTGAAGTTTGGATATTAAATGTTCCTCCGGCAAAATCTCCATATATATTTGGGCTAAATGTTTTGTAAACATCTATAACTCCTACAATGTCAGTAGAAAATAAATCCAAAGGAATAATTTTTAAAAAAGGATTATTAGTAGGTGCTGCTAAGTCATTAATCAATAAGTTGTTGTAACGATCTTCAAGACCACGAACAAATAAACCTCTTGATCCTACTTTAGTAATTCCGGTAATTTTTGTTAAACCTTCCTCAACATCACTAACACCTTTTCTGGACATTTCCTGTGCACCAATACTTTGTTTGATAGTGACAGCATTTTTTTGTTCCAAAAGTAAAGCTGCTTCTTTTTCTCTGTTTCCTCCTGTTGATTTTACGACTACATCTTTAAGTGTATAACCTCCGGCGGATAATACCTGATTAACAGTAACTGTTTCATTTGCTTTAACAGTAACTGGTTTTTCTACAGATTCATATCCAATAAAACTAAAGATAAGAGTATAGTTTCCCGGATTTACAGATAAGGAATATTTTCCTTCAATGTCAGTGTTGGTGCTAATGTTTGTTCCTTTAATTAAAATATTTGCAAAAGGAAGTGCTTCATTATTAGTTTCTTTGTCGGTTAATACTCCAGAAATTGTACCTTTGTTTTGTGCGACCGAAATGGCACAGATAAATAATGCAATTAATAGAAATTTTAAATTGAATTTCATTTCAGTGTTGTGTTTGATTTATTTTTGTGCAAAGAAATACACGCACTGTAAAGTTCATGTTAGGCACTTGTTATGTTTTTGTGTCTTGTAGATTATCAAATTGTTACCAGATTAAATTACCGTTAACACGACTTTTTAACCGTTGTTTTTATATTATATTTACCATCGCAATTCAAAGACATCGAATATATAATACAGAAAATTTGATGTAAAAATTTCAACTTTTGCTATTTATGAAAAAAACACAAACCAAGATTTTACTAGTCGACGATGAACCGGATATCCTTGAAATTGTAGGCTATAACCTTGCTCAGGAAGGCTACCAGATTGTAACGGCTTCGAATGGAAGAGAAGCAATCACAAAAGCTCAAAAAGAATTGCCGGAACTTATTATCATGGATGTCATGATGGCAGAAATGGATGGTATGGAAGCGTGTGAGCATATTAGAAAAATCCCGGAATTAAATAACGTTATCATAACATTTTTAACAGCCAGAAGCGAAGACTATTCGCAGGTAGCTGGTTTTGATGCCGGTGCCGATGACTATATTACAAAACCAATTAAGCCAAAAGTACTGGTTAGTAAAGTAAAGGCTTTATTAAGAAGGCTGAAAGAGCAGGAAGTTGTTACGGATACCTTAAACGTAGGTGGGATAGAGATTAATCGTGAAGAATACAAAATCATCAAAGATAATATTGAAATTTCACTTCCAAGAAAAGAATTCGAATTGTTTTATTTGTTAGCTTCAAAACCAGGGAAAGTATTTAAAAGAGACGAAATCCTGGATAAGGTTTGGGGAAATGAAGTAGTAGTTGGTGGAAGAACAATTGATGTACACATTAGAAAATTGCGTGAAAAAATTGGCGAAGACCTTTTTAAAACTATAAAAGGGGTTGGTTATAAATTTGAAGCTTAAACATTCAATATAGATTCGAACCATATCTGTAATATAAGTTGATTAAATTACAGTATTCTAATTGAAGTCAATCTTTGTCAAAATTTAAACTTTGACGAAGATTGACTTTTTTAAATTAACTTACATCATTTTATAGGTAAAAAAAGATACCTTAAATTCTTGTTTATTTTAAAATTTAAATGAAAATCAATTTCAAAAAAACCTATAGATTCGCTATCAAGTCAGCATTGTATATAAGCCTGTTTACAACGGGATTTGTATTGCTGCTGATGAATATGTTTTATAAAAATCAATTAAAGTACCAAACCGGATTTGGAATAATCTTTTTGATTTCTGTTTACATTTTTTCATTCCTGGTACTTCAGTATCGTGTAGAACGCTTTATATACAGAAGGGTAAAAAAAATCTACGATGAGGTTTCTTTGCTTGAATCAACACCTCTGATAAACCAGCCGATCACAACCGATATGGAAACACTTTCGCGTGAGGTGAAAAAATTCGCTACCGATAAAAAGCTCGAAATCGAAATGCTTGAAATTAGAGAGCAGTACCGAAGAGAATTTTTAGGAAACGTTTCGCATGAACTTAAAACCCCTTTATTTACTGTTCAGGGATATGTTTCAACTCTGCTGGATGGTGCAATGGATGATAAAACTATTCGGAAAAAATACTTAAAGCGTGCAGAAAAAGGTGTAGAGCGTCTGATTTATATCGTTGAAGATCTTGATATGATTACCAAATTAGAATCCGGAGATTTAGATTTGAATTTTACGGAATTTAATATAGTTGAACTGATTCAGAATGTTTTTGATTTATTGGAAATGAAAGCCGATAAAAAGAAAATCAAATTAGCATTCGAAAGCAAAAATGTTCAATCCTTAATTGTAAAAGGCGATAAGGACAGAATTCAGCAGGTTTTGGAAAATCTGATTGTAAACTCTATTAAATACGGAAAAGAAGGAGGTTTAACTGAGGTTGGTGTTGTGAATCTGACCAAGAAAAAAGTCTTGATTCGTATTAGTGATAATGGAGAGGGAGTTGAAAAACAAAATATTTCACGTTTATTTGAACGTTTTTACAGAGTTGATAAAAGCGGAACCCGTTCTGAAGGAGGCTCCGGTTTGGGATTGGCAATTGTAAAACATATTATCGAAGCTCATAAAGAGAAAGTATATGTAGAAAGTGAGTTCGGAATTGGTTCTGAATTCTCTTTTACCCTCGAAAAAGCGAATAAAGTGACAAAAGCTGAGGTTAAATAATTGTAAGGACTGCTTTTATAAAAGTCGTAAAACAAAGGTTTTAACAATAAATCAACACACGAATTTAGTCCATAACATTAAATTTTTATTATAATAACATCTGGTTAATGATTTCTTAACATAGGTGGTTACATCTTTGCATCCTGAAATTAAGGGCATTAGAAAAAATGATAAAAAGATCAATAATTGCAGCTTTAATACTGCTTACATGTGCTACAAAAGCACAGGAACTGAACAAACAGGATGTGAAAAACGAGGTAATGCGTATTTTAGATTCTATAAATAAGGCAAAACTTCCTGATACTAAATCTGGCGGGGGCATCGAAGAACATTGGTATGACAGAATCTCACTAAGAGGTTATGCACAAATACGATATAATGGTTTGTTTTCTACAAATGACAAAGTTTCCTGCGACCAATGTGACAAATCCTGGGGAACAACATCTACAGCTCCGGATGCAAAAGCAAACAACGGCCTTTTTATTCGTCGGGCGCGTTTAGTGTTTTCAGGTCAGGTGCATCCAAATGTGTTCTTTTATTTTCAACCGGATTTTGCGAGTTCACCAAGTAGCGGAATTCAAAATTTTGTTCAGATTAGAGATTTATATTTTGATCTCTCTTTTGATAAAAAAAGAGAATACCGTCTTCGCGTAGGGCAGAGCAAAATTCCGTATGGGTTTGAGAACATGCAGTCCAGTTCACAGCGTCTGACTTTAGACCGTGCCGATGGGATAAACAGTTCAATTGCAAATGAGCGTGATTTAGGGATGTTCTTTTACTGGGCACCTGCAGAAATCAGAGAACGTTTTGCAATGCTCGTAAAAGATGGTTACAAAGGCTCGGGCGATTTTGGAGTTTTTGCCTTTGGAGTTTATAACGGCCAGATAGCAAATAAAATAGACGGAAACAGAGATTTGAATGTTGTAGCAAGGGTGACTTACCCGTTTGTTATTGGAAACCAGATTATAGAACCCGGAATTCAGGCGTATACAGGAAAATGGGCCTTTACAGGAGAAATTTCTTCAGGAGTTACAGTTAATGATCCACAATATATAAAGGACCAGAGAATAGGAGCGACTTTTGTTTTGTATCCAAAACCCTTCGGAATCCAAACGGAGTATAACTTTGGTACAGGACCACGATATAATACAGTAACTAAAAATGTTGACGTTACAGATTTGAACGGAGGTTATGTTTTATTAAATTATAAATGGGACATTAAAAAACAGCATATTTATCCTTTTGCCAAATTTCAATATTATGACGGAGGTAAAAAATATGAAAAAGATGCAAGAAGCTACATAGTAAGAGATTACCAAATTGGTGTTGAATGGCAGCCAATAAAAGCATTCGAACTAACAGCAGAATATGTAATTGCCGACAGAACTTTTGAAGACAGCGCCCTGCCGGTTAACAGACAACAAGGAAATTTGTTGAGACTGCAGGCACAGTTCAATTTTTGATTTTACTTCTCAAAAACAGTAAATAACGAATCCCAGTCGATATTATTTTTAAATTGGGACAAGCCTTTAAACGATTTTACTTTTGAAAGATCTTCAATAGTAAAGTCGTTTTGCGTTGCATAGGGTACTAAGTTTTCATCCTGAAGTTTTACTGCCAGATACTCCTGCTCATATTGCCCTGGAGTTGGGATAAAAAATGCTTTTTTTTCCAGCTTTGCCAAATCCATAACTGTAGTATAACCAGAGCGGCATAAGACCAAATCACTTTCGTTAAAAGTTTGTTCCAGCTGTTTGGTATTCATGAAATTGTAATAGGTAACGTTTTTAAATTGTTGCTTGGTTTGCGTTTTTTCGACAACTCCTTTTACAAAAACGACCTCTCCTGTGTATCGTGCAATTTCTGTATGTAATTTTTCTTCCAGCATGGTACGCTGTGGTTCCGGACCGGATAATATAATCATCAAATCATATTGTTTTGGCGTTTCTTTTTTGCGCATTCTGCTCAATGGGCCAATGTATTTCAGGGATAAATCATTGTCTTTCAGATGCCCAAGGTCTCCTGTTAAGTTAGGAGTTTCGTTAGTATCGGGAATCCAGCACTGATTGTATTTTTTGATAAAGTACTGATGGCATTTGCTGGTAAACTTTGTGGTATTTCCTGTCATCACATTCAATTGATGCGTGATAAAGACAGAAGGTACTTTTTTACTGAAAACGCCTAATCTATTATCCGAAATGATACCGTCGATATCATATTTTCTGATCCAGGAATTCACTATTTTCTTTTCATCTAAAATAGCTGTAATCATTTTAGGCAAACTTTTAATCAGCTTCCATTTAAAGTTTTTGCCGTTTTTAGCATATTCAATATGGTAAGAAGGCAATTCTAAAGTTTGAATGTATGGAAACTCTTTTTGTAATAATGCCAATGCAATACCATCAGATGCAATTATAGGGATATAATTGTTTTCCTGTAATGCCTTAATTATCGGAATGCATCGGGTTGCATGACCTAATCCCCAGTTCAAAGGAGTTATTAAAATAGTTTTATTGGCAGTATATTCGATGCTCATATATGGCGATTTTTCAAACGAAGATACAGAAATACTCTTTTTTTGTTATTTCGGATACATTACTAAATTATTAACTCTGAAATTCAAGTTTCAACGAAAACTAATATTCAACAATGATTGAAACTAAAAAAGTGTCAGGTTGAGCAGAATCATAGCCATTTACAGTTAAAGCCTTTGATTCCTTCGGGACTAGTTCCTTATAATAAATAAACTAAAAAAGCCCGGACTTCTCATCGAAATCTGGACTTCTTTGGTCAGATAGAAAGTTTTTTAATCCTGAATATACGTTTTGTTTCCGTTTTTATTGATGTAGTATCTTCCACCTTTTGGGCCGGTATAGACTTTTTTGCCGTTATACTCGCCGGTAACCTTATCCGCTACTTTTGGTGCTTTTTCGTTTGTTTCTTTTATAGTCTTAGTACCTTTAGCAGAAACAGTTTTTTTAGCTTTTACCGCTTCGTCCTTAGCTTTTGTAGCATCACTCTTTGCGCTGTTGGCTTCTTTTTTTGTTTTTTCGGCTTTTTTATCTGCTGCAGTTTTAGTATTGGCAGTTTCTTTTTTTGCCTCTTTTTTTGCATTAGCGGATTCCTTTTTTGCTTTTTCGGATGCTTCTGTTGCTTTATCAGAAGCTACTTTAGCTTTCTTAGCTTCCTTTTTGGCATCTGCTTTAGCTTTATCTGCGGCTTTTTTCTTTTGAGCTGCCGTTTCGGTTTTGGCTTTCGTAGTTTTTGTTGTTTCCTGTGCGTAAAAATGACCAGATAAAACAATCATTAAACAAAGCAATAATAATTTTTTCATAGTTTCAAAGGTTAAAATTTCAATTTAAAATTAATCAATTTATCATTACAATTTTATAATCTGTTAAAAATAAGCTCTTAACTGAATATTTCCTGTGTGCACAGTTGCACCCGTTTCACTTTGACGGCCCTGATAATTTAAATTTACATCTAAAAATTGGGTTATATTTTTCTGTAAAAGTAATTTCCAGACTAAATTTTGTCCTGCCTGAAGGCCTTCCAGCATTTGAAACCCTACAGATGAAAATTCATCTCCTGTAAATTTGTTTTTATAAAAAGAGAACTCTCCGTTTACGGTCACTTTTTTATCTCCGGAATACGAAAATGAAGTTCCCAAACGGTTTTGATTTAAGGTTTCAAAGTTTCCAATGAGGTTTTCTTTTCTCTGTAATTCATAAAAGAAATCTAAACTGGTGTTTTTAGAAAATAAATAACTGATTTTAGGAGCAACCTGATAGCCGGTTAAATCATAATTTTTAGCAGTAAAATCTTTTGAAGTTAATGAGGTCTGAATTGTTTTGGTAAATAAATTCAACAGCCAGCTTTTTTGATATAAATGCGTGTATTGCAATTGATGTGAATAGTTTTTTACAGATTGCGAACCAATCGAAAGCAGGTTTTTTCCATTATTAATCAGATAAGAATAAGTTACAGAATGCTTTTGTTTGCCCCGGTTATAAAACAAACTGTTTCTAAAACTCGAATTTAACCCTAACATATTTTCGTCAGAATCCTTAAACGGATTTATTTCAAAATTATCACCATTACTTTTTACTTTCCGATCTTTTATAAAGGAGGTTTGATTATAAAAATAAGAAGCTATTTTTTTGAAACCTTTTTTGTTTTGCCACTGTAGCGGATTTAACGTAAGCGATAACGAAAATTTATTCTGATTGGTTTTGATGTAAACCTGATTGGGTAAAAAGATCCGGATGAATTTTGCCTGATCTGGAAAAGAGGCTGTTTCAAATTCATCTAATTCCTTAATACCATTGTTGTTATAATCATTCCATGCATACACACCCTGACCTGCCGGAACTTCAACATAATTGTATTCCTGTTGTGCAATGGTTCCTGAACTGGTTTCGTAAGCAGTTCCTGTTTGAATAAACTGATTAAAGAAACGATCATTATATAAAACTCTTGAGTTCAATGAAGGTTCACTTTTTCGATTGGCAGCTGTAAAATCAAGGTTTCTATAACTGGCATAAACAGCAAGGTCTGTTTTTTTGTTCTGAATCAGTTTAGATTTCAAAAAATAGGTTTGCGAATTGCTTACATGCTCCAATAATCCGTTTTGTAAACTATCGTTTTTTCGTCTTAAATACCCCAGTTCTACAAAAACTTTGGTGCTGTCTCCGCGCCCAATAAAAACACCATATTCTGAAAAGCGCTGACTGATTGCCGAAAGTTGGTTTGTAGTTTTATCTCTTTCCTGATTGTCTTCGATCTGAATATTGCCGCCAACCCAGTTTTTTCCAAAATGATATTTGGTTTTGGTCAGGTTTCTAATAAATTTTGAAGTTGAAATTGTGGCATCACTCTTCAAAAAGCTCCCCTGATTATCGATAGTCCAATTTTTTAATTTAAAAAATGCTGTTGTTGTATGTCTGGTTCCTGAATAATTTTCTTTAAAATCTAATTTTTCAAACTGATAGTTGAATAAACCAATGCTGGAAGTTTTTTTCTTTGAAAATAAATCAAAATTCAGACCTGTTACCAAAAGGCTCTGATTGCCTAAAAAAGTTGTACTTAAATTCCAATCCCTGTTAAATTCAATATTGTATAAACGTTCAACTGATTTAAAATCTTCTTCTACAAACTGATAATTGGCATACCCATCCAATGTCCAGTTTTTGGAAAAAAGTCGTTTTTTTGTATTCAATTTCAAAGCAATTCCGTTATTATCGTTATCATCATTATCCGAAAATAAATTTTTGTCGTTATTACTTATTGCAATTTCAAAATCAACCAGCGTTTTTTCATTAGGATTGTATTTTCCTAAAAAAGTGGCTGCCTGAAGTTTCATGGGTGCCACTAATTGTATGATAGGTTCGTAATTTCCCTGAAGTATTCCGTTTATAGGAGCAATATATTCATAAATCCGCTCAACTGAATTTGTATTCTGAATTACATAATTTCCGGAATTAACTCCAACAAGGCTAAATTTTACATTGTACAAAACATCTGCAGAGTTGTTTGAATATTCATAAATTTCGACTGAATTTTGAATTGTTTTTTTGTACAAAATTTTAGTGTTGGAATAAGTGTCTTCATAGGCAGATGGCGCTGTCATTAAAGTTGTGTCATCTCCAGCCTGACTTAGAACTTCAACTTGTTCCGAAGAAAGATTTTGCTGTAAAGGCTGATTTTTTAAATCATTTTCCGAATATAAATACCCTGCAAAACTCCAGCTTTTGTTTTCATGAGAAGCGCCGGCATAGGTTACCATTCGGTTATAATTTCTATCCGAATATTGATATTCAATATTGATTCGCATTTCGGAAGTAATCGTGAAAAGCGATGTAAAAACGATTTCTCCGGCATTATAATCAATCACATAATCATTATTTTCGCCCCTTTTAAGCAAAATACCATTCACATAAACACGTTCAGATCCTGAAATAACCAAAACATACAATTCTCCATTTTGTCCTTTTAGTTTATAGGGTCCCTGATTGCCTTCCTGACCTGTAAAGGTACTTTTGGCATATTGTCCTTTTGCAAAAGCTACTGATGCAAATACATTGGTTTTATTATCCTCTCGTCCAAAATCAAAACTGGCCGAAAGCCCCTGAACTTTTTTATTGAAACTCAAAAATTGTGTTTTTCTGTTTTCTAAAAAGACATCACCTGCACGAATGTTCCAGTCGTCACTGAATAATTCCATAAAGATATTATCGAACTGATCCAGTTTTTGCGAATAACCGCCGTCCTGCAATGGTATGTTGCTGTCCTGAAGCGAAGCCCGCAGACTTACTTTATCTGAAATTTTTCCTGTAATCTGAAGATCCAGATTAGAGTTTAAAACCGTATTTTGGTTGTTTCCAATTGTAACACCACGAGTGATGCTCCCGGAGGTATTCAGTCCGTCAAACGGAGTTGCTTTTTTAGTATTGGAATTTTCTATTTTATATAATTTTTCAGAACCAATATCATTACTCACTACCTGACTCGATTTGTAAAGGCTGTATTCTTTGGTTAGAAATTCAGGATATTTTAAATAATTAACTATAAGCGTGTCAGAATCTGAAGTGAATTTTTCGTTTAAAAGAAGTTTTCCTTTTTGAAAATCAATTTTATAAAATGTCGAATCTACAGGTTCATTTTTAGAATTTAAAAGCTGAAAAAAACCGGAATTGATACTCACATTTTCCAGATGAATAGTATCTCGTGTAGCAATTACTTTTTTGGTTTTATAGAGTAAATTTGTTTCCTGAGCCTGAAGCCCGGAAAACCAGATGAAAACCATTAAAAACAGTAATTTTTTCAACATAAATACTTTAACTCTAAAAAGTCAAAAGTAGTATTTATAATTGGGAAATGTTGTGGCAGATATAGGTTTAGTTATTGGATAAAATGCTTAATTGAGGTGTCTTCCTATGACAATAAGAGCTATTATTAAGATGATCAATGCAAAAACAGAATGAGGATTTGCAAAATTAGTGGTGTATCCAAATTGCTTTATTTTTTTAGGAGGAAATAGTCTTTTGTCTTTTGGGTTATAATAAAAAATACCCCAAATCCAATTATCAGGGTCATTTTCCCATTTGTTTTTGGTTTCTTCATCCGGGTCATTATCGTAATCCATAATTTGGAAGATTAATAGAGTTGATTTTCTTAAACGAATATAAATTTAATGAATTGTTTTATAAGGTACTTCCAAAAGATTATAAAAAACAAAAGGCTTCACTTTTAGGTGAAACCTTTATTATCTTGAATTAAATATAAACCTCTTCTAAGATTAATTGAGTTCTTTGGTTACAATCTGCATAGTCTCACGGCTTACTTGCTTTAGTAAAACTTCTTTGTTTTCTTCAACCGTTTGTGCCGCTTCTTCACTAAAATGACGAATGGTATATAATGTTACATTATCAGTAAAATCGACTTTGAATTTTTTCGAAAGAATCGCATTCAGTTCATTGAAGTTTTCAAATTTATCTTCCACACAAACAGAGAAACTAATCGCTGAGTTCTGAATCAAATTTACCTTTAATTTAAATTCATGAAATAATCCAAAAATTTCACTGATATTTTCTTCCATGATAAAGGAGAAATCAATAGAAGAAAGCGAAATTAAAAGCTGGTTTCTTTTTACAATAAAACAAGGTAGATAAGGTTCTAAATCAACTCCTTTAGAAACACAAGTTCCTTTTAATAACGGGTTGATAAAAGATTTAACATATAACGGAATCTCTTTTTTCTGTAAGGGCTGTAATGTTTTCGGGTGAATAACCGTTGCACCGTAAAAAGCAAGTTCAATGGCTTCCCGGTATGAAATCTGGTTTAATAAACTCGCATTTTCAAAATAACGAGGATCTGCATTCATAACTCCCGGAACGTCTTTCCAGATGGTAACACTTTCAGCATTCAGGCAATAAGCAAAAATTCCGGCAGTATAGTCAGAACCTTCACGGCCTAAAGTGGTAGTGAAATTATTTTCATCAGCCCCTAAAAATCCCTGAGTGATGTTTAATATTTTTCTTGTTACATTTTTGCTGATGTTTTGCTGGGTAGTTTCCCAATCTACTTCTGCATCTCTGTAATTAGAATCTGTTTTTATAAAATTACGAACATCAAGCCATTGCGTCTGAATTCCTCTGAAATTCATAAAATGACTTAGGATGTTTGTCGAAATCAATTCACCAAAACTCACAATCTGGTCGTAAACAAAATTGTAATTTGGAGATTTATTGTGTGCCAAAAAATATTCTAATTCTGAAAATTGCTCATTAATTGCAGCAAAAACTTCGTGTTTTTCGTCCTCAAATAAATCCAATAATATTTGGGTGTGATATTTTTTTATCTCTTGTACAGAAGAACTAAGTTCTTCTGATTTATCGAAATAGTTTTTAATAACGACTTCTAATGCATTTGTGGTTTTCCCCATAGCCGAAACTACTAAAATCACATCTTCATAACCCACTTTTTGTAAAACGTCATAAACGTTCTTAATTCCTTCAGCATCTTTTACCGATGCGCCACCAAATTTAAATACTCTCATCTTTAATTTGTATTGTTGAGACACACTGCAGTGCGTCTCTATCAGTTTTTTAAAATTTTAATATTTGACAGACCATCCTCCTTTTGTTCTGTCACTTTTTGTTTGATTAGTTTATTTTTTCTAAGTACGAATTAATGCCTGCTTCATCCATTTGAACTACTCTCCATTCCTCGATAACTTTTGCGCCAGAGTTCTCGTAGAAATTTACGGCAGGAGTATTCCAGTTGAGAACATTCCATTCAATTCTTCGAACATTTTCTTTTTTTCCTTGTTTTATTATTTCAGAGTAAAGGGCAGAACCTAAACCGGTACCACGCATTTTTTCTTTTACAATTAAATCTTCAAGATGAATTGTTTTTCCTTTCCAGGTAGAATAACGATAATAGTATAATGCAATTCCAACAATCTCCTTATCAACATCTGCTACAAAAACATGAAACAATGGATTTTCTCCAAAACCATCACGGATCAAATCTTCTTCGGTTATTAAAACAGCATCCGGCTCTTTTTCGAATATTGCAAGCTCCTGAATCAGTGCTAAAACCGATTTCATATCTTCAGGTTTTCCTTTTCTAATATCCATAATTCATATTTTTAACCTGTTATTCTCTAATTAAATATTTTTTTAAATGAAAGTCTGTGCGTTTCATTAGCAAATATACAATAGTAGCAAACTAACGAAATAATTTTTGAATCATTCTCACAAAAAAAGCGATATTTGTGACTTATAACTAAAAACTACAACGATATAGCAAATGGAAGAACGCAATAAAACACTGGGAGAGTTTATTATTGAGAACCAAAAAGCATTTCAGTATTCATCCGGAGAATTATCCCGGATTATCAACTCTATACGTTTGGCGGCAAAAGTCGTAAACTATAAGGTAAACAAAGCTGGATTAGTGGATATAATTGGCGCAGTAGGCGAACAAAATATTCAGGGAGAAGAACAGCAAAAATTAGATGTGTATGCAAACGAAGTATTCATTCAGACGTTAATAAACCGTGAGATTGTCTGTGGAATTGCTTCAGAAGAAAACGACGAATATATTACTGTCAAGGGGAGCGACAACAGTAATAATAATAAGTACGTGATCTTAATGGATCCTCTTGACGGATCTTCAAACATTGAAGTAAATGTTTCTTTGGGAACAATTTTTTCTGTTTTTAGAAGAGTCACCCCAATTGGAACTCCGGTAACAAGCGAGGATTTTTTACAGCCGGGCATTAATCAGGTGGCAGCCGGATACGTAATTTACGGAACATCTACTATGCTGGTGTACACAACAGGTCATGGTGTAAACGGATTTACTTTAAATCCTGCCATTGGTACATTTTATTTGTCACATCCAAACATGCAATTTCCTAAAGAGGGGAATATTTATTCGGTAAACGAAGGGAATTATGTACACTTTCCGCAGGGCGTCAAAAATTATATTAAATATTGTCAGCGCGAAGAAGAAGACAGACCTTACACTTCAAGATATATTGGAAGTTTAGTATCTGATTTTCATCGAAATATGATTAAAGGAGGGATTTATTTATATCCAACAAGTTCAAAAGCACCAAAAGGAAAACTACGTTTGATGTATGAGTGTAATCCGATGGCCTTTATTGCAGAACAAGCCGGTGGAAAAGCAACAGACGGTTTTGGAAGAATTATGGAAATCCAGCCTACTGAACTGCATCAAAGAGTTCCGTTTTTCTGTGGAAGCATTAACATGGTAGAAAAGGCAGAAGAGTTTATGGCAGAAGCACAATAGCCATAATTTTTTTCTAAACGCAACCTTTTTACATTTTCAATGTCTTTTAAGTAAAATAAACCTTATGAAAAAAATATTGATTTTAGTTATCATGGTTCTGGCTCTATTTGGTTGTTCTAATGACGATTCGTCCGAATTAAGAATTCGATTATCGAATGCGAGTAAATTTAATTTTCAAAATATTACAGTAAATACTTCAACTGGAAATGTGAATTTTGAGAATGTAAGTTCCGGGCAGAATACGACGTACAAAATATTTGCAAAAGCATACAGCTATGCATTTGTTGAGTTAGAAATTGACGGAAAAACGTATACATTGCAGCCTATTGATTATGTTGGAGAAACACTTCTAAAAAAAGGAAATTATACATATGAGATTACTGCAAATGACTCTCAGGAACGATACGGAAAATTGAGTTTGAAATTAATTAAAGATTAAAATACCAGAATTCATTTTTTATGAAATGAATTGTTGAAAATTAAAATACCTAATTATGTTTGATAATTCATAAATCTGTATTTAACAAAAAACCCGACAAGTTTCAAATTTGTCGGGTTTTATAATTTAGTTTGAACTAAATATTATTTGTGCATGTGTTGCATTTCATAAACAAAGGTATCACCGTCTACTTTTTGGTCGACTAGTGACAATGCTTTTGCAATAATATGATTTACATTACCCGGAGTAAATCCTAAAGCAATTCCTAATTTTTTCAACATTACTTCCTGCTTGTCTTCAAGATGATGATCAACATGTACCATTCGGGTTAAATCATACAAACGTTCTAATCGCTGAACGTGTAAGTAAGGAGGGTTAATAGGGTATTTTAATGGATCGTTTAGTATTTCTTCATACTCAGTTTCTGAAATTTCTAAACGTGAAGCTAATTTATCCAAGAAATTTTTTTCTTCAGGATGTACAATTCCGTCGGCTAATGCTACACGAACAATAGCTGAAAAGTGACCTTTATTTCTTTGTTTGAATTCGCTATCAAATAAATCTGAAAATGACATAATTAAAAGGGTTTTTATTAGGCAAAGATATATTTTATTTTAAATTATTAATTTTAAAGTTCTCATAAAATTTAACTTATTTTTATCCGTTCAATGAATAAGGGCTTTGTTTAATTTTCAAAATAAATCGTAAGTTTACAAGCCCAAATTAATTAATACAAGTAACCTCATGTCAGAATTTTGGATTTATTTTCAGATAGGTTTAAAGCATGTTTTAGATATTCATGCGTATGACCATGTGTTGTTTTTAACCGCTTTAACAACTCCGTATGCCTTTAAGGACTGGAAGAGGATTTTATTACTCGTTACGGTGTTTACGGTTGGTCATACATTAGCATTGTTGCTTTCTGTTTTTGGAATTATTGCAGTAAAAGCAAATCTTGTAGAATTTTTAATTCCAATTACAATTTTGGTAGCAGCAATGTTTAATCTCTTTACAGCCGGAAAAACATCTAAAAACGAAAGTGTTAATTTAGTGTTTTTTCTGACCTTGTTTTTTGGGATTATACACGGACTTGGGTTTTCAAATTATTTTAAAACCATTTTAGGAGGAACTCCTTCTTCAAAATTAGTACCTTTATTGGAATTTGCTCTTGGAATCGAAGCTGCGCAACTGATAGTGGTTTTTGTCGTTTTGATACTGTCCTATATAGTACAGACTGTATTTCGTTTTTCAAAACGTGATTGGGCACTTGTGATGTCGGCTTTTATAATCGGTGTTGTAATTCCGATGATTGTAGAGAGTCCAATTTGGAACAGATAAAACAATGGAAATAAAAAAATTAAATAAATACGATAAAGCATATTTACGAATTGCAAAAGAATGGGGTTCATTATCGTATTGTAAGCGTAAACAGGTTGGTGCAATTATCGTAAAAGACAGAATGATTATTTCTGATGGTTACAATGGTACACCATCCGGATTTGAAAATTGCTGTGAAGATGAAGATGGATTAACACGCTGGGATGTTTTACACGCTGAAGCAAATGCTATTTTGAAAGTAGCGAGATCAACACAATCGTGTGAAGGGGCGACCTTATACATTACGCTTTCGCCCTGCAAAGAATGTAGTAAATTAATACATCAGTCTGGTATAAAAAGAGTAGTGTATCAGGATGGATATCGTGATGATTCCGGAATTCAGTTTTTAATAAAAGCCGGTGTCGAAGTAGAACATATTCCTTTTTTAGAAGAATAATGAAATTCAATCCAAAATATTTGCCAATTATTATCGGAGCAACTTTTGCTCTTGGAACAGTCCTCGGAAGTCTTATGAATGCTCCTGTTGAGGATCAGTTTTTGGCAAAAAATTACTCTAAAACCAAGCTGAATAAACTAATTGATTTTATCAATAATGAGTATGTAGATAGTGTTAATACAGATTCGATTGTAAATTTGACTGTAGATAATATTTTGTCCAAATTAGACCCGCATTCTGTTTATATTCCGCCTAGTGAACAAGCGGAAGTTGCCGAAAGTATGAAAGGTGATTTTGTAGGTGTAGGAATTAATTTTTACATGTATAAAGATTCTGTAGCCATTATAAAACCTGTTGAAAACGGTCCCTCGGCAAAAGCCGGAATAAAATCTGGAGATCGAATTTTATATGCCGGAAAAACAAAATTATATGGCAGGAAATTGCCTTCTGACAGCTTGTTTTCTAAGTTAAAAGGCATAAAAGGTTCTGAAATCGAATTGACAATTTTTAGAAAATCAGAACAAAAGAAATTAAAGTTTAAAATAAAGAGAGATGTAATTCCGCTAAAAAGTGTTGATGCTTCTTTGTTGCTTGACAAAGAAACAGGTTACATCAAAATCAATCGTTTTGCCGAAACAACTTATGATGAGTTTAAGGCTGGTTTATCAAGACTAAAACAAAAAGGAATTCAGTCGCTGGTAATCGATCTTCGTGATAACGGCGGTGGTTATATGGAAGAGGCTGTGGCTATTGCCGATGAGTTTTTGAAAGACAAACAGCTGATCGTGTTTACCAAAAACAAAAATGGGACTACCGAAAAAACATACGCAACCAAAAGTGGAAGTTTTGAAACCGGAAAAGTAACCGTTTTGATTAATGAAAATAGTGCTTCGGCAAGTGAGATTCTGGCGGGCGCTATTCAGGACAACGACCGTGGAACTATCGTAGGAAGACGTTCTTTTGGAAAAGGTTTAGTACAGCGCGAAATGGATTTCAATGATGGTTCCGCTGTCCGGTTAACTGTGGCGAGGTATTACACCCCTACCGGAAGATCTATTCAAAAACCGTATGCCAAAGGAAACGAAGAATATTATAAAGAATCTGAGGCAAGAATAAAATCAGGCGAATTATATGCAAAAGACAGTATAAAAGTAGCAGATTCTTTAAGATTTAAAACCCCAAAAGGAAAGATAGTATACGGTGGAGGCGGAATCGTTCCTGATATTTTTGTGCCAATGGAAGCAGAGCATGGCAATGAAAATGTAGCTTACTTGCTGCAAACAGGAGTTGTGGGTCATTTTGTTTTTGAAGAACTGGATAAAAAAAGAAATGCTTTTGCAGGACTTCATTTTAATTCGTTTTTAGACAAAATGAAAAAGTCTGATGCTTATTTTAAGAAATTCAAAAACTACATTTTTATGACCGGTTTGGATCTTAAGTTAGATAAAACCAAAGATTTGGTCAATCGTTATATTACTGCTGAATTTGCCCGACAACTATATGGTGAATTGTATTATTATGATGTAATGCTGAAAGAGGATGCGATGATTAAAAAGGTTTTAAACCCAAAGAAATAACCTTTTAATTTTTTTCTAATGAAAACAGAAACTATTGTAAATACTGAAATTGAACTTCTGACGGCTATTAAAAAAGCGGATGTTTCGGTTTTAGAAAAGATGCTGCACGACGATTTGTTATTCAATTTGCCGGACGGAAATACCATTACCAAAGAATTCGATTTGGATTCCTATCGTTCAGGTAAAATGAAAGTTGATTCACTGGAAGCTTCGGATCAAATCATAAATATAATTGATGATACGGCTGTGGTTGCCGTGACCGTTTCTTTAAAAGGTGCATTTGATAATAATCCGATAAGTGGTGCTTTTCGTTACATCAGAGTCTGGAAACAATTTGATGAAAGTTTAAAAATAATAGCAGGAAGCTGTGTCGCCTTACAATAAATAATAAAATAAAAAACATGAAAAATCTAATAAAAATAAGCTTTCTATTCGTTTTAATGACTTTTGCAGCTTCTTGTGCCTGTATGAAAGATAAAAATACAGTTTCAGGAAAAGTTGAATCAATTGAGAATGGTAAGGACGGTTATACGGCTAAAATCAATACAGCTAAAAATGAAGTTTATTTTGCAACAGTTAGTATTGTGAATGTTGGCGGGCCGGAAAACTTCAAAAGATTTAAAGAAGGAGATGAGGTTTCGGTACAAGGAGAAATCTGGAAATCCGAAAATGAAAATCATATCAAAGTAACCAGGATTTTTTCGGTTAAATAAAATTTTTAGAAACCTGGAGAAAAAAATAAAACCTTTAACAAATTAAGTTTATTTGCCATTTTTGCTAAATAAACTTAATTTGTTAAAGGTTTGTAATTTTATAAAGAAACTTATTTTTGAAATTTTATCTAATACTATCATGTGCATGAGTTTGCACACCATTATTCCATAAAGTAAGAATATCTGTAGCAACAGCGGCGCCGCTTCCGGCAGCAATGGCTAATTGGCTTCTCCAGCCTGCCAAAGTTCCAATTACATAAATTCCATCAGCTACTTTATGATCGTCATTTTTAAGCTGAATACGCTGTTTTTCGGGTAAAGCTTTTCTGTGTGGTTCAACATAGTGCATCAAACCTTCAATATCGAAAGTATTGGCAGAACCAATTCCAATAACGATATTTTTTGTCTGATAAGAGTTTTTGTTGGTAATTATCGTAAATTCAGGATAAGTACCCTCAATTTTAATTACTTTCTCATTTGGAATCTGAGAAATGTGTGGGTATGTCTGAGTTAAATCTTCTGTGCTTTCAGATAATAATTCGGACCCTAATTTGCCTGGTTTTATGCCGTAAGCGTTGTAAAAAATAGCTTCTTGTAACGAAGAATTTTTTTGATGTGTAAAAATTCCGATTTTTTTATCGGTAACAAAAGCTTTGTTTTTGGCAGAACCTAATACGAGAGCACAGGACATGCCAGAAACGCCTCCGCCAATAATTAAAACATCAAACATATTATCTTCCGTTTGTTTTTTCTTCTATTTTTTTTGAAATTCTAAAAATCAAAAGAATTAAAACGGCACAGAATGAAGCAGCGATTCCAATAAAAGCAACACCACTATCTCCTTCAAATGGATTTTGAAAGTCAAGCTGCGTAATATTAAAAATAATTAAAGCTAATGCCAAAAGCACTAAGATGGAAGTAAAGATTTTCATAAGGCTGTTTGTTTGTCTAAAATAGTAAAGAATAGCTTTTTAAGTGAAAAACTTTTGAGCTGTATTTTAGAATTTTATGGAGCAAATTTATAAAAATATCCTTTAGACGAACAAACCTTTAACATTAGCTGCGAATAATTTAACAGCTATTGCTAAGAGAATTACTCCAAATGTCTTGCGGACTACACCAAGTCCGTTTTCTCCCAGTAAATTTTCAATTTTTTTTGATGATTTTAAAACAATATAAACCAGGATAATATTTAATAAAATCGCAATAATAATATTAATGGTATGAAATTGAGATCGTAACGAAAGTAAAGTAGTCATGGTTCCTGCTCCGGCAATTAACGGAAAGGCTAATGGAACGATTGATGCTGATCCAGGTTCTTCATCACGGTAAATTCTAATTCCTAAAATCATCTCCAGTGCCAGAAAGAATAGCACAAACGAACCTGCTACTGCAAACGAATGTACATCAATTCCTATTAGATTCAATAGCCCTTCTCCCACAAAAAGAAAAACAATCATTATAGTACCTGCAACAAGTGAAGCTTTTTCAGATTCGATATGGCCTACTTTAGCTCGTAAATTCACAATAATCGGAATGGAACCCACAATATCAATAACAGCAAAAAGCACCATGCTTATTGTAATGATTTCTTTTAAACTGATTTCTAACATATCGTTTTGATTTTTAGGGGTTAAAAACTTTGCAAAAGTAGTTAATAAAGTTAGGTGATTTTTTGACACTTTGTATTTTTGTTACAAAAACATGTTTTTGTTGTTAAAAATGAAATATTTATAACAATGATGCTTTTTGTAACATAGTTTCGCAAAGATTTTGTACAAAGATTCACGAAGTATTATTTTAAACATCATAAATAATAATAAAACTTTAGTGAAAGTTGTATAAACCTTTGCGAATCTCCATGCTGGATTTTTTATGTCTTTTCTTTGACTATCTTTGCACTTTATAAATTCAGTATTTTATTATCATGTTTCAATTAGGAAAAACCATTATTTCAGAAGATATTCTTGAAAAAGAATTTGTGTGCAACTTGTCAGCTTGTAAAGGAGCCTGCTGTGTTGACGGCGATGCGGGTGCTCCTTTAAGTGAAGCAGAGACAAAAATACTGGAAGAAATTTATCCGAAAGTAAAACCTTTTTTGCGTAAAGAAGGAATTGCTGCAATTGAAGCACAGGGAACCTGGGTAAAAGGTACCGATGGCGATCTTGAAACGCCATTAATTGATGAAAAAGATTGTGCTTATGTAATTTTTGATGGTAAAACCGCACTTTGTGGAATCGAACAAGCCTACAATCAGGGAATCGTTGACTGGAAAAAACCTGTTTCCTGTCATTTGTATCCAATCCGTGTAAAAGATTTTACAGAGTTCGCTGCAGTCAATTATGATAAATGGGATATTTGTGATGATGCGTGTTCTTTAGGAAAAGAATTAGAAGTTCCGGTTTATAAATTTGTTAAAGAGGCACTAATTCGCCGTTTTGGAGAAGACTGGTATTTAGAACTTGAGAAAGTTGCTGAAGAGTTAAAAAATAGCTAAGAAATAGCTGAAAAACGTAAAGAAATTTTTTGAAAAATATCGAATCCATAACGTGTATTTTTTACACCTGTTTTGACTCAAAAAAATAAAAATTTCACTCAAAAAAAACTTTTTAAAAGAATTTAAAATACTTGTTTTTTATTCTAAAAATTCTATATTCTACGGGGATTTAAGAGGAAATGGCTAAACTTAAGTATCTTATTTTCAAATAATTAAATAATTGTATGAAAATCATGTCATTTATCGTAGTTGTTAAAAACTATGTCAGATTGTGAATAAGTTTGAGTTTGATTTTTGACGACAAATGACAATCTTTGTAATCGTTCTGAATAAGGGGAAATTCATTATAAAAATTAAACAAAAAACAACAATGTCACAAGTTGAACCAATACTACAAGAAAACAAGAATCGTTTCGTTATTTTTCCAATTAAACATCATGATATTTGGGAATGGTATAAAAAAATGGAAGCTAGTTTTTGGACTGCCGAAGAAATTGATTTGCATCAGGACTTGACAGATTGGAACAATAAATTAAGTGACGACGAAAGATATTTCATTAAACACATTTTGGCATTTTTTGCTGCTTCTGACGGAATCGTAAATGAAAACCTGGCTGAGAACTTTGTAAATGAGGTACAATATGCCGAAGCTAAATTTTTCTACGGTTTCCAAATTATGATGGAGAATATTCACAGTGAGACTTATTCTTTATTAATTGATACTTATGTCAAAGACGAAGCAGAAAAAGCAGAATTGTTTAATGCCTTGGAAGTATTCCCTGCAATTGGTAAAAAAGCAGAATGGGCTTTAAAATGGATCGAGTCTGATTCGTTTGCTGAAAGGCTGATTGCTTTTGCTGCGGTTGAAGGAATTTTCTTCTCAGGAGCTTTTTGTTCTATTTATTGGTTAAAAAAGCGTGGTTTAATGCCAGGTTTGACTTTTTCTAATGAATTGATTTCCCGCGATGAAGGTGTGCATTGTGATTTTGCCGTTCACCTGCATAATCACCATTTGATTAACAAAGTTCCAAAAGAAAGAATTAAAGAAATCATTGTTGATGCTTTAAATATCGAAAGAGAATTTGTTACAGAATCTCTTCCGGTTAGTTTGATTGGAATGAATGCAACTTTAATGACACAATATTTAGAATTTGTTGCAGACAGATTATTAGTAGAATTAGGTTGTGAACGTGTGTATGGATCGGCAAATCCGTTTGATTTCATGGACATGATTTCTCTTCAGGGAAAAACTAATTTCTTTGAAAAACGTGTTGCAGAGTATCAAAAATCAGGTGTGATGAACACAGATAGTGATGCTCAGAAAATTTCATTCGATGCAGATTTTTAGACAACAAAAATATTTTAGTGTTTAACCCCAAAATAAACACTGATTAAGATTAAAATTTTATAACAAAACATTTTTAGAATCTCTTTTCCCAAATCGAAGATTCAATAATTTTCAACGCTTTTTCGGTCTGATTTCAGATTGGAATAGGGTAGCTATTGAGAATGCTGTAATTCTCAAAAAATAATTAAAAATCACACAATGTTTAAGTGCTGGAATTCGTTTTCCAGTGACTTTAATTTTTTCAATAACACTAAAAAAGTAAGCTTATGTATGTAGTAAAAAGAGATGGCCACAAAGAGCCGGTAATGTTTGATAAGATTACAGAAAGAATCAAAAAATTGTGTTACGGGCTTAATGAGCTTGTAGATCCTGTTAAGGTAGCCATGAGAGTTATCGAAGGATTGTATGACGGAGTTTCTACATCTGAACTTGATAATCTTGCGGCAGAAACAGCGGCTTCTATGACTATTGCACATCCTGATTATGCGCAATTGGCAGCTCGTGTGGCAATCTCCAACCTGCATTCAAATACTAAAAAATCGTTCTCAGAAACGATGAAAGATATGTATCACTATGTAAATCCAAGAAACGGTCAGGATGCACCGTTAATTGCTGATGACGTGTTTAAAGTGATTCAGGAAAATGCAGCCTTCTTAGATTCTCATATTATTTATACCAGAGATTTCAATTACGATTACTTTGGTTTTAAAACTTTAGAGCGTTCGTATTTATTGAAAATCAATGGCAAAATAGTGGAGCGTCCTCAGCATATGTTGATGCGTGTTTCGGTAGGTATTCACTTAGACGATTTAAAATCTGTTATTGAAACTTATGACTTAATGTCTAAAAAATACTTCACGCATGCTACGCCAACGTTGTTTAATGCGGGAACTCCAAAACCTCAGATGTCTTCTTGTTTCCTTTTGGCTATGCAGGATGACAGTATTGATGGTATTTACGATACTTTAAAACAAACAGCAAAAATCTCGCAATCAGCCGGAGGAATTGGTCTTTCTATTCATAACGTTCGTGCAACAGGATCTTACATCCGTGGTACAAACGGAACTTCAAACGGAATCGTTCCAATGTTGAGAGTTTTCAACGATACCGCTCGCTATGTAGATCAGGGTGGTGGAAAACGTAAAGGTAGTTTTGCAATTTACATCGAAACCTGGCATGCTGACATCTTTGATTTCTTAGATTTAAAGAAAAACACAGGGAAAGAAGAAATGCGTGCAAGAGACTTGTTCTTTGCGATGTGGACATCCGATTTATTCATGAAACGTGTTCAGGAAGATGGCTCCTGGACGTTAATGTGTCCTAACGAATGTCCGGGACTATATGATGTTTACGGAGAAGAATTCGAAAAACTATACCTTGATTACGAATTCCGAGGAAAAGGAAGAAAAACTATCCGTGCACGTGAATTATGGGAGAAAATCCTGGAATCTCAAATCGAGACCGGAACACCATATATGTTATACAAAGATGCAGCAAACCGTAAATCGAACCACAAGAATTTAGGAACTATTCGTTCTTCTAACTTGTGTACAGAGATTATGGAGTTTACCTCTAAGGATGAAATTGCAGTTTGTAACTTAGCTTCAATCTCATTACCAATGTTCATTGAAAACGGAAAATTTGATCACGAAGCACTTTACAATGTTACAAAACGTGTAACCCGTAACCTGAACAAAGTAATCGACAGAAACTATTACCCGGTAAAAGAAGCTGAAAATTCGAACTTCCGTCACCGTCCGGTAGGATTGGGAGTACAAGGTTTAGCAGATGCTTTTATTATGTTACGTATGCCGTTTACAAGTGATGAAGCTAAAAAACTGAATCAGGAAATTTTCGAAACTTTATACTTCGCAGCCGTAACCGCTTCTATGGAGATGGCTAAAGAAGAAGGGCCATATTCAACTTTTGAAGGTTCTCCAATGTCACAGGGAGAATTCCAACACAATATGTGGGGAATGAAAGATGAAGAATTATCAGGCCGTTGGGACTGGGCTTCCTTAAGAAAAGAAGTGGTAGAACACGGAGTTCGTAACTCATTGTTAGTAGCGCCAATGCCAACTGCTTCGACTTCTCAAATTCTTGGAAACAACGAAGCTTTCGAACCGTATACATCAAACATTTACACACGTCGCGTATTGTCCGGTGAATTCATCGTAGTAAACAAACATTTATTGCATGATTTAGTTGAAAGAGGTTTATGGAACGAGTCATTGAAACAGGAAATCATGCGTCATAACGGATCGGTTCAAAATATCGATGTGATTCCACAAGATCTGAAAGAATTGTACAAAACCGTTTGGGAAATGTCGATGAAAGACATTATCGATATGTCACGCCAAAGAGGTTATTTTATTGACCAATCGCAATCATTAAACTTGTTCATGCAGGATGCCAACTATTCTAAACTAACGTCAATGCACTTCTATGCTTGGCAGTCAGGTTTAAAAACCGGAATGTATTACCTAAGAACAAAAGCGGCAGTAGATGCGATTAAATTCACATTAAACAACGATAAAAAAGAAGAAACACCAGCTTTAGTTGCAGAAACTGAAGAAATCAATATTGAAGAATACAAAGCGATGTTGTTAAAAGCACAGGCTGCAGGTCCTGAGGATTGTGAAATGTGTGGGTCTTAATTTTTTTTAGAATCAAGAAGATAGAATAAAGATTTGTTCTTAGTAATAGAAAGCAGTTATTGTAATGATAGCTGCTTTTTTTTATTTCAATTTTTTATCCATAATCTTTGTCATTCCGAGGAACGAGGAATCTTCGCAAGAAACTCGACAAAGATTGATGATTTGCATTGCAGAGTTTCTTGTGAAGATTCTTCCTCCGTCAGGATGATAAAACGGTGAGAAAAATCATTAAGGATTAATAACTGCAAGTTCCACAAGTATTTTAAGATTAATAAACTTTGAAAATAGTAATTTCAAGAAAACAAAAAGTTCAAAAAATCCAAATCTGGATTAATAATTTTAATTAGTTCTAATTTTTTATTTCTATTCCAGCCTTTTATTTCTTTTTCACGACTAATAGCTTCTTGAATCCAAGTAAATTTTTCATAATACAATAAAAACTCAACTTTATATTTTAAAGCAAAACTTTTATTTCCATTAATAATATTTTCTGTATGCTGGTGTAAACGAATTTTTAAATTGTTGGTTACTCCAGTATATAAAACAGTTTTTGATTTGTTTGTTATAATGTAAATGTAATAAGTATGGTAGCCTTCGTATATTAGCATGGCAGATTTTTTTAAATCACAAATAAAGAAAGATTTTTCTTATTTTAATGCATTTTACTAAAAAATATGTGAATCTATTGATGCGGAGTTTCTTGCGAAGATTCCTCGTTCCTCGGAATGACAATTTTCATGAGAAAATTTTGCTTTACAATAGTGAAGGGCTTTTAAAAATTAGCAAATGCTTTAGGTCATTTGAATTAAACCTTTTCAAAAAACAAAAGTCTTATTTTAAACAAACCTCTTTGTTATGAAAAAAAGCAATCTTTGGTCGTTACGATTGGGCTTTTCCGGAAAGGAAGCCGCTAAAATTGAAAAAATAGGATTAGAAAAATTTCTAAAGAAATCTTATGATTCGAAATTTGATAACCAACTTCCTGCTTTTTTACATGACAGTCCCAAAACAATTGCTGAATACAAAGAATTACGTCAGTCCGCAAAAAATCTCGACCCCGAAGAGAAAAATAAAATTCAGAGAAAAGAAACCTTAACGACTGCAGAATTAAAAAAATGGTGGGTTGCCAAAATGCAAACCGATGAATTTCCGTTACGCGAAAAAATGGTTTGTTTCTGGCACAATCATTTTGTATCCACTTCACAAAAAGTAAAAATCAATTACTGGATTTACCAGCACAATATGATTTTACGTGAAAATGCTTTTGGAAATTTCAAGGAAATGACCAAACAGATGGTGAAATCGAATGCCATGATCAAATACCTGGATAATGTCGATAACAAAAAAGGCAAAATCAACGAAAACCTGAGCCGCGAATTACTGGAATTATTCACCATCGGAATCGGGAATTATACCGAAGAAGATATTAAAAACGGTGCAAGAGCTTTGGCAGGATTGAATTATGGTGATGACGGTGGGATTTACAGAAAAAATTTAGAAGATAACAGCAACAAAACCTATTTTGGAAGAACGGGAAACTGGAAAGCCGATGATTTGGTTGACATTATTTTTGAACAAAAAAGCATTCCGTATTTAATTACACGAAAAATTCTGAAATGGTTTCTTTATGATAATCCCTCAGAAGAATCGGTGAAATATTATGGTGACTATTTCAGGAAAGTAAATTTTGAAATGAAACCGTTGCTTACTAAAATCTTTACTGAAGAATATGCCAAAGATGTTTCGGGCAATAAAATCAAAGATCCGTTGGTTTATATTTTTCAGCTTATTGATGAATTGCAGCTAAAGGATTATGATGAAATCATGATTGTCGCATTTCTAAAACAGCAGGGAATGGATTTGTACAACCAGATCAATGTGAAAGGCTGGGATGGAGGAAATTCATGGCTTACCTCGCAGGTCTATCTGCAGCGAAATAATACTTCTGATTTACTTTGTAGCGGAAGGAAGCTTTCAAAAAAAATACTCAATTCGATGACTAGTGAAAATCCGAAACCTAAATTAGAATTGGAGAAAAGAGAGGTAAAAGTTGAATTTGACTCCAACGGAAATAATAAAACCATCATAGCCGAATTATCCAACAGATTGTTGTTTAATGTAAACGAATCCATGCAAAAAGATATGGAAAATCTGCTTAAATATGATTTTGATCCTAAAGAGCCCAATGCCAATTTTGCAGTAGTGCGTTTGTTTAATTATATCACCAAATTACCCGAATACCAGTTAATTTAAAATGCTATCATCATGAACAGAAGAAATTTTCTAACCTTAACTGGAACTTTTACGGGCGGAATGCTTGTGCTTCCAAGTTTTTTGCATGCATTTGGCGAACAAAGTAATTTGGTAATCGGTGAACAGTGCCTGGTTTTTGTTCAGCTCAACGGAGGAAACGACGGACTGAATACTTTTATTCCTTATGAAGATCCGTTGTATTACGAATATAGAACCAAAATTGCTTTGAACAAAGATATAGTAGTAGGCAAAAATAAAGGGATGGCATTTCATCCGGCTCTAAAAGATTTTGCTCAGATGCAGCAAAACGGAGATTTAACCGTAATTCAGAATGTTGGTTATCCGGAACCGGTTCGTTCGCATTTCCGCAGTCAGGAGATTTGGCAGACAGCTGCAGATTCTAATAAATACATCAACGAAGGCTGGTTAGGAAGATATCTGGATTTACAATGTCACGACCATCAGCCAACAGCCGGGATCAATCTGGATTCGATTGACAATCTGGCCTTGAAAGGTTTGGAGCCGAATGCAATTACAGTAAAAGATCCTGATCGTTTTAAAGTGAAATCAAATAAGGAAAATGAAAAGCTGTCTGAAAATCCGCAATTGGATTTTGTTCGTAAAATCGCCAATTCGGTTGTAGAAGGTTCAGATGATATTCAAAATGCCCTGAAACAATCGAAAACAGAAATCAGTTATCCTAAAACAGGATTGTCTAAAAATCTCGAATGGATTGCGAGGCTGGTAAAAGGAAACCTGAATTCAAAAGTCTATTATACATCCCTTGGGGGATTCGACACACACGATAATCAGCTTTCTCTTCATGAAAGAAAATTGACAGAACTCAATGATGCCTTATACAGTTTTTATACGGATCTGAAGCAGGCACAATTGCTTCAAAATGTAACAATTGTTGTGTTTTCTGAATTTGGAAGACGTGTAAAAGACAACGGAAGCGGAACTGATCACGGAACTGCAGCACCAATGTTTGTGATAGGAGGAAATAATAAAGGAACAATTCTGGGCAATAATCCAAATTTAGCCGACTTAGACAATGGAGATTTAAAACACCAAATTGATTTCAGGTCTGTTTATGCTTCCTTGTTGCAGCAAAAAATGGGTTTTGATTATTCAAAAATTGGGATTAAGAATAGTCCTGTTTCAGGTTTGTTTTAGTTTTTCAGGATTAGGATTTTAAAATGAAACTTATTCAATATAATTTAAACACTTTAGAATCTTCCTCAAAACCAATTATATAAATCTCATTTTAAGCCTCATTTATTAAAATATCATACAAAACAAGCTAATTTTGTTAAGAAATCCTTTTTTGTTTCATAAAATGCATTATTTTTTTTGGTGCAGTTAAAATAATTTATACATTCGCACAGAATTTAAAAAATAACACAAACAAAATGGCAACTAACCGTTTTTATTTTAGCAACAACTTTTATTTCTTCTTTAGTAGAAGTTAGGATTGTGCTATGGTTATTTGAAACAAATTAAAAGACAAATAAAACTAATATACAATCCTGATGAAAATCAGGATTTTTTTTTGACTATATGACAGCTAAAATTGCAATACAAGGTATCAAAGGTTCTTTTCATCATCAGGTTGTGAAGGAATATTTTTCTGAAAGCGTAGATATTGATGAATGTCTGTCTTTTGAGGAATTGGTTGACAGCCTTCTTGCAGGGAAATCAGATCAGGCAGTTATGGCAATTGAAAATTCGATCGCGGGACCAATTATTCCGAATTATGCTTTGATTGACAAGAATAATTTGCACATTATAGGAGAACATTATTTAAACATTCACCAGAATTTAATGGCTTTAACAGGGCAGAAAATTGAGGACATAAAAGAAGTTCATTCGCATCCGATGGCATTATTGCAATGCATGGATTTCCTGAAACAATATCCAAACATCAAATTGGTAGAGGATAAAGATACAGCCGAAACAGCAAGAAGAATTCAGGAAAAACAGTTAACCGGAATTGCAGCAATAGGAAGTAAAGTAGCTTCTGAGATGTATGATTTAGAAATTATAGCACCGGAGATTCAGACGATTAAAAATAATATGACGCGTTTCGTAATCATCAAAAAGCAAAATTCATTTTTGCCTGAAAACGAAATCAACAGAGCTTCGATAAAATTTGAACTAGATCATAAAAGAGGAAGTCTGGCAGCGGTTCTAAATGTAATGAGTGACTGTAAACTGAATTTGACAAAAATTCAGTCGCTTCCAAAAATAGAAACGCCCTGGAAATATTCATTTTTTGTAGATGTCACGTTTGAGAATTACGAGGATTATGCAAAAGCAAAATCGTTACTCAACATTATGGCGGAATATTTTAAGGTGTTGGGGGAATATAAAAATACAAAACCTTTAAGTGAGTCTTAAAGTTGGAAAGTCGAAAGTGTTAAAGTCCAAAATAGAAAGTTTAAAAGAGCCTAAAGCCTAAAGCTTACGGCCTAAAGCAATAAAAAAATGATTACAACAGCAAAACGATTAGATACAGTTGAAGAATACTACTTCTCATCAAAACTGAGAGAAGTTCGTCAACTCATGTCTGAAGGAAAATCGATTATCAATATGGGGATCGGAAGCCCTGATTTGAGTCCGTCGAAAGCAGTAATTGAAGCGGTAGCCGCAGCAATTCAGGACGAGAATGGACATGGTTATCAAAGCTATCAGGGATTACCGGAAATGAGGCAGGCGATGGCAGATTTTTATCAGGATCAATTTGGTGTTGCAGTGAATCCAAATAACGAGATTTTACCATTGATGGGGTCAAAAGAAGGAATTATGCATATTTCGCTTGCATTTTTAAACCCGGGCGATCATGTTTTGATTCCGAATCCGGGTTATCCGACTTACACTTCGGTAACTAATTTGGTAGAAGCGGTTCCGGTTTATTATGATTTGAAAGAAGCTAATGCATGGGAGCCGGATTTTGAAGCTTTAGAGAAACTGGATCTTTCGAAAGTAAAAATAATGTGGCTGGGTTATCCGCACATGCCTACAGGAGCGAGAGGAAGTTTAGCGTTATTTGAAAAATTGGTTGCTTTTGCTAAAAAACACAACATATTACTGATCAATGACAATCCGTATAGTTTTGTTTTGAACGATAATCCGATGAGTTTGTTGCAGGTTGAAGGAGCTAAAGAGGTGGCTTTAGAATTAAACTCTTTAAGTAAAACATTCAACATGGCAGGCTGGAGAGTCGGAATGGTTTTAGGAAATCCTGAAATTATCGATGCGGTTCTAAAAGTAAAAAGCAACATGGACAGTGGTATGTTCTACGGAATTCAGAAAGGAGCAATTGCAGCTTTAAAATGTGATAAATCCTGGTTCGAAGATCAAAACAAAATTTACAGACGCCGCAGGGAATTGACAGAGAAACTTGCAGAAAAATTAAACTGCAAAGTGTATAAAGAAGGAGTTGGGCTTTTTGTCTGGGCCAAACTTCCGGAAGGAATAGCATCAGCAGAGAAGTTCATTGACGAAATATTATATGAGAAACATATTTTCATTACACCGGGAACCATTTTTGGAAGCAACGGCGAAGGATATATCAGATTCTCATTGTGTGTGAAAGAAGAAAAAGTACAGGAAGCGATAGATCGATTTTAGAATCAAGATTTTAGATTTTTTTCGCCACAGTTTGTCATCCCGAGGAATGAGGGATCTCCACAAGTAACTCGACAAAGTTTGGACTCTCGTTGCGGAGCTACTTGCGAAGATTTACTTCGTCTGTTCGCTATCGCTCGAGTCTCCTTCGTCGAAATGACAAAAAGGCGGAAAACAATAACGGTCTTGGAAAAAACGAGAAGCCCTAGCCCTGATAGAAGTGGAAATCCTTTTTTGCCGTCCCGATAGCTATCGGGAGGCAGAAAAGATTGAAGCGGATAGCAGGAATTAGCTTCAAATAATAAAAAATATGAAAGTATACGTAATAGGAATAGGATTAATAGGCGGTTCAATGGTGTTAGACATCAAAGGGCGTTATCCTGATGCGACTATTTTAGGAATCGATAGTAACGAGCAACATTTGCAGGAAGCAATTGATCTTGGAGTTATTGACGAAGCGGGAAGTTTTGAAGATTTACAAAAAGCAGATTTTGTAATTGTTTCGGTTCCTGTTGATGTTGCGCTTACCGTTTTGCCTAAAGTTTTGGACGCAGTTGGAGATAAAACGATTGTTTTTGAAGTTGGATCGACTAAAAAACCAATTTGCGATGCAGTAGCAAACCATCCGAAGAGAAGAAATTTTATTGCTACGCACCCAATTGCAGGAACAGAGTTTTCGGGTCCCTCGGCGGCAATAAGAGGTTTGTTTCAAGGAAAGACAAACATTATATGTGAAGTAGAAAAGACAGCTTTTAAACTGCAGGAGAAAGCATTGAATCTTTTCAGTTCGATCGGAATGAGAATTAGATACATGGATCCTGTTTCGCACGACAAACATATTGCTTATGTTTCGCATTTGTCGCACATTAGTTCGTTTATGCTCGGAAAAACAGTAATGAACAAAGAAAAAGACGAACAGGATATTTTTGACATGGCCGGCAGTGGATTTGAAAGTACAGTTCGTCTCGCAAAAAGTTCACCGGCGATGTGGACACCAATTTTTAAGCAGAACAAAGAGCATGTCATTGAAACATTGGAAGAATATATTTCGAATCTAAGCAGGTTCAGGGATTTGTTGAAAGAAGAAAATTATAATGCCATTTTTGAAGAAATGGAAAGCACAAATAAAATAAAAGAGATATTAAACGGATTAACAATTAAAAAGTAAATTAGAATAAGATGGAAAATAAGAAAGAAATGAGAAAGTGGTTAGAAGATTTCAATTTAAATCACCCACTTGTGATAGCTGGACCATGTAGTGCAGAAACAGAAGATCAGGTTTTGAAAATTGCTCACGAATTGAAAGATTCAAAAGTTAGCGTTTTCAGAGCCGGAATCTGGAAACCAAGAACGCGCCCGGGAGGATTTGAAGGTGTTGGAGAAATTGGTTTGAAATGGTTGCAAAAAGCAAAAGCTGAAACTGGTTTATTGATGGGTACTGAAGTTGCGACTGCAGCACATTGTAAACTGGCTTTAGAGCATGATATCGACGTTTTATGGGTTGGTGCCCGTACAACTGCAAACCCTTTTGCAGTTCAGGAAATTGCTGATACTTTGAAAGGAACGGATAAAATCGTTTTGGTTAAAAACCCTGTAAACCCTGATTTAGCTTTATGGTTAGGTGGTGTTGAGCGTTTACACATGGCAGGTATTGAGAAATTAGGTGTGATCCACAGAGGTTTTTCTACTTACGAAAAAACAAAATACAGAAATATCCCGGAATGGCAGATTGCTATCGAATTGCAAAATAAATTCCCTGATTTACCATTAATCATTGATCCATCTCACATTACAGGAGATCGTAAAATGATTTTCGAAGTTACTCAGGAAGCTTTAGATTTGAACTACGACGGTATGATCATCGAAACGCACTTCGACCCGGACAATGCTTGGTCTGACGCTGCTCAACAAGTTACTCCTGATGCTTTGAAACAAATTATCAAAGATTTGACTATCAGAAAAACAGATGATACTACAGATGAGTACAGTTCAAAAATGACTAAATTAAGAGCTAACATCGACGTTTTGGATGCTAACTTATTAGAGCTTTTAGGAAAACGTATGAAAGTAGCTGACGAAATTGGTCAGGTGAAAAAAGATGCAAACGTTGCAATTCTTCAAAACAGCCGTTGGAACGAAATCTTAGGAAAAATGATTCTGGAAGGTGAGAAAAAAGGTCTTACTGAAGAGTTTGTTTTGAAAATGTTCAAAGCAATCCACCAGGAAAGTATTGGTCACCAGGAAAAAGTTTTGAATGCATAATTTTTTCTAAACCATATAAGTGATATAAGTTAATTTAAGTTTTTTGTAAAACTTGTTGTTTATTTTTCTTATATCACAGAGTGATTAGATAATTAAAATAGAATCTCCATCCCTTTTACAAAAAGGGTTGGGGATTTTTTTATGAAATTAATTTACACTCCTCCCAACCTTTTCGTATTTTTTGTTCTCTATATCACTATACAACCTTAACTTTCGCGTTATGAAATCAAATATGTGTTTATCTCCGTCTAAAATTTTTCAGGTTAATCTGAAATTACTGTTTTGCGTTTTACTGTTTTCAGCCGTAAGAGCTTTTGCTCAAAGTCCTGAACTGAACGTAAAAGGAGAGGAAGCTGAAAAGGTAAAAATGAGTCAGCTGCTTGTTAATGTTAAGGTAATTGGAAATATTGCCTACACTACTGCCGAAATGCATTTTTTTAATTCGGGAACTCGCCAGATGGAAGCAGAACTTATTTTTCCGCTGCCTGAAAATGTTTCTGTTTCGAGGTATGCAATTGATATTAATGGCAAAATGCGCGAAGCTGTTCCTGTAAATAAAAATAAAGGGAAACAGGTTTTTGAAGCCATTGAACATCGTCGGGTTGATCCGGGATTATTGGAAAAAGTGGATGGAAATAATTTCAGAACCCGAATTTATCCTTTAATGCCAAACGGGGAACGAATCGTAATTATTGGTTATGAAGAAGAGCTTTCTGCATTGGATAAAAATAATCTGGGTTATCAATTGGTAAGCCGTTATCCTAAAAAACTGGATAAATTTCAAATCAGGGTCTCTGTAACAGGTTCTTCTACTGAACCCGGGATTGCTGAAAGAACAGGATCAAAGATGTCTTTTTCAAAATGGAATCAATCTTTTGAGGCTTCAATTGAAAAAGAAAATTATCAGCCTGCTGAAAAAATGCTTTTTGAAATTCCAATACAAAATAATGCTCCAGATGTTTTGATGCAGGATGTTGGAGGTCAGTATTATTTTTATGGTAATGCCTTTATGGCAGGGAACAAAACTGTGAAAAAAGTACCTAATTCGATTGGCTTAATCTGGGATAATTCTTTGAGTTGCCAAAATAGGGATTTAAAAAAAGAACTGGATTTGCTGGAAGCTTATTTTCAAAAAATAAAGAATACAAAAGTAATCTTGTATTTTTTGAATTATAATTTCGAAAAACAAAAAGAATTTGTGATTTCAAATGGAAACTGGTCTGAATTAAAAACTGTTTTAGAGAATACAAAATATGATGGAGGAACCCGTTTTTCACAAATCAATTTTGAAAATCAGGACGAATATTTATTTTTCTCTGACGGATTATCTTCTTTGAGTGAGAATGTATTGCCAAAAACGAAGAGAACAGTACATACAATTACATCTTCAGTTTCGGCAGATTTTGCTTTTTTGAATTATTCTTCGATGCAAAGAAGTGGAAATTTCATTAATCTGAATCAATTGAATGTTGAAAATGCTTTAGATAAATTGGTAAATAACAATTTGAAGTTTTTAGGAATAAAGGAGAATTTCACGGTTACAGATTTGTTTCCGATGGAAGGGGCTTTGGTTTCGGGAAGCTTTAGCTTTTCTGGAATTTCATTGAATCCAAAAAATGAAATAACGCTTTTGTTTGGTTATAACAATGAAACTGTTTTAGAAAGAAAAATAACGTTAGACGCTTCGGTCCAAAGTGCTAATGATGTCAATATCGAAAAACTTTGGGCACAGAAAAAAATAGCCAATCTGGAATTACAATATGCTAAAAATGCAGAAGAAATTGAACTCTCAGGTAAAAAATATGGCATTATAACCAAAAACACTTCACTGATTGTTTTAGAGGATATTCGTGATTATATTATGTATGATATTATTCCTCCGGCCGAATTACGAACTGAGTTTGACAGAATCAAAAAGCAGGAACATGATACCAATCTCGCTAAACAAAAAAATAACTGGGAAAATATAGACAGCTATTTTGAAGGATTAAATTCGTGGTGGAAAAAAGATATAAAATATGTGGCTCCAAAAGTTTTGCCAAAGTCTAAGAAAAAGAAAGGTGTGGCTTATGAAACGATTAAGAGTGATCCGGATGCTATTCTGACTGTTGATGAACCAGTTGGATCGGGACCTGTTTCTGAGATTGTCCAAGATAATTCAGTTGCTTCGCCTCCTCCTGCTCCAAAAGTTGATCAGGTTTTATTTGTAGCACCTACGATTGCGAAAACTGAAGAGGTTTACAGAGATGGTGATAAACAAACGAATGAATTAAAAGAAGTAGTTGTGATGGGGTATGCCTCAATGAAAAAATCAGACCTTACGGGTTCAGTACAATCAGTTTCTTATGTTCCGGAAAGAACTATAGCACCAGGGCTTTCAAATAATGTAACACAAACACTTGCGGGTAAGGTTGCCGGAGTGGAAGTAGAAGTAGAAGGGGTATCAAATAATAGTATAAGAATAAGAGGGAATTCCACAGTTGCAAATCAGCCTTTAATAGTTGTAAATGGAGAAGTTTTTCAAGGTAAAATAGAAGATCTAAATAAAGACGATATTGCTTCTATGAATGTTTTAAAAGATGCTTCTGCAACTGCGATTTACGGAAGTAGAGCATCAAACGGAGTGATTATGGTTACTACTAAAAATGGAGATGCTAATACAATTCAAAACGAAACCAAAACATGGAACCCGGACAGATTATATTTAAAAGCTTTAGCATCGGCACCAAAAGAAAAACAATACGATTTGTATTTTGAATTGAGAAAAGCACAGGAGAGAAACCCGAGTTTTTATTTTGACGTGGCGCACTTTTTCTATAATCAGGGAGATGTAAAAAAAGCACTGCAGGTAATCAGTAATATTGCAGATTTAGGATTAGAAAATCATCAGCTTTATAAAACATTAACCTATACTTTGCGCCAATGGAAGGATTTTGAAGATGCGTCATTTACAGCAAAACAAGTTGCTAAATGGAGAGCTCATGAACCTCAAAGTTTAAGAGATTATGCACTGGCTTTGGAAGATGCAGGTAAATATCAGGAAGCTTTTGATCAATTGGTAAAAGCTTTGGAAGTGAATTATTATGGAGAAATGAGCGGACAATATCAAGGGGTTGAAGATATTATTTTGATGGATTTAAACCGAATGCTTATTGAACATGCAGATTTGAAAACCGGAAAATTAGATAAAAAATATCTTGATAAAATGCCGGTCGATATTAGGATTATCATGAACTGGAACCTGATGGATGTTGATTTGGATCTGCATATTATTGAACCCACAGGTGAAGAATGTTACTATGGACATAAAGTGACAGAATCAGGAGCAAGCTTTTCAAAAGACTTTACACAAGGATATGGTCCTGAACAATATCTGATTCGCAATGCAGTGAAAGGGAAATACCAAATAAAAAGTAACTATTTTGGAGAAAATGAATTAACAGAAAATGGTCCTGCGACGGTTATGGTTGAGATTTACACGACCAAAGCCGGAAAAACCTCTAAAATTCTTAAAACAATTCAGCTTGGAAAAGTCAAAGAAAATGATGTTTTAGCCGAAATTATTTGGTAAACATATCCCATTAGGAGATTCATATTTATTTTTAAAAGGCGAAGTTTCGTTGTTGAATTCAAAAAACGTAATTTTGCCTTTTATTTTTTAAGAATAAATCTAAAACCTACAATTTGAATGACAGGACTCGTATATAAATCTACAGGAAGCTGGTACACTGTAAAATCTGAACAAGGCGATTTTATAGAATGCCGTATGAAAGGGAAGTTTAGGATGAAAGGTATCAAAAGCACTAATCCTATTGCTGTAGGTGATATTGTCGATTATGAATTGGAAGAAACTTCGGATGCCGTTACAGGTATGATTCATAATATTCACGAAAGAAAGAATTACATCGTTCGTAAATCAGTTAACCTGTCACATCAGATGCATATCATTGCATCCAATATCGACAGGGTGTTTTTGCTGATTACCATTAACAACCCACCCACTACTTTTAATTTTATAGATCGCTTTCTGGTAACTGCCGAAGCTTACAATATAGAGACCATATTGGTTTTTAATAAAATTGACACTTTTGATGAAACAACTCTGGATGACCAATTGTATATGCAATATGTATATCAGCAAATTGGGTACAAATGCCTTCGTGTTTCATCGACAGAAATGAAAGGAGTTGATGAATTAAAGGAGCTGATGATTGGTAAAGTAAGCATGTTTTCCGGACATTCCGGCGTAGGAAAATCAACTTTAGTAAATGCAATGGAACCATCGCTACATCTTAAAACTAAAAATATTTCTGAGGCAAGTAAACAAGGACAGCACACTACAACTTTTGCAGAAATGTATGATTTGTCTTTTAATGCAAAAATCATTGATACTCCCGGAATTAAAGGGTTCGGAATTGTTGATATGGAAAAGGAAGAAATCAGCGGATATTTTCCTGAATTTTTTAAATTGAAAGATCAATGTAAATTCAATAATTGTCTGCATAAAGAAGAACCTCATTGCGCGATAAAAGCAGCTTTGGAAAAAGATGAAATTGCATGGTCACGCTACAACAGTTATCTTAAAATACTGGAAGGTGATGAGGAAAATTATCGCACCGACTCATATGATGAAGATCGAAAAATCAGCGATGAAACCAGAAACCAGAAATAAATAATAGTCTAAAGTCAAATGTCTTAAGTCCAAAGTGAGATTTTAGACTTTCAACTTTATGACTTTCAAACTTTAGACTAAGATATGAAAGTTGTTCTTCAAAGAGTTTCTCAGGCATCTGTAACCGTTGATGCTAAAATTGTTGCAGATATTAAACAAGGACTATTAGTTTTGGTTGGTATAGAAGATATCGATACTCAGGAAGATATTGACTGGCTCGTTGGTAAGATTACAAAAATACGCATTTTTGGTGACGAAAATGGTGTAATGAATTGTTCGGTTCAGGATATTGATGGTGATATTATTGTAGTAAGTCAGTTTACGCTCCACGCTTCAACCAAAAAAGGAAACCGACCTTCGTACATTAAAGCTTCAAAACCAGAGTTTGCAATTCCGATGTATGAGAATTTTGTGAGATGTTTAGAAAATGAATTTCAGAAGAAAATACAAACCGGAATATTTGGTGCAGATATGAAAGTCAGCCTCATAAATGATGGACCTGTGACGATTTTAATTGATAGTAAAAACAAAGAATAAATAGCACAAATATTTGTTAAGGATTTCTAAAAATGCTATATATTTGACGAAATTACTTATTAAATGAAAAATCAGGTTTTTGCATTAATTTTCTTCTTATTTTCCCTTGTTTCTAATGCTCAAAAGAGTGAATACTCGACTGCTAAAATTGCCGATAGTCTTAAAGAGAATGCCAATGCAGTTGTACGTCTAGATCAAATGGATATTATGATTGCTTCTCAAAGAAGTATGAATATCAAAACACAAAGAGTTGTATCGGTTTTTAATGAGAAAGGATTAAATGATATTGATGCTTATCAGCACTATGATAAAACAACTTCAATAAAAAACATCGAAGCGATTGTTTATGATGCATTTGGTAACGAAATAAAAAAGATTAAACGAAAAGATTTTAGAGACCAAAGCGCTGCAGGTGGAAGTA
This sequence comes from uncultured Flavobacterium sp., assembly GCA_963513545.1. Classification (GTDB taxonomy): domain Bacteria; phylum Bacteroidota; class Bacteroidia; order Flavobacteriales; family Flavobacteriaceae; genus Flavobacterium. The sequence goes on from CAUPQW010000004.1 coordinate 315,496, forward strand.
CTCTTTTTTCAGATAACCGTGTAGTTTATTTAGATTATACACCAGTTTCATACCCTTTTACAATTGTTTATAAAAGTGAAATTGAAACTTCAAATACCGCTTTTATACCGCAATGGTATTTTTTGGGAGGATATTACGTAAGTGTCGAAAAATGTATACTAAATGTTACTTTTCCTAATAATCTTGGCTTTAAAAAGAAAGAGTTATATTTTTCAGGATTTAATATTAAAAAAACAGCTGATACAGATACTAAACTAAGTTATGAAGCTGTCAATATTTTAGCTCAGAAGGCAGAAGATCTTAGTCCCGCTTTTTCCGATTTATATCCAAAAGTATTAATGAGTCTTGAATATTTTAATCTGGAGGGAGTTGATGGCAATGCAAAAAATTGGAAAGAATACGGTAAATGGTTTTCGGATAAAATTTTAGCAGGAACAACATTGTTGCCGGAAGAAACAAAAGTAAAAATTAAAACACTGATAGGTAATGAAACAGATCCTATAAAAAAAGCAAAAATTGTATATCAATTTGTACAGGAAAAATCCAGATACGTTAGTGTTCAGGTAGGGATTGGAGGATGGAAACCAATGTTTGCAAGTGATGTCGACAGATTAGGTTATGGTGATTGTAAAGCATTATCTAATTATACCAGAGCATTATTAGATGTGGTTGGCGTTTCTTCCTTTTACACAGAATTATACGGTGATTTAGATTTAAGAGATATTGATGAAGACTTTTTTTCTATTCAGGGTAATCATGCGATTTTATGTGTCCCTGATAAAGATAAATACGTTTTTTTAGAATGCACAAGTCAGGACGACCCTTTTGGATATCAGGCAAATTTTACAGATAATAGAAAAGTAGTTGTCATTAAACCTGATGGAGGGGAAATAATCAGAACAAGAATTTATGATCCATTAAATAATGCGCAATTTAGCAAAGGAACTTATACGATAGATGAAAATGGCAGTTTTGCCGGAAAAATCAATATCCGGTCTGAAGGCTCACAATATGGAAGAAAAATGATTGTGGAGAAATTACAGCCTACAGAAAAAGAAGCACATTATAAAGAATATTGGGGCAATATAAATAATCTTAAATTAGGTAAAATCAATTTTGCCAATGATAAAGAGAATATTCGTTTTACAGAAGATATTCAGATTACTGCAGTAAATTATGGAACAATTTCTGCCAATAAAATGATTTTTGTAATGGATGCCTTTAATCAGTATACAGGAAATGTTAAGCGTATAAGAAATCGTAAAAATCCATTTCAAATCCAGCGCGGTTATTTAGATACAGATGAAATTGAAATTAATCTTCCTGCAGGTTTTTCAATCGAATTTCTGCCTTCAAACTTCGAATTAAAAGGAAAGTTTGGGGAGTATAAAACAGAAATTATCAAAAATGAAAATAATAGACTGACTTATAAACGCTCCATGTTTTTAAACAAAGGAAAATATTCAAATAAAGAATATGATGAATATCGTCTTTTTATGGAACAAGTTTCAAAAAACGATAATGCCAAAATCATTCTGGCCAAGAACTAATCAAATCAACAAAAAACAAACCAATGAAATTCATTAAATTTTTTAGTTTCTTATCTCTGCTTTTTATTCTTTCCAAAACAACTGCACAAGAATTTAAATTAGGAAAAGTATCTATAGCTGAATTAGAAGAAAAAAAACATCCGAGAGATTCATCAGCAGCAGCGGCAATTTTATATAAAAAAGGTAAATCCAGTATTGAATATGATACTAATGATGGCTTTATTTTGGTTACTCAGGTAGATACACGAGTTAAAATATATAAAAAAGAGGGTTATGATTGGGCAAATCAAAATGTGTCTTATTACATTGGGAGCAATGAATCAAGAGAAAAAGTTGATTTTTCGAATGTTAATACTTTTAATTTAGTGAATGGAAAAATTGAGAAAACCAAGCTTAAAAGTGATGGCGTTTTTAATGAAGAGGTTGATAAATACTATGCAAGAAAAAAAATCACAATGCCTAATGTAAAAGAAGGCTCAGTATTAGAATATAGTTATACAGTGAGAACGCCTACTATTGGAATGATGAAAGGGTGGGCTTTTCAAAGCAGTATTCCGGTGAATTACTCAGAATATACAACTTACATACCAGAATATTATACTTTTAATGCCAGACAAAAGGGTTATATTTTTCCTAAAGTAACAACAGAAACACGATCCAGATCAATCCTATTTACAAGCAAAGAAAGAGGTCTTAATTCACATACAACATTTTCTACTGATACTGTTGATTACCTTGAAACACAAACTACCTATATAGCTGAGAATTTACCTGCGATGAAAGAGGAATCGTACGTTAATAATATAGATAATTATACGGCAAGTTTAGAACAAGAACTTTCAATGGTTAAGTATCCTAATAGTCCAATGAAAACTTTTTCTACAGATTGGAACTCGGTAGCAAGGACAATTTATGAATATGAAGATTTTGGCCCTGAATTAAACAAGACTGGATATTTTGAAGATGATTTAAAAACATTGCTGGCTGGAGTGACAACGCCTGAGGAAAAAATACTAGTTATTTTAAATCATGTTAAATCAAATGTTAAATGGAATAAATATCATGGTTACAGTTGTGATAAAGGTGTACGTAAAGCATATCAGGAAAAATCAGGAAATATTGCAGAGATAAATTTAATGCTGACAGCAATGTTACGTTATTCTGGCTTAACGGCAAATCCTGTTTTGGTTAGCACAAGGTCTAACGGAGTGGCATTTTTTCCTAACAGAACCGCCTATAATTATGTAATCACAGCAGTTGAAACTGAAAGCGGCTACATATTATTAGATGCATCAGATAGATTTTCTGTTCCCAATGTTTTGCCATTTAGAACTTTAAACTGGTATGGAAGATTGATACGAAAAGACGGGACTTCAGAACAAATCGATTTGATGCCTAAAAAAGCATCAAATGATATTGTTTTTTTAACTTACAGTATTGACCCTGAAGGTAAAGTTACAGGGCAAACAAGAAGACAATGCACAGATTATAATGCTATGATTACCAGAGAGAATATTTTTAGTATCAAAGAAGATGAGTATCTGGAAAAACTGGAAAATCAAAACAATAAAATAGAAATAAGCGATTACGCAAAGACAAACGAAAAAGAAATCCTGAAACCTATTATAGAGACATATTCTTTTACAGGAAATAATTTATCCGAGGTAATTGGAGGAAAAATCTATGTTAGTCCAATGTTGTTTTTTACCAATGAAAAAAATCCTTTTAATCAGGAAACGAGAGAATATCCGGTTGATTTTGGATTTCCTTTTATGGATAAATACAACATAACAATTAAAATTCCGGATGGTTTTACAGTTGAAACAATACCTACACCAGCCGTAATAAATATGGAAGACAATTTAGGCTCTTTTAAATTTAATATAGCAGCAAACGAAAATACGCTTCAAATGACTATTTCACACCAGATTAATAACGCTATTGTGTCAACACAACAATACGAAATGCTGAAAGAATATTACAAAGCAATGATTGCAAAAGAAAGCGAAAAAATTGTTTTAAAGAGAATTTAAAAATGACATTACGTGCCATAATTATTTCCATAGTTTTAATTTTCATTTCTATAAGGATCGAAGCCCAGAATTATGAGTTAGGAAAAGTTACCATTGCTGAATTGGAAGAAAAAGTGCATCCACAAGATTCTTCAGCAGTGGCGGCAATATTATTTAAAAAGGGGCGGACTTTTTTTACGTATAATCCAAAAAACGGTTTTTCGGCAAATAACGTTTATGAATTTAAAATTAAAATTTATAAAAAAGAAGGACTCAGTTGGGCTAACCAAAAAGTACGATTTTATGTAGGATATGAAGATCTGGATAAGGATAAGGTAGAATTTTCTAATGCGGTAACGTACAATCTTGAAAAGGGATCAATTGTTAAAACAAAACTCAATAATCAGGGAGAGTTTAAGAAAAACGTAAATAAATACTGGAACGAAAGGATTATTACGCTCCCTAACGTTAAAGTTGGTTCTGTCATTGAATATAAATATATTCTGAAATCAGAGAATATTGTTAAACTTCCGGATTTTGATATTCAATACAGGATTCCTGTAAACTATTTCGAATATAAAACAGAAATTCCAGAGTATTATATTTATAAACCAATTTTAATTGGAAACCTGCCTATAGAATCAGATTTTAAATTAGCCAGCGGCAACCAAAATTATGAAAATGAGTATAACCAAAGCAGAACATTGATATATACTCAGATTAATTCCTATTATTCCGGCAGGGATATTCCGGCTTTAATTGATGAACCATATATAAATAATGTAGAGAATTACAGGGGGTCTATTACCCAGGAGCTGGAAAGGGTGCGCATGCCGGAACAGCCTGTTAAAGATTATTCGGTTACATGGGAAGGTGTTGCAACAACAATTTTTAAGGAACAAAAATTCGGAAAGGAACTTACCGAGTTTAATTTTTTAACAGAGGATGTAAAGCGTTTATTGGCAAATGTAGAATCACAAAACGAAAAACTAAATACTATTTTTCAATTCGTTCAAAATAAAATGAATTGGAATGAAGAAAACGGTTATTATACTGATGCAGGTGTTATAAAAGCGTATGCTGCTCAAACCGGTAATGTCGCCGAAATCAATTTTATTTTAATTAATATGTTGAAATTGGGCGGAATAGATGCTAATCCGGTTTTGGTAAGTACATTAGAAAATGGTGTGCCTGTTTATCCAACAAGAACAGGTTTTAATTATGTTGTTGCTGCAGCTGAAATTGATGGAAAGCAAATACTGCTGGATGCTTCTCATAAATTTACAACACCGGGAATTTTGCCTTTAAATGTTTTAAACTGGAAAGGAAGACTTATTAAAAAAGACGGAACCTCAGAAGAAATAGATCTAAATCCTCAAAATGTATCAATTGAATCCTCAAATGTATTGGCAAAAATAGATAGTTCCGGAAAGATGAAAGGGACAATGAGGGTGAAGAAAACTAAATATGAGGCATACAATTTCAGGATCCGTAATGCCAATAAAAATGTCGAAAATTATCTTGAAACATTAGAGGAAACATTAGGAGGATTAAAAATTTCAGACTATACTGCAGAAAATAAAAATGCAAAATTTTCAGACCCGGTTCAGGAAACATTTAATTTTGTAACAGATAATCAATCTGAAATGATAGAAGGCAAAATATTTATTAATCCCTTATTGTTTTTTACAAAATCCAAAAATCCTTTTACTCAGGAAAAAAGACGAATGGCTATTTATTTTGGATATCCGTTACAGGAAAAAATCAATTTAAGCTTACAAATCCCTGATGGATATATGGTAGAATCAATGCCTAAGCCTGTACGTATTTCGTCTGAAGATAAACAAATAGTATTTGTATTGAATATTTCAAATGAACAAAACAATATTCAAATTACCAGTTCAAGAGAAATAAACAAGAGTACTTTTGCAGCAGATGAATATGAAGTCTTAAAAAATCTTTTTCAGAAAGCGATTATAAGCCAAAACGAGAAAATTGTTCTTAAAAAAATATAACAATGGATTTGAAAAATGCACAACTTGACGTTGATACCTGGATAAAAGAACACGGTGTCCGCTATTTTAATGAATTAACCAATATGGCTCAGCTTACAGAAGAGGTAGGCGAAGTTGCCCGAATTATTGCCCGCAGATACGGCGAACAATCGGAAAAAGAAAGTGATAAAAACAAAGATTTGGGTGAAGAACTGGCTGATGTTGTTTTTGTGGTTTTGTGTCTTGCCAATCAAACAGGTATCGATTTACAGGCAGCCTTTGATAAAAAAATGGATTTAAAATCGGTTAGGGATAAAGATCGTCACAAAAACAACGATAAACTGAAATAATTGTGAAATATCACTCATAAGTTTTGAATTATGAGTTTTCAATTTTGAATTATGAATGGGGAGTGGTAAATTGCGCGTCTGAATTATGTTTCTAATTATTCATAATTCATAATTTACAACTTATAATTAAAAAAATGAATTTAGTACTTCAAACCAATCATAAAAATTTACAAGGTCAAATTGCGGTTACAGGATCAAAAAGCGAAACCAATCGTTTGTTGCTGTTAAAAGCATTATTCCCAAATATTACACTCGCAAATACTTCTAACTCTGATGACAGCGAGGTAATGCAAAAAGCCCTTGTGGGTAATGACGAGATTGTAGATATTCATCATGCCGGAACAGCAATGCGTTTTTTAACAGCTTATTTTGCAGTGAATGAAGGGCGTGAAGTTATAATGACAGGTTCAAGCAGAATGCAGGAACGCCCTATAAAAATTTTAGTTGAAGCTTTGGCACAATTGGGTGTTGAGATTTCATATGAAAAAGAAGAAGGTTATCCGCCAATAAGAATCAAAGGAAAAAAAGTTACAGCTTCAAAAGTAAGCTTAGCGGCAAATGTCAGCAGTCAGTATATTTCGGCTCTTTTATTGGTTGCTTCAAAATTAGAAAATGGCTTAGAATTGACGTTAGAAGGTGAAATTACTTCGATTCCGTATATCAAAATGACTTTGGCTTTGCTGGATGATTTGGATATCCAAACCAGTTTTGAAGGAAACGTAATTAAAGTTTATCCAAAAGAAGGTGTTGCTTCAAAAGAAATGATAGTAGAATCTGACTGGAGTTCGGCTTCTTATTTCTTTAGTTTGGTTGCTTTGGCTGATGCGGCATCGATAACTTTGAGCAGTTATAAGGAAAATAGTTTGCAGGGAGACTCTGCTTTGGTTTCTATTTATGAAAAAATGGGTGTCAAAACTACTTTCGAAGGAAATAAAATGACGCTGGTAAAACAGCCTGATTTTAAATTTGAAACCGTAAATTTTGACCTGAATAACACCCCTGATATCGCACAGACAATTGTGGTAACTTGTTTAGGTTTAGGAATTGGCTGTCATTTAACAGGTCTTCATACTTTAAAAATTAAAGAAACAGACAGACTTGAAGCGCTTCGAATTGAGCTTACAAAATTAGGAGCCAATATTTCGGTAACTAATGATAGTCTGACTTTAGGGCTTTCTGATACGATTAATCATAATGTAAAAATTGCGACTTATAACGATCATCGTATGGCAATGGCGTTTGCTCCATTAGCCTTAAAAGTGCCAATTATTATTGAAAATGCCGAAGTAGTTTCAAAATCATATCCGGATTTCTGGAATGATTTAAAACAATTAAATTTTGAGATATCAGAACTGTAAAGTTTTTGAAACATATAAGTTATATAAGTTCATTTAAGCTGAATCTTTAAATATTGAACTTTAAAAGGAATTGCCTCCAGTTTTAACTGGAGGTTTTTTTATGATTAGTTTTTGGCATTAGGCAAACAAAATGCACGCAGTAATATTCAAGAATTCAAATTAAATGAACTTATATAACTTATATGGTAGAAAAAAACGTTTTCAATGTTGTTGAAACCCTCAGTAAATCAGCGACTTTTGAAAATAAACAGCAAAACACTTGACAACGCCTGTCTCACAATCGTATATTTGCACACGATTTACAATTTTAGATACAAAATCTAAAAGCTACATTTTAAAATCAACAATTCAAATATGAAATTATCACACTTCAATTTCAACTTACCGAAAGAACTTTTAGCAGAATTCCCGGCAGAAAACAGAGACGAATCTCGTTTAATGGTAATTGACCGTAAAAAGAACACTATCGAACATAAAATGTTTAAAGACGTAATCAACTATTTTGATGACGGAGACGTTTTAATTCTTAATAATACAAAAGTTTTTCCTGCACGTTTGTATGGAAACAAAGAAAAAACAGGAGCAAGAATTGAAGTTTTTTTATTAAGAGAATTAAACTCAGAACAACGTCTTTGGGATGTTTTGGTTGATCCGGCACGTAAAATCAGAATTGGTAACAAACTATATTTTGGTGATGACGATTCGTTAGTGGCTGAGGTAATTGACAACACGACTTCTCGTGGAAGAACCTTACGTTTTTTATATGATGGTTCTTATGAAGAATTCAGAAATAAATTGACAGAACTTGGGGAAACTCCAATTCCAAAATATATCAGCCGTGAGGTAACTCCGGAAGATGCAGAAAGATATCAGACTATTTATGCAAAAGAAGAAGGAGCCGTAGCTGCACCAACTGCTGGTTTGCACTTCTCAAAACATCTTTTGAAAAAACTTGAAATCAAAGGAGTTAATTTTGCTGAGGTAACACTTCACGTGGGTCTTGGAACTTTTAACCCGGTTGAGGTTGAAGATTTATCGAAACACAAAATGGATTCAGAAGAATTGATTATCAATCAAGCTGCCTGTGATATTGTGAATGAAGCAAAAGGAAAGAAAAAACGTATTTGTGCAGTAGGAACTACTTCAATGCGTGCTATAGAAAGCTCTGTATCGTCACAAAGCACTTTAAATCCTTATGAAGGCTGGACAAATAAATTCATTTTTCCTCCTCACGATTTTAGCATTGCAAACTGTATGATTACAAATTTCCACACACCAAAATCAACATTATTAATGATGATTTCAGCTTTTTGTGGTCATGATTTAATGAAAAAAGCTTACGATGAAGCAATCAAAGAAGGATACAAATTTTATTCTTACGGAGATGCAATGTTAATCATCTAATCAAAACATATAGATTTTAAGGAACCTGTCAGCAATGATGGGTTTTTTTGTTTAAAAAAGTATTTAAAGTTTCAGGTTTCAAGTTCCGTCTTTTAGACTTTTGTTGGCAACTTGAAACTTTAAACCTGAAACAAAACAAACAAAAAATGTTATTTTAGCATTCAAAACAAAATCACAATGACTTTTCAAAACACACGCGAATTCGCTAAACAATTAGACTCACAAGACGTTTTAAATCATTATCAGGATCAGTTTATTTTTCCTAAAGTAAATGATAAGCGTGTTATTTATTTTACAGGAAACTCTTTAGGACTACAGCCCAAAAGAACCAAATCCTATATTGATGAAATAATGAACGATTGGGCAAACCTTGCAGTAGAAGGTCATTTTTATGCTGAAAAGCCTTGGTGGGATTATCAGGAAAGATTTCCTGAACCTTTAAGTAAAATCGTAGGTGCTTTGCCTTCAGAAGTTACGGTTATGAATACTTTGACCGTAAACCTTCATTTATTGATGGTTTCTTTTTATCAGCCAACAGCAACCCGTTATAAAATTATTTGCGAAGAAAAAGCGTTTCCTTCGGATCAGTATATGTTTCAAAGTCAGGTTAATTTTTACGGATATAAACCTGAAGAGGCTATTGTAGAAATCAAACGTCGTGATGGAGAACACAATATTCGCCTTGAAGATGTTTTGGCAAAAATTGAAGAAGTAGGTGATGAACTGGCGCTGGTTTTAATTGGAGGTGTAAATTATTATACCGGACAGGTTTTTGACATTAAAACGATTACTGCCGCCGGACAAAAAGCAGGTGCAAAAGTAGGCTGGGATTTAGCGCACGCAGCTGGAAATATCAAGTTAGAGCTTCATGACTGGAATGTAGATTTTGCTGCCTGGTGTAGTTATAAATATATGAATTCCGGACCGGGAAATGCTTCGGGCTGTTTTGTGCACGAAAAACACCATAATGCCAATTTACCAAGATTTGCAGGCTGGTGGGGACATAACAAAGAGCGTCGTTTTAAAATGGAGCCTAATTTTGATCCTGTAAATGGAGCAGGAGGCTGGCAGATCAGTAATTTGCCGGTACTTTCTTTGGCTCCTTATTTAGCTTCGGTAGAAATGTTTGCTGAAGTTGGAATGGACGCCCTAATCGCCAAAAGAGATAAAATTACCTCTTATTTAGAATTTATACTGCAAGAAATCGATAAGGAAGTTGATAGTAGTTTCGAAATTATCACGCCTACAGATCCAGAAGAAAGAGCCTCTCAATTATCTGTTTTTTTACACGGAGAAGGAAGAAGCTTATTCGATTATTTAATGAAAAACGGAGTGATTACAGACTGGCGTGAACCTAATGTTATTCGATTGGCACCAGTTCCGTTGTACTGTTCTTTTGAAGATATGTACGATTTTGGACAGATTTTAAAAAAAGGAATTTTAAGCAAATAAATAATTTAATGTAATTCTGTAAATTTTAAATAAAATCATATAACACATCCACTATATGTTCTGTTTTACTTTGTAGTGTATAATTTAAAACTGCAATTATGAAAGGCTTATATATTTTATTAGCGGCTATACTTATTACTTCTTGTCAAAATCAAAGCAAGGAAGATCTAAATAAAGCTAAACAAACGAGTATTGATTCAATGAAAGTTGAAATTGAAAAGCAAAGAGTAATTGATTCAATGAAAACGGAAATGGCAAATTTGCAAGAGGAAAAAGAAAAAGCTGAAGCAGAAAAGGCAGAGGCACAAAAAGTGGTAGTGGTACATCAGCAAGATGGAACAACTACTGCTGCACCCGCTAAAAAGAAAGGCTGGAGTTCTACTGCAAAAGGTGCGGTAATTGGTGCCGGCGTTGGAGCAATAACAGGTGCTGCAGTCAGCAAGAAAAAAGGTGAGGGAGCCATTATTGGCGGTTTAGCCGGTGCTGGCGTTGGAGCAGGAACAGGTGCAATTATTGATAGCAAAAAGAAATAAGAATAGATTTTGAATTCTATTATAATAACAAACCCCGATTTAGAAATAATTCGGGGTTTTGTTATTTAGGCCAGTTTTAATATTGGGATTTGAATTGAATCTAATTCGGATTTATAAAATTTGAATTGATTCCTGATTCGTTCTTCGTCGCTTTTAAAATATAAATTCGAAGAAAAAAGTGTTTGATAGTATTCGATTCCTTCAAATATATTTGCTTTAAAAGTATTCCATTTTTTAAGCTGGTTAGAATTTATTTCTCCGGAAAGCGTAGCAATTTCATTTTTTAAATATTCGATGTACATTTTAAGCTCCTTCACAAATAAATTAGGCCGGTTTTGAGTTCTCAAAACTGACTTATTTCCATAAATGTGCTGTAGCATATCTTTTAAGGAAACTTCCTGGTCAAAATAAGCCATATTGGGTCCGGGACAAATAACTACTCCTTGTGCTTGCCCTTTTATACTGATATCGTTCTCTAAATAGGATGCGTTGGCCAAACCAACACACAAACAAGACTTCTCTGTAATTTTAGTTTTGGCGTTCTCAAAAGCATTTAGGGAAATAGTATTTTTTATGGCGTTCAGTTCTTTCAGTTTTATATCCTGGTATTTTTTTGAAGCGGTACAAATTCCGTGTGAATCATATTCCTTACTTAATGCCAGAAATTTTTTCGGACATGAACTCCCGGCTTTGTTTTCCTGAATTCGTTTTTGTTTCAGGATTTCATTTGTAGTCCCTTTCAAAGTATTAAACGGAACTCCCAATGGAGAAATATGACTTAAATATAAATCTTCCTCCTTTGCATTTATCAATAAATTTCGGGTATCACGATCTACTGATGTGGCTTCGGCAACCAACAAAAATGGCGATCCCCAGCCAACAGAATCAACTTGATATTTATTTAATAAAAATTCATGTTCTTCAGCAGTTCCTACGCCTCCCTGAACTGTAATTTTTAAACCTAAAGGCATATCCGGTATAATTGCATCTTTTTGTTGTAATGCTTTTACCATTAATTCATGGGCTGAATTGATTAATTGCTCTTTTTTCTGTTTGAATTCTTCCAGAATAGTACCTAATAAAAGTCCGTCAGTAGCAAAAGCATGTCCACCGCAATTTAATCCGGATTCAATTCGATATTCTGAAACCCAAAGCCCTTTTTTGGCTAAAAAATTCCCCTGAATCATCGCAGATCTAAAGTCACTGACTTTTAAAATAATTTTCTTTCTAAGCTGATTATTTTCATCCGGGAAAAAATCCTTGAAATTTTCAAAATAACTGTACAATCGCGGATTCATACCAGCCGAAAGTACAACCGAAGATTCAAGATTGCTGTTGGCAAAACCTCTTAAAGCGGCATGTGCATCATTAAATTCAGTAGGAAGCTGTTTGCTTTTAACAAAATTATCTTTGTCCAGTTTCGTCATGATGTTAACATCAATTTCTCCCGGAAAAAGATTGGATTCAATATAGCTTCGAATGTTTTCTTTAAAAGAAATTCCTTCTTCAAGTAAATTTTGAAAACCTTTTTTGATATCGGAGGTATTGGGAAGCATCGCGATAAAATTTTCTAAGGCAGTTTTGCTCTCGGCAATCTCTGTTTTAAAATTTTCGAATTTTTCTTTTACGATTTTGTCAACCAGATTCAGATAAGAAGTAATTCTTTCGGCCCGGTAATCATGAAATTTCTGAGATATTTCTTCATACGGGATATTGAATTTGGTACTATAAAAATTACGCATCTTCTCGATCAAATCATCATCTGCAATTGATATTACAGACGAAATCCCGTACTGTGCCACCCGAATTGGGCTGTCAATTGTATAAGCAAGTCCCATTACTGGAATATGAAAAGTGTGTAAAGGCTTTTTTGTCATTTGTTTTTTGATTAAAATAAAAACAAAGGTTGAAAAAAACATTTTCAAAAAACCTGATAATTGTCAGGTTTGCAATAGATTGATAACTAGATTAAAATCTTTTTCAAAGATTCGGCAATGCTTCTCCATAAAAAATTGTAAAATGATTTTTCCTGAATTCTTTTAAGTTCTACATCGGCATTTTTGACTTTATCTTTCGAATCATTTTTGACTATCAGATTAACGATGGCACTTTTGAGTTTTGCTACTTTTTCGGGATTTTTCTTTTTATAAAGTTTCACTTTTAAATCATCATAATCTAAGGATGCATTTCCTTTTACAGCATCATCGTTCCCATAAAAATTAAAACGATATTTATTAAAAACTCCTGTAAATGAAGCATTCATATAAGGTTTGCTGAATCTTTCTATTGCCGCAATATCAAAGTTTGAGATTACACCCTGAATATGAAAACTGTCTTTTTTGTCCAAAACATTAAAACTCCAATCGACATCTAATGGAGAAGTTTTCATGAAAATGCAATTCACTTTAATCTTAACATCATCAGTTTTTTTTAATCCAAAGCCACTCTTTATATTGGTTGCCTGCAAATTAAATTTATCAAAATTTAAAACTCCCGGACCTTTAGAAAAATTTTTCTCTTCTTCATAAACAAGTTTAGATTTCAAAACCTGCAGCGTGTCAATTTCAAGTGGAAATTTTATATTCCGTAATAAATGATTATATAGATATTTTTTGCTCAGATCGTTTGCTGGCATTTTGCCGCGATAAATGTTGGCGTCAAAATGGTTGATTACAATCGAGTTTGCCTTAAAGAAAAAACGATCATTTTTGAATCCCCAATTCATTTTTGCTACTTGAGCCGAATCAAATTTCAGGATATTAATGTCTTTTTCTTTTTTTAACTGCTTTATAAAATCAGGACGATTAAATTGCGGTATATAGGAGAAATTATTAATTTTCAGAAAGTTCTTCCCAGTACTTATTTTGCCAATATTCATATGATAAAAAGCACTTGTGCGAAAAAATAAGCTGTCAATTACTAAGGCATAACTTTTATACTGAATTGGAATTTTTTCCTTTAAAGTAGCGTCTGTCAACAAAATTCCTTCTAATTTAAGAATGATTTTTTTAATGCTTAAAATTGGCTTTTCAGAATCTAAAGAAACCACATCAACGGTTCCGTCATTTAAATAAATATTTGAGACCGCAATCATTTTACGAAAGGGTTCAAGAATTTCACTTTTAATACTTTTGCTGTTGTTCAATAATTTTTCGCCTTTTTTATATAAGATTACCCGTGGTTTATTGATAATAATACTTTCTGCCTGTATAACATCGTTAAAAGCAAGATCCCAAATATTGAAATGCTCAATTGTGATGGATTCAATTTTAGAAAAGAGTCCGTTTTTGCTGTCTTTTGGCTGATTTTTAGGGCTTATTAATAACGTCTGTGCATAGATATTTCTTGACCAAAGCGAAACTTCTATTTTCTCATAATTGATATTATATACAGTGTTGTTTTTCTCGTGAATAATAATGGGAAGCTGTTTTTTGATCCAGTAATTAAGACCAATATCTAGAAATATACCAAGAAGGAATAAAGAAATCAGAGCGATTGCTATTTTTTTGAATATTGACATTATCGTATTGGTATTAATTACATAAATTTAGATTTTTAAAATAACTGCTTTTTTACACGATTTTACTTTTAAGTTATAATATTACTTTTTCACTAGCTTTAATATGAAGATAATTAAAAAAATCCTGCTGATTATTTTGGTGCTGATTGTAGTTGCTGCAATAAGTTTGTTTGCCTATATTTTTCATTTAAAACCCAGGTATGAGGGCAAAATAGAATTAAAAAATCTCCAAAAAGAAACCAGCGTTTATTTTGATGATTTTGGAATTCCACATATTTACGCTGATTCCGAAAAAGATGCTATGACTGCACTGGGATATGTTCATGCTCAGGATAGGTTGTGGCAAATGGAATTACTTCGAAGAATTGCGCCTGGAAGATTATCAGAGATTTTTGGGGCTGTAGCATTAAAAAATGATATATTTTTCTCTGGAATAGGCATTGAAGAAGCTTCTGCTAAAGCCATTGCAAAATTAGATAAAAATAGCCCGGGCTATCAATTGACATTAGCATATTTAGACGGTATTAACCAATATTTAGAAGAAGGAGTAACGCCAATTGAATTTACCCTGATTGGAGTCAAAAAAGAAAAATTCACTATAAAAGATGTTTATAATATTTTTGGATACATGTCTTTTAGTTTTGCAATGGCTCAAAAAACAGATCCTTTATTAACTGAAATACGAAACAAATATGGAATGCAATATTTGAAAGATTTAGGAATTGAAGGAGAATTTAATACCACACAAATTAAAAGTTCAAAAGAGAGTGAAGTGTATACTGAGATTGCAAAATCAGTTGCAGCTTTGCTGGATAAATCACCAATTCCACCATTTGTAGGCAGCAACAGTTGGATTGCGGGTCCAAATAAAACCAAGAACGGAAAAGTTATTTTTGCAAATGATCCGCATATTGGGTTTTCGCAGCCTGCTACCTGGTATGAAGCACATATAATAACACCAAATCATGAATTATACGGATGTTATCTGGCAGGAACCCCATTTCCGTTATTGGCGCACAATCGTGATTATGCTTATGGTCTAACCATGTTCGAGAACGATGATATCGATTTTTATCAGGAAAAAGACAAAGCTGGAGATTCATCTCAATACCAGACGCCAACAGGTTTTGCCAACTATGAATCCAGAAAAAAAACCATCAGGGTTAAAGATACTTCCAATGTAGTCCTGACCGTTAAATCAAGCCGCCATGGACCAATTATGAATAATTTGCTGGAGCGTTTAAAAAATAAAAATCCGGTGGCGATGTCATGGATTTATACGCAGCAGCCTATCCGGATTCTGGATGCCGTTTATGGGCTTTCACATGCTAAAAGCAAAAGTGATTTTAAAAAAGCAGTGCAATTAGTTGCAGCACCGGGATTGAATGTAATGTATGGCGACGCTAAAGGAAATGTTGCCTGGTGGGCTACAGGTACATTATATAAGCATAATAAAGGTGTGAATTCATTTTTTATTTTGGATGGTACTACTGGAAAAGATGATATTGCAGAATATCTGGATTTTTCCAAAAATCCATCTGCAGAAAATCCAAAGTGGGGTTATGTGTATTCGGCGAATAACCAACCGGAAGCAATTGATGGTTATTTGTATCCGGGATACTATTTGCCGGAAGATCGCGCTAAAAGAATTTCGACATTAATGGATAAAAAATCGAATTGGGATAAAGAAGAAATCAGCAAAATGATTTATGATAATACATCGGATGTCGCGGTCGAAGTTACCCGAAATTTAATTTCTAATATTGATTTCAATTCGATCTCATCAAAAGAAAAAGAAGCTGTAAATGTTTTAAAATCATGGAAAGGAACAACCAATCTGGAAGATCTTGCGCCAACGATTTACAACAAGTGGATTTACCTCTATCTCAAGAATACATTTGAAGATGAAATGGGAGTCGATAATTTCAATTTGTTTTTAGGAATTTCTGTCGGCAAGCAAGTGATAGCCCATCAAATTAAAAATGAAAATTCGGTTTGGTGGGATAACATTAAAACCAAAAAAGTGAAAGAAACAAGAAAAGATATTATTTTAAAAGCGTTTCATGAAACTATTGCTTCACTTCAAAAACAATTAGGAAATACAATTAACGACTGGAAGTGGGGAGAAGTACACACTGTTGAGCACGAACATCCTTTAGGAAAAGTGGCTGTACTTCGTGGTCTTTTTAATGTAGGGCCTTTTGCGGCTCCAGGATCAAACGAGGTAATTAACAATCAGTTTTTTGGCTTTAATGATGAAGGTAAATATTATGTAAAGGGAGGTCCTTCGACAAGAAGAGTTATCGATTTCTCAGACATTGAAAATAGTTGGAGTATTTTGCCAACCGGACAATCAGGAAATCCGTTTAGCAAACATTACAGCGATCAGGCCGAAATGTTTAATGCAGGGAAATTCAGAAAAATGAAGCTGAATAAAGAAGAAATTGTAAAAACTTCGACCAAATTGATTTTAAAGCCGAAGTTTTAATTAAATAAAAAAGCCAGAGCTAAAAGTTAGTTTTTAAAATTCACTTTCACTAACTTTTAGCTTTTTCAGCTATCCCTAAAATATATCCATTATTGTCCCGGATATAAAATTCCTTCATGCCGTACCATGTTTTCTTTAATGGAGTACTTTCAATTTTTGTGTTACTGATTTCCTGATAAAAGCTGTCAATTCCTTCGATTTCAATATAAAAAGAAACGGTCGCTCCAATTGCAATTCCTTTTGAAAAGATAATATCTTCTTTAAAAGAGTCTGTTCGTTGAAACATCAATTCTATATTATCTTTTGAAACCAAAGCATAGATATATTCTTTATTTTCATCAAAAGACGAATCAACTCCATCCTGAGTTTCGGGAACAGCCATAACTAAATGAAAGCCTAAAATATCCTGATAAAATTCGACAGTCTTTTTAATATTAGTTACTTCAAAATTGGGTGTTAGTTTGTTTGCTTTCATAAGTCTATAATTTTAATTTAAAAAACAAACTTACTTTTTATTGAGAGTTGATAATTGTAAAAATCGGTCATTTTCATTTTTTGCTAATTCTCGTGGAGTAGATCCTGTATATTTTTTGATCTCTTTTATATAATGTGCCTGATCCGTATATTGATTGGTGTTATATAGTTTTTTGTTGGCAATTTCAGGATAGGTTTCATTGCATCGCATTATATTCAGAAGTGTTTTTAACGGAAAGCCAAATTGTTTGTAAAAATACCTGTTAATTTGGCGACTGTTCCAAAAAGTGCTTTTTGACAATTGACTGACGTTGTACATTTTCTTCTCGTATATGAGGTCAAAAAGAGAAATTTTCCTTTCATCAATTTTTTTGATATTGTTAATAGAAAAATTTATTTGATTCAAAAGTTCAGCAGCAAATAGATCGAGGTCATCATTTTTTAAAGTGTCAATTCCCCAAAAGTTTATTGGTAAACATTGTGTTTTTTCCAAAATTGATTTTATCTCTTTTTGAAATATGTATTCTGCTGAAATAAGCTTAAATCGAATGGCAAATAATTTTGTTGATTTTGGGAGTGTTATATTTACGGGCTTTGTCCAAACGCCTGTAAGTTTTATTTGTGTTAGCTTTTCGTTCTTATATTCTGCAATTAAATCAAAACAACCATCTGGTATTATGCAATGTTGTATTTGTATCGTGTTTTCATATTCCCAAAAGCATTCAATAAAGTTTGATAGAAAGCCATCTGCTTTTATTTCTCTGTATTTCATTATCGAATAGATTTAGAACGGATATAGTTCAATAGGAATATTTTACTTGGCCATAATATATTTCCCTGTAACAATATCTCTGGCATATATGTCAAGATTGATATTAAGCGCTTTATTAGTAGTCATTATATTTGTGATCTGATATATTTTGTCCTTTTGATATGTTTTTAAAAGCGTTTCTAATTCTATTTCGTCGTGAAAAGCAAATAAATTATAAACGGCATCTCTGAAATTTCTAAAATTTATAGTTTCAGTTATTTCCATTGTTTTTTGTTCATTCCATTTTTCTTTGAAAGCAGTTTCGTTTATTTTGTTTAGACAATAATCGACGAAATAGGTTTTGTAATGGGTCGCTTCAATAATTTCATTGACAATAATTGCATTTTGTTGGGTAGGCATTTGTACTGGTGTAGAGTATGTTTGAGAAATACCAATATATGGAGCCAATATGAGAAGTAATAAAATTAGAAGAGAATGCTTTTTTGTGAAATTTTTCATAGGTTGTTTAAAGTTGTAAACCGGTTGGTTTTGGGTTTAGTATTATTTTTTGGGTGGCGCTAAAATAGTATTTTTTGTTTTAAATATTAGATTGAATAAATGAGTTTTGAATAAAAAAACCGATAACAAATTTTTAAAATTTGTTATCGGAGTAACTAAGATATCCATTACGATACTATTGTTTGTGAAATTTATTTTCTTGAAGTGCGCACAGCTTTGACAGCTTTAATATTTTTATCAGTAGAAAGTTTTTTATATTCCGGAGTTTCCATTCCGTAAAGGGCAATCTTTCCGCTTTCGTCATTATGTATTCCCCAGCCATAACGTTTTGTCAAAGGAGAAGCTCTGAGACATGCTTGTCCTTTCGAGAAAAATTGTTCCCTCGCTTCGGTATATTCTGATTTAGTCAAATCATTTTTGTCAGCAAACACCTGAAACAAAACATCGTCCGAAGAATATTGATACGGATGTTTACTGATCATCTCAAACTCAATATTCGCAATTGTTTTGTTCTCGCCTTTTACCGGTGGAATTTCTCCACTCGTTAAAGGACAGTCTTCTGCAACTTCAATAAATGTGTTTTGGTAGTTCGTAGTGTGGACTTTCATTTTTTTGTTCATTGATTTTAAAGTGTTGAAAATGGAGTGGAATTTTGATTGACTGATTTTGTTTTTTATTGATGATTGAAACTTTAATGCGTAGATATACAGCGTGTTGGTTTTAAAATTACAAATTTTTATTGAAATTTAAATGTGATTATATGTTAGACGATTTATTTGTCATTTGGTTTCAGTCTTTTATAAAGTATTTGTAAAGTTGAAACCAAATTTTTTATGAAAACTAATGCCGCATGAGGGGTAGAGGCGGTATCCTTTTATGAAGAGGAACGAAGTAAAAGATATAGCCGAAAACCCGACCCGCTTTTTTTGGCGGGTCATGTCTAACTAAATATCAATGATAAGGAGGAAATATTTGGGTTATTTTAAAGCTGTTGTGTATTTATTACTTATTTTTACGGCCTTATATAGATTTTCTTGATGCAAACTTCACTAAAAATTGCTGTTGTTGGTTCCGGACTTGTAGGATCGCTGCTGGCAATTTATCTTAAAAAAGCAGGTCACATCGTTCATGTTTATGATCGTAGTCCTGATATTCGCAAAATAAATTTTTCAGGCCGTTCCATTAATCTGGCAATGTCAAACAGAGGCTGGAAAGCCCTTGATCGTGTTGAAGTTGGTGACTCGGTTCGTGAAATCGCTATTCCTATGGATAAGCGGGCGATTCATCTGGTAGATAAACTCAATTTCCAGAATTATGGACAGGAAGGTGAGTCCATTTATTCGATTTCAAGAGGAACTTTAAACCGTAAAATGATTGATCTTGCAGAAGAAGCCGGAGCTGAGTTTTATTTTGAGGAAAAAATCTGGGATGTAACGCTAAATGATGCTACTTTGCATATTGGTGAAACTGAAAGAGGAGAGTGGGAAGAGAGGAAATATGATATGGTTTTTGGTGCAGATGGTGCTTTTTCCAGAATTCGTCACAGAATGCAGCGTCAGAGCATGTTTAATTATTCGCAGGAATTTTTGAATATGGGCTATAAAGAATTAAATATTCCGGCCAACCCGGACGGATCACATAAACTGGATAAAAATTCTTTTCATATCTGGCCCAGAGGTGAATATATGCTGATTGCGCTTCCTAATCTTGACGGGAGTTTTACCTGTACTTTATTTATGCCTTTTGAAGGAGAAAATTCATTTGCTTCGCTTACAGACCGAAAAATGGTAGAAGATTTCTTTGAGAAAAACTTCCCGGATTCGATTGAAGTAATTCCGAAGCTCGCAGAAGATTTCTTTAAAAACCCAACAAGTACTCTGGTTACAATGAAATGTTTTCCATGGACATATGAAGATAAAATTGCTTTAATTGGAGATGCATGTCACGCTATAGTCCCTTTTTATGGACAAGGGATGAATGCCGGTTTTGAAGATATTACCGTATTAAATGAAATGATTGAAAAGTATGGAAATGACTGGGAAAAAATCTTTTCAGAATATCAAATTTCCCGAAAGCCAAATGCAGATGCAATTGCGGAACTTTCGTATCGAAATTTCATGGAAATGAGTACTAAAACTGCCGATGAAAAATTTTTACTGCAAAAGAAAATAGAAAAAGTATTCTCAGATAAATACCCTGAAAAATGGATTCCGCTTTACAGTCGTGTAACTTTCAGCGATCGTCCGTATGCCGAAGCTTTGGCAATTGGAGACTTTCAGAATGCAATTATGGAAGAAGTATTACGAATGGATAACATTGAAAATATCTGGAACACTCCTGAAGTTGAAAATAAGATTTTGGAACTGCTTAAAAAGTAATTACAGGAAAATCAATTACAATGTCAATCTTGTTTTTTTGACATTGTAATTGATATTTATTTTTATTTCTTAAATATTTTGGTTAAGACACCAAAAACACCACGAATAAATGTAGCACTCGTTACAACTTTCAAAACCGATTTTCCAACAACACTTGCCGTACTTGGTTCTGCTTTTGATGTTCTTGCCGGAGCCTGCTCTTCCTGTTCTGCAGCAGCCTGGGCAGCTTCATCAATTTTCTTGTTTAGGATTTCATAAGCACTCTCTCTGTCAACTTCTTCAGCGTATTTTTTAACCAATTTAGATTTATTGTTAATACTGTCGATTTCATCTGATGTTAAAATATCCATTCGGCTTTGTGGAGCGCGCATCATAGTCGCCACTAGCGGAGTAGGGACACCTTTTTCGTTTAAAGCAGTTACGAGCGCTTCTCCAATACCTAAGCTAGTAAGCAATTCGTCAGTTTTGTAATATTCAGAAGTTGGGTAATTATCAGCTGTTTTTTTAATTGCCTGTCTGTCATTTGCTGTAAATGCTCGAAGCGCATGCTGAATTTTTAAACCTAATTGAGCCAAAACCCCACTCGGTACGTCCATTGGATTTTGTGTTATGAAATAAACACCAATGCCTTTTGATCGAATCAACTTTACAATGGTTTCAATTTGGTCTAAAAGCGCTTTGCTGGCTTCGCTGAAAATCAAATGAGCTTCATCAATAAAAATAACCAGTTCTGGTTGTTCAGCATCTCCTTTTTCAGGCATCTGTTGATAAATTTCGGCCAATAGACTTAACATGAAAGTAGAGAATAATTTGGGTTTGTCCTGAATATCCGTCAGACGGATAATGTTTATATACCCTTTTCCATTTTCATCTATTCGCATCAGATCATCAATTTCAAATGATAATTCTCCAAAGAACAAATCACCTCCCTGTTGTTCGAGTTCAATGATTTTTCTTAAAATAGTTCCGGTTGTAGAGGTGGAGATTTTGCCGTAGTTTTCTTCAATTTCTTCTTTACCTTCTTCCGTAATATAATTGATGACTTTTTTGATGTCTTTCAAATCTAATAAAGGCATTTTATTATCATCACAATATTTAAAAATTACAGCCACTACACCAGCTTGCGTGTCATTTAAATCTAAAATTCTGGAAAATAATACAGGACCAAACTCAGAAACAGTCGCACGTAGTCGCACACCATTTTGTTTAGATAATGACATTAATTCAACCGGGAAAGAACTAACATTGTAAGGTATGTTTATTTTGGCATGACGTTCGGTAATAAAGTCTTCCTCTATTCCTTCTCTTGCAATACCGCTAAAATCACCTTTTATATCCATCATCAAAACAGGGATTCCGGCATTTGAAAGCTGTTCTGAAAAAACCTGAATCGTTTTTGTTTTACCCGTTCCGGTTGCACCCGCAATCAGACCATGTCGGTTTAAGGTTTTTAAAGGGATTTTTACATGAGCTTCCGCAATTGCATTTCCGTCAAGAATTGCACCCCCCAGTGTAATGCTGTCGCCTTTAGATGAATATCCATTGTTTATATCTTCAATGAAATTGTCTTTTTTATTCATATTTTAATTGTAATTTAGATGATTATAAGAGAATTGCTTGGTTTTTTGGTTCTTTTCTTAGCTTTTTATTGGTTTTTTTTAACAGGAAAACAGGCTTTTTTATTGAAAATAATATAAAAAATAATTTCGCAGGTTTTTAAGAAGATAACAAAGGAATATTTGAATATTTACTAAAACGTTGTAATTTTTCTATAAATCACCCATTTTTTTGGTTTATCAAAAAAATTACTCGGGCAATTTAATGAGATCTTTTGTAATTCCAAGTTAAATTTCATTCAATTAAATTAAAAAAAGTTTTTTTATTTAAACTAAAAATATAAATTTGCTCCTCTACAAGTTAAATATAACTAAAAATAAAAATTATTTAAAACTATTAAAATTAAAAAAATGGCAAACGTTAAAGTTAAAAAAGAAAGCACTTCAAATGGAGGAGGGATGGTTTCAGGAATCATTATTGTAGCATGTGTTTTTGTTGGTTGGTTAATTTGGAAATTCGTTATGGGAGCTGAATCTAACTTTGAAGCAGGAAGCTTTAATACAGAGCATCCACATCCAATCAATACTTTAGGAATGGTATACATGGGAGGATTTATTGTACCAGTATTATTAGGTATGCTTTTAATGGTTGTTGTTTTTTCTATTGAAAGATTTATTGTTATCTCAAAAGCGGCTGGAAAAGCTAATTTAGATACATTTATGAAAAATGTTCAGGGAAATATTAAAGAAGGAAACATTGAGGCTGCCATCGCTTCTTGTGACAAACAACAAGGTTCAGTTGCAAATGCAATTAAATCTGCTTTGATTAAATACCAAGACGTTAAAAAAGAAGGTTTCAACAGTGAAGAAGCTTCAGAAGTAATCCACAAAGAAATCGAAGAGGCAACTTCATTAGAAATGCCAATGTTAGAGAAAAACTTGACTATTATCTCTACTTTAGTATCATTAGGAACACTAGGAGGATTATTAGGAACTGTATCAGGTATGATTAAAGCGTTTGGTGCGTTAGCTTCTGCTGGAACTCCAGATCAGGCTGCTCTTGCAACAGGTATCTCTGAGGCACTTATCAATACAGCAACAGGTATCTCTACTTCTATCTTAGCTATTATTGCTTACAATTTCTTTACAGGTAAAATTGATGATTTAACTTATTCTATTGATGAGGCTGGTACTACAATTGTAAATACTTACAGAAAATTCAGAGGAAGCTTAAGACAATAATTAATTTTTGAAATTAATTTTTTAGGATTAATTATCAAAATAAAATAAAAAAAGAGAATGGCTAAATTAAAAATGAAAAAAAAGTCAACATCGACAGATATGACTGCGATGTGTGATGTTGCATTCCTTTTGCTTACGTTCTTTATTTTGACTGCTACTGCTAAAGTGCCTGAAGCACTTCCAGTTGATACACCTTCATCTACAGTACTAACTAAATTGCCGGATTCAGATTTGGCTATTATTTCAGTAGGTAAAGACAAAGAAGGCAAAAGCAAAGTGTTTTTTGACCTAAAAGGAAGAGAACTGCGTAAACAGACTCTTACTGGTATGGGAGCAAAATTAGGAGTAAAATTTTCAGACGATGATATAGAGAAATTTGCATTAATGGATGACTTTGGTGTACCGTTGGAAAATTTACAGCAAATTATTCAATTGAAAGCCGCTGATAGAACTAAGGCTCCTCAGCCAGGAATTCCAATTGACTCTTTAAACAATCAGCTAAAAGAATGGTTGTTGATTTCAAGAAGAGCAGCAATTGATTTAAGTGGTGGAGAAAAAGAATTGCAAATTGCAATAAAAGGTGATGCAAAGGAAGATTATCCGCAAATCAAAAAGATTATGGATATCTTGCAAGATCAGAAAATCAATTCCTTTAACTTGGTTACGGGGATGAGAGGTAAAGACTTTTAATTAAAAAATATACACTAGATGGCTGAATTAAATACCGGCGACAGTGGTGGCGGAAAAGGTGGCAAAGTAAGAAGTAAAAAGCAGAATTCAAAAGTCGATTTAACGGCTATGGTGGATTTGGCTTTCTTATTGATCACATTCTTTATGTTGACCACGACGTTGTCAAAACCTCAAGCGATGCCGCTAGGTTTGCCAGATAAAGACGAAAAAAAACCTGATGATGGGGTAAAAGTAGACGAGAAAAGGACCATGACTGTAATGATGGGTGAGAATAATAAACTCATCTATTATATGGGATTAATTGATAGTCC
Organism: uncultured Flavobacterium sp.; assembly: GCA_963513545.1. Taxonomy (GTDB): domain Bacteria; phylum Bacteroidota; class Bacteroidia; order Flavobacteriales; family Flavobacteriaceae; genus Flavobacterium. Next base: position 340,078 of record CAUPQW010000004.1, read on the forward strand.
TATTGCTGGCCCTAAAGATATCTCTTATGGAAAAGACGGATTTCGTAAAATATTATTGGCTCGTAAAAAATCCGTAATAGAATATACTGGAAATAAAGACAAAGGAATTATTGTCATCATCAAGCCAGGTAAGAAATCGAAGTATAAGAATCTGGTTGACATTCTAGATGAAATGGCAATTTCAGGAGTTGAGACTTATGCTATTGTTAATGATTTTCTTCCTAAAGAAACAGAATTGTTAGAGAAAAAATAATTTTTATTTTTTTAATAACCTAATAATCAAGAAAAATGAAATTAGATATTATAAAAAATCAGTGGCTTGATATCGTATTCGAAGGGCGTAATAAGATATACGGTGCATATGAGTTAAGAAAATCAAATACTAAAACTACGGTAAGAGCACTTATCATTGGTTCTATTGTTTTTAGCTTAGCTGTTGCTGCTCCTCTTATTATTAGTTTAATACCTGATTCTGGAGAAGAAGAGGTATTAGCTGACAAGATAAAGCTGACTAAAATAAAACTGCCTCCAAAAAAAGAGGAAGTAAAGCCTAATACGCCACCACCGCCACCGCCACCACCAAAAGTGGATCAGGTGAAGTTTGTGAAACCTGTAGTAGCTAAAACTGAAGAGATTACTGAAGAGCCACCAAAAATTGTGGATCTTAAAGAAAAGAAAATCGGTTCTGAAACTATTAAAGGTGATCCGGATGCGGTTTTAACTGTTGACGAACCAGTAGGTAAAGGCCCGGTTGCTGAAATCGTACAAGAAGATAACAACGTATATAATACAGCTGGTATCGAAGTAAAACCGGATTTCCCTGGAGGGATGGAAAAATTCTACAAATTCGTAGGAAACAATTACAAAACTCCTGAAGAAGAAGGTTTAAAAGGTAAAGTATATGTTACGTTTGTAGTTGAAAAAGATGGTTCATTAACTGATATTAAAGTTTTAAGAGATATCGGATACGGAACCGGAGCAGAAGCTATAAGGGTTTTGAAAAAATGCCCAAAATGGACTCCTGGTGAGCAAAATGGTAAAAAGGTAAGGGTACTTTATTCTCTTCCTATTACAATTCAATCTGCAGAGTAATGTTAAAGAATATATTGGATAATATTCAGAAGAAATCGCTCAAAGAGCGATTTCTTCTCGTTTTAGGAATATTGTTTTTTTTGATTTATCTTGTACTGGGTTTAATGATTATGTTTTGGGATAAATTACAATTTAGCATGAATCCTATTTACAGATATGCGTTTGGCATTTTATTAATAGTTTATTCCGGAATACGATTTTTAAGATTAATAAATTCTAAAACAGATTGAACATGTTAAAAAATGTTAAAATTTTGGGTTTGATTGTTTTTATCTTTTTGTTTGCGATGTGTAATCAAAAAAGTAAAAACGATTCAAACAAGGAAACAATTTTAAAAGGATCTGTAGACATTACAGTTGATGAAACAATTAAGCCAATTGTCGATGATCAGGTTGCTGTTTTTGAAGGAACATATTATGATGCTAAAGTTTCAATTAAAGCTAAATCTGAAGCCGAGTTGATTAATGATTTGTTGAATGGTAAGTCAAAAGTAGTTATTACAGCAAGAGATTTAACTAAGAATGAAAAGGATAAATTTGAAAAACTCAGAATAAATCCAAGAATTACTCCATTTGCTACGGATGCTATTGCTTTTATTTCAAACAAAAGCAATAAGGACACTTTGATTGCGTTAAAAACTGTAATTGATTTTATGAAAGGGATACCGAACTCTCGAATAAAGGGGTTGGTGTTTGATAATCCAAACTCAAGTACAGTAAGGTTTATGAAAGACTTAGCTAAAGTTAAGGATATACCGGTTGAGGGTGTTTTTTCATTTAAAACAAATGATGAAGTAATCAAGTTTGTATCTGAAAACGATGGAATGATTGGGGTGGTTGGCGTTAATTGGTTGTCTCAACCTTCTCCAGAGCTTCAGGATGTTGTTCATAATTTAAATGTATTGAGCGTTAAGGGATTAAATGGTAAAGAATATTACAGTCCTTCACAAAATGACATTGCAGAACAAAAATATCCTTTGGCACGTAAATTGTTTGTCATAAATTGTCAGGGTTATGCAGGCTTAGGAATGGGCTTTGCTTCTTTTGTAGCAGGAGATATTGGGCAACGTATAGTTTTAAAATCCGGATTGATGCCAATTCGTACACCTGGCAGAAAACTGCAAATTAGAAATGAAATTATGAATGATAAAGAATAAATTAATTACAATAGAGATGAATAAATTTAAAATTTTTAGTCTTGCCTTAGTTGCTTCAGCATCTGTTGCAAAAGCGCAAGACATCAAGGAAGCTAAAAAAGCAATTGATGCAGAACAATTTCAAAAAGCAAAATCATTGCTTAAATCTATCATCAAAGCTAAACCTTCTGATGGAGAAGCAAATTTTGTTTTAGGGAATATATATTTAAATGAAAGTGTTGTTGACTCTGCTAAAATCTATTATTTAAATGGATTAGAGGCAGCTGACAAAAAGAATTTAAATTATATAGGATTAGGACAAATAGATCTTGATGAGAAAAATACGGCTGCTGCTCAGGCAAATTTTGGTTTGGCAACAAAAGATATGAAGCGTAAAAGTGTAGATGAATTTATCTACATTGGTAGAGCATATATAAATTCTGAGAATCCGGATTATGCTAATGCTGTTGCTGTATTGCAACGTGCTTTGGCTGTTGAACCGCAAAATGCAATTGCACTTTTAACAATTGGAGATGCTTATTATGGTGCAAATAACCAAAACGATGCTTATAAAGCTTATCGTGACGCATTTACTGCAGATCCAACACTTTTAAGAGCAAAAATGCAATTAGGAGTTTTGTTGAAAGGTGCTAAATCATATGATGAAGCGATTAAATCTTTTAATGAGGTTATTGCTTTAAATGCTAACTATGGTCCTGTTTACAGAGAATTAGCAGAAACTTATTATAAGTGGGCCAGAAATAAGCCTTCTACAGCTAAAGTAAATTTACAAAATGCAATCACAAATTATGAGAAATACCTGAGTCTTACTGATTACTCTTTAGATTCTAAAATGCGTCATGCTGATTTCTTGATTTTAGTGAAAGATTATAAAAAACTTGAAGAAGTTGCGAACAAAATGATTGCAGAGAATAAAGTAAATCCTAGAATTTTTAGATATTTAGGGTATGCTGCTTACGAAAATGGCAATGCTGATGTTGCAATTAAATCCATAGAAGATTTTATTAAAACACCTACAAACAAAGTTATTGGTAGAGATTATTTGTATTTAGGTTTGTCTAAAATTAAAAAAGGAACAAACGCAGAAGGTGTTGTTGATCCAGCTGCTTTTGATGCTGGATTAGCTGATATCAAAAAAGCGATTGAATTAGAACCATTGGTTGTAGAAGAACTTGCTGATTTTGGGAAAGCCTTATTTAGTAAAAAACAGTATGCTCAGGCTGCAGCTATTTTTGAACTTGGAGCCGCTAATACAGAATCTAAAAATTATTTAGATGATGCAGTTTATTATGGTATTTCTGTTTACTATGGCAATGCAAGTAAACCAGCTGAAGGTCGCGATAAAACAGCTTTGTCAAACGCAGATGCTACTTTTGATAAAATTTTAGTTGCTTCGCCTACCTATGACGAGGCTTATTTATACAAAGGAAGAATTAACAGTTTATTAGACAAAGATGATTTAATTATTAAAAATTATACTGAGTATGCTAATAAAGCTACAGCTAAAGGACCAGAAGAATTGGCTAAGCCTGCTACTGTGAAGAAAGTTGTTGAATCTTACAATGCAATTGGTGCGGCTTATGCAAACACTGACAAAGCTAAGGCTATTGAGTATTTTAATAAAACTTTAGTTTTAGATCCTGCAAATACATATGCTGCTCAATCTGTGAAATCTTTGAAATAGTAAAGATTTTATATTACTAAATATAGACCGGTAGTTCTTTGAGCTATCGGTTTTTTTATGTTCCGTATTTAATTGACTATCTTTGCACTTTAAAATAAAATAATGTTATCAAAAGAAATACAATTAGAGGTAAATAGAGGAGCAATGTTGCCTTTAATGGAAGAATTTTATACGATTCAGGGTGAAGGTTTTCATACTGGAACAGCGGCTTACTTTATACGAATTGGAGGTTGCGATGTGGGCTGTCATTGGTGTGATGTGAAAGAAAGTTGGAATGCAGAATTACATCCGCCAACAAGTATCGATTTAATTGTGACAAATGCTTCAACTTATGCTGATACTGTTGTAATAACAGGAGGGGAACCATTAATGTGGGATATGACTTTTTTAACTCAGGAATTGAAAAATAAAAACCTGAAAGTCCATATTGAAACTTCAGGAGCATATCCGCTTACAGGTACTTGGGATTGGATTTGTTTGTCGCCTAAAAAAAATAAATTACCAACTCAGACAGTTTATGCTAATGCACATGAGTTAAAAGTAATTATTCATAATAAACACGATTTTATCTTTGCCGAAGAACAAGCTGAACTTGTAAATGATGGTGCAATTTTATTTCTTCAGCCAGAATGGAGTAAAAAAGAAGAAATGACTCCACTAATTGTTGATTATGTAATGAACAATCCGAAATGGAGGGTTTCACTTCAAACTCATAAATATTTGAACATACCATAAAACAAAAAATCTCTTCAAAATGAAGAGATTTTTTGTTTTAAATTACTGGAAATAATGTCTATTTCCAGTTTTTGTTTTTTTTTAAAGATGTAATATGTTTTAAATGATGATTTCCGTGCCAGGCATATAATCCAATCATTTGATTTATGCTGATTTCAGAATTACTCTCCGGATGAATAAAAGATTTTTTTAAATCAGTTTCAGATAAACTTTTAAGGATATAAGTTATTCTAAAATGCAAACCACTTAATAAATTCAGTGAAGGTTCGATAGGCATTTGTAAATTATCGGGTAGTTCGCTCCATAAAGTTTCATCGTAGGCTTTTATAACCGGATTATTTTCAGTCAATGCCCATTTAATTCTGATAAAACAATTCATATGGCTTTCCGCACAATGATGAATTACTTGACGAAGAGTCCATCCTTCAGGACGATATGCAGTGTCCAGCTGGTCGTCGCTTAAATGAATGATTTCTTTTTTCAGTCTTTCAGGAAAAGTTGCTATTTCTTCAATTTTACTTGAAATATATTCGGTGGTATATTCTGCAGGAACTTCAAATTTTCCTATCGGATATTTTAATTTTTCTAAATCAGATTCTTTCATCGAGTATTTTTAAAGTTAAATAAAAAGTCTGGCTAAATAATCATAATGCTCACCTTCTATAATCAGTTCGCATTTAAGCCCATTTGCAATTGCAGCATTTTGAAGTGTGTTGTAATCTAAATAAAGCCAGTCAAAAGGCTCTTCTTTTTCTCCTTTGTATGATATATTAAAGACGAGTTCGCCATAATAATCATTATCTGAGGGAATCCATTTCCCACCATCCTCATCTTCATCAAACATATAAATAATATCTGAACTGTCGAGCAGGATTTGTCCGCCTTCATTTAAAAGTGATTTTAGTTTAGACAAATACTTGTTACAGTTTTCTAATCTTCCAAAAATACCAACACCATTCATTAATAATATAATAGTATCAAATTTTTCTCCGTCAAAATCTAATATGTTTTGAACTTTGGCATCTTTTATACCTCTAAGTTTGCATGTTTCTATTGCTTTTTCAGAAATGTCAATCGAAATTACATCTAAATTACGATCATTTTGTAGTGATAAGCTATGGCTTCCGGCTCCGCAGCCAACATCTAATATTTTTCCAGAGGCCAATTGTAGAGCTTTTTGTTCTATTTTAGGCATTTCGTTATAAGAACGAAATAAATAATCAACACTCATTTCATCTTCTTCTGAAATAGTGGTTTCGGTAATAATATCTTCAGGTGAATTATTGGTTTGAAAATCAAACATGGCTTTTCCAAAAAGATCTTTCATTGTAATTTAGTTCAAAGATTAAGGTTTCGAGTTTAAAGTTGTTTAATTTTGCAGATCAACTTTAAATAGTAAACTTGAAACAGATTTTAAACAACTTAAATAAGTTAGCCAAAGATAAGCATATCGAAAACAAAAAGTATTTTGATAAACTGAAAAAGAAGCAACCTAAAAATTTAGACTATGTAATGCAGGATTTGCATGATACAGAATTTAAAAAAACAGATTGCTTGCAATGTGCCAATTGTTGTAAAACGACCGGCCCATTATTTACTTTGGCGGATATTGAGAGAATATCTAAATTTTTCAGGCAAAAACCACAGCAATTTATTGAACAGTATCTCCAAATTGATGAAGACAAAGATTATGTTTTAAAAAGTGTTCCCTGTACTTTTCTGGATAATGAAAATTACTGTATGATTTATGATGTTCGTCCAAAAGCTTGTAGAGAATTCCCTCATACAGATCGGAAAAAGTTTCATCAAATTGCAGATCTTACCTTGAAAAATGTTGCCATTTGTCCGGCTGCATATAATATTGTTGAAGAAATGAAAAAGAAATTGCCACTATAAGAAACCTAAATATTTTGTAATTGTTTTTTAGGAACAATTGTTTTTGCTTTTTAAAATGTATTTTTGACCAAAGCAAAACTTGCATATAAATCAATAAAAAAGACTTAAATTGAATCTGGAATACTTTATAGCTAAAAGACTTATTACTGCTAAAGATTATAAAAGCAGTATTTCGGCACCTATTATTAAAATTGCGATTTCGGCTATAGCTATTGGTATTATCATGATGTTGGTTTCAGTTGCAACCGGAATAGGTTTGCAGCAAAAAATTCGCGATAAAGTTTCAGCTTTCAACGGACAGATTATTATTTCGAATTATGACAATAATAATTCTGAAGTTACATTGATTCCAATTTCTAAAAAACAAGACTTTTATCCTAGTTTTAAATCAGTTCCAGAAGTAAGCCATATTCAGGCAACCGCAAGCAAAGCCGGAATTATCAGGACCGAAAATGCTTTCGAAGGAATTATCTTCAAAGGAGTGGGAGCTGATTATGACTGGAATAATATAAAGGAGTATTTGGTGGAAGGAAAATTGCCGGATTTTTCTAAAACATTAAATGAAGATGTTATAATTTCTAGATTTCTTGCAAATCGTTTAGACTTAAAAATAGGAGATAGCTTTAACACCTTTTTCATTAAAGAAGAGCAAGGCAAGATGCCAAATAGCCGTCGGTTCAAAATTACGGGTATTTTTAATTCTGGTTTTCAAAATTTCGACGCGACTTATATAATAGGTGATATTCGACATATTCAAAGAATTAATAAATGGACACCTGATCAAGTTGGTGCATTCGAAGTTTTTGTAAAAGATTTCAAGAACATCAAAATCACAGGAGATCAAATCTACGATCAAACATCATCAAGTTTAGATACTAAGACTATAATTGAAAAGTATAGTTATATTTTTGACTGGCTTCAACTTTTTGATTTCAACATTATCGTTATTTTGGTTGTTATGATTTTGGTGGCAACAATAAATATGGTTGTTGCTTTATTGGTGCTTATTTTAGAACGCACACAAATGATCGGAATTTTAAAAGCATTAGGTACTAACAATTGGAGCGTTCGTAAAATATTTTTGTACAATGCTTTCTATCTTATAATACGAGGACTGTTTTGGGGCAACTTAATAGGTATCTCGATATTGTTAATTCAGCAGCAATTTGGAGTAGTTCAATTAAATCCTGAAAATTATTATGTCAATCAGGCGCCGGTTTATATAAATTGGGTTTATGTCGTTCTGTTAAATTTAATGACTATTGTGATTTGTTTCCTGGTGTTATTAATACCTTCTTATATTATAACAAAAATTTCTCCGGTGAAAGCTATTCGTTTTGATTAGCTAATATAAATATATGAGTAATTGAAACCCGACAGTTTTTTGAAAACATGTCGGGTTTGTTTTTCTGTACATATATATGGTGGAATTTAGACTATAATAAGATAGTTCTTTGTTAGGCTGATCGAAGTCGAAGCCTTTTTTAGTTTCAGATTTTAGAATATTGATTTAATGAGGAGCTATTCCCTGCTATCCGCTACAATCTTTTTATGGCGAACCCCGCCATAAAAAGGATTTTCACTTCTATCGAGGCTATTGATGCCAGTTTTCAGGATTAATTTTGAGTTTAATAAAGCAAAAATGGTAATTTAAAAGAATTGCAGAATCAGAAGAAAACTGGCAAAAAGAGTAATGACTCTTCAAAATAGACAATCAAAAAGTTTGGCAAATTGTAAAAACTAAGTCTTAAAAAAGAAAAATCCTACATGTTATCAAAAAAAGACAAATTGTAAAACTGCTGTTACCAGAGAGTTAAGAGAAAGTGTGAAAAAGAATAAAAAAAACATGCAGAGAATGCTTGTTTAACTGGATAAAGGTGCTACTTTTGCACCCGCAACAGCGAAGGCGTTCATGGAAATACTGACA
>CAUPQW010000005.1:0-344677 GCA_963513545.1 uncultured Flavobacterium sp.
CAGCAATTAATTCTTGTTTAAAAGATTCATCTGCCCAGCTTTTTTCGATGATAGTTTTTAAGTTTTTTTCTGAATTTGCTTGTGCTTGATTAAAGTCCATAATTGTATAATTTAAAGGTTAATTTGATTAATTTTTTATTTTATTTATTACCAGGTAACACAGATAAATGACCAGGAAATTTCAATTCCCTTACCTCCTGCTACAGCTTCTAATTCCAGCTCTGTAAGTTCCATATTTGCTGGATTTGCAGGGATATTGATATAAGCTGCAGAAGTATCTGTTTGATCTGTTACAATAAGTCTTCTGCCTTTTAAATCTATGGGCTGTCCAGATAATTTCTCGATGGCTTTAACAGGATTAGCGATTAATTCTTGTTTAAAAGAGTCATCTGACCAACATTTTTCGATAATAGTTTTTAAGTTTTTTTCTGAATTTGCTTGTGCTTGTTTAAAGTCCATGATTTTAATTATTTAAGGGTTAATTATTTAAATGTTCATTATATTTTGATATAATTTTTTAATGTTGGAAAAAGACTATTTACCAAATCTCTCCAAATGGTCTTTCCGCCTCCGGCAATTATTTCTAATTGGTCTTCTGTAAGTTCTATGTCTTCAATATTGGGTTCACTAGGGATATTTACGTAAACCTTAGATTTATCAGTCTGATCATTAATTACCAGTGTTTTTCCTTCAGGTAAAACAATCTTAGCTCCTGTCAGATTTTCTATTGCTTTTATAGGATCTGAAACAAGGCTTTTTCTAAAATTAATATCTTCCCATGCTTTGGATATTATTAATCTTAAAACCTCTTCTTCATTTTTCTGTTCCATGATTTATTTCCTTTTGTATAATGTAAAATTAGAACTACATTATATTATAAAAATGCCAAATAAACTGACAAAAAATACTTAAACATGTATTTTATCGATAAAAAGTCTATTTTTGTCGATCAAAAAATCATTCTTTTCGACAAAATACATATTGATCTCCCCTTTTCCTTTAGCATAAATATTACCACGGTACTGAAACAAAAAGCACTCTTCATGTTTTATCAGATTATAAAGAGATTCACTTATATTGACTTTACCGGCCATTCCATTGCTTTCTACCCTGCTGGCAGTATTTACTGTATCGCCCCATACATCATATTGGAATTTTTTAACTCCTACTATTCCGGCAACAATGGGACCAGCGTGTATACCCAGACGCATTTCAAAAGCAGGCTTATTTGTGATTGAATTTTGAATTTTTCTTTCAATCATAAACTCCTGCATCTCTAATCCTGCCAATACAATGTCTTTTAGGGAATCTTCATTTGGATTTGGTATTCCCCCTGCTGCCATATAAGAATCACCAATAGTTTTAATTTTTTCGATATTATACTTATCAGAGATTAAATCAAATGCTTTGAAACAAACATTGATTTCTTCAACAAGATCTTTAGGTGACATTTTTTCAGCAGTTTGCGTGAAAGATTTAAAATCAGTAAAAAGGATTGAAACCAAATTAAAATCGCGGGCATTGACAAAGCCTTTTTCTTTTAATTCTTCTGCGATTTCTTCAGGCAGAATATTTAACAACAGCTTTTCTGAACGGTCTTTTTCTATTTTTAAAGCTTCTCTGGATTTTCTAACGTAGTTTAACCTATTCCATAAAGCAATAGAAATCAACAGTATGAAACCCAAAGAAATTATAATGATGTTTCTTTGGGTTTCTTTTTTCTGAACTTCTTCTTTATGTTTAAGTTCTATTTTATGTTCTTTATTGACATATGCAATACTATCCATTAAGAGTGCCTTTTGAAATTCCATGTTCAAAATCTTATTGGAGGTTTCTTCAGACTTTAAGCTGTCATTATATGCATTTGATTTCTCATAAAAATTAAGGGCCACTGTAGTGTTTCCCAAAGATTTATAAGCGCCATAAAGACACTTACAAGCTTCTTTTTTTAAAGATAGGGCTCCTAAATTTTCTGCAATTCTGAGTCCTTTTTTACATTTCTTTATAGCTATAGTATTCTTTCCTAATTGATTCAATATACTGCCAATAGCTACTTCTGTAGTACCTGTATATTGTAAACTATTAATTTTTTGTGATGATTTTAAACACCAATTATAATATAATAAGGATTTCGTATAATCGCCCTGGATATTAAACAGTTCACCTAAATTGTACAGGACTTCTATTTTTTTTTGTTCATCACCTATTTTGACTGCGATAGCTAAAGCCTGACTAAAGTGATTATAGGCCTTAGGATACTGCTTTTGCATCATGTAGATTTTACCTGTCCCATTTAAATTATGAGAAATTCCAACTGAATCTTTTAACTCTTTGTAAATGGCATTGGCTTTTTGAGAATACATCATGGCATTAGAATAATCTTTTATATCAATATATATTCCGCCAATATTTTGGGTAGTCGCTGCAATGATTTTTTTATCGCCAATTTTTTTTTGAATTTTTATTGCCTGATTATAAAACTCGAGTGCTTTTGGATAATTACCTAAGTAATAATGAACAGCACCCATATTATTTAATGATGACGAGACTCCTTTTTTGAAATCAATCTTTTCACAAATTTCTTTACTGTTAGTATAATAAACCAGGGCTTTTGCATAATCTCCCTGATAATAATATGTTGTTGCAATTTTGTTCAGGACATTTCCTATTCCTTTTTGATCTTTGGAACTTTGGTATATTTTTAAACTTTTTTCGAATGAAACCATTGCATCCGGAAATTTTCCGGAGTCCTGATACTTTATTCCATTATTTAATAAACTGTCTGCAATTTTCTTATTATCAAAACGTTGTTTGTTTGATACATTTATTTGCCCGTGTAATTTTATTCCGGCACCGAAAGTGAGAAAAAGAAAAAACAATAAGTAGATGTGCAAATTTTTCATATCAGTACTATTAAATTAAAAACGTATATGTTCAATGTACACATACGCTTTTTATCTCACCGGTTAAAATTCATTCCGTCTAATAATCATTTTACAATGATTGGAGGCGTCTGTCCGTCACCTCCTCCGGAAATAATGTCTAATTGTTCTTCAGATAGTTCCATATCATCTACAACTTCAACCAAAATAGGGTTGGAAGGAATATTAATAAATATTGTAGATGTATTTGACTGGTCAGTAACAGTAATTGTTTTTCCATTCGGTAAATGAATTGGCTGTCCTAAAAAGTTTTCTAATGTTGAGAGTGGACTGGTTAGTAAATTGCTCTTAAAGACTGGGTCTTCCCATGCTTTTTTAACAATAGATTCCAAAGTCTTTTGATCGTTAATAAATTCCATATTTTCTATATTTTATGATTAAACTCATTCTTTACAATTGTAAAAGTATCAGCATTAAAGAATATAGAATTGCCAAATTGACTGACAAAAGATCAAAGAGCTTATTTATTACCTTTTTTGGTAGTCTTTTATAATTTCTTTTTTTATATACTATAGGCGGGTTAATTCAAAAATGAAAAAAGCTGTATTGAAATTTACATCCAATACAGCTTTTAAGTTTAATATTTAGAATTCTATCTGATGGTACTGAAGTAAAACTCAGGAAACGTTTTTACAGCTCTGTTGGTACTAATATCAAATACAATATTTGTACAAACTGCTGCTACCATCCAGGAAGCTACAGATAACTGTGGAGGAGAAAGTTCTCTGTTTTCAGCTTTATACTTTTCGATTATTTCCTCCAGCCATTCTTGTGGATTACCTGAATATCTCATATAATCAGAAACGTAATCTACCACATTTACTTCATTAAAATGTTGGTTTGGTTTTTCTAAAATATTCAGCCCCTGGTTTTCTTTAATTACCAACACCAAGGCCCCCCAGCCCAGATTATAAGGATGCAGAACCGGAATTTTTTTCTTCTGGCATATAGAATCGAACAGCAAGGGCACTTCTGATGCGAAATCTAAAGCATTAATCGCAATTTTATGACCCTCAATATAATTATCAACATTATCGGGAGTTAAAAAACAATTATGTATCGTGATTTTAGCTTCCTTATTAATTGAGAGTAATTTTTCCTTAATTGCTTCTACTTTAGGTTTAGAGATATCTTTCTCAGTATAATTTTGTCTGTTTAAATTGGATAATGCTACAATATCACCATCAATTAGTGTGAGATTTTCAAAACCAAATCTAAGCAAACATTCTGCAATAACACTGCCAATACCCGCCCCGCCTAATAATATTGGAATTTCTTTTATTCTTTTTTGTTCTTCGTCTGTAATATAAAGCCTATTTCTGTTATAACGGTTTTCCATATATTTTCTTACGAAAATAGGTAAAAACAATACTTTTTAAAGAATAAAAAAAGTTAAATATTTAAATATTAATCAGTTATACTGAATAAATTTCATCTTAACAATTAAATCTTGCTTTCAAAAGGCGATGCCGGTAAATTTTGCTTATTGTATAAATTAGCCTCTGAGGGATTGTCAGCCCAGGCGTATCTGATTTTTACAGGAATTGGAATTGAATCACTCCAAACCATAATCATATCGTTTTTGATTTCAGCATTTGCCCACACAAATTTTCCATCAGCACCAGCTATGGCAAAACCCTTTAAAGTTGCATTATTTTTTGCTGCCAAACCAGTTCCAATATCTGAAAAACTAAGTATCAATTTGTTTTGTTCCCGCTTCATTGATTTAAAAAGTGGTCCTGATGAAACCAAATTTTTTTCGCCATAAACCATTTTTCTTGCCTGTAAAGCAAGTCTTTTGCCTACATCGTATTTGTTTAAGGGATGAATGTCATTCCACTCTCCTAAATCTATTGTAACTGCCATAGCTGTATTAGGAACAGACAACATATTTTTTTGCTGTTGTCTTAATTCGGCCCAATTGCTTTCAACCGGTTCAGATTTTGGCTCCATATAATTCGGAAGCTGAACATATATAAAAGGAAAATTGCCCTGTTTCCATTCTGCTCTCCAATTTGTAATCAAGGTTTCCATTAATGCTGAATATTCTACCGGCTTTTTTGTGCTTGATTCCCCCTGATACCACAGAGTACCTTTGATTGCATAATTTTTTAAAGGAGCAATCATTGCATTATAAAGCCCGACCGGTTTCCATCTGATAAAAGTCTGTGATGGTAAGGGAAGCATTTTTGTTCCTAATTTATACTTCCAAAAACCGCTTAAGTTCAGAGAATCATTCCCATTTACTAATTGATATTGTTTATCCATGACAAAACCTCCCTTGCCTGAATTATTTATGATACGTATAGCAATTTCGTTTTTTCCTTCTTTTAAAATATTTGAATTAAAAGAATATTTTCTGGGAGGATATTGATAAGAAGTAGTTCCCACAAAATGACCGTTTACAAAAACAGAATCGGCATCGACTATTCGTCCTAAAATAAGTTTTATCGAGTTTGCCTTAACTTTTGATATTTCAAATTGTTTTCTAAACCAGACAGCACCGTTAACATTTCCAAGCCCATTTTCTGACCAATAACCAGGAACATGCATCGTGTTCCAGTCTGAATCATTCAATTCAGGGTCTGACCATTTATTCTTTAAACCTTCATCTGTTTTATCCAGCAATTGGTACCACTCATTATTGATTTTTTTATCATTTGATTCAATTTGGGATATCAGGTTTCTATCTTTAAATCTTTGATATTCCTGATAATACTCCGGGAATTTTTTAATTGCTTCTTCATTAATCCAGGATTCGGCCGGAGAACCTCCTAAGGCAGCATTAATCAATCCGATTGGAATTTTATACTTTTCATAAATTTCACGGGCAAAAAAATATCCAACTGCAGAAAACTGCAAAATATTAGCGGGAGTTACTGAAACCCATCCACCTGAAGAAAAATCAGTGTTCTCCTTTTCGAAATTATATTGATCAGGCACTAAAAATTGTCTGATGGCGGAATTATCTGCGCTTGCAATTACATGACTGTATTTGTCCTTCACCCTTTCCATTGGGAGTTCCATATTAGATTGCCCTGAGCAAATCCATACATCGCCAAAAAGGATATTTTTTAAAGTAATGATATTACTCGCTGAAAAAGTCATTGCGTATGGTCCACCAGCTTTTTGCGGAGGTAAAATAATGGTCCATGTTCCATCTTCAGCCGTAATGGTTTTGTAAATTTTATGATTAAAGTTTAATTCTATTTTTTCATTTGCAGCAGCCCAGCCCCAAATTTTCACTTTGGCATCACGCTGTAAAATCATGCTGTCACTAATTAATCGAGGCAATTTTATTTGCGAATTGACTGCAAAACTTAGAAAGAGTATTGTGAGTAGTATTATTTTTTTCATTTTCTTTTTGCTTTTACTTTCGTCAAACATTAAATAATCAGGAAAGATATTACTCTAAAACCTACTTTCCTTAGAAAATTATACCTATTTTTTTCACGCAGATTAAAAAAAGATTTAAGCAGATTTTGACAAATTTATTTCTAAAAATCAAATTTAATCTGCTTAAATCTTTTTGAAATTGAATTGAATCATGATATACTAAAATTTGTTTTCTGTAAATTGTTAGAACACTTATTCATAGGTATATAATTTTATCTTTTGAATTTCATAATCGCCAACAGAAATTCTAAGATGCCTTCCCTGATGAGTCTGATCTCCATTAAAATGTCTTACAGTCCTCCAGACATCATTTTCAAATATTCCCTGATCAGTTTTTAAGATTCCCGCGTTAAGTTCCATACTTTTTAAAGGTTTAAAAGTCACCACGATTCCTGATCCGGCAATATAAAACTCATCCGGAGCTATTTCAATAATGATTGCACTTGACATTGGCCAGACATCTGCTTTTGCCCCATCAGACCAGTTTAAGGTATAATCATGCTTAAATGTAAACTCGAAGTTACCCAGTTTAATTATCTGTAATTGATTTTCTTTATCTAATAAAACCCCATCAATTTTACCTAAGCCTTTGTTGGCTTCAATTACCGGAGTCAATTGTTTAACCAGATTATAAATTTTCCCAAGCGGTTCTTTTTTAGCATCAACAACAGATTCGATAGAGAAAGGAGAAAAACCAATTGCCTCATAATGACCAATAGCGTATAATCCTTTAAATGGAGCACTTTCGTCAAAACGATGTTCCGGAATAAAAAGTGGATCTCCCTGACGGGTAAACAAATCATTCCAATGCTTAAATAAAGGATTATAAAAATCAGGCGAAAGCATATCAATCGATGTGCCAGCGACTTTCCAGATATCCATTAAATGTGGCAATGGACCAGCACTAGGATATTCTCCAGGCTTTTTTTCAGGGGCATTTAAGGCCGCATTTACAAATAATGGAACTGGATACAAATCTTTTCCTGCTTTTGCTATTTTATTAGTGAATTTTGCAAAATACCATGCCATAAAAATTTCATCTGTATGAAGACCTTTTCCGAATATTTGTTCCCAGTTTCCTGAAGTTTTAAAACCGTTCTTTTTCCAGATTTCCAGAAACTCAGGAACCAGTTTTTCTTTGTTTTTCTGCATGTATTTCAACAATTCATCAGGAACCGGCTTATTAAAAACTTCGTTTGCCAATACACAATAATCCCTGGCTGTAGGCAGCATACCTATCTCATTTTCAACCTGAACCATTATGACCGTTTGCTCTTTTTGATCAAAATCTTTAATATGACTCATTAATTTTTGAAAAGCTTTTAAATCAGCTTCTAAATTATTTTCGCTGAACGGCGTTAAAATCTCATGACTTTTACCTTTATCATCCTTAACTCTTGGATATTTCTTCTGGTTTAATTTTACCCATTCCGGAGCATGGCTCGACATACTGTTTTTCCATGATCCGAACCAAAGAAATACCAACTTTAGATTTTCTTTTCTTGCTTTAAGAATAAGGTCGTCCACCAAAGAAAAATCAAATTTACCTTCCTGAGGTTCTATAAGTTCCCAATACACCGGAGTCAATACGGTATTGAGATTCATATCAGAAAGTTTAGGCCAGATAGGTTCCATACTTTCCATACTTGTCGCAGAAGAGTTTCCTAATTCTCCTCCTCTTATGATAAAAGGTTTATTGTTGACAATTAACTGAGTTTTATTGCCTTTTTTTTGAAGAAATGGAATTTTATTCTGCGCAAATCCAAATTGAATTACCAGGAAACCTAATAAAATAAATCTGTTTTTTTTAAAATTAAACATTCTGTCTTTTTTAATATTAAAATCATTTTTTCAATTTCACTTTAAAATCAAATATTTAAAAATAACAAATCCATATCAAAACCTCATATTGGGGATTGAGATTTTAATACGGATTCATTATAATAAAAAATTAAGGTTGCAGTTCGCCTGAAAAGTCTTTACTCACATCTTTACCTGCAAGACCATCTGCAGTTCCTTTGTAAGCATGTTTACGTTTATAGCTGGCATCCCATACATTTGGAGATTCATTAGGCAACCAATATTCGTGTTCTTGTTCGTTATCAGATACTCCCCAAATAGTTATTCCGTATTGTTGAGCGGCTGGAATGTATTTTTTATACGAATCAATTACAAACTGGTACATAGCAGACTGATCAGCTAATTGTACAGCTGTTGGACTCTTTGTTCCTAAACGAATATCCAGCTCAGAGATTTTTATTAGTTTTCCTGAAGCTGCTAATTTTTGGAACATCTGATCAATTTTAGTTTTATCAGTTGTCAAAGAAATGTGCATTTGCGTTCCAATTCCATCAACAGTAGCTCCCTGACTTTCAATATATTTAACATAGTTAATTAATCCGTCACATTTATCCAGTCTGGATTCTAAATTATAATCATTTATAAATAATTTGTCAGTAGAATTACCATATTGACGAGCCAGTTTAAATGCTTTAACAGCATAATCTTTTCCTAGATATTTCACCCAGTAAAATTCATCATTTGCCATATCAGTAACAACACCGTCACGTAAACTTCCATCTTCTTTTACTGGTTCGTTTACCACATCCCAGGCGTGAACATCATTTTTAAAATGTGTCATCATTTTTGAAATCCAGTCAGTCATAGCAGCATCAATGATGGTTGCTTTTTCTGCATCTGTTTTTTCAATTGTGATAGAAGGTGTACCTGCGCCGCCTCCGGTTGTTGATCCGTCTGTCAGTACAATATTATCAATAGTAAATGTAGCTGCAGTGGCACCAAAATCAAAAACAAGCTTATTTTTATCTGCTGTAGAAGGTGTAATTATTTTTGTTATTTGTGTCCAAGAAGTCCCAACAGCAAAATCTCCGGAATAATCTCCAGCATAGCTTGGATTTTGTATTTCTACCTGCAAAGATGCAGGAACATCAGCTTTTACCCAAAAAGTGAAATTATATTGTTTACCTTGTACCAATGGAGCACTGAGAGTGAATACACGCTGCGCACTGTAATTACTTTTAGCGACAGGGTTCGTAAGTTCCATGGCATAGCCAGATCCTCCGTAACCAGCTCCGTTTGTTGAAATTTTAGCAGTTGACCCATTTGAACTACCTGCGGTCCATTGAGAAATACTTCCATTTTCAAAATCACCATTAGTTATTAGATTAACTATTGTCGGAGCCGCATCTAAATCAACTATAGCAAAACTATTCACGTCAACATAATAGGTAACATTAGGCAAATACCCTAAATCTAAAGCCAATTTAAATGCAGTAGAACCAGACTTAACATCATTTTTAGTGAACTTAATCTGTGTCCAAGTTCCATTAGTTGTGAAATCTGGCATATACTGAGCGGTTATGTTACTATCAAAAGAAACACGTCCTTTACCTGGTACGTCAGATTTAATAAAAAAGGAAATTTCATATCTATGTCCACTCACTGCCGAAATATTAGGAGTGTAAACTTGAAGATTATAGGCTTGAGATGATGTTGCACTCGAAACTAATTTCATCGCTTTGGTACCGCTTACCAATCCTGCCCCATCGACTACAGTAATTCCTGCTCCAGGATTATTTTTTGACCAACCGCTAAAACTTCCATCTAATAAACCAGCCAAATTAAGCGAATTAGGACCGCTAGAACCTGGAATAATAGTTGGTGCGATCAAGCTGTTCAGATAGCTTGCATTGTTATTTGAATGCCATGCTAATGTATGCCCATAAATTGATAAACCTGCCTTTTTAGTTTCGGTTACAAATTTATCCATTGTTGTAAAATCAATGCTTCCGTTTGATTTTACCATGGCCCCGTGTTTCATTTCGTAACCCGGAACTACTTCGTCAAAATTTGCATTAACAATACTTCTATAAGTTTCATCTTCTAAATACAAACTAACCCCAATTCCGTTTCCTAAATTAAAAGTGGAATAGTTTTTAAGAGGTTCATATCTTGTAATTTTTTCGGCTAATTCTAAGGGCAATTCTGATGATGCAATTTCACCATGTCCTTCAACTTTCTTCCACTCCATTAAATTATCATCGCATGATGCCAGTGTCATTAAGGATGAAGCAATTATTGGTATTATATATTTATATTTCATTAGATTTTTTTTTTAGTTAGTAAAATCATCGTAAACCGGTGTGTTTAATGATACAACTCTCCAGTTATCAGTATAAACTTTTACAGAAGTTGCTTTTGAAGCAAATTCAACTGTGCTGTCAGTTCCCAAAACATCTTTCATTTTTACATCGCCATTTTCAAACCATATTCCAAAATTTTGATAAGTTGCCGCTTCACGATAAGCCAGTACTGCTTCAAAAGTGAAATCAGCTTTAGACCATTGATAAAATTTATTAAAAGGAATAGTAATCGTTACCCAGCCAGTTGTTTGAAAAGCAACTGATTTTCCGTCGATCAGCCAGGGAATATAATTATAAACACCACCAGCCCAGGTTCCTCCATTAAAATTGTTGATCGTACATATCTTTAAGTAACCTGAATCTTTCCAGGCATCCGGTACATAAAGATCAAACTGAAATGCCACTTTATCAAGAGGAGTAGTTGCCGGAATATAAGGTGTTAGTTGTGTTCTCCAATTGTCTACTCCTGTTCCTGCTGTCCAAACTTCTGTTGCTCTGGCTGTTGCTGCCGGAATGGAAGCTATACGATCTGGACGATGTGGTACATATTTACCATGAGAAAGATTTGTTTGACCAATAGCAGCTGATCCCAGATCTGTTGGTGTAATCATACCCGGAATTGTTGAAGTACTCCAATACCCCTGAGTTCCGTTTCCGTCAAAATCTAAAATAACTCCCTTTTTAAAATTAAAATAGGCTGGTGAGTAAACGCCTCCATTAGAAGTCTGCACAAATAAAGAACCTCCATTTTCTGAAACTCCGGCAGGAACCACAACAGTAAATGATTTTCCTTCTTCATCAGATGTAATTCCGGTTGTCGATTCAATATTACCAGGAAAAACTACTTTGCTTACCTCTGTCAGACCAGAACCATAAACTGTAATAGTTTCGCCGGCATTAGGTAGTGTATTTGAAATACTTGTAATAGCAGGTTTTGCCGAACGAATTTCAAATGCATAAATCGTTTCGTTGTTATCGTTTGCAAAACGAATTGTATTTCTAACTGAAGGATCAGCATCTAAAATAGGAGTATCAGCAGAAACGCTAACCACCATCGATTTATCTGTTACAAAAACTACGTTAAAATAAGTCGAATATCCGTTGATGTAAACTTTTCTTAATCCTCTAAAACCAGAACCTTCAATGCGTAATAGCTGTCCTAATCTTGCAAAATTAACCTCTCTGTCAGGTACTGATGAATTTACATCTTCCAAAAAGACTTTTGTAATGGTTATCTCGCCGCCACCCTCACTGGAGTCACTGTTGTCACACGCAGTAAACAACATACTAAAAATCATTATCCCAAGAAATAATATGGGTGTCCAATAATTTTTATTTAAAATATATTTCTTCATATTAATTGCTCTTTTATATTTATTATTTTTTACAATACTAGAATAAATCTGTTATTCTGTCTTCAGTAAATTTATATGGGACAGGATTCTCTCTCAATAATGGGTTCTGGATAAGTTCAGACTCAGGATAAGGCAGAACAAAAATAGTAGCATCAATTACACCAATCGCACGCGGGCTGGTACTTTTTGATGCATCAACAGATACTGTGTTAGTAGGTGTATCATATAAAATTGGGGTAATAGTCCCTCTGTTTTGACCCGTAATGTAATTAATAACTTCCTGTTGTTTATAATAAGATCTGCGAACCAAATCATACCAGTATTGTCCTTCCATACATAACTCAACTCTTCTTTCATGAATAATGTCATTATAGGTAAGACTTGATTTAGTTCCAACATTAGCACGCAAACGTAGTTTATTTACCCCCATTAATGCCGTTGCATCAGTCGTACTTGCATTGTTTCCTAAAGCTGCTTCAGCATAATTTAGATATACTTCGCCTAAACGCAGCATATATGTGTTTAATGCAGAGTTCATACGGGTAATTTTTGCATTGTCTTTTGTAGAACCAACAACTCCTTTTTTTACAGTTAAGAAATCTTTACTGTGATCTACAGTAAAACCTCCATTTGATTTATTAATTTCTGCATAAAAATCATCATCTGCCATCCAGGTAGCTTTACGACGGTTATCAGTTGGTTCATATTCCTGCAAAACATTATAAGAAGCTCTTGTCCAATATCCCCAGGCTGCATCATCGCCGGTAATATCTGAACTAAATGCAAAATAGGCCTGTTGTGTATTGTTAACTCCGTAATCTCCGTTTGGTACCCATTGCAAAGCAAACATAGATTCGGTATTGTTGTTGTTTTCTATTTTAAACAAATCAGCATAATTATCCATTAAAACATAAGGACCTTCATTAATAACTTTTAAAGCAGCTTTTTTTGCTAAATCAAGATACTCCTCATTTCTTGTACCGCTGTTTGGGTTATCGCTTACTCCTGAATAAGATAAATAAACACGTGACAACATACCAAAAGCACTATATTTGGTTAAACGTCCCGATTGTCCCGCTTGTGCCGGAAGGTTTTTGGCAGCGTATTCTAAATCACGCATAGCAAATTCGTAAACGTCTTTTAACGGATTTTTATTGACTATCGGATTTTTAACCAGCTCTTTTGGGTCTGTTGAAATAATTACATCTCCCCATAATGAAGCCAAATACCAATAAGCTGTACCTCTCATAAATCGGGCTTCGGCAATGTATTTGCTTTTAACTGATTCACTAACAGTGCTTCCTGTAATACCAATGATAACGTTGTTGGATTGTTGTATCACATTATATAAAGATCCCCAGGCCGAAACCAATGGTCCTGTTAATCCTGTTTCTGTTAAATCTGTAAACGGGTAAACATAATCAGAGAATGGAGCATACATGTTTGCAGAACGTCCGTCACCTAAACCATAATAAAATTTATCATTAAAATCAAACCATACTTTGTTATATAATGGCCCTGTAGCAGCCTGAAAATCGGATTCTGTTTTATAAAAGTTTTCTTTTGTAATTCGGTCTTCCGGTTCAACATCTAAAAGATCACTACAACTGGTGTAAACAAATGGTAATGCAATTAGAAGAACCCTGTAAAATATATTTTTCGTTTTCATCGTTTGTAATAGTTTAGAAGTTAACATTTAATCCAAGTGTAGTGATGATTGGTGATGGATAACGGCCATTATCAACACCTGTCAAAAGGTTATTTTGGTTAATAGAACCTACTTCAGGATCGTATCCTTTGTATTTAGTAAATGTCAATACATTTTGAGCATTTGTATACACTTTCACGTTCGAAATCCCCCATTTTGAGTATAAACTCTTAGGCAAGTTATATCCAATAGAAATATTTTTCACTCTTACATAAGATCCGTCTTCTACAAATCGGTTACTCAAACGGTAATTTGATGCAGATGAAGCAGATGAAGCGCCAATTCTGGGCATATAAGAATCTCCTCCAACAATTTGAACGTTACGATAATCATTTGGACCATTCGGATCAATTAATTCTAATTGAGCATATCCTAAAGCTGATTTTAATAAATTGGTGTTTTCACGAGGATTTTCTAACCAGCGTCTTTGATAATTTAATACTTCATTTCCGTAAGTACCTGTCACCAATATATTGATATCAAATCCTTTATATGTAAAAGTATTTCCGATACCAAAAGTAAAATCCGGAGCTGGGTTTCCTATATAGTCTGTATCTTTTTCATTGATAACGCCATCCTTATTTTTATCTTCAAACATATAATCTCCAATCCAGACACCATTTTCTCCAATTACCATTCCTTCCGGCAGGGCTGTTGGCTGTACTACTCCATTTTGATCTTTATAATAAAAATCAGTAGCTTTTTCAAATCGCCCAATTACTTTGTATCCGTAAAACTGGCCTATTGGCTGTCCAACTGCAGAACGTGTAACAACAGTCACGTCTGAACCCTGCTGAAGTGTCTGGTTATAAACTCCTGTTTCTGAATTAAGAGCAAGAACCTTGCTTCTGTTCATTGAGAAAACGAAGTTAGATTTCCAGTTAAATTCATCTCTCTCTATGTTAATCGTGTTTAAAGTCAATTCAAGCCCCTTGTTTTCAAGAGAACCGATATTAAAAATAGGTGCCGTAGTAGATCCTTGTCCGGTAGTTCCTGCATAAGCCGGAAGCGATAAAGGAAGTAATAATCCGTCTGTTTTTTTGTAATAAACATCAGCAATCAGTTCAATTCTGTTATTAAAAAGCCCTAAATCTATTCCTATATTGGTTGATTTTGTTTTTTCCCATCCTAAATCCGGGTTTGCTGTATTGGTTGCAATTTGTCCGCTGCCCCAATTAGTCGCTGATGTACCATAAAGTGACGTATAAGGATAAGGGTATAAACTATTTTGATTACCAACAAGACCCCAGCCTAATCTTAATTTAAAGTTATTGATTGTCTTACTGTTTTTTAGAAAACTCTCATTAGAAACCTTCCATGCAAAAGCAGCAGATGGAAAATAATCCCAACGATTATCTTCAGCAAACTGAGAAGAACCGTCTCTTCTTAAAGTAGCCGTTAATAAATATTTATCATTGAAAGAATAAAATACTCTTCCAAAATAAGAACTAAGAGACTTGGTCATACTTCCATTTGAATTTCTTGCCGTTGTTGGGTCTCCGGCATCCAAATCAGTTGCTCCGTTAGTAATATAACCAGAACGGTAACCATACAAACTCTCCCAATGGTTTTCTACGAATTCCTGACCTAAAGTTACAGTTACTGCGTGTTTTCCAAAAGATTTATTATATGTTAGAAGATTATTCCAAATCCAGTTATCGCTTAATGACTTTGTTCTTGTACCTTCCCGCACATCATTTACAAGTGCTCCAAAAGTGTAAGAAGGACTAAAAGTGTAACCGTTTCCAAAATTATAATCTACAGAATATTGACTTTTTAATTTTAAGTTCTTAGTAAAGCTAATTTCAGCATACGCATTTCCCCTTATTCCATAATTTTGATTGTGATTATCTCTCATTAAGGCAAGACCTAACGGATTGTTCTGAACAAATTCTGTTGTATCAGGACCATCAAAAGTTCCATCTGCATTACGAGCCGCTACATTGGGTGTTTGCTTTAAAGCTGTGAGTATTAAAGAACCGTCTGAAAATGTATTGATTTGATTTGTTTTATTTAAGGCTAAATTTACTCCAACCTTCAAAAAGCTTTTTACCTGAGAATCGACAACCCCTCTAAGATTAAAACGATCAAATCCTGAACCGATTGCGATTCCTTCCTGATCTAAATATCCAATACCAAAAGCATATGTTGTATTATCAGAACCTCCTGAACCTGACAAATTATAGCTCTTCATCATAGCAGTTGTAAATAATTCATCCTGCCAGTTTGTTCCCTCTCCTAATAATTCAGGACGAATAAAATAAGGATCTCTTTGTACAATACCCAAATCGGCTCGTGTGTTTTTAAGAGTTCCATATTCTCTTAAGTTAAGAACCTCTAATTGTTTAGGTATCTTCTGCCAGCCCACATAACTGTCAAAATTCAAAGTAAGCTCTCCTTTTTTACCAGTTTTAGTTGTAATAATAATGACACCGCCAGCTGCTCTTGAACCATAAATAGCTGTTGCAGAAGCATCTTTTAAAATATCTACTGAAGCAATATCTGCCGGATTAATTCCTGCAAGAGGGTTATTATTATTTGAATTACTTGATCCGCTAATTACTACACCATCAATCACATAAATTGGTTCATTATCTCCGGTTATTGAACTAATACCACGAATTCGGGCAGAAGAACTGGAACCCGGTGCTCCATTATTTGCCTGAATATTTATACCGGCAGCACGCCCTTGCAAAACCTGATCTAAGGTGGTAGCTACTGACTGCGAAATTGCTTTAGCATTTACAGAAGAAATTGCACCTGTCAAATCTCCTCTCTTCATTGTGCCGTAACCCACCACAACAACTTCTTTTAAGCTATTTAAGTTTTCCTCAAGAACTACATTAATTTTATTTTGATTGTTAGTAGAAACTTCTTTAGTCTTATATCCAATAAAGCTAAAACTTAAAACTGCATTTGCAGGAACAGAACTAATTGTAAATGTACCGTCAAAATTAGTTACTGTAGTATTCTTGGTTCCTTTTACAATAACATTTACTCCCGGTATAGGACCGCTTGCATCTGAAACTGTTCCAGACACTGTTGTTTGTGCATTTACCGAAGCTGAAAATACCACCATCAGGATCAGAAACCCTAAATTTTTAAAGTATTTCGATTTGCTTTTAGTAATTAAAAAGTTAGTCATAAATAATTGATTTAATTAGTTAATAGTTTAGTCAGTTAGTTTTTTGTTGGTTGTATTAAAATGAATTTATAGTAGCCTTTATAAAAACAAATATATATAAAATACAACAATACACAATCGGTTGCGTTAATTTTTTTTATCAATTTCAAAAAAAATATTTACTAAAAAAACATATTATATATTTATACTAACAAAATGATAAGTATTATTCATCTAATGAAAGTTTTCAGGCTGAAACATTACATTAATACAAACCTTTATTATTATTTCTTAAAAAAAACATAAAAAACAGAAAATTCCTAAAGAGAAAAAAAGAATGGAATTTTACCTTTGATTTTAAAGTTTAAAAACTGTTAAATAAATATATAAACCATAAAATCTTACAAAAGATAAGAGTGTATTTTAAAAAAGAAGAAAATGAATTGTCAAAAAACAAAAAAACTCCTTTCAAAATTGATTTGAAAGGAGTCTGAATTACTTAAATTTAGATTTGTGGGGCAAATAAAACTTAATGAAAATGAACTGTTTACAAATTCATTTTTTTGGCATCTTCTACAAATTGTTTCAGTCCGATATCTGTCAGAGGGTGTTTCAATAAACCTTTGATAGCAGACAATGGTCCGGTCATAACATCTGATCCGATTTTGGCACAATTTACAACATGCATTGTATGCCTTACAGAAGCTGAAAGAATCTGGGTTTCATAATTATAGTTGTCATAAATCTGTCTGATTTCTGCAATTAAATGCATTCCGTCTGTTGAAACATCATCCAGTCTTCCTAAAAATGGTGAAACATACGTAGCGCCAGCTTTAGCCGCCAGTAACGCCTGACCTGCAGAGAATACCAAAGTAACATTGGTTCTGATTCCTTTTGACGAAAAATATTTACAGGCTTTTACACCATCACCAATCATAGGCAATTTTACCACAATCTGCTTATGCAAAGCTGCCAGTTCCTCACCTTCTCTAATCATTCCTTCGTAATCTGTAGAAATAACTTCGGCAGAAACATCGCCATCCACGATATTGCAGATATCAAGGTAATGCTTCAAAATGTTATCTTTTCCTGTAATGCCTTCTTTGGCCATCAGTGACGGATTTGTAGTCACTCCATCTAAAACTCCCATCGCCTGGGCTTCTTTAATATCTTCTAAATTCGCTGTATCTATAAAAAACTTCATATTTCTAATTTTTAATGGTTTAAATAAATTTTCTGAACAATAATTTGGTTAAAAAAAGGCACAAAAAAATTAAGGTCATCGGAACTAACTAAAACCTCCGACCCTAATTTTCTGTAAATAGCTATTTCAAATTATCTCAAATAAAGGCTTTTTTGAGAGTGAACCGTTTAAGATTCAGTATTCTTACTAACTATTTTTATAACTAAACTGTATGAACAGAATTTATTTTAAAGATTATATGTATTGATTGATAATGTTCTCAAACAATTCCTGTTTACCGCTTTGAAGCGTTAATTCTCCGTTTTGGTTTGCTACATCATATAAATCTTTCAGGCTTAATTTTCCTTCAGCAAAATCTTTACCTTTTCCAGAATCGAATGAGCTGTATCTTTCTTTTCTTAATTTTTCATACGGAGAAGAAGTGATGATTTTGTCAGCAGTCAATAATGCTCTTGCAAAAGTATCAGCTCCTCCAATGTGTGCTAAGAAAACATCTTCTAAGTCTGTAGAGTTTCTTCTGATTTTTGCATCAAAGTTCACTCCTCCGCCTTGTAATCCGCCAGCTTTTAAGAAAACCAACATTGCTTCAGTTGTTTCCTGAATGTTGTTAGGGAATTGATCTGTATCCCAACCGTTTTGGTAATCACCTCTGTTGGCATCGATACTTCCTAACATTCCTGCTTTTGCAGCTACTTCAATTTCATGCTGGAAAGTATGCTGAGCCAATGTAGCGTGGTTTACCTCGATGTTAATTTTAAAATCTTTATCTAAACCGTACTCTTTCAGGAATCCAATTGCAGTTGCAGAGTCAAAATCGTATTGGTGCTTAGATGGCTCCATTGGTTTTGGCTCGATAAAGAAAGTTCCTTTGAAACCTTGCGCTCTTGCGTAATCTCTTGACATTGTTAAGAATTGTGCCATGTGGTCTAATTCTCTTCCCATATCAGTATTTAATAAAGACATATAACCTTCTCTACCTCCCCAGAATACATAGTTTTCACCATCTAAAGCGATTGTAGCATCCAAAGCTAATTTTACTTGCCCTCCGGCTCTTGCCACAACATTAAAGTCAGGATTTGTAGCCGCTCCGTTCATGAATCTTGGGTTTGAGAAACAGTTTGAAGTTCCCCAAAGCAATTTAATTCCTGATGCTGCTTTTTTCTCTTTTAAATACTCAGTAATAAATGCTAAACGTTTTTCTGATTCAGCGAAAGTTGGTCCTTCAGCAATCAAATCGTAATCGTGGAAACAGAAATAATCAAATCCCATTTTGCTGATAAATTCAAAAGCAGCATCTGCCTTATCCTTTGCAGCCTGATATGGATCTGAAGACTGGTCCCATGCAAAATTTTGTGTCCCTGGTCCGAATGGATCGCTTCCCTGTCCGCAGAATGTATGCCAATAAGCAATTGCAAATCTAAAGTGCTCACGCATTGTTTTTCCAGCTACGATTTGGTCTGGATTGTAATATTTAAACGCTAAAGGATTATCAGATTCTTTTCCTTCAAACTTAATTTGGCCAATACCTTTGTAGTATTCTTTATTTCCTAAAGTTATCATTTTATTTTTTTTTATTTATTTGTTACTATTAATTCTAATTCTTTTTTCCAGTTTTTATAGGCCTTCTCATATTCTTCTTTATTTTTCAAAGGTAAAAAGGTCATTACGTGATCATTCGTTGTAATCGCTGAACCAAATTTCTCGAAGTCCCCATCAGTTAAACCTACTGCTCTGGCTGCTCCTACGGCTCCTGTTGTATTGTAGATTTCTATTTCATGTCCAATTAATGTTGCCACTGTATTAGAAAAAATTTCAGAACGGAATAAATTATCATTCCCTGCTCTGATTACATTAATTTTCGCATTATCATCTTTTAGACATTCCATTCCGTATACAAACGAAAATGCAATGGCTTCCAAAGATGCTCTGTATAAATGAGCGTTTGAATGAATGTTAAAATTCAGATTTATAATATGAGACCCAATGTTTTTATTATTGAACATTCTTTCTGCGCCATTTCCAAACGGAATGACAACTAATCCATTTGAACCCACATTTACCTGAGACGCTTTTTCGTTCATTTCCTCGTACGACTCATTTCCGGTATTGTTGCGCATCCACCTGTATTGGATTCCGGCTCCGTTGATATTCAGCAATTTTCCGACTCTCGGATTTGATTCGGAATAATTAACATGAACAAAGTTGTTCACACGAGTACTTTTTCCAGAATTGGTTTCCGTAACAGCATAAAAAACGCCTGATGTACCTCCCGTTGCTGCTACTTCTCCCGGACGAAGGACATTCAGTGACAACGCATTGTTGGGCTGATCTCCGGCTCTGTAAACAATCGGAATTCCAACAGGAAGACCTGATTCCTGAGAACCTTTTTCAGTAACAACACCCTGATTGGTGAAATTTTCTACAATATTCGGAGTCAGCGACTTATCGATTCCGTAGTAATCCAAAAGCCAGTCCGCTACCTTATTTTCTTTATAATCCCAAAGCATTCCTTCGGACAAACCATTTTTAGTAGTCGTTACTTCGCCAGTTAATTTCAAAGCGATGTAATCTCCCGGAAGCATGTATTTATCTATTTTACTGTAAACTTCAGGTTCGTTTTCCTTAACCCATTTTAGTTTTGAAGCGGTGAAATTTCCAGGTGAATTCAATAAATGTTCCGCACATTTATCGGTTCCTATTTCAGCATACGCTTTGTTGCCAATTTCAACCGCACGGCTGTCGCACCAGATAATAGAATTACGCAGCGATTTGCCGTCTTTATCCACAATAACCAATCCGTGCATTTGGTACGAAATACCAATACCCTGAATTTTAGATGCTTCAATATTCGCTTCTTTTATGGCTCTTTTTGTTGCTGTACAAATGTACTGCCACCACATTTCAGGATCCTGTTCTGCCCAGTCGGGTTGTAATGACAAGATTTCCATTTCGTTTTGTGGCTCATTCAGTACAATTACTTTTTTGCCCGTTGCTGCTTCAACCAGGGCAACCTTGACCGAAGAGCTTCCAATATCATATCCTATATAATACATAATTTTATAATGATTCTCTTAATATTAAATTTGTTGGTACATAACAGTGAACTACTCCATCATGAGTAATAAAGGCTGCTGCTTTAGTCCCTATTTCGTTAAAATCTGTAGAAACAACTGAAATTCCTTTATAAATAAATTTCTTCATTGGCGTTTCATTATAAGACAAAAATCCAACGTCCTGTCCTGGCTCCAGATCTTTCTCTTTGCATTGCTCCAAAAAATGACCTAAAATCCTGTCACTGATACTGATGTAAGCAATTCCTTTTTCAATACTGAATTTTTTGGCATCAGTGACAATTTCATATTTCAGTTTAAAATCGGCACAGAAATTCTTAAAATATTCTACTGTTTCTTGCGGGTGATTCGTGTAATCGGGATAAATAAAACAGATACTTTTATATCTCTTAAACAAATCTGCTGCTTCCTTCAAAGCATTATAAAATGCTTTTCCAAAATCCTGAAATATATAATTATTACTCTCTTTTGAATGAATATTCCAGTCTATCAAAAGCAGTTTTTCATTCGAAATCGCTGATAACACCGGCGCTACATCCTTGTGATCAAAATTCATTACTACATACTTGTAATATTTGCCTATTCCGTTATTAATGATCGTTTTAAAAACATCAATATTATAATGATGAAACTGTACATCGACAATAACATTACTCGGCAAATTATTTACAAAAGAGTGGTACAAAACCTCCTTATAGGCTTTAAAAGTATCCAGTACCAATAACACCTTTTTGGTTTCTCCGGAAACATAATACCCTTTATTCGGAACCGAATCAATTATCTCCTGTTCTTTTAAAATCGTATAAGCCTTAAAAACTGTATCTCTCGATAGCTGGTTTGTTTTGCAGATACTATTTACAGACGGAAGCAAATCTCCCTTTTGCAAAATATTTTCTGCAATGGCATTATTTATTCCGTTTACCAACTGCTGGTACTTCGGAATATCGCTCTCGTGATTAATAACAAATATAAATTTTTCTTCTTCTTTTGGCATATCCGTTCTGTTCCGTTCTGGTATGCTAAAGTAAATAAAATTATTTTATAAAAAATAATTTTATAGAATAAAATTGTTAATTTTTTGAAACTACTATTTCTAATAATTTGGGCGTATCCCTGCGGGTCGGCTATCTGTAATTAAGTTAAGGATTAAATAATAAAATGATTGCTGATTTTTGATTAACGATTTTAGATTTCAGATGTAAAAACTTCTTAAAATCAACAATCTAATATTTAGTCAAACCAAATCTGAAATCAAAAATCGTTAATCCTCACACGAGCCTAAAAGGCGAACTGGCGAAGCAATCTAAAATCTCTTAACTTAATGACATTAACTTCTATAACGATACGTCTTAGTTAAAATGATTCTTCGAAGCATACATTCCCAAATACGTCCCAACAAAACCACCAGCTTCTTTCGTGCTCAAAATAGAACCGTCAACATTCTTAATCAATAAATTCCAATCTGCTTTTTCTGTTGTTTTATAATAGAAACTATATAATCTTCCGCTTCCTTCAATTTTGATAAATAATGATTTGTCAGTATCCGAAAGTTCTTTTTTGGAAATAACTTCAGATTTACCGTCATTGATTTTAGATGCTTTTCGCTCAACAAAAACCTCCTGTTTGTTATCAGAATTTAGTCTTTTCCCAATTAAAAAATAATGTTTTTCATTCTGAAAAGCTGTCAAACCTGCTGCCTGTAAATTATCTTGGGGAGTGAATTCTAATTTTATAGAAGCTTCAAATTTTAAGTGCTGTTGTCTTCTTCCTATAAAAGAAAAGTTAGTTTCAGTATGAATCGATTCTGATCTTGGTTTGATTAACAATTTTCCGTTGATCAGTTCATACCATTTTTCTTTTGGTGTTCTGATGAAATTCCATTTTAAACCTAATTCATTTGAATTAAAATCATCTTTTGAAACGAAATTTCCATTTAAAGGTTCCGTTCTTTCATTCGAAAGAGGCAGATTCGGACGTTTATGAATCATCGGAATTGGCTCGTTTCCTCCCACAATTTCCGGCCAGTCGTTTTTCCATTCCACAGGCATCATAAAAGTTTCCCTGCCTGTATTGTATAAATCCTGTCCGTAAGGTCTACATCCTAAAAAAACAGCCCACCAGTCTCCGTTTGGTAATTCTACAAAATCAGCATGACCGGTAGTCGAAACTTCATTTTTACGATTTGCATCTAAATGTGACTGCGTCAAAATCGGATTCTGAGCATAACTTTCATAAGGTCCGTAAATGTTCTTACTTCTAAAAACAACTTCCGAATGATTGAAACCAGTTCCGCCCTGGGCACAAATCATATAATAAAATCCGTTCTTCCTGATTACGTGCGGACCTTCAATCCAGACCGGTTTTTTCGACAAATCTGTTCCTCCGTTAATCACTAATTTAGGTTCAGTTATCGTTTTTTGGGTTTCCAAATCATATTCGAGCATGTAAATAGCCCTATGACCATCATGAAGCGAAACATTATTTGGCGGAGGACCATTGTGGGTAATGTAAACTTTTCCGTCTTCATCAAAGAAAATATCAGGATCGATTCCGTTAACTTGCGGAAGAGTAATTGGATTTGACCATGGCCCTGCTGGATTTTTAGCAGTAACGATAAAATTACCAACACCGCTTACATTAGTACAAATCACATAAAAAAAGCCTTTATTATATCGTATCGTTGGCGCATACATTCCGCCTGACAAGCGAGAATTTCCAAAATCAGCCTGTTCCGGACGATTAATGATATTCCCTATTTGTTTCCAGTTGACCAAATCGGTACTTTCAAAAATTGGTAAGCCCGGAAAATAACAAAATGAAGAGTTGACCAGATAAAATTTATTTTCAACCCTGCAAATAGTCGGATCCGGATAAAACCCGGCCAATATTGGATTCAGGTATTCACTGTCTGATTTCGATATATTGGTATAAGCATCATCTTTTCCTTTATACTCAAACCAGTCAAATGAGGCATAATCGGCATAAACAACCGATTGTGATTTTTGTGAAATTTTTTTACATGAAGAAATAGAAACCAATAAAATAGCTCCAATTATAATTTTTAGATGTATGATTTCTTTTTTAAACATGCTTCCTAAATATTCAATTAAAATCTAAGGAGTTTTATTTATTCTTCCTTACCATAAGGATCAATCGTATTGATCGTACCATCCTCATTATATGTAATTTCAGTAACTTTTATCGATCTCAAATGGGTAACTCCTTTTGAAAGACTTGAATCATGGTAAAAAAGATACCACTTCCCTTCTACTTCACAGATCGAATGGTGCGATGTCCATCCAATTACAGGATTTAAAATTCGGCCTTGATACGTAAATGGTCCATAAGGACTATCTCCTATCGCATAACAAATAAAATGCGTGTCTCCTGTAGAATAAGAGAAGTAATATTTGCCATTGTATTTATGCATCCATGGGCCTTCAAAAAAGCGCTGTTCATTATTACCTGCCAATAGAACTTCACCGTTTTCATCCAGGATTTTAATTTCTCTTGGAGTTTCGGCAAATTGCGTCATGTCATCGCTTAGTATAGCTACTATTGGTCCTAATGCCGGTTCGTTTTTATGAGGCTCTTCGTTATCTTCAGAGAATTTATTATTTCTGTATTTTTGAAGCTGACCGCCCCAAATACCGCCAAAATAGAGGTAATACTTCCCGTCATTGTCTTCAAAAACAGCCGGATCAATAGTGTAACTCCCTTTAATCGCTTCCGGTTGCGGAATAAATGGTCCTGTTGGCAAATCGCTGATGGCTACTCCAATCTGGAAAATTCCGTCTGCACGTTTTGCCGGGAAATACAAATAATACTTACCGTTTTTAAAGGCAGCATCAGGCGCCCACATTTGTTTTTCTGCCCACGGTACATCCTTCACATGAAGTGCAACTCCATTATCTGTTACTTCCGATTCTATATTTTCCATAGAAAACACGTGGTAATCCTCCATTCCAAAATGGTCTCCATTGTCATTAAAAGGAATTCCTGCATCAATGTCATGCGATGGATAAATATAAATTTTACCGTTAAATACATGCGCCGAAGGATCGGCTGTATACATGTGTTTCACCAAAGGCTGTGATATCGCTATTTTGTCTATTGTTTCAAAATTAATTTGTTCAATGCTATCTTCAGGCATAGTCGTATTTTGTTTTAATGATAATAATTTATGCTCTTCTATCTTTTAAATCACTTTCTATTTGTACTTCCATTTTCTTATCAATTTCATAGAAAAACAACAAACCGCAACCAATCAAAAAAGGTATTGCAGGAAAGATGCTTACCAGTAATTTGATTCCGTTAATGGCAATATCGCTTTGTGATGCGGCATTCGGCACATAATCAAAGTGCCCTAAAAGAGATGTTGTCAATGAACCGCCAATACTTAGTCCCGCTTTTAATCCCACCATCATGGCCGAAAATATAATGGCCGTAGCACGACGGTTGTTTTTCCACTCCGAATAATCTGCTACATCTGCAATCATCGCCCAAAGAAGCGGAATTGTGATACCGTAGAAAAAACCGTGAAAAATTTGAGAAAAAAACATCAGACTAACCGCTGTTGGCGAAAAGAAATAAAAAGCAATTATGAATAAGGTCGAAATAAAAAGAAATAATCCAAAGACGTTTCTTTTGCCGTATTTATCAGCGAATCTTTTTGATAATGTAATTCCGATTATCATAAAAATAATTCCACCGGCATTAAACAATCCGAATCCCGCAGAAACAGGGTCGTCTCCAAAAGTATTTAATCCTATATTGGAAAGAAAATCTAAAATCGGCTGAATAAAAACAGCTAATTCTTCTTTGTTTACGTAGTTTTCAAAATAATATACATACGAGCCGCCCTTCATTGCCAGCGTTACAAAAACCAGCAAAGTAAGCGTAAGCATGATAATCCATGGCTTGTTTTTTACCAAATCACTTAAATCTTCTTTTACACTGGATTTTTGTTCCGGTTTTGGTACGATACGCTCTTTGGTTGTCAGAAAAGTAATCAACAGCATAATAGTCCCAATAATAGCCAGTGCAGTCATTACTTTTTCAATTCCTATTGCTTTATCACCGTTTCCGGCACTTTTGATAATTCCGAGCATAAAAACCTGTACAAAAAACTGTGCAAACATTACAGCTACAAACCGGTATGCTGACATACTGTTACGCTCACCCATATCGCCTGTTATCACGCCGCTTAAGGCAGAATAAGGCAAATTATTAGCCGCATAAAACAACAATAATAAGGAATACGTTATCACAGCATAAATTACTTTTCCCTGATACGAAAATGCAGGCGTTGTAAAAGCCAAAAGTGCAATAACGCCTAAAGGAACTGATGTCCACAAAATCCAGGGACGAAATTTACCCCATTTGGTATTTGTTCTGTCTGCCAGTGCTCCAATGATTGGGTTAAAAATAAAGGCCGCTATCAAACCTACAACCAGCATTATTATGGAAGAATGTGTTGGTGATAATCCATATATATCTGTGTAAAAATAAGCCAGATAAGTCATCAGTGTCTGAAAAACTAAATTGGCGGCAAGATCACCAAGACTATATCCTATTTTTTCTTTGATGGATAATTTTTGAGAGGATAAATTCATTACTTATTTATGGTTTGATTAGGTTAGTTAAGTTCAAAAAAAAAACTTATTTAAATGTTTATTTATTTTTTTTAATACTTAAAGCAATTAACTAATATCATGCAGTAAGAAAATAAGAAAAACAAATTAAACAATCGGTTGTGTAAAATTAGAAAAAAAACTATAGCAACCAAATTTAGTTTATCTATTTAGAGTTTTATTTTAAAAATTTATATATTGAAATAATGGTTAGTAATTATTAAAGCGGTTATTTTTTTAATTCTATCAAAGCTTCAAAACCTTTTTTAGGTTTAAGCTGTTTATCAAATAACAATGGGTAATTTGTTCTTCCCTTAATTGGCCAGTCATTTAACCAGGACTGCCCATCATGAACTCCCCAAAAAGTCACGCGACTAATTTTGTCTTTGTGTTTTAGAAATAATTTAAATATATCTGAATAACGCTGTGCCAGTTTCTCCTGAACTGAATCCGGAAGTTTCTCAGGATATGGGTTCATTTTGGCACTGCCTTCAAAATTCTGATTTATATCTGCTCCTTTTAGATCCCAGGGATTTGGCAAAACTGTGATATCCAATTCTGTAAAAGCAACTTTAATTCCAAGTGCTGAATACTCCAAAATACTTGTTTCAATTTCTTCTAATGACGGACTTTCCAATCTCCAGTGCGCCTGAATACCAACTCCGTCAACTTTTCCTCCCGCTTCTTTAATTTTTTTAATCAAATTAATAGTCCCTTTTCTTTTTGCAGGTTCTTCATTATTATAATCATTGTAATACAAATCGGTTTTAGGATCAGCTGCAGCCGCCAATTTAAAAGCATCAATAAGATATTGTTCTCCCAATGTATTCAAAAAAACCGATTTTCTTAATGTACCATCCTCGTTCAAAGCTTCATTTACAACATCCCAGGAATCAATCTTTCCTTTGTATTTAGAAACGATTGTTGTAATATGATCTTTCATAAAGGCTTTCATTTCTGTGCTGTCTTTAATTTTTTCCATCCATGGTGCCAACTGACTGTGCCAGATTAAGGTATGTCCGTGAATAAACATTTTGTTTTTTTTGCCATACGAAATAAATTTATCTGTCAACGCAAAATCGTATTTGTCTTTTTCAGGATGTACAAACATTGATTTCATAATATTCTCTGCTGTAATAGCATTAAATTCTTTACGAATTAAAGAATCAACTTTCTGATCTTTTTCTTCTATTTGGTCTGCACTTAACGCTGTACCTATATAAAAATCATTTTTATAAGAATTTTTTAATGAAGCCAATTCTTTTTTTGATGTACAATTCAAAAACAGCATTGTAGTAAGGGCAAGTAAACAAGGTTTGATTAATTTCATCCTTTTATTTTTTAGTTAATAGTTATTTCACTTTAAAGCTTTCCGGTGGTCCTAAATACGATTTCAATATTTCTCCTGAAGCCGTTTCAATTACAATCTTCTGAAGTACTAAAGCAGGATCAATTCCGTAAAACTTTAAAGTGTGATTCCCTGCATTTTCAATAGAATGCGACGAGGTTACGATTTTAATATTATCGGCCACAGCCTTATTCCAGGTTTTATCTGAATCATTTTCATTAAAATTAATGATTTGAGGCTTTTCATCGTCAATAGCGATTCCATATTTCAATCCGTCATGAACAGAAAAATTAATAGTCGGCGAAAAATAAGCGTGTACTTTTACAATTCCTTTTTGAAATAAATGAATATCATATTCCAATCGTGGCGATTTTTCAGCAATTTCAATTGACGGAACATTGGAAGGTTTTAAAGTAACTCCGGATTCGGTTTTACCAAGATTTGGAATTACCGTCCATTTTACTGCATCAGAATTTATGGCTTTTGAGTAATTTTGAGCTTCAATCGAAATGTAACCATTACTCTCTATAAAACCACGAACTTTATCAGACTTTATATTATTAGTTTTTATTTGAAAAGTAAACTTTTTATGATCAGCAATAACTGTAAATTGATTTTTAGCAAATCCTTTCGGTGCTTTTTTCCAGTCAATATTGATTAAAACTCTTTGTTCGCTCTGCACTGTGCCTTCGGTAAGAGAAAACAAAATCCAGCTTTTATCGCAAATAATTTTAAATGGATAACTTTTCTCTGCAGAATTTATGATATCAACGTATGCTGTGTTATTTTCTAATGAATTTATTTCCATTAATACCCCTTTGCTTCTAAGAACTCCGTCAAAAGCTTCTTTTGTTCCTTCAATTACAATTCCTTCTTTTATTTCTGAATTATATAAAAGATGTCTTGTTACCGGAATCACATTTTTATCTGGCTGTTGCCAATTTGTATAGCCAATATGCGTCTGCGACATCATATGATTCCATTTGCCGTTTGCTAATTGGGTATGATAATAATTCGTAAGCTGTTTGTCTTTTTCGAACAACTCTTTTACTTTTTCTCCATAATCATTTGCCGAAAGCCTCCACTGTTCTGAATACAAATAATTTTTAGAGGTTGCAACATACAATTCATTTAAATTTGCACTTGCCAAAACCGGATACAAAACCAGCTGATAAAAAGCATCTTTATATTCGGGTTGCAATTTCGCGTTTATGGCATTGGCTTTTTCAACCAATTTTTGATAATCCGCAACAACTCGATCTGCTTCTTCATAATTCGAAATACTATACGTTTTCTCGTCCAATAATTCCGGTTTTCTTCTTGAATTGTATTTGGTATACAGTTTTAAAATCTCAGCAACTTCTGCTGTAAACTGATTTCCAAAATTTTCTTTGGTCCAATTCACATAATATTCTTGTAAGTTTCCGGCATTAAACTTTTCCGGATTCCATGCCATATCAAGGAAAAATTCCGTTGGAAATTCCATTGGTTTAATATCACCCACATTGACAATCCAAATTTTATCAACGCCATATTGGTACGCCAGATCCATTTGCTCCCATGTTCGTTCTATTTGATTCGTATTGATCCATTTGTAATTTCGGGGTCCTCCTACATAATCAAAATGGTAATAAATGCCGTAACCGCCTTTTCTGGGTTTTGCATTTAATTCTGGTAACTTTCTGATATTCCCCCAATTGTCATCACATAATAGAAGTGTTATATCATCCGGAACGCGCATTCCTTTGTCATAATAATCCTGAACTTCTTTGTAAAGCGCCCACATTTGAGGCGTTTCTTCAATTGGTTTTTTAGTAGTTTCTTTGATGATCTCTCTCTGGGTTTTTACAATATTTTCCAAAAGTTCAACCGCAGTTCCCTCTGTCATTGGTTCATCACCATCTCCGCGCATTCCAACCGTTACAATGGTTTCTGTATTCCCCATTCTTTTCATTCCTTCTTTCCAAAACGAAATCAGGTTTTCAGAGTTCGTACTAAAATCCCATTTTCCTTTCCCTAAAGTAGCCCATTCCGCATGCGCTCTTGTTAACGGTTCATGATGTGAAGTTCCCATTACAATTCCGTATTCATCAGCCAGGACAGCGTTTTGAGGATCGTCTACATAAAACATTCTGCCCCACATCGATGGCCATAAATAATTGCCTTTCATTCTCAGAATTAATTCAAAAACTTTATCGTAAAATTTCGCATTAAATCCGCCATAAGTATCAAATGCCCAGCCTGATAATGCCGGGGCTTCATCATTAATAAAAATACCACGGTATTTTACTTTTGGTTCTCCATTTGTATGAATTCCAGGTAAAATGTGCAATTCTGATTGTTTTTTCACCGGAACATCTGCCCAAAAATACCAGGGAGAAACGCCAATTTGGTTAGATAGATCATACATTCCGTAGATCGTTCCTCTTTTATCTGATCCCGCAATTACCAATGCTTTTTTAATTCCCTTTAAAGGATTGACAACAATTTGTGTAGTGAATTTTTCCCACTTCCCTTTCAGTTCACTTACATCAATTTTTTCTTCACGAATCAATTGGTCTATAATTTCACTTTTTCCAATTGTACCAATAATGAGTACATAATCATTCGCTTCAGAAATTGTATTAATTTGCTTCGGATAAACATTTGTTACTTTAAAAAGGTCATTTTCTAAATGTCCGGCAACTCGTAAAACACCTGCAAAATCATTTTTACTTATTAAAACGGAAGCTGTTTTTCCTTTTGATGCCAATGGAAAATTTTCTGAAGAAACTTTATTTACTACATATTTCTCTCCATTTATTGCATGCGATTTTGTGCTTATTCCAAATAGGAAAAACATTAAAATTACGGGCAACAAATGAAATTTTATATAGTACATTTCAACTTGAATTAATTATTTAAAAATTTAGCTTTTAGTTTTTAATTTCCCGGTGCAAAAGGAAATTTTAATGATTGGAAATATTCTAATGTTTCAGTAGGTTTCTCAACTCCTTTTGGTAATTCTTTCCCTGAAAATTGCTGAAAATATAA
The DNA here is from genome assembly GCA_963513545.1 of uncultured Flavobacterium sp. GTDB lineage: Bacteria > Bacteroidota > Bacteroidia > Flavobacteriales > Flavobacteriaceae > Flavobacterium. Next base: position 30,978 of record CAUPQW010000005.1, read on the forward strand.
TAAACATGCATCACGCCACCATTTTGCTTCTTTATATTGAATTTCTAATAACATTTGAACTTCCTTAAAACGCTCAGCATCAACATATTTTTCTGTTTTATTCCATATGTTCTGCATATTTTTTACCTGGTTTACGCCCTCCTGATACTTTAATGCGATACCATTCCAAAGTATCTGTCCATTTTTTAATTTATAATCCCAGGAAACATGATGAAACCATAATAAATCTTTTTCAGGACAAGTTTCTAAATTATCCAAAATTTTCTCTACTTCAGGAGCATATTGCGCTGTGGCATTCGTTCCTTTTTTTGAACGGTCAAAACCAATTCCGTTTTTATCAGCTTTGTGATAATACACAGGATTCCATTCCGGTCTTGACAAGTTTGAAACCCATGGCCCGGGACCGTAATGATGTCCCGTGTCCATAATATGATGTAAACCGTAAGGCGTCATATAATTCACAACCGCTTCACGCGACTGAATCATCATTTCTTTAACCGGTTTTATAAAGTTTTCCTGATTTGAAAAAGTACATCGCAGCCATTCATCCGCAATAGTTTCTGAATCTAAATTAGGGTTCCATGCCAATCTTCCGAAACCATACCAGTTTGCCTGTGCAAAAGGATGTCCTGTCCAGTTTAAATCATTTCCAATATTCGAAACCCCGGCAATTCCGGTCAATTTAGTTTTTGTCAAAGAACCGTCAATCACTTTAGCAACTGTTGTTCTTTTTCCTTTTTGATACGTATCTGACTCTAAAACCTCCTGATATAATCTGGGCAGGTAAACCAAATGTGTGCTAAACCCTAAATATTCCTGCGTAATTTGAAACTCCATCATTAAAGGTGTTTTTGGCATTGCTCCAAATAACGGATGAAAGGGTTCTCTTGGCTGAAAATCAATGGCACCGTTTTTTACCTGCACAATTACATTTTCTCTGAATTTTCCGTCATACGGCTGAAATTCTGCGTAAGCTTGTTTAGCACGGTCATTCGCATCATGCTCAGAATACACAAAAGCTCTCCACATAATCACACCTCCAAAAGGGGCTACGGCATCTGCCAGCATATTTGCTCCGTCAACATGATCCCTGCCGTAATTTTGCGGTCCCGGCTGTCCTTCTGAATTGGCTTTTACCAAAAATCCTCCAAAATCCGGGATTCGTTTATAGATTTCAGCTGCTTTATTTTTCCACCAATTGGCTACATCAGCATCTTTTGGATCAGCTGTTTTCAATCCTCCAATTTCGATTGGTGCTGAAAAACGGGCGGTTAAATATACCTTTATTCCGTAGGACCTGAATACATTTGCCAAAGCTTCAACTTTCTCTAAATATTGAGGCGTTAAGATTAAGGCATTTGCGTTTACATTGGTCAAAACGGTTCCGTTAATACCTACTGAAGCATTTGCACGTGCATAGTCAATATAGCGCTGGTCAATAAAATCAGGCAGTTTTTGCCAGTTCCATAAAGAAAAGCCCGCATAACCGCGCTCAACTGTTCTGTCCAGATTATCCCAGTGATTTAAAATTCTAATATTCGTTTTTGGAGAATCAGCAATATTTAAATCCTGAATTGATTTATTGGTCTGAATCAACCTCAAAAAATTATAAACACCGTACAAAACTCCAACCTCTTTTTTACCGGTAATGAGAATATGTTTTTTATTATTTAATGAAATAGATTTAATGATAAATCCTTCATCGTTTATTTTATCAAAATCAGAACCGACAGCTTTTTGAATTTCAGTACTTAATGAAGATTTAGAACCTAAGATAATTTTGTTATCTCCTTTAATTTCTGAAAGAACATCCGGTTTGTTTTCCAGCATATTAAAAATTCCTGTTTCTAATTCTTTTGTTGCAATTTTGGAAGTTTCAGAATTCCCAAAAGAAACAATCCCCTGCAGTCTACTTCTGTATTCAGAAGCCAGACGGGTATCAGTTATCTTATCAAATTGAAGCCATAATTTATAATCCTTTTGCGCTTTTACAGAAAAGGTAGTTATAAACACAAGGAATATTAATCGTAATGAATTCATCTTGTACTAATTCTTTAAACTTTTGATTGAATAACATACTTATTTTAATTCAATACGGTATTATAATAAAATTATATTTAAAAATACATTATCAAAAATAAAACAATAAATGCAATCGGTTGCGTAAAAATATAATATTGTATTTGAAGAAAAAAATTTAATATGAGTTTTTTAATATATTTTTAATTATTACGTTCAAACGATGGTAAAAAAGCAGAATTAAGGTCATTTTTTTTAATGAGTATTCTTAATTATTTTTTTTTTAGCAATAAGAAAGCATTTGCTCAAACTACAAATAAACTCTCCGTATTTTTTTCTCTATTTACCGATTATTTTTTTGAGCATAAAAATCTTAACGAATCCCTGATAATTATGTAAATAGAACAATTTATTTTATAAATAAAAATCTAACTGTTATATTAAATTCGGTTATAGAATTATGATACGTTAATTATGGATTTATATGTTTTCATACAATTAATTATAACAGCAGTCGCTGCAACAACGGCCATGACATTGTTTAGTTATACAATATCAGAAAGTTTTAGAAAACTATATAAAGAGCCGGTATTATTAACTTATATATTGACCCAATTAAAAGCTGAACTCTCTTCTAAAGTTAAAACAATTTTGGCCTGGCTCATACATTATAGTATTGGTTTAATCTTCGTCATTATTTATCATTTTTTATGGATTCATACTATTTTAAAGCTAACATTCTTTAATGGTCTTTTGTTGGGAATGGTAAGCGGTATTGTGGGAATTATAAGCTGGATGATACTATTTAAAATAGCTGATTATAAACCAGCTATAGATTTTAAAGGATATTATATTCAGCTCTTTTTTGCCCATGTACTATTTGGGATAACAGCAACATTGGTTTATTATTTTTCTTTAACTCTATCTTAATCACTGAATCTTATGTCACTATCTAAATACAATCAGAAAAGAGATTTCAGGCAAACTAAAGAGCCCAAGGGTAAAGTTGAAAAGTCGGCAAATGAACTCATTTTTGTCGTACAGAAACATGCTGCCTCACACCTGCACTATGATTTTCGACTTGAAATGAATGGTGTTCTGAAAAGCTGGGCTGTTCCCAAAGGACCATCAATGAATCCGGATGACAAACGCCTGGCCATGATGGTTGAAGATCATCCCTATAGTTATAAAGATTTTGAAGGCACAATTCCCGAAGGAAATTATGGAGCCGGAAATGTTATTGTTTGGGATAACGGAACCTACATTTCTGATGAAAAAACTGAAAATCAGGAAAAAACGCTTTTAGCTGATTTAAAAAAAGGGCGTTTGAGTTTTATTTTAAAAGGAAAGAAACTGAAAGGAGAATTTTCATTGGTCAAACTAAAAGGCAAACAGGAAAACGCCTGGCTGCTGATTAAAAAAACAGATAAATACTCCTCCGATGCTGATATATTAGAAAAAAATAAGTCCGTATTATCAAAAAGAGTACTTGAAGAACTGGATGAAAAATCGGAGAAAGCTGTTGCCGCGGTTAAAGAGAAAAAAACTTCAAAAAAAAAGACTAATCCCGTTGAAAATGCTGAATTTATTAAACCCATGCTGGCAAACATAAAGGAAAAACCTTTTGATGATCCGGAATGGGTTTTTGAAAAAAAATACGATGGATACCGTACCGTTGCTGTAATAAATCCACCCGATATTGAATTATTCAGTCGCAATGAACTTTCTTTTAACCGAAATTTCAAACCTATTGCTGAAGATTTAAAAAAAATAGACCATACAGCTATCCTGGACGGTGAAGTTGTAGTAGAGGATGAATCCGGAAAAGCAAACTTTCAATTACTTCAAAATTACCTTAAAACAGGTTCAGGAACTTTAAAATATTATGTTTTTGATCTTTTGAATTTAGATGGAAATTCAATTACAGCATTATCATTGTTTAAAAGAAAAGAGCTTTTGAAGATTCTCTTCAATAAATATGGTTTTACAAATGTTTTCTATTCTGATCATGTAGTCGAAAAAGGACAGGATCTATTTGATCTTGCTGTTAAAAATAAAGAGGAAGGTATAGTTGCTAAAAGAGCCGACAGTACTTATGCAGTAGGCAGACGCAGTAACGACTGGCTGAAGATAAAAGCTGCGAATCAGGAAGAAGCAATTATCATTGGAATTACAGAACCTAAAAATTCACGAAAGTATTTCGGAGCCCTATTGTTAGGGCAATATTACGGCAAAAAGTTACAGTTTATTGGAAAATGCGGAACCGGTTTTACCGAAGAAACCCTGAAAGAACTGTACACCAAACTAAAGCCCTATTTTACTGATGATTCTCCCCTTACAGAAAAAACAGGATTACAGGATAAAATACAATGGGTTAAACCAAAAATGGTCTGTCAGGTTAAATATTCTGAATGGACACAGGACAAGCATCTCAGACATCCGGTTTACCTCGGTTTGAGAATAGACAAAAAAGCAAACGAGGTTTTCACACCTTCAATTACAAAGAAATCAGAGTTCTTAAAAATAGAAAAAATGAGCGAAACTAAAGAAGTAAAAGCAAAGGAAACTAAGAAAGCAGAAAATGATTATGATTTGAAAATTGGTAAAACAGTACTCCATTTAACAAATCAAAATAAAATATATTTTCCAAATGACGGAATCACCAAAGGTGAAATCCTACAATATTACAATGAAGTATCAGAGCTTATTCTGCCCTATCTTAAAAATCGTCCTGAATCGATGAACCGATATCCAAACGGAATTGATGCACCGAGTTTTTACCAGAAAGATGTTGATGTTGAGAAAACTCCTTCATGGCTAAAAACTAAAAAGATATTCTCTGAATCTAATGATGCAAATGTTAACTACCTTATCTGTAATGACAAAGAAACATTGCTTTATATGGCTAATTTAGGATGTATCGAAATAAATCCGTGGAATTCGACTATACAAAATATTGATAATCCGGACTGGCTGGTAATCGATATTGATCCTGACAAACAGGATTTTTCTGTTGTTGTTGAAACTGCTTTAGTGGTGAAAGATGTCATGGATGAACTGGAAACAGAATGTTATTGCAAAACATCGGGAGCTTCCGGGTTGCATGTTTATATTCCGCTTGGTGGTCAGTATGATTATGATTCAGTTAAAATTTTAGCAGAATTAATAGCTAAAGAAGTTCAATCAAGACTACCGGAAACGACTTCTTTAGAACGCAGTATCAAAAAGAGAGATCATAAAATTTATATTGATTATTTGCAAAACAGAATTGGTCAGACTTTAGCAGCGCCTTATTCTGTGAGACCCAAACCAGGCGCAACAGTATCAACGCCTTTAGAGTGGAATGAAGTAAACAGCAAACTGCATCCTTCGCAATTTACGATTAAAAATGTATTGAAACGTTTTGAGAAAAAAGGTGATTTATGGACTCCGGTTTTATCAAAAGGAGCTAATATTAAAAAGATCCTGAAAAAATTTGAAGACCAAAAAGATTAAGAAGATTTTTTCTTTTTGGTCTCTAAACTTGCTTTGAGCATATCAATCAAGCTATCACTTTGCTTGTGAACCACTTTGAGTTTTGCAGGTTTTTTGGGTGCTTTACCTTTGGCTTTCTTCTTAATGATATCCAAAAGTTTAGCTGTGTATTCATCTTTAAAATCGCTGATATCAAATTTTTCAGTCAGCTGTTCAATCAATTTATTGGCCATATCAATTTCTTTGGTCTTAGCCTTAGAAACGGGAGGAAGTTTTAATTCATCTGTAGCACGAATTTCCTGTTCAAATCGGATACGGTTTAAAACAATAACGTTTTTATAAGGTTTTAAAATGGCAAGTCCTTCTTTGTTACGCATCACAAAACTCGTTATTCCAACTTTTTTTGAAGCTGCAAGTGCATCACGAAGCAAAGCATAAGCATTCATTGCGCCTTTGTCAGGTTCCAGATAATAGGGCTGTTCATAATAAATGCTCGCAATTTCTTTTTCCTCAACAAAACTCTGAATATCGATGGTTTTTGTTTTTATAGCATCAGCAGCTTCAAAATCTGAATCCTCAAGAATCACATATTTATCCTCAATTTTGTAGCCTTTAACAATATTTGAAAAATCAATTTCTTTACCTGTATTTTCATTTACACGTTTGAATTTGATATTAGCATGGTCTTTTTTATCCAGCATATCCATATCAAGGCTGCTCTCTTGTACTGCAGAAAATAATTTAACCGGAATATTTATCAAACCAAAACTGATTGAACCTGTCCATATTGATCTCATAATTAATAATTTAATTAAATATTACCTTCGACCCAATTCAGTGCTTTATTAAATTCTTCTTTTTTAAAACCACGAAATTCTCCGGGAACAACATAGCTAAATCCATTAGTAAATGAAATAATTTCTTCAGTATCCGTAACAATAGCAGCCCGGTTCCATTTTCCTAAATGTTTCAATCCAATTAACGCATCCTGCAGCCATGCTCCTGCAGTAAAGTTTCCAATATCAGTATCTAATACCAGTAAAAAATTGATTTCATTAATTCTTTTTACCAAATTATCTATGGCAGGAACAACAGCTGTCTGAAAATCTTCCTTTGTTACTTCTGCAAGCGCTCTAAAAGCCACTACATTGTCTGCAGTATCAATTATATGTATCATATTTATCTGTGTTTTAATTATTTCACTTTCAAATTTAGACTACGCAAAACAGATCGTTTTATATGTTGTGTCTTAAATTTTACAAAATATCTATCTCATCAATATCAGTCAGGTAAGACTCATTTAATTAAAACATTCCTATGAGCAAATTGAAACTTAATTTCAGTTAAGTTTTTATAATAATTCATCTGTAAATACAACTAAACTGTTTTAAAAAAATTACATTTGAAAATCCAAATCTATATTTAAAATTATGTTCCAAAAAAGAAATTTTCTTCATCTTCTCGCAACATTGATTATCCTATTTTTTAATTCAAATGTGAGTTCCCAAACGTCGTCTCCCAAAAAAGAAAACCGTTCAAAATTATTTGAAGAAACTACTACAGACAGCGATTATTTAATGGCTATTGAAAAAGCCGGTGAGGTAATGGAATCAGCTTACAACGATGCCGATTTTGACAGTGCATCTCATCATTTGTTTGGCGAAATTAAAAGAACACAAGGCAAACTTGACCTTATTCTGGCAAGTTTGAAAGATGCTAACCCAAACGTTCGCAACCAGCAAATGTACTACACAGTTCTAAAAGAATTGCAGCAGCAACTGGACGAACAAAATACCGCTATTAATTTACGTAACCAGAATCTGGAAAAAATTAAAGGCAGATTTATTGAACTCCGAAAAGACAAAACACTCACGGGGCTTTTAAAAGATACCATTCGAAGAAAACAGTTTAAAAAAGAATTTGCAAACCTTAAAAAAAGATATCTTGCAACAGATAGTCTAATGACTAAAAATCAAGGGATTCTAAACACAAAGAAAAGATTAACAGTACAACGAAAAATTGAAGTTTCCAATGCTTTGATTACTGTTGAAAATAAACTGGAAAAGTCAGGAATCAGTATCCTGCATAAAGAATATCCTTTCTTGTGGAGTATCAATGAGTCTGCCCCTAAAAAAGCTAAAAAAGCGATAAAACAAAATATAGGAGCCAAAATAATAATAGAAGAAAGTGTTGCTGCTTATTATTTGAGTTATCGTACAGGCGGTTTAATTATGCTGTTATTTGTTATGACCCTTTTGGGCTGGTATATTTCACGCAATTTAAAATACTTAAATGCTAACGGATATAACGAAAACCTCTCTCATTTTAATTTTAAATATTTAAACAGAGGTATACTAATTCCTGTTGGTGTAATTGGACTCAGCATTGCCGTTGTCAGCAATTTGTATGCACCGGCTTTATTTTTAGAATTGCTTCAACTTTTACTGCTCGGATTCCTGACTGTCCTTTTCAAAAATAAATGGCCAAAAGTTGCCATGAAAAATTGGATTTTTCTTTTAGGATTGTTCTTCACGCTTTGTTTTCTTGATCTTTTTATAGAAATTGGATTTTTTCAGCGATGTGCCTTTATTATCATTAATATTTGCGGGATTCGCTATGGTTTGATTCAGATTAAGAGTCTCAAAGAACAATTGTATATTAAAGGATTTTTTAAATGGGCCACCGTTATTTTTATAGGATTAAATGGCTTATCGATACTTTATAATCTTTTTGGAAGGGTATCGCTTTCTAATATGCTGAGTCTTACCGCTTTTATTTCGCTTACGCAGATTGTGGCCTTGAGTGTTCTTTTGAAGATTATTTTAGAGATTATTATTTTACAAATCTATACGATCAGAATTAAACGTGGTTTTGAAAAGATCTTTGATCATGAAAGTTTATCTGATACACTAAAAAAACCATTTATTATTGTAATTAGCTACATGTGGCTTGTGGTTATTGCATCCAATTTAAACATCTGGGAAGCACTTCGTTCTTCTTTGGGATCATTATTAAGCCATCCAAATACCATTGGAAGCATTACTTTTACTTTAGGAAATATTGTGCTCTTTTTTATTATTATCTGGGTTGCTCATTTGCTTCAAAAATATGTGGCTTATTTTTTTGGCGAAATTGAAGATGAAAACGAAGAAGAGATCAATAAAAGACAACATTCAAAACTACTAATCACAAGGCTGCTTGTATTAATGGGAGGTTATCTTTTAGCCGTTGCCGCATCCGGAATGCCTTTGGATAAATTGAGTATTTTATTAGGAGCTTTAGGAGTTGGTGTTGGACTCGGACTTCAGAATGTGGTAAATAATTTTGTGTCCGGCGTAATTTTAATTTTTGATAAACCTATTCAGGTGGGAGATGTTATTGAAATAAGTTCGGAGTCCGGCCGGGTAAAATCGATGGGATTGCGAACTACAAAAATTAATGCTCCAAACGGTGCCGAAATTATTATTCCGAATGGAAATTTATTGTCGCAAAATATCACAAACTGGACCTATACTGACAATTTTAAATTAGTGGAAATTTCAATAGAAATCAGTGGTGACACTTCACCGGATGACATTAATACAATAATAATGGAGGCTTTGAAAAGTTTAACGTTGATTAATATGAATAAAACGCCTCAAATTTATTACAGTGCTATTTCTGAAGAGAAATATAAAATTCTGGTAAAATTCTGGTGCAGTATTTATCGTACTGAAGAAACGGTAAGCAATGCACGTCAGGTTCTGTTTAAAAGTTTTAAATCGAAAGGGTTAACCTTCTCAGCATAGCAGACCTGTTTATACCCGATAAGATAGAACTATAAAACCAAAACGCCTCAAATTACTGAGGCGTTTTTACTTTTATAATTTTAATTAATGTTTACCATTACCATGTGAATGGTTGTCTTTTTTAGAATTTCCTCTTCCTTTACCATTCCCATTATCATGTCTGTCAGACTTTTGTTTTTCTTCAGATCTATAATTTTTTTCCGGTTTAGAGCCTCTGTTTTTTTGAGGTTTTCCAACATATCCTTTTGGATAAGATGCTCTGTGTTTTGAGTGATAACTATAAGGTTTATTACCTCTGTAATCCTTTAAAACTACTTTGTAACCTGAATAAAAATCATAATTTCTGTATCTTGCCGGTACTCTTCTTTCACGAACCCATACTCCGTTATTAAGATAGATATACTGGCTGTCAGTTACATCATAATAGATATCAATATCCGGTAAATAATAATATCTACTGTCGTCATACCCTACTGGTCCCCAATTTGGAGGAGTACCAATATTAACATTGACCGAAACCTGCGAATGAGCCAATACACTCATAAAAAGTGCTAAGGCGAATACTAATTTTTTCATGTTTTTAGTTTTTTTAATATTAATTTCATTAGATATTAATCTAAATTAGTGCCAATATTTGGATTTATCCGTTTCATTATACGAAACCATCAAAAAAATCGACGAAAAGCACTTTTTAGGCGACATATATTTTAAACCAAAAACGTCTCGTAATCGAGACGTTTTGTAATTATTACTAAATTATTTCCAACCACCGCCAAGAGCCCTGTATAAATCAACTATTGACTGAAGTCTTTGCAAATTATCATTTACACTACTCAATTGAGCAGACAGAAGATTTTGTTCAGACGTTAATACATCTGTATAATTAGTTGCAGAGCTGTATTCTAAAAGCTGTCGTGTATAATCAACAGCTTTCTCTAAATTTTCAATTTGTTTAGCTCTCGATTCCAATTTATCAGTTGCCATTTGGTAAGCATACAAAGAATTCGACACTTCCTGTCCAGCAACCAACAAACTTTGTTGAAAATTATTATAGGCCTGTAATTGTTGTGATTGTGCCGTTGTCAATCTCGCTTTGTTTTGTCCGTGATTGAAAATCGGCTGCGTCAATCCTCCAATTATCGAATAAAAAATTGAACGATCAAAGAAATCTTTTAATTCTAAATTTGAAAACCCGCCACTGGCAGTAAGCGTAAGACTTGGATAGAAATAAGTACGTGCCAGATTGGTACTTTCGAAAGCAACTCTGAAATTAAATTCAGCCTGACGTACATCAGGACGATTTTGCAGCAATTGCGAAGGCATACCAACTTTGATATTCTCCGGTATGGGCTGATCGTCTAAACTTCCTCTTTCGATAGGTCCCGGTGCCTGTGCTATTAAAATATTCAACGCATTTTCAGTTTCACGTATACTTTGTTTTAAATCCGGAATTAAAACTTCTGCGGCATAACGATTGGCTTCACTTTGTACAACAGCTGCTCCGGTTACAATTGCACCTTCTTTTAATAATTTTATCGTTTCAACGTTTTCAATACGGCTCTCCAATGTTTTTTCTGTAATAGCCAATTGCTTATCATAAGCCATTAAAAGAAAATAATTATTGGCAATGTCCGAAATCAATTGTGTCTGTATAGCTTGTTTGGCTGCATCAGTTGCCAAATAGGATGCAAAAGCAGATCTTTTTGAACTACTTAATTTACCCCAGATATCAGCCTCCCAGGACGTACTCAAACCTAATTTGTAAGTTGTAGTTAACGTATTGATAGATGCTCCGCCAAAATTTAAAGCGGCTTCTGACTGCTTCGCATGTGTCGCACTTGCATCTAACTGTAAAGTTGGATAATAGGCTAATTTACTTTGATGTAAAGTGGCACGTGCCTGAACGATATTTTCGATCGCATTTTTCAGGTTCAGGTTCTGATCGATTCCTTTCTGAATTAAAGTAGAAAGTTTTGGATCTTTAAAAACACTTTGCCACGGCATATCTGCCATTGTGGTAGAATCTGCAGAAGTTTCATCACGAAACAGCTTTTCTGTCGAGACTGCAGTGGGACGTTCATATTTTTTAACTGCGCACGCACTCAAAAGCAAAGCAGCAGTTAGTAAAACAATATATTTATTTGAACTATGAGTCATTTTTTCTAAATTAAATTATTACTCTTTATGAGCTTCTAATAGTGGTGTTTCTTCTTCATCATCTTCGTCATCATAGCCATCTTTAGCAGGACCACTCACTTTTTCCTGTAATGTCTGGAAAACGATAAATAATACCGGAATAACAAATACCCCTAAAACAGTACCTATTAGCATTCCTCCTACTGCTCCCGTACCAATTGATTTGTTCCCAACAGCTCCCGCACCAGTCGCAAACATTAACGGAACAAGTCCAAGAATAAAGGCAAACGAGGTCATTAAAATTGGTCGTAAACGTGCTACGGCTCCTTCAATTGCTGCCTGAACAATTGGTAATCCTTTTCGTCTTCTGTCTAAAGCAAATTCTACAATCAAAATACCGTTCTTCGCCAGTAAACCAATCAACATGATCAATGAAATTTGCAGATAAATGTTACTGTTTAATTTGAATATAATTGAGAAGAAATACGCTCCTGCCAGTCCAAACGGAATAGAAAACAGCACTGCAAATGGCAATATGTAACTCTCATATTGTGCACTTAACAAGAAATAAACAAACACCAGACATAATATAAAAATGAAGATTGTTTCACTTCCTGAAGCTAATTCCTCACGTGTTAACCCTGAAAACTCGTATCCATAACCAGCCGGAAGATTTTCTGCTGCTACTTCCTGAATAGCCTTAATTGCATCTCCGGAACTAAATCCCGGGTTTGGTGCACCTGTAATCGAAATAGACGTAAACAAGTTAAATCTCGATATGGACTCCGGTCCAAAAACCCTTGTCATTTTTACAAATTCGGTAATTGGCGCCATGTTCCCTGCACTATTTCGGACAAAAATTTTATTCAATCCTTCTGTATTTGTTCTAAACTCCGGTGAAGCCTGAATCATAACACGGTATTGTTTTCCGAACTTATTAAAATTCGAAGCATACAATCCGCCATAATACCCTTGCATGGTCGACAAAATCGAATTAACAGAAACACCTGCATCTTTTGCTTTTGCCAGGTTAATATCCATCATATATTGAGGAAAGCCCGGATTAAAAGGGGTTGTTGCATATTGTATTTCAGGACGTTTAGACAACTTTTCTAAAAATTCGGTATTTACTTTAAAGAATTCTGCTGTAGTATGACCTCCTTTATCCTGTAATTGAAACTCAAATCCCCCACTTTGTCCAAATCCCTGAATCGTTGGCGGTGAAATAAAGAAAATATTGGCTTCACGAATGCCGCTTGTTTTAGCAAAAAGCTGACCAATTACATCGTTAACACTTAAATCACGTTTGTCCCATGTTTCTAATTTTACAATAACCATACTATAGGCACTACCCGCTCCTGCTGTAAAGTTCTGCCCCACGATACGAAGCGTATTTTTCACACCCGGAATGGTATTGGCAATACTGTCAACTTGTTTGGCAATTTTGTCAGAACGTTCCATAGAAGCTGATGGCGGTAAACTAATATTGGCAAACACAGTTCCCTGATCTTCCGCAGGTACGAAAGCTGACGGAGTGGTTTTCATCATATAAAATAATGCTGTGCCAGCAGTAAGAATTGACGCTAATACAATCCATTTTTTAATCGAAAGAAATTGAACAGAACGCTTGTATCTGCCTGTTACATTATCAAACGCAACATTAAACGCTGTGTAAAATCGTTGCAGATAACTTTTATGTTTATGATCCTCTGCATGAGGCTTCAATAACAAAGCACATAAAGCCGGACTTAAAGTCAAAGCATTTACTGCCGAAAGTATAATAGCAACCGCTAATGTTATACCAAATTGCTTATAGAAAACCCCTGTAGACCCTGTAATAAATGTTACCGGAATAAACACAGCTGCCATCACTAACGTAATCGAAATAATAGCTCCTGAAATTTCATTCATCGCATCAATCGTCGCTTTTTTAGCTGATTTGTAACCGTGATCCAGTTTCGCATGTACTGCCTCGACGACCACAATCGCATCGTCGACCACAATACCAATGGCTAACACCATGGCAAAAAGCGTCAATAAATTAATAGTAAAGCCGAACAGACTCAGGAAGAAAAACGTTCCCACAATAGCCACCGGAACTGCAATTGCCGGAATTAATGTTGACCTGAAATCCTGAAGAAAAATAAATACTACGATAAAAACCAAAATAAAAGCCTCAATCAAAGTATGGATTACCTTTTCAATAGACGCATCCAGATTTTCGTTAACGTCTACCAAAAGTGTATATTTTACACCTTTCGGGAAGCTTTTTGCCGCTTCTTCAATTAGTTTTTTAGAATTATTGATTACATCACGGGCATTTGATCCCGGGGTCTGGCTAATCGCCATAGCTGCAGATTCTACTCCGTTTGTTTTAATTGTTGATGCATAGCTTAAAGATCCTAATTCTACTTTAGCTACATCCTTTAAACGAAGCATCTGTCCGTTTCCAACAGATTTGATAACTATATCTTCAAACTCTTTGGCACTGGTCAGACGTCCTTTATATTTAATTACATATTGAAAAGCCTGATTCCCGTTTTCACCAAATTTCCCTGGCGCCGCTTCAATATTCTGCTCTGCTAAAGCCGCAGAAATATCACTTGGAATCAGTTTATATTGCTGCATAATATCCGGTTTTAACCAGATTCTCATAGAGTAATCTTTTGCACCAAAAACCGTTACATCTCCAACTCCAACTACACGTTGAATTTGGGGTACAAGGTTTATCTTAGCATAATTTTGAAGAAAAGTCTGATCATACGTTTTATCATCACTATATAATGAGAAAATCAACAAGTTACTACTCTGACTCTTTGTTACCGTTACACCTGCCTGAGTTACCTCTACCGGTAATAAACTCGTTGCTCTGGAAACTCTGTTCTGAACGTTTACCGCTGCTAAATCGGGATTTGTTCCTACTTTGAAATAGATTTTGATTGAAGCATTTCCGTCATTTGTTGCCGTAGAAGTCATGTACGTCATGTTTTCTACACCGTTAATTTGCTCTTCCAACGGAATTACGATACTCTTTAAAACCACGTCTGCATTAGCACCGGTATAACTTGCCGATACGTTTACTGTTGGCGGAGCGATATCAGGATATTGAGAAATAGGCAGCTCTACCAAACCTAAAACTCCTAAGATGACAATAATAACGGATATTACTGTCGAAAGTACCGGTCTTTGTATAAATATTTTAAACATTTTTTTTTATTTTAAATCAGCATAAACCGTTTCTGCACTTACATTATTTGCTTTAATCTCAGATCCTTCTTTAAGCGAAGCGACTCCTTCTAACACAATTTGATCACCAGATTTTAAACCGCTTGTTACTACATAATAATTACCTGCCGTATTTTCAAGTTTGGTAATAGTAACGTTTTTCGTTTTTCCGTCTTTACCCACTGTAACTACAAAAATTTTGTCCTGAAGTTCGAATGTAGCACTCTGAGGAACAATTATTCCTTCTTTAACCACATTTGGAATTCTCACTGTCGTACTGCTTCCGCTTCTGATAATTCCTTTTGGATTTGGAAAACGAGCCCTTATATTTACCGTTCCGGTTTCTGTATTAATTAATCCGTTTACCGTTTCAATTCTTCCTTTTTCTGCATAAGTAGTTCCATCTGAAAGTACTAAAGAGACTTCGGGCATTTTTTTTATTTTTTGTGCCAATGATGCTCCGGAATTTTCCTGAGTAAAGTTCAGCAGCATTTTTTCATTCAAAGCAAAATAAGCATATACGTTTCCGATGCTCGAAACCGTTGTCATTGGCTCAGCTGTCGCAGAACTTACCAGACTTCCCAAACGGAAGGGTATCGAACCAACAACACCGCTAACCGGGCTTGCTACAGTTGTATATCCCAGATTAACCTTGGCATTAACCAAAGCTGCATTTGCCTGAGCTAAGCTTGCCATCGCAGATTCATACGTATATTGTGCAGATTCAAGCTCATACTTACTAATGATTCCTTTTTCTACTAAAGGTTTTACTTTATGTACGGCCAGTTTTGCTGTACTTACTTCGGCCTGAGCACTTTTAATACTTGCAGAAGCCGTACGAACTGCCTGCTCATATTCTGGTGCACTGATTTTAAATAAAGGCTGTCCTGCTTTTACAACTGCACCTTCATCTACATATATTTTATCGATATAACCTTCTACTCTTGGTCGGATTTCTATGTTTTGCTGCCCCTGAATACTCGCCGGGAAATCTGTGTATAAAGTTGCAGATTCTGGTTGTAAAGCAAGGGTTTTATATTCCTTAACTTGCGGTGCTCCTCCGGCCTGAGCCGATTTATCATCTTTTTTACCGCATGATGCGATAACAATTGATGCTATGAGAATGCTTAAAAATGATTGCTTATTCATTGTGAAAAAAGTATAATTATCGATTATATTCCAGCAAAATAAAAGAAATAAGTCAAACGAAATTTTTCAAATAGACGAAGAGCAGGACACAATCGATGGAGATAACCTTACACCCGATGGATTTTTTAAATTAATTAAACAAGTGTTTAAATTTTGACTCGTCGGCTCTAAAATGCTTTTTAAGGATTGTAACTATCTATTGGGCGATTGCTTAAAAATGGTATGCAAATAAGATGTAATATTGCCATCATAAATCATAATTTACAATGACACCAAATTTTTTCAGACCCTATTTATTTATCGGATTACATATTCTTGGCTGGTTACTTTTGGGTTTTATTATGTTGTTTTACATTCCTCTTACCTGGAAGGTTGTTCTTCCTCCTGAATTTTGGCTTTGGCAGATTATTATATTGTTTTTATTGATTTTATTGTTTTATTCTAATGCAAAAATTGTAGTTCCAAAAACAATTATAAAAAATAATACATCTCCTTATTTGGTGTGGTCTTTTTTGGCAATTTTCGTTATGCAGCTTATTGCTTATTTGTATTCATCTCAAACACACGTTCATACAAAAGTCAGTCAGGTTTTAGGTTTTACAAAATATAGAAATCCCTATTTTGACAATTACGTTTTTATGCTGACACTTCTTGTTTTAGGAATTAGTACCAGCTGGGCAATGTTACAATACTGGCAAAAAGCGGCGCAACACAAGCAAAAACTGGAACAGGATAAAACAATGGCAGAACTAGCGATGCTGAAAGCACAAATAAATCCGCATTTTTTCTTTAATTCGTTAAACAGCATTTATTCACTCACATACTCTAATATCGAAGATTCAAGAAATGCATTACATACTTTGAGCCGAATGATGCGCTATTTGCTTTACAGCACTGAAGGCGAAAGAACAACATTACTTAAAGAAGTAGAATTTCTCAAAGATTTTATCGCCTTAATGAAACTTCGTGCCAACAGCAAGTTGAATATCATTACAGAAATACCCGAAAAACTAAACGATTATCCAATCGTACCAATGTTATTATTACCTTTAGTTGAAAATGCTTTTAAACATGGTGTACATGCAACAGAAAAAAGCGAAATTATCATAGCCCTAAAACAAAATGACACCAATCTCACATTCGAAGTACTTAATACTTTCTTCGAAAAAACATCGAATACAGAACCGGGCGGAATTGGTTTAACGAATACAAAACGCAGATTACAACTCATTTATCCACATAAACATTCGATAAATTGCGGTGTTAATAATGATGGGAAATATGAAGTTGAACTGCAGATAACTTTAGAACAATGACAGTATTAAAATGCATAGCAGTAGATGATGAACCATTGGCCTTAAAACTGGTCGAAACTTTTATTGAACAGACGCCTTTTTTACAATTAAGCTGCAGCTGTGATAATGCGGTTGAAGCCTTAAGTTTAATTCGTGAAAAACAGCCGGATATTGTTTTTTTGGATATAAACATGCCTAATCTCACCGGAATGGAACTGGCCAGGCTTTTACAAGATCAGTCAATATCAATTCCAAAAATTATTTTCACGACGGCTTATAATCATTATGCTATTGAAGGATATAAGGTTAATGCAGTCGATTATCTTTTAAAGCCCTTTAGTTATGAAGAGTTTTTACGTGCTGCCAACAAAGTTTTGCAAATAACCGAAGAATCTTCCAATCATTACCAGTCTATTGCAACTGATGATGAGTTTTTTTTCTTAAAAGTCGAATATCAATGGGTGAGAATTTCTTTAAAAGATGTGTTATACATCGAAAGTTTAAAAGACTATGTAAAAGTTCATCTTGTTGATTCTGAAAAAGCTGTACTTTCACTTATCTCTTTAAAAGCATTGGAAGAAAAATTACCGTCGACAAAATTTATGAGGATTCATCGTTCGTTTATTGTTGCGCTTGACAAAATAAATACTATTAGCAAAAACTCCATTTTTATTGGCAAAACAGAAATTACGGTTGGTGAACAATACAAAGAAGCATTTAAAACCATTGTCGATAGATGGTTAAAATAAAATAGAATAGAATAATCATGGAAAAAAAATCAAACAAATATTATCTGACTTTAAGTCTTAAAGAATATGCAAACGGAGAAACACAACCTGCAAAAGAACTCGGAATAGAGTTTACGAATCACGATGAAATATTTAGCATTATTGAAAAAATGAAAGCCAAAAACTTATTTGATAATGAATCTGAAGCGACACAATTTGCACTGGGGTTAAAATTATTTGGAGAAATAAAATTGAAACATCGAAAAAATCCTCTTTTTGATGAAATTAACGACGTATTTCCAACCTTTATGAAAAAGTTGAAAAGTCTATAAAACAAAATGCCTCCATATTTCAGAGGCATTTTTTGTTTAACGTTTTAAATTTAAGCTTTTGCTTTTCTTTTAACAGTACAGCCAATTTCTTTTGTTTGTGTAATAGTTGGCTTTTGATTATTTTTTAAGGAAGCAATAACATCTTCAGCATATTTTATTTTTTCTGTTTTAGTCCCTTCCGGATCATTATCGATTGCCCCAACATATTCTACAACAGCCCCTTTTGAAGTGTTAGAAACGATAAAAATATGTGGTGTACGTTTTGCCCCATATTGATCGGTAACTTTTTGTCCGGCATCAAACAAATATGGAAAAGGATACTTTTTATCTTTGGCTAAAGCCTGCATTTTAGTAAACGCATCATCTGGCTGTGCTTCCGGATCATTCGGGTTAATTGCAATTACCGGATATCCCTGAGGTCTGAATTTATTGTCTAAATCGATAATTCTTTGCTCGTACGCCACTGCATACGGACATGTATTACAAGTAAAAACTACAATGAATCCTTTTGCCTTTGGGAAACTTGTAAATGAAACTTCCTTATTATCAATGTTTTTCAATTTGAAATCAGGTGCAGCATCCCCGGCTTTAAGGGTTGTAGTTTGTGCCTGAGAAAAAAAGGCAGAAAATGCAAGTACTATTAAAATGATTATCTTTTTCATAATTTAAAATTTGATGTTTTATAGTTAATTAATTATTGATATTGTATTTTTTTATATTCAGTTAATAATTGTTCATAGGTAAACTCGCTTTCGACAAATTTTCGCTTGTCGCCTTTGATAAAAATAGTTGCCGGAATACTGCCCGACCAGGATGGATCAATACGGTCAATATATTCCTGAGGACTACTCTCGTTTAATAAAAAAACTTCATTCTGAAGGTTTTTCCTTTTAACAAAAGGCTCCACGGCAGAACTCAGTTTGGATTTAAAATCAACACTAATCAGTAATACAACCAATTTATCCGATTTGTATTCTACAGCCAGTTTTTCAAAATGAGGAAGCTCTTTGATACACGGTGCACACCAGGTCGCCCAAAAGTTTACGACATAAGTACTGTCTTTTCCGGTCTTTATTCGCTCATTCAATTGGTCGATAGTAATCAGCTTAACATTTTGACTGTATAATGTTCCTGAAAAAACAAGGAAAAGAAAAACATATATTCTAAAAGAACAGATTCTCATAAATTCAAAACTTTATATTTTTTCTCACAAATATAAACTAATGAAGTTTTGACAAAAATTATTTATTGTTAATAAAAATTAAACAGGGAAAACTTTATTCAAATTAAATCTTTTGAATCTAAAATTCTTGTAATTCTACCAACAATTGAAAATGCCTAATCAAAACCTCAAAAAAAACAAGTTAACTATTTGATAACATATAAGTTACTTTTAATTCATATTAGTTTCCGTATTTTGAATAAAACAAATATTATGAAATTCTTCAGTTTAAAATTTCTGGTTTCATTCAAAGAATGGCTTTTTCTAAGAGCAATGCACTCATCATTCATTCATTAATTTTCAAAATAAGGAAAGTACATCTGAATGAATAAATTAGAGAAGTCATTTTTAAATAAAGACCAATTTGGTCAGGATTTTCTTTGGGGTGTTTCTACTGCCGCTTTTCAAATAGAAGGAGCTCATGAAAGTGATGGCAAAGGCCCTTCTATATGGGATGTTTTTACCAGTCAAAAGGGTAAAATAAAAAACGGACATCATGCTATAAATGCTTGTGATTTTTATAATTGCTATAAAGATGATATCCGTTTAGTCCGTGAATTAAACATTCCAAATTTTAGATTTTCTATTAGCTGGTCACGAATTATGCCTACTGGTATTTATCCGATAAACCAATCAGGGATAGATTATTACAACAAAGTAATTGATTTTTTACTTGAATGCGAAATTGAACCCTGGGTCACTCTTTATCATTGGGACTTACCACATGCTCTGGAAGTAAAAGGAGGATGGACAAACAGAGAATGTACCTCATGGTTTTCAGATTATACAGAAGTATGTGCACAACATTTTGGGGATCGCGTAAAAAACTGGATGGTTATAAACGAACCTTCTGTTTTTACGGGTGCAGGATATTTTCTTGGCATTCATGCCCCCGGTAAAAAAGGCATTACCAATTATTTAAAAGCAATACATCATGTAACATTGGCAACTGCTTCTGGTGCCAAAAAACTAAGACAATATATTCCTGATGCTAATATTGGTACTACTTTTTCCTGTACTCATATCGAACCATTCTCTGATAAATCTGCAGATGTTCAGGCTGCTAAACGAGTAGACACATTATTAAACAGAACTTTTATAGAACCCATTTTAGGCCTTGGTTATCCTCAGAGCGATCTTCCGGTTCTTAAAAAACTTAATAATTATATTCAGGGTGATGATTTACATAATTTGGCTTTTGACTTTGATTTCATAGGGCTACAGTGTTACACGAGGGAAATCGTTAAATCATCATTGCTTACTCCATATATTGGTGCCGAATTGGTAAGTGCAGAAAAAAGAAATGTCATATCTACTGAAATGGGATGGGAAATTTATCCTCCTGCCCTATATTATATTCTTCAAAAATTTAATTCATATAAAGGAATTAAAAAAATTATAATTACCGAAAACGGAGCTGCATTTCCTGATACAGTTACAAACGGAAAAGTATATGATATTAAACGAACTCATTATATACAAGATCATTTAGAGCAGTTACTTAAAGCTAAAAAAGAAGGTTATAAAGTCGATGGTTATTTTGTCTGGAGTCTTACTGACAACTTTGAATGGGCCGAAGGTTACAATGCAAGGTTTGGCTTAGTGCATATTGATTTTGATACTCAAAAGAGGATTATTAAACAGTCAGGAATATGGTTTAGGGATTTTTTAGAAACAAATCAGACAATTATATAATTTACGAATTAAATTATATAAAACAATCATAAAAATTCATCCTTATTTTTAAGCCATAAATTTAAGAATGAATGGAAACAGAGACTCAAATCTTCTGGTTATTTATACTTGCGATTCCTATTGCCTGCATAAGCTGGACTGTAACTCAGGAAGAAATATTCCGCGAACCCAGAGAATGGTGTGTTAACTGTTCTAAAAACAATAAGAAAATTTTAGTTCGGAAATTTTTTTATCTTTTTACGTGCGAATATTGTTTCAGCCATTATATCACTATTTTTTTTATCTGTATTTGTAATTTTAAACTTTTAATTGACGATGCAAGAGGTTATCTAATTGCCGGATTTTCGCTTGTGTTTCTTGCAAACATCTATATGAGTCTTTTTGCTTTACTAAGACAGACAATTAAAAAAGAAAAAGTCGAAATTAAAAAGATTGAAAATAGTGATGAATTATAATTTCAATAAAAACAAAAAACTGCTCTTCAAACAAAAAGCAGTTTCTTGATACTAAAAATGTTTTGTATTAGTTTTTTAAAGAAGCCATATCAATTACAAAACGATATTTGATATCTCCTTTTAATAATCTTTCGTAGGCATCATTCACATCGTTTACGCCAATTAATTCTATATCGGCTGTAATATTGTGCTCTGCACAAAAGTCAAGCATTTCCTGCGTTTCTGCAATACCGCCAATCATTGAACCGGCAAAACTTCTTCTTCCTAATATCAAACTGAATGACGTTACAGGAAGCGGTTCCATTGGAGCGCCAACTAAAACCAGATTGCCATCTACTTTTAATAAATTCAGATAAGCATCAATACTATGTTCTGCCGATACACAGTCTAAAATAAAATTTAGACTTCGGGCATGTTGTGCCATCTGTTCTGTATCGGTAGATAAAACTACTTCATCAGCACCCAAACGTTTTGCGTCTTCAGTTTTAGATAATGAAGTTGTAAAAACTACCACATGAGCCCCCATAGCTTTAGCTAATTTGATTCCCATATGTCCTAAACCGCCAATACCTACAATGCCCACTTTTTGTCCAGACCCCACTTTCCAGTGTTTTAAAGGAGAATACGTTGTTATTCCGGCACAAAGCAACGGAGCAACTCCGGCAAGATCAAGCTTATCTGAAATGTGCAATACATAATTTTCATCCACAACAATACTTTCTGAATAACCACCAAAAGTTTGTCCTCCTAAATGAGTGTCCGGAGAGTTAAAAGTCAAAATACTTCCTTCATCACAGAATTGCTCTAAATCGTTTTTACAATGTTCACATTCTCTACAGGAGTCAACCATACAACCTACTCCGGCTAATTGACCAACTTTGAAATTCTTAACATGGTCACCAACTTTTACAATTCTTCCCACAATTTCATGTCCCGGAACTATTGGATAAATAGTTCCATGCCATTCATTTCTGGCCGAATGCAGATCTGAATGACAAATACCGCAATACAAAATTTCAATTTCTACATCGTGTGGCTGTACTACCCGGCGTTTGATGTCTAATGTTTTTAATGGTGCTTCGGCAGCTTCTGTGCCAAAGGCTTTTATGTTTTTTGTTTCCATCTCGTTTTTCTTTGTTTTGTTTGAAGTTTTCTTTGTTTCAGGTTTCAAGTTTTAGAAAACTTAGAATCTTAGCAACTTAAAAAATTAGTGACTGCTTAGAAGATAATATTCTCCATCGGTTACTTTTTCTAACCATGTTCCGTGGCCTTTATCAATTTCTGTAATAATGGCAACATAAGAGAACTTGTCAAACGGAGTAGCTCCATACCAATGTTCAACTCCCGGCAGAATTGTAACGACTTCATTTTTAGTAAGCATGCGAACTGCGCTTCCTCTTTCCTGATAATATCCAACTCCGCCTTTTGCAATAAGCATGTGCAGACTTTCATTGCTATGCCAGTTGCTTCTTGCACAAGGTTCAAAAGTAACTTCCTTAATAACAGTGTTTTCAGGATGAATATCACTGCTTTGTTTCTTATAGGAAACCTCGCCCGTCATATAAGCACCAGGGACTTTTCCTTCTTCGATAACAGCTGAATAATTTGTTGACATAAATTTAGTTATTTTTTTGAGATTAACTTTACTTGAAACTACTATACATCAATCATAAGTTTCAGAATCAGAGAACTAAATTTAAGAAAGCCAGAAATCGCTTTATGAAGTATTATTTAGTCTGTAAAAAACTGATCAATGATCAATACTGTAATTTCAAAGCAAAATTAGGTCAACAATGCTTTTTGAAAATAACAATATTCAAACAAAAAATTATGAAATTGAAACAATTTATACTCGCAGGGATTTTGGAATCGTCCCCGTTAATCTTTTAAAGTAATTATTGAAATAGCTTGGATATTCAAATCCGAGAGAATAACCAATATCAGCAATGCTCCAGTCAGTATGCTGCAGTAATGCTTTTGCTTCTCCTATAATTCTTTCTGTAATATGAGCCGTTGTCGATTTTCCTGTAATTTCTTTTACAGAGCGATTTAGATGATTTACGTGTACCGAAAGGCTTTGTGCATAGTCCTGTGGAGTTTTTAAGACAAGAGGCTGATCTTTTGTTTCAACCGGAAATTGTCTTTCCAAAAGTTCTAAAAATAAAGAGGTAATTCTTGATGAAGCATTTTTATGTTTGAAAAAATTTTCTGAAGGCTGCATCTTCATTGATTCATGAATAATCAGATTAATATAACTACGCATCAAATCATCTTTAAAAACATAATCTGTTTCATATTCTTTTATCATTTTCTGAAACAATGAATCTATAAAGTCCTTTTGTTCAATACATAAAGAAAAAATTGGAGTCCCTCCTATTTTAAATAAAGGTGATTCATGAAGTGTATCTGAACGATCTTTTGCTCTCAAAAATTCTTCCGTAAAAACACAAGCATATCCTTCATGTTCACCAGAAACTATTTCCCAGGAATAAGGTATAATCGGATTACCAAAAAACAGAATTGTACCATCAGTTTCTATTCCGCGGTCAGCATATTGTATAATACTTTTACTGGTGTTAATACAAATTTTATAAAAGTCTCTACGACTGTAAACCGGAATTTTACTCAAATCTCCATTTATTTGATACACTTTAAAGCCTTTCAACTTTAAATCTGAAGTAAAATCGCAATTCTGAGTTTCTGTTTCATTATTCATTTTGCAAAGTTATGAAAATCAAACAAAATTTCCACAAAAGTCAATTTCAAAAATCAATATCAATTTCAATTTTCCTTTACTAAATGGAATTTGTTTTTCACTGGAATTTAAATTTACACTTATCTTTGTTTTATGAAAGATTTAAAGCCTGTAATAGATTATGTTTCCAGATACGTTGATTTAACAGATGAGGAAAAAAAGCATCTGGCTACCTTTTTAAAAATAACCAAAGTCAAAAAAAGGCAATTTATTGTACAGCCTGGTTTTGTATGCAGACATAAAAGTTATGTGGTTAAAGGGGCATTCAGGGGTTACCTGGTCGATAATGATGGAAAAGAACACACACTTTCATTTGCAATCGAAGACTGGTGGATTTCAGATTATAGCAGTCTGATTTATCAGGAACCAGCCACATTATTTGTAGAAGCTCTTGAAGATTCAGTTCTCATTCAGATTGAGTACGAAGACGAACAAAAATTTTTAAAAGAGATTCCGAAACTCGAAAAATTCGAACGCATTATTACACAGCGTTCTTTAGCTTTTCATCAACAAAGACTTTTATCGAATTTAACCAAAACTGCAGAAGAACGCTATGATGAATTTATGAGTAAATATACTGCAATCGCCAAGCGTGTTCCTCAATATGCATTAGCCTCTTATTTAGGTTTCAGTACCGAGTATTTAAGTAAAATACGCAATCGTAAAATTTCAAAAAATTAAACTAATTCAACTCTATTTCCTAAACCAGTTCATTTTTATTTCCCCTATTCTGTCCCAGTTTTGCATAGTCAATACCGACAAATAATTTAAATTAATAAAAATGAAAACTACAATTTTGATTTCAGCATTTTCGCTTCTTTTTATAGCTTGTGACAGCGAGAAAAAATCCGGAGAAACTTCCGTTTCCCTTAAAAGTAAATATATAATTACAGATTCAGGTCTTTATCCTGAAGGAATTGATTACGATTCCAAAAACCAAAAATTCTTATTGAGTTCCCTGAAAAAAGGAGCCGTTTATACAATGAATCCTAAGGGTGAAGTGTCTGTTTTTGCTACAAGCACTAAACTGGTTTTACCTACAGGGGTTTACACTGACGAAATTCGAAACCGACTCATAGTAGCCAATGCCGATTTGGGAATTTCGCAAAAAAGCACCGCAGGAAGCGCAGGAACTATAGCTACTGTCAGTATTTTTAATCTTACCTCAGGTGAATTAATAAAAGAAATTAATCTGAAGAATTTCACTCCAAATGCAGGTTCCTGCCCAAATGATATTGCGGTTGATAATAACGGAAACATTTATATCACAGATTCCTTCTCTCCGATTATTTATAAACTTGACACTAATTACACTGCTTCCGTATTTAGAGAAAATACTTTATTTCAGCCAAAACCAAATGAATTCGGTTTAAACGGAATTGTTTTTCATCCGGACGGTTATTTACTGGCAGTAAAAACCGATACTTCTAAATTGCTAAAAATATCCCTTACTGATCCTGAAAACATCACAGAAGTAACAGGAACAACATTTAATGCTCCTGACGGAATAGAATTAGACAAAAACAATAATCTGATTATCGTAGAAAATGGTTTAGGCTTAGGCAAAACGTATACTTTTAGCACCACAAACAATTGGTTGAGTGCAGCTAAAATAAATGAAACAAACATTGGAAAAGATGAATTCCCCACAACTGCTGCTTTAGCAACAGACGGCAATATTTATGTTATTAGTTCTAAATTAGGTCAATTATTATCTGGAGATAAGAGCCAGTCCACTTATGCAATTCAAAGAATAAATTAAGTTTTTTTGGTTTCAGGTTTCAACATTTGCGTATACTAACGTGAAACTTGAAACCTGAAACTACTTTTTCAAAACTAATGTTCCTGCATTTAAACCATTGGCTGTAGCCGATAAAACTACTTCAGCAGCATTTTCGTCTTTTTGAATAATGATTTGAGCGTATCCGTTAAAGAGTTTTCTTTTCCATGCCTCAGCCGTTGTAATCACCTGAATAATTCCAGGGTCTGTATTCATCACATCCCAGTCTTTTACTTTTTGTAAAGGCGGGGCAATAATCTGAATGGTATTTGTCCCTTGCTGTAAAACATTGCTATTCAAAATATACTTTTGATCATCTTCTGCACTGGCAGCAATTTTATTTCCGTTTACAAAAACAACTGCATCTGTACCTATTTTTTTATAAAAGAAATTAACTGTATTTGTGCTTAAATTGTTGCTTAATTCAAACTTACCACGATACACATACGCCGGAGCCTGATTTTTATAATCACGGTCTTTAAAGGCTTCTTTCCAGTTGTTATCATCAGAAGAAATTTGGTTTGAAGCATTTACTGATGCTAATTTCTTTTCTTCAAAATTCGTAATCGGAACAAGTTCAACTGCATCAATGAATTGGTCTTTTTCTAAAGAAGTCGGGTTGCCGTTTCCAACACCTAAAATCTTTCCTCCTTTTACTGAAAATGTAATTTCATGATTCGCTGTTGGTACATGCAATCCCTTTTTGTCTGTCGCTTCAACCGTCACAACTACAACATTTCCATTAGGCTGATTTTCTTTATCAGCAGAAAGTTTTATATTTTGAGGGATCTCAGTCGTTTTTTGAATTTCAGAAAGTACTTTTCTACCGTTTTTATATCCAATTGCTTCTAATGTTCCTGGTGCATACTTCACTTTCCATTCTAAATGGCTGTTTTGCTCCATTTTCTTTTTACCAAGACTCTTTTTATTCAAAAAAAGTTCTACTTCCTCACAATTTGAATGTACCCAGACATCTATTTCCTGACCTTCTTTGCCACTCCAGTTCCAGTGTGGCATAATATGCAAAACCGGTTCTTTTCCCCACCATGATTTTAGGTAAAATACATTGTCTTTCGGGAAGCCGCAAACATCCATCATTCCAAAATAAGACGTAACCGATGGCCAGCCATAAGGTGTAGGTTCTCCACGATAATCAAAACCTGTCCAGATAAACATTCCTGCTAAATAGGGTCTTTCGGCATAAAATTTCCAACCCTCTTCGATGCTGTAAAATGTCGGACGTGGTTTCTTGTCGTAAGCACTTTTATAATGTTTAGCTTCATCATCAAAATATATACCACGCGTTGCAAAAGTAGAGCCTTCCTCTGTACCCATTCCAGGCTGTTCTTTGAATTGATTTCGATGTGCATCAATATCTCCATTCCCAAGATAATTGTAACCCATAATTTCTACAACTGACGAAATACCGCTTCTAAAGCCACTGCTTATCGCTACTGTCACAGGCCTTGTTGGGTCAATACTCTTTGCAAATCCCTGCATAACATTCGTAATGCGCTCTCCCACAATACCACCCTCGATATTCCATTCTTCATTTCCTACTGACCAGCAAAAAATACTCGGATGGTTGCGATCCCGTTCAATCACCCGTTTTAAATTATTTAGATGATAATCATTAATTCCCATCAATCGGGTCTCATCAATAACCAGCATTCCTAACTTGTCACAAGCTTCAAGTAATTCAGGTGTTGGGGCATGATGTGAGCAGCGATAGGCATTAGAACCCATTTCCTTCAGCTTTTTGATTCTAAAATATTGCAATCCATCCGGCAAGGCAGTTCCAATTCCGGCATGATCCTGATGGTTATTGGTTCCTTTAAGTTTTACGGATTTTCCGTTAAGGAAAAAACCTTTTTCTGCATCAAACCGGATTGTTCTTATTCCAAAAGGAGTTTCATAACTATCAATTATTTTTCCATCTTGTTTAATCTGAGTCACCAATTTATACAAATTTGGCGATTCGATATCCCATAATAATGGATTTTTTACCTTTAATTTTGAAGTATAATTTGTTGTTTTATAAAAATCAGGAGCAGTCACATTTTCAGAAACTACTACAATTTGTTTGCCTGAAGCATCAAGAATACTTTGCAAAAGTTCAACTGAACCTTTATAATTTCCTTTGTTTTCTATTGTAACCTGTGCAGTAACTTCGGCATTATCATTTTGAATTTCCGAAGTAACATAAGTTCCGTTTGGAGTGATATGAATCGGATTCGTTTTCTGCAAATACACATGTCTGTAAATTCCGGCTCCTTCATAAAACCAGCCTTCTTCCATTGAAGCATCCACGCGAACGACTATTGTATTTTCACCACCGTAATTCACATAAGCCGTAACATCATATTCAAAACCGTTGTACCCGCTTTCTTCTGTTCCGAGGAAATAGCCATTGAAAAACACTTTCGAATTTCTAAAAACGCCATCAAATTTTAGAGAAATAATTCGTCCTTTATCACTTTCCGGAATAGTGATTTTTTTTCGGTACCAGCCGATATTTTTTTCAGGAAAGCCTTTTCCCGCTGTTTTAAATCCGTGGCTGAAACTGCCTTTTTCACTAAATGCCTGCTCCACCGCCCAATCGTGAGGAAGATCTAATTTTCGCCAGGCACGGTCATCAAAATTTTGAGCAGCCGGGCCATCTCCATATCCGGTTTTGGTTAAATAGGAAAAGTATCCTGTCGCATGATTAAAATCCTTTTGGGCATCATATAGATGTCCAAATGAAAAACGCCAGTCTTTATCAATTAAAATCTTCTCTCTTTCAGCCTTATTTTGTGCTGAAATACAAAAAGATATTAAAAAAATAAAAGAGAAGAAAAATCGATTAAGAGAAATAGATTTCATAAATAATTCCGGTTAATTTGATGGTTTTGTAAAGTTCATAAATATACCCTTTTTGAATTACCGTAATTAATAGTATTTTATCAAAGTATAATGAATTTATATTTCTAAGCCTTAGAGTGAAGTGCTTCGACTCCGCTCAGCCTGACATCTGTTTTTTAATTATGGTAAGTATACCCACTTTACACCGAAAAATTTGTTTTTTAGTTTTTTCGGGCATGTTAAAGGTATAAGATTTTTATTATATTTGTTAGAAAACCTTAAATTATGAAATTAGAATTTGATTGTCCTGAGTGCGGTTATAATTGTTACATAGTTGAAGAAGTTTCAACAGGTAAAAATTTAGAGGTAGTTGTTTCAAAATGTGATACTGGCGGTTGCGATATTACAATCGATAATAATGATTTTGAACACTATGAAGACTTTGCAGAACTAATATCTTTTTTCAATAATAGGTTTATTATATTAGAGATTAAATCTCAAAATTGTACTAATTGATTTTTATTAGTTTACCATCAAAATAATGAAAGCCCTGTTGTAGTAGGGCTTTTCTGTTTATATTTATCTGTTTTGTTACTTCGCTATATGCAACAACTGTTTTTTGAGTTATTTTTTTGCCGTCAAAAATCGTAATTGTTGTATGAGGTAAAAGCATTAAAACTTCTAACTTCTCAAATTCTTTCATTTCTTAAAATGTCGTGCTTTTAAAAGTGCTTTATTAAATTCTGATAAAGGCTCTTTTTTACGTCCTTTTTCTATGTCTTCGAAAGTTGCAGTTTTTACTGTCTTTCTTTGTCCGCCAATTAATAACGGAAGTTCTAAATATTCAACCTCTGTTACATCTTCCTGTAAATACTCTGCAATATCTTCAAGACTGAAATACCATTGTTGTTCAAACTCTGTTTTATGTATGCTTTCATCTTGTAAAAGCTTTTCTTTTTCTAATATTTTAAGCATTCATCAAATCTTTGTATTTAGTTCTTATTTGAGAGTTCAAAAGTAGTGAATTAAATCTCTCGTTATTTTGCGAAGTTCTCAAATTAAATCTGAAAACAAATTCATCAACGTAGGTTTGCATGTGTTTTTTGCTCCACCAGTTATAAGTTCCATTATACCCTCTTTTTATAATACTCCAAAATCCTTCCATTGAATTACTGTGTATCTCAGGATTATCAAAGTCAACATATTGTTTCTTTCCGTGGTCAACTACATGGTGGTCGTAATGATTTTCTAATCCTCTATATCCCCACCACTCATCAGAAATTAAAACGCTGTCTTTTATTACTACTGATTTAATAAACGGTTGTATTGTTTCGCTCTTAGTGTTGTTTCCGACAATACATTTTACTTTACTGTGAGAATGAATTATCTTTTTACCATCTATTATTTCAAATTCTCCTCTTTGTAATACTCCTATAACAGGCGTTTTATCTTTGAAACTTCTACCTTGCGATTGAGGTACTTTTTTGTCTTTGTGTCTGTTTTTATTCTTTCCGCCGAAAAAACTTTCATCGGCTTCACAAATACCCTCAAATTTGTCATCAATATCATTTTCAATACCAAAACATTTTCTGATTCTCATAAGCATAAACCAAGCAGATTTTTGACTGATTTGTAAATCCTTACCAAGTTGTACAGAACTGATTCCCTTTTTATGATTGGTAACTAAAAAGATAGCCATAAACCATTTAGGTAATTCAATCTTGGTATTGTCAAATATTGAACCTGTCTTTACTGTAAAGTACTTTCCGCTTGTTTTGCACTTGTATTTATTGCCTTTGCATTTATATACAGTACTATCTTCATGAAAAGGGCTTACTGGCTTGTTATTCCAATAAAGTGCCTCTAAGTGTTCTATACACTTTTCCTCCGTTGCAAACTCTCTTGCGACTTCGAGTATTGAGTTAAAATCCTTATTAAACATGGGTCTACGTTTTTCTTTCAACAAATTTAGCACTTTTTTACACTTAAACAAAATATTAGTGTAATTAAATGCTATTTTTATTCGTTAAAGACCTGAATACAAATGTACTTAGGATATTTTGCAGTCACAAATTACTTACTTTTAGAAGAATTTGTTACTTTTACTGCTGATTAAAATATTAGCGTTAGCTATTATCATGGTATCGAAATCTGGACAATTTCAAAAGCACCACACGATAATAAGACTATGCTCATGCTACGGCGTGGGCGTAACTTATCATGGTGCAAGGTTTGTCCAGAACCCCGATTCTTGGTACGGTTACAAACCCACGCTTTTTTGTACAACAATTTCACTTAGGGTTTTAGTGATACTAAATCTAAAACCTATGAAAAAGTATCTTTTACTTCTGTTCTTATGCACTTCGGTTTATTCTCAAACTATCTCTGAAAAATGGAACTCTTTGTATAGTCGCTATGATTATACAGATAGTAGCGGTAATCTTGTTGGCTATAAAGGATATAATTCCCTAACTGAATCATGGGAATACACTAATACTAATACTCCCGACCCTCGTGTGTCTCAATATAACGAACCACAAAGCCCTATAGACTTTCAAATTTTAGAAAGAGCTTTGGCGGCAAATCAGGCTCGCTATGAAAAGAATCAAGCAATTAGACAAGCAAGATATAATGAAGGGTACAAAAAAGTAAAGAGTACAGTAGATTATTATAGATATAAAATCGGTGATACAGAATCAGTCCTGTCTCATAGATTTGAGAATGAAGTTGTTAAACAAATAAACGATAAAAACTATGATTATTCACGTATTGATACAGAACCAATTATAAGATGGATTTCAGATAATTACAAATATATCCTAAAAACAGAAATTATAAAAGACCTTACTCCAAGTAAGGGAACTGCTATCGATACAGCACCTTTAATGAAATATTACGGTGGATATAAAGTTAGCATGATAAGAGAGTTTACAAATAAGAATGGAGAATATATTGTAACAAACGTCGATACTGATTCGGAAAATTATTTTTATCTTTCTAAAGAGGCTTTGTATTTTAAAAAGTCAACTACAAAGTGGCAAATTAGAGAGTTAACGCTTAAAAGATATGACCAAGATTTTAAACATTATGTTTACGATACTCCGTACGGTAATGTGTTTATAGATGAAGACTTTAAATTAGTCACTTTATTAGACGTTGTCAACGGTAAACTTCTACGCAAATATGTTTATAATATTGGAAAGTATGATAGTCAAGTATTTCCGCAAAAATAATAACTAAAACCAAAACAAATATGAGTGAATTAAAATACCAAAACGAGGATTATACACTAAAAATTCCTAATGATACGGTAGTAGGGATATCGGGCACTTATCCTGCGTTTCGATTTAGACTTCAAGAAATTGATAAAAGCGAATTAGAAGGAAAGGATTTAATTTGTTTAATCTCCACAACAAGTGTATTAAATGGAGGACTGCTTAGAACCTATAATCATGCAGTTTTTTGTAATGACTTGTGTGATTTCTTAAATGTGGATACAAGTAGATACATTGACCCTCACTATTTTTTCATATTAGAGTCACAGGAAAATTCTGCCGATGTTATTGCAGATATTCAGGCTAATCGTTCATAAAAAACAAGAGCTTTTGTCTAACATTATATAGTTTACATTAGGGTCGTGTTGCCCTGCTTGGTCTACATAAAACCTTAATGGTAAATTTTGTTCTACTGCTATCTCGTTTACTTTTTTCATAATTTGAATTAGAGATTGATATAGTGGTTCATTTGTTTGAAATTCATTTTCCATAATATTAAGTATTAAAAAAGCCACTTCATTACGGAGTGGCTTTGTTGTTAGTAATTTGGTTATCTTTATCTAAACTTAAATTTGTACTATGAAAGGATTTATTAAAATTACTCAAACTAATAATGGAGTTACATACATTAATGTAAACCACATTATAAGAATTGCAAGAGAAACGGCAGAAGAATGCCGAATATATCTTATAGAATCTACAGTAATCCAGACAAATAGTACATTAGATGAAATTGAAAAGCTAATTGACTATACTCTTTCTTCTTAATGAAAGTTTCATAGATTTAATTGCTTTTAATACATCGTCATAATTTTCTCCTTTTACCAACTCTAACATTTTTTCAGCTAATGTTTGGTAACGTACTTCTGTTGTGTTTTCCATAGTGTTATTAAATTAAAAAATCCACTCAAATAAGTGGATTAGATTAGTAATTTGTTTTTAAAAAATTCGGTGTAAAGTGGGTATACTTACCTTAATTATAATAACTAGTTTTCTTAATTTCGAACCAAAGTAACGTCATCAAACTGGCAGAAAGCATTTGCAGTACCATCAGCCAGAAAACCAATCTCTACTTTTCCTGCCTTAACACGTATATCTTTTATAGTTATAGTTTCCCATGAGGTATTTTCTCCTTTTATGCTGTATGTGAGTTTTTTAGAGCTGCTTAAAGCATACATTTCTAAGTTAGTAAAACCTTTTGTATTCTTTACTTTGGCAGTAAGCGTATACAATCCATTTTCTAATTTCACATAAGGAGATGAAGTAATGGTTTGAGAAGTTTTTCGTTTAAAATTAATCTTATCCGTAATATTTAAGCTTTTTTCGCCAATTACAATCTTTCTGTCATTTTCAGTATTAAAGTAATTGATTACTGGAGAAGTTAAAGTATCTAAACTAATCTTATTTCCTTCAATGACCACATTAGTCCAGCCAGTCAATTCAGTTTGTATAGGTTTAACAGGACTCGGAATATGCCTGCGATCGGCTTCAAAACTGCCATTTTTAACATAATTATTGTCTTTGGCAACTTTCCACTCCCCAGTTTTGGCATTAATATTCCATGAACTAAGCGAATTAAAATAAGGTGTTTGTTCGTCAAATGAAATCGGGCACCATTGATTGTAACCCAACCCATTGCCTGCAAAATCTGCCCAGCGGTCACCGCAGTACATTATAGTTTCCTGCTTGCTTCCTTTTACAGAAAAGAAAAAACCAGTTTGCGAAACGTGTGCAAAATCATCAGAAGCACCTTTGGTTACCAGCATATCATTGGTTGGAAGATAAGGCCCTCTGATATCATCGGCAACTAAATAATAAGCAAAAGAAGCATCCCAGCCATATATATTGGATGCAAACATGTAATATTTGTTTTGGTACTTGAACATGCAGTTTCCTTCACGGCTTTCTCCTTTAAAAATCTGTGTACAATCTAAAAGGTTTACTTTGCCTTCCTTTACACCAATTTCAGAAACATAAATTTTGTTTCTTCCTCTGCCGTAAGAATAGATCAAATAGGATTTTCCGGTATCTTCATCAGTAAATACAGTCTGATCGCCAGTATTGCTGGTTCCGATCATTTTTTCCATGTTTATTTTCTGATGCCAGATAAATTGCCCAGTTGGAGAATCCGAAAGCATAATTAATACTTCGCTGTCATGCTGAACAAACATAGCATATTTATTCAGTTCTTTTACATAGGCAACTCCTAAGCGTCCAACCCAGGTTTTGCCTGTTTTATTTACATCATCTTTGGTAACAACATCTCCTTCAAACGTCCAGTTTACCAGATCAACCGAACTGTAACATGGAACCGATTTAAAAGTGGCATTCGGTAAAGTAATATAGGGAGCATTTCTGTAAATATCAGCTTCTTGATAATGTACGCCGTACCAGTAATACTTCTGCACTCCATCAACCGGTTTTGAAAATTTAAAAATACCTCCACCCTGACTGTTTAGTGGCTGTCCGTCTTTTGTATTCCAGAAAATATCATTTTTGATATTGCCTTTCTGTGCATTCACATTAATAATGATACCTAAAGCCAAAATAGTCATCATTAAAACAGAGTGTATTTTTTTAATTTTCATGTCTTTATATTTTAATTACAATCTTCTATATATGAAATAAGTCATATAAGTTCATCTATTTTTAAATGTACCTATATGACTTATTCATTCTAAAATCTACAACTAATGAAGATTTTTTACTTTATCACAACTGAATTACAGCGATCGAATAATGCCTTCTTCAAGACCTCTTAATTCAGCCAAACCTCTTAATCTTCCAATAGCCGAATAACCCGGATTGTTTACTTTTCCTAAATCGTCCAGCATTTGGTGGCCATGATCAGGTCTAAACGGGATTGAAAGATTATTGTTTTTTTGTATTAGTAATAACTCCTTAACTACCGCATACATATCAACATTTCCGTCTAAGTGATCTGCTTCGAAAAAATTACCTTCTTCGTCCCTGCGTACATTACGCAAGTGTATAAAATGTATTTTATCACCTAAAGCTTTTGCTATTTGCGGTAAATCATTCTTTTCTGAAGCTCCAAGAGATCCTGTACAGAAACAAATTCCGTTTGATTTATAAGGCGCTTTTGAAAGAATAAAATCATAATCTTCCATTGAGTTTACGATACGAGGTAATCCTAAAATATCAAATGGAGGATCATCCGGATGAATTGCCAGTTTTACACCACATTCATCTGCAACCGGACAAATTTCATTCAAAAAATAACTCAGATTTTCTCTTAAAGCTGCTCTGTCAATATTTTTATACGGCTTTAATTTAGCCTGCATATCGGCAACGGTCATCTTTTTTTCTCCAGGAATTCCAAACATAACCACATCAGATAATGCTTGTAATTGCTCTTCATTTAAGGTATCAAAACGTTCTTTAGCTTTAGCTGCGATGTTTTCAGGAAAACTGCTTGCTGCATTTTCTCTTTTTAAGATGTAAATATCAAAAATAGCCAAATCTATCCAGTTAAAATACAAAGCCTCAGAACCGTCGGGCATTTTGTAATCTAATTGTGTTCTTGTCCAGTCATTAACCGGCATGAAATTATAGGTAATAATTTTAATTCCACATGCCGCAACGTTACGGATGCTTTCTTTATATTTATCGATATAAAGCTGATAATCTCCGGTTTTTGTTTTAATATCTTCGTGAACCGTAATACTTTCAACAACATCCCATGTCAGGCCGTAGGCTTCAACTTCTGCTTTTCTTTTATTGATTTCCTCAACAGTCCATACGTCTCCGTGAGGAACGTGGTGCAGGGCTGTTACAATTCCGGTTGCTCCGGTTTGTTTGATATGCTGTAAACTTACCGGATCATTTGGTCCGAACCATCTCCAGGTTTGTATCATTCTGTTCATACTTTTCTTTTCTTAAAAATTATACACCACTAAAGATTGTAAAACCACCATCAATAGTCACTTTTGAACCTGTAGCGAATTTAGAAGCATCACTTAGTAACCAGACCAAAGCTCCAATTAATTCGTCTGGATTTCCAAAACGTTTGTAAGGTGTATTTGCAATGATTAAATTTCCTCTTTCTGTTAAACTTCCGTCAGGATTAGTCAATAACGTACGGTTTTGTTCTGTTAAGAAAAATCCCGGAACTATTGAATTCATTCTGATTTTATCACCATAACGTTTAGCCAGTTCGACAGAAAACCATTTAGTGTAAGAATCAATAGCTGATTTGGCTAAACTATATCCTAAAACTTTAGTAATAGCCTGTTCTGTTGCTACTGATGAAATATTTACAATGCTTCCAATGCTTTCATTGTTTTTGATTACTTCTCCAAAAACCTGAGTTGGTAAAAGCGTCCCGAATAAATTCAGGTTCATCACGTGTTGCAGTGCATCCATATTCAGTTTAAAAATATCCTGATCTGACTGGATTACAGCATCCGGCATGTTTCCTCCGGCTGCGTTTACCAAACCGTCAATTTTTCCGTATTTTGAAAGAACAAGGTCACGAGCTTTTATCAAATCACTTTCGATAGTCACATCGGCAATTAACGCGATTGCTTCGCCTCCGTTTTTAATGATTGATTCTGCTCTTTCGTTGGCCACTTTTTCGTTTCTTCCCAAAACACCAACAATACCACCTGCAGCAACTATACCGTTAACAAAGGCTTCACCTAGAACTCCGGTGGCACCTGTAACAATGATTACTTTTCCTTCTAATGTAAAATCTGTTTTCAATTTTTTATCTTTTAGTTTTTTAATCCAGTAAAAATACAATTAATCCTCTTGCGCCGTGTGCGCCCAACACTAAAGATTGTTCAATATCTGCTGTTTTTGAAGGTCCTGCAATAAAAGTTGCAAAACCGTACTCCAGATTTCCGATTTTCTTGTAAGCCTGCTGCATCGTTGCCAAAATATCACTTTTATGAATGATAATTGCCAAATATTGTGCAATAAAAGGAGCTACTCGTTGTCCTAATATATCATCTGTAACCCAGATTGCACTATTTTCTGCAACACCAAAATGACCTTTTACAACTGCTAATTCCACATCCTGAAGCGTATGTGGATCATCATTTTTCCAGTCTAACGAAGCTATTTCTGAAAGTTCAGGAATAGTGGTAATGATTCTTCTGTCAAGTGCATAATTATTTCTGATAAAATCTAAAATTTCATTATAATTAGCCACTTCAACACTTTCTCCTCCGATGTTTTTCAAAACCGTTTTATAAGTTTCCAAAATATTCGGGTTTTCCGAACTTAAAAGATCCAAATCAGGTAAATCTGCAAATACAGACGGCTGATTTTGTTTTATTTTTTGTAAAATTTCAGATTTGCTACTCATCATCCTTAGTTTTTGATTCACGCGAATTTTTCTTGTACCATTCTCTAAATGATTCTTCAGGAACATCTGGCATTTCTCGCTGATCATACCATTTATTCATCTTATTGTTAACCATTGAAGGAATATTTTTCATTACAAACCTTCCTGATTTTCCGGCAATATTAAAAATTGTCGGATTTGCCAAAACCGTCGCCATCGTTTTCATTGCGACTGTTTTTGCTGTTGGCGTATGTCCTTCTTTAACCAATACCTGACGCCATTTGTACAATTGATCGTGAATATCAATTTTTACAGGGCAAACATTTGTACAAGAACCACAAAGTGTACTGGCAAAAGGCAGATCGGCATTTTTGCTCATATCTAAATTAGGAGCTAAAATTGAACCAATTGGTCCTGCAACCGCATTATGGTAACTGTGTCCGCCACTTCGTCTGTAAACCGGGCAAGTGTTCATACACGCTCCACAACGAATACATTTTAATGAGTTTCTAAAATCTTCTCTTCCTAATTGTGTGCTTCTTCCGTTATCCACAATAACAATATGCATCTCCTGGCCTTCTCTTGGCTTTTTAAAATGGCTGGAAAAAGTAGTGATTGGCTGTCCCGTAGCACTTCTTGCCAATAATCTAAGGAAAACACCCAAATGTTTACGCTGTGGAATCAGTTTTTCGAATCCCATACAAGCAATATGAACATCTGCAAGATGGGCGCCCATATCTGCATTTCCTTCATTCGTGCATACTACGAATTCTCCGGTTTCTGCAACTGCAAAATTTACTCCTGTCAAAGCTACTTTACGTGTCAGGAAAGTATTTCTTAAAGTCTGACGTGCCGATTCGGTTAAATATTGCGGATCAAAATTTCCTTTTTCGGTCCCCAAATGTTCGTGGAAAGTTTCACTAACATCTTCTTTTTTAAGGTGAATGGCAGGTAGAACGATATGACTAGGCGGTTCTTTACGAAGCTGAACAATGAATTCTCCCAAGTCAGAATCGATTACTTCAATTCCTTTTTCGGCTAAATAATCATTCAAATGGCATTCTTCGGTAAGCATTGATTTTGATTTTACCATTTGCTTTACCTCATGCTTCGCCATTATAGAATGTACGATTTCATTATGCTCTTTTGCATCGACTGCCCAGTGAACAGTGATTCCGTTTTTTTGAGCATTTTCCTCGAATTCAATCAAATAATCATGAATATTTGAGAGTACATTAAGTTTAATTTGTGAAGCCGTTTCCCTAAGCAATTCCCAATCCGGAATCTGGTGTGT
The DNA here is from genome assembly GCA_963513545.1 of uncultured Flavobacterium sp. Classification (GTDB taxonomy): domain Bacteria; phylum Bacteroidota; class Bacteroidia; order Flavobacteriales; family Flavobacteriaceae; genus Flavobacterium. The sequence goes on from CAUPQW010000005.1 coordinate 69,755, forward strand.
GGCCTTATCACGCTTTTCACGAACAAACCAAAGTGTTTCATCATGCCAGTTTACACGCTCAACATCTTTGTTGAAACGTGTTGAAGCTTCGCTATGTGATATTATTTTTTCTGACGACATTTTTTTACTACTTTAAATTAAATCCATTGGATAAATTTAGAATCAATTTTTATTTACAAAATTCAAAACATTTACATGAATGTTCTGGTTCTCTTTAACAACATCGGCGGCAACATCTTTTAGAAAAATATTCTCTATTGGAAGTTCTTTCTGTCCTGAAATTTTCGAAATAAACTTCACATTTGTCGCTTTTACATTCTCCAGATATACATCTTTTATCGGTGTCAATCTGCGTTCAATTGTTGAAACCAAAGTTCTCCATTGATATAAAACATCGGTGTCGATACCCAGGATTCCTTCATCAATTTTACCTGAAATAATATTACTCATATAGATGTTTTTTACAAATCCTCCCCTACGTTCATTGGTTTTTATAAAAAGAAGGTGATTTAGTTTTGCCCCATCTACAACCGTGCAATTATCAATAAAAACATTTTCAATTCCGCCTGATAATTCGCTTCCGATTGCTACTAACTGATGACCGTTTTTTACGGTACAATTACGAATAACAATATTTTTTGAAGGTGTCTTTAATAACCAGGCATTTTTTCCACAACCTGATTTTATGGCAATGGCATCATCTCCCTGATCAAAAACACAATTTTCAATTAGTACGTTTTGACTCATTTCAGGATCAACTCCGTCATTATTGTGTCCGTGTGCATAAACTTTCAGATTTCTAAGCACTACATCTTTCGATAAAAAAGGATGAATCGTCCAGAAAGGACTGTTTGTAATAGAAATGCCATCCATCAAAATATTTTCACAACGGTTAAACTGAATAAACTGAGGACGGAAACGAGCAGTATCATTTGCCATTTGTCTTTCTTTCATCGGTTTGTTGTACGAAGCCAGGTTATACAATTTTTTAAGGCTCTCCATATGTGATTTCGGACGCGTAAACCATTGTTTCCAGATATCCATTTTGGCTTTCAGTTCACCTTCACCAGTAATGGCAATGTTTTTACATTTATAGGCATAAATTAATGGCGAATAATTAAAGCATTCGTACCCTTCCCAAGTTGAGTTAACAGCAGGTAAATAATCATTTGGATCTTCTGAAAAAAGCAAAACAGCTCCTTTGCTTAAATGAAGATTTACATTGCTTTTGAAATGGAATTTCTTTGTAAGCCATTCGCCTTCCGGTATAACGACAATACCTCCGCCTGCTTTATTTGCTTTAGTAATAGCTTTGTTTATAGCATCAGAAGTTTTTTGTTTATTTCCCTCAACAGCTCCAAAATCAACAATTGAAAATTCTTTACACTTACTAAAATCCGGAATTTTTATAGCCGGCATTTCAAAAGGCGCTTTAACCACTACCTCTTTTAACGTTACCAAAGACAGATCTTTTTTAAACGATAAAAAAATAAGCGAAAGTAATAATGCAAAACAGAGCGTTAATTTTTTCATGAATAAGTTATTTTTAACACATAGAAACATAGATTTTTAAAGCTTTAAAAAGGTGTTTAACTTTGCTAAAAAACACATAGCTATGTGTAAATGATATGTCATTTATTTTAATCCTAATTAAAAAAAAGAAAACTATGTGTCTATGTGTTTAAATTTTAGCGCATTTTATTAAACTATTTTATTCCAGAATTTAATATCTCAGCAATATGAATAGTTTTAATAGGGCTTTTTTGTCTGTTCAAAATTCCTTCCAAATGCATTAAACATGACATATCTCCTCCGGTAATATAATCAACATCATGCTTTTCATGATCTTTGATTCGGTCCTGACCCATTTTTACAGAAACAGCTTCTTCCGTTACGCAAAAAGTACCTCCAAAACCACAGCATTCGTCTTTTCTGCTTAAAGACACCAATTCCAGACCTTCTATTTTGCTTAATAATTGTCCCGGTTTGGAGAAAAAAGGCGCATTCAGTTCAGTCATCTGTGAAAGCTTAAGTCCTCGTTGTCCGTGACAGCTTTGATGCATTCCTACTTTGTGTGGAAAATTGCCTTCAATCGAGTCAACTTTTAGAATATCAGTAATAAATTCAGTCAGTTCAAAAACTTTTTTTCGCATTTCTGCTGCAAGTTCTTCGTTTTTTTCGTCATGCAAATGATCTTTCACATGCAAAACACAACTTCCTGAAGGGCAAACGATATAATCAAATTCTGAAAAATTTGCTATAAAATTAGCGTCACAGCCTTTAGTTAAATGTGCATAACCACTGTTTGCCATTGGCTGCCCACAACAAGTCTGTTTCATCGGAAAACGAACATCGCATCCCAATTTCATTAATAATTCGTAGGTTGCAATTCCTACTTTAGGATAAAATTGGTCGACGTAGCACGGTATGAATAATCCAATTTTCATATTCTTGGTAATTATAATTTTTTCACGCAGATTTTCAAAAGATTTGAGCAGATATACACAGATTATTTTTAAATTAATTTGCTATAATTTGCAAAATCAGTTTCAAACAAAAATCTATATTTTTTTGCGGTAATCTTTTCTCACGCAGTTTGTTTTAAAATTAAATCTGCTTGATCTTCAAAATCTGCGAGAAACAAAAATCTATGCTTTTATATATTAAATCTCACGCAGATTTTGCAGATTTAGGAGATTTTTTTCTAATCTTTTAATCTGTTACTTATCTTAATGTTTGTAAAACTTCAAATCAATCAAATCGTTCTGTATCGGTTTAGGATTCCAATTTTGGTGAATCGCTAATGCTGCTCCTAAAGCACTTGCCTGAGCCATTGATGCTGCATAAACTTCTACATCCGGGAAAGCCTCTGCCAGTAAATTCATAAAAATGGAGTTTTTACTAAATCCGCCATCTACAAAAATTTTCTTTACAGGACTGTTATGAATCACTAAATTAGTTGAAAAAACCTGTTGTTCCACAAGATCCAGCATTAATTGATGATACCCGATTTCGTAACTTTTAAAAACAGAAAGATCTCTTTTTTGAAAAGGGCATTCCTTCAAAATATCAAAATCGTACTTTTTTGGATAAACGATTTGAAAATTTACTGCTCTTAAATTCGATACAATCTTTTTGTCAAAATATACCTCTTTAAAAGTATCAAACGGTACTTTAAAATGTTCTGCCAGTCTTTTTGCCTGTACTTCATGTTCATTGCCTGAAAATAAACGTGCCGCCTTTACAGGCTTTTCCGTATACTGCATATAACACAAGCAGTCATTTTTAAGCTCTTCAAACGTTAAAGATTTATTGTTAAAAGGATTCAGGGAAATACTCCAGGTTCCTGTTGACAATAAAACAAAAGGCTCTGTAAAGTTTATCGTATAAGGTATAATGGCAGATGAACTGTCGTGCAAACCAATCCCCACTGCTAAATCATTTTCTTTTTTTATGACATCTCTTCCAGGATGAATCGGTGGAAGTTTTTCTTTTATCCCTTCATTTTTTAGCCATTTGTGATACTTCATCTTTTTAAAATTCCAAAGATTTGTATGGCAGCCAATGCTTGTAATATCAGTATAAGCTTCACCTGTTAAAAGAAAACTTAGGTATTGCGGCAAATGCAGGCAATATTTTACTTTTTCAAATAATTCAGGCTTTTCTTCTTTTAGTCTGTAAATTTGCATTCCTGAATTTAGGCTTCCTAAAACAGGAGAAGCTGTTTTTACTGCAAAAACTTCTTCTCCTTTATATTTTTTGTAAAAACCATTTTTCAGTTCTTCCGGGTAATCTTTCAAATAATTGTATAAAGGTGTCAATGAATTGCCTTCTTCATCAATATAAACAAAACTAGCTCCGTAAGTACTGAAATTAATAGCTTTCAGAACATAGTTGTTTAGTTCTTTTATTTCTGATAATCGCTCGAGAATCCACTTTTTTAGTACATCAATATTTTCGCATGGAAAACCGTCTTCATCAACGGTTTCGTCCAGATTTACTGACTTTTCCCAAACGATTTTATAATTTTCATCAAATAAAAATACCTTTTTGTTGGTTTTACCAATATCAAAAATTGCAACTACATTCATTTGTTTTAGTTCTGAGTTATGGGTTATGAGTTATGAGTTATAATTTTGGATTTAAAATTGAATGTTATTGGCTAAGTCTTTTGTTTTTTACATCAAACATCAATAAACAATAATACTTAATCAACTTATAACTCATAATTCATAACTTATAATTATTACAATCCCGTTGCTACTGTTTTTAATCCTCTTTCACCAATTAGATTTCCTCTAACGTCAAGACTACGGTACAATTCAACCGGATTTAACGCTGCTCCTGAACGCAAACGAGCTTCAGCAACTAATGCACGAACATCTGTACGGAAAGCATTTTGAAGAATTTCCTGCGCTTTTACCACATCATTTTCTTCCTGAGCGATTTCTAAAGCTTTCCTGTCTACAGAAAGCGCCTGAGCATAAGCAATCATAATCGCTTCAACAGACTGTAATAAATCTTCTAAAGGATCTTTTATATTGTGAGAAGCATCAATCATCCAACCTAAATCTTTAGCATGATTCATTCCGCGAGCATCCATTCCTTCAACCAATTCGTTGAAAATCAAAAATAACTGATACGGTTTTAAAGCTCCTGCAGTTAAATCATCATCTCCGTATTTTGAATCATTAAAGTGGAAACCTCCTAATTTGTTCTCCATTAATAATAAAGAAACGATTTGTTCGATATTAGCATTTGGCAAGTGGTGACCTAAATCAACCAAAGTTTGTGCTTTGTCACCTAATTTTTTTACATAAGAATAAGACTGGCCCCAATCTGCTACTGTAGTGGAATAGAAATTAGGTTCTGCACATTTATATTCTAAAAATAATTTCCAGTTTGAAGGCAATGCATCGTAGATTTCTTCTAAACTTTCTAATGTATTCTGGTATGCTTTTCTGAAATTTAATTGTCCTGGGAAAGAAGAACCATCAGCTAACCAAACCGTTAATGATTCAGAACCTAAAGCGATTCCTTGCTGAATTACTTCAATATTATGAGCCACAGCTTGTTTTCGAACAGCTTTGTTTACATTTTGCAAAGAACCAAATTTATAAGTCTGCTCTGCATTTGCCTGATCCTGAAAAGTGTTTGAGTTGACAGCATCAAATTTTAAATTATGCTGAGCTGCTAAGCTTTTGATGGCTGCATGATCTGTTGGGATATCCCATGGAATGTGTAAAGAAATAGCTCCCGAAGCATTGTTTAAAGCGTGAAGCAAACCTACATCTTCAATTTTTTCTTCGATAGAACGAGGTTCTCCACCACCCGGAAAACGCCCAAATCTTGTTCCTCCAGTTCCTAAAGCCCATGATGGAATTGCAATTTGAAAATCGATCAACTTTTGGATGATAGCTTCACTTTCTGCAATTTCTGAAGCTGTATAAACTAATTTATTCTGATGTTTTTTTAATAAACCATCATTATGAGATGCGATAGTGTTTGATTGGATTATCATACTTATTTCTTTTTATTAGGGTCTACAATATAAGGCTATTTCTGCAAAGTGAACCCTCGTTTTATGTTACTTTTTTCTTGTTTTTTCTTTATTTTCTGTGTGTTTAGGAAAATTATTTATAAAATAGAATTGTCATAAAAAATCTAACGTCCGACCGAAATCGAACGTTAGAAAACAAAAACCACTTTGTTAAATAAACTTAAAAAAAACTAAACAACTTATCGGTAAAAGCCCATTGTTACTCCACCGTCTACATTCAGGGCATTTCCTGTTGATTTGTTTAACAGGCCTCCCACGAATGCAAAACATGCGTTTGCAATATCATCAGGCAATATAATTTCATTTAATAATGTGCGTTTCGCATAATAAGCAGGCAATTCTTCAACGGTAATTCCGTATGCTTTTGCACGACCTTCTGCCCATCCGCCAGACCAGATATTAGAATCTGATATAACAGCATCAGGGTTCACTGTGTTTACACGGATTTTATCAGCACCTAATTCTGCAGCCATCAAACGTGTTAAATGTGCCTGAGCCGCTTTTGCAGAACCGTAACCAGGATTGTTTGGACCCGCTACAACAGCATTTTTAGAAACGATGTTTACGATATCTCCACCAAAACCTTGTTTACGCATTACTTCGATTCCGGCTTTAGAAACTATAAATTGTCCTTTCACCAAAATATCATATAATCTGTCCCATTCTTCAAGAGTGTGTTCTGCAATTGATTTTGAAATACTGATACCAGCATTGTTGATGATAATATCAGCACCACCAAACGCTAAACAAGCAGCATCCAAAGCTTTTTCTGTACTTACTTCGTCAGTAACGTTTAACAATGTACTTGAAACAGCATCTTTACCAAATGATTTGATAAATTCTGCTTTTGCACCTTCTAAACGCTCTTCGTTAATATCATTGATTACTACGCAAGCTCCTTCTTCAGCAAATCTTTTAGCGATAGCTTTACCAATTCCACCGGCAGAACCAGTTACTAAAGCCACTCTTCCTGAAAGTGCTTTTGGTTTTGGCATACGCTGTAATTTTGCTTCTTCCAACAACCAGTATTCGATATCAAAAGCTTCCTGATGTGGCAATGAAGTATATTCAGAAACAGCTTCTGCACCTTTCATTACATTTACTGCATTCACATAATATTCTGATGCCAAACGAGCCATTGTTTTATCTTTGGCAAACGTAAACATACCTACTCCAGGATATAAAATTACAACCGGGTTTGGGTCACGCATTGCAGGCGAATTAGACTTTTTACAAGCATTGTAATAGTCTTTGTACATTGCTCTGTAAGCTTCAAAAGCAGGAGTTAATTTTGCTTTGATTGCATCTACATCTGATAAATCTTCGTTTGGATCTAATTCTAAAACCAAAGGGCTGATTTTCGTACGTAAAAAGTGATCTGGGCAAGACGTTCCTAACGGAGCTAATTTTGACAAATCATTAGAATTAATAAATTCTAAAACTCTTGCATCATCTGTATAATGACCAATCATCTGACGCTCTGAAGAACAGAAACCTCTTAAAATTGGAGCTACTTTTGCAGCTTTTAATTTACGATCCGCTTCCGGAAGGCTATCGATTTTCTTACCTCCGAAAACCGGACGTTTTTTTCCATAATTGCTTTCTAAGTAATCAGCACATTTTTCAATTACTTCAAGTGTGTTGATATAACTTTCGTAAGCCGTATCTCCCCAGGTAAACAAACCGTGAGAACCTAACATGATACCACGTAATTTTTTTCCTTTTTTCTCTGCTTCTTCAAGACAGCTTCTTAATTGAAGCCCTAGGTCAAAACCTGGACGCTGCCATCCTACCCAACCAATTTCTCCGTCGAATAATTCTTCTGTGATTTTTGCTCCGTCTTTTGCTGCAGCAATAGCAATAGCAGCATCAGGATGAAGGTGATCAATATGTTTAAACGGTAAGAAACCGTGTAAAGGTGTGTCAATAGAAGGTGCTTTAGAAGCTAAATCAAAAATACAGTGGTTAAACAACTCCACCATTTCATCTTCAAATTCAATTCCTCTGTATACATTTTCAAGATTGCGTAATCTGTCTAAATATAGCGCTGCACAACCTGATTTTGTCAATGTTCCGATATCTCCACCAGAACCTTTAATCCACATTACCTCAGAGCTTGCGCCTGTCAATGGGTCTTTATCTGTAATTTTAACTGAAGTATTTCCTCCTCCATAATTGGTAAGTCTTAAATCTGCTCCTAATAGATTAGAGCGATAGATAAAAAGAGCTACTTCATCTCCTGCTAGTGCTGCAGCTTTAGCATCGTCCCAAAGATAGCTTACATGCTGAAAAGTCATATTGTTTGTGTTTATATTTGACATTTATGTTTGATTATATTTTAATTATTTATAAAGAATTTCCGATTCCTACTACTACTATTGACAACATTATAAGTCCCATTCCAATTAAAAAAGTATTAAAGGTCTTTTTTGAGACACCTGTCCATTCTTTTAGGTAAAAGCCCCAAAAATTTGCTGTAAGTATAATCGTTGACATGTGTAAAATCCATGAGCTTGCGCCGTTTCCTAATTTACTTTCTCCCATTCCGTAAAAGAAAAACTGAAGAAACCACATGGTACCTGCAATAGCTGAGAAAAGTATGTTTTTTGAAATTGGTGTTTTCTTATCAGTATAATTACTAAAAGTTTTATTTTTAAAATTAAGATAGATACACCATATAAAGTTGGTTGTTAATCCACCCCAAAGTATAACAATATAACTTACGTTATTTTGAAACAAGAACTCTCCCTGATTTGGATTCAATGTTTTCCATGCTTCATTGGCCACATCAGCCATTGGTTTTGCAGCTTCAATACCGAAGTTAAAAAACGAACTTAAAATCCCAGATACTATGGCAATGATTAAACCTTTTATCAGATTAAAGTCTTTATCTTTATCTTCATGACCCGTTGCGAAATCTTTTTCTTTTAGCATTCCGGCTTTTCCGAGAATAGCAATACCTATAATACATACAAGTACACCAAACAAAACCATTTGTCCTCCCGTGTTCGCAAACATATCACTAATTGACTCTTTGCCTTCTACTGCATTAAAATTATAATAGATTGGTGGAATCAACGCACCAAAAGCAGAGCAAAATCCTAATGTTATTGAATTACCTAATGACATTCCCAAATAGCGAACACCTAATCCGTAAGTCAATCCTCCTATCCCCCAGATCAATCCCATTGTGTACGCCAACGCTTTAACAGATGGAGCAGCAGATGCAATTATTTCTGGAAAATTCGGAATTGTTAAATAAGCAGCAATTGGCGGAACAATCAACCATGAAAAAAAACCTCCTACTAACCAGTAGCTTTCCCATGCCCAGTCTTTAACTTTTTTAAAAGGCATATAAAAACTGCCTGAAGAAAATCCTCCAATGGAGTGAAAAATAATTCCGAGTAATGATTCCATTTAATATTTTTTGTGGTTAAGTGATAGGTTAATTCTGCTTCGGTAAAATAAGAGAATGTAAAAAAGAAAACTATCCTGTACTGTCCTTTCTTCAATTTATATTTATTTTAAATCATAAATTATTGAGATAAGATTCAATTTATTGTGATTTTTTAAATTTAAAATTCATATTTTAGCAAACGCCTGCGTAATCAATATCTTTTAGTACTTTTTAAAGAAAATTATTACACATAATGTAATTTATAATTATATCCGTTAATTAAAACAGAGACTTTACTATACCAACCATGATTAAGTTAATTAAAATAGATGAAGATTCCAGAGTACCTAAATACAAGCAAATTGTAGATTCTATACTGCAAAACATTGCTAACGGTAACCTGAAAATAAATCAAAAGATTCCATCAATAAACAACTTTAGCGAAGAGTTTTATATGTCCAGGGATACTGTTGAGAAAGCTTATAATATTTTAAAGGAACGTAAAATTATTTCTTCTATTAGAGGAAAAGGATATTACATTACCCGAACTAAACTGGAATCAAAAGTGAATATTTTGTTTTTGTTTAATAAGCTGAGCGCCTATAAAATGAAAACCTACAGCTCTTTTATTAACACTTTAGGAGCGAATGCACATGTAGATTTACATATTTATCATTGTGATGAAACGCTATTTTTAAACCTACTGGATAAATTTGAAGGCGCATACGATTATTATGTGATCACGACACACTTTAAAACTGATGAATTAAAACATTTAAGTTTTACAGATGAAGTAGCAAAAGCTATCCAACAAATACCTCAGGACAAGTTAGTCATCATGGATAACATAAAAATTGGTTTAGGAAGTGAGGTTATCAAAATTTATCAGGATTTTGAAAATGACATATACAATGCATTAAAAGAAGGACTTTCTAAAATAAATAAATATAAAAGACTAATTCTGGTATATCCGGAAAAGGCTGTCTATCCTTATCCAAGGAGGATTTTACATGGTTTCAGAAAGTTTTGCGTAGAACATCAGGTTAATTTTGAAATTCTGAGTGAGGTTTATGATGACATGATTCTTAAAAAAGGGGATTTATTTATCACTATTGAAGAATCTGATCTGGTTAACCTGGTTAAACAAATCAGAGACGAAGAGTATATTTTAGGTCAGGATATTGGCGTAATCTCTTATAACGATACTCCGTTAAAAGAATTATTAGGCATAACAGTAATGTCTACTGATTTTAATGAAATGGGAGAAATTGCTGCCAGAATGATTTTAAACAAAGAAAAAGGAGAAGTAAAAGTTCCTTTCAATTTTATTGACAGAAACTCCATTTAGACTGGTACAACTTAATTAGTTGCACAACAAAAAAGCCCTTTAATGTTAATTTAGTAAACTTATTTCTTTTATTTAGAACTAATATAAATAATATTTTATCTTTGTCCCCAGCTTCTGGCACAATACCACTTAGGATAACAAATTAAGACTGTAACAAATCCTTAACCAGAGTTCAATTATAATAGATGAATATTAATACCAGCTTTGAATCCGATACTTTTGAATCTTTTAAAAAGGGAGAAGAAGCTGCATTTACCTACTTCTACAATAAATATTTCCGCAGAATTATCTCATTTAGTGAACAGTTTATTTACGACAAAGATGAAGCTGAAAATCTTACACAGGAAGCTTTCATCAATTTATGGCAAAACAGGGAAAATATTGATTCCATAAACGGAATACAATCTTTTTTATATACCTACGCCAAATCGAAATGTCTGAATTTTATTCGACACAATAAAGTTAAAGATAAATTCAAAAACGATTTATTAAATCATAAGGAAAGAGAACTTGATATTGAAATCTTAAATTCAATTCAGTTTGATACTTTAGAATTAATCGAATTAGAACGAATAATTAATGAATCTATAAACGATTTACCACCAAAAACACGTGAGGTTTTTATAAAAAAGCGTTTCGAAAATAAAAAAAATGCAGAAATTGCAGAAGAAATGCAGGTTACCCTAAAAGCCGTTGAAGCCCACATGACAAAGGCTTTGAAAATTTTAAAAACAAAATTGTCCGATTATTTATTCCTTGTTTTTATTCTTATTTGTAATAATTAAAAATTGAACATAGGGTTTTTTATTTCTGAGGTGTACTCATAATAACGAGAAGTTTAAAACTCAAATTATGCCATCAGAAATCATTTATAAGTATTTATTTAATGAAGCCTCAGAACAGGAAATTCAAACTCTTTTTGAATGGATTGATGCTTCTGAAGAAAACAAAAAGCAGTTTATTACAATAAAGAAGACATGGGCACTTACTGGCCTTGCTGAAGATATTACAGCTGATACTACTCCGGTAATTAAAATTAAACCAAAAAATAAAGCCGCTAAATATTTACAATATGCTGCAGCATTTTTAGTATTGCTTGGTTTAGGAAGAATTGCTTATAATTTTAGCCAAAAAACAAAATCTTCAAAGGAAATTGTTCTTGAATTAGGTAACGGACAAACAGAATACATCACAAAAAATAATCAGACAAATTTAGTAAATGATAAAGGCGAACTGATTGCAAAAAAACTTCCGGGGCAAATTGTATACTTTGGAAAAACCAAAAATAAAGAAGTCGTATACAACTCACTTAAAGTTCCCTATGGAAAAACATTTAAACTTATACTTTCAGATGGAACTATTGTAAGTTTGAATTCCGGAACCACTTTACGATATCCTGAACAGTTTAGCATTAACGGAAAAAGAACTGTTTATTTAACCGGAGAAGCCTTTTTTGAAGTTGCTAAAGACAAAGAACATCCTTTTATAGTAAATGCAGATCAAGTTGATATTGAAGTTTTGGGAACGAAATTTAATGTTAGCGCTTATCCTGAAAACTCATCGGTAAATAGTGTTTTAGTTGAAGGAAGTATTCAGATGTATGAAACTGAAAATTCATCAAATGCTGTTTTGCTGAAACCAAATCAGATGGCTACATGGCAAAACCATTCGAAAAAAATCACCACAAAATCTGTTGATCCTTCTTTTTACTCAGCCTGGACAAAGGGAGAGCTTACTTTTAAAGATACTCCGTTTTCTACCATCATTAAAATAATCCAGCGTAGTTACGATGTTGAAATTATCAATGAAAATTCGGATTTAGCCAAACAGACTTTCACCGGAACAATTAAAATTAGTGAATCGAGTGTCGAAAATATTTTAGAACTCCTGAGACGTGACACTCCGTTTAATTATACAATGGAACAAAACAAAATTACCATCACCAATATTCCATAAACCACTAAAAACATGATATTTACTACAAATTTTTCAAGAAAAATTCTATTTTTCTTAGCCATTCTTTTATTTGGTTTTAAAGGTTTTTCCCAGAACAAATCGATTACACTACACTATGATAATGAGTCGATAAGCATTATTCTTAAATCTATTGAAGAGCAAACCGATTTTAGAATCATATACAACACAAAAAAAATTGATGTTGATCAAAAGGCGACCATAAATGTTAATAATGCTTCTTTAGAAAAAACTTTAAAACAATTATTTAAAGGAAAAAACATTTCATATTACATTCAGAAAAAGCAGATTTTACTAACGAGCTCTACTCCTGTTTCAACCGACAGTTCAGAAGAAACAGAAAGAACAATCAAAGGAATTGTACTGAATTCAAAAGATAAATCTCCTCTTCCGGGAGCTACAGTAATGGTAAAAGGAACGGGAAGAGGCGCCATAACCGATTCTGACGGTCGATTTATTTATCAGTTAAGAGAAAAAGATATTGACAATGTTCTGCTTCAGGTTGTACTTCTCGGAATGGTAACTCAGGAGCAGGAAGTTGGAAGTAAAAACAATTTTACATTTTATATGGAAGAAGCTGTAGATGAACTGAATCCGGTAATTATCACATCATCTTACGGAACAAAAAAATTAAAAGAGGAAATTGTAGGGAGTATTTCAACTATAACGGCAAAAGATATTCCGGTTCAGCAGGCTTCTGAAAGTATCGATAAGATGCTGGAAGGACAGATTGCGGGCGTTTTAATTGAAAATACTTCCGGAGTTGGCGGGCCTGTAAAAATCAATATTCGTGGAGAGGGAACGATTAAATCTTTAGGTAATGCACTTCTTGGAACTTCAACACAACCTTTAATCATTATTGATGGTGTCATCATGAGTGAACAATCCGGTATTGATAGTTCCTATTTTGATGGAGGAAGGTTTGCGGAAGGCTTATCGAATCCTTTGGCTATGATTTCGCCTGACAATATTGAAAGCTGGACGGTATTAAAAGACGCGGCAGCAGTTGGTATTTATGGTGCTGATGGAGCAAACGGTGTCATTTTAATTACCACCAAAAGAGGAAAATTAGGGAAAACCAAATTTACTTTTTCCAATCAGCTTGGGGTTTCAGAAGCTATCAACCAGATTAAATACCTGAATGGCGAACAATATACAGAACTTCGAAATGAATATTTAAAGAATACAACTGTTGGTTATGTTCCTGTGCCCTATAATGACATTAATACTAATTGGTTTGATTTATTGAATCAAACCGGAATTTATAACAAATATAATTTTAGTGTTTCCGGAGCAAACTCAAAGTTCTCTTACCGCACAAACCTTACCTATCTGAATATTGATGAACCTCAGATGGGAAATACTACCAAGCAGCTTAATGGTGGAATAAGTTTGGGATTCAGGCAATCTAAATGGGATATCAATTTATCATTAAATCCCAGTTACATTAAAAAAAATGCTCCAAACATCTATTATGATTATGCTTATATCCCCACGTTATCTCCTTACAATGCAGACGGAAGTTACTCCATGCTTGGTGTTTCGGGAGGAAATACTGGCGGAAATCCTTTGGCTGCAATCGAACAAAATAAAAATGAAACCGACAGCTATGGGGTTTTAGGAAGTTTAAATATTGAATATAAACTCAACAACAACATCAAATTCAACACTTTATTCGGAATGGATTATGTTGACAAAACGCAGGATCGCTGGTTTTCAGGAGAAAATGAAAGCGGACGAAACAATGGTACATTTATTTTAGACGGAATCACATATAATAACTGGGGAAGACGGCTCATGAACCAAAGACAGACAAATAAATGGAACTGGCAGGGGCAAATGTTATTCAACAAACAAATCAATAAAAACAATACTATTGATGGTGTTTTAGGCTTTGAACTTGCTGAAGAAAAAGGCAATTATAATTATGCATCTGCTTCAGGTTTTGTAAATCATTCTGAAATTCAAGGAATTAGAGATGCGATTCAGGACGATAATGTAGAAACCTCCGTTGACGAAACATACGGAAGACAAATTATAGGTGGAGAGATCAGTAATAGTTCCAGAGTTTCCATGTTTACCCAGATTAATTACAATTATAAAAAGAAGTATTACGCTTTATTCAATATCAGAAGAGACCAAAGCTCTGTTTTTGGTAACGATTCTGATGTGGCATACAACAGTGGTGGTGGATTGGCCTGGATTACCAGTAACGAAGATTTCCTGAAATCAAATTCGTGGATTGATTTATTAAAACTAAAAGTAAGTTATGGTTCAACCGGAAATTCCAGAATTGGTTCTTATACCTCTAAAGGACTTTATAATATTACACAAAATGGATATAATGGTTCTACAGACGCTACAGCAGGAACTTCTCCAAACGGAAAATTAAGCTGGGAAAAAAACCTGAAGTTTAATGCCGGAGTTGATTTTAATGTATTCAATACGATAGAACTTACATTAGAATATTATTATGACAACAAAGAAGACATGATTACCAGCCGAAGCATTCCGACAGAATTAGGATACGGAACTATGCAGTTAAATGGTTCCAGTATGTACAATAAAGGAGTTGAGCTTACGACAAGAATTAAATGGTTTCAAAAAAATAAATTCAAATGGACCACTTCATTCAATATCTCAACCGTAGACAATAAAGTAACCGAACTAATAGGTTTAGGAAGCAGCTATTCTACCGCAACTCTGGCACTTGCCCAAAAAATTGGCTACAGCACATCTGTAATTTGGGGTGCAAACTGGGTTGGAGTTGATCCTGCAACAGGAAGAGACCTAATCAAAAAAGATGGAAAAGTTTATGATGCTGCTACTTATAACAGTCTTTTTACAGAAGCAGACTGGGAGCCTGTTGGTAATACTCAACCAGATGCTTATGGTGGTTTCAGTAACACTTTTTCTATCAACAATCGCATTAGCTTGTCTTTTACTGGTGCATTCCAGTGGGGTGGTGACAAACTGGTTTCAGAAGATATTATTGCAAAATACAGAACAACCTCTAACCGAAATATGACTGTTAATGCCTATGACTACTGGAGAAAACAGGGAGATGTCGTTTCACAGGCTGCCCCCAGCAATAATACCATAATGCCCAATATGAGCAAATATGTTTATGACGCTACTTATATCAAAATCAACAACATCAACTTAAGTTATAATGTGCCACTAAAAAATACTTTTATTGATTCCTTAACTCTTTTCGGAGATATTTCCAATGCATTGTACTGGTATAAGGAAAAGAGTCCTTCAGGAATGAATGGTATCAGAGAATTAAGCTATACCTATCCCCAGGCGAGAACTATTTCTTTTGGAGTTAACACTAAATTTTAAAAAAATGAACTATTTTAAAAATATAAAACAATTTATATTCCTGATACTTGTGGCAATGCTATTATTAGAAAGCTGCAGTGATTTTTTGGAACAGGAACCAGGTACACAAATTTCTGTAACAGAACAGTTAGCTACTAAAAATGGTGTTTTACAAGCTCTTAATGGTACCTACAGAGAGCTCGAAGCCAATCTAAGAAGTGAACGTTATGGCACCTACGCAGATTTACAAGGCGGTAATATAAAGTTTACTCCCTATCCTACTACCCGATCATCACGTGTAGGCGAAATCGTTACACCAACTAATATCGAAAATATATATTCGTTTGACGACAAATCTGTAGAATCTGATTTTGCATCATTTTACACCGGTAGTTACGACATCATTAATCAGTGTAATTTGATTTTAGAATTTACAGATGCTCTTACCGATGCTACCGAAACTGAAAAGAATGAAATAAAAGCAGAGGCCTTAACCATAAGAGCGTATTCACACTTTTTATTAAGTCAAGTGTACAGCCAAAACTATGGTTTCACTGAAAATGCATCACATTTAGGAATCATTTACAGTACAGAGTCCATTGCCAAAGGACTACAGTATCCTGCCAGAGAAACAGCTGGTAAAACCTATTCATTAATTATCGAGGATATTACAACAGCTCTAAGTTTGTATTCCAACACTTTGCTTTCAGCTGGACCTGCTTATTCGTACTTTAATGCAATTAGCGCAAAGGCATTATTGGCAAGGGTTTATTTATCTAAAAGTGACTGGAAAAATGCCTACGATACAGCTAATGATGTTATTACAAACTCAGGAGTAAATTTAATGTCTACAGCTGAATATATCGCACAATGGGAGAAACAGGACACTCCGGTTTCTGAAATTTTATTAGAGCTTTCAATTCCAAGAGATGCTTCTACAGGTACAGCAGGAGGCGCGATGTTTGCTTTTTTTGGTTATACTTCTGAAACTGTTTATAATAGTTACATCGCATCCACGGACTTATTAGACCTGTATTCTGCTACAGATATCAGAAAACAGATGTTCTTAGAAAAGCCTATTTCAACCCTGGTCAACAACCAATTGGTAAAAGTGAATTATTATTTTACTAAAAAATTTCAGGGAAATGCAGCTTACGTTAGTTTCAGATTAAGCGAACAGTATCTAATTCGCGCTGAAGCTGCTTTAAAACTAAACAATAACGATCAGGCGAAAACCGACATCAATACAATCCGCGGAAGAGCCAACGCAAGCTTACTTACTGATGCTGAAAACCTTGAAGACGCTATATTTTTAGAAAGAAGAAAAGAACTTTGTTTTGAGGGGCATTTGTTTTTTGATATTCTTCGAAACAAAAAAAGCCCTTCAAGAAATGATGGATGTATCTCTCTGAATTGCAGTCCTTCTTATCCGTCTCCAAAATTTGTATTGCCAATACCACGAAATAATATTTACCTAAACGCAAACCTGAAACAAAATGAATCGTATTAAATTTATATCCGCATTAAGTGTTGCTATAGTACTGTTTTATTCTTGTTCTAAGGATGATTACAAACTAGACAAAAGTGTTGCCCCTTTTGTACGCTTTAATTTCATCACCAGTTCTACCGGTGTACCATTAGAATTTCCATCAGTAAATACAGGACGAATTCCTGAAAGTAGTTACGAAAACAAATCGGTTAAAACCTTAAAAGTTCCGGTCACCTTAACTTCAACAACGCTAAAAAATCCGGTTACGGTTAATTTTAGTAGCCTAATTTCCGGAGAAACAGATAGTTTTAAAATTGAGCCTGTAAACGAATTAGTTTTTGAAGGCAATAAACTAACCGATACTATTTTTGTTTCTTTCGATAAAAGATGGCAAAATAAACAAAATATTAAACTTAAATTAGACAATGTATCTGATCCTTTGGTTCATATCGGCAACCTGAATACCGAAGCAACTAATGACGTTTTTACAATCAATTTAGGAGAAATAAACACCACATATACTTTTCCTGTAAACGAATTTATAATTAAAGGTGAAATAGGAGAAACAATCGATTTCAAAGTAAATTTTCCTAATGGTTTTATTCCTTCAGAAATTGAAAATATGGAAATATTTAGTTCTATAAATGGATTTGACTATTCCTTAACACACAATGATTTTGGAGATAATAGAAGCTCTATAAATTATCATTTAACGCTTTTAGAAGATATCCAAAATGATGATGTTCGTTACGAGTCATTTATTACGTTAAATACTACAGAAAACTATACTACTACAGGAAATTCTATTTTACAAATTACAAAACCTACAAAAGTACCAAGAGATATTCAGGCTAATCCTGCAGCAAATTTCTACAATTTAAGCGATCCTCTTTATCGTACTTATGGTGCAAACTGGTTTGAGCGAAATGGAACTTGCGCATGGTTTCCATTTAATGCATTTACATTTCCTGTCGTTACAGCAAAAAATAATCCGGATGCTGTTCAATATAGTGGACAAAATACTACCGAAACATCCGATGATGTTTATCATGATGCTTTTAAAATTGGATTTAATACAACAGTTGCCAATTCAACTACTAACTCTTTTGGTCTAAAAAATTGGTTTACTAATGAATCTTCTAATGGTGATAATTCTCCAGGACTTAATATTACTTCTGCGTTAGAATTCTTTCCAGATAATGGAAATAGCAGAACAAGCGGTAATGTACTCGTAATTCCAAAATTTATTACAATAGCTGGAACAAACGGAAATAAGTACAATATTTTTATTTCCGGAGAAGGTACTTATAAACAAATTGATAATGGCTTTGTTGAAATTTCATTCGAATTGAAACTTAAAAATGATATTCTATTTAAAGAACATGGAGGTACGGTATCTTCTCAATACCGCATTTATAATAAGAATGGATTTCCAACATTAACACCATTAAACACATCTTGCTTAAAACCATTCAATTTATAGCTAAGCATTATAATAAAAAGAGTGTATACATAGCAATAAAAAATGTTGCTAAGAATATTAATCAATACAAAAAAATTGAATTATCATTTATGAAATTAAAAAACATAGCCTTTTCACTTTTATTTTTACTATGCTTAACAGCATACAAAAACATCAAAGAACCTGATTATATTGATATTCCCGAATTACGAAAGCTATATTCCAGCGGAGATTCCACAAAATGGCCTACTGCAGAATTGCATGAAAGTATTGATAAATCTAAATTTCAGGATATCGGTGTGCTTCCTGCTGTTCCTTATCCTGCTTACAACCCCTATTCCAAGGAAAAAGAAAGTCTGGGGAAAGTGTTATTTTTTGATCCGAGGTTGTCTTTGAGCGGACAAATTGCCTGTGCTTCCTGCCATAATCCTGAATTGGGATGGACCGATAACCTTACCCGTTCTTTTGGTCATGACCGCCAAACCGGAAAACGCAATTCGATGACGATTTTGAATTCGGCATACACCACTTCCCTGTTTTGGGACGGACGTGCGAAGAGTTTAGAAGATCAGGCGCAGTTTCCGGTAAGTGATCCTTTAGAAATGAATGAAAAACTGACAATTGCAGTCAATAAAATTGCAAAAATCAAAGGCTATAATCCGCTTTTTGAAGCTGCTTTTGGAGACAAAAAAGTGTCACTTGAACGAATTCAATATGCGATTGCCACATTCGAAAGATCCATCAACAGTCCGAAAAGTAAATTTGATCATTTCGTTAGCGGAAAATCCGAAGCATATTCAGATTCGCAAGTAAAAGGATTGCATTTATTCAGAACCAAGGCACAATGCATTAATTGTCACAATACCCCTTATTTCAGCGACAACCAGTTTCATAATGACGGACAGGTTTTATTTGGAACAAAAAATGAAGATTTCGGACGTTACAATGTGACTAAAGATGTAAAAGATATTGGCAAATTCAGAACGCCTACACTTCGTGAAGTAGTCAACACAAGACCATGGATGCATCACGGTCACTTCCCTACTTTACTGGATGTTGTTGAGTTATATAATCTTGGAAACCCTTCTCCTGTTCAGAAAAAATATCTGGGAACTCCTCGCGATTCGTTAATCCCAAAAGTAGATCCGATGCTTAAGAAATTAAATTTAAGCAAAGAAGAAATCAGTGATTTATTGGCTTTTATAGAAACATTAAGCACCCCAACGAGAAGAATCATGGCTCCGAATCTTCCAAAAGTAGAACAGTAATAAAAGTTTGTTTTTGCCCCAATCAATCACAAATCTAAAAGTCCGTTTCATGAATTTGAAACGGACTTTTTTATTGTTCATTTTTTAATAATAAATGAGTAAAATATCTATTAAAAATTACTGTCATCCTGAGTCCATTCGTCTTTGCTCAGAATAAACTTAGTCGAAAGCTTTAAACTGAAAAGGCTTCGATTCCGCTCAGCCTGACATCTGGAATTCTTTGAATTAATTAAAAGAATTACTTCAAATAAACCAAAAAAATATTAAATTTCGATGCATAAATCAGGGTAATTATATTTTAAGAAATTCTTAAGATAAATTTTGTTGTATGAAAGAGTTTACAATTAAAAAAACTATTACTTTCGCAGAAGGAAAAGACTTCTTAAAATTATGCGCATACTACACTTTACTTCTTCGATTGGCTGGAGAGGACACGAACAAATGATAATAGACATTTTTGAGTCTTTGAGAGATAATAATTTTGTAAAAGATCAAATGATTATTTGTCCCAAAGATTCTGAAATATTTAAGGTTGCCATAAAAAAAAACTTAAAGGTTTTAGGAGTAGATTTTAAATCTGAGTACAGCCTGAGTCTCGCTAAGAAATTTAAAAATGAAGCCAATAAATTTCAACCGGATATTTCATTTCTTCATAATAGTAAAGCACATACTATTGCTGTATTGGCCGCAATGGTTTTTGGACTAAAAACACCAATGGTTTTGTTTAGAACCCTGATAAAAAATGTTGGGACAAATTTCTTCAGAAAATATAAATACAATTACAAATCAATAAAAAAAATTGTTTGCATATCAGATCCTGTATCTAATATTCTGAAACTATCTATAAAAGATCATACAAAGTTAACTGTTATAGGCAGTGTTGTGGATACTGATAAATTTATAATCAGATCTAAAAATGGTTTTCTTCATCAGGAATTTAATATTCCTTTAGATTATAAAATAATTGGTAATGTTTCTGCTTTTTGTAAAGTAAAAGACCATTTTACCTGGGTAAATACTGTTGAAGAATTATATAAGAGAGGTCTAAAGGCAAAATATGTTTTGATTGGTGAAGGATCTATGCAGAATGAAATAAAAGACTATGCCCGTTCAAAGGGACTGGAAAATGAAATTATTTTTACAGGTTTTAGAAATGATGTATATAAATGTCTTCCGGATTTCGATTTGTTTTTATTTACATCTAAAAATGAAGCAACCGGAGGAGTAATTCTGGAAAGTTATGCATGCAAAGTTCCGGTCGTAGCAGCAAATGCAGGTGGAATACCAACAGTTTTGATAAATAATGAAACAGGTTTACTTGCAGAAGCAGGAAATTCTATTGATTTTGCAAACAAAGTAGAAACACTTATAGACAATACTATAATGAGAAATAAATTTGTTCAAAAAGGATTTGATTTTCTGATGAATACCTCTACACGCTTAATTATTGGTACTGAAATATTAAGTGTCATTAATGAAGTAACTACTAATGTCGTAATTTAAAAAAGTATGATTTATATTCTTTCTGTTTTAATTGTCTTATTACTATTATTTTTAATCGTAACAAATATCCAGTTTAAATTATTCTACCCTTCTAAAAATAAATTAAGAATTTTAGAATATCATTCTATTTCAACAAATGGTTTCGAAGATCAGATTACAATTAAAAAAGATAAAATAATTGAACAGTTTGAATACCTCAAAAAAAATAATTATAAAACATTATGGCTTTCAGAGGTTGATGCTTTAAAAAATAATAAGCAAAAATTACCAAAAAAAGCAGTTGTACTTACTTTTGATGATGGCTTTTTAGACAATTACACACAACTTTATCCTTTACTAAAAGAATATGATTTTAAAGCAGTCTGCTTTATGGTGCTTGGAAGAATCGGGCAGAAAGTAGATTGGAATGGAAAATTTATTAGTGATAATATGCAATTGATGAACAAAGAGCAATTATTGGCAATTGGCTCCCATATCGAATTAGGGTATCACACTTTTAAACATGATAATTATGCTCATTTATCACTGGAAGAAATAGAAAAGGATTTACAGCTTTGTCAGGAAGTAATTGCAAAAGAAAATTTAAATGTTTTTCCTGCCTTAGCTTATACTTTTGGAGGATATTATAGAAAAAAAGGACCAAAACAAGAGCAGTTTTTTGAATTACTGAAAAAATACGGAATTAAATATGGACTTAGAATTGGAAACAGAATTAATGTATTTCCAATGAAAGACAATTATATAGTACAACGAATTGATATCCGTGGGAAAGATTCATTTGAGACTTTTAAAAAGAAAATAATATTAGGAAGAAGAAAATTATTCTGAGAAGTTACATAATTCTAAAAAGTAAAGGGTTCGGCTTTTGAATAAAGCTGAACCCTTTTTTAATCTAAGGTTCTATTATGGAACCAAAACAATATTAGGCTTTGGAGCAGGCTGCATACCACTTCCAAAGTAAAAACCGGTATGAGGCGGCTGGTTGTATCCTACATTTTGCCAGGCAATACTCAGGCGATATTGAGGATCGTGCATCAAAGTATATTGTTTAAATTCGGTTGGAATTGTAGTCGAATAAATTCGTAATTCCTTATTGTCTTCGCTTCTTAAAATCAGTTCTTCTCTCCAGTCTCCCAAAATATCCGCAGAAAGTGCCGGAGTTGATTTGGTGCCATTATTGGATACGGCTCCTGTTGCGGTAAACAATCTTCCTTTTCCGTATTTATCAATATAATTTGAATTCAGAATTTCTCTTGAAGTATCGCCATCCCAATAAATCAGAAAATTAATTGATTTTGGGACATCCCCTATTTTATTCCCTTTCATATCATATAAAAACGGCGAGCCTGACCACCAGCACTGTGCTCCTTTTCTTGTCGGATCGATATTATCTGCCACTCCCCTGCCAACATCTTCATTTAAAGAATCGGTAAACAAAACTTTTCCGTCTGCTGCTGAAAACACAGCTACACCCGGACCGGTTGTTTTATTTTCAATTTCATGTATACCAAATGCTTCCAAGCCTGGAACATCCAAATCCAAATCTGAAACATGCAGCGCATCTCCGTGCCTGAAACCGGTCGTGTACAATCCTTTACCATTATCATCTACGCACATCGATCCGTAAACGATTTCATCTTTTCCGTCATTATCAACGTCAGCAACCGTAAGTCCGTGATTTCCCATTCCCGAATACGGGTTTTCAGCATCCTTACTATCAAAAACCCATCTTGAAGTCAGCTTTTTATTTTTAAAATCAAATGCTGCCAAAACTGTTCTACCATAATATCCACGGCACATTACCACGCTTGGATGAATGCCGTCGAGATAAGCAACACAAGCTGTAAAACGGTCAATTCTGTTTCCTTTGGTATCATTTCCTCCGCTACCTCCATGTCCGCCCCAGCCTGCCAAATCACCACGCTCCGGAATATAATCTGTGGTTGTAACCAGCTTTCCGGTTCGTCCGTCAAAAACAGAAAGGTATTCGGGTCCTTTTAAAATCTTTCCATAAGTTCCCGATTTCGGATCTCTGTCTACCCAGTCTTTTGAGATATCTCCCACAACATTACCCTGACTGTCAGTTGTTCCGTCAGCTGTTTTGCAAACCAATTCTGCAATTCCGTCACCATCCAGATCGTAGACCATAAACTGTGTATAATGTGCTCCTTCGCGAATGTTTTTGCCTAAACTAATTTGCCATAAAAATTTCCCGTCTAAAGTATACGCCTGAAATATAGGTGGATCCGTAATTCCCGTATGTGAATTGTCATGTCCTTTCCCGGTCATGTGAACAATTAGATCATATTTTCCGTCACCGTCTAAATCCCCGGTAGAAAGATCATTTGGAATGTAACCTTCAACGGGTTTTATCGCAATTGACAAATAATCTTTATCCGGACTTGAAGCCGGAATCGTAAAACTTCCTTTGGCTTCTGCCTCTTTTCCTTTTAAAACCGTTTTTACAAACCAGGTATTTTCTTCCTGCGGATTTGCTTTGGAATCAACAAAATTTGTTGCTCCGGTAATTAGTTTTTCATTTAGTTTGATCGCTTTTTTTGAACCGCTCTTTCGGTATAAATTAAAAGCCAGATTATCTATATCTGTTCCTAAAACACGCCAGCTGATAAAAAACTGGCCTTTATCTTTTATGGCAATTACGCCACGGTCTAAACTTTCCATTTGTCTTTGGGCAAATGAAATTGAACCTGACAAAAGGAATAACGTTACTAAAATTCTATTTTTCATAATTGGTTTGGTTGGTAAAGTTTAACGCAAGTTTAGACTGCCTTTTACAGTTAAGGTTTACTTTTAAAAAAAAATAATCTCGCAAAGTCGCAGAATCGCAAAGTTTTGATTTTATATTTTTCTTTGCGTCTTAGCGACTTTGCGAGATTAAAAAAATACTTAGCTTCTCAGAATCTTAGCAGCTTAGCAACTTCAAAGATTAAAACATCTTCTTAAATCCTTCGCTTCTGACTTTCCATGTTCCGTCTTTAGGAAACCCCGGGTTTTCAATTGTATTTCCCTCCCAGCCGGCACACATCATAGCAACTGCTGTTAACAAACCTCCATTACCAGGAAGATAAAGCGTTAGTCTTGGTGATTGGTAATTATGTCCGTTTTTTAGATAGGTATTGGTTACCACATTCATAAAAAGAGCAGCAATAGCTTTTTCAGGCATTTGCAAACGGGCTGCTGACATGGCTGTCATTGGGAAATCCCATCCCCAGGTTTTATCCCATGACCAGGTATCCCAAATCAAATCAAAAGTGTTTTTCATGATTTTTTTATCCAGAAGAGAGGTTTCAGGAAGCATTCCGAAAGTCCCTAAAACAGACGGATGATCTGTTTTAAATTCAGGATTGGTATAGGAATCTGTAGCGCTTTCTGTAGCCAGATACACATCTTTTGCAATTGGCAAAGGAGATAATTTTTTCAAAACGTCTTCCCATTTTTCAGGTACTTTTTGGTTTAATTTTTTCTTCCAGCTAATGGCCGTTTTTAAAGCCCAGTTCCAATATGCTAATTCATACGTAGGATTAAAAGTTTCTATTGCTTTGAATCTTTCCTGAGCCGGAATCACGCCCGGTCCTAAAACGTAACGATCGTTTTTACTGTCGTAATTAGCGAATGAAGCCATAAAATCTGCCGTAGCAAAAACACGTTCGCTGTATAAATTCAAAGTTGTTGCTGTTGGTTTTGCCTGATAGATCAAATCTGCATAGGTAATAAAATGTGGTTGCTGCCAAATCAGAAATGCCCCCACAGACGATGGGCTTTCATTACCGTCATAATCGGTCATTTTTTGCCATCTTGCACCTTCAAAACCTTGTCTCTTGGCGATATTTTTAGCCTTTTCAAAAACTTTTTGATACCACGGAAGGCTTTTTTCCAGTAATTCCGGTCTGTCCCAAAGGGCAAAATGTACACCGTGCCACCAATGCATTTCCAAATGTGGTTTTCCGAACCAGCTGTTGTATGTCAAACCGGTTTCCTGTGGCGGAACTTTTCCGGTACATTGCAATTTGGTCAGGTATTGCGAAAGAATCACGCGACGCTCCAGTTCATGTGCACGTTTGTCTGTACTTCCTGAAAAATCAACTGCCGCTCCGCTTTCCCAAAAGGATTCCCAACCACCGATACTGCTTTTCTCAATCGCTTCAAAAGAAGGAGGAGTTATAGATTTGTTTTTATCTGTTTGAACGAACGAACAGCTTAACTCGATTGTATTGCTTTTTGAAGGTTCTACAACAAAATAATGTTTTGCTTTTTCTTTAATCGATGCAGTGCCTTTCCATTTCAAATTAATATCATACGAAATACTGTCCATTATGTGTGTAATGGTAGCTTCTGATTTATTTTTGATTTTCAGATTGCTTTTATAATCTTGTTTTCCTCCCCATTTTTTCCCCATCTCAGTCCCCGCAATAGCAACTTTTGAAATATCTACATCCTGTTTTTCTTCCCATTTCGTACCCATATCACCCCATAGTCCTGTTGGAAAAGGGATTCGAACACGAATTTTCAAACGCCCTTGCTGAATTAAATCCGATTCTACTTTAAAGCCTAAAGCATCTTTTGTCTGATCGCAAGCCGTTATCACTTTCACGGAAGTGCCTTCCACCTCAAAATAGCTCTCAATTTTTCCTGTCCATAAATCCAGCTTTTGATTAATAGCTTTAATATCTTCCGGCTTTACCAAACTGCCATCTTTTTTGGTGATTTCAAAACCTATATTTCCCAATTGCAATAAATGCGGGTTTTGACGAAACCATTCGACTGCTTCTTTTTTTCGTGCAGGTTCTTTAATTTGTGTTGAATACGAAATCTTACGACCATACTGATCTACGTCTTTTAAAGTCTCGGAAAACTTATAATTCTCCGTATTTTTATAACTGTCCCAACCCCATTCCGATTGCGTTCCCAACGGAATTCCGTTTTGATATTTTTCCGGAAAACTCTGCAATCCGGTAGCATCAACCGTAAAAGCAAAAGTACCGTTACCGACAGTTAAAGAAGCTAAAGTATCTATTGCGGTAATTTGAACATTGTGTCTTGTTACCAATGCTTTCCTGTCTATTTTTTGCTGAGCTGACAGCGAAATCGAAAATACAAATGCAATAATTAATTGATATCTTTTCATTTGAATATTAAGTTTTTAATTTTAATCGTTCAGTTTCAAGTTTAGGAAATTGACTAACTTTCTAATTGTCAAATTATCTAATTAGTGTAGCACTCATCAAACCAATTACTACATCATTGGCAATAGCTTTCAGAGTAAGATTTTTTAAGGTTTTATTTTTGTTTAAAGGCAAATCCAGAATCGTTCCTGCTCCACCATCAATTCCAAAACTGGAATATCCTTTTATAGTTGTGAAATCTTTGAAGGTTCTCGAAATTTCACCCGATTTCAAATATACCCTTGGCGGTTTTGGGGCATCTGTGGTAAACGCCAAACCGTCAACAAAATAATCCTGTTCGATCGGCCACCAGTTTTCAGGGTTTTTCAACTGTAAAATTTCTGAAGTCCCGTCTGTATAATTTACCTCTATTTCTCCATTTACAATACGGCTTTGCATAGGATTTGTAGTTCCTGCTACCATAAAATAAATGTGTGATGCTTTTCCGCTTAACGGAACATTTACAGCTTTAGGAAAATTATCCCACTGTGATGTAAAAATGATATTTTTCGAATTTACATCAGAAGGTGTTTTAAATGTAATACCTTCAGGAGTAACAATTTCACCATTCGATTTTGCTTTTTCACGCAATCCTGAATCGTCCAATTTTACGGAAACATTTGGGTAACACCAATTTCCGATTCCGTTTATTGGAAGCTGTAAAGTCACGGTTTGCGGTCTTGGAGACAAATACTTTTGATTAAAAACATCCGTTACTTTCGAATTAAAAAAGGAAGAAAGTAAAATCGTTTCCTGTGTTTTTGAATTGTTTAACGGAATATCCCAGTTTGTAAAAGTTACTTCTTTTATGGTATTTGAACCCGAGTTAACTGAGAATTTATTCGTTCCCGGAACTAATTTTTCAAACGGAATAACAAGACTTTCTTTCTGATTTATACCTAAAGAAATCTTTTGCTGATTGTCTTTTACGGAAGTATCAAAAACTATATTTCCTTCAATTTTGCTTTCCGAATTATTTTTCAGGGCAATCTCTATAGTATTACTTTTTAAATGAACTATTTCTGATTCAATTTTAGGTTTTAAATCAACTTCAACAGGCTGCCACCAGGTTACATCTCCTTGTTTTAACTGAATAAAAAATGTTTTAACCTTGTTGCCATATGCAATTGCCTGATACGATTTATTTGTTTTTGAAACTTCGTTCAGAATAGACTGCGGATCATACACTGATACAATTTCTGCCTTAGCCGTTGTTATGCTAAAAGATTCTCCGGCTGTTAAAGACTCTATTGGTTGTATATTTTCTAAAACATCACCTTTCCAGTTAATTTTCACATCATAAGAAGCATCATACGGTACTTCAATAGCAATTTTTGGAGCTCCTATACTTTCCTGAATATTTTTCCATGAGACAGATTTTCCATTAACTGTTATATCCTGAATTCTCTCAAAAGGTGCATTTACAACCAGTTTCAGATTCATTTTTGTTGTAAACTGATTTTTTATAAGATACGAATCTGTTTTGTTTTCTCTTTTAAAATCAATTGAAATATCCGGGATATCCAAAGCGGCATGATTCCATTTTGAAGGAAATCCAGGCTGAATCGTCAAAACTCCAGCCAGCGCATCAGGCTGGATGCCGAAAAGTCCTTCTACCAAAGTTCTTGACGCCATTCCAATTGGGTCAGCAAAATCGCGGTACAATTCGCCTCTTATGGCATCCTGATACAAAAGCTGTTCAAAACCACCCGGAGAAGCGCCCAGATACATACTTTCGATCAACACACTTTCCCACATCTTAAATGCTTTTTCAGATTGTCCTCCCTGCCAGAAAGCCAGCGACGTATGCAATTGTTCTGCCAGCGCCACATTATTAATAGACCACGTATAAGGCTGCCAATTGGTGGTGCTTATCGTGTAAAGATCGGTTTTATCAAGTCCTTCTGCCGAAATAGGGATATGCGGAATCTGCTTATCAACATAACTCAGCATCTGATAACTCTCAAAAGGATTGGACAATTCGGAATCAATAGTGTGGTAAATACTCCAGACACCGGGAACGTCATGCAATAATCTATTTCCTAATGCATCTTTATATTCTGCAAAAATGCCTTTTTTCGGAATCCAAAGCTGGTCTTTCGAAGCTTTTAGGATTTTATCTGCTTCTTTAATGAAAGGATTTCCGTCAATCTGAATTCTTTTGGCTACTTCGGCAACCGTCTTATTCGCGTAAAAATTATAAGCCGAAGAATGAATCACACCGCCGCCACTGTATTGCAATGCGTCACTCGCCCAGATTGTGGCATAAGCATCATAAAGTCCGTCATTATCTGCATCAAAATTTCGTTTTTCCCAGTTTAAATGTCTTTGGATCGTTGGCCACATTTCTTTCATGAACGAAGTATCTCCCGTCCATTTAAAATGTCTCAGCATCTGATCGAAAAAAACCAGATTCATATCATAATGGTGTGCCACTGTATTTTTGTTCGGATTTCGGCTGATGTAACCGCTGCTGAACATGGAGGTTCCTATAACTTCTTTCTGACGGGCAAAATTACGAACCGTATCTAAAACAATGGGGCCTTTTTCAGGAGTTGTTACCTGTGAATTGCTGTAACTTGTAAAATGCGTTTTCGCACGATCATGCCAGCCTAAAGGATCAGCTGTATAAGCGCCACGCCATGCATTCAGGTACATGCGCCATGCAATAGCACCATGAAGATAAGCCGGGCTTTCCCAGATTCCATCAGCTGCAATGGAAAGTGCTGAACCTAATGTATTAATGTAAGGATCCGGAGTTGCAACCTTCACTCTATTCGCCAAAAGATGTGTTTCCTGAACTGATTTATCATACAATTGCGATAATCCTTTTTGCGAAACATCAGATTTTGGATCTTCGCTTGAAAACAGCCAATACAGTTCATTTTTTGAAACGACATTTTTTCCTGTAATAAGCGTCAGATTTTCAGGATTGGAAGTGTATAATTCTAAAGGGGTTTTCTGCTGTCTTGGATTGACTAACTTTATATCAGAACCCGGAAAATAGCCTGTTAGTTTTTTGTTATTACCCGTTTTCTCTTTATTGCTTTCAGAACCATATTCCAACAAGAAAGACTGTTTTTTTAGCGTATATTTATTATTGGTACAATATTCAGGCTGTAAATAAAACACCGACTCAGGATCGGCACCAATATCGCCGTCACGACTGAATTTTTTACCCGTTGCACCACCGTATGCCCAAACTAAATTCACTTTTTTGGGTACATTTTCGCCATAAACTTTTACAATAAAACCTTCTTTTTCTTTTAAGGCAACTACTTTTACAATCAGTTTTCCGTTATCTAAAATGGGGTCCTGAATTTCGTATTGCATCGTACCCAATACATATTTTGTGTCAATTTTTGAAGCCTCGGTAATCCATTTACTGTCTTTGCCATTAACCAGACCAAGCTTAAAATTTCCTCCCATTCCCGGCATGTACATCGCAAATTCAGGCAAATCCCCTGTCTCAACCCTAAAACCTGTATTCGAGCCATAAAGCGCCCTGTTGAATTTTCGGGTACCGTTTTTTAAAACAAAACTATTGCCTTCAGGAACATAATGAATTTTACGCACAGCTTGTTTTTCCTGTCCTATAGTTAGCAAAGGGCACAGAAATAATAAGCCAATAAGGTTTGGAATGGTATTGTTTTTGGGTTTCATAAAATTTAATAATTCAGAGGCACATAATCATTATCAAATACCTAATGATTTTGATAATTTAAACGCAATTTCTCTGTTTTTTTATGGTATCGCATCCTGTACCTACCTGATTTTTTTGCAATATCATAATTTATATTCTTTCATTTTTTTAACATCATAGTACAGGATACTATATAAAAATGGAACCGTTAGTTTTGAAAATACAATAATTTAAATAGAAAAACTTTGATAAACATTAAAACTTCTCTCTGTGCCATTTTTTGTTTTGTCTTACAGCTAAATCTGTTTGCTTTGAACAATAATTCTTCAGATAAGATAATACCACAGAAAACTACTGAAAGTAAATTGTTTAATTTTGGGAATGCCTTAAAAAATAAAAAAGGAATATCCATAAATACTACTTTGACTTATAATACAACAACAGGTTATGGTTTTGATATTAATTCGGCTTCGAATGCAACGATCAATTCGAATACATTTTCTGCTGTTAAGCCAACTTACTTTTCCGTAAAACTTCCGGAGGGAAATTATCAAATTGAGGTTGTAATGGGAAGTTCTGAAAAACAGACAAACATTACTATAAAAGCAGAATCCCGAAGATTGATGCTGGATCAGCTTTCAATTCCAAAAGGAAAACCGGTAACCAAAATTTTTAATATAAATGTCAGAACTCCAAAAATTGATGACACTCAAAATGTTTCATTAAAAGACAGGGAAAAAGATATTTTTAACTGGGACGACAAACTCACACTGGAGTTTTTAGGAGATGTTTCAATTCAAAGTATAAAAATTACTCCTAAAGACAATTTAACAGTGGTTTATTTAGCCGGAGACTCAACCGTTACGGATCAGGATGTAGAGCCATGGGCTTCCTGGGGACAGTTTATAACCAATTATTTTGACAATACAGTTGTGGTTGCCAATTATGCGGTTTCAGGTTCTGCACTGAGTTCTTTTAAAGGAGGAAATCGTTTAAAAAAGATTCTTTCATTAATCAAAAAAGGAGATTATCTGTTTGTGGAATTTGGACACAATGACGAAAAAATTAAAGGAGAAGGAAATGGCGCCTGGGGTTCTTACTCTACTCTGTTAGCCGAGTTTGTTCAGTCAGCCAAAGACAAAGGAGCTATCCCGGTTCTGGTAACCCCGACACAACGTCGCGCTTTTAACGAAAATGGGACTTTAAAAGAAACTCACGGTGATTTTCCTGCTGCCATGAGAGTCGTTGCACAAAAAAACAATATTGCCCTTATTGACGTTACCAAAATGACAACCGAGTTATACGAAACCTGGGGTGACGAACCTTCCAGAAAAGCTTTTGTACAATATCCTGCGAATACTTTCCCGGGACAGGTAAAAGTTTTGGAAGACAATACTCATTTTAATAGCTTTGGAGCAAACGAAATTGCGCTATGTGTACTTAAAGGAATTCGTGAACTCGATATTCCGTTAAAAAAGCAAATTCAAAAAGAGGTTCCAAATTACAATTCTAAAAAACCAAATTATATTTCGAACTGGACACTTCCAATGAGCGACCGATTTGAAGTTACTAAACCAGATGGCAACTAACCATTATACAAACCCTCATTTATGTTACTGAAAAACACCTTTCAAAACTTTACAATCGCCGCAATTGCCTTATTTTCTCTTCAAAATAGCACAGCACAGCAAACCGATAAAGTTTACCTATCCGGAAAAGATTTTGAACATTCTGTACAATGGGATTTCTTTTGCACCGGAGGCAATAACAGTCAAAAATGGTCTAAAATAAATGTTCCATCCCAATGGGAATTAGAAGGTTTTGGTGAATATACTTATGGAAGATGGTACAAAGAACTGAACCAGAAAGAACCAAGCAAGGAAGAAGGTTTGTATAAATTTGAATTTGATGTCCCTGCTGATTATAAAGACAAAGAGGTTCAGATTGTTTTTGGCGGAGCCATGACGGATACCGAAGTAAAAGTAAACGGAAAACTGGCCGGAGCCATTCATCAGGGAGGTTTCTATGAGTTTAAATATGATATTTCGTCTTTATTGAAATTCGGTTCTAAAAACACTTTAGAAGTTCATGTCTGGAAACATTCTGCCAATAAATCAGTAAATGCTGCAGAAAGAAGAGCTGACTGGTGGCTTTTTGGCGGAATCTATCGCCCGGTTTGGCTGGAAGTTTCTCCTAAAACTAATATTCAGCATATTGCCGTAAATCCAAAAATGGATGGGTCGATTACAGTAGATTTAAATCTTAAAAACGTTTCTAAAAATGCTGTTTTAGAAGCTACATTGAAAGGTTTAAACGGAGAAAAATTCGAAACTTTTACTTTTCCTGTAAAAGCAAAAAGTACTACGGCATCAATTGCAGCACAATGGAAAAACATCAAACCATGGAATCCGGAAAGTCCTAATTTATATGATCTGGAACTGGTTTTAAAACAGAACGGAAACATCGTTCACAAATATGACAAACGAATTGGTTTCAGGACTTTAGAATTCAAAAAACAAGACGGGATTTATGTAAATGGCACCAAAATCGTCATGAAAGGAATCAACCGTCACTCATTCTGGCCGGAAGGCGGAAGAAGCACCAGCAAACGTATCAGTGAACTGGACGGAAAACTGCTAAAAGACATGAACATGAATGCAGTTCGCGGGCACTATCCGCCTGATGAGCACTTTCTGGAAGTTTGTGATTCCTTAGGCCTTTTTGTCCTGAACGAATTGGCAGGCTGGCAAAATTCTTATGATACCGAAACCGGAACCAAATTGGTTACTGAAATGGTTGTTCGCGATGTCAATCACCCTTCTGTTATTATCTGGGACAATGGTAATGAAGGCGGGTGGAATTATAACGTAGATAAAGTTTTTGAAGATAATGATCCGCAAAAAAGAATCGTAGTGCATCCTTGGGCTGATTTCAATGGCTGGGACACGCACCACTACCCGACTTATTTAACAGGAATGCACCGTTTTAATAATGGTGAAAATGTATTTTTTCCAACCGAATTCATGCACGGAACTTATGATAACGGACATGGAGCTGCACTGGAAGACTTCTGGACAAGATATAAACAAAGTCCGTTGTTTGCAGGAGGTTTTATGTGGGCGATGCTGGACGAAGCTGTATTTCGCTCTGACTGGACAGGCGATGCAAAATTCGATTCAAAAGGTTCTTTGGCTGCGGATGGAATTTTAGGGCCGCACCGTGAAAAAGAAGGAAGCTATTATACCGTAAAAGAAGTCTGGGCTCCTGTTCAGTTTCAGCCAAAACAGGTTGCTGCAGATTTTGATGGTTCTTTCTTAATTACTAACGACTATCTTTTCAGTAATCTGAATTCCTGCAGAATGGAATTTAAAGTCCTGAAATCTGATAATAACGTTCTTTACACAAACGGAACTTCGGCAGCAATCAGCTCCGGTAAAATTGAGATTCCGAGTATTGATCCGGGTGAAACACGTAAAATTAAATTTGCTGTTCCTAATAATTTTGCTGAAGGGGACATTTTATCAATCTCAGCTTACGATCAGTTCAATAAAGAAATTTATACCTGGACATGGCCTATTCATAAAGCAAAATATTATGCTGAAAAATTCTTAGCAGTTCAAAATACAAAAGCAAAAGCTTCTGGTGTAAAAACAGGTAACGAAATCACTTTAAAAGGAAGCGATGTTACGGTAACTTTTGATGCTTTGACAGGAGAAATTACAACGATTAAAAACGGAACTTCCACTATTCCATTA
This sequence comes from uncultured Flavobacterium sp., assembly GCA_963513545.1. Lineage (GTDB taxonomy): Bacteria > Bacteroidota > Bacteroidia > Flavobacteriales > Flavobacteriaceae > Flavobacterium. The sequence continues at coordinate 103,661 of CAUPQW010000005.1, forward strand.
ACAAATGGCCCCCGCCCGATTGGGATGAAAGCGAAATTAAAAGACATTCAGGTTTCTCAGGAAGGCGATAAAGCGATTTGTAACGTAACTTATACCGGTGGTTTGTCTTCTGTTAAATGGATTATGGAGACCGACGGAAGATTCAAAATGGAACTGATTGCTTTAAAAAATGCTTCAGGCGGTGAAGGTTTTGATGGTGCTTTTTTTGAAGATAAAATCAGTGCGTTCGGAATTACTTTTAGTTTTCCTGAAAAAGGAGTTACCGGAATGAAATGGTTTGGAAGAGGGCCTTATCATGTTTGGAAAAACAGAATCAAAGGAACTACTTACGGTATCTGGGAGAAAGAGTATAACACAACCATAACGGGCGAAAGTTTTGAAAATCTGGTTTACCCTGAGTTTAAAGGTTATCACGCCAATTTATTAGGGGCAAGCTTAAAAGCAGGCGCATCATCATTTAAAGTTTTTAGTGAATCTGATAATTTGTTTTTGAGATTATTCACACCGGATTTGCCTAAAAATGCTTTCCCCGGAAGTTATCCACAGCCAGCATTCCCGGAAGGAGATATTTCATTTATGTATGAAATTCCGGCCATGAGAGATTTCAAACCTTTGGAACATCAGGGACCTGAAAGCCAGCCAACCAATATTCGTATTAAAAGCGGAGATGACGGAATCAAAATGAATTTATGGTTTGATTTTAGAAAGTAATATTTAGTTTTTGGTTAACGGTTGATTGTTGTTGGCTTTAAAAGTAAAAGATTAAAGTCAAGACTATAAACTATAAACCATCAACAATCAACTAACAACAAAAAAGATGAAATCAATTAAAATACTTTCTGTCTTATGTCTGACAGTATTATTTTTCAATTTTACTTCAAAACAAAAAGACAAAAACAAACCCACCGTTTATACCGTAGGCGACTCCACCGTAAAAAATGGCCGCGGCGACGGATCAGGCGGACTTTGGGGCTGGGGAGATTATATTGGTCAGTTTTTGGATACTACGAAAGTCAAAATCGAAAATCATGCTTTGGGCGGAACAAGCAGCAGAACTTTTCAGGATAAAGGTTTGTGGACAGCCGTTTTGAATAAACTAAAGAAAGGTGATTACATCCTTATTCAGTTTGGACATAACGATGACGGTCCGTTGAATGACACGCTGCGTGCAAGGGGAACCATCAAAGGAATTGGATCAGAAACCCAGGAAATCGATAACATGATTACAAAAAAGCATGAAACGGTTCACTCGTACGGCTGGTACATTCAGAAAGTGGTACAGGAAGCAAAATCAAAAGGCGCTATTCCGATTATTTGCTCTCCCATTCCACGAAACGACTGGAAGGAAGGAAAAGTACCTCGCAATGACAAATCATACGGATTATGGGCCAAACAAATTGCAGAAAGAGAAAAGGTAACTTTTATCAATTTGAATGATAAAATGGCCATTGAAATGGAAAAGCTGGGTGAAGCAAAAGTAACCGGAACTTATTTCTACAAAAAAGACCATACACATCCATCTGCAAAAGGGGCTGTATTGGCTGCTTCGTTAATTACTAATGAGCTAAAAACAAGTAAAAATTCTTTAAAAAATTACATTTTAAAAAATCCAAAAATTGTACTTCCGGCGAAGAAAAAAGTCTTTCTAATTGGCGATTCAACGATGGCCAATAATAAGAATGAGAATGCTGTTGGCTGGGGAGTTGCTTTTCCTCAATATTGTGACACGACCAGAATTGAAGTAATCAATAAAGCCCGTGGCGGCAGAAGTACGAGAACATTTGAAAAAGAAGGCTTGTGGACTGAGGTAAAAAACCAACTTAAATCAGGAGATTTTGTAATGATTCAGTTTGGTCATAATGACGCAGGAGCTGTTGATAAAGAAAAATTCAGAGGATCATTAAAAGGCAACGGTGATGAAACTCAGGTAGTAGTTCGCGACAGCGTAACCGAAACTGTCCATACTTTTGGCTGGTACATGCAGAAATTCATTAAAGAAGCCAAAGAAAAAGGCGCAATTCCGATTGTTTTGAGCCAGACACCACGAAACGAATGGCCAAACGATAAAGTAGAACGCAGAACTGACACCTACGGAAACTGGTCAAAAATTGCTGCCGAAAGAGAAAAAGCGTTTTATATTGACCTGAACGAAATTGTGGCTCTGAAATATGAAGCTTTAGGGAAAGAAAAAGTAAAACCGTTTTTCCCGAAAGATCATACGCACACAGGAGCTGAAGGTGCTGCTTTTAATGCTCTTGCGGTTGCCGAAAGCCTTAAAAAAATAAAAGACTGCGGACTGAAGGAATACATTGAAATTCCGAAATAAAATTAGGTGTTATAATTTATGAGTTAGGCGTATTGCCATAACCTATAACCTTAATTAAATTCCATAAAAAAACCTCGTTTAAACTTTAAACGAGGTTTTTTCATAATTAAATATGAATATTATTTTTTTGATTCTTCAATAGAAACTTTTCTGAACTCTTTTAAAAGTTTTTCAATCTCTAAAGATGATTTACGTGCTCTTGCTCCTGCTGCTTTAACACCTTTTTCAGATAATGATTCAGATTCTGTTTTGAATGTTTCAAGTTCGGCGTTGATTTTTACTAATAGATCTTTCATGTTTGTACTTGTTAAATTAAAGGAACAAAAATAAAAGTTTGCCCGAAAGATAATGCCAGTATAATGTTAAAATTATCACTCTTTTTCGTTCTGAAGTTAATTTTAACCCAAGCATTATAATTTATAATTGATAATCAATACATTACAAAAGCGTCATTTCTTTTTTCTATCCGTACCCTTATAATTTATGCCCCAAAGAGATGTAGGTAATCTAAATACAGGAGAGCCTGATAACAAATCGTAAACAATTAAGAGATATTTGAATAACAATTCATTAATGCGCTATGTATTTATTAATGAACTTGTTATTTTAGTATATACAGGATAGAACAGGATACACCACAGTATATATAATTTTATTTTAGTAAGAAATTACAACAGACAGTAATTGATAATTTTTTAACAGGTAATCAATACGATTATCAATAAAAAACCAATTACAAAATGTATAATTAAAATATTTAATAAAAGATAAAGAAACTTTTTATTTCAGATTTAACACAGGTTCATTTTTATTAATTATTTGGAGAATTTTAAGCTCCGGTGTTTGTAATAATTCTTTTTGGCATAAAATGTTTTAACCCCAAATACTAAACTATGAAGAAAACTTTATCAAAAACAAAATTATCAGCTTGCATAATTACAATTTTATTTTTCGGTATTATAAATATTTCATTTGCCCAAACTTTTAACTGGGTTGGGAATGTGAGTACTGATTTTTATAATGTAAATAACTGGGACAATCCGGCTATTAACTTTGCAGGCTTAAGTTCATCAAATTTAATTATAGGCGCAGGAACTCCTAATAATCCGGTGAATGTTGGACATTCAGGTAATGATGTCATTGCTAAAAGGCCTTCTACCCTGACTACAAATACTGGCGCAAACATTATTGTAACCGGCACATTTTTTCCTAATGGGGTTTCAAATTTAAACGGAACTATTACTCTTAACGGGAATGCCAATTTTAATAATAGAAATTATGTTTATTTAGGTAAGGGAGCGGCTGGTACATTAAATATAAATTCTGGGAGTGCCGCAAGTAAGAATACTTTTTATATTGGAAATGCTGCGGGCGGTAATGGGCTGGTAAATGTAAACGGCGGTACCCTTTATTCAAGCAGTTATTTAGAAGTAGGAAACGGAAACGGAAACCCAACCGGAAATTTAAACATTACAGGCGGAACTGTAGATGTTGCAACTGCTGTTAATATTGGTACTAATGGTCATATATTTATTAGCGGAATAGGCCTGCTTATCGTTACAGGAGATAAAACTGCTGCTTTGCAAGCTTATATCAGCAATGGCAAGATTACGTGTCCCGCCGGTAAAACTTTGGATGTTGCCTATAATGGTACAAGAACTTCTGTAAATATTCACCAGGATCCCAATAGTATGTTAAGGGAATATCCTTCTTATATTACGCTTGATAATGGAACTTTAATAGCTAAAATTGACAAAAACACAAGCAATCTAATATCCTTGAAAATCAATGGAGTAGAAACTTTATATCAATCAACTTCTACCACCAGAACAGGAGGTTATTATGATTTTGTAACTTCTCAGGGATTTGAACAAATTAGTGGCGCTGTTTTTTCAGTAAAAGAAGAAACGGCCGATTATATTGATATCTCATTATTCAGACCTTATACCCCCGGAACAAATGTAACCCGTTGCGATGCAGACATTCATTATGTGCTTAAAAAAGGAGATGCCGGACTATACACCTATTCCATTTTGAAACATAAAGCAGCATATCCTGATTTTGACTTAGGTTCGTGGAGACAAGTGCTCTGGATTGATGCTACCGTTACAGACAAAATTTGCGTGAATGATTTGAAAACCTGGGAAATGCCTCAGCCTACTGATGCCTGGTCTGCAACATCAATTCCGGAAATTATTAGAATAGATTCAGGCGTACGTGCGGGTAAATATGATGGTAAATATGAGTTTAGTGAAAACCTGATTGATTTGAAAGCTTACGGCCATACAACAGACAAAAACTCGTTAGGCATTTGGGCTGTTACTGCAAATCATGAATATTTTAATAGTGGTCCCACCCATCACGATTTGAATGCTGCAGCGGGAATTATTCATATTTGTATGAATGGAGTTCATTATAATTCAAAAGGTTTTCAAGTTCTTCAGGGTGAAGAATGGTCAAAAATCTATGGCCCTTATTTAATCTATGCCAATCAAAAATCAACAGCTGCTGCTAATTGGGATGATGCAAAGACAAGAGCGGCCAAAGATGAAACGGAATGGCCTTTTTCCTGGCTTACTAATACACCTGAATATCCTCTTGCAGCGGAACGTGGAAACATTACGGGCAATTTTGTGATTAATGATCCTTATAAACCTGCCGTTACCGGAAAAAATGCCTGGATTGGAGTTACCAAATTAAGTAATGATTCTGAAGGACAATGGCAATTTGAAGAAGAAAATTATCAGTATTGGGTAAAAACTGATGCTTCGGGAAATTTTGATATCAAAAACGTAAGACCGGGCATCTATACTTTGTTTGCTTTTAGCGATGGAGTTACAGGAGAGTTTTCTATGGCAAATGTTACTGTAACGGCTGGAGGAACAAATAATTTAGGGAGTGTAGAATGGAGTATTCCACGTCAGAATGGAAACTTAATATGGGAAATTGGAGTTCCAAATCGTACGGCTTCCGAATATAAGTTTGGTGATTTCGATTATTGCGAAGGATTTGTACAAAAAAAATTCGATGCGGTATTTACTAATCCAATCGTTTATAATGTTACCGATAAAAACTGGAACACCGCTTTGCCTTATGTACACTCCAAATATTACAATGCAGATGGCACAATCGTTGGGAACTGGATCTGGAAAATTAATTTTGATTTGCCTGCCGGTATGCCTACTACTGGTAATGCAAAACTTACCATAGCCTATGCCAGCGCTGACCATGCACAACAATGGATATACGTAAACACAGGAAGCGGGACTCCAATTAGTTATTATCCTGCAATAGCTGACGGAAATGCTTTTTTGCGGCAATCAAACCATGCTAAATACACCACTTCTGTAGTTGATATTCCTATGAGTAAATTACATTCGGGCAGCAATTATATACAATTGGTTATGCCATCTAATTCGGGCAATGTAAGTCATTTGATGTATGATTATATTAGTCTTGAAGCCGTAACAAATACTAATAATCTAGCCGTATCTACAGAAAACATCCCTGATGTGACAATTGCGGCACATCCAAATCCTACAACAGGATCTTTTGAAATTTCTGCCCTGCCAGCTTCAATAGAAGAAACAACTGTAGAATTGTACACGTTACAAATGGAATTAATTTCAAGAAAATCATATCCTGTAAATAATCGAAAAATTCAATTAAGCCTGGAAAATCAGGCTAGCGGGATTTACTTTGCAAAAGTAGGACTAGAATCTCCCGTGACTTTAAAAATTATAAAAAAATAAGGCATGTGAAGGATCGGGAATTAAAACAAAGTACTTTCTTATAATTAGATCTAACGGGTTTTAAAAACCTGTTAGATCTTCTTCATTTATGACCAAAAGGCTTCAATCTTTATTTAAGTTTCTCGTTATTGACTTTTTTTGCGTCCTTTTTAAACTGATTTTCAAGAGCAATTTTCATTTCTTCTGCTACAGATTTGTTTTCTGATATAACATTATTCTTCTCCTGAGGATCTTTTTCGATATTATAAAGTTCATAATCCGCCGTAATATTGGCATGTCTGGTCCTGATTATTTTCCATGGCTTATTGATTAAGGATTCCTGCAAATGGCCTCTAACGTAAATTTCCTTGTTGGTAATGGTTTTGTTTTCAGAAACCGTTGGCCAGACATTTTTTCCTTCAATACTTTTTGGCATATTGTTGTCTCCTGCCAATGACAAAATACTTGGCAGCAAATCTATAACAGAAATATAGTTCTCATTTTTATATTTCTTCAAATGATCTTTCCAGTAAAACACACAAGGAACCCTGATAGCGCCTTCATAATTAGATGTTTTCCAGTCCCTGAGCGGTGTATTGTCTCCGAGAGTAGTATTTGGTGGATGAATTCCGTTATATTCGTTTTTAGAGTCCCAATCCTGCATAGCACCGTTATCGCTCATAAAAATAACCAATGTGTTTTTATCCAGCTTTTCCTGTTTTAATTTTTCCAATAATATTCCAATGCTATTGTCCATGTGGCTCATGGCAGCAGCAAAATCTCTTCTGGAGCTGTCTTTTATGGAATTCATATAAGGATCTTTCCATTTCTGTTCTTCCTGTAAAGGAAAATGCGGTGCACTATAAGCTACTTCTAAAAAGAAACTTTTCTTTGAATCTCTTACTTCCGAAATCCATTTAATAGCTTCATTGGTAAGCAAGTCTGTAACATGCCCTTCCTCTTCAATAAATTCACCATTTCGATACCAACTTTTATCTCCATTTTTATACAAATGAGTATACTGATCCAATTGCCCGTGCAAAAAACCATACGAATAATCAAATCCATATGCTTTTGGTCCGCTGCTTGGCTGTAAACCCAAGTGCCATTTACCAATTAGTGCTGTTTGATAATTGTTTTTATTTAATAGTTTCGGCAATGTCGGAATTGAATCCGGAAGTTTCAATTGACTTTTATCGCTAATTGGGGCTACTATTCCCATACGACTTGCAGGCTTTCCTGTAAACAAACTTGCCCTTGAAGGAGAACAGGTTGGGTTAACATAAAAACGTTCCAATTCTACTCCGTTTTTGGCCAGAAAATCAATGTTTGGCGTTTTTATTTCCGAACCATGATACCCAACATCATTCCATCCGGCATCATCAGCAATAATCAAAACAATATTAGGTTTCTCGGTTAAATTATTTTTACTTTTTTGGCTATACGAAACTGAAAAACAAAACGATAACAGTACTAATAATTGCGTTTTTGTATTCATATTTTTTATCATTTTAAAATTTAATTCTACTTAGATTTTAGTATTTAAAGTTATATAATCCAATACAATTCCTGTCTGATTTACAGCTATAGTAATAGTATGCTTTCCTCTATTTGCAATTGAAACTGGCAGTTTTACAATAGCGCTGTTACGAAGCACATTTTCTTTCCATGTTTTGTCGCGGTCTTTTGTATTGATTGAAAATGACTTCGCCTTACTTCCATCTATCTGTATTTCAATTTGATGATCAAAATTGTTTGCATGCGTTGGCAATAAATGAATTTTTATTTCGTAATCACCGGCTTTTTCAACTTCAATTTCATAAGAAATCGAAGGTTTCTCATCAAAATATGAATGCTTAAACGGAAACAAAGTAACCGAATTATTACTGTATCCTAAGCCGTTAATCGTTTTCCATTTGTAGTTTTTTGCCGCTTTGTTAGTAACAAAATTATTTGCATTAATTGTAATGACTGGTTTGGAACTTGGTTTTGCAGTAACTTCTTGTGAAGTCGCAGGCGTTTTTATCGAATCAAAAACCGGCAAATTTCTTGGTTTCATGGACATCATGTTGTTCCATTTTCCATTGCTCATTTTCGTGTTATAAAAATCGGTGAGTTCCTGTATTTTCTGATAGGCATCGGCAGATAACAATTCGTATTTTTTCTTCAGATTTGAATCAGAAGCAGATGCCGATAACTTCCAATACAAAAATTTATGATTCATATATGCAGCTCCTTTTACTGGATAAACCACCAATTGAAACCATGTATCTTTTCTTTCTGACGGAATAAAACCGGACAAACTATCGATTTTCTGCATTAAATTATCGTAGTTTTTTATTCTGTTTTGAGATTCTTCTACAGAAAAATCAGAAAGTTTTACAGGTGTTGTCGGTTCTGTCTGACTCCAGCCCATATATTCCGGCTTTCTGAGAAACGCCAATCGGTAATATTCTTTCATAACAAAACTCAATTCAGAAGCAATTTTATCTGTAAATTCTCTTGAAACCCATTTCTTTAGATAATCATTTAGTCCATCCAATTTTACAGAATTAACATCCCAGGCCAAATCAAGGAAAAATTCAGTATCGTATTCAGCTGGTTTAATGTCACCCACATTTACGATCCACATTTTTTTAGCTCCGTTTTCATACGCTTTGGTCATTTCATACCAGATTAATCCTGGCTGAGTAGTACTTAACCAAAGATAATCATGAGGTCTTCCCCAATAACTAATATGGTAATAAACGCCGCTTCCTCCTGCTCTTTTTTGCTCTTCTTCATTGCTGAGACGACGAATATAACCGTAATTATCATCGGGCCAGACCAAAGTTATATCATCCGGAACTTTTAGTCCGTTGTCGTACAATTCCAATACTTCCTTGTACGGAACAAATGCCTGTGGAATCTCTTTTAACGGTTTTTTAAAAGTGTTCGAAAGCATCTCACGCTGATTCAAAATGATTTTTTCCACCATATCGATGGATTCTTTTAAATCTTTCGCCCCTTCCATTTTACTGTCATGAACGCCACGCATGCCCAATGTCATAATGGTTTCGTTCTGAGCTGATTTTAATTCGTCTAAACGATCCTGCCAGTATTTATCTACCTGTGTTTTATTGGTAAAATAATTATAATCTCCATGAATTTTCGGTTTCCATTCATCCACATTATTTCGGAGCATTGGTTCAGCGTGTGAAGAACCAATAACCATATGGTATTTTTGGGCCATTTCCTTATTCCCCGGAAGGGTAAAAAAACCTTTCGTAGACGGATGCATGGCCGGCCAGATCGTGTTGGCTTTTAAACGCAGTAATAACTGAAATATCTTTTCGTAGGTTTTGGATCCGATGTTTCCGACTTCGGGTTCGAATGTTTTTTCTGCCCAGGGCTCTAATCCCCAGTCTTCATCATTTAAAAAGATTCCTCTGTATTGTACCGATGGTGATGAAATGATTCCTTTTTGTGGAAGCTGCAATGTTAGATTTTCTTTTTTTATCGGATGAACATCTGCCCACCATTTCCATGGCGAAATTCCCAGACGCTCTGTGATTTCGAAAATAGCGTAAACTGTTCCTCTTACATCACTTCCAACTACCAAAAGATTTTCCTTCTCTTTTTTAATGGAAAATTTCTCCCACTGACCAGACAAATCTTTTGATTTTGATTTAAAAAGATTTGATGAAGCCTGTCCAATATAAATTCCTTTTTTAGAAATAGTTTGGGTTGGAACAATTTCGGGTCTTTTTCCGGTTATCTCTTTTACATCATCTGCCAATTCATTTACAGCCCAAATAACTAATTCGTCTGTATTTTTATCGATATAAATTGTAGCTAACTGATTGGAATCTGCAATTGAAAAATTAACTGCGTTTTTATCCTGACTGTAAATGTTGTTACTCAAAAAAATAAGCAACAACAGGAACCTTGCAAGTATATTTTTGTACATATTTAAATTTATTTATCTAAAAACAAAAGTTCAAAGTTTACAACTGATTACGTTACAACTTTGAACTTCTGCATCTTTAAATTATTAGAAAAATTACTCCACCAACTGCTTATTTAAAAGCACATTTTTTAAGGTAATTCCATCTACAATACTTTTATCAACAGCTGTTTTAGTTGCTTCAATATTCAGGTTTTCGAAAGTAAAATTAGATAAACGAACATTCGGGTCTTTTTCTACATTAAAAAACGTATCCGATTTCATTTCGATATTTTTTAAAGTCACATGATCACCATAAGATAACGGAACATCAGGACGGCCTTTTAAATCAAAAAATTGCTTCCATGCCAATACAACAAGGCAGTTTTTCGCCTGTCCTTTAATGTCTTCTACTCTAATGTACTCGTATCTTTGAGGTGTATCAGGTCTCATTTTTAACCAAAGCATTCTGGTGGCACCATCGATTTGGCAGTTACGCATAATTACATTTCTGTTGTGAATAGATTCACTTCCGTTTGTCAATGCCGAATGACAGAAACCAAATCGGCAATCTTCGATGATGATATTAGCATTTGGTCCATTATTTTTATCCTGATCTGCGTAAGGGCCTTTACCGCCTTTTAATGCAATTGCATCATCATTTACAGACAAATAACATCCTTTCACTAACACATTCGTACAGATATCAACATCAATTGCATCTGTACTTGGAGCCTTAACTTCTAAATGTGGGGAGAAGATGTATAAATCTAATAGTTTTACATTATTACATTTATAAAAGTGATTTGTCCAGAAACCTGAATTGATCAGTTTAACATCCTGAAATTGCACATTATTAGAGTTCCATACAAAAACCAGTCTTGGTCTTGAAACCTCTAAATTGGTACATTTTGGATTGATTTTACGTCTAGCCCAGAAAGCTTCATAATATTTATAACCATTTCCGTTGATGGTTCCTTTTCCTGAAATCGAAAAATTATCCACACCATACGCGTTGACCAAAGCCGGAAAATAATCCAGGTTCTGACCTTCCATTCTTGAGGCCATAATTGGGTAATTGGCAATATCATCAGAACCTTTTAAAGTTCCTCCTTCAGCAACATATAAACTTGTTTTAGGCTTAAAGAACAAAGCTCCGCTCAGGAAAACACCCTTTGGAATCACAATTACCCCTCCACCGCTCTTGGCTGCTTTATCAATTACCTTTTGAATCGCAACAGTCTGGATTTTGGTACTGTCTTTAGTAACTCCAAAATCTGTAATGGTATATTGTTTTCCTAAATCTTTCAATTGAAGTTTAGTGTAATCTTTAAACCATGGTGTAATAGCGCTTCCATCAGGAAATGTATCGTTTTTATAATTTTGAGAAAATGCAGACTGGGAAATTCCCAAAATGCAGATTGCAAGTGTCAATAATCTTTTCATTGTATCTTTTTTGGTTTTTAAATTTTATGAGGTTTTATTTTAATTTGACTGATAGAAATATAATATCCTGTGCTTCCGTAATTTGATTTTCTTTTATCTGACCAGTTTGGTCTTTCTCCTGTAACAGAAACGGTTAAATGATAATTGCCTTTTTTAAGCAACGGAGACCTGAAAACTTGTGTCAATGTCGAAAATTTGCTGTACATATCAACAAGTGCCGATACAATTACCTTGCCTTTTTCATTGATCAAAACAACTTTAGCATAGCCATTTTCGGAACCAGCTAAACTATACAAAGCGATTTGCTCACCGTTAAATTTGACTGTAAACGAAGCATCTTTTTCATCAGATCTCTTTTCAGATGTCGTTTCTTTCCAATTGCCTTTATATTGGATTTGTTTATCAGTATTTTTAATGATTTCGTCATTACTTTCTGCAACAGATGAAATTCCGGTTACAGTATCTAGTTGCCAGGCATCCTGATAATCAGGAATCGAAAGTGATGTTCCCGAAATTACAATTGGCTGCCATGCGTATGTTGCTGAAGAAGCCTGTTTAGGAAAAGACCATCTGTCACCCATGAACATATATGTTGTGCCTTTTGTTCCCTGAATTGGTAATACAAAAGTCGATTGTGAATTCCACGTCAGTGTTCCTTCCGGAGCGATTAAACCCTGAGATTGCCAGGGACCTTTGAGCGAATTTGAAGTGTAATAATAGTTGTCGTTTTTCTCCCAGCTTGTTAAATGCGATCCTATAAAATAATATAGACCGTCTTTTTTAAGCATTGTCGGAGATTCAAATCCGGATGTAATATTTTCGTTTACTTTCTCTGTAACCGATTTAAAATCATCACTCAGTTTGTAAATTTCTCCTCCGTGAACCAAAATATAACCGGAACCATCAGTATCCTGAAAAGTTCCCATATCCCATTTTTTTATCGGTTTACCCTGATACAAAAGCGGACCTTTAAACTGATACGGGCCTTTAATGTTTTTTGAAACGGCATAACCAACAAACTGATCTTTGTACGTTAAAGTATCCGCATGCATGAACATGACAAATTCTCCCGTTTTAGGGCATTTCATTACTTTTGGTCTTTCACCAACACGATTTGGACCCAGTTTACCCAATTTTTGCAGAGGAAGTGCGATGCTTTCAAATTTCCAGTTATACAAATCTTTGGAAGAGTAACAATTGAATCCCGTAAATGCATTACTAATGTCCGTGTGAGCTTCGCCAAAGAGATAAAACGTATCTTTCTCTTTAATAATATTGGCACCATGAGCGCTAACAACATTCCCGTTTTGGTCAAACCAGGGAGTTCCGGAATAAATCGCATCCATCTTTCCGGTCTGTTGTCCAAATGCAACAGAAACGCCTATCATGAGCATAGTACACCATGTAACTTTTCTTAAATATTTAAAAATAAAATAATTATTTCTGCCCATTTTTACGATTCTAATTCTTAATTAATCAAATTTATTCTATTCTTATTTTTTTTGTATCCTGTACTATCGGTTATAACTGTTAAATAAAAGACAGGATGCTACAGGATGACAATTCTTGACTAACCAGCTATTTTTACTTTATACTAAACTAAAATCATGATAAAGAAATACAGCTACATCTGTCTGTTACTGACTGTTTTATTTACTTTAAGCAGTTTCAAAAATGATGAAATTAATCTCGAAGGCAACTGGCATTTTGAAATTGACCGAAACGATGAAGGAATTACCCAGAAATGGTATAACAAAAATCTCTCAGATGTTATAAAACTTCCCGGCTCAATGGCCGAATTTTTGAAAGGAGATGACATCACACTAAAAACAAAATGGACGGGCTCGATCTATGACAGTTCTTTCTATTTTATTCCACGATTAGAAAAATACCGCCAGCCGGGAAATATACATATCCCGTTTTGGCTTACACCTGCAAAACATTATGTTGGAGCTGCCTGGTACCAGAAAGAAGTTAATGTTCCTGCAAACTGGAAAGGCAAACGAATTTTGCTTCATTTAGAGAGAGCCCATATAGAAACCAGAGTCTGGATAAACGATAAAGAAGTTGGCTTGCAAAACTCCTTAGTAGCGCCACATGTTTACGATTTAAGCGCATTTCTTTTACCGGGAAAACAGCGCATATCTATTCGAATTGATAACCGGATCACTAAAATAAATATGGGCCCCGATTCTCATAGCGTTACGGATCACACACAGGGAAACTGGAATGGTATCATTGGTAAAATAGCTTTAGAGTCATTTTCGCCTGTTTTTATTGATGATGTTCAAATTTATCCTGATGTAAAAAACAGAAAAGCACGTGTAAAAATAACTTTAAACAATAGTACACCCGATGAATTTAAAGGAAAGCTATCCTTGTTCGCAAAAAGTTTCAACAGCCCAAAATCAGACCAGACCAAAGAAATTACCAATCAGGTGACTATTTCGGGTGTTGACAGCAAAATTATTGAAATAGAACTTCCGTTTGGAAAAGACATGCTGACCTGGGACGAATTTGATCCGGCTTTGTATCATCTGGCCGTAAAACTTAATGCTAAAGGAATACAATCTGAGAAAAAAGTTCAGTTTGGAATGCGTGAATTTAAAATAAAAGGAAATCAGTTTTTGATTAATGATGTTCCGGTATTTCTCCGGGGAACGGTGCATAATTGCGAATTTCCATTAACAGGTTATCCTGCGACTACGGTAGAAACATGGGACAAAATTTTCAAGACCATCAAATCTTATGGTTTAAATCATGTGCGTTTTCATTCCTGGTGCCCTCCCGAAGCAGCCTTTATTGCGGCAGACAAGACCGGAATCTATTTACAGCCGGAAGGCCCAAGCTGGCCCAATCACGGTCCAAAAATAGGATTGGGACAGCCGATTGATCAATTTTTGTATGACGAAACTATACGAATGGCAAAAGATTATGGTAATTATGCTTCGTTTACGATGTTATCTGCAGGTAATGAACCAGCAGGAAAGCAGGTAGAGTATCTCAACAAATTTGTGGATTTTTGGAAAGCCAAAGACAGCAGAAGGGTTTATACCGGAATGTCTGTTGGCGGAAGCTGGCCTGTGGTTCCAAATGCCGAATACCAGTCCCGTGGTGGTGTACGAGGTTTGAGCTGGAATAAACTACCGGAAACTGAATCAGATTTCAGTACCGGAATTGCTCCTTTTAAAGTCCCATTTGTTGCGCATGAAATCGGTCAGTATTGTGTTTTTCCAAATTTTGAAGAAATATCGAAATACAAAGGGGTTTACAGGGCTAAAAATTTCGAAATGTTCCGTCAGGACCTTGCAGATCACAACATGGCTGATCAGGCAAAAGACTTTTTGAATGCCTCCGGAAAACTACAAGTGTTATGCTATAAAAATGAGATTGAAAAAATGCTGAGAACTCCCGGATATGCAGGATTTCAGGCGTTAGGATTACAGGATTTCCCGGGTCAGGGAACAGCATTAGTAGGCGTTTTGGATGCTTTTTTTCAGGAAAAAGGATATGTAACTTCTCAGAAATATAAACGATTTTGTAACGAAACCGTTCCGCTGCTGAAAGTCCCGAAATTTGTCTATATCAATACTGAAACTTTTAAGGCTGAAATAGCGCTTTTTCACTCAGGAAAAACTCCTTTACAAAATGCGGTAATCAGCTGGACTATCAAAAATGAAAAAGGAAATATTGTTTCTGAAGGCAATTTTGATCCTAAAACTTATGAAAATGGAAACGGTATTTTAGTGGGAAATCTGACTTTTCCATTGAACGAAATTAAGATTGCATCCAAATTAAATTTAGAAGTAAAAGTCAATAATACGGCTTTTGTAAACGATTGGAATTTTTGGGTTTATCCTGAGAAAAATCCGGAAATTACTTCCTCTGTTTATTACACAACTGTCCTGGATGACAAAGCCAAAGAGGTTTTGCAGAATGGAGGAAAAGTCTTTTTGAATGCATCGGGCAAAGTTGTAAAAGGGAAAGAAGTAGAAATGCATTTTCTTCCGGTTTTCTGGAATACTTCCTGGTTCAAAATGCGCCCCCCACACGTCACGGGAATGCTTATTCAGGATAAAAGTCCTGCTTTTGCCAGTTTCCCTACCAGTTTTCATAGTGATTTGCAGTGGTGGGAAATTCAAAATCGTTCACAGGTAATGAACCTTGAAGATTTTCCGGCAAATTTCCGTCCGTTGGTTCAGCCTATCGATACCTGGTTTATGAACCGCAGACTGGCATTAATAATAGAAGCTAAAGTGGGTAAAGGGAAAATTATCGTGAGTAGTGCCAATTTAGGTCCGGATTTAGAAAATAAACCTGCTGCAAAACAATTGTTCATTTCCTTAAATCAATACATGAATTCGGATGCTTTCGACCCAAAAGAGGATTTGAGCTTTGATGTGTTAAACGATATTTTCGTAAGCCCTTCAAAAGAACAATTTAAAACGTATACTAAGGATAGCCCGGATGAATTGAAACCTAATTCCAATCAGAATAAATTGAAATAATATTTTTTAGTACTGCTTTATATAGCAACATTTAAATCATTAAAAGACAAACAAAAGCGATTGTAAAACGATTTTTACAATCGCTTTTCATATAGTTTTATAATCACTTTGTGACTGAAATTCAAAATCTCTAACTTCTCACAGATAACATTTAACTTCCTCCTATTTATGCAGATTGTTTTTACCTTCAACTTTTAATTGTATTGCACTGTCATTTATCTGAAACTGATTGTCTTTTAACAACAAAATTACTTCGGCTCCAGCCAATAAAACAGGGCCATAACCATGAGCGGCAAAAACGTTTATCGGACGGTAGTAATAAAACGCAGGATCAAAGCCCATCCCTGTTCCTACGCAGGTTCCTTCTACCTGGCCTTTTTCATTTACTTTTGAAGCAACTGCATTCCAACCCAATAAAACTGCAGGACCATAAGTCATTTTATCTACATATCCACGGTTAATAGCTCTGGCAATTGAATACGTATAAATAGCTGTTGCAGAAGTTTCGAGATACGAGTCATTTTTATCTAATAACTGATGCCAAAATCCAGTTCCGTGCTGATACTGTACTAATCCCGCAATGTGCTTTTGGAGTTGTGCCAACACCTGTAGATACCCGGGATGATTTTTAGGTAAAACTTCAAGTAATTCCACCATAGTCATTATTGCCCAGCCATTTGCCCTTGCCCAATGAAACTGAGGATGCACTTCCATAGATTCTACCCATCCGTGCATGTAAATTCCTTTTTGGTCGTTAAACATTCTTTTAGAAAACTGATTCACTTGTTTTACAGCATCATCAAAATATTTAACATCTCCGGTATAACTTCCCATTTGAGCCAAAGCCGGTACACTCATAAACATATCATCCAGCCAAAGTGTATTGTCTTGTGGTCTGTTTCTGGCCAGAGTTCCGTCTTTTAGCCTAAACTGTTCCTTACTGATAAAGTGAACATAATTATTAACCAAAGGATCAATATTGGCTTTTAAACCGTCCTTTTTGGCTTTGATAAAGGCTGCACAAAGCGCTCCGGCAAAATCTAATGCTTCCGGATGAAGCGTTTTAAGCATGTCTTTGTCTTTGATGTTTTTTTCCTGGATATTTTCTGCAACATCAGCGATTAATTGTATTCTTTTATTCGAATAATCGGCAAAATATTTTTCTCCTGTAGCCTTAGATGCCAAAAGCATTCCGGCATAAGTAACGCCCCATTCGTAACTCGTTAATCTAAAAGCTCCCGGTTCGAAAACAACATCTTCTTTGTTTTTTTTATAGTCGGTAATTTCAGCCTTTGTTGCTGCATTTATAATTTTTGAAGCCGAATTTTTATCTAAAAAATTATAGACTCTGTCCAATACCAATTTTATATTTTCTTTTTGCGGAATTACATACGGTGTTGGATAATCAGGCTGCATTAGATGCAAAGGTGTTGTGGCATCATTGGTTTGGGCGTTTGCAAAATTGCTGACACCCAAAACAAATAAGGCGATAATTTTGGTTGATTTATAGTTCATGGTTAGATATTTTTAGTTAGTGAAATTTTATTATTTGCTTACTTCAATCTTTATTTTAGCCGAAAGCTGTTTAGCAAGAGTCGTTACATAATTACTGAAATAAGCAGCGTCTTTAAAGTTTGGATCAGCGCTCAATTCCCAGCCTGCAACAGGATAATAACTAATTGGCTGATTGTTTTTTGTACTTACTTTTATCAAATAGGAATTGGTCAGTTTACCTGTTTTTGGAGCTTCGATATAGCCTTTGTAGGCATCTTTTGGAATAATTACAGCAGTTCCCAAAATCCATTGACGTTCGTAAGTTAATTTATCATGAAGGATAAAACAAACGTAATCACCAGCATCAATTACCTGCAACGGATTCTGATTATTAATATTCGAAAATGCAATAGCCAGAGTCTCATTCCCTTTAAGCCCGTTTAAGGAAACAGTGTTTTTGTATCCGTACATTCCCGGCCAGATTGAAGCCGTTTCCTGTACCTGATATTTGTTTCCTGAAGCCTTCCAGTTTTGATATTTATAACTCAAAACCGAATTTACAGGGCCTTCGCTTACAATTTTGAAAGTCGTTTTTTCAACGTTATTTATCGTATCATTGATTAGAATACCAAGTCTGTTGATTTCATCTCCAACAATTAATCCATATCCGCCTAATCCGGCAGAAGTTCCCACAGGAAAAATATCCCTTCCCCATTCGTGCATCTGATGATAATTGTCTTCTACGGCGCCTTTGCTGCTGATACCTACATTTTCAGGTGTGATACCGGGAGTTCTTTTACCAAAAACATCTTTACAATTTCTTCCGTCCAGATAATGTCTGAAACCTACTTTATCATTTTCCCAGGTTGGTCCATCGGTTTGGTATTTTTGAAAACCTAATTTTTTATACACCTGATTCGCTAACAAAACTTCTTCAGTTGCCGGCTGTACGGGCAAATTTTCAGCTTCTCTTTTTCCGAAACGTGCACTGGTTTTTACTGTATACTTAGGATCAGCATTTGACCATTTAAGTTCGACTGTTTTCTTTTCTTTTGCAGGAAAATCGGCCACAAAAAATAACTCATCCCATTTTCCGTCACCATCCAGATCATTTACCTGGGCCGGAATTGTATCTGAATTTTGCAAAACTATTGGGAAAGATTTTTCGACTCCCTTTATCTTAAGTGTACTTCTTTTAATTGAAACTGCTTTTTGAGGCAATTCCAAATCAGCATTATTGGTTAAAACAATTTTAAGCGATTGTGATTTTTGAGCTTTACAACTTATAAAAACCATAGCCGATAAAGCTATTGAAAAACAGAGTTTCGATTTCATTATTCTTATTTTTTATTTTTACTATTATTTTACGGCCACATCCCAGATTTTAGACAATCTTGATTTTCCTTTTGGACCTGAAATATCTAAAACTACGATATATTTTCCGGCCTCTTTATATTCATGAACCGGATTTTTCTCTGATGATGTGTTACCGTCACCAAAATCCCATTTGTACGATTCAATTTCACCTTCAGACTGATTGATAAAAGCTACTTTTCTTTTATTTTTATCAATGACATTGAAAGTCCATTTTGCACTGATTTCTTTTTTAAATTGTTTTTCCAAAGGCATTAATTTAAACGGAAGGCTATAAGAAGCATTTCCATACATTTTATGCTCTTTTGAAAGATTCCAAAACCCATTGTTTTTTTCGTTATTCACATCGTCGTAATCGATAATTGCCCAGCAGAGACCTATGTTTTTATTTTCTTCCAAAATAGACTCTACTGCTCTCAACGGATCATTTCCTGCATAATCAAAAGGAGTTATCCAAAATTCCAAGGTCAATTTTCCTGATTCTCCTGCTTTAAAATTATAATTAGAAGCAGCATTAGCATACGGAAGTTCCTTAATCCAAGGCTGACTGCCCCAAACCAATGTCCAGTCTTTTCCTTCGGCAGGAGTGAAAATATGGTAGTTCTGAGCATGAACTCCGTGATAAGAAAAATAAGCATCCATTGTATTTGTCAATGCCGGATTGGGATGAAACCTGTCTATAAATGGTCCGCCGGACTGATCTGCGTCAACAATAACTTCAAAAGTATCATTGTGAAGACCCGGTAACGAAAAATCCCAGTAATCATCATAAGCTTCATACAAAAAATACAGGCGGTTCAGCCCTTTCACCCAGGCAACTTTAACACTAACATCTAAATTTTTAGGATTTGCTTTGGCATGTTTTCCGCTGTCTTCCCATAACTGATCCATTCCAACAGTATAACTTTCAGGAACCATTTTCCAGTCATCTGCTTTTCCATCAATGGTTGGAATTTTATTCGCCGGAAACTGAAAAACTTTAAAAGTTCTGGTGTCTTGTGACCAGCATTGAAACAACGTGCAAAACATTATCGCCAAAAAAAATGTATTCTTTGTATGAAATCTCATAAATATATTTTTAAATTTTACCTACACTGCTGAATCATAAAAGATCAATCTAAACCTGTTGGGTAAAATTAATTTTTGATGATTAATTTTCGTCAATTCGAGTGATCACGATTTTTCATCGGGATTGTATCGAGAACAGAAAATTAATTCTCAAAATGGTTCTCGATACATTTTTTGTTCCGTTTCTCTGCACAAAAAACACTCGAACTGACGATTTTAATAGTTAGATCCACCGGATTAATCTAAATGAAAAACTTCCTTCAGACCAATAGCAACAGGAGAATTATCAGGATTGGTTTCCATAATGTCGCCCATATAAGTCCACCATTTTTTTACAATCGGATGGTTTGGCAGCAAATCAAAATCAAAATCAGCACTTATTTTTTGAACGGCAAAAAGTATCAATGTTTCTTCATCCAGAAAAATACTGTAATCCTGTATACCAGTTTCTGAAAGTAAATTTGCCAACTCAGGCCAGATCTCGTCATGACGCTTTTTGTATTCAGCTTGAAAACCTGGTTTTAATTTCATTTTAAAAGCATTTCTTACCATAAGTTTTTATTTTTTAAGAGTATTTTTTATAAAGATATTTACATTATTTTAAAAATAAACGAAGAGGCTGTTTCAAATTTTCCGCCTTGTGAGGCAGTAAACAAATAAGTCGCTTTTCCGTTTTGGAATAATAACTGAGGGCGTTCTGCACGACCATATCTATTAAGATGTTTTGGCGCTTCCGGCTGATTGATATATTTATTCAGTGGCTGATAGGATATTGAAGGATCAGACCAGTGAATTCCGTCATCTGAATCCATATACAATCCGTTGTCCTGTCCAAAAACGCCCAAATCCCTTGCCAGCATTTTGAACTTTTTATCTTCATACCATACAAAAGCATCTTCGCATTGTTTATTATCTCCTAATTTTGAAAAATCAACAACAGGATTTCCTTTATATTTTTTATAAGGTCCATGAAGAGATTTAGCAACGGCCAAACCATATTTTCTGTTTCCTTTAACTGGAAATTTTGGATGCACATAATTTTCTGTATCCAATGATTTATAATACAGCCAATATTCACCGTTTGGATGTTTTAAAAAAGAGGGATTTGTAGTCAACAGATCATCCCAGGAACCTTCACTTCCAGGAAGTAACAAAGGTTCATCCGGTCTTTTCCATGGTCCGTAAAGAGAATCTGAAGTGGCTAATCCGATTCGTTTGGTATTCATTTTGCCATTCGAATTTCCCATGAAAAAAAGCGCATATTTTCCATCCACAAAATGAATGCTCGGATTATGACAAGTCGTTGCATCCCAAAAGCCTTCACCACGGGGAGCCAATACAGTACTTACATACGCGTAAGGACCTTCTGGAGAATCTGCTGTAGCATGAGCAATTTCAGAGCCGTTAATCCAGCCGCTCATTGATTTAGATTTTTTCCAACGCGAAAAAAAGACATGAATTTTACCATCAGGCCCTTCAATTGGACTATTGCACCATACATAATAATCTTCAAATTCAAGTGCACGGCCTACCGGTTTCAATTTTTTTTCAAAATCGGAAATTTTTGAATCACTTTTAAAGCTATTGCTTCTTAATGAGAAAGGAAGGCATAGCCCTATAAGAGCAAGCGAATTCCCAATTATGAATTTTCTTCTGTTCATTTTATTTTTCGATAAAAATCAAATTATAAATATTTTAAGAGTAACTAATTAATGTTTTAGATTAATATCTACCGGTTTATCTCTATCGCAGAATATCTCTCCATTATTATATTCTAATTCGGCTACCTGTATGGAACTTCTTCTGGTTTCGAAATTGTCGATTCCTTTATTTTCAGGAGTTCTTCCGGGATGTGTAAAGTAGAAAACATAAGCCTTATCATCATTTACAATTACGTCTGCATGTCCTCCGATTACTTTGTCGTCTTCTCCTGTTCCCGGAATTTGAAGAATGTTTTTTTCCTGTCTTTTCCAGTTTATAAAATCATCCGAAGAGAAAACAGCCAAACCTTTCCATGGATCTGTAATCATCCAGTTTTTCCCTTTCCAGCTAAAAATTTTCGGGCCTTCTCCCCTGTCTTTTACTACTTTTTTTCCGCTGTCTGTCCAATGGTACAAATCTTTGCTGTCGGCATAATAAATGGATTTGCCATCATTTTCATTGTTGTAATACATACGCCAGTTTCCATCAGGCAATTGAAAAACAGAAGCATCAATGCAACGCTCTGAAGCCAGTTTTAATTGTGATTCAAATTTCCAGTCGATTAAATTTTTACTGGTCAGATGCACAATATATCGCGGATGTTTCCAATCTTCAAAAATACCCGGAACAATTGTTAAGTACATATGGTATTTGTTTTTATGTTTAATAACTTCCGGAGCCCAATACGTAACATCCTTAATCGAATACCCAATATTACAATTGGTTTTATATTTCCAGTGTGCCCCATCTTCTGATTCGG
The DNA here is from genome assembly GCA_963513545.1 of uncultured Flavobacterium sp. Classification (GTDB taxonomy): domain Bacteria; phylum Bacteroidota; class Bacteroidia; order Flavobacteriales; family Flavobacteriaceae; genus Flavobacterium. The sequence goes on from CAUPQW010000005.1 coordinate 125,994, forward strand.
CAATGCCAATGGGAGTTCCATGTACCCAGCTTACACCATTTCCGCCAATATTTGCCCTTCTGTTAGTATAAAACATAAGCCATTTTTTATCTTTCTTGCTCCAGATAATAGTTGGATCTGCAGCGCCATCAAAAACAGGGTCGCGATATAAAGGTTTATCTGCAATTTTATTATTTACTTGTTGAAGAGTATTTTGTGCAAAAATGGGAAGACAAAATACAAGTTGTAAAAAAACTATTCTTTTGAAGTTAATGAGGTAAAATTTCATGGAATACAATAAGGTGGTTGTTTCAAATTTATTTATTTATTCGCCGAATACTATCCTGTGCTATACTGCAATTTTAAAGTATAAAAAAAGAAGGTTTACAAAACTGCAAACCTTCTTTTTAAGTGATTATTATGATATTACTTTTCAATCATAATTTTAAGTGTTTTAGTGTCTTCATCGCTAATTACTTTTAGAAGATATACGCCCTGATTTTGATTCGGAATACTAAAGGCAACATTTTGATCATTACCAGTAAGTTCAACTTCTTTTTTCATTACGATCTGTCCGGTGATATTAGAAACTATAACCGTAGCTTTAGAAGATTTAAAACTGTTAAATCGAACATTAAATTGTCCAGAAGAAGGATTTGGATAAACCAAAACTTCTGCTGTTGAAGCTTTTGATTTTTTAACTTCTAAATTAGAAATATCTTTTATAGTAATATTAGGTGTCGGAGCCGGAGCCATATCATAACCCAGAAAATAACTTGGATGTGGAGGCTGATTGTAAGCCGAGTTTTGCCAGGCAATTGCTGTACGGTATTGAGGATCGTGCATCAAAGTAGGAATTCGATAATCTGTGGCAATATTAGTTGTAAAAAGCATCAAAGCAGTATTATCTGTTCGACGAAGAATAATCTCTTCTCTCCAGTCACCTAAAATATCACCCGTAAGAGCCGGATTTTTTTTAGAATCATTATTAGAAGAAACCGGAGCAGCCTGATAAATAGTAAACAAACGGTTTAGTGACTGTGTTACCGGATTCCATTTGTCCATTATAGTACCATCTAACAATTCTCGTCCTAAGTCTCCATCCCACCAAACAGCACCGTTTACAGCCTGACTTCCGTTAGTTGGTTTACTGGTTCCGATCTGACCATCCTGAACGTTGTACAAGTTTCCGGAAGAACTCCACATTTCGTACCCTCTGTGGTTTGGATCGATATCTGCTGCCAGAGCACGGCCGACGTCTCCTGTAGTTACCGCTCCAAAAATCATTTTACCGGTTTTAGCATCATTAAGCCTGATTCCGTATGGACTATATTGGCTTTCTGATTCCAGGCACTGCCAAATTTCCTGACCGGGACGATCCGGATCCATATCCGACATGTGAAGCGCATCTCCATGTCCCTGACCATACGTCCATAAACGTTTTCCATCATCATTAATCGCACTTGAGCCGTTGATTATTTCATCTTTTCCATCGCCATCCACATCACCAATGGTCATCTGATGATTTCCCTGGCTCGAAAGCGCATTATTAGCCGGATCATTTGTGTCTTTACTGTCGAAAATCCAACGAAGCGTCAATTGTCCATCGCGCCAGTCATAAGCGGCACGCATTAATTTATCATAATAGCCACGGCCTACAATCAAACTCGGACGGGCGCCATCTAAGTAAGCTACCGCAGAAACAAAACGATCCTGACGATTTCCGTACGTATCTCCCCAATCTGCTGTATTTGCCCTCGCCGGCTGATAAGCAACTGTTGACATGGCAGCTCCTGTTAAACCATTGAAAACAGTCAGGAATTCAGGACCAGCCTGTACCCATCCTCCTGAATTTCGATGATCTACCGTAGCATTACCAATCACTACTCCAGTTCCATCAATAGTTCCGTCAGCTGTTTTTAAAATTATTTCAGCTTTTCCGTCTCCATCAAAATCATACACCATAAATTGATTGAAATGCGGACCGGCATTTACGTTTTTACCTAAGTTGATACGCCAAAGTAAAGTGCCATTCATTTTATAGCAATCGAAAATTTGTTCTCCCGAAAAACCTCCTCCATTATGATTCAATAAAGTAGGATCCCATTTTAAGAAAATTTCATATTCACCATCTCCATCAACATCTCCAACGCTTGCATCATTTGCGGTATACGTATATGCTGTTCCATCCGGAATTGTACCTCCCGGCGGAATTTGCAACGGAATTGACAATTGATTATTTGCCCAAACCGAAACAGGAGCCGATGCAGCGCCTTCAGTTCCACCAATAACTGTTTTTATCGAATAGCTTCCGTTCGTTGCAATATTATCGATATAGTTTGTCGAAGTCGTAATCGGAGTTGAATTGATTTTTACATTATCCCTGTAAATATTAAAAGCAATATTCGAAGGATCATTGCCTAATAATCTCCAGCTAATAAACACCTCATTGGTCGATTTACGCAAGGCAACTACACCACGGTTCAAAAATTCTACCTGTTTAGGTGTATTTACAACCACATCAGGTAGAGCCAGCGTATTAAACCTAACATTTTGTCCATAAGTAGTGCCACCATTTATTGCATAGGCTCTAACATAATACAAAGTTGCCGGTGTAAGGCCAGGAATGGTTACTGAAAAATTGCCTGTTCCACCGGTAGCTGCTATAATTTTAGTATTAGCTACGGTTGGATTGCTGCTTGTACTGTATACAATTCCTCTTTCTGTAATTGCTGTTCCTCCATCAGAAGTAATATTTCCTCCTGATTCTGCCGTTGTAGAAGTAAGATTTGTGACTGCGTTTGTAGTTAAAATCGCAGGTGGTGGAGCTGGAACATAAGTTCTCACGATAGGGGTTACAATGCCTCCTGTATTTGCTTTTGTGTAAACGACATAAGGATACGGACTTCCTGCAGCAATTGTTAAATTACCAACAGGTTCATCAATACCTCTAACTACAGTTGGATCTTTCATTTCTGTCCAGTTAGTTGCACCGACAGCCTGTTTAAACACACGGGCAGAAAATGTAGCCGTACTGCTTACATTATCAATAAAAGAACAATACAGATTACCTGATATATCTTTTATTAAACTTAAACTTGGCGAATCTCTGGAAGCTATTCTGGTTGCAGCACTCCATGCTGCCGTTGTTTTATTATATTCAATAGCAGTAGCTCTATTGCTATCCGCTGTATTAAAATAAGCAATGACAGGGTTGCCTGCAGAATTAATTACCATACTGGTATGACGTATACTGGCCATAACAGTTGAAGTAATATAATTCCATGTTCCTGCACTAAACTTATAAAAAGCCATAGTTCCGGTGGAACTTGTAGCGGTTGCTAAACTACAAAACACCAGCCATGGCACATCTGTTTCGTCTATTGCAAGGCTTACTCCTACAGCTATTTGTGCCGCATTTGTTGCTGTATTTAAAGGAATTGTACCTACAGTAATCCACGAAGTTCCATCAAATTTTTTGACAGTAGGAGTTAGTGAAGCGCCTTCTCCAAAAGCAATATAAGGATTGTTATCCGAATCGAAAGCTAAAGAACATCTTGGTGTTGAACCATATTGGGAAACGCTATTCGTAACTGAACCAGTAGAAACATAAAGATTGTTTGTCTCGTTATTTAATGGTTCCCATACATCGGTTGTTGCATCATAAATCTTAACCGCTAATTTATTCCCATTTGCAACATCAACATAAGTAACGAATAGTCGGTTAGTCTTATCCAGCAAAATTCTTGAAAACGAGAGGTTCGCTCCGATATCATTTCCTACCTGTTCCCAGTTTCCCGTGGCAGCGTTTTTTTTTTTAACTTTTACCACAAGTCCTGTTGCTTCCCTGAAAACAACATAAGGAACATCATTCAGAACTGCAATAGAAGTATAAGACGAAACATCCGAAGAAACCTGTGATTCATTGCCCAGAATATTCCAGTTTTGTGCAAATGACTCATGAACATTCAAAAAACTAAAAAGTATAATTAAAATAATTTTAAGGAACTGCTTTCGAAAGTGAATTGGTTTAAATTCAAAAAGTACTTGTTTTTTCATAAATGGTTGGTTAAAGGTTAGTACTATTAAAATTATCAGGATAAATGTTTAATAGTATCCTGTCCTACCCTGCTAATTTTCTGTAAATTAGCTTTTTACAGCTCGTAACCTATAGTAAAACAAAACCAATTAACTGAAAATCAGTTAAATAAATTTAAACCCTTTATTTTGTTATAAAAATCAATCATTACCTTTTAATTCCTAATATATTATCAAATTGCTACTCTGGAAATTTGAGTTTTATACAATAAAAATCCCGGTTTATTCCTAATGAGAAATAACCGGGATTCAAACTATTACAGACTTACCTTTTAGTTTCCTATGTCTGTGCGGAAAGGTGATGCGGGTAAATTTTCACCATTAAATAAATTAGGATCAGGCACTGTTTTCCATGCAAAACGAACTGCTTTTGGATTTTTTACTTTTTCTGAAGAAACGACAATCGTCTTACCGTCTATCTTAGCAACAGCCGGATAATAAACTTTATCATCACCTGCAATTTCAAACTCTTTTAAATCTCCAGTTGTTTTTTTGAATCCTGAATCAGCATAATCAAAAAATAACTGAATCTTATCTTTTTTGATTTTCATGTGATTATAAATGGGGCCTGAATAGACCAATTTATTTTCGTTGTATGCTTTTGCCAAAGCTATCAATGCGAGTCTGTGTCCTACCGTTTGTTTCTCTATTGGGTGAATGTTGTTTGTGTCACCAACATCAGTAGTAACTGCCATTCCGCTATTCGGTATTACTTTTAATGATAATAATTGCGCTTCTCTAATCTCCGGAGTCTGCCCTTTATGAGGCGTAATCTGAACATAATAAAAAGGGAAATCTCCCTGTTTCCAGTCATCTCTCCAGTTTTTTACCATAGCCGGAAATAAGGTTTGATATAATTGTGCTTTACCTGAATTACTTTCTCCCTGATACCAGATTACGCCTTTCATAGTGTAATTAATCAAAGGATGCAGCATTGCATTATAAAGTACATACGAAGTTTTATTTGCTTCTTTTTTAGGTTTTTTAAGTTCCGTTTTAGAAGTATTGTTAGCCTGTTTTTCATTTCTTAAATTCAGATAATAAGTTTCCAGTTTCTCCTGATATACTTTTTCGTTTTTAGCATCTTCTTCAAGAATGGTCAAAAAATCCGGGTTTTCTTCCAGAACATTCTGAGAAGTCCAGGCTTCTGCTTTTGTGCCACCCCATGAAGTGGAAATTAAACCAATCGGAATTTTCAATTTCTGATATAAATCTCTACCATAAAAATAGGCTACAGCAGAAAACGTTTTTATCGCATCAGACGAACATACCGCCCATCTTCCGGTAACATCGTCAAGCGGTTTTGGAGAAGCATTAGTTAAAACAGTAAACAATCTGATATTAGGATAATTGGCATTTACAATTTCTTCTTCATAGTTCTTAACCCCGGTTTTCCATGTACCTTCTTCTTTTCCAACCGGGAAATACATATTCGACTGACCGGAACAAATCCAAACTTCGCCAATAAGAATATTATTAAGTACAATTTTATTAGAAGCATTAATAATTATGGAATATGCTTTTTCACTTCCTTTTGGGGTGTTCACAGCTACTTTCCAGTCTCCTGTTGCGTTTGCAACGGTTTCTATTGAACTATTTTGCCAGCCTAACTGAATATTTATTTTTTCGTTTGGAGATGCCCATCCCCATAAATTGACTTTTGCATCTTGCTGCAAGACCATATTGTCACTAACCAAAGCCGGTAATTTAATCTGAGCAGTTATAGAAAATGAAGCACTTAAAAAGATTAAAAACAATGACAGTTTTTTTATATAAGTCATAGAATGAAAATTTAATATTTAGCACTTAAAAATAAATGACTTAAATAATATAGCTATCCTGTGCTTCCCTGTTTTAATTTGGAGATCAAAAAAAAAGGCAATAACTATGTTACTGCCCTCTAAAATTAAAACCACTTAATTTTCACTTATTACTATTTTAATTTCAAACTATTTTGAAAATATAATATTCAAATTTATTTATCAAATCACTAATAACAATCCTGTTGTAACCTGCTTAAGGAATAAAAAAACCGCCTCAAAAACTGAGACGGTTTGGTAAATTATATAATATCGTATTAATAACCCGGGTTTTGCATTGCATCTTTTTCTGCCGCTGTTAAAGGTTTTCCATTTGCATATATTCCATCAAGGAATGTTTGAGGAATTGGGCGTAAATTATGGAAATCCTGAATATTTGAAGCAGCTTCAATGTTATAAGCTTTTGCTCTGGCAACTAAAGTTTTAGTTCTGCTTAAATCCTGCCAACGATGAAATTCACCGCATAATTCTCTGGTACGCTCATTCAATATTAAACATAACATTCTATCATAATCACTCCCATATCCCAGTTTTGAAATCACAGCTTCATCCTCTGCAGGCAGAGAACCTATACTTGAAATCGTTAAACTTGTGGAGGCTGTTGAAACAGCAATATTATTAGATTCATAATATGAATTTTCAGGAATGTAAGAAATCGGAATTCCAGCCTGACCGGTAACTGTCCATGCAGCGGAACCATCTACATAAGCCGCTCGATTCTCCCCCGACTTATAAGCAGCACGAGTACGAACTATATTAATATATGGTAACGCATCTGAGAAGGTTGCACCTCCTTGTTTAGCCAAACGTACTTTTGCTTCGGCAGCCATTAAATAAGTTTCTGCAGAACGTGCCAATATGATATCCCGTGATCCTTTAATATTGCTCAAATCTATTCTGTTTCCATCCATATGTTTACTTAGCGATGGAAATCTTACATCAGCCATCAAACCAACGTGATCTGCTGCATATGCTACATATACACTTGGAATTGTTTTCCCTGTTTTTGGATAAATAATAGTACCGGTATTTTTAGTTTTGGCAAAACGGGTATCAGATTGGCTATTAACGATATACATAATACCTAAATCGCCATTTTTATAAACAGCATCTGATGTATTGTTTACAATACTTTTTGTTTGAAAACTTTTCCAGAAACGGGAATCATTTACATGATCAAAAACATCATATACAAAATAAGTCGGTGCCAATCTACTAAATGGTCTTCCCCCTGCAAGATTACGTTTCATTTGTGGTAACTGATCATAAGTAGAAAGAAAATACAAGTGCTGTTGATTACCTCCTGTTGTTAATGTACTGGCGTTAAATTGAGCAGATAAAATTAATTCTCCCAGTTTTTCATTTGCACCATCAGCAATAGTATAATTCCATAGGTTATCATAGTTTTCTGCTAATGGGTGATGAGAAATTACTTCGTCTGATAAAGTAACTACTTGCTGTAAATCTGTCGTTTTTGTAGCAGAGTTCCAACTGTCATTAATTTCACTGGCACGAGCTAAATAAGCTTTTGCTAAATAATGCGCAGCAGCATCTTTAGTAATTTTTGCAGGAGCTCCAGCATTACTTAACAAAGTGTAGGCTTGTGTAAAATCTGAAATAACCTGTCCTAGAACTTCTTGTGGAGTCGCCCTTGTAAACTCTAATTCAACAGTAGAACTGGTAACAGCTTTTAATTCCAAAGGAACAGCACCATATTGACTTACCAATTTTAAATAATTGAAAGCTCTCAAAAAGTATCCTTCACCCAGTGCGGTTTTCTTTATAGCATCATTTGTTGAAACAATATTTGTAGCAGCTTCAATTAATTGATTAGCATTTCCAATTCCAATATACAAATTATCCCAATTCGTATTTGCCGCCACTGTATTGGCATTAGAAACTGTAACAAAAGCCTTAAAACCAGAAGAATAAGAATTCCATGTCCAGTTTGAAGGATCTCCACCCGCATGAAACTCATCTGTACCCGACTCTGTTGCCGTAAGGGGAACTTCGCCTTGAAATTCTGCAGCGAAAACCTGATAATAAGTACCAACAGCTAATGCCTGTATTCCAGGTTCCGTTTTATAATATTCCTGATCGTAAGCTGTTGTCAACTCTTCATCAAGAAAATCTTTACTACAGGAACTTACTAAAGTCAATGTGGCAACAAGCATTAAGTTGATATATAGTTTTTTATAATTTTTCATAATAATCTTTTTTTAATTTAATTTAGAATCCTACATTTAGCCCTAACGTCATACCTCTGTTTGAAGCGGTTGTCTGTGTATCCAAATCAGTCCATTTAACTTTAGAGAAAATCATCCCCGGATTGCTTGCCTGACAATATAATCTCAATTTAGAAAGCCCCAGTTTTTGTACTAGTTCTTTATCAAAATGATATCCTACAGAAATATTTCTTATTTTTAAGAATGAGCCATCTCTATATCCCAATATTGGAAAATAAGAATCTCCGGTACCCGCAGAATAAATTGGTTTTTGATATTCAGCATTCGTATTATTATCTGTATAATAATCAATTTGTCTCTGACTTCCTTTTGCTCCTTCATTTTCTCCTCCTGTATCATAAAGATATCCCATTCGTCCATAAACAAAAAAGGATAATTCAACATTTTTGTATGTAAAAGTATTCGTTAGTCCAACTATATATTTTGGATCTTTAGAACCAATAATAACACGATCATTGTTAGCGTCAATTTTGTAATCTCCATTTTGATCTACTGGCCTTGCATTACCAAATGAAAATACATTAGAACCTGCCGCAGCATTAAATTTTGCCATTTCAGCAGCATCTTCAGGTTTCCAAATTCCGTTTGATTCAAAACCGTAAATTACGTTTTGAGAGTTTCCAATAAACAAGTTGTTATTTATATCGTTAAATCTTCCATTTTGCAGCGACACAATACGATTTTGTTGGTATGAACCACTAAAACTGGTAGTCCATTCAAAATCTTTAGTTGCTATGTTTACCGAATTTAAAGTAAGTTCAACTCCGTTTCCTTCAGTTTCACCTACATTTTGATAAGAATCTTTAATTCCATTTGGTGTTGGAAGAGATCTTTTTAGTAGTAAACTGGTTGTTTTACTTGTATAATAATCCAGAGCACCTGATATTCTGCTGTTAAACATCGAGAAATCAACACCATAGTTAAACTGAGCAGTTTCTTCCCATCCCAAAGATAAATTACCTAACGACGTATTATTCACTACGCCTGAACCATTTGGATAAACGATTCCTGTCAATGGCGGTGTAGTCGCATAAGCAGGAACAGCTGCATTTCCGGTAACACCATAGCCAACTCTTAGTTTTAACTGATCAATCCAGGATACATTTTCAAGAAATTTTTCTTTGCTCAGGACCCATGCACCTGAAGCACTCGGAAAGAATGCCTCTTTATGTCCTGCTGCCAACTGAGAAGCTGAATCACTACGACCTGATACAGTGATCAAATATTTATCAGCATAACTATAATTTACTCTACCCATATAAGAAAACAAACCAGACTCTATTAAACCTGAAGAATACCCCGCAAGTGTTACATTAGCAGGAGTTAAGGAATTCCATTTGTTTTTTGGATTTTTTATATCATTGGCAGACATTGAACTTGTTTCATTATGATATCTTGTCTGACTTAGTAAAAAAGTTCCTCCAAAACTATGATTTCCTAAAGTTTTGTTGTATAAAAATAAGTTGTCAAGAGTGTATGAAATAGAAGATTCATTAGTTAAAGAAGCAAAACTTGTTCCTGAACGAATAGCTGATTTTCCATCTAGAAATATTCCATCACGAAAAGATGTCAGATCCGGACCAAAATTAAGACGGTATTTTAAACCATCAAGTTTTGAAGAAATTGCTCCTAAATCGATTTGTGCATATAAACTTCCAAAAGCACGCAATGTTACACGTTGATCCTGAGATAATTTGTATTCATTGACAGGAGTTCTGATAGTAGAATCTCCTCCGGGATTATCAATTCTGTTTCCATTACTGTCATAAGGAACTGCGTATGGAAGATTTGTACGAGCTGTAGCATAAATTCCGGTAGAACTTGTAACCGCTGTTCGTCCTGTATTTGATTGTCCATATTCGTTTATACCATAGCTTGTATTAATACCTACTCCCATCGAAAACCATTTTGTTGGTGTAATATCAACATTCGCAGTACCATTATATCGAACATAACTCTGCCCAAATAATGTTCCTGTATTATTCAGGTATCCAAAAGAGCCATAAGCTTTCATTTTTTCACTACCACCACTAACACTTAAGGTGTGCTGCTGGGTGATTCCGGTACGGGTTACAAATTTTGCCCAATCAGTAGTGGCAACCTTAGAACCATCCCATACATCATTACCACCACTATCTTTACTCCATCCCTTTGCAATATTTGCCCAGGCAGATGGATCTGCTGATTTTAAGAAAATTAATTCATCATTAGCAATAGTGGGAGCATCACCCTTTGGAAAAGCTGTTGGATTAGAATAATATCTTCCCCAGCGACGGAATTCGATATATTCTCCCGCACTCATCATTGGGGCATTTTCATGAATAGTTTCCGTCATTATGGAAGTATCATAATTTAAGGTAAACTTACCGTTTTTACCTTTTTTTGTTGTTATGATAACTACTCCATTAGCACCTCGAGATCCATAAATAGCTGTTGCTGAAGCATCTTTTAATACATCAATTGTTTCGATGTCAGTTGGATTCAAAAAATCAATCCCCCCAGTATTTTGATCTACACTAATTTTTCCCGTAGTAGCATCAGTTACAAGTTTTGTATTTAAAGGAATACCATCTACCACATAAAGCGGTGCATTGGAAGCCGAAATAGAACGGGCACCACGGATAGTAATAGCACCAACTGTCCCCGGCCGTTCATTTGAAGCCACATCTACCCCTGCTGCTTTACCCTGCATAGCTTGCACTGCATTTACAACTGGTCTGGAACCAATTTCTTCAGCGCCAACACTTACAACAGATCCTGTCAAATCCTTTTTCTTTCTTACCCCGTAACCTACTACGACCACCTCCTCAAGCGAATTATCTTCTTCCTTAAGTAAAACATCATAAACATTTGCATTTCCAACAGTAATTTCCTGTTTTTTAAAGCCTATAAAACTGTAAACAAGAACATTTCCAGGAGCTGCATTAATTGAATAACTTCCGTCAAGATCAGTACTTACCCCTTTCTGCCCTCCTTTAATCAGTACGTTAACCCCTGGTACTGGTAGTCCGGAGGCATCCTTAACCACCCCCTTAATTACTTTACTCTGCGCATAGGCGGTGGCATTGAGCAATACCACCATCGCTATAGCCAGCAGAAGGTTTAATTTGTTTTTCATAAAAAGTTAAATTTTGGTTAATTAATCAGTTAACTCAAATTTATTTAGAACAAATTTCCGCTCTATCCTGTACTGTCCTGCATAATTTGGATGTTATAAAGTTAATATTCAATATTTTACATAATTTATTATGTTTTTTTTAACCAAAAAATTCTTTAAACAACTGGTTTTTAACACAAAGACAACTAATAATTGAATGAAAAATAAAAACAAACTTTTTTTATTTATTATGTTTTTTAAACAAAATAAAATCAATTAAATAAAATATTTTATGAAAATAAATAAACATTATTCATTTGAAAATAAAATACTACATTTTTAAATCAATATATACTTTATAACAATTACACTTTATTTTTAAACAAAAAAACCGCCTCAAAACGAGGCGGTCTTCTTCAAAACAAACTAAAAATTGGGGCAAATTTATTTTTATTAATCGTATCCAGGATTTTGATCATACAATCCCGGAACTGCTAACATTTCAGATAATGGTATTGGATATAACAATCCATTTTTATCAATTGTTCTGATTTTATTACCTGTATCTTCGGCTGCTTTCCATGCATTCATGATAGTTAATGCATTACCTGACCTGATTAAATCAAACCATCTTGTACCTTCAGAAAAGAATTCTTTTCTTCTTTCATCAAACAATTGATCCAAAGTAATATTTAACGCATTTGCCGGCACACCTGCTCTTGTTCTCACCTGATTTACAATTCCATCAACATCAGCCTGAGTTCCACCTCCTCCATGAAGTGTACATTCTGCCATCAACATCAATACATCTGTATAACGAATTACCATAAAATCTACTCCCCAGTCTTCACGGCCGCCTGTTCCGTATCTACTTGCATCTATATATTTTTTGTAAACAGGAAATGTATAACTTCCTTTGTAAGTTCCGGAAGCAACAGTGTAACTTGTAGCAATACCAACAGTCTTTCTATTATCATTTGCAGCAAACATATTTAAAAAGCCTGTTGAAATTGGCCTGCCCTCCAGAGAACCTTGTGCTGTACCAATTCCTACTGAGGCAAAATATGGCTCATAACCAACTTCAACCATAAAGTTACCTCCTATAGAACTTGCTAAACTTTGTGTATATGGAATAGTCAATACATTTTCCTTATTAGCAGTTCCTTCAGTTTTAAATATGGCCGCATAATCTGTACCAAATACAAACGAACCGCTCGTTTTAATATCATTTAGTTGTTGATATGCCTTATCCCACTCATTTAAACCAAGCATAGCTCCATCTATACCGTAATTTGGACTAGAACGGGTCATATATACTAAACCTAATAATGCTTTTGCACCATATTTAGTAACACGACCAACATAGGCAGCATCAGTAGTTGAAGCCGTAAGATCCGGAATTGCTAATTGTAAATCTGAAATAATCAAATTGTAAATATCCACAACCGGTGTTCTTCCAATTTTAGAAGCTTCCTGAGCTGTCATCGTTCTATCGATTAACGGAACTCTTCCAAACCATCTGATTAAATCAAAATAACAAAATGCTCTTAAAAAACGTGCTTCAGCAGCCATTGAGGTTTTATCTGCAGGGTTTGTAAAAATTGCATCGCCTTTTTCAGTAATTTTTTCTAATAATTGGTTTGCCTTGTAAATTGCATTGTAATTACTTACATAAGCTTCTTTTACATAGGCATTAGAACTGATTGAAGTGTAAAAACTATTAATTCCTTCCCAATCTCTTGAAGCCGTTGTCAATGCCAGCAAATTATCTGATCTGGTTTCACTCAAATTCAATACTCTATTTGCATAACCATAAGTACCTGTTCCATGAAATGCAACCGAATAAACGGCATTTCTTGCCTGAATGAAATCTCCCGGGGTAGCATAAAAATTCTCCTCTGTTCCCTGTGATAAAGGAACTTGCGTAAGTTCTTCTGTGCAGGAAACTGTTCCTAACAAAAGTAAATTAGCTGCTAATAAACAAATATATTTTTTCATTTTAATTAAAATTAATGTTAAGACCTAAAACGATTGATTTTGCTAAAGGTGCCCCTCCATAATCTACAGGAACAGCAAAATCATTATTTGAACTTCCAGATGTATTTACAGCTTCAGGATTGAATCCTACTTTGTATTTATTCCAGTAGAACCAGTTTTCACCAGTTACATAAAGCCTCATATTATCAATTCTTTTTATATTTTTAACAGCTTCTCTTAAATTATATCCAAGAGAAATACTTCTGATACTAACATAATCTGACTTATACAACCAGTCAGAATTTGCCTGATATCCGAAAGAAGTTTTCCAATTTCCTCTCACTGCCGGATCTACATTTAATGCATTTTCAACAGATCCCATTCCGGTACGATCAATTGCTCTTCCTGTTAATCCATAAACCGTACCCCCATTTTGTCCTTGCACCAATACGCTCAAATCTAAATCCTTGTATTTAAAATTATTGGTAATTCCCCAAGTGTATTTTGGTGTTGGATTTCCTAAATCAACACGATCTTCTGAATTGATTTTTTTATCCCCATTTTGATCTATATACCTTGGATCACCTAAAACCCATTTATTACCACCTATAGTAGTAGGAAGAGGAATAGAAGGATCAGCTGCTGTTTCAGCTGCTGCTGCATCAAGATCTGCCTGAGTTATGACACCATTTTGCTGCAAACCAAAAATAGTATACATTGGTTTACCAACTTCTAATTTAATAAAAGGAGTTCCTCCGTCAAAAGAATTACTAATTTCAATTTTAGTCTGATCCGGACCCAATGCAATCACTTTATTTTCGTTATGACTTATATTGGCCGATGTTCTCCACTCAAAATTATCCGTCTTAAAGTTTACTGTATTTAATTCAAACTCCCAACCTTGATTTTGTACTGCTCCCACATTAGTAAGATAACTTGTAAATCCTGATGCCGCAGGAACCGGAAGTCTTAGTAATAAATCACTATTTGTTTTTCTGTAAACATCAAATGTTGCAGAAATTCTGTTTTTTAGAATTGATAAATCCAATCCAAAATCGACACTTTTAGATTCCTCCCAGTGCAAAGAAGGGTTTCCTATAGAATTTACACCTTGCCCAATTCCAACAGCTCCTCCCACAGAATAATTAAATTGCCCTAATGTTGAGAATGAAGAATAGCTACCTATATTGTTACTACCATTAGTTCCTGTACTTGCTCTTAATTTTAATTCAGTCAGCCAGTCCACATTTTGCAAAAATGATTCCTGTTTAACCCTCCATCCCAATGATAAAGAATAAAACGTCCCCCATCTTTTGTCACTTCCAAACTTAGAAGAACCATCGCTTCTAACACTGGCAGAAAGCATATATTTTTCTTTATAATCATATTGAAATCTACTGAAATAAGACAGTAAAGTATTTTTTTCTGCATTGGTAGAGCCCAATGACCCTGTTGGAAGTGTTTCAATTGTTGAACTACTATAAAGACCACCTGAAGCAAGACTTGATCTGGTAATTTTATAAGAACTGAAGGACTCCCCTAAAAGAACATTAAAACTATGATTTCCAACAGATTTATTATAATTTAAAGTATTCTCATTTACAATATTTAATCTTCTATAGGTATTATATGCTCCCCTTATACTCGCCTGAACATCATTCGGTGTGTAACTTTCGAATACGTTATCTGAATTATCAAAATTAATTGTACTTTTTAATGTAAAGGCATTTGCAAATTTATAGTCGGCATATGTAGAAACTATATTTCTGTACATCGAGTTTTTACCCTTTTTAGCTAAAGCATTTAACATGTTAGTAGTACTGCTCCCCCATGCATATCTGGTTGTATATTTTTCACCAGCTGCATTAACTGCACTTTCAAAAACAGGAGTAGCCGTAAGAGCTTTAAATAATGTATTATCTTTTCCTTCAACTCCAGGATCATTTTTTTCAGAATAAGAAGGAGCTAAATTAATTCCCATTTTAAAACTGTCTGATAACTTAACATCAATATTTGCTCTTGCAGAAAATAAAGTATAATCTGTACCTACGATATATCCAGTGTTTTTTTGGTAATTAGCCGATACATAATAATTAACTACATCAGTTGCTCCAGAAGCAGAAAACTGGTAATTACTAAATTCACCTGTACGGAAGACTTTATCCTGCCAGTCTATATAATCTAATCCAGGATGTCCCGGCATATCCCATCTCTCATCATACAAATAAGTATAATATCTATTATTAGTTGTATTAAGAGGAGCCGTTGGATTTACAGAATTGTAAGCAGCGATTCGCTCTGCATTGGTCTGACTAGCTGAAGCTCCCGCAATACCAGAACCTACCCATTGGGTATCAATCATTGTTTTAGCTCTCTTAATCCAGCCTTCAGCAGATAACATATCAACTCTGTTAGCTTCTTTATTTATACCACCATAGGTATTAAAAGTGAATTTTGCTTTTCCTTTTTTTCCTTTTTTGGTAGTAATCAAAACGACACCATTAGCTGCCCTTGAACCATAAATAGAGGATGCTGCAGCATCTTTCAACACCTCAATAGAAGCAATATCATTTGGATTCATATTATCTAAAGGACTCCCATTAGAAAAACCTCCATTAACATTTGTTCCTTCAGTAGAAATTGGAAAACCATCTACTACATACAAAGGTTCGTTTCCTGCAGTGATAGATCCAGCTCCACGAATTTCAATACTAAAAGGCTGTCCAGGTAAACCCGTAGTTTGTTTTACACGAACCCCTGCAATCTGACCAATCATCCCCTGATCAACTCTTGAAATAGGTCTATCTGTAAAATTTTCTGTTTTTATTCCTGATATAGCACCCGAAGTTAATTTTTTCTTTTGTGTACCATAACCAATTACTACAACTTCATTTAAGTTAGAACTTTCATTATCTAAAGAAATATCATAATTATTGGAAGTACCCACTTTTAATTCTTTCGAAACAAATCCCACAAAAGAAAAGACTAAAGTTTCTCCAGGAGAGACTGCTATTTTATATCTTCCATCAAAATCTGTACTCGTTCCTCTATTCGTCCCTTTTACTAATACGTTCACTCCCGGTATAGAGAGTTTGGCCGGATCAGTAACTGCCCCCGTAACCTCTTTGCTCTGCGAATAACCAGATGCATGCAATAATGCAAACATGGTCACAATCAACAGATGATTAATTTTGTTTTTCATAAAAAGTTAAATTTCGTTAATAATTAGTTTATTCAAATTTATTTAGAAGGGACACCCACAGCATCCTGTAGTATCCTGTTAGAATTCAGTATATTATACTTTATCTTTAATTTTTAATTAACAAGAAAAGGACAACTTACTGATTAGCAAGACCAAACACAGCAGCTATTTTGTAACAAAAAATCTAAAATTTAACTAAATTATTTTTTAAATATTCATACTTTTTTACACAAAAACATATCAAATCAAGAAAAATATAGTTTATCTCTTATTTACTAATTTATTATCAATAATAAACAGCAGGACGGAACAGGATAGGAATTTCGCAAATCACATATACATTTACTTTTCATGATTTTTTTATTTTCATTGCCAGCTTTAAATAAAATTACTATCAACAATTGAATACAACCATAATAATGAAACTCATCAAACCACAACTTTTTTTATTTTTTACGATATTCATAAGCCTCAATACTTATTCACAAAACAAATCTATATGGCCGGATTCCAGTAATATAAATCAGCCCTGGGCTCGTTGGTGGTGGATGGGAAGCGCTGTGGATAAACCAAACTTAAAAAAGAGTCTTGTTGATTTTCATAAAGCAGGAATTGGAGGTGTAGAAATCACTCCTATATATGGTGTAAAAGGTGAGGAAAATAATTTTATTGATTATTTGTCTCCAAAATGGATGGAAATGCTGGATTATACTATTCATGTTTCGGACAGTCTCCATATGCAGGTTGACATGGTACTGGGCACCGGGTGGCCGTATGGAGGCGCTCATGTCACCCTTCCTCACGCAGCCACTAAATTGATTGTAGAAAAATATGAGCTAAAAAAAAATGAAACAATAGATCGTTCTATCAAACTGGAAGACACTAAGGAAAAGACTCCGGCAGAGCTGTTATATGTTTTAGCCTATGGCAGTGATGGAAGTTATGTAAATCTAACCGATCAATTAAAAAATAAAAATTCAAAGCTAAATGATAAAGGTATCGAAGGAACTTCTGTAAACTTACCCAACACATTAGAACCAAATAAGCTAAAATGGAAAGCAAAAAAAATAGATTATACTATTTATGCTGTTTTTAGCGGTAAAACTGGACAGCAGGTAAAAAGGTCAGCTCCTGGTGGTAAAGGCTATACTTTAGACCATTATTCAGAAGAGGCTCTTAACGCTTATGTTGTACCTTTTAACAATGCGCTAAAAGGACGTGAAGGAAAAATAAGAGCAATTTTTAATGATAGCTATGAAGTATACGGTACTGACTTTACTCCAAATTTTTTCGAGGAATTCCAAAACCGAAGAGGTTACGACCTTAAAAAGCAATTATCAGTGTTGCTTAATGAAAAAGATGAGGAAATTTCTAACCGAATAAGAAGTGATTACAGACAAACTATAGCCGACTTATTATTGAATAAATTTGATAAGCCATGGACACAATGGGCTAATTCAAAAAATTTCAAGACCAAACTTCAGGCTCATGGATCACCTGGGAACCTAATTGATTTATATGCTTCTGCGGATATTCCTGAATGTGAAACTTTTGGTTCTATGCCATTTGACATTCCGGGTTTTAGACGTGATAAAGAAGACATTCGCGAAGGCGATGCAGATCCTGTGATGCTTAAATTCTCTTCGTCTGCGGCACATATTTCAGGAAAAAACCTAGTTTCATCTGAAACTTTTACATGGTTAAGAGAGCATTTTAAAACCGCTTTATCACAGTGCAAACCTGAAGCTGAAGATTTAATGCTAAATGGCGTTAATCATATTTTTCTCCATGGTTCAACTTATTCACCTGAAAGAGCTGTATGGCCGGGATGGAAATTTTATGCTTCTGTAAATTTTAACGCAACTAATAGTATCTGGGAAGATGCCCCTGCCCTATTCTCGTACATATCAAACTGCCAGTCAATGCTGCAGCAGGGAAAAGCTGATAATGAAATATTGCTTTACTGGCCTATTTTTGACAATTGGGACAAGTATAAAAAAGGAAGTTTATTTGTAGAATATAAAATACATTCCTTATCTGAATGGCTACATGGAACTCCGTTTTACAATACCACTAAAGAATTAATGAATAAAGGTTATGGTGTCGATTTCATCTCTGATAATTTCATTGCCGAAGCAAAAGTTACAGATGGAAAAATCAGCCTTCCGGGAGGTACTTTTAAATCATTAATTGTTCCGGCATGTAAAAAAATGCCTCTTGCCACTTTGCAAAAACTAATTGAATTACAAAAAGCCGGTGGTAAAATTATTTTTGAAGGATTACCTGAATCTGTTCCTGGTTTTAATGATTACAAAAAACAGGAAGCAAAACTTCAAGATGTTTTAGCCGAAAATAAAGAAGCTGTAAAACCAGTTTCAAATATTATTGAAACGTTGGAAAATGCTCAGATATATCCTGAAACACTTGTCGATACAGGTTTGAAGTTTATTAGGAGAGATTTAGATGGTGAAAAAATATATTATTTGGTGAATCATACTCCAAAAACAATTGATGGATTTATTCCGTTAGAAATTGGCAACAAAGAAGTAGTGATTTTAGACCCGTTAAATAGAAATTATGGAAATGCCATAGTCCAAAAAACTACCAAAAACACCTTGGTTAAAGTCAAAATCGAGCCGGGACAATCGTATTTCCTAAAAACAGAAAATACGGCTTCGCAAAAAAAATGGAACTATTATGAACCAACCGCTGATGCAGTTGTCTTAAAAGGAAACTGGAAAATTAATTTTGATAAAGGAGGACCAAAATTACCTCCAGCTGCTACAATTTCAAATCTGGAATCTTGGACAAAATTAGGTCCTGATGCCGAAGCTTTTTCCGGATCGGCAACTTATGCGCTTGAATTTGACAACCCAAATGCTAAAACGGAATACTGGAGTTTAAGTCTGGGCGATGTTCGTGAAAGTGCAAAAGTCTGGCTAAACGATGAATTCATAGGTACTGCCTGGTCTGTTCCTTATAAACTAAACATTGGAAAATTAAAACCCGGAAAAAACATCTTGAAAATTCAGGTTACCAATCTTTCTGCAAACCGAATTCGTGACAAAGAATTAAAAGGCGAAGAATGGAAGATTTTCTATGAAATCAACATGGTTGACAAAGACTATAAAAAATTTGATGCAACAAAATGGAGTCCAATGCCATCCGGATTATTAGGCCCCGTTACGATTACACGTTTAAAACAACAAAATTAATTTCTCAATAATAACAAAAATGAAAAAGTTACTTTTAGTTTTCGCTATATGCTTTTTATATACGAATACCACAAACGCACAACAGCCATTTGATAAAAAACTGGTACTGAAACAAATGATTTTAGCCAATGATTATTTTATGCAAAAATGGCCGGAAACAGGTAAAACAATTATCACAAACAAAGAACGCCCAAGCAATATCTGGACACGTGGAGTTTATTATGAAGGATTAATGGCTTTGCATGAAATCTTTCCAAAAGAAGCCTATTACAACTACGCTTATGACTGGTCAGAATTTCACAAATGGGGTTTTAATAGCGGAAACGTAACCCGAAATGCAGATAATTATTGTGCAGCCCAAACCTATATTGATTTGTACAATTTAGAACCGGATTCTAAAAAACTAAAAAATACCAAAGCAAATATCAACATGCTGCTAAATACGCCTCAATTAGACGACTGGTCTTGGATTGACGCTATTCAGATGGGGATGCCGGTTTTTGCAAAATTGGGAGTTTTAGAAAAAGACAACCGTTATTTCGAAAAGATGTACCAAATGTATATGTACTCCAGAAACAAACATGGTGATAACGGTCTTTTTAACTCAAAAGATGGCTTATGGTGGCGTGATGCCGATTTTGATCCTCCTTACAAAGAACCAAATGGAGAAGACTGCTACTGGAGCCGAGGAAATGGATGGGTAATTGGTGCATTGGCAAAAGTCCTGACTATAATTCCTCAAAATGCGCCTCACAGAGATCAGTATGTAAAAGATTTAAAAGCAATGGCAGCAGCTTTAGTACCTATACAAAGACCTGATGGGTTCTGGAATGTAAGTTTACATGACCCAACAAATTTTGGAGAAAAAGAAACATCAGGAACCGCTTTATTCGTTTACGGAATGGCATATGGTATAAACAGTGGAATTTTGAAAAAAGAAACGTATCTTCCTGTCGTTGAAAAAGCATGGAAAGCAATGATCAAAGAAAGTTTACATGAAAATGGATTTTTAGGTTTTTTACAATCAACAGGAAAAGAACCTAAAGATGGTCAGCCCTTATCTTATGATAAAATTCCGGATTTTGAAGATTACGGATTAGGTTGTTTTTTATTAGCCGGATCAGAAATTTATAAAATGAAATAATGAAAAAAACACTATTATTTTTTGTTTCTTTAGGAATAAGCCTTGCTGCTTTTTCTCAAAAAAAGGAAATTCCATTATGGGATAAAGTCCCGGATGAAATTATTTCTAAAGAATATATCGAGAAAATAGTATCAAATAAAGACGGGGTTGCCGAGGATATCCGGAAAGTTACAGTACCTACCCTTACAGCTTATTTTGCAGATCAGGAAAAATCAAACGGAACATCTGTTATAATATGTCCCGGAGGAGGATATGGAATGCTGGCTATTAATAAAGAAGGCTTTAAAGTTGCTGAATGGTTTAACAGTTTAGGAATAAATGCTTTTGTTTTAAAATACAGATTGCCCAGCGATTTAATCATGAAAAACAAAACTGTTGCACCTTTGCAGGATGCTCAGGAAGCGGTTCGTCTGATTAGAAGAAATGCTACAAAATGGAAATTAGATCCTAATAAAATTGGGATTATGGGATTTTCGGCAGGAGGACATCTGGCATCAACTTTAGCGACTCATTATGACGATAAAATCTATACCCCTAGTGACACAACAAGTGCAAAACCCAACTTTTCAATTCTGATTTATCCTGTAATATCCATGCAAGAAGGTGTTACACACCAAGGTTCAAAAGATAATTTGTTAGGTAAAAATGCACAGGGTGAAATAGTTGAAAAATATTCGAATGAAAAACAGATAACAGCTTCAACTCCAAAAACATTTTTAGTGCATGCTACTGACGACAAGGCGGTTCCTGTAGAAAATAGTATTAATTATTATTTGGCCTTAAAAAAAGAAAAAGTTCCGGCAGAAATGCATTTATACGAAAATGGAGGTCATGGTTTTGGTCTTGGTGTAAAAGGCACCAACACCTTCTGGCCTGAAACCTGCAAAAAATGGCTGGCTGTTAACGATTATACTTTAAAATCTGATGGTTATGTATTTACATATTTTAAAGGCAATGGCGAAGACGGGCTACATTTGGCGTACAGTGAAGACGGTTATAAATGGAATACTTTAAAAAATGACACATCTTTTTTAACTCCTGAAGTTGGAAAAGACAAACTTATGAGAGATCCTTGCGTAATTAAAGGTGGTGACGGCTTATATCACATGGTCTGGACAGTAAGCTGGACAGATAAAGGTATTGGTTATGCCTCTTCAAAAGATTTGATCCATTGGTCGAAGCAGGAATTTATTCCGGTTATGACACATGAAGAAAAGACAAGAAATACCTGGGCTCCGGAAATTACATATGACGAAAAATCCAAAACCTATATGATTTACTGGGCTTCTACAATCGACGGAAAGTTTTTAGAAACCAAATCAGAAGAAGAAAAAGGATACAATCACAGGATTTATTATACCACAACCAAAGATTTTAAAAAGTTTTCTAAAACAAAATTGCTTTATGAACCGGGTTTTAATGTAATTGACGCTTCAATTGTAAAAACTGAAGATGGATTTACGATGTATTTAAAAGACGAAACAAAAGTCCCGGTTCAGAAGAATTTAAAAATTGCTACAAGCAAAAAACTGGAAGGGCCATACACAAAAGCAAGCGACCCAATTACTGGAAATTATTGGGCTGAAGGTCCAACGGCAATTAAAATAGATAATTCGTGGATTGTATATTTTGATAAATACACCCAAAAGAAATATGGCGCCGTAAAACAAACTTCTAAAGGCTGGGAAGATATTTCTGGCGAAGTTAGTTTTCCTAAAGGTACACGCCACGGAACGGTAATTAAAGTTTCTTCAGAAGTTATTAATCAATTAAAAAAGGAATAATATTACGGAGCATTAAGCACTTCTGACACCTATAAATAATCTTTTTTTAGACAATCAAAAGCCTGAAAAAAGATTATTTTTTTTAATACTACCAATTAATCCGAGATCAGATATAATTTATTGACTTACATCAATTTTTAAGGTGTTCACAAATTCCATCTTTGCAATGAACATAAAAAACAAAAAGATGAATAAAAAACACTTTAAGTATATCAATACATTATTTGTAGTTTTACCAATGACATTAATAATGGCCTTTGTGGGATTAATTCGCAATTATGGTTTTGGAGAAGATTGGTTTTTTAAATTTTTAAATGCATGGAGCATCATGCTTCCTGTTGCTTATCTGTCTGCATTTTTAATTATTCCAAGAGCTAGAAAACTTGCAGAAAAAGCAACTAAAGATAAAACACAATCTGTCCAGCTTTAATTTTATAGGGGGCTATACTTTCATTTAAATTTGTAAAAAATAACAGTATGTATGAACAGCTGACTCAGTTTATCAGAGATAAAATTAGCATTTCTGATGAGGATTTAGATGCTATATTGCCTTTTTTCAAGACAATTTCTGCTAAGAAAAATGAGCTTTTGGTAAGTCACGGCGAGTTTGGTCAACAACTTTATTTTGTAAAAAAGGGGTGTATTCGTATTTTTTTCATAAACGAAGAAGGACAGGAATCTACCCGTTTTCTTGCTTTTGAAAATCATTTTGCTTCCGCATTAGTATCTTTTATTACCCAAGCCATTGCAGTAGAATATGTACAGGTTCTAGAAGATTCAGATTTGCTTTATATTGACCGAAGTGACTTTTTTAGCCTTTTGGACAAATATCCTGTCTGGGAAAAATTCTACCGGAATTATTTAGAATTTGCATACGTTACCAATACGAATCGCCTAATGTCATTTATCACTATGGACGCAATGACCCGATATGAAAATCTGTTAAAAGAAAAACCTGTAATAGTAAAAAGACTTCCTAATAAAGTGGTTGCCTCATATCTGAATATTTCGCAGGAAACATTAAGCAGATTAAAATCAAAAAAATAACAAGACAAATTGAAAATAAAAACAGCGAATTTAAATTGTAAGTTCGCTGTTTTTATTAAAATTCAAATAAATTATTCTCCAATAAGATGAAGTTCATTGAATTCTTTTTCAACGATTAAGAAATGGTTTGATTCAAAATCAGCTGCGTTAAATTCAATCTTTTCATTGTCAATTTCAATTTCGGTCACTTTAAAAGGCAATCCTATAAAGTTGATTTTGTACTTAGTGTATGGAGTTTCATATTTTCCCTCTTTGTACAACTGGATAATTACTTCTTTTTCTTTTCCGACGGTTCTTAAAGACAGAAAGCTAAAACGGCCTTTTTTGTAATCATAACCATCCTGTGCGTCTTCATAAACTTCTGATTTTTCTTTTCCGATTTTAAAATAATAATCGAGTACTAATTCATCAAATTCTAATTCTCCAACATATTGCTGAACCGGATATTTTGGAATAATAGATCCCGCTTTTACAAAAACCGGAATTTCATCAAATTTAGAGTCTACCCAAACTTCACGGCCTCCGGTAGCAAATTCGTTTGTCCAATAGTTATACCACTCCCCTCTTGGAATATACATACGTCTTCCTACGGCATTAGGCTCCAGAATTGGACAAACTAATATGTGATTACCAAAGATAAATTCGTCATTGCGATAATGCGTCTGAGTATCATCCTGATCGTAGTATACCAAAGGTTTCAGCATTGGAATCCCTTCTTCTATATACTGCCAGAACATCGTATATAAATAAGGCAATAACTGATAGCGAAGACTCACAAATTTTCGTGTAATATTAATCACTTCTTCATCAAAAGCCCAGGGTTCCTGATTTCCGTGATCACCGGAAGAATGTGTTCTACAGAAAGGATGAAAAACACCTAACTGAATCCATCGAGCATATAATTCGCCGGTTGGCTGTTCTGCAAAGCCACCAATATCTGAACCTGTAAAGCCCATTCCGGAAATACACATGCGCTGTACCTGAATATTGGCAATCCATAAATGTTCCCATGTTGCTACATTATCACCAGTCCATGACGAAGTATAACGCTGAGCACCTGAATAAGCTGATCTTGTAATAACAAATGGACGTTTTGGATAAGCAAATCGTTTTACACCATGGTAAGTTGCTCTTGCCATTTGTGTTCCGTAAATATTGTGTGCTTTTCTGTGACTGCAAGGATTTCCATCATAATCATGACGAACATCCATAGGAAAAGTTTTATTAGGAACTTCCATAACTGCAGGTTCATTCATATCATTCCAGACTCCTTTTACACCAATATCCGAGATTAATTCTTTAAATAATCCTGCCCACCATTCGCGAACCACAGGATTGGTATAATCAGGAAAATTACATTCACCCGGCCACACTTTTCCTTTCATATAAGGCCCATCGGCTCTTTTGCAGAAATAATCTTTCTCTAATCCTTCTTTATACACCCAGTAATCCTTGTCAATTTTGATTCCAGGATCAATGATTACAACTGTTTTGAAACCATCTTCGGCCAATTCAGTGACCATTTTCTTTGGATCCGGAAAATAATTTTTATTCCACGTAAAACATCGAAAACCTTCCATATAATCAATATCAAGATATATAGCATCGCATGGAATCTTAAGTTCTCTGAACTTTGAGGTGATTTCTTTTACTTTGCTTTCAGGATAATAACTCCATTTACATTGATGGTATCCTAAAACCCAAAGCGGAGGTAATTCAGGTTTGCCTGTTAAGTCAGTATATGTTGTCACCACATCCTGCATTTGTGGGCCATAAACGAAATAATAGTTCATTTCGCCACCTTCTGCCCAGAAGCTTGTAACGTTTCTTCTTTCCTGGCAAAAATCAAAAAAAGTTCGGAATGTATTATCAAAGAAAATACCGTAGGATTGCTTGTTGTGCAGCCCAATATAAAACGGAACAACCTTATACAAGGGTTCCTGATCTTTTTGATAAGCGTATTGATCGGTAGCAAAATTCTCAACTCTTTTTCCTTTTAAATTCATTTGGGTGGCTTTATCACCAAGACCGTAAAAACATTCACCATCTTTTGATGATTTACTCATTTTTACAATATTTCCGCCATATTCATAACTTTCTTCCCAATGAAAACCAAGCTCGTCTTCCAGAATTAAAAAGTCATTTAAATCATAAATTGACAAACGGAGATCAGTTTTTTGAATTTTGCACTTTACTTTACTGGTTCTAATCTGGAAATAAGTTTCTTCTTCTGTCAGTTCAAGAAAGTTATATCCATGCAACTGGCTTTTATCGATAGCATACGAAAAATCGTTACTGAAATAGCCTTTCGTAGTAAATCTAAAACGGATTAAACTATCCCTTAAAATAGTAACTTTTAGGATTACCTTATTATCAGTATTAAAAAAAATAGAATCACCCTCGTGTTCATACGACACAATTTTTGACGGATACAAATCTCCCTTATACTCTAACTGTGTATTTACAATCATATTGCTAATGAATTAATTAAACCAACATATGTTCGTTCCAAACATACAAAAAAACTAAGTAAGCCACTATGAATATTAGGTTTATTAACGAAAACGTTTTTTCTGAATGAGTGATAAAATATGTGTCAAAAAAACATCAATTCAGTAATTTATAACTTTAAAAAATAACAAAATAACAGTCTGAAAAAAGTTGTTTAATTACACAAAAGAATAAACTGTAACACTTAATGGCGGTAAAATTAATTCAATAGAAAAATCCCTTCCATCATAGGAAGAAAGTTCTATTTGTAAAGTTCCTGGATTACCTACTCCACTTCCGCTGTAAAGAGGAGAATCAGTATTAAAAATTTCTTTTAGCTTTCCCTTGTGAGGAATTCCAATTCTATAATTTTCGCGAACAACCTGAGTAAGATTGCAAACAATAATTAAATCTTCCTGAGGATTGTTCCCTTTACGGATGTACGATATAACCGCATTTTGATGATCTGAATAGTTGATCCACTCAAAACCTTCCCCGCTAAATTGTTTTTCATATAAAGCAGGCTGTGATTTATATAACTGATTTAAGTCGGTAATTATCTTTTTTATTCCTGAATGATAATCATATTGTAACAAATGCCAGTCCAGACTGTTTTCAAAATTCCATTCGGCAGTTTGTCCAAATTCAGATCCCATAAATAATAATTTGGTTCCGGGATGCGTGAACATATAACCATAAAGCAGTCTTAAATTAGCAAATTTCTGCCATTCGTCACCAGGCATTTTATTAGCTATAGACTGTTTTCCGTAAACCACTTCGTCGTGCGAAAAAGGCAGCATAAAATTTTCGGTAAAAGCGTACGTCATCGAAAAAGTCAAATCATTTTGATGGTATTTTCTATAAACTGTTTCTTTTTGAAAGTATTTTAAAGTATCGTGCATCCAACCCATCATCCATTTCATTCCAAAGCCTAAGCCTCCTGTAAATGTTGGTCTGGAAACCATTGGAAAAGAAGTACTTTCTTCTGCAATGGTCTGAACACCTTCAAAATTAGCGTAGATTACTTCATTAAATTCCTTAAGAAAACTGATGGTTTCTAAATTTTCATTCCCTCCATAAATATTAGGTTCCCATTCGCCATCGTTTCTGGAATAATCCAAATACAACATCGAAGCTACTGCATCAACGCGTAAACCGTCAACATGATAATTTTGAAGCCAAAAAACAGCGTTACTAATTAAAAAAGCACGAACTTCATTACGCCCATAATTAAAAACAAGGCTTTTCCAGTCGGGATGATATCCTTTTCTACGATCCGGATGTTCATATAAGTGCGAACCGTCAAAAAAACCTAAACCATGTGCATCATCAGGGAAATGAGAAGGAACCCAATCCAGAATTACTCCAATACCCGCCTGATGCAATTTATCTACCAGCACCATAAAATCCTGTGGCTTACCAAAACGGGAAGTCGGCGCAAAATACCCTACTAATTGATAGCCCCATGATGGATCATAAGGATATTCCATAACAGGCATAAATTCTACATGTGTAAAACCTGTTTCTTTAACATAAGCAACCAAATCGTCAGCCAATTCCAAATAGGTTAAAAACTTATTGTCATTACCACGTTTCCATGAACCCAAATGTACTTCGTAAACTGAATAAGGTTTATCCAAAGCATTCTTTTCCTTACGCGACTGCATCCAGTTTTCATCTTTCCAGCTATAATCTAAATCCCAGACTACAGAAGCAGTATGGGGCGGTTTTTCGCAGTATAAAGAAAAAGGATCTGATTTTTCAGTTACGATTCCGTCAATGTTAGACTGAATCTTGTATTTATAAAGTGCGCCTTTATCTAAATTAGGAATAAAGCCTTCCCAAATGCCCGAGGAATCCCATCGTACCTGAAGTAAATGCTCACCCTGAGTCCAGTAATTAAAATCGCCCACTACCGAAACAGATTGTGCTGTTGGAGCCCAAACTGCAAAATAAACACCTTTAACCCCATTGACTTCAACTAAGTGAGCACCTAATTTTTCGTATAATCTGAAGTGTTTTCCTGCCTTGAATAAATCGATATCAAAATCGGTAAATAAAGAATACGGTGTAACGTTGGACATATATTATTGGTAATTAGTGAATAGTACTTAGTAATTAGTTGTTGTTTATTGATGAGTAATAATGGTTCTTAGTAACAGTTCTTAATTAATAGCATTTATTTTAATGATTTTTCCTAGTTAATTACCTCTAGCTAATCACTAATCACTAATCACTAATTACTAAGGACTAAGGACTAAAAACTAATCTATCCTGAAATTATCCGGAAGAATTGCATCTTTTTTGATAACGACAATACCATCTTTTATGCTGTACAACTCATTTGTGAAGTTTTCTAAATGCTTTCCACCATTAACATGAACATTGTTGCCTATTCGCACATTTTTGTCAATCAGGGCATTTTTAATAAAACAATCATTTCCAATTCCAATATGAATTTTATTGTTAACAGTATCTTTATTCATTTCATCAAGATCCTGATAAAAATCATTCCCCATAACATACGAATGCTGAATTACGGTTCCGTCACCAATTCTGGAACGTATGCCAATTACAGAACTTTTTATTTCCTGAGCATTGATGATACAGCCTTCAGAAATTAGGGATTGATTAATATTTGAATTTCTGAATTTTGATGGTGGTAATAATCTTGGGCGTGTGAAAATCTTGTTATCGTTATCAAACAAATTAAATTCTGGTATATCTGCCGTTAAACCAATATTTGCTTCGAAAAAGGATTCTATATTTCCAATATCTGTCCAATATCCTTCATATTGATAACTCAGTATTTTATGTTTACCAACAGCTTGCGGAATAATTTCTTTACCAAAATCCTTGGTATCAGGATCTGCCATCAAATCTTCCAATAATTGGCGGTTGAAAATATAAATCCCCATAGAAGCCAGGTATTTTTTCCCCTGAGCCTGCATTTGCTCACTTACTTCCGATTCCCATTCCGGCAAAAGTGAAGCATTTGGCTTTTCTATAAAAGCTTCGATACAGCTTTCATTATTGGTTTTCAGGATTCCAAATTCAGGAGCATCCTTGGCATTTACTGGCAACGTCGCAATCGAAATCGCAGCATTGGCAGCAATATGGGCTTCCAGCATTTCATTAAAATCCATTTGATACAACTGATCTCCTGAAAGTATTAAAGCATATTCAAAATCATGTTTTAAAAAATGCGACATACACTGACGAACAGCATCTGCAGTACCCTGAAACCAGGTTGGGTTGTCCGGAGTTTGCTCGGCAGCTAAAATATCAACAAATGACTGACTGAAAATACTAAAATTGAAAGTGTTTTTAATATGCGCATTTAATGAGGCCGAGTTAAACTGGGTCAAAACAAATATTTTAAAAATATCCGAATTGATACAATTGGATATCGGAATATCGACCAATCTGTATTTTCCTCCAATCGGAACCGCTGGTTTCGATCTGGTTTCTGTTAATGGATATAAACGTGATCCCTGACCACCTCCTAAAATAATAGCAACGACTCCCTTTTTGTTAACTTTCATTTTTTTCAATTATTTGGTTATATATTTCGATATATTCTTGGCAAACTCTTTCCCAGGAATGATCTGTAGCCATTCCTCTTTTTATTATTTCTTTAAAATGATCCTTATCATCGTATAATTTCACAGCACGATTAATAGAATAGCAAACATCTCCAACCGAAGCCTGATCGTGACAGATTCCGTTTCCATTATCACCAAAATCAATTACTGTATCCCGCAAACCACCAGTTCTTCTTACTATTGGAATGGTTCCGTATCTCAAAGCATACATTTGGTTTAACCCGCAAGGCTCGACTCTTGAAGGCATTAAAATAAAGTCTGAACCTGCATAAATCAAATGGGCTAATTCTTCATTATAACCAATAAAAACATTATAATTTCCTTGATATTCTTCTTTTAACTGAACTAATTGACTTTCAATATCAGGATTTCCCGATCCTAAAATCAGAATATTCAAATTTTCGAAATTCTCAGACAAAGACAATACCGAAGACTGAGGCAAAAGATCACCTCCTTTTTCATCAAACAATCTCCCAATAAAACTAAACAAAGGCTTAGAAGAATCTAATTCGAATCGCTCACACAATTTTTCTTTATTCTTTTGTTTTCCAAAGTCAAAGTTCTCAATAGAATAATGTTCTTCCAGCATTTTATCAGTTAGCGGATTCCATACTTCGATATCTATTCCGTTCAAAATTCCTCTTGATTTGATCCGAACTTTATTAAATAATGATTCCAGTCCGTTTGCAGAAACATTAATTTCATCCAGATAACTTGGAGAAACAGTAGTCACTGCACCAGCACATTTAATCGCTACTGCCAACGAATTTAGACAATTATCCCATTCCAGAAAACCGGCATGACGCACATCAAACTCCGGAATATAATTCATTTTATCATGATTAAACCATCCCTGATACAATCCGTTATGAATAGTAATAACAGTTTTAACATTACTTAGAATTTCATATTTATAACAATATAGAAGCATAAATGGAATTAATCCTGTATGATGATCATGACAGTTGATAACATCCGGAATTATATTCTCCTCTAAAATCCAGTTTAAAGTAGCAATTTGAAAGGATACAAAGCGCTCAATGTCATCTTCATAACCATAAACATTTGGCCTGTCAAATAATTCCTTTATTTCAATCAGATACAATTCATATCCTAATTTGTCTGTTGTTTCTTTTAAAACATTAAATGGAAAATCAAAATTCCCTAATACAACATTACCGGAATATACCGTTTCAAAAACATTTTCATTTTTAAATTTAGTATCATAACATGGAACTACTACCCTGACTTCATGACCAGCTTTTTTTTGGTATTTAGGTAATGCGCCAACAACATCGGCCAAACCGCCTACTTTTGCCATTGGGTAACACTCAGCACTAATATGAAATATTTTCATGTAAGACTTCTATTTATAAAATTGATACTAGAGTCTATTAATATTAAAACTCTGATAATTTGTGGTACTTTTATGTTTTTTAAATTTAGGAAAAAATAAGTAAAATTTAGCCTTGGAGTAAAATTTATCATTATGCCAAAAAAAACACCAAATCCTACAAAATCCCTAAAAATCCCATTCTTTATCATTGTTTCTGTCAAATTATGTGCGATTATTTCTCATAAACTCGTTACTCGATATGCGGCAAAACTTTTTACAACACCTATAAAACATAAAATTCCGAAAAGAGAATTAAAAATGGATTCAGAAAGTATCCAAAACATACTTCATATTCCTGCTATACATAAAGATATCACAGTTTATGAATATGGAAAAAACAATAAAAAAATATTGCTGGTACACGGTTGGTCAGGAAGGGGAACGCAATTGTTCAAAATCGCCGATTCATTATTAGAAAATGGATATTCAATTGTGAGTTTTGATGCTCCTGCCCACGGAAAATCAAAAGGCAGCACTACTATAATGTCTGAATTTATAGCATCGGTTTTAGAAATTGAAAAGCAATATGGTCCTTTTGAAATTGCTATTGGTCATTCATTAGGCGGAATGTCGGTTTTGAATGCACTCAAAAACGGTTTAAAAGTTAAAAAAGCTGTAATCATTGGCAGTGGCGATATTGTAAAGGATATTTTGGATGATTTTATTTCTAAATTGAAATTAAAACCGGAAATTAGTGTTCGTCTTCGTGATTATTTTGAAAATAGATATCATGTAAAAATGGATGATTTTTCGGCGTATAAAGCCGCAAAAGAAATAGAAATTCCAGTCTTGGTAATTCATGACAAAAATGATCCTGAAGTTCCTGTAAAAGCAGGGATTCACATTCATAATAATCTTAAAAACGGTAGTTTATACTTAACTGAAGGTTTAGGACACCGCAAAATTCTAGGAAGTCATGATGTAATCAAAAAAATTTCAGAATTCATTGGAGAACAACAATAATTAAATTGAAATTGACATGGATTTATTTGGAGAAAAAAGAAATTGGGAACAAGATTTAAAACCCATTTTAAAGAAATATAAGGGCAAAAAACATCCTTTGAATTATGAAAACACATATCAGTTGTTGGTAATGGTTGTTTTATCAGCGCAGGATTCTGATGCTAATATCAACAATATAGCTCCAGCACTGTTTTCTAAATTCCCAACATTAAAAAGTTTATCAAAAGCAGATTCGGAAACTTTTATGCCATACGTCAGCAAAGTTCGTAATCATGCAACCAAAACAAACTGGCTTTTAGAAATTGCCCAAACCATAAAAGACGACAAAAGTATCCCACTTACTATGAATGGACTGACCGCTTTGAAAGGTTTAGGAAGAAAATCTGCCAATGTGATTTTAAGGGAAACCGATCAGCCTGCAGAAGGCATTATCACTGACTTGCATGTAATTCGTGTTGCTCCCAGACTTGGAATTGCCCAGGAAAGCAAGGATGGCAACAAAGTAGAAAAACAATTGATGGAAGCTTTACCAAAGAAAATCTGGTCAGAAATTGGTATGGCAATTTCTTTTTTAGGCAGGGAAATCTGTCGGCCACAACCTAAATGTGAAGAATGCGTTTTGAATGATATTTGTTATTATTTTCTACATCTTAAAAATGGAATTTGATTAACCTATACCCGTTGGGTGAAATTAAAATAAGTGTCAGGCTGAGTCCATTCGTCTTCGCTCAGGATAAACTTAGTCGAAGCCCTTTCGTGTTCAAAAGCCTTCGACTCCGCTCAGGATGAAATCAATTCCTTAAGTTATAAATGATGTTTTACTCCCGATTTTATACTTTTATAATCAAATCAATTTTTTTAATCAATTTCACCCAACGGGTTAACCTATATCTTTAGATATAAAAAAATGTCATCATCAGTTTTTTTTTAAAATATTTATCGTAATATTGCAATATAAAATAAAACAATGGGCGCAACTAAAACAGATCATTTTACCGATAAGCAAAATCAGATTGCTATAATTGCAAAAGCATTAGGGCATCCTGCCAGAATTGCCATCATTGAATACTTATTAAAAGTAGACACTTGTATATGCGGTGATATTGTAAATGAACTTCCTCTTGCACAACCTACAGTTTCTCAACATTTGAAAGAATTGAAAAACGCAGGTCTCATCAAAGGAAACATTGAAGGAAATTCGATTTGCTATTGTATCGACGAAAAGGCCTTTGCTGTTTTGAATGATTATTTTTCTAAAATTATTCAAACTGTTACAAGTCAAAAATGCTGCTAATTTTTTAAACTAACTAAATCGTAATATTGCAATAAATAATTAAATAAAAAGATTATGAAACTTTCAGAGATTAAACAAATACTGAATACTGTTGAATCAGTAAATTTTCAATTACCAAACGGAAGCTATGTTCCGGAATATTTTCATGTAACCGAAGTCGGTTTAATTACAAAAAACTTTATTGATTGTGGCGGAACGGTTCGCAAAGAAACTGTTGTTAATTTTCAGCTTTGGGATGCCAATGATTTTGAACATCGCTTAAAACCACAAAAACTGATTCATATTATCGAGCTTTCGGAAAAGGTTTTGGGAATTGAAGATTTTGAAATTGAAGTAGAATACCAAGACCATACTATTGGCAAATATGATTTAGACTTTAATGGTAAAGATTTTCAACTTCTTAATAAGCAAACGGCTTGTTTGGCTCAGGAAAATTGCGGAACTCCTACAGAAAAATCTAAATTGAATCTTACCCAACTTCATACAGACAACACTAATTCCTGCACTCCTGGCGGAAGCTGCTGCTAATTTTTACATCTAAGAAAATGCTAAATAAAGAAATCTTATTTCCTGAAATTGAACAAACCGTGTTATCTTTTGATTTTGATGGAATTGACTTTGAACGCAAAAATATTTTGCAGCCGCTTATAGATTTTATTCAGTTTAAAGTTGACAATAAAGAAGACATTCGCCTGAATCTAATTTGTACACACAATTCCAGAAGAAGTCATTTATCGCAAATTTGGGCGCAAACGGCAGCGCATTATTACAGAATCAAAAATGTTTTTTGCTATTCGGGAGGAACAGAAGCTACAGCAATGTTTCCAAAAGTTGCTGAAGTTTTAGAAAACACAGGTTTTAAAATTCAAAAACTTTCTCAGGAAAACAATCCTGTTTATGCCATAAAATTTGCTGAGAATGCATCTCCAATTATTGGTTTTTCTAAAACTTATGATGATGTATTCAATCCTGAAAATGGTTTTGCTGCAATCATGACCTGCTCACAGGCTGACGGAGGCTGCCCGTTCATTGCAGGGGCAGAAAACAGAATTCCGATTATGTTTGAAGATCCAAAAGCTTTTGATAATACACCACAGCAAACTGAAAAATATCAGGAACGCAGTCTTCAAATTGCAACTGAAATGTTTTATGTTTTCTCTCAAATAAAAAAATAATATGGCTATAAATCATTGTGCTCCGGTTGCAGAAAGAAAAAAACTGGATTTTCTGGATCGTTTTCTTACAGTCTGGATTTTTCTTGCCATGATAATAGGTGTTACTATTGGCTGTTTTATTCCGTCAAGCGGAAATTTTATAAACTCCTTTTCCAGCGGAACTACCAATATTCCGTTGGCAATTGGACTCATTTTGATGATGTATCCGCCTTTGGCAAAAGTGAAATATGAAAACATGGGAGAAGTTTTTAAAAATACAAAAATCCTTGGCGCT
Organism: uncultured Flavobacterium sp.; assembly: GCA_963513545.1. Classification (GTDB taxonomy): domain Bacteria; phylum Bacteroidota; class Bacteroidia; order Flavobacteriales; family Flavobacteriaceae; genus Flavobacterium. The sequence goes on from CAUPQW010000005.1 coordinate 160,800, forward strand.
TCATTATTCCTAAATTGGATTGTAGGACCAATATTGATGTTTGCCCTGTCGATTCTATTTTTAAAGAGCTATCCGGAATACATGATTGGTTTGATACTCATTGGTTTGGCGCGCTGCATTGCAATGGTTGTGGTTTGGAACGATCTGGCTGATGGAAACCGTGAATATGCCGCAGGATTAATCGCTTTAAACAGTATTTTTCAGGTTTTGCTTTATAGTGTTTACGCCTATATTTTTATCACGATTTTACCTCCTTATTTTGGGTATACAGGATTTAATGTGGATATAAGCATTGGACAAATTGCAGAAAGCGTAGGCATTTATTTAGGAATTCCTTTTGCACTTGGTAGTATAAGTCGTTATACCCTGGTAAAACTTAAAGGAGAAGAATGGTTTCAGAATAAATATGTTCCCTTTATATCTCCTGTTACCTTGATTGCTTTACTGTTTACGATTGTGATTATGTTTAGTTTAAAAGGAGAATTGATTGTTGAAATTCCAATGGATGTACTTCTAATTGCGATTCCTTTGGTGATTTATTTTGTTGTCATGTTTGTCATTAGCTTTTTTATCGGAAAGTATTTTGGTGCCGATTATTCGAAAAGTGCTGCGATTGCTTTTACAGCTACAGGAAATAATTTTGAATTAGCAATTGCTGTAGCCATTGGTGTTTTCGGAATTAACAGCGGACAGGCTTTTGCAGGCGTTATTGGTCCATTGGTAGAAGTTCCTGCATTGATTGCACTTGTAAATGTTGCTTTTTGGTTTAGAGAAAAGTATTTTTTTAGATCCAATTATTGAAGTTTTAAAATATTAGTTTTTACTCAATTTCTAATTAAACCTAAAGCCTTAGCCCAGATGGAAACGGCATCCTTTTGTGGCAGCGTTTGCCACAAAAGATATAGTGTACAGCTGGAAATAGCTCCTAAAGACAATAAAGTATCTTTTAAATCTGAAATAAATTGAACATTAACATATCATTTAAATATTGTACACAGATATTATTAGTATTTTTGGAGCTATTTCAAAAATTCGAATCACGCTATGCGAAAAACTCAGCTCTTTTTAATTTTTTTTATCAGTATACAAATTTCTTTTGCTCAACAGCCACAAAAACCTAATGCTGTTGAAATTTATAATCAAATTCAAAAATTAAACTTTTTAGGATCTGTACTGTATATTGCAGCACATCCTGATGATGAAAATACGCGATTAATTTCATATTTATCCAATGAAGTAAATGCCAGAACCGGTTATTTATCTCTAACACGTGGCGATGGTGGACAAAATTTAATTGGCTCTCAATTACGTGAATTATTGGGTGTAATTAGAACTCAGGAATTAATTGAAGCCAGAAAAATTGATGGCGGGGAACAATTTTTTTCTCGTGCGAATGATTTTGGTTTTTCTAAAAACCCTGATGAAACTTTAAAAATTTGGGATAAAGACAAAGTACTTGCCGATGTTGTCTGGACTATTAGAAAATTCCAGCCAGATGTAATCATTAACCGTTTTGATCATCGTTCCCCAGGAACTACTCATGGACATCATACTTCATCCGCAATGCTGAGTGTTGAGAGTTTTGATTTAACAAATAATCCTAAAATATATCCTGAACAATTAGAATATGTAAATCCATGGCAGGTGAAACGACAGTTTTTTAATCCGTCGTGGTGGTTTTACGGCAGTCAGGAAAAGTTTGATGCGGCTGACAAATCTAAATTTACTACACTGGAGACTGGTGTTTACTATGCCGGGACAGGAAAATCTAATCAGGAAATTGCAGCTTTAAGTCGCAGCCGTCATCAGTCTCAGGGTTTTGGAAGTACAGGAAGCCGTGGTAACGAAACGGAATATCTGGAACTGATAAATGGAGAGAAACCAAAAGACCGCAACAAATTATTTGATGGAATTGACACTACATGGAACCGTGTCAAAAACGGAAAACCAATTGGGGAACTGATTTCAAAAATTATTGCCAATTATAATTTCAATAACCCATCAGCCAGTATTCCTGATCTGGTAAATGCCTATGATATGATTCAGTCTTTGGAAGATACTCATTGGAAAGATTTAAAATCGGATGCTATAAAAAACATCATCGCATCCAGTGCAGGCTTATACTTAGAAGCAGTTGCCGAAGAACAGGAAGCAACACCAGGAAGCACTATTAAATTAAATCTTGAAGCAATCAACAGATCTTCAGTTGAAATGCAATTGACAGGCTTAACTTCTTTACCGGATAATAAAACCACGGTTAAATATAAACTTTTCTTAAAAAACAACAACGACCAACGATTAAAACTCGAAATTGAACTTCCCGAGACTATGGAATATACACAACCTTATTGGCTGAAAGAAAAAGCAAGTATTGGAATGTATACCGTTTCTAAGCAGGAAATCATAGGAATTCCGGATATTATCAGAGATGTAAAAGTTGTTTTTAATGTAAAAATTAATGGTATTGAAATTCCGTTTGAAAGAACTGTAGTATATAAATACAACGATGGTGTAAAAGGCGAAATGTACAATTTTCTGGATATTGTACCGGAAGTAACTACTTCAATTCTTGAAAAAGTACTGATTTTTAAAGATAATAAAAGTAAATTGGTACCGGTAAAAGTACGTGCCGGTAAAGATGGTATTAAGGGAGATTTGCAACTTGAGCTGCCTAAAAGCTGGATAGTTTCTCCAAAACTAATTCCGTTTTATTTGGATAAAAAAGGCATGGAACAAACATTTTACTTTGAAGTTACACCTCCATCAAATTTTGAAGAAGCTATTGCTAAAAGCGTTGCAATTATTGACAATCAACGTTTTGACAAAGATGAAACTGTAATTGATTTTGCGCATATTACCAAACAAATGGTTTTAAAATCTGCCGAATCAAAATTTTTAAAAATTGATTTAAAAACAAGTGGTGATGCTATTGGCTATATTATGGGTGCAGGTGATGAAGTTCCTGAAAGCTTAGCACAGATGGGGTATAAAGTAACCATTTTAAAACCGGAAGAAATTACTCCGGAAAAACTCGATTCTTTTGCTGTTGTAATTACCGGAATTCGTGCCTATAACACTGTAACTGCTCTGGCTAATAAACAATCTATTCTCTTTGATTTTGTAAAAAGCGGCAAAACTATGATTGTACAATACAACACCAATGGCAAATTAATTACTGATAAGATAGCTCCTTATCCGCTTAAGCCTTCCAACGATCGTGTTACAGAAGAAAATGCGAAAATTACTTTTTTAGCCCCGAATCATCCTGTTTTAAATACTCCAAATAAAATCAGTACAAAAGATTTTGAAGGCTGGACACAGGAACAAGGATTATATTATCCTAACCAGTTCGATTCTGCTTTTACTCCTATTATATCTTCCCATGATAAAGGTGAGTCTGGAAAAAATGGTGCTTTGTTAGTGGCTCCATATGGAAAAGGATACTACATTTACACAGGCCTGAGCTTTTTTAGAGAATTGCCTGAAGGTGTTCCCGGTGCTTATCGATTACTTTCAAATATTATATCGTTAAAACAACCCATAGAGGCTCCAAAACAGGAATTAAAAAACTAAAACTCAAAATGGAAACTAAAAAAGAAAAAAAATGGAAAAAAAGCTATACTTATGTATTAGTTGCTAATGCTATTTACATCATTATTTTTTTCTTAATCATGCAATTATACTCATAACTTATGCAGCTATTTGACTGGATTGTACTCATTGTTACCCTTTTATTTATTGTAGGATATGGATCCTGGAAAACCAAAGGCAGCAAAAATGTCGAAGACTTTATTCTAGGGAATAACGAAACACCGTGGTATACTGTAGGACTTTCGGTAATGGCGACACAGGCAAGTGCCATTACTTTTTTGTCTACACCGGGACAGGCTTATCATGACGGAATGGGTTTTGTGCAGTTTTATTTTGGATTGCCTATTGCTATGATTGTCATTTGTTTGACATTTATTCCATTATACCATAAAAACAAAGTGTTTACCGCTTATGAATTCCTAGAAAAACGATTTGATGTAAAAACCCGTTCGTTAGCTGCTATTCTTTTTTTGGTTCAAAGAGGATTAGGAACTGGCCTAACCATTTATGCTCCTGCAATTATATTATCAACTCTGTTAGGCTGGAATTTAACTTTCATGAACATTATTATTGGTGTTCTGGTTATTATTTACACTTTCTCAGGAGGAACAAAAGCTGTAAACGTGACTCAAAAGCAGCAAATGTTTGTTATTATGTCCGGAATGTTTATCACTTTTTTTCTAATTCTACATTATTTGCCACAGGATATGACTTTTTCAAGTGCCATGCATATAGCCGGTGCAAATGACAAGATGAATATTGTAAATTTTTCTTTTGATCCTGAAGAAAGATATACTTTTTGGAGCGGAATCACAGGTGGTTTTTTCCTTATGCTTGCCTACTTTGGTACTGATCAATCACAAGTTGGCCGTTACTTATCTGGAAAATCTGTTAAGGAGAGCCAAATGGGATTAATTATGAACGGTCTTTTAAAAGTTCCTATGCAATTTTTTATTCTGCTAACCGGAGTCATGGTTTTTGTGTTTTTTCAATTCAATCCTGTTCCCTTAAACTTTAATCCGAATAATAAAATTGTTATTGAAAAATCTGCTTTTAAAGAGCAATATCATGCTTTGGAAATCAAATTAAATAAGCTGTCTGAAGATAAAAAAGTAATCAATCTTTTGTATATTGAGCAATTAAACCAGGATTATGACAATCCTATTCTTCGAAAAGAATTAGTCACATTATCCAACAAAGAAAAAGATCTGCGGGACCGTGCGAAAGAATTGATTTCTAAAGCTGACAGTAATAGTGAAACCAATGATAAAGATTACGTGTTTTTTCATTTCATTTTACATTATTTACCAAAAGGACTTATTGGATTGCTGCTCGCTGTGATTATTTCGGCAGCGATGTCTTCAACAGCTTCAGGTTTAAATGCTTTGGCCTCAACTACTGCAATTGATATCTATAAGAGAAATCTCAAAGAAGAGAAGTCAGAAAAGCATTATCTTAATGCAACCAAATTCTTCACACTTTTTTGGGGAATTGTTGCTATACTTTTTGCTTGTGTAGGTACTTTATTTGAGAATTTAATTCAGTTAGTTAACATAATTGGTTCTATTTTTTATGGTACGGTTCTGGGAATCTTTTTGGTTGGATTTTATTTGCGAAGCGTTCAGGCAAAACCAATGTTCTATAGTGCAATTATTAGCCAGTTTACTATTTTCGTCATTTATTACTTTATGATATACATTTATCCTAGTGGTGAGGAAAAATTAGGTTACTTATGGTTGAATTTTATTGGTGCAATTCTAACCATCTTATTATCATTATTTATGCAAATTTCTTTTTTTAAAAGAAATAATAATGAGTTGAACGAGTTATAGTTCTATTTACTTTTTATAAATATCACTGAATATGCTGAATTTTAATTTTACTCCATTTCCGGTTATAGAAACAGATCGTTTGATTTTAAGACGAATTACAAACGACGATGTAAATGAAGTTTTTGAATTACGTTCTAATTCGGAAACCATGAGATACATTCCCAGACCTTTAGTGAAATCTAATGAAGACGCGCTCGAACATATTGCAATGATTGAAGAAAAAATAGTAACAAATACCGGTATTAATTGGGGAATTACTTTAAAGTCCGACTCTAAACTCCTTGGTATTATTGGCTATTACAGAATGCAGCCTGAAAATTACCGAGCCGAAATAGGTTATATATTACTTCCTGATTTTCATGGAAAAGGAATTATTACAGAGGCCGTACAACGATTAATTACTTTTGGGTTTAACGATTTAAAACTACACTCAATTGAAGCCGTAATTGATCCTGAGAATTCTGCATCTGAAAAGGTTTTACAAAAATGCAATTTCGTCAAAGAAGCTCATTTTAAAGAATCTGACTTTTATGACGGAAAATTTCTGGATAAGGTAGTTTATTCATTATTAAATAAGTAAAATTTCATCTATAACGAATCTTAAAAAAAAATATAATTATCATTATTAAATTCTATTATATTTACTGTCAATAAGATAATCTCCCGGTTTCAAACCTTTAACATGAAAAAAATACTTTTTATAATTGTTTTTATATTTTCTGGTAGCGTACAAAGTCAAACATATCTAAAATTTAATGCTTTTACAGCACTTGCTCTTGTTCCAAATGTAGGAGTAGAAACCAGTATTGGAGAAAAAACTACTTTTAGCTTTGATGTAATGGCTTCCTTTTGGGAATCATTTGATGGCAAAAAACCAATGAAGTTTATTACTTATACACCTGAAATACGGTACCATTTTAAAGAAAAATATAATGGTTTATATGCTGGAGGCCATATGGGATTTGATAGTTATGAACTTCAAAAATGGGATTATTGGAATGATTTTCCAAATCGCTATGAGAAAGGAATTGGCTACAGAATTGGAGCCACAATTGGTTACAATAAAAAACTAAATGATAAATTTTTATTAGATATTTTTATTAGAGGAGGCTGGCATCAGGGCTTTTATAAAGGGCACTATAATGATGGAACGCCAGGAAGCTATGAAAACGTAAAAAATTGGAATAAAAGTGGCGAATGGCTTCCTTACGGAGGGGGAATTATGATTTCCTATAAAATAAATTAATTTTCAGGAAACTTAGATAGTGTTTTCACATATAATTCTTCTACCTTTTTTCTAGCCCAATCTGTCTTTCTTAAAAAAGTCAAACTTGATTTTATACTGGGGTTTTCAGTAAAGCATTTTATCGAAATTAATTCACCCAAAGTATCAAACCCATAATAATCAACTAATTTTTCTACTATCGCTTGAAGTGTAACTCCGTGTAAAGGATCTTTTGATTTTTGATTTTCCATTCTGCAAATTTATATCATTTCTGTAAAAACAATTGCTCTTTCATATATTTGTTCTTAAATTTGTCTTCCTATGTTAAAAACTGTCAATATACTTAATAAAAGAGCCAGGTTTGATTATGAAATAATCGACACCTACACTGCCGGAATTGTTTTGGCCGGAACTGAAATTAAATCCATTCGATTAGGAAAAGCCAATATTACCGAAAGCTTTTGTGAGTTTAGTAATAATGAGCTTTTTGCCATTAATACTTATATCGAAGAATATGCCTTTGGAAATCAATTCAATCATAAATCAAGAAGTGAGAGAAAATTGCTATTGAACAGGAAAGAATTAAAAAATCTTCAAAAAAGTGTTCAGGCAAAAGGATTGACCATAGTACCACTAAAATTATTTACAAATGAAAAAGGGCTTGCCAAACTACAAATTGGCCTTTGTAAAGGAAAGAAAAATTACGATAAACGTGAATCCCTGAAAGAACAGGACACGAAACGTGATTTGGACCGAATTAAAAAAGCTTTCAATTAGCCTTTTTTCTATTATAAAGCAATATGATGAGTATTGCTTTTTTTGTATATCTATGTGACTGCCACTTAATTTCAACATTCAAGACTCAAAAAAGCTTTTCCCAGATTTTCAATAATATCCGAGGCAATAAAAGATTGATAGCCTGTTTGGGGCAAAGCAAGATCAGCTGTCAATCCGTGAAGAAAAACACCCAATTGTGCTGCCTCAAGGGGCCGATAACTTTGAGCAAGCAAACTGGTAATAATTCCGGTTAGTACATCTCCGCTTCCCGCCGTTGCCAAAGCAGCATTTCCGGTGGTATTTTGATAGACCGTAGTTTCATTTATAATAAAAGTTGGTGCTCCTTTCATCACTATAATAACGTTATATTGTTCTGAAAAAGCGATTGTTTTTTGAAACTTATGAGATTCGGAGTCCCATTTACCTATTAAACGCTCTAACTCCTTTTGATGTGGCGTTAAAATTGTTTTCTCAGGAATCAGTTCAAGCCAGGACTGGTTTTCTGACAAAATGTTCAAAGCATCAGCGTCAAGAACCAAGGGTGATTTATTCACTCTCAAAAATTCAAACAAACCCTTTTGTGTGGCCAGCTCCTTCCCTATTCCGGGTCCAATTCCAATTGCTTGCGGAATAAAAGGCAAATTTATCTGAGTGATGAAATTTGTGTTTTCATCAGTGAGAACCATAACTTCAGGATTTGAAATCTGCAGGATTTGATAACCACACTTAGGTATAAAAGTCGTCACGAGTCCACAGCCGGATTTGATACACGATTTCGAAGCCAGAACTGCTGCCCCTATTTTGCCATAACTTCCGGCAATGATTGCTCCATGTCCCTGAAGTCCTTTGTGCGTTAATGAATTTACAGGTTTGTAAAATTTGAGAATTTCTTCTTTTGTGATTAAATATGAAGTTTTCATTTAAGCAATTTTATATTTAAAGTTACATAAAAACTGAATACAAGAATGATTATTATAAGCATAGAGCCTTAGCCCTGGTAGTAGCGGCATCCTTTTTGTTTTTTCTTTAAAAACAAAAAGATATAGCGAATAACAGGAAACAGCTTCTAATCATTGCGAAATTTATAATTTAGACTCCTTATTTTAGATATTTTTTAAATAAATTTGCAACTCAATTTTTATAAAACAATACAATGAAAAATACTGCGCTTACGCACATACACGAAGGTTTAGGAGCAAAAATGCTGCCTTTTGCAGGTTATAATATGCCAATTACGTACGAAGGTGTAAATGCTGAACACGAAACGGTTCGTAACAGTGTGGGCGTTTTTGACGTTTCGCACATGGGAGAGTTTTTATTAACAGGTCCGAATGCTTTGGCTTTAATTCAAAAAGTGACTTCAAATGATGCTGCTACACTTACAATTGGCAGAGCACAATACTCTTGTTTACCTAATAATGAAGGCGGAATTGTAGACGATTTGATTGTTTATAAAATGAAAGAAGAGCAATATTTATTAGTTGTTAATGCTTCAAATATTGAGAAAGACTGGAACTGGATTTCATCGCATAATGATTTAGGGGTTGACATGAAAAATCTTTCAGATGATTATTCATTATTGGCAATTCAGGGACCAAAAGCGGTTGAAGCTATGCAATCTTTGTCTTCAATAGATTTGTCAGCAATTGAATATTACCATTTTGAAGTGGCTGATTTTGCAGGAATTGAGCATGTAATCATCTCTGCTACCGGCTACACTGGTTCAGGAGGATTTGAAATTTACTGTAAAAATAGTGAAGCTGAACAGGTTTGGAATAAAGTTTTTGAAGCTGGAGCTTCTTTTGGTATCAAACCAATTGGACTTGCTGCCCGTGATACTTTACGTCTTGAAATGGGATTTTGTTTGTACGGAAACGATATTAATGATACAACATCTCCTCTTGAGGCAGGCTTAGGATGGATTACAAAATTCAATAAAGATTTTACAAACTCAGAAAGCCTGAAGAAGCAAAAAGAGGAAGGTGTTTCTAAAAAACTGGTAGCTTTTGAAATGCAGGAACGCGCTGTTCCAAGACATGATTACGAAATTGTAGATGCTACTGGTGCTGTAATTGGTATTGTTACCTCCGGAACCATGTCACCATCAATAAATAAAGGAATTGGTTTGGGATATGTGACTGTAAATAATAGTGCGATTGATAGCGAGATTTTTATCCGAATCAGAAAAAATGAAGTTCTTGCTAAAGTTGTAAAATTACCTTTCTATAAGAAATAATTAAATTTTATCGATAACTTAAAATGCATTACTTAATTGTAGTGCATTTTTTTTGTTTTAAATTTATCGATAAAATGATTTCAGCCTATTTTTGTAAATCCTTTTCTACTAAAATACATAGCTTTGATGTTAGGAATATTTAGAAAAAATGTAACAGTTTATAAAAAAATTAAACGTAAATTTAATCTAAGATTCACAAATATGAAAAAAGTATTATCGATATTTCTGCTTACAACAAACATTCTATTTTGTCAAAATAGCGATCAAACGTGTGAAATACTTACAAAAATAAATGCACTAATTCAAAGTGAACACATTAGACCAAAACCTGTGGATGATAGTTTATCTGTATATGTTTTTGACAATCTAATGGATGAATTAGATCCTTCCAGAAATATTTTTTTGAAATCAGAATATGACGAGCTCTCTAAAAAATACAGATTAAATTTAGACGATTTAGTCTTAAAAGGAGATTGTAATTTTTTATCTGATATTAATGCAAAATATACAAATGGACTTTTACGAACTAAAACTGTTTTAGAGAAAATTCAAGCGGGACCAATTGATTACAATAAAAAAGATACTATCAGGTTTTACAAAAAAGCATTTACGTTTTATCTAAAAAAAGAAGATCTGGAAAAAGTCTGGCAAAAAAAACTCCGCTATCAAATTTTGGATAACATAACTGAAACAAGTAATGATCTGGATTCTATCAAATTAAATTTTAAATCGATTGAATTACAATCAAGAACTACTGTTTTATCCGACGAAATTTGCAGAATCAATACACTCTTAGAAAGAAAAGACACACAACAAGAAAACCTTTATAACTTTTTTTGTACTTATTTTGATCCTCACACTGCCTACTTTAGTGATGATTCAAAATCCAGTTTTGTGGCCTCACTTTCAAAAGAACACTTTTCTTTGGGAATGAGCTTAAAACTGAATGAAAAAAATGAAATCATTATTGAAGAATTAGACCCAAATGGCCCGGCTTTTCAAACAGGACAGATTAAAAAGGGAGATCAGATAGTTTCAATTTCCAATCAAAAAGACACTTTACAAGTTTCATGTGCCTCATTAGAATCAGTTTCTACTATGATTTCATCTGAGTCAAATAAAAATATTACACTTACTTTAAAGCGAAATTCAGGTAAAAATTTTGAGGTTTATATCGAGAAACAAATCATGAAAGACGAGGATAATTCTGTTTATAGTTTTGTTATAGGTAAAAACAGTAAAATAGGTTATCTTAAAATTCCGAGTTTTTACGCAGATCTGAATCAAAATGAAAGAAAAGGATGTGCTGATGACGTTGCCCGCGAAATTATAAAACTTGAAAGAGATAATATAAAAGGTCTTGTAATCGATTTAATTAATAATGGCGGAGGCTCTATGGAAGAAGCCATAAGATTGTCCGGAATGTTTATTGATTACGGGCCAATTTCAATAGTTATAGATAATAAACAGAACAGATCCGTAATTGATGATCCCTACAAAGGCATGATATACAAAGGTCCTATCGTAATTTTAGTGAACAGCAACACGGCCTCTGCCAGCGAATTCTTTGCTACAATATTGCAAGACTACAACCGCGCTTTGCTGTTAGGAAGCAATACACTAGGAAAAGCCACAATGCAAACCATTATTCCACTTGATGAAAATACGACTACAGATTTTTTAAAAATCAGCATTAATAAATTTTACAGGATTACGGGAAAAAGCCATCAAAATATAGGAGTTACACCAGATGTTGTGCTCCCTGAATTTTATGAAAATGTGTACCAAAAGGAAAGTAGTTTTCCAACTGCAATTAAAAATGACAGTATCACCCCGTCATTAAAATACAGACCGTATGTAAAAAGAGCTTTAATTGATAAAATTGCGAAAAACAGCTCAGCAAGACTGACCGATAATTTTTATTTTAAACAAATCAAAGAAATCAATTCAAAAATTGACAAAATGATAAATGTGCCAAAAGCGGAAGTCCCAATGACGCTCGATTCGATTTTTGAACAAAAAACCATTAGAAATAAATTGTGGACAGAAATTAATACTTTTAAGGATGATAACAATCCGTTGGATGTTTATAACTCAACAGTCAATCAGTTTTTATTAGGTGTTTATCCTGCCGAAAAAACAATCAACCAATACCAAATTGATAATCTCAAGACAAATCCTTACTTAAACGAAGCTGTAAATATTATTAATGAATTTAATGCTTCAAAATAAATTCAGCATTGAGCTCCAAAAAACAGGTCTGCTTTTATTTTTGAATGGGAAACATCAGGCTTTTTTACCACCATTGAACCGCTTCTATTCAATGTCATAGTGCAAAACATTTAATTTAAGCATTTTTCACCGCAAATGAAGTTCATTTAAATAAGAAAAATAACTCACTCCAAACTTTTAGCCTTTTCTTTACGATATAACATAATTTAAAAAAGAATAGAGTTTTGATTTTGCAAAAATAAGGAATAACTGTATTTTTGCATCTCAAAATAAAAAATCAGTAATGGGAAGAGCGTTCGAATTTAGAAAAGGAAGAAAAATGAAACGTTGGTCAGCAATGGCCAAAACATTTACCCGAATTGGTAAAGATATTGTTATGGCTGTTAAAGAAGGTGGTCCAAATCCGGATGCCAACTCCAGATTAAGAGCTGTAATACAAAATGCAAAAGCAGCTAACATGCCTAAGGACAATGTCGAGCGTGCTATAAAAAATGCAAGTAATAAAGATACTGCCAACTATAAAGAAATTTTGTTTGAGGGATATGCGCCTCACGGAATTGCAATTTTAATTGAAACTGCATCTGACAATAACAATAGAACAGTTGCCAATATTCGTAGCTATTTTAACAAATGCAACGGTACAATGGGAACTCAGGGATCTGTTGAATTCATGTTTGATCACACTTGTAATTTCCGAATTGCAAAGGGAAATCTTGATCCGGAAGAATTAGAATTAGAGTTAATCGATTTTGGTGCCGAAGAGGTTTTTGAAGATGAAGACGGAATTTTAATTTATGCTCCTTTTGGAAGTTTTGGAGCTTTGCAGAAAGAATTAGAAAACAGAGGTTTAGAAATTTTATCTTCTGGTTTTGAACGTATTCCTCAAATTACCAAAGAATTAACAGAAGCCCAAATTGCTGATGTGGAAAAACTAATCGAAAAAATAGAAGAAGATGATGACGTAATGAACGTTTATCACACAATGAAAGAAGAATAATTTTTCTGTAAATATTAAAAAGCTCTGGAAATCCAGAGCTTTTTGTTTATAATGAATTTAAACAAATTCATAAACCAAACACATGTGCTTTTTACTACTATCTTTGCAATACCAAACCAAAAACATTTTTATGAAAAATTCAAAATACACAAAATTTGTTGTAATTATAATGGTAGTTTTATTTATAATTGTTAGCATGTTAAGCTGTACTGTACATCATCAGCATTCACATTCTAATAACAGTTCAAAGAAAGTACCACCAGGACAAGCAAAGAAAATGTCAGGAAGTAAAAGTGCAAAAGCATATGCTCCAGGTCAGCAAAAAAAATAATTTACCTAAAAAGCTATTTTTTGCTAAAGACTTTCAATTAGTAGAATATAGAGCCAAAAAATATTTCCTTTACATAAAAAAGCTCTGAAATTCAGGGCTTTTTCTTTTACTAAATCCATTCCGAAACTTCTTTGTAACCATCAGGAAGATATGTAAGATACTGTACCATTCTTGGCAATGAACCAAGATTAGGAGTAGCACAATGAGGCAAAGCTTTATGCCAAATAATAAAATCACCTGCGTTTCCAGTTACAGCAACCGGCTTTAGTTTTTCTTCGGCTACGACCCTTGGATTATCCGTTGGTTTTAACTCTCCGAGCCACTGCTCTATTTTTCTATGAAATCCAGGCACACAATGGAATGCGCCTTCCGTTTCGTCACAATCTGTAAGATATAAAAGACCTTGTAATCCAAATGGTATCGGCAATTTTAAACTAACATCCCAATGAAGCGGGCTTCCTAAAAATTTAAAGTGTTTTGATTCAGGAGGATTAAAACTTACTTTATCTATTGTTTTATAAATATTTGTTGTTTTATAAAGCTGTTCATAAGCTTTTTGTATTCGTAAAGATGATCTGTTCTTATTTAAAGTGGGATGATTAAAAAAATTAAGCATAAGTCCTTTTAATTCTGAATGTCCCTTATACCATGTTTCTCTCGTATTAGGATTCATTTCCAGAAAATTCCAAATAGCTTTTTGTGTTTCCACACAATCAGATATTGGAATTGCATTCTTTACTATTATATATCCATTTTCATCCCAAAAATCAAGATCCTCTTTTGAAAGAACATTCTCAGAGTCAACTGATTTTATGGTTTTTATTTCATTTTTATTTTCCAAGATCCATTTTTTAAAAGACTCGAAATCAGGTTTTTTTGAATATAAATATTGAAGCGTTTCTTCCATACTGATACCTAATCTATATAACATTTCCATTTCTTCGTTCCATGTAGAATTATCAGTAAGAGATTTAGTATCTAATGTACGTTTCCAAAGTTTTTTAAAAAGAATCCATTGCATAATTTTCAATAAAATTGTTATAATGCTAAAATAATAAAATCCAATAACTATTCTTACTAAAAACATCTATTAACTTTTTGAATTTTAGAAAATTATCTATAACTAAATTGCTATACCACTAAGCCTCCAGCATGATAGAAATGGAAATCATATTTTGAGAAAACTTATTTTTTCTTGTTTTCGCAGAACGACCAGAGGAAAATCCTGCAAGAATTTAGAAAAAAAAGGTTTAGAGAAAAATATTGTAATGGATAGCAGGAATAGCTTCTTAAAAAAAACATAATTCTTAGACCTTAAATCGTAAATCATAACTACCTTTGCATTGTCAAAAAATTGATATTATGAACATACAACATATTCCACAAATTAAGCACACTGAAAGTGGAAACTTCTTTTTGTTGGCGGGTCCCTGCGCTATAGAAGGAGAAGAAATGGCTCTCAGAATTGCCGAAAAATTAGTTGGTATTACCGACAAACTTCAAATTCCTTATGTCTTTAAAGGATCGTTTAAAAAAGCCAATCGTTCAAGAATTGACAGTTTCTCCGGAATTGGTGATGAAAAAGCTCTAAAAATTTTACAAAAAGTTTCTGAAACTTTTCACATTCCAACTGTAACAGACATTCATACTAATGAAGACGCTGATATGGCTGCACAATATGTAGATGTTTTGCAGATCCCTGCCTTTTTGGTTCGTCAAACTGATCTTGTTGTCGCTGCAGCAAATACAGGAAAAGTAGTTAACCTTAAAAAAGGACAATTTATGAGCCCTGAAAGCATGAAACATGCTGTACAAAAGGTACTGGATTGTAATAATGAAAATGTTATGGTTACAGACCGTGGTACTATGTTTGGGTATCAGGATATGATTGTTGATTATAGAGGAATACCTACTATGCAGCAATATGCAACCACAGTTTTGGATGTAACACATTCATTGCAACAGCCAAATCAAACTGCCGGTGTTACGGGAGGGAGACCTGATATGATTGAAACTGTTGCCAAAGCGGGTATTGCTGTGGGTGTTGACGGTATCTTTATCGAAACTCATTTTGATCCTGCAAATGCTAAAAGTGATGGTGCCAATATGCTTCATTTAGATTATTTTGAAGGATTAATGACCAAATTAGTTGCCATTAGAAAAACAGTAAATTCATTTTAACTTTTATACAATTTAGTTCGTTGAAAAATAATTTTTTATTCTTGCCTTTCTTTTTAATGTGTTTTGCTGTAAATACATTTGCTCAGGATGAAATCGCAATACAAGATAAATATACAGCACATAACAAAGGAAAGTTCTTTTTTTCATGGGGCGGTAACAGAGAAAGTTACTCTAAATCTGATGTAACCTTCAGAGGAAAAGATTATGAATTCACGGTTCATGATATGTCTGCACATGATAAACCAAAAGGATGGCATGTTGATTATGTTAATCCATCCCGAATGACTATCCCTCAGACTAATTTGAGATTGGGTTACTTTTTTAGTGATCATTACAGTGTAACCATTGGAGTTGATCACATGAAATACGTAATGAACCAAAATCAAATAGCAAATGTCACCGGTCATATTGATGGTCCTGTACATACTGGCATTTACAATAATACTCCTGTAGATTTTACCGATGAAACGTTCTTAACTTATGAACATACAGATGGTTTGAATTATGTAAACACAGAAGTTTCAAGATTTGATGATATTTCAAAATTGTTTCATTTACCAAATACAGACAAAGTTCAAATCAATCTAACTGAAGGCCTTGGTGGTGGAATTTTATACCCTAAAACAAATACTATGCTTTTAGGAAAGGAACGTCACGATGATTTTCATGTTTCCGGTTATGGAGTTTCTGCAAAAGCGGGTATTAATATTACCTTTTTTAAACATTTTTATGTACAGGGAGAACTTAAAGGCGGCTACATTAACATGCAGGATATCAAAACTACGGCAAGTAATGACGATAGTGCTTTTCAGGACTTTTTCTTCTTTCAGCGAATCATTGCTTTTGGAGGAATATTCAGAATTTAAAAGACATTATACTCTATAATAAAAACAGGTTTCAAATTAAATATTGAAACCTGTTTTTTTTTGTTTTACTCTGTATACATATTAAGCAGATTGGTAACAGTATTCCAGTTTCTAATTGTTGCCGTGACATTGAGTTTTTTTTCAATATATTTTTGATCAAATCTGGTCTTTCCAGCCCCAACTGCATATTTGATAAATATTCTATTACCATCAATGCTGGCTTCGTCAGGTTTAAACTGACTTATTTTTAAATCATTTATATTTTCACTTCTTAAAGCAATAGAGACAAATGCAACGTATAGCTTTTTTGTATCAATATCTTTTTCTTTCAAATAAGGACTATTTTTAAAACACAACTCCAAATCTTCTTTGGTAACAACCACCACGGGGACTTCATGTCCAAACACCTTAAAAATTTCCTGTTTAATCATGAATCCTACTTTCGATGCACTTTCTTCTTCCGTATCTACAAAAACATTTCCGGATTGGAGATAAGTTCTAACGTTGGTAAAACCTATATTTTCGAGCATTGTCTTTAATGCTTCCATTTTCATCATATTGTGACCTGAAACGTTGATTCCTCGTAAAAGTGCTAAGTGAGTTGTCATTATTTTTATCTTTTTAATACTTCAAAGATATTGTTTTCTAAAACTTAAATCAGATTTAGAAATTTTAAATTTTTGCATCATTTAGCAGATGCATGCTCCTTAGCATATTTTTTCTTTTCTGAACGTGAAAATTCTTGTGTTATAATGGCTTCATTTGCAGAGGTTATATATTCTTTTTTAGATTCAATTGTATTTTCACCATCTTGTGTAACAAAATTAGGCATCAAATATTTATAATTGCTTTTATATCCTTTTAATGTCTGATTTCGGTTTTCTTTCAAAGCGATATCAGATAAATAGTAAACTGAAAAATCAAGTCGGTAGGATTTTAAATCATACTTTTCGATTATTCCTAATTCTGTTTGTGGATAAATTGTTTCTCCTAATTTTACAAAAATTCCATTCTTTTTAAAACCCTTATATTCTGCAAAAGTTCCATCTGCATGCTCTATAACTACTGAATTTCTCATGCTGGTATAATGAGCATTGGTCGATGAATTATCATCATATTCATTTTTTACCCGTACTACAATTCCTTTTCTCATACTACAGATCGTATCTGGTTTTTCTGAATGAACGACATAAGACTTCCAATTTAAAGCTTTCTCCTGTCCCAAATATTTTTCTCCTATATTTCCGGCTTCATAAATTTTTACTTTTTTTCCATTTTTAAAAGGAAGTGTATAACGAAACAAAGTATCAATCCTCGGATTAAGTTCTCCCATGACGGTATAATATCGCATAGAATATCTAATTCCTCTACTTTTATCGAGTGGTCTTAATCTATACAAGTTACCGGAATAACCCCTAACTTCTGTTTTATAATTACTTATATCACAATTCTCTACATTAGTGAATTCTAAACTTATTGTATATGTGCCAGGTTTGTCTTTTGTATATGATAAGTCAATACTTTTGTCATCATTTGTTTTAGATTCAATAGACACAATTGGAGTTTGCGCTATCATTTTATAATTTATGCCTATTACTATAAGGAATATAAAAAAAATTGGTTTTGATTTCATTTTCTCTGCGGTTACTAAAATTTGGTTATTTGCTAGTTTAATATTTACAGTACAAGATTACTATATATTTCTTTTATAAAAAGAAAATTCTTATTTATTTTTATAAAAAAATTATTGAGTTCAAATCTTCCTGTTTTAAATTTCCTAATTAAAATCTATCTTCGCTTAAGGAAAGAAAAATATATAACACAAAGAAAACAGACCAAATATATCAACTGTTTTCTGCATTCCATCAATTGAAAATTCTAAAATCTAACCGTATAAAAAACAATGTCCAATAATCTCCTTGATACCCCAATCGAATACTTAAAAGGCGTTGGCCCAAGCCGTGGTCAGTTGCTTCGTAAGGAATTAGGAATTCATAAATATGGAGATTTAGTTAATTTTTTTCCAAACAGATACATTGACAGAACACGTTATTACAAAATAAATGAGCTTCAAAATACTGGTACTGAAGTTCAGATTATTGGAAAAATCATCAATATAAAAACAGTAGAATTTGCAAAAAACAAAAAACGTCTGGTAGCGACTTTTGTGGATGACACTGGACAAATTGAACTTAATTGGTTTCAGGGGCACAAGTGGATTAGAGAGAGTTTAAAACTAAACGAAGTGTGTGTTATTTTTGGGAAATGTTCTTTGTATGGAAGCCAGTTTAGCATGGCACATCCGGAAATTGAATTATTTGCTGAGCACGAAAAAAGCCTTCGTTCAGCTATGCAACCGGTTTATCCTTCAACGGAAACCTTGTCAAACCGAGGTATTTCAAACAGGACTATTAACAAACTTATGGAACAGCTTTTCATCGAAACGCAAGTTTTATTTACTGAAACTTTTCCCTCTTACTTAATTGAAGAATTAAAATTAATTTCTAAAAAAGCAGCCTTATTCAATATCCATTTTCCTAAAAGTACAGATGCTTTGGCGAAAGCACAGTTTCGCTTAAAATTTGAGGAATTATTTTTCATTCAGTTACAATTAATAACCAAAAATCTAATTCGGAAGCACAAAATAAAAGGACATCCCTTTACAAAAGTTGGTACTTATTTTAATGAATTTTATCAAAATCATTTACCTTTTGAACTGACAAATGCACAAAAAAGAGTTGTAAAAGAAATTCGTTCCGATATGGGCAGTAATGCTCAAATGAATAGACTTTTACAAGGAGATGTTGGGTCAGGAAAAACTATTGTTGCGTTTATGAGTATGCTTTTGGCAATTGATAACGGCTTTCAGGCCTGTTTGATGGCTCCTACTGAAATTCTTGCCAATCAGCATTTCATTGGTTTATCTGAATTAGCTAAAACATTAAACATTAATATTAAAATACTAACCGGCTCAACTAAAACTTCAGCCAGAAAAATTATTCATGAAGAGCTTGAAAATGGCAGTCTACACATTTTGATTGGCACTCATGCTTTGCTGGAAGATAAGGTAAAATTTCACAATTTAGGATTAGCGGTTATTGATGAACAGCATCGTTTTGGTGTTGAGCAACGATCAAAATTATGGAAGAAAAATGAAATTCCGCCACACGTTTTGGTTATGACTGCCACTCCTATTCCCCGAACTTTAGCGATGAGTCTGTATGGCGACTTAGACATCTCTGTAATTGATGAATTGCCTCCGGGAAGAAAACCAATCCAGACGGTTCATCGATTTGACAGTAACAGATTAAAAGTATGGAAATTTCTTCGTGATGAAATTGCAAAAGGAAGACAAATTTATATCGTGTATCCACTGATTCAGGAATCAGAAAAAATGGATTTCAAAGATCTTATGGATGGTTACGAAAGTATTTCACGCGATTTTCCGCTTCCACAGTATTCAATTTCTATTTTGCATGGTAAAATGAAACCAGCCGATAAGGATGTCGAAATGAAACGCTTTTCTGAAGGAAAAACCAATATCATGGTAGCAACAACGGTAATAGAAGTTGGTGTAAATGTTCCAAATGCAAGTGTTATGATTATCGAAAGTGCCGAACGCTTTGGATTATCACAACTACACCAATTACGAGGCCGTGTAGGACGCGGAGCCGAACAAAGTTATTGTATTTTGATGACAAGCCATAAATTAAGTTCAGATAGCAAAACCCGAATGGAAACTATGGTACAAACCAATGATGGATTCGAAATTGCCGAAGTTGATCTTAAACTTCGTGGGCCGGGCGATTTAATGGGAACTCAGCAAAGTGGTGTATTAAATCTTCAAATTGCCGATATTGTTCGTGATCGCGATATTTTGTCATTAGCCAGAAATTATGCAATGAAAATTTTAAAAGAAGATGCTCCGTTACAAAAACCTGAACACGCTACTTTAAAAGCAGTTTTCATTGAACTTACAAAGAAAAAAAGCATCTGGAACTATATTAGTTGATAATCCAGTATTATTGAAGTTGATTAATTTATATAAGAATCCAAAAGCGGACAGTTGTATTTTTTAAAATTGGCCGTATTTGAATAAATTGAATAAAAATCCTCCAGCTCCTGTCCTGCTTCAAAAGGAACAATTTCCTGATCTGAATAAACATAATCAGCATGATAATTATAATAATTACATTCGAAAATCATTAAACTTGCCATTGCTTTTTCATTATTATTTTTAGACATTTTTAAGGCCTTTTCATAATATAGTTTTGCCATTGTCAGATTATAATAATTACCATTCTGGTATTTTTTTTCAACATCAGTATTATCTCCATAAATATAATCAATATAGGATTCCCCGGAAGTCCAATCATAAGCAGTCATCATCCAGGAATTTCCCAGATAAGAAACGTTAAAATAAGCATGTGCTAATTGCAGATTACTGGCAGCTGTGTTTTGTTTCTTTAAGCGAATAAGTTTTGCTATAAATTCTGCTTTATTGAAACGATAATTAAATTTACGTTCTTCTGTTTTTTGAAGTATTTTAGGCACAAACGGATTTTCATTCAGGTAATCCGTAAATGAATAATTCTTTTCCCAAAAATCTTTCGGCATTCCGGAAAAAGTTTCGTAAGCTAATTCCAAATTATTATTTCTAAAAGCAAGCGTTCCTTTTAAATCTTTATAATAGTTAATATTAGGTGATATCGTCCCTGAACAAATGTATTTCTCAAAAGGCGTTTTATTTTCCTTTTGCTGTAAAGTGATCAGCTTATCGATATCTTCAACTGTTGCATGGCGATCAAAGTAACCAATATAGGTATAGAAATAAGGAGTGTTATATCTCGAATATTCACCTTCATTTTTAATATCAGATTTCATAAATAATAAACCCGCAATTACTCTGTTTCCTTGCCTGAAAAATTCATTACTGGCAATTCTATATAAACTATACAGATTTTTAAATAAGCCTTTATCACTTTCTATCAGATTTTCTACAACATTAAAATTCTCAAAAAGCTGGTTCTGAACTTTTTCATCATTAAGGTCATTCTGCTTTAGTGCAATTAAAGCCAGCTGGATATTCTTTTGCATTTGTATTGTAGCATTAGCTCTATCAGAAATCATATTGGTATATTTCTTCCCTAAATCAACTTCGTCATCAATAAAACACAGTTGTGCTATTGCAGTTGTGAGATAATCCTTTTGCTCTCCGGATGTATTATCCAGAATACTAATCAAAAAATCTTTCAACTCTCTTAAATATAAAATATCCTTACTGTAATTTTCTTGTTTTGCTTTGGCAAAATCTTCATACCATATTTCACCATTTAACACTACAGAAGGGCTTCCATTGGTAAATTGTGGTGTAAAAATCCAATCTTCTAGTTTATTGATTTCCCTCCCAATTAAAAAACTCAAATACAAACTATTGGGACTTAAGGCATAAACTTCTTTTATAGCTTTTAAATCCGGTGCCGGATTTCGCAAACTTTCAATAGCCAGAATCACACTTCTTTCTTCATCACTTTTAGCTAAGGCTAAAGTTTCTGTGGTCCGTTTCCAATTATAATGTTGTAAAACAGCAAATGATTTTTCCTCACAAGTTGCAAAAACCTTACTCAGTAAATAGTTTTGCAAAGTCAAATCTTCAATACATAAAGCTTTATAATATAATGCCCAGGGTGCTAATATTGTTTTTTTATTTTCAGCAAAAAAGGTATCATACAAACGGATAACCTCTTTTGGTTCCTGAGCGTAAAAACTATATCGCAAAATTAAAAAAGCATAACGCTGTTTTAAAAAAGCATCTTTGGAGGAAGCGATTTTTTGTTCGAAATTCTCTAAATCAGAAGATTTTTTTCCATTACTGTCATAATCAATATTATCCCAGGATTCCCATTTTTCAACTGGACTACTATCATATTCCATTTTTTTTGCGAATAAAATATAATCTAAAAAAGCTTTATTTTTGGGTATCAATAAAGTTTCAATAAAAGTATTCTTTGCAAATACATCTTTTAAAGCCTTGTTCTCATATGCATTTTGAAAAACTTCTGCATCTGTCTGATACAAAATAAAATAGACATCATCTTTATTTATCTGATTACCTAGTTTTTTCTTCCACTCTAAACAATTCAATTCATGATCTGCATTAGAAATTGTGTTGGTAGAATAATAAGAATCAGCAGAATAATAAAAAGGAGTCAATTTAAAAAAACCTTCACGTTGCGCTTTAAACAATGCCAATCTGCTTGTCTCAGGTGAAACACTCCATCCACAGGCAAAAGAAACCTGAAAACTTAATACTAAAATTAAACTTCTAAAAACGCGCATAGTAATTAGATATTTCTTGAGTTCCATAATCATTTATGTATTTTTTATCGAAAGAAAAAAAAGTTATCCGGGTTTGTCCATCAATCTGAATCTTATCTTTAATGACGGAAATCATTTTGTCCAATTCATCATTTGAAATCTTTTCAATTCTGATTTCATCTCCATTTCGTAAATAAGTTTGCCCAACCAACACATCGTCCTGAAGTATAAATTTATTCGATGAAGATTTTTTTAATTTAATTGTGTCATTCAATAATTGATCATAATCGGATAAAATGCCTTTAAAAGCATTACCTCTGAAAAGCACAGCCCAACTGTAAAGCGGCAAAGCTATATCTAACCTGAGTTTGTATTGGTTGTGAGTTATATATTGCTCGAGCTCAGCACTTGTACCAATCGAATTTTCTATTTTAAAATCATCCGGTTTTGCCAAATTATAACACATTAATAAACCTTTATCAACCGGTGGTATGCCTGATTTTTCAGCATACTTATACTGCCAAAGCCGAATTGTAGCAGCAATTTTAGAAGTTGGAAATCCTTTTTTTATTTTTTGAAGTAAATAGAAATAATTTTCTTTTGATTTTTCTGACCAATCACAATCTATCAAAATTTCTTTAAAATTAACTTTCAGTTTTGATAGCTCAGCAGATTTTACAGAATCATAATTCAGTGTTTTAAAATCTTTCTTTTTATGATAATTTTCCGGATAAACAATTTTATATGCAATTGATTCAGCCTTGGTTTGATTCATTTTATTACCAACTTGCAAAACCCGCCTGGATATCTGGATTGCCAGGCTATCCAGCTGTTTCCTGTCAGATTGGATAACGACTTCATTTGTTATAAAAACACTCGGCGTAATATCAAAATTACTCTCATTTAGTCTAATATCATTAATCGTCGCAACAGGTAAAGGTTCTTTTGAATATGGATTCCAATCAACATCAAAAAAACGAACATACATGTGTTTTACATTCAAATCTTTTATCAAAGAATCCTCTTCTTTGTCGAAAGATAAATCGGTTTTCCAATAACAAAATGATCTGATAACTTCGTGTTCTTTCTTACAGCTTCCTGAACATAACACTACAAAAAGTAAAACAAAAATAATATTCTTCATATGATTAATCTGCTAAAAACGCTGATCAAAATTAACACTAATATTTGTAAGGATATTGATTATTTATAAACAACTTCTAATTTCGATTATTACCTTTGCAAAAAAATTATTTATGTCAAATATATATTTAGGATATCATTTTACAATAGAGCCTAAGGAATCAGGATCAGAAATTTTAATAGCTGAATTAGGCGAAAAAGCATTCGAAAGTTTTACAGAAACAGAAAATGGAATATCAGCTTTTGTAAAAAAAGATTTGTGGGATGAGAATATTTTAGATGACATTTATATTTTAAAATCAGATCAGTTTAAAATCGAATATACTGTTGAAGAAATTGATCAGATTAACTGGAATGAAGAATGGGAAAAGAATTTTGAAGCCATCGATGTTGATGGAAAATGTCATGTTCGGGCTCCTTTTCATCAGAAAACCGATGCAGCATTTGATATTATAATTGAACCTAAAATGAGTTTTGGTACAGGTCATCATGAAACAACACATATGATGATCCAGCATTTACTTGAAATTGATGTTGAAGGTTTAAAAACATTAGACATGGGTTGTGGAACAGCAATCTTAGCCATTTTGGCTGAAATGAAAGGTGCTCAGCCAATTGATGCCATTGATATTGATAACTGGTGTTATTTGAATTCGATAGAGAATGCAGAACGCAATAATTGCACTCACATTACCGTTTACGAAGGTGATGCAGCTTTATTAAAAGGCAAAAAATATGATTTAATAATAGCAAATATCAATCGAAACATTTTGTTAAACGATATGCAGTTTTATGTTGATTGCCTTAACCCGAAAGGCATTATACTTTTGAGTGGTTTTTATGAAGAAGATATTCCTTTTATTGATTCTTCTTGTACTGAAAAGGGTTTAAAATATGTAAAAAAGTTTCAAAGAAACAACTGGGTTTCATTAAAATACGTAAATTAGTTAATCGAAATTACTAAAGTACAAAACGTAAAAATATGAGTACTAAAGAAAAAGTAAGAGAAAAAAATCGCGAAAAAGAAGCCATAGGTTTCAATAACGAAATTATTGTTTATAATGATGATGTAAACACTTTTGATCATGTGATTGATACTTTAATGCGTGTTTGCAGCCATACAGCCGAACAAGCGGAACAATGTTCACTGATTGTACATTACAATGGAAAATGTACCGTAAAAACAGGACCTCTTGATAAATTAAAACCACAATGTACACAGCTTTTGGAAGCTGGACTCAGTGCCGAAATTGTTTAAATTGAAATAATATAAAAAACATTCTACCACATTCACAGAATTCAGGGTAGAGTGTTTTTTTATATCCATAATTTTATGGCATAATATCTGATTATAACTGATATCACAAATTGATTTAAAAATCAAAATTAAGAATAGATTAATTTCAATAAAATCTAAAATTTAGTTTTAATTCATAAATCTTCGGTGAAAAAATCTTTTACATTTGTATTAAAATAATATTAAGTCTATGAAAAAAATAACCATTCTTATTGTTTTATTAATTGCCGTTACTTCATGCGTAAGTACAAAATCGACATTAAAAAATGTAGATGATAACGCTCCCGATTTAGTTTTAAGCAAAAACAATACGTTTGTCATTAAAGAATTCAGCAAAGACAAAAAGTATGGCTATAACCCTGACTATCCTATTAATATTTTCTACAGAAACACTAAAGATGAGACGCTGAATGAGATTCGTTTTTTAAACGCTTTAGCAGGCCCAAACGGTGAAAAAATAACATATACAAGATTAGAAACCTGTTGCCCGTTTCCAACCAAACGAAGTGATATGGGAGCTGGATTTTTAAATGTCTACGAGTTAAAGTGGGAAGGACAGAAAAAACCAATTACATTATATCTGAATATTTATGAAAAAGGTATTTTGATGGTTCCAATGGGATTGAACCTGAAAAAAGAGTAATGCAAATTAATTTTAAAGATGTAAAATTATTTTGATTGAAAGAGAAAAGCCAAATCTTTAAAATTAAGATTTGGCTTTTTTAGTTTTTATAATTAATTACGAAATCCTTTCATTCATAATATTTTCAACAACTTCCGGATTTAACAAAGTAGAAGTATCTCCAAAATTAGAAAAATCACCTTCAGCTATTTTTCGTAAAATTCTACGCATAATTTTACCTGAACGAGTTTTTGGCAATCCTGATACAAACTGTATTTTATCTAATTTAGCAATTGGACCAATATGATCAGCAATATATTGATTAATCTCCTTCGCTAAATTTTCTTTGTTTCTAACTTCACCTGTTTCTTTTAAAATTACATAACCATATAAGGCATTCCCTTTTATTTCATGAGGAAAACCTACAATTGCAGATTCAGCAACTGCCGGATGCTCATTTATCGCATCTTCAATAGGTGCTGTTCCTAAATTATGTCCGGAAACAATTACAACATCGTCTACTCTACCTGTAATTCTATAGTATCCAACTTCGTCTCTTAAAGCACCATCGCCTGTAAAATATTTACCCGGAAAAGCTGAGAAATATGTTTTTTTATAGCGGTCGTGATCATTCCAAATTGTTCTGGCTATACCAGGCCAGGGAAACTTAATACATAAACTACCTACTACCTGATTACCTTCAATTTCATTACGTTTTTCATCCATTAAAACGGGTTGAATACCAGGCAATGGCAAAGTTGCATAAGTTGGTTTGGTTGGTGTTACAAAAGCAATTGGCGAAATCATAATTCCACCTGTCTCTGTTTGCCACCATGTATCAACAACGGGACATCTTTTATCTCCAACGTGGTCATTAAACCAGTGCCAAGCTTCTTCATTAATTGGTTCTCCAACAGAGCCGATAACTTTAAGTGATTTTAAAGGATATTTCTGGATATAATCTAAACTTTCCTTCGCTAATGAACGAATTGCAGTTGGTGCTGTATAAAACTGCGTGATTTTATGTTTTTCGATAATATCCCAAAAACGACTAAAGTCAGGATAAGACGGAACTCCTTCAAATATTACGGTTGTACCTCCATTCAATAATGGTCC
This sequence comes from uncultured Flavobacterium sp., assembly GCA_963513545.1. Lineage (GTDB taxonomy): Bacteria > Bacteroidota > Bacteroidia > Flavobacteriales > Flavobacteriaceae > Flavobacterium. The sequence continues at coordinate 187,564 of CAUPQW010000005.1, forward strand.
ATATAATATATAGGAATGTCCGGTAATCCAGCCAATATCTGCAGTACACCAGAAAATATCATTTTCTTCATGACTGAAAACATTCTTAAAAGTATAAGCAGTATAAACCATATATCCAGCTGTGGTATGTACCATTCCCTTTGGTTTTCCTGTAGATCCTGATGTATATAAAATAAATAATGGATCTTCAGCATCCATTATTTCTGCTACATTATAATCAAGAGCAGCATCTAATAATGGTTGTAACCAAATATCTCGGCCTTCCTGCATTTTTATTTCGGTTTCAGTTCTTTTCACAACCAAAACTTTAGAAACTGATGGACAACTTTCTAATGCTTCATCAACAATACCTTTAAGATCAATTGTTTTATTTCCTCTGTAACCTCCGTCAGAAGTGATAACCATTTTACATTCACAATCATTGATTCTTGCAGAAACTGCTGAAGCTGAAAATCCGGCAAAAATAACCGAATGTATAGCACCAATTCTTGCACAAGCCAATACTGCTATAGCAAGTTCAGGAATCATTGGTAAATAAATACAAACTCTGTCTCCTTTTGCTACTCCTTGCTCACGCAGCACATTTGCCATTTTGGAAACCCTTTCATATAATTCATTATATGTAATATGTATCGCATCCTCAGAAGGATTATTCGGTTCAAAAATAATTGCTGTTTTTTCTCCTCTTTTACTTAAATGTCTGTCAATACAATTTTTTGTAATATTAACTTTGGCTTCAGTAAACCATTTTACCTCTGCATCGGCCATGTTAAAATCAACAACTTTTTCCCATTGCTGGTACCAAGTAAAATTTTCTTCTGCAATTTTACCCCAAAATTTTCTTGGCTCTCTTATTGACTTATTGTAATGTTTAAAATATTGTTCTAAATTTTCAATTTTATAATAACTCATAGTTGTTGTAATTTTTTTATAAATGTATTAAATAACAATGTATTCTTAAAATTATTTAATTTATAAATTTTATCAAAAAAAAACTAATCTCTAAAAAAAACATTAATTTTATTGTGTTTTTCCTAAATTTTAAACTTTTAATCAAATATTAGCAATACAAAAAGGCATGATATTTCTAGATATCATGCCTTTTTAATTCTAACAATTTCAATAACAATTAATTTTGCCTGATCTTGCTATTCTCTTTTTACTTTGAAAATAGCAGCAACATTAATCATAACAGAAACTTCTACAGTATATCTCTAACAAAATATACCCAAATAATTAGGGATTACTTCACTTAACCTGAATGATTCAAAGTTAAGTGAATGTAACTGCGCCATATCTGTTATTATCTTAATAAGTGCTTACTAATTCAAAATATTATATAAAACCAAGATACAGTGCAAAATCCCAACACACAACGTGGTGCGTAATATATTATCCTATTTTTTTCATTGCAGTCATAGACTCTCTCAACCAAGCTCCCACTTCTTCGATAGGATGTTGACGAATTTCTTTGTTTACTGCTATCAGAACAGCATTGTCTACTCCATTTGAAGTTGAAAATGGTTTACCAATAATATTAGTTTCTACTTTTTTCATGAATTCAGTCAATAAAGGCTTACATGCATGATCAAACAAATAACAACCATATTCTGCAGTATCAGAAATTACACGGTTCATTTCGAATAGTTTCTTTCTTGCGATAGTATTAGCGATCAAAGGTAATTCGTGTAATGACTCATAATAAGCAGATTCTTCGATAATACCAGCTTCTGTCATCGTTTCGAAAGCTAATTCTACACCTGCTTTAACCATTGCAATCATTAATACGCCATTATCAAAATATTCCTGCTCTGAAATTGGAGCTTCTTGCGGGGCTGTTTTCTCAAAGTTAGTTTCTCCTGTAGCAGCTCTCCATGTCAATAGATTTTTATCATCATTTGCCCAGTCAGCCATCATAGTACTAGAAAATTCTCCAGAAATGATATCATCCTGATGTTTTTGAAATAACGGACGCATAATGTCTTTTAATTCTTCTGCTAATTCGTAAGCTTCAATTTTTGCAGGATTAGAAAGACGGTCCATCATATTTGTGATACCTCCGTGTTTCAAAGCCTCAGTAATAGTTTCCCATCCAAACTGAATTAATTTTGAAGCATAAGCAGCATCAATTCCTTTTTCAACCATTTTATCAAAACATAAAATAGAACCTGTTTGCAATAATCCGCAAAGGATAGTTTGCTCACCCATTAAATCTGATTTTACTTCAGCTACGAATGATGATTTTAGAACTCCTGCTCTGTGTCCTCCGGTAGCAACAGCATAAGCTTTAGCCTGATCTAAACCTAAACCGTTTGGATCGTTTTCAGGGTGAACAGCTATAAGTGTTGGCACACCAAAACCTCTTTTATATTCTTCACGCACTTCAGAACCCGGACACTTAGGAGCACACATAATTACTGTGATATCTTTACGAATCTGCATTCCTTCTTCTACGATATTAAAACCATGTGAATAAGCTAAAGTCGAACCGTTTTTCATTAATGGCATAATGGCAGTAACTACAGCAGTATGTTGCTTATCCGGAGTTAAGTTACAAACCAAATCAGCAGTTGGAATTAATTCTTCATAAGTACCTACTTTAAAACCATTTTCAGTAGCATTTTTAAAAGAAGCTCTTTTTTCAGCAATTGCATCTGCACGCAAAGCATAAGAAATATCCAAACCGGAATCTCTCATATTTAAACCCTGGTTCAAACCTTGCGCTCCGCAACCTACGATTACGACTTTTTTTCCCGCTAATGCATCTATCCCGTTTGCAAATTCAGATTGATCCATAAATTCGCAAACCCCTAATTGTTCTAATTGTAATCTAAGTGGTAATGTGTTGAAATAATTGGCCATTTTTTTAATATTTAATAAGTATGATGTTTAATTTGAAAATTGATAAACTATTTTAATTCTTCCAATAATAATGATGAAATCTCCATCTTTTCTTTTGATACAGAAATTCTTCCTGAACGCACGAATTGCATAATTCCGTAAGGTTTAAACTTCGCATATAATTCTTCTATTTCTGAGCGTCTTCCAGATTTTGAAATCACAAAGAAATCACGGGAAACAGTTACAATCGTTGACTGACTGTCTTTGATTATATTCTGAATTTGTTTTTCATCAAACAGCAAGCTTGAAGCTATTTTAAATAATGCATTTTCAAGATAAATTGTCTCTTCATCCGTATGATAAAATGCTTTTATAACTTCAATTTGTTTTTCGATTTGTCCAACAATATTCTTAACCCATTTCTCTGTTGTTTCAACTACAATAATAAATCTTGAAACATTTTCTATTTCTGATTCTGAAACGTTTAAACTTAATATATTAATATGCCGTTTTAAGAATATTCCTGATATTCTATTTAATAAGCCTACGTTATTTTCTGAGTATACCGATATGGTAAATGTTTTTTCTTCCATAATTTTTAACTTAATCTCATATCAGAAACCGAAGCTCCTGTTGGAATCATTGGAAATACGTTATTTTCTTTTTCTACCATAATTTCTAAGAAATAAGAATCTTTTGAAGCCAGCATCTCAGCGACTGCCGAATCTAAATCCTCTCTTTTCGTTACCTTTCTTGATTTGATATAATACCCTTCTGCAATAGCACAAAAATTTGGATTTACCATAACCGTAGAAGCGTATCTGTAATCAAAAAACAATTCCTGCCATTGGCGAACCATTCCTAGAAATTCATTGTTTAGTACTACAATTTTCACAGGAACCTTCGTTTGATGAATAGTACCTAATTCTTGTATGTTCATTTGAAAACCTCCGTCTCCAATTATAGCTACAACTTCCCTGTCTGGTCTTCCCATTTTGGCACCAATAGCTGCCGGTAAAGCAAACCCCATAGTTCCCAAACCTCCTGAAGTAACATTACTTTTTGTGAAATTGAATTTGGCATAACGACAGGCAAACATTTGATGCTGTCCTACATCCGATACCATTATTGCGTCACCTTTAGAGTGTTTATTAATCATTTCAATCGTTTCTCCCATCGAAATTCCTTTTCCATTCGTTGGTGTCAACTCTTCATCTATAACTGCTTCTAATTCAATTTTATATTTTTCTTTGAATTCATTATGCCATGAATCATGCGATTTTTTGTCAATTAATGGAATCAAAGCTGTTAATGCTTCTTTTAAATCAGCCAAAACAGCTACTTCTGTTTTTACATTTTTATCGATTTCAGCAGGATCAATTTCGAAGTGGATTACTTTGGCTTGTTTAGCATAAGTCGCTAAATTTCCTGTAACACGGTCATCAAAACGCATTCCCAATGCAATTAAAACATCACATTCATTGGTTAAAAGATTAGGCCCATAATTACCATGCATTCCTACCATACCTACATTTAAAGGATGATCTGTTGGCAAAGCTGAAAGTCCCAGAATTGTCCAGGCCGCAGGAATTCCTGATTTTTCAACTAATCTTTTCAATTGCTCTTCTGCCTGACTTAATATAACACCCTGACCAAAAATAATGTATGGTTTTTTGGCATTATTAATTATATCCGCTGCTGCTTCGACCTTTTTAATATTCAATACTGGTTTTGGATGATAACTTCTGATTCCAGTACATTTTTCATAACTAAAATCAAACTCATCGAATTGAGCATTTTTAGTAATATCAATTAAAACCGGTCCAGGGCGACCTGATCTGGCAATATAAAAAGCTTTAGCAATGATCTCTGGAATTTCTGAAGCCTCAGTAATCTGATAATTCCATTTGGTTACCGGAGTTGAAATTCCAATAATATCTGTTTCCTGAAAAGCATCAGAACCCAATAAATGTTTTCCAACCTGACCGGTAATACACACTAACGGTGTTGAATCGATTTGAGCATCAGCAATACCAGTTACTAAATTTGTTGCTCCTGGTCCTGAGGTTGCAATCGCTACACCTACTTTACCGGTAGCTCTTGCAAAACCTTGTGCCGCATGTGCTGCACCTTGTTCGTGACGTACTAAAACATGGTGCAATTGATCCTGAAATTTATATAATTCGTCATAAACCGGCATTATGGCTCCTCCCGGATATCCATAAACCAAGTCTACTCCTTCTGCTAATAAACATCTAATAACGGCTTCTGCCCCTGATATTTTCATTTTATCTTATATTTTTCACCAATAAATCTTTTAATTTAAGACTTACAGGCTTGTTGTTTTTATTAAATTATTTGTCGGTAACACATCCCTCTGAGGCACTGGAGACCGAACGCATATATTTAAGTAAAACTCCTTGTTTGATCGGCGACTCTGGTCTTTTCCAATTGGCTTTACGATTTGCCAATTCTTCATCGGAAATTTTCATATCAATGGTGTTTTTCACAGCATCAATTGTAATCACATCTCCATTTTCTATCAATGCGATTCCACCACCTTCATAAGCTTCCGGAGTAACGTGACCTACCACGAAACCGTGCGAACCTCCGGAGAAACGTCCATCTGTAATTAATGCTACTGAATTTCCTAAACCAGCTCCCATAATGGCAGATGTTGGCTTTAGCATTTCAGACATACCAGGACCGCCTTTTGGACCACAATAACGAATAATTACCACGTTTCCAGGTTTAACTTCACCAGCCTGTATTCCTCTGATTACATCTTTTTCACCTTCAAAAACAACAGCTGTACCTTCAAAAAACTCACCTTCTTTGCCGCTAATTTTAGCTACGCAACCTTCTGTTGCTATGTTTCCGTATAGAATCTGAATATTTCCGGTTGATTTTAATGCTTTTGCTATTTCAAAAACTACTTGTTGTCCATCATGTAAGTCAGGAACAGAAGCTAAATTCTCTGCTATTGTTTTCCCTGTTACAGTTAAACAATCACCATGTAAAAAACCTTCTTTTAATAAATATTTCATTACTCCCGGAACACCACCAACATTGTGTAAATCTTCCATTAAGTATTTACCACTTGGTTTCAAGTCAGCTAATAATGGTGTTTTATCACTAATATCCTGGAAATCTTTTAATGTCAATTCAATACCTACTGAGTGCGCCATTGCAATTAAGTGCATAACTGCATTTGTAGAACCACCTAAAACAGCTACCATTGTAATTGCATTTTCAAATGCTTTACGAGTCATGATATCTCTTGGTTTGATATCTTTTTCTAATAATATTCTGATTGCTTTACCGGCATCCACACATTCTTGTTTCTTTTCAGGACTCAAAGCAGGATTAGAAGAACTATAAGGCAAACTCATACCTAATGCTTCGATCGCTGATGACATAGTGTTAGCTGTGTACATTCCGCCACATGCACCTGCACCGGGACAAGCATTTTGAATTACACCTTTGAAATCTTCCGGAGTAATTTTATTACTGATTTTTTTTCCTAAAGCTTCAAAGGCAGAAACAATATTTAAATCCTCACCTTTCCATTTTCCCGGATGGATTGATCCTCCGTAAACCATTATAGAAGGACGGTTTACCCTTCCCATAGCCATTAAAGCTCCCGGCATATTTTTATCACAACCAGGGACAGCAATCATACCATCGTACCATTGTGCTCCCATAACTGTTTCGATAGAATCTGCGATTACATCACGGGAAACCAAAGAAAAACGCATTCCGTCATTACCATTAGAAATACCATCACTTACACCAATAGTATTAAAAATCAAACCGACCAAATCAGCATCCCAGACCCCTTTCTTAATATCTTTAGCCAGGTCATTTAAGTGCATGTTACACGGATTTCCGTCGTAGCCCATACTCACAATTCCTACCTGCGCTTTTTTAAGATCCTCTTCTGTCAAACCAATTCCGTAGAACATTGCCTGAGAAGCTGGTTGAGTTTCATCTTGCGTGATTGTTTTGCTGTACTTGTTTAATTCCATTATGTATTATTTGTAATTTCTAATTTTATTCCTAAAAAAAACCTCCCAACTATGTGGGAGGTTATAATATATATTTTTCAATTATATTTATACCATTCCCGATGCAGATGTGCTATACACATTGACAACAATGACAGAAGTAATAATAATTGAGATTTGCATCATTTATTTTTTTAGTGCCACAAAAGTACAGAAACTAATAGGACTAAAAAAATAAAATCTCAACATTTTAAACACTTCTTGTTAATTATTGTGTTTTTTAACAAAAAAACTTAAACAATCGTTGATTGTCCGATATGAACGTTGTCATTATTAAAATACAGCAAATCATCTTTGCTGAAAATAAAGTTTGAAACAAACTCACCTACTTCATTAGTTCCAAATTTTGAATCTGATTTTAAATCAACTGTAACTACTTTAAATTCAATTGCCTTTTCAATTGCTTTATAAATCACATTTGCTTCTTTTAACAATCCAAAATGCTCTAATAACATTGCTGCTGATAAAATAGAAGCTATTGGGTTTGCAATATTTTTTCCTTTTGCCTGTGGATAAGAACCGTGAATTGGCTCAAAAAGCGCATTTTTTTCACCTAGCGAAGCCGAAGCCAATAAACCGATAGAACCTGTAATTACGCTTGCTTCATCTGATAAAATATCTCCAAATAAATTTTCTGTCAAAATCACATCAAATTGCTTTGGATTTAAAATCAGCTGCATTGCGGCATTATCAACAAACAAAAAGTCCAGTGCTACATCTTTATATTCTTCCCCTACTTTCTGAACAACTTTTCTCCACAACCTTGAGGTTTCCAAAACGTTTGCTTTATCCACCATTGTTAACTTTTTACGACGGTTTTGTGCCGATTTAAAAGCTAAATGTGCAATTCTAGTAATTTCTTCTTCTGAATATTCACATAAATCCGAAGCATGTGTTCCTTCTTCATTTAATGTTTTTGCTCCAAAATAAGCACCGCCTGTTAATTCTCTGAAAATAGTAAAATCAGCTCCTTCTATAATTTCTCTTTTTAAAGGAGATGCGTCAATTAATGACTTATAAGGTTTAATTGGTCGGATGTTTGCAAACAACCCTAATTCTTTTCGCAGTTTCAACAACCCTTGTTCCGGACGAACTTTTGCATTTGGATTATTATCATATTTTGGATCACCAATTGCTCCAAACAAAACAGCATCAGTATTTAAACAGAGATTCAGTGTTTGTTCAGGAAGCGGTTTTCCTGTTTTATCAATAGCAATTGCTCCCATGAGAGCTTCTTCGAAAACAAATTCATGATTATACACTTCGCCAATTGCATACAACGCTTTTTTGGCTTGTGCAATTACCTCCGGTCCTATTCCGTCTCCTGGTAAAACTGCTATTTTCAAATTCATAATGCCTCGTTCTTTATGTATTTAAAATCTGTTTTTTTCTAAATTAACTTCTAATTAAATCTCCCTGAATCTTGGAAGCTTCAATAATTTGATGAATATCCTCGTCTAAAACTTCTTTTTTAATATCTGCAAATTTCAAGAATTCAACATATACGATATCCAATTGCACTTTCGTAAGTTCATAACCTACTTTTTTAGCTCGGTATGCTAAAGCAGCTCTTCCGCTTCTTGCAGTCAAAATAATGGAAGACTCATTAACACCTACATCCAAAGGATCCATAATTTCGTAAGTCGCTCTGTTTTTGATTACACCATCCTGATGAATTCCAGAACTGTGGGCAAAAGCATTTGCCCCCACAATTGCCTTATTTGGCTGTACTATCATTCCCATACTTTCAGAAACCAAACGACTCATTTCGTTCAATTCTCTTGTATTGATATTTGTATCTAAATTTAAGTAAGGATGTTGTTTGAAAATCATCACTACCTCTTCAAGTGCTGTATTTCCGGCTCTCTCACCAATACCATTAATAGTACATTCTATTTGCCTTGCTCCATTTATAGCTCCTGAAATTGAGTTTGCAGTAGCCATTCCTAAATCATTATGACAGTGACAGGAAAGAATTACATTTTCTATTCCTTTAACGTTTTCTTTTAAGTATTTTATTTTTGCTCCGTATTCTTCAGGCAAACAATATCCTGTTGTATCCGGAATATTTAAAACGGTTGCACCTGATTTTATTACTTCTTCGCACACTTTAGCTAAAAAAGCATTATCAGTTCTACCAGCATCTTCTGCATAGAATTCAACATCTTCAACATATGATTTTGCGTGTGCTACAGCATACTTTGCTCTGGCAATAATATCTTCCGGAGTAGTATTTAATTTATGGAGGATATGAGATTGTGAAGTTCCGATTCCGGTATGGATTCTAGGTTTCTTAGCATACTTTAAGGCAGCTGCAGCAACATCAATGTCATTTTTTACGGCTCTTGTTAATCCGCAGACGGTTGCATTTTCTACAATTTTACAAATCTCAGAGACCGATAAAAAATCGCCCGGACTTGACACAGGAAAACCTGCTTCAATGATATCAACTCCCATTTTGTCTAGTCTTTCTGCAATAACCAATTTTTGATTGGTATCTAACTTACATCCTGGAACCTGTTCTCCATCACGCAAAGTGGTGTCAAAAATTTGAACTTTCTCTCTATTCATATTCATTTATTTAATGTAATTTCACATCTTGAAACAAATATATATTGTACTTCTTCAGTATGAAATTCATTTTAATGAAATTATACTGTTCATAACGCAATTTATAACGAGTTAAACAATTAAAAATCAATAAGTTACATTATTATATTTTACAATGGCTAACCATCAAAAAGATTTCTTATTTGTACTGATTAAATCCCTTTCTAAATCTGAAAAAAGACAGTTTAAAATTTTTGCAAGCCGTTTAGAAACAAGTTCGAATACTAAATTCATTGAGTTATTTAATATTTTGGATAAGTCTGAAACTTACGATGAAAAGCTTATTCTTAAAAGCGGCATTATCAAAAAAGTTCAGTTATCTAATTTAAAATCATACTTATATAAACAGATTTTAGTTAGTATTCGCTTGAATATTCCGAGCCAGAATATTCGTTATCAATTGCGGGAACAAATTGATTTTGCTGTTATTTTATATAATAAAGGATTATACAAACAGAGCTTGAAAATCCTGGATAAAACTAAAATCACAGCACTTGAAAACGACGAAAAATTAATGGCCTATGAAATTGTTGAATTCGAAAAATTAATCGAATCACAATATATAACACGAAGTATTCAGGGCCGTGCCGATGAATTGGTGATTCAGGCAAAGGAATTGAATTATCGAAATACAATCTCCAGTAAGTTATCTAATTTATCATTACAGCTTTATGGAATTATGTTGAAGACCGGTTATGTAAAAAGCGATGAGGAGTATAAATATATTGATGATTATTTCAATAAGCATATTTCTAAATTAGACGAAAGCAAGTTTGGTTTCCGTGAAAAATATTGGTTTTACAATGCCAATTTATGGAGAAGTTTTCTTGTTCAGGACTTTCTTGCCAGCTATAAATACGCATATAAATGGGTCAGGTTGTTTTATGATAATCCAAATATGATTTACCAAAATCCGGTATTTTTTCTCAAGGGAAATCATTACTTTTTAGAATCGCTTTATATGCTAAAATATAAATCGAATTTTAAGAAATACCTAACACTTTTAGAAGAGACGATCAATGATGATAAATTTCCTGTAAACGATAACATCGCATCACTATCATTTCTGTATGTATATAATAATAAATTAAACTATCATATTCTTGAAGGTACATTTGCCGAAAGCGAATATTTGATTCCTGAAATTTTAGAGAAAATAAAAATTCACAACGAACATCTTGACGAACATCATGAAATGTTATTTTATTACAAAATTGCATCTATCTATTTTGGAAATGAAAAATATAACGAGTCGATTTACTATTTAGATAAAATCATCAATAATAAAAACCTGACAATGCGCGAAGATTTGATGTGTTTTGCAAGACTCCTGTCCTTAATAGCACATTACGAATTAGGCAAGGATTATTATCTGGAGAATCACCTTAAAAGCACCTATAAGTTTTTACTAAAAATGAATGACCTGCATGAAGTTCAGAAGGAAATTATTAAATTCATGAGAAACCTTAACAATTTCTATCCGGCAGATATTAAAAGGGAATTTATCAAAATGCGGGAACGTTTTATTGAATTAGAAAAAAACACATATGAAAAAAGAGCTTTTCTGTATCTGGATATAATATCATGGCTGGAAAGCAAAATTGAAAACAGAAAAATTGCTGATATTATTAAAGAAAAGGCAAAACTTAGCAGCCGTTAACAGTTTTAAAATCTTAACTTATGTCCAACAAAGTAATAACAAAACCTTAACAGCAAAAGAAAGATATATGTCGGACATTTGTAATGTAATAAACTGGTTATTTATTATTTTGGTTTTGGTTAGTTAAATGATGCCGGCGTCTTCGAGATGCCGGCATTCTTTTTTTATATCTATATGGTTTATTTTGTTTCAGGTTTCAAGTTTCAGGTTGCTTTACTTTGCACTATTTAACCACAAAGCACGCAAAGCTGTGTGATATAAACTTTGCGTGCTTTGCGAGTAAATTTACACTCCAACAACTTGAAACCTGAAACAAAGAAAAACTTTAAACTAATTTTTCAATCTTTCGTGAAGCAATTTAAAATATGAAAGTGCCTTTAATAACCGGCTGCCGTGCCAGGAAAACATCTCACCATCAACAAAAATAGTTTTGGCATGATGTGTAAATCTTCCGATTTCAAAAGCATCTTCTTCTTTGAATGGGTATGGTTCTGAAGAAAGAAAAACCAGATCCGGATCACCTTCAAGTCGCATTTTTTTAAGTTCAATTTCGGGATAACGTCCTTTATCTTCGTAAATATTCTTAAAATGATTTAGCTTTAATAACTCATTTATATAAGTATCATTACCGGCAACCATATAAGGATTTTTCCAAATAAAATATGCTGCTTTTTTAACAGAAATATCCTGGACATATTTTTTAAAATCCCTTAAAGCAAAAGCCAATTTATCATTCCACTTTTGAGCTTCGGTTCTGCAACTAAAAAGCTGCCCGAAATCTGAAATCATTTGAAAATTATCTTCAACAGAAACAATATTTGTAACCCAAACAGGACATATTTTGCTTAATTGGTTTACAATTTCTTCTGTGTTTTCTTCTTTATTACAAATGATAATATCTGGCTCTAATAATTTTATTTTTTCAAAATGGATTTTTTTTGTTCCGCCAACGATTTTCTTAGTTGTTTTTAAATGATAGGGATGAACGCAGAATTTGGTTATTCCTATAATTTTTTCTTCTAAACCTAAATCATACAACAATTCTGTTTGGGATGGTACTAACGAAATAATGCGTTTTGGGAGTGTTTCAAAAGAATGCAACATACCAATTTGATCTCTGAGTTGTTTCATTTGATTTGTTTCTGATTAATATTTTTATCACAGAGATTCAAAAAAGTTTCTCTACAGAGGTTCGAAAAGTTTTTTTTTTTAGAGAGATTATCATATTTAAAATTGACAAAGCGTTTTATAAACAATTTTAAAATTATCTTAGTGTAACTTTGTTAAACTTTGTGAATCTCTGTGGTAGAATTATGTTCTAAGTGTAGCTAGAAACCTGAACTTTAAACTTTAGACTTTAGACTTGAAACTAAGAATCTCTTCCATTTCTTGTTGAACAGACAATGCTTCTTCCCTCGCCTTTTCAGCAAAATCATTTCCATTTGAAGCATAAATAATAGCTCTGGCAGAATTTACCAATAACCCTACATTATCATTCATCCCGTATTTGCAAACTTCTGACAAACTTCCACCCTGAGCTCCAATACCCGGAACTAATAAAAAACTGTCGGGAACAATTTTTCTTATTTCTGCAAAGTATTCAGCTTTGGTTGCGCCCACAACATACATTAAATTATGACTATTTTTCCATGTTTTAGAAGTTTCTAAAACTTGTTTATATAGTTCTTTTCCATTGGTGGTCAGAGTTTGAAAATCAAAAGCGCCTTCATTTGACGTTAAAGCCAACATTATAGTATGTTTATTTTCAAAAGCCAGAAAAGGTTCAACAGAATCTTTTCCCATATAAGGAGCAACAGTTACGCTGTCAAAATTCAAATCTTCAAAAAATGCTTTTGCATACATGCTTGAAGTATTTCCAATATCGCCACGTTTTGCATCAGCAATGGTAAAAATTTCCGGAAAGTTTTCGTTTATATAATTGATCGTTTTTTGCAACGATATCCAGCCTTTTATACCATAGGCCTCAAAAAAAGCTGTATTGGGTTTATATCCCACAGTCAAATCATGTGTAGCATCGATTATAGCTTTATTGAACTCAAAAATAGGGTCTTCTGTTTCTAATAAATGAGCTGGAATTTTATCCAGATCAGGATCTAATCCAACACATAAAAATGATTTCTTCAGAAGTATTTGTTCGTGTAGTTGTTGTGTGGTCATTGGTGATTTTTTAGTTCTTCCAATATGAAGAATGATTCTTTTTGGAAAGTATGCAAAAATAAAAAAAGCCACTCAATTAAGAATGGCTTTTGGTATTTATATTCAACTGTTATTAGAAATTACCTAAATAAACAATTTCAGTTCTTCTGTTTGCAGCTCTTCCGGCAGCTGTATTATTAGGTTTAACCGGTTTAGAAGCTCCAAATCCCTGTGAGGTTAAGTTAGCCGGATTTACTCCTTTTTCAATTAAGGCATCCATAATAATTTTTGCTCTTTCTTCAGATAACTTCTGATTTGCCTTAGCATTTCCTACATTATCAGTATGTCCGTAAATGGCAAACTTAGCATTTGGATAATTTTTTAAAATTTCTTTGATAGCATCAAGTCTTCCTGAAGTTTCTACTTTTTTAGCATCACTTAATGTAGCTTTACCTGTTGTAAAGAAAATAGATTTTGCTTCAACCTGCAATTGTGCCAAAGTAGCTTTGCTAACTTCAGGACAACCTTTATTTTCTGCCGGTCCTGCCACTAGTGGACAACCATCTGCATTATCAGCAACTCCGTCTTTATCAGTATCTAAAACCGGACATCCTTTATTTTCAATTAACCCCGCAACATCCGGACAGGCATCATCTTTATCTAAAATCGTATCACCGTCTGTATCCGGCCATGGACAGCCTTTGTTTTCAACCGGACCGGAAACTGTTGGACATGCATCAACATTATCTAATAATGTATCTCCATCGCTATCTTTCCATGGACATCCTTTATTTTCTACAGGGCCTGCAGTTTCAGGACAAGTATCATCTTTATCAAAAACTTTATCACCATCTGTATCCGGCCATGGGCATCCATTATTTTCAATTGGTCCTGCTGTTTTTTTACACCCGTCTTCTTTATCTATAACTCCGTCTCCATCGGTATCTTTGAATTTCTTCTCATAAACCGGAAGCTTAAGTCCAACGTAAAAATCTGCTGCTTTAGATTCTTTAGAAACTAAATTAGAGACAATAGATCCAGACCCAACAAAGAAAGTCCCTACACGCAATCCTGTACCCACCTGCGTTCCGCTATATTCCATCCAGGTAACAGGTACATAAAAACTAAACCATCTGCTTTCATAACGGGGAGTTAAACTTACTCTGTCAGCAATACTGGTTGCGTTTAATTTTGTGTTTGAAACCATACTGATATCTCCATTAAGATTCAGATAGAATTTATTGTGTATATTCCAGTCAGCATCTGCGTGAAGCGCAGTAGGTAAATTTGTTTTTACACCCTTCGCTGTTGAAGTTTTTGTATAACGATCATTTAACAGATCATATAAATTATCTGTATCATCAATCATTTGCTGCGTAAGAGTACCTGATATATCGTAAATATCCTGTTTTGATTTTTTATAATTTATAGAACCAATATCAGTAACAGATAATCCGAAACGTATTTTATATTTATTTAAATCTCTAAAATTATTATCTGCAGGTTTAGCTTTACTTAGATCATATTTTTCATAATCCGGCCTCCATTCGTACACAAGTCCAAAATCAAAACCTACTCCGCTTGAATTAATATCAAATTCATAATCTTCATTGGCTTCCCAATCCTGACTACCACCGATAGTCAGTTGACCATTTGTAATTAATCTACTATTTAAGGGATTAATCGGATCTTCAATTAAACTTACATTAGCATCTTTTCCTTGGATGTAAGCATTTCCAACACCTTGCAGATATTTAGCAGTTAAACCTCCTTTTAGGAAATGCTGATTTTTCTGAAACAGCACAGCTGCATAAGAAATACCTAATTCTCCCCAGGCATGGGCTGCACCGTTTGGACTTCCGGCATTAAGATTTAAAAAACCGCTTGACTGATCCAAACCATCCTTTACCTGATCAACAAGATTACCATTAACATCTCTAAGATTTGTAACAGATCTTGCTCTGGTAAAAAGAGCCAAAGTATGTTTTGGAGCAATATTAAACATAAATGACGGCCCCATAATATCCAAATTGATAAGAGCACTGTTAGCGTTTGAGGAGGTCATTTTTGATTGACTGTCAAAATCATATCCGTCTTTAAAAACATCAAAAAGTTTTACACCATACAAATCATTACTAACAGCAGTGCTGACAGAAAACAAATTGATATCGGTCTTAAAACGGGAATCGGCAATTGACGCAGGGTTAAAAAGTACACTTTGTACACCGGCATAATTATCATGAAAATAACCTGAATAAGATTGCGCTTTACTCGCAAAAGATGTCATTAAAATTAATAGAATGAGTAATTGTTTTTTCATTAAATCGGGGTTTTAAGTTTAATTGCCGGCAAAACTACAACATTAGATTTAAATGTATAGTAACAAAACATTAATTTGATGTAACATATCAAACTTATTATGTAGAATAATATACTGTTCAACAGCTGCTTTGAACTCATCTAAAAACAAGAGAAATGTGAATTATGAAATAGTTTTAATGATTCATATAACACAATCCAAAATTGAAATTTTGAATTTTACGATATATAAATTTTCTAATTTTTAAAGCTATGAATACTACAGAAATAAAAGGAAACTGGAACGAGTTCAAAGGAAGATTAAAACAAAAATATGCCGATTTGACTGATGACGATTTGTTATATGAAGAAGGAAAGGAAGATGAAATATACGGCAGAATCCAGCAAAAATTAGGTAAAACAAAAGACGAATGGGATAAAATTGTATCAGATTTGTAAATCATCTCAAAATATGCAATATACCGTCTAATTTAAATTAGGCGGTATTTTTTTGATTTTCAAACTTTAAAGTCTTACATTTCCTAAATGCTTGAATTAACTTTATAAACCAAATAAATTAGTTATCTTTAACCATATTTTTTTACAAAATGAAATTATTTATAAAATTTGATATCAATACAATTTGTACTCTTTTTCTCAAAGAAAAACTGGAGGAGCAAAATTTAAATTTTTCTACATTAGGCTTTGGAGAAATTGAACTTGAAGAGAATCTTAGCACAGAAGCGTTAGATGCCCTTAAAAACAATTTAAGCCCTTTTGGCTTTGAAGTAGTAGAAAATCAAAAAAGTGTACTGGTTCAAAAAATAAAAGATGCAATAATTGAATTAGTGTATACTGATGACAATAATAACTTTAAAAGTTCTGCTTATTTAGCTGACAAATTAAATCATAGTTATGGTTATTTATCAAATGTATTTTCGGAAGTAACCTATTCATCTATTGAAAATTTTATAATCATTCAAAAAATTGAAAGAGCTAAACAGTTAATGATTGTAAATGAAATGAGTTTAACCGAAATTGCTTTTTTACTGAATTATTCAAGTGTTGCACATTTAAGTACTCAGTTTAAAAACACAACCGGAATAACCCCTTCGGCATTTCTGAGAATTATTAAAAAGCGAAGAGAAAATTTAAAATAAAACCCAAATACCCTTAATCAATGCAGAAAAACGCATTACACATTTTACTCGCCGATGACGACGAAGACGATAGACTTTTTTTTAAAGATGCTTTTGAAGAAGTAAAAGTACAAACCAATGTCGAATTTGTTTTCGATGGCTTACAGTTAATGGAACATCTAATGAATCCGGACACTAAATTGCCTGATATTTTATTTTTGGATTTGAACATGCCTAAAAAAACAGGTAAAGAATGTTTGATCGAAATAAAAAAAACAGAACACCTTAAAAACCTTATAATTGCAATTTATTCAACATCATCATCTGATGAGGATATTGAAGACACATTTATTGAGGGGGCAAATATTTACATAAAAAAACCAAGTGACTTTAATGCGCTTAAAAAAATTATTAATGAAGTTATAACGCTGAATTGGCATTATCATACATCAGGATTAAATCGTGATAATTTCTTATTAAGCCTTAAATAATTGCAATAATAATGAAATGGATACCTAAGTTTAATTCCTCAAACTATTTGAGAGTTATTTTTATAATAGCTATTTTCATTTTACTCTTTCTTTCCTCAATAGCTTACAAACACAACCGCGATTTAAACGAATCCAGCAAGCTGCTCATGCATACCTATGAAATAAACATAGAGCTTGAGCGGCTCATGTCGGCTATAAAAGATGCAGAAACCGGTCAGCGTGGTTTTATGATTACACGCAATCACAGATTTCTTACTCCATATCTTTTTTCCCGCGATAAGGTAAACACTTCGTTTATTGCCTTAAAAAAACTTACGGCAGACAATCAAACACAAAAACAAAACCTCAATAAATTATTCAAATTAATTATTCAGCGCTATGTTTCATTTGAAAATTGTTTAAAATACAGCGCTCCGGAAACTTATGATAAAAGAAAATTGGACAATCATATGTTTGGAGGCCGGATTTTAATGGAGAACATTCGTTTTAAGGTGGATGAAATGAATGATATAGAAAAATCATTTTTACAAAAAAGCTTAAAAAAATATGATGAAGAAATCTCTCTCGGTCCTATTCTTTCAATTTCATTGTTTTTAGTCGCTTTAAGTTTTATTTTATTAGCTTACCGGCAAATAAGCAAAGACTTAGAACGCTTAAAAGTATACAACAAAAAGCTTTTAATCTCATCCGGTTTAATAGCTGAATCTGAAGTTATTGGTAAATTCAGTACATGGCAGTGGGATTTAGACACAGACAAAATAGATTATTCTGATAATCAATTTCGTCTTTTAGGATTTCGTCCAAATGCTTTCGTACCCAACAAAGATAGTTTTCTAAATTTTGTACATCCTGAAGATCAGGAAGCAATTGCAGCCTCTATGGAAGGGATAATTAATAATAAGGAGCTCCCTTTTATATATTACAAAATTATTCAGCCAAATGATGAAATCAGATATTTTAAATCTACGGGGAAATTACTTGAAGACCAGCATGGCAGTAAGATTCTATTGGGTATAAATTTTGACATCACTGATGAACATTTACTAAATATTGAACTTCAGGAACGTAATAATGAACTTGAAAAAAGCAACAAAGAATTAGCATCATTTAATCATGTTGCAAGTCATGATTTACAGGAACCATTACGTAAAATTCAAACTTTTATTTCGAGAATTTCCGATGCAGACAAAGCGGTTATGTCGGACAGTGCCAAGGAATATATACTAAAGATTGAAACATCCGCTAAAAGAATGCGCGTTTTAATTGATGATTTATTATTGTTCTCAAAAACAAATACAACAAAAAAAGAATTCATTAAATCTGACCTGAATGAATTACTGGAAAATGCCAAATCAGAATTAGCTGTAATAATTGACGAAAAAAAAGGAAGTATTAAAGTTGACAAACTTCCTAAACTCCAGGTCATTCCTTATCAGATAGAACAACTCTTCATTAACTTAATTGGTAATTCCTTAAAATACAGCCAGCCAGGAACCGTCCCGGAAATCAATATTAACTGCGATAAGATTTTATCAAATGAATATCCGGAACTGATAGATTTGCCCTTTAAAAAATTCTATAAAATTACCTTTACAGATAATGGACTTGGCTTTGACCCACAATTTAAAGATAATATTTTTGTGCTGTTTCAACGTCTTCATTCCAAAACAGATTATCCCGGAACCGGAATTGGGTTAGCGATTTGCAAAAAAATTGTTGAAAACCACAAAGGTTACATTACTGCCGACAGTGAACCAGGCAAAGGCTCCGTATTCACAGTATTTCTTCCAGAATAATCTCCCGAAAAAAACTCTCTTAAAACGTTATATTTTTCCATAATGGGAATTATATAACGTTTCTTTTTTATGCTGTAAAGCAAAACTTACTATTGGTTAGCATCTTTGTAATGTAATAATGAAGTAATAATTTAACAGATGTGCTTATCAAAACCATCATTTTTAAAAACAGCTTTTATAGTGATTGTAACAGTAACTATTTCATCCTGTAATGAAAATGAAAATCTGAAAAAAGTAGATAACAAATACGTTCTTACAAAAAATCCGGAAGAAATTGAAACTTATTTTTTTACTGAAACTGCAGGAATAACAAAATCAATTATTTCTAAAACTAAGTTGGCACAAGATAAAAGTTTAAATAACGCAATAAAAAGTGTCAGCATTAAAATAGAAAACAATCAAAATTTGTTACTGCAGGATATTAGCAAGACAGCTATTCAGAAACTCATTATAATCAATGAAATAAATACAACAGTTACAAATAAAGATTTGTATGAGCTTGTTACAAAAAAAGAGGTGGATTTTGATTATGCTTACATTAATTCTGTCATAAAATCCTTATCAGAAATGATAAAATTATTTGAATCTATCGCGAGAGAAACAAGTGATGTGACAGTATTGAAGCTGATTACTCATTATTTACCAAAACAATACGAATTTTTAAGAGAAACAGAGAAGATCAAAAAAGAAATCAATTCAAATTATAATTATTAACTAAATTTTTTTAACATGAAAAAGCAATCATTTTATTTATACGCCTTGACACTTTTTATGACAGCATCGTTTGGTGTGCTTCAGGCTCAGGAAAATGTAACCACTGAATTTGGTATAAAAGGAGGTCTTAACATGTCTAATTTATACACAGACGACGCAGACGACGAAAATGTTCTATTTGGTTTTAATGCCGGTGTTTATGCTACACTCCCTGTATCAGATTTTGTGGCTATCCAACCTGAATTATTGTTTACTACAAGAGGTTCAGAATTAGAATACAACAATGCCTTAATAGAAGGAAATGCGAAATTCAAATTAAATTATATTGAACTTCCATTATTAGTAAGGGTAAACCTTACTAAAAACTTTAACATACACGCAGGTGGATATGCTTCTTACCTGGTCAGTTCGAAAGTTACTGGTGATGGATCTTTTAATTTTGAAGAAGAATTTGATACTGATAATTTTAACAAGTTTGATGCTGGTTTAGCCGCTGGTGTTGGAGTAGATTTTAACCCAATAAGTATCGGATTACGTTACAACTACGGATTGACCACTATCGTTAAAGACGGAGACGATTCATCAGATTTAAAAAACAGCAACTTAAGTTTATACTTATCATATAAATTAAACTAAAAGCTCAATTAATCTTAAATAAATAAACCATGTCAAATCTATTATATACAATCGCAGTAATTCTTGTCATTCTCTGGGCCTTAGGGTTCTTTGTATACAGCGCAGGAAGTATTATTCACATATTATTGGTAATTGCCATTATAGCAATACTATTCAGACTTATTAAAGGTCGCGAAATTTAAAAAATCAAACAATATTAAACATTTTATATTAATCTTTTAAATCAAGTATTATGAAAACTAGTAGCACAATTTTAGGAATTTTAGGAGCCGCAGCGGCAGGAGCATTTTTAGGAGTATTATTTGCACCGGATAAAGGTTCAGAAACCAGAAAAAAAATCAAAGACAAATCAAAAGATTACGGAGATAACCTTAAAGGGAAAGTAGATGGTATTTTAAGCACATTAAGTTCAAACGGTAAAGACATTATCGAAGAAGGAAAAGCAAAATTCAATCAGGTAAAAGACGACTTCAATTCTATTAAAGATGAAGCAAAAACCGTGAAAACGAACTACTAAAAAGTGACTTTTTTAAACCATAAAAACACCCAATATCATGGAAACTAATGCAACAACAAACGAGAACCTGAATATGTATGAAAAAGCAGAAAACTATACCAAAACGAGTTTAGAATTAATTAAACTCAAAACGGTATCAGCAACTGCAGATGTTTTATCAACATTAACATCACGGATAGCGGTTGGCGCTGTTGTTGCATTTTTTACTTTGTTTCTTAATATTGGACTTAGTTTATGGATTGGAAAAGAACTTGGTGAATATTATTATGGTTTTTTTGCACTGGCAGGATTCTACTTACTAGTTGCTGTGATTCTACATAAATCACAACATAAACTGATTAAAACACCTATTGGGAATATGATAGTTTCGAGTATTTTAAAAGAATCTAAAAATTGATTAAATGATTAATAAATAAAAGACTGTTATGGAAACTATTTACACCATTGATTCATTAAATCAAAAAATTAAATTTTTAGAAGTTCAACAAGACAGGGAATGGTGTGAAATTAAGGATGAAATAGATGAAATTAAAGAGAATCTAAAACCTCTTAACTTAATTCGAAACACAGTTGAAGAAATCAATGAAACTATTGGTTTTAAAAGCGATATTGCTCAGTCAGCCATAAGCATTGGTATCGGTTATCTGGCAAAAAAACTGGTAATAGGAAAAACAGACTCGACATTTAAAAATATTTTCGGATCTATATTACAACTGGCTGTCACGACTTTGGTATCAAAGCCACAACACCATGAAGCAACTACAAAGGAATCCTCACAATACGACGAAACATCCCAAGAGTAATTGTTTAAACTTAAATATATGTATTATGGAAAAGATAAACGAAATAATAATCAAAAATGGTGTTTACATTTACTCAAATTTCTATAAATGTTTTGAATACACAAGAGTTTTTTTAGGTATCTAACTTGCTTTATACGTTTCTGCTATAAAAAACGGTTAAACAGTTAATACTTCTCTATAAATCTCTGTTTTCTTAAACAGAGCCTTAGAAGAAAAAGCAAAGTTTGCATTAGCGGACTTTGCTTTTTTGATGCAAAAAAGCCGAACTTAAATTAAGTTCGGCTTTCTCTATATATTCTTTAATCTTTCTTCTAATCAAATCTAAGAAGTCTAACAATCTAAGAAGTCTAAATTTTAAAACACCTCTGAAGCTTCCTTCAGTTTCTCCATATTGTTCACCAACTGAAGTTCAGCCACAATTTTCTGAATATCACCATTCATGATATTTCCTAAATCGTAAAGTGTCAAACCAACTCTGTGATCTGTTACACGTCCCTGAGCGTAATTGTACGTACGAATCTTAGCCGAACGGTCACCCGAGCTTACCTGAGAGGTACGTTTTGTAGCATCCTCAGCCTCTTTCTTCGCCAGTTCCTGTTCGTATAAACGGGAACGTAAAACGTTCAAAGCTTTATCTTTATTTTTATGCTGCGATTTCTGATCCTGACACTGCGCCACTAATCCGGTTGGAATGTGCGTTAAACGAACAGCTGATTTCGTAGTATTTACCGATTGCCCTCCAGGTCCTGATGAACAGAAAAAATCTACACGAACATCATTCATATCGATCTGTACATCAAACTCTTCTGCTTCCGGCAAAACCATAACCGTTGCAGCCGATGTATGCACACGACCCTGAGTTTCAGTTTGCGGAACACGCTGTACACGGTGAACACCAGCTTCAAACTTTAGAGTTCCGTACACATCTTCTCCGGAAACTTCAAAGATAACTTCTTTAAAACCTCCTGAGGTTCCTTCGTTCATATCTACGACAGAAGTTCTCCACCCCTGCGATTCGCAATATTTAGTATACATTCTGAATAAGTCACCTGCAAAAATACTCGCTTCATCCCCACCCGTTCCGGCACGAATCTCCACCATAACGTTCTTCGCATCTTCAGGATCTTTAGGAATCAACATAAATTTGATTTCTTCCTCAAGTTGTGGCAAACGTTCTTTTGCTTCATCCAATTGCATTTTGGCCATTTCAACCATATCTGCATCACTTCCGTCTGCAATGATTTCATTTGCTTCGTCAATATTGGCCAAAACAAGAATATATTCTTCTCTCTTTTCAACCAAAGCCTTAATGCTTTTATATTCCTGATTAAGCTGTACATAACGTTTTTGATCAGCAATAACATCCGGCTGAATAATCAAATCCGAAATCTCATCAAAACGCTGCTTTACATATTGAAGTCTATCTAACATTTTCTAATTCCTTTTATTGGACTGCAAAATTACGAAAAATAGTTGATAGTTAAAAGTTGTTCGTTGATGGTTTTTTCAGGAGCTGGTTCCTGCTATCCGCTGTATCTTTTTAGGCAGAATATTTACGGTTTACTTTAGCTATTTTCGTTTGCCTAAAAAGGATGCCGCTGCTATCAGGGCTATAGGTTTTGTATTTATTTAGCTATTTATGGTTTTCCGTAAAATTAGTAAATTAAGAAGATTTACTTTTAGCAAAAAATCAGGTGTTTTTACTTGTTGATTAATTTAAATTAAAGACGATGTTTGTTTTTTTATAAAACTCAATTAGTGAATATCATTTATAAATGTAAATTAATGAAAGTAATAATCCAGACTCTAATACTAAAACACATAACATGAAATTCAACGAAACATTATTTACGTTTTTAATGCTTTTAATCGTAACAATGAATTACGCTCAGAAACAAAAACCTAATTCCGAAACTCGACAGTTTATTGATAACGCTGAAATAACTCAGATAAACAAAGACTGGAATGTAAAAGCAGAATTTAAATCCGGAATTGGTGAAGTAGTTTCTTTCTTTCCCGTTGAAGCAATTGATTTGAAATCAAATAATAAAGTAAAATCACTACAAATGGATATGACTGTTAAATATGGGAATGGGATAACAGGACCAAATGATACTTATTTCAAATCTTCATGGATTGATTTAAACGAGGTAGAAGAATTCATTATTTTTATAGAACAATATGTAATTCCAAATCTGAAAGACAAAACCGAAAGAAATCAATCAGTAACTTATATATTTAATTCCAGAGAAATTACATTCAGTTTTTATATTGGAAAAAGTTCGAGAAGAATATCTATATATTTAAAAGATAATGGTTCGACAGATAATGACCATTATTTTTGGACAGAATCACAAGTAAATAAGATTCCGGAATTACTTACGATGTTGAAAGAGATTAAATAAATATATAAACTTTTTTCAGGACGAAACATTTACTCTTATTTAGGTACGAAAGTATCCAACGAATTAAAAAAACCTTTTAACAATTTGTAAACAATGATTTACATATTACCTTAAAATAAAATCTGATGTCTATCAGACATATCATCCCAAACAAAGCAGATAAGTCTGATTTTGTCAGACATATAAACGAGTTAGTAGCCATTATAATCGTAAACAAGAAAATTTATCATAAAAATTAAAAGAAATGGAATTAAGACAAGTACAAGTTAGGTTAGAAAAAGGAAAAAATTTTATAATGGATGGTAAACGAACAATTGAAGAACCAAAATATGCTTTAGGCATATTTCATTGTTGGGAACATTATAAAGATGAAAAATTTAGCGGTGTTTGGGCTATTGTTGAACTTGAAGATGGAACAGTTCGCCAATTTGAAATCGATGATATAAAATTTACAGGAAAACCTATAGGTGCCAATTTATTTGAAGAAGGCCTAAAAATTGAATAAAAAAACTAGAAAATTTAAATTATGGAATTAGAAAATTTAGATGAAAACATTAAAAAACTCCACGACGCTTGGAGTTCAATTGATGAAAAAAGAGAATGTTGGCGAACTAAAACCAAAGCTTTAATAAAAGATACGCTTCAAGAAGTAAAAAAAGCTTATGATTTAGATTGGAATGTTTATGTTATGGATTTTACAAAAAATTCTGAAGGTGTAAATATAACATTTGGAAAATCTTCAAGCGGTATATATGAACAAAATGAAAAAGGATCAAAAAGTTATGTAAAAAGTGGAGGAACATTAGTATTCTCTCAAGCATATAATGGAGATATTTTTGTTATTATTATTTATCCATCAGTTGAAGAATTAGTAACCACAAATGATGCTCATAAACTAATTTTGAAAGTTAATCCAAGTACAATTGATAGAAAATTTATAATCAAACAAGTAGACAATTTTATCAAAGAAATGACATTTTGGGAAAATTCAGAATCATCATCTGCAATCGGTTATAAACTTTAAAAAGAAATAACGGCTACTAACAGCCGTTACCGGCTATTAAAACCAAAATTGCAGAAAATTAAAATATGAAATTTAAAATTACCCTTATATTATTGGCGTCAATCTTATTCGTAAATTGTAAGAATGAGAAAGCGAAAAATAATAAATCCGAACAGCTTGTTGTGAAATCCAACGATTTTAAAACATTTATTAATAAGTTTAAAATATTGGAAGTTCCGTTAACAATTGAACCTCTAAAAATTCAGAACGGAAATTTTACAAAGTTGACAAAAACTGATTTTAAATTTATCAACTTACACGATATTGACCCTAACTTAGACAATATTTATGCGTATGGAATTTTACCTGATACGTTAGAATCATATAAAGTTATCTATTTATTTCCATATGAAATTCGTCTTCCGAAAATGGCAACATATTCAAAAAACGGAAAAAAGATTAGCGAAGAAGAATTGGCTGTTGGAGGTTGCGGTTCGGACTGTGGCTTCACGTGTAATGAGTATGTAAAGATTTATTCTGACCTAAAAATATATTCTGTTGATTCAATCCAAAGTTATGAATGCGATAGTCTGGGAATAAAAGAAAATACGCTCAAAAAATATACAAGATTCAAAAATGGAAGCATAAACAAAAAGGGACAAATTATTATGTCTCAAATATTAGAAAAAAATCAGTAACAGCCGGTAACAGCCACTACAACGGATTTGGGCATTGGACTTAATGGAAAGATGGTTTTTGTATTTGAATGATTTGGCAAATCCGAAGAATGGGCTTAATTTATCACACATATCTGACCTAAATAAGGTAGCTTTGTGTGGTTTTATCACACACATAAATAAGTTGGCAGTAATTTAGAAAAACAAAAAAAAGAAAGTACCTAAATGAAAATTAAAACATTAATCGCATTTATAATAATTGTCTTTGTTCAAAATTTATATTCTCAATCATTGGATAAAACAACTTATGAAAGGCTACTGAAATCTGATAAAATAGAATTTGTGAAATATGCTAAATCTGTTGATTTAACAATTGAAACTGATTCAATATCTGAATCTATTTTTGCGAAAAAAATAGGTTGTCTATATATAAAACCGACAGGAACTAAAAATGATAATCAATATTATCAACTAGTTCTAATTGTTTCTACCCAAAATAAAGAGAATAATAAAATCATTCTTGAAAATGCAAAAGAAAACCCTGATAAGAAAGGAGTTTGGACAGATAATGAATATTTATACAGAGAATGGGATTTGGAAAATCCTGTGTCTAAAGAAATATGGTATAAAATATTAGTATATAAAAGAAAATAAAAACTACTGCCAATTGCTACAATGGATTTGGGCAATAGGCTTAATGGAAAGTTGGTTTTGTACTTGCAATGATTTGGCAAGTCCGAAGATAAGGCTTAATTTCGTCCTAAACCTGCTGTAATAGCAGAGCAAACATGTCAAAACTCACTAGCTCCCTGAAGTGTTCAATCTGAAGCGCTACGCAAATGTCTATGACTTTGCGTTTTTTTTGTTTCCTATAAATCGTAAAACCACTTAAAAGTCCCTAGGCTGGCGCGAGCGTCTCGCTCCTGAACACAAGCGATGTTAATAAAAAAACAATAAAAAACTATGCGGGTACGAGCGTGACGCTTGCGCTAGCATAGGAAATGACAAAACTTAAAAAAAGAAATTAAATATGAAGAAAGGATTTTACCTAATGGTTTTAATTATTTTTTCTGGCTGCGGAAATTCGTTAGAAAATTTAACTAAACAACCGGAAATAAAAGAGTTAAGTGGTGAATGGAAACTAGATCAAATTAGTTACACCGCAATGCTTCGCTATAGCTATAGATGCAGTGATGTTCGATTAACACTTAATGAGGATGGAAGTTTTGAGGCGGAAAATTTCCCTAACGTAATGAATGAATTAACTACAGAACAATATGCAAATTGTCAAACTATTCAAGGGGAATGGAGTATCGAAAAAAGATTTACAATTGAAAAATGGGCAATAGTTTTAAGATTTGACGAAAAGCAAATTTATGGTGAAAATAATTTAATCCTTTTTGATTTATATACACAAAACAAAAAACTGATTTTAAGACATTCATTTGAGGAATATAAAGATTCTGACTCAGATAAGAGATTACAATTTTTTAAAATGTAGAACTACTGTCCACATGAGATTGTGTGAATTTGCAAATACCAATAGCGCGGATTTGCAATCATAAGTGTTCGAAACCTTATTTAAGTTTGAGAATATCATCAACTTTATTAGAATTCCCAGCTCCCCTAAGTGTTCAAACTGAATCGCTACGCATTCTATGATAAAAAACAAATAAATTACATTAAACTTTCAAATTTAATTTATACAATTCATCCAATAACTCCATTTCTTCTTCGGGCAATAACTGCAAGGCAATTTCAAGTAAAGTCATTACATTAATATCAGTGTTTACGGTATGGCTTGGCAAACTTGGCATATCATGATGAAGCAAAAAAATACTTGCTTTTAGCAAATCTGAAACCATTAAGTTTAATTGGTTATAACCGGATACTTTTAGTGATACGTTAAACGAATTATCACTATTATTATTCGGTTTTAGCTTTTTAAACTTTTTTGCGGCATACATTGATTGAAGAAATTCTGCTACTTGCTCTTTATGTTGTATTTCCATGATTTAAGTTGGATTTTTTTAGTTATTGCACATCAAAAATACAAAAAAATCAGTCACATACAACCGAATGCAAACATTCACTTAAAAACAATCGATTACTTGTAATTTCATTACCATGAAAAGAACAAGAAAAAGTGAAATTCCAGAAGTTGTAAAGCAATTGGGAATCAGAATAAAAGAAATAATTCAAGATAAGAAATTAAAACAAAGAGAGGTTGCGCATGATGCCGAAATGGATGTAGAAACCTTAAGGAAATACATTAAAGGTACTCAGGAAATGAAAATAAGTACCTTATTTAAAATCGCCAAATCTTTAAAAATAGAACCAAGTGATTTAATTAAAGATTTGTAAGTCTTATAATTTTCTAAAAAAAATAAAAAAATGGATAATTCAGGTTTTGGTTTATTGATAATTTTTGGTGTCATAGCATTTGCATGGTTATTACCAATAATAAGCATTCTTTTCTCGAGTAAAACTACTGGAGGCGAAAAATTAGCATGGATATTGGCTGGGCTTTTTATATCTTGGTTTGCCTGGATTTTTTATTTACTTCTTGCTCCTATTAAAAAGAAATAATAAAATGCCCGGCTCTACGAAGTATTTCCCCGCTTGCGCGAGCATCCCGCTCGTGAACACAAGCCATGTTATCACTACAAAAATGAAATACTTTGCAGGCACGAGCGTGACGCTCGCGCTAGCAGAGTATTAGACCTATAGAATATTAGACGAAAGATCTTATATTTGTTATGTATACAAAACATTTCTTGTTGTTTTTATCACTAGTTTTTTATAGATGACAAGAAACATTTCACAATTCGTCTGAAAAACAGTAAAACTCAATAGTTTAATTATGGAACCAAAATTTGAAGCAGGAATTAATATTGCAATAAAGCTTCCTAAACATAAATATGAGGAAACGGTAGCTTTTTACCGCGACATTCTAAAATTAGAGGTTAAAGAAGTACCTATAGATAACCCTACAGTTTCAAGGACACATTCAGTACAATTTGGAAATAATATTATTTGGTTAGATTGCGTAGATAATTATACCCATTCTGAAACCTGGTTACAATTAACGGTCCCTGATGTTGAAGAAGCTACACATTATTTAAAACAAAACGGTGTAGAAACCTGTGACGAAATTGAAGAAATTCCCAGAAATATGCATTGGATTATGGATCCCGCCGGTACTGTTTTTAATTTGCAAAAAAGGGAAAACACAAATAACAACTAACCTTATGTGGGTTGATTTGATAAAACCAACATAATTACGTACTAAATTTAAACCTATATAATATGAAAATCGTTTACACATTGTTTTCTTTCTTTATTTTACAAACAATCATTTCACAGACCACTGTTAAATCTAAAACTTATGGAAACTTAGATTTTAAGGAGCTCGATTATGGACAGGCGAATGTAAAAGGCGGTAAAAGCGAAGAACTTAACAACTCTCCTACAGGAAGCCATCGCTGGTTAGAAGATTTTGTGATAATCAAAAAAACAGATTCAATTCAGGCAGTAAAAAAAGCAAATTTTGGAGTTGTCTATATCGTAACTGCTAAAGATACTGTTAATATTAACATCGATATTGAATGGATTTATCCTGAAAAAATGGTAAACGATAAAGGCGAAAAATTTAAAAGCATAAGATATACAACAAAAAGACCAACCAATATCGCTTCGGCCTCATCTTACAGTTTAGATGAGCCTTATGAATTGATTAAAGGCAATTGGCAAATGAATATTTTTATAGAAAATAAACGCGTTTATAGTAAGACATTTGTTTTGTATTAAAATTACGCAATACATTAAGTATAAACCTTTTGATGATATAGATACCTTAAGCTATATCATCAAAAGGTTGCCTAAATCTCTAAAATACTCAACCAGATTTCCTTAAAACGGCAAATTAATTATCTTAAATTAGGAAATATCCTCACTAATAAATGCTATTAACAGAAATTTGGGCAAGCCTTTAACTCTTAAAAAGACAGTAATGAAATTATTAATCACTACCCTACTCTTAATTTTCAACCTCACCTTATTCGCACAATCAAATCAATTTGTTGGTAATTACGAGCGTTCACTGGGTGACACAGAAGGAAAACATGTATTTGAATATAAACTGACCTTAAATCAGGACGGAACATTTGTATTTCATTCTTATTCAAATAACAAACTAGGAACTCCGCCTGAAGTAAATAAATACGGAAAAGGAAAATGGAGTGCAAAAGAAAATCTGATTACTTTTTCTTCAAATAAAAAAGAAGACTTTGATGAAAAATATACTTTGGATTTTAATAATTCTATCGCCCGATTTGTAACTAAAAATCCCAGAGATAAAAGTGATAAAATAGTCAAAACTAAACTAACGATTTTAGAGTCAGGAATTTCATGGTTACAAAGACTTGATGTTTTTAAAATGTAATTTGAATATTACTTTACCAGCTTATAAAATCTCACGATTATTGGCAGCAAATAAATTTTGTGGTTTTTCCTTTGTGTTATTTTTAAATTATACCACAACACATTCAACCTTTTTCTCTTCGATTATCTTCAAATCAATTATTTTTTGAGCAACATCTCCTTTTTCAAACAAGCGGATAAATTTGAAAACGGTACTCACAAAATAACCGGGGTTAGAAACCAAGCAGGCAATTTCTGTGATTCTTTCATCTCTTTTCTGTATGCAGGCTTCTCTTTGATTTTCCGGAGTTGCTACAAATTCATTTGCAAATTTCCAGGCACCGTCCCTTGCACTTTTCATACTAAAATCAATAAAAAAGTTATCAATTTTACCTGATAATTTCAGTATAATGGTGAGTGTTGGCCAGATTTTGATTAAACATTTTTCGACATGCTCTACCAGATTACTAAGAATGATATTGATTTGATTAAAATCAGATTCCAAATCTTTTATGTTTTCAATCGTACTAACTTCAGCCGAAGCTATTCCTAAATCCAGATTTACATGTGCATTAATTCCCAACAGTAAATGCTGAACAACTATTGGCCAAAAACTTTCTGCCTGCTTAAAGGAGAATTCCCAACACTCTGATGCTTTTTCTTTAGCTTTATATTGGTAATACGCCTTCAGATATCGATTCGCAAAAATGACATCCAGTTTTTCCATCCGCTCCCCATTCTGAAAAGAGCCATCATTTATTCCTTCTTTGATTCTTACAGTAACTTCACGATATAGCGTAGTAAACAAACCTATAGCACTTTGTTCTATTTTTGATGTTTCAATTATTTCGTCCAATAACTGAATCACTTCATCTATTGTGGTAGCTTGTTTTATATTCATTTATAGCTGGTTATGGGTAATTAGAAAGGACGAATATAATTATTTTAATCTTTTTAATGAATATTATTTTGAAGCATTATCTTGTTATTTTTTATTTTATTGTTTCTGAATTTCCGTTTTCTTTTTGCATTCTTAAAAACTATAAATTTGTTAAAAGTCTTCTGGGTTATAAATCCTAACCGCCTAAATTAATTTTATGGGAATTGTATGTGAATTTTATCTGGTAAATGATAACTTTATTGATGAATTTTTAGAAAATCCAGAAGCACTTGAAAGACATTTTTATGATAATTATGTTAGTCCTGACGGTGAATTTCACGATGAAGGAGAAAATTTTTTTTATTCTGATAAGGGCTGGGATATTGCAAGTTTTCTTATTAGTCAGAACGATACCTCGCAAGAAAAAATATTATCTGGTTTATTAGGTCAGCCTTTGGAAAATTTAGAAGGTTTAAGTTATATCAAAACAATGAATGTTGCAGAAATGAATCAAATATTGAATCTGATTTCCCCGCAACAAATTGAAAATGCTTATGACGAATCAAAAATGCAGGATCCGTATGTTTATAATGCTGGATATTTCACAAAAGAAAATAATTGGGATTATATTTTAAACCATGTTGAAACCATTTTAAAAGCATATAGCAAAGCTGCCGAAAAAGGAAAAGGAATTATTGTATGTAAAGGATAATTAATACAATTCCAAACTTATATAAAAATTAAAAATGAAGACATATTTTGTAGACTCATTTACAAATGAAAAATTTAAAGGAAATCCGGCTGCGGTTTGTTTACTAGAAAGAGAACTAGAAAGCAAAACCATGCAAAACATTGCGATAGAAATTGGCTTTTCTGAAACTGCTTTTATAAAACAAATCTCAGACAACATTTACAGCATTCGTTTTTTTTCACCAAAAACTGAAATTCCGCTATGTGGGCATGCTACATTGGCTTCCTCAAAAATTATTTTCGATACGACTTTACTTCAAAACATAAAATTTATTAACTATGAAAACGTGGAGTTGTTTATTGAGAAAGTAGGAAATAAAATCAAAATGCAATTTCCTGTTTACGACACCGAACAAATTGAAGTTCCTCAAAAAATGACAGAGGCGCTTGGAATTTCTGAAATTGTAAATAAAAGATACAGTCCAAAAAATAAAATAATTTTAATTGAAATTAAAAGTGCAACCGAACTGGCGAATTTAAAACCTGATTTTACAGCTTTACTGAATTCACACACCGGAATAAACGGTGTTTTAGTGACTGCAGTTTCAGACAACGAAACTTTCGATTTTCATTACCGATATTTTTGGCCTTGGGCAGGTACTAACGAAGATCCTGTAACAGGCGGTATTCAAACTTTTTTGACTAAATACTGGGCAGAAAAACTGAACAAAACAAAATTCAATGCCTATCAGTCTTCATTAAGAACAGGAACGATGAGTACAGAGCTTTTAGATGACAAAATTTTTATTTTAGGAGAAGCTGTAACAGTATTAAAAGGGGAATTTGTTTTGTAAAATAAACGATTGATTCTTGTAAATTGCTCTTTCTTTATGTAACTTCTTACACAAAACAAAAAATAAAAAATTAGTGTCCTGGCGCCTTCGTGGCAAATCTCTCCTATATGAACAACTTTTACTACAAAGCTATAAAACCCGACGAGTCACTTCTTGACTTTGTAGAAAATATTGGAATGTTTCATAACCCGTCAGACAAAGACATGGAGGTTGTTTTAATGCCCGACGGAAGAATTGATTTATTTTTTATGCAATCCCACTCGGAGGCTTTTCAAATTACACTTATTGGTCTTGAAAATGTGCCTGAACAACAAGTCATTCCGGCAAATACACTGGCATTTAAAATTAGTTTCAAACCTTTGGGAGCCGAATATCTTTTACAGACTTCTATTGCCGATATTTTGAATAGTGCGAAAGTTTTACCAAAAGACTTTTGGGATATTTCCAACGACGATTTAAAAGATTTTGAAGCATTTTATACCAAAACAGCAAAAAAACTAAAAGAACTTTTACCTAAAGAAATTGACGAAAGAAAACGTAAACTTTTTAAACTGGTTTACGCATCAAATGGTGAAATAAAAGTAAAGGAACTTTCAGAAAAAATATTCTGGAGCAGCAGAGAAATCAATCGTTATTTTAATAAGCAATTTGGTCTTTCCTTAAATGCTTTCTGTAAAATATTGCGTTTCAAAGCATCATTGGAACATATTGCAAAAGGCAGAATTTTCCCGGAACTAAACTTCACCGATCAAACCCATTTCATAAAAGAGATAAAAAAATTCTCTGGCGTAGTTCCCAGCGAATTACTAAAAAATAAAGATGACCGATTTATACTATTATCCGTTCTGAAACGACAATAATTTTGTTCCGACCAAAGGCTTATTGCCTAATGGAATAAAATTAATTTAAATTTAAACGGAATGTTACTAGAAAACAAACAAGTTGCCATAATCGGTGGCGGTCCCGGCGGCCTTACCTTAGCCAGACTTTTACAATTGCAAAACGTAAATGTAAAAGTATACGAAAGAGATTTAAACAAAGATGCACGGGTTCAGGGATCTCCTCTTGATTTGCACGACGGTTCAGGATTATCAGCCATTCATAAAGCTCTTTTATTTGAGGAATTCAAAAATAATTTTCTGCCCGGTGCTGATAAAACCTTAATCTTAAATGAAAAAGCAGAAGTGTTTTTCAGCGACCATGAAACAAATATTCATGAAGATTTTGACAATGAATATTTTCGCCCTGAAATAGACCGTGGTGTATTACGAAAAATTTTATTAGAATCTTTACAGCCTGAAACTGTAATTTGGAACCATCATTTTGTTTCGATGGAAGCCAAAAATCAAGGCTGGTTAATGCACTTTAAAGACGGGAATTCAGTTTATGCAGATATTGTCATTGCTTCTGATGGTGCCAATTCAAAAATCCGACCTTACATCACAGATATAAAACCATTTTATACTGGTATAGTAATGCTTGAAGGTAATATTTATGAATCTAAAAAAAATACTCCTAACATTTCTTCATTAATAAATGGGGGAAAGATAATGGCATTTGGAGACACGCAAAATATCTTACTCGGACAAAAAGGCGGTGGTGATCTTGGGTTTTATATCAGTTTTAAAGCTGATGAAAACTGGACAAAAGCAAACGGTCTTGATTACACTAATAAAACACAAATGTTAGAATGGTTTAAAAATGAATACCCTACCTGGAGCCCAGTTTGGCACGAACTATTCGAAAATATATCTGCGCCTTTTATTCCGCGTCCAATTTATTGTATGCCTTTAAATCAAAACTGGGACGCTTTATCAAACTTAACAATGATTGGTGATGCAGCGCATGTAATGCCTCCTTTTGCAGGAGAAGGAGCTAACATGGCCATGCTCGATGCGCTGGAACTAAGCGAATGTCTGACATCTGATAAATTTAAAACAGTTCAGGAAGCTATTTCCGGGTATGAAGGTATCATGCGTGAAAGAGCTTCAGTAGCAGCAAAAGAATCACTTGAAAATGGTGAAAAAATGCACTCAAAAGATGCCCTGAAAACAATGCTAAATTTCTTTCTAGGGTGAATAAAGATGCTAAGTCACTAAGGTTCTAAGTCGCTAAGAAAAAACTTTGCGTCTTAATACCAAACCTGATTGCTAAACCGTAAAAAATTTCAATACCAATTTCTAAATCCTTAATTTCGCTTTCAAATAAAAAGAGAAAATGAAGGTCTGTATTGCCGAAAAACCAAGTGTAGCACGAGAAATCGCATCCGTTTTGGGTGCCAATGCCAAGCATGACGGTTACTATGAAGGCAATGGTTATGCCGTGACCTACACTTTTGGGCATTTATGTACTTTAAAAGAGCCCAATGATTACAAACCGCATTGGAAAAGTTGGGATTTGAACAACCTTCCTATGCTTCCTGAAAAATTTGAAACCAAAGTAGTTCAAAATTCGGGAATCGAAAAACAGTTTAGAATCATAAAAAGTTTATTTGACAAAGCCACAGTCGTAATAAATTGCGGGGATGCCGGACAGGAAGGAGAACTTATTCAGCGTTGGGTAATGAACGAAGCCCATTACAAAGGCGAAGTACAGCGCTTATGGATTTCTTCGCTAACCACCGAAGCGATAAAAGAAGGTTTTGAAAATTTAAAACCATCTGCTAACTACGATAATTTATTTTACGCCGGTTTTTCCAGAGCTATTGGTGACTGGTTATTAGGTATGAATGCTACACGTTTATATACCGTAAAACATGGCGGGTATAAACAAGTTCTGTCAATTGGGCGGGTTCAGACACCAACTTTGGCAATGGTAGTTGACCGATTTAAAGAAATAGAAAATTTCAAACCCCAACCCTATTGGGAATTACAGACTTTATACAGGGAAACACTTTTTAGTTATGAAGAAGGTCGTTTTTTGAATAAGGAAGATGGGGAAATTTTGGCGAATAAAGTCAAAGAAAGTGATTTTGAAATTGTTTCGATTGATAAAAAAAACGGAAATGAATTTGCACCTAAACTTTTTGATTTAACAGGTTTACAGGTGTATTGCAACCAGAAATTCGGATTTTCGGCAGAGGAAACACTAAAAATTGCTCAAACACTTTACGAGCAAAAAGTAATTACATATCCAAGAGTAGATACGACATTTTTACCCAATGATATTTATCCAAAAGTACCCGGGATTCTGCAAAAATTAACAAGTTACACAGAACTCACGCAACCCATTTTAGCGAAAAAAATCAAAAAATCGCCTAAGGTTTTCAATGATAAAAAAGTAACCGACCACCACGCTATTATTCCGACCGGAGTTCAAAACAATCTGCAATATAATCAGCAGCAGGTTTATGATATTATAACAAAACGCTTTATTGCCGTTTTTTATGATGATTGTATTGTTGCCAACACAACCGTAATAGGAAAAGCTGCTGAAGTTATGTTTAAAGCTACCGGAAAAGAGATCTTAAAAAAAGGGTTCCGTGTTGTTTTTGAAGATCCGGGTGCAAAAGAGAAAGAAGCAGATTTACTGCCAAATTTTGTGGTTGGTGAAAAAGGGCCACACGAACCATCATTCCTTCAAAAAGAAACCAAACCACCGAATCAGTTTACTGAAGCGACTTTATTGCGTGCCATGGAAACCGCAGGAAAACAAGTTGATGACGAAGATTTACGCGAATTGATGAAAGAAAATGGTATAGGGCGTCCGTCTACGCGCGCTAATATTATTGAAACGCTTTTTAAACGTCAGTATATTGTACGAAATAAAAAACAGGTATTGCCTACTCCAACAGGCATTCAATTGATTGATACGATTCAGAATGAATTGATAAAATCAGCAGAACTTACCGGTTCCTGGGAAAAACAACTGAAAGACATTGAAAAAGGTACTTTTACTGCAGGTGCCTTTATCAAAAACATGAAACGCATGGTTGAAGCTTTGGTCACTGAAGTACGAAGCGAAACCAGACACGCAAACATTTCTCATGCAGCAATGATTCAGAAACCAGTTGTAAAAGCTGAAAAAGAAAAAAAGAAATCCTCAGGAATTTCGGCAGAAACATGTCCAAAATGCCAAAAAGGAAATCTCATAAAAGGAAAATCAGCTTATGGCTGCAGTGAGTACAAATTGGGTTGTGATTTTGTGCTTCCTTTTGTTTTTCATGATAAAAAGATTACTGAAAGCCAATATTTGCGCCTGGTTCAAAAAGGTTCAACTGTCAATATAAAAGGCTTTAAAACTGATAACGGTACTGTTGAAGGTTTAATTCGGTTTGAAGAAAACTATAAACTAAAGTTAGAACCAAAGAAAAGTGAGAAAAAAACCGACCCAAAAGAAAATTCAGATTCACTAATCTGTCCAAAATGCCAAAAAGGGACAATACTAAAAGGCAAAACCGCTTACGGCTGCAGTGAATATAAATCTGGTTGTGATTTTAAAGTGACTTTTGATGATGTAAGAGCCAGGCTAAAAGATCAAAAACCGACAAAAGAATTGGTGTCCTCTATTTTAACAGCAAGTATTTGAGTTTTTCTGCCCCAGATTAAAAGATTAGAATAATTTTTTGTTTCACTCAGATTCTGCAGATTTAAGCAGATTTTTTTAATTTAAATTTTATAAATCTGCATAAATCTTTTTTAAATCTGCGTAAACAAAATTTAATAACAAAAATTAATATAATTGCTTCTTTATCTTAGTCATTCGGGATATGGCAAATAATTTTTATTTATTTTAGCCGTACTATTAAAACTAATACTTCCAGATATGTTTCAGAAAATTACGCTTACAGCACTTATTATAGCTTTCGTTTCCTGTCAGAAAAAAGAAACCGTTGAAAAAGACAAAATCAAAAAAGCAGACTGGCTAATCGGAAACTGGGAAAATACTTCACCGGATGGTATTTTAACCGAAAACTGGGAAAAAGTAAACGACAGTACTTTTAACGCTGCTTCTTATTTTATCAAAGGTAAGGACACTATACATTTTGAAAACATTATTTTGGCTCAATTAGGTGAAACGCTTACTTACAAAGCGACTGTAAAAGGTCAAAATGATGACAAACCGGTTTCCTTCCCTTCTACTTCAGAATCAGACAAACAATTGGTTTTCGAAAACCCTAAACATGATTATCCACAAAAAATCACTTATACAAAAGGAGCTAATAATACTTTGACAGCTGAGATTACAGGAAAGTTGAATGGGAAGCCGACTACGGAAAGGTTTATTATGAAGAAGAAATAATTTGTTGCAATAAAAAATAATGTTCCCGACCTTAATGACAAAAAAAATCAGAAATAATATTATATATGGATTACCAATCATAATATTTATAATTAGCGGAATACTATATTATCATACTATTCTTAATGTCGAAAAAAGTTTTATTAAACTTAATACTTCTCTACCTGACTCAGAAATAGAATTACAGGAAGAAAATTATAATTTGTACAGTTTAAATCTTGATAATAATATACAGAAAGATTTAAAAGTTAACGTTTTTGAAAATAAAACGCACGACACCTTAAACATTTCCTTACTAAAAGAAAAAAGATTCATTTGGCCTTCTCAGACTACTAAAGTGGATAATAAAATATATAATCTTTTAAGTGTTATCAGTATTTCTAAAAAAGGAAGGTATCATATAGCGATACAAAACCCTCACAAAGTAAAAATACAGTTTGTCATTCAGAATCAAAACGATGACAATACTTTTTTAAAATCTATTTTAGTGTACTATTTGGTTTCGATAATTAGCTTAGGTACAGTTATCATTGTTGTAATAGTTGCTATTGTAAAATCGATGAGAGTTATCATTAGAAATAAAAAAAATAGTTTTTTATGTTTACATTAAAATATCTAAAAAAAATGAAATATCTATATATAACTTTCTTCTTTCTTTTAATCACTCCTATTCAGTCACAAAATCTAAAGGTTGAGGATTTAAAAATTTTAATTAATAAAAATTTTCCCGAATGGACATCTTCGTTTGAAAATTTTGATTGGAACGATTTTATAAAAGTTGACAGTATTGCAGATTTTGAAAAAATAGAAAAACAGAAATTTAAAGACTTGAAGAAATTTCAGGATATTTACAATCCTATAATTTCATATTCTGAAAACAAAGATAAATTTATTGATATTTACAGTTATCAACTTAACCTTGAAAAGAAAAATGGAAAGTATTATTCAAATATTGATGTAGGTCAGGCAATATATTTATGTGATATTAAAAACAAATATTGGGGAAAAATCTCATATAATGAATATTCAAAAAATTTCGATGATGTAATCTGGATCAATAATAATGAATTCCTTTTAGTAGGATCTGAAAGAAATGAAAATGATAAAAATTCTCCAATACTTTACATTGGAAATATAAAAGAGCATTCTTTTGAAATAGTAATTAATACAAACGAAAAATGTTTTCAGAAAAACAGCGTTTATAGGTCAAAAAAATTAAATAATATTAAAATCGAAAATTAGTACACAGATAACTTTCTGTTCTTTCAAAGAATAAAAATCAGCATTATTCCTCCTCCCCTATCTTATTCACCATAAAAATCATCAGAATACCTAAAACTGCCATAATTAAAAACGCCCATTTCATACTTAAATATTCAGATATAAAACCCACCATTGGCGGAACCAGTAAAAAACCAAGATAACCAATTGTAGATATAGAAGTTATAGCTGAGCCACTGCTTAATTTTGAAGATCTTCCGGCAATACTAAATACTAACGGAACCACACAGGAAACTCCAAAACCAATTAAAACGTAACCAAAAATAGTTGGGTAAGCATACGGCAAAATAAAACAAAGCGCAAAACCTGAAGTAATTAAAATTCCGCTGTAAAGCAGAATTTTTTTTATCCCAAATTTCGTTACACCAGAATCTCCAAATATACGTCCTAAAGTTACCGCAGTTGCAAAAAACACAAATGCAGCACTGGTTAATTTTGGAGAAGCTTTCAAAATATTTTCAAAATAAATACCGCTCCAGTCGTACATGGTGTTTTCGCAGGCCATGGAAACGAAACAAATCACAGCAAATTTTATAAGGTTTTTTTCCGGCATTGCAAAGAATTTTTTCTTCACAGGAACCGGCTCATTATGAATACTCAACGGATAAAAACAAGCCGTAAGAGCCAGCATAAAAACACTTACTCCTAATAAATGATGAGATGGTGCAATATGCTGTGTTACCATTACATACCCAAAACCTGCTCCTGAAAAAACAGCGATACTCCAAACAGCATGAAAACTCGTGATAATCGATTTTGGATATAATTTCTGTACTTCAAGAGATTGCGCATTAATCGATAGATTGAAAATATTGCGCGAAGCCCCAAAAATTAAAAGTACGAGAACCAATTGCCATACAAAGGCTACTAAACCGGGTAAAGACAGTACAATATTAAACATAATTGCTCCTAAAAGCATGATATAGCGGCTGCTGTGTTTATTTAATAGTTTTCCGGTAAAAGGCATTGTCAGCATCAAACCAATTGGAAAAGCAAATAAGACAGCTCCAAATTGGGCTTCAGATAAATTTAATTGGGCCTGAATATGCGGAATACGGGATACCCATGAGGAATATCCAAATCCGGAAAGAAAAAAAAATACAGTATTAGCCAATCTAAATCCTTGGGGAGTATTCTGTATTTTTTTTAAAAAGGGAATAACCATTGAGTTGTTTTCAATTTAATTTTATGCAAAATTAAGGTTTTTAAAACCAAATTTCCTTTTTAAACTTTTCTAAAATGCTTTAAAATAACAAAACAATTAAATGTTTAATAATTTGTAATAAAAAAAATACTTCTAACATTTTTTACTCCTTTTTAATAAATATAAACAAATTATTTAAAATCAATCTAAATAATATTTGTTGAAGAGTTATTAATTTTTACATTTACACTGTTTTTATTTATTATAAATAAAAATAATAACCAAAACAAATTTTATTATAATGAAGTATTTTAATCTGAAAACATCTCGTTTTCTATTTTCAATCAGTTTGCTATTATCAGCATTTACAGTTTTTTCACAACAAAACCATGGAAAAATAAAAGGAACAATCACCACATCTGACGGAGATGCCGCAGCAGGTGTAAACATTATTCTTAAAAACTCTAAGTATGGGACCATTTCCAATGAAGAGGGTGCTTTTGAATTCAACAGAGTAAAAGCAAATACCTACACTTTACAGGTTTCTTTAACAGGCTATGAAACTTTAGAACAAGAAGTAACAGTTACTGAAAATGAAACAGCAGCTCTTAATTTACAACTAAAGGTTTCAAACAAAGAATTAAAGGAAGTTGTAATAAGCAGCCGAAAAAGCATCTTATCTAAAAAGACAGATTATGTAGCAAGAATGCCGATATCTAATCTAGAAAATCCACAGGTTTATAGTGTAATTCATAAAGAACTGTTGCAGGAGCAAGTAGCGGTAAATATTGAAAGTGCCATAAGAAATACGCCTGGAGCTGTTCCTGTTAGTTTTCCTTCAGGAGGAATTGCTATAACTTTTAGAGGATTCGCAACAGGAATCAATGCCAGAAACGGTATGGAAACTATTTCAGGACGTTCTTCTGTAGATCTTGCAAACGTTGAACGAATTGAAGTTCTTAAAGGGCCTTCAGGAACTTTATTTGGTTCTTCTATATCTTCTTATGGGGTTGTAGTTAATTTGGTAACAAAAAAACCTTTTGAAACTGCGGCAACAGAAGTTTCTTACACTGCCGGAAGTTTTAATTTAAACCGTTTAACTGCCGATGTGAATACACCTCTTAATAAGGATAAAACGGTTTTATTCAGAGTAAATTTGGCCTATAACAATGAAAAAAGTTTTTTAGATTACGGATTTAATAAAACTATAGCAATTTCGCCAAGCCTTACCTACAAAGCAAGCGACAAACTTACTTTTAACATTGATGCAGAATTAATAAACTCTAACAATACCAGAAGAACCTATAATACGTATACTCCAACATCCGGAATAACGAACCCGGGTGATTTAAAATTAGATTATAAAAAAACATTATTCCACGATGATAATGATGCTAAAACTTCAGGAAATAAGTTTTTTGCACAGGCAGAATATGAAATTTCAGAAAACTGGAAATCAACCACTCTATTTTCTTATGTAGGTGAAAATGTAGAACGTAGTTATCAAACTTATGCTGTGTGGAGCTCTCCTACCCAAGCGACAAGAAGAGTTGGTAACTGGGGACCTATTGAAAATAATTTCACAAATATTCAGGAAAACATCAATGGTAAGTTTTCAACCGGAAGTATCAAACATACATTTTTAGCAGGGTTAAATTACAGATTAAATGAATCTAAGTTTTCTTCCGGAATTGCAAATTTTGATAATATTGACGTAACCACAGGCTATACCATTTTTAGAAGAAAAACGGCTGAAGCTGCAATAAATCAAAATTCTTCAGTAGCTGCCAATCAACAAACTATTAGTGCTTATGCGAGTGATGTAATCAACATTAGTGACAGATTGTATGCGATGTTGAGTTTACGTTTAGACAACTTTGAACAAAAAAACACAGCAACTACAAAAGGCTATGATCAAACCGCAGTATCCCCTAAATTAGGATTGGTATATGAACTTGTAAAAAATCAGGTTTCTGTTTTTGCAAATTACATGAACGGATTTCAAAATGCAGCTCCGGTAACTCAGCCAAGCGGCGATCAACTGGCCTTAGACCCTATTTATGCAAAACAATATGAAGCAGGTATAAAAGCAGAAACATTCAATAAAAAATTAAGTGCCACAGCGAGTTACTATAATATTACTATTGATAATGCGACAAGAACATTTATAGTACCAGGAGAAACCTTACCAACTTATATTCAAGATGCAAAACAAGTAAGTAAAGGAGTAGATTTTGAAGTGATTGCTAATCCTATTTCAGGTTTAAACATCATTGGTGGATATGCATACAATGAAAATCGTATTTTAAATACAACAGATCCCCTAATTAACGGAAATAAAGCTGCCGGAGCTCCTGCAAACGTAGCCAACTTTTGGACCACTTATACTATGCAAAATAAACTGAAAGGATTAGGTGCAGGATTTGGAGTTAATTTTGTAGACAAAAGCTACTTTTTAACGGACAATATTATCTACATGCCATCTTATACAACTTACAATGCAACTGTATTTTATGATCAGCCTACCTGGAGAGTTGGAGTAAAATTAAATAACCTGACCAATGAAAAATATTGGGATTTTTATGGAAACTCACAGGCTCCAACAAACGTATTGATTAACCTGACACTAAAATTCTAAACACAATAATTTATTAAAAATACCTCTGTTCATAAGGACAGAGGTATTTGTATTTTCTAAATAAAACAAACTAATGTCGTTAAAAAAACTCATACTTAAAATCCATCTCTGGCTCGGATTAAGCTCCGGGATAATTGTAGTAATCCTGGGAATCACAGGCTGTATATATGTATTTGAAGAAGAATTACGTCCTATAGTACATGAATATTATCATGTAGAGGCTGTAAAAAACAAAAGACTGCCTATTAGTAAATTAATCGGAATTGCAAAAAAAGCGAACAAAGACAATCCCAAACAGTTACTTTCAAGTTTCAAAGTAATTAATGATGATCAACGTACTGTAATTATCTCGTTTTTTGAGGAACTTGATAAAGATGCTATTTGGTATTGGAATCGTTATCAAACCACCTACGTTTATTTAGATCCGTATACAGGAAGCGTTAAAAAACGGGAAGAATACAATTTT
The DNA here is from genome assembly GCA_963513545.1 of uncultured Flavobacterium sp. GTDB lineage: Bacteria > Bacteroidota > Bacteroidia > Flavobacteriales > Flavobacteriaceae > Flavobacterium. The sequence goes on from CAUPQW010000005.1 coordinate 230,994, forward strand.
GAGTTTTTTGTTTTCGTCAGAATGCTACACCAAACGCTTTGTTTAAACAGCAAAATAGGTGATCCAATCGTAGGAAGTGCAACCATTATATTCATCCTTTCACTAATTACAGGACTGATACTCTGGTGGCCCAAAAACAAACAGGCAGCCAAACAACGATTTTGGTTCCGATGGAAAAATACCACTAAATGGAAACGCAAAAATTACGATTTACATAATATATTAGGATATTACATGATGATTTTTGCTTTAATTATTGCACTCACCGGATTAGTCTGGGCATTTGATTGTTATGATAAAGGAGTACAATGGGTATTTAATGGTGGAAAAACGATTAAAAAAGAATCTAAAGTTATCGAATCTGATACTGCACATTTTACCCGAAAAAGTTCAGTTGATAAAATTTATAACACCCTTCAAAAATTACATCCCGAAGCCAAAAGCTATTTTGTTTTTCTGCCTGAAGCAAATAATTCTACGGCAACTGTTGGAACTTTTACCAAACATGAAAGCCGCTTTGATGATGTAGCCATACAGTTTGACCAATACACCGCAAAAATTCTAAAAACAACAACTTATAGCGATAAAAATAATGGTGAAAAATTTCGATTTATTAATTACGATTTACACGTAGGCAGTATTTTAGGATTAGCAGGTAAAATACTCGCCTTTATTGCCAGTTTGATATCAGCTAGTTTACCTATCACAGGTTTTTTGATTTGGTGGGGACGAAACAATAAAAAAAAGACAACAACTATTTAGTAGCTTCGATAAAAATAAGGTTTGGTAAGTGAATTTTTAAAAATATTTCAATGAAAATCACATATTGAGAGATTTTTATTAATAAAATAATTCTTAGAAATAAACGCAAATGATTAAGAATAAAACAAATATTTAAGCTTTTCTTTATATTAAATATTTAGATTTGCACTATTTACTTATTAAGAAGCATTATATTTTACAAACCAAGCCCATGAACTATCCAAACCTACCAAACCAATGTTTTATTTTTATAATTTGCTTGTTTTTAATTTCAACCACAAACTCCCTTGCTCAGGGCAACGGAAGACTAAATGGTGTCATAACTACATCAGATGGAATACCGGCTGCTAGTGTAAACATCATTCTCAAAAACACTAAATACAATACTGTGACTAATGAAAATGGAAATTTTGAATTGAACCATATAAAAGCCAATAAGTACATTTTACAAATATCTTTAACGGGTTACGAAATACTCGAACAAGAGATAAAAGTAACAGGCAATGAAACGACAAAACTTAATTTACAATTAAAAGTTTCAAACAAACAACTACAAGAAGTAACTATATATAATAATAACAGAGCAAAACTCTTTCCGAAACAAAGCACATATGTTTCAAAAATGCCCCTTAAAAACATTGAAAATCCACAAGTTTACAATGTAGTTACTGCTGATTTATTAAAAGAACAGGCGATAACAAATTTTGATGATGCCTTGAAAAATGTTCCCGGTATTCAAAAATTATGGGAATCTACAGGTCGTGGCGGAGATGGCGGATCTTACTACACCTTACGTGGCTTTAAATCACAGGCCAATATTGTGAATGGATTACCCGGTTTAACTAATGGAAGTTTAGATCCTGCCAATATTGAAAGGATCGAAGTTATAAAAGGGCCTTCGGGAACTTTATTCGGCAGTAGTTTGATTTGCTATGGCGGACTTGTCAATACAGTTACAAAAAAACCATATTCTGGATTTGGTGCAGAGTTATCCTATCTCTCCGGAAGTTTTGGCCTTAACAGGGCTACAGTGGATGTAAATACTTCTTTAGATAATTCTGATCATGTTGCCATAAGAATTAATTCTGCTTTTCAGACAGAAAGCAGTTTTCAGGATGCCGGTTTCCGTACTTCTTATTTTATCGCACCTTCCCTTTCTTATAAAGTAAACGATAAATTGTCATTCCTGATTAATACCGAGTTCATGCAAGAAGAGAAAACAATGCCCCCAATGTTGTTTCTGGGAAGAGAAAAACCTTTGCAATTCGCCAATCTGGAAGAGTTAAATTATAATACTGATCTTTCTTTTACAAGCAATGAATTGTCGATAAAAACTCCAAAATACAATCTTCAGGGTCAGATCAATTATAAAATATCAGATCAATGGACTTCGCAGACCCTGATATCAAATGGAGCTACAAAATCTAATGGCTATTATTCATATGTGTATGATCAGCAGGATGGTAATGCAGAATTTGCCATTTACATTACCAAGGAGAATTCAAAAACCAAAACAATTGATGTTCAGCAAAATTTTATTGGAGATTTCAAAATTGGACAAATGCGTAATCGAATTGTAATTGGTCTTGACTATTTTCAAAAAGAGGTAATGTATGCAGGAAGTGGATGGAATGGCATTTATAATGTTACCCCACAGGGAGAAATCAGGCAATACGATGCGGCTAATCCGAATTATTTGACTCAAAAATCAGTTGATCAATTACTTGCAGGAACTTCGAGTGGCATTTATAATTCAAGGGAAAATACCTACAGCGCTTATGCATCTGATGTCATTAATATCACACCTAAATTAATAGCAATGGCCAGTTTACGTGTAGATTATTTTGATACTGAAGGTGATGTTACGACAGATAAAGATGATTATGACCAGACAGTATTATCTCCGAAATTCGGATTAATATATCAACCCCTTGAAGACAAATTGGCCCTATTCGCCAATTATATGAATGGTTTCTCCAATGTTTCACCGCGTCAAGGCAGGAATTCTAGTGGACAACCAACACCAATTCAAACTTTCAAACCGGAACATGCAAATCAATTAGAGTTTGGCATTAAAGTAAATCTTCTCGATGATAAGTTAAATGCAACCGTAAGTTACTATGATATCAATGTCGCCAATTTGGTTACAAGTAATCTTAATTATAGTATTCAGGGTGGTGAAGCTAAAAGCAAAGGTTTTGAATTTGACCTGAATGCCTCTCCTGCAAAGGGTTTAAATATTATAGCAGGATTTAGCTATAATGACAGTAAAGTAAAAAAAGGAGATTTGGATAATGTGTGGCTGGAAGAAGGCAAAAGACCAATGTGGTCAGGGCCAGAAAATTTAGTGAATCTTTGGGCAACTTATAAATTTAACTATGGAACCCTGAAAGATTTTGGTTTAGGTTTTGGAGGAAATTATGCTAGTGAAAATGCAATCGTAAATAGTGACAAACTGGGCAAATTTGAACTCCCATCTTACACTGTTGCAAATGGTTCTGTTTTTTATGGAACAAATAAATTTAGAGTAGCATTAAATATTAACAACATTGCTAATAAGGAGTATTTTAATGGTGGCTGGTCTACTGTGAATCCTCAGAAACCAAGAAATGTAGTAGCCAGTTTTAGTTATAAATTCTAAAAAAACTATAAAAAAGGGAACTGATCTAAAAATTAGTTCCCTTTTAATTTTCAACCTGGCAATAAAATAACCAAACGTCTTTTTTGATAGTTACCATAAAATAATGTGATTTTTTATATCCTAATCCTCCTGAAATGCTACAAATTAGGAAAGTGAAAACATAAGACATTCTTTAGAAAAGCAAAAAGCAGATCAAAAAAATGAGTTTAAGTCAAATCAAGATAACAAGTTTACGTATTATTAAGAAATTTCACAATACTTAAACCAATTCATGTGCCTTACTGTTATCATAAACGCTTTTTTTGAAACCCTACATTCCCTAAAAACCAAATCATTAAAAAATATTATTCATATTTAATCTAAATAAGGTTTGTTAAACAAATATTAAATTTTACATTTGTGCTTTATTCTTATCAAGTCTAAATAATAACAAATCAAATTTATATGAGCAACCTAAATTCCCTAAAGTTCTTATTATTTTTCAGCATCTTTTTGCTGTCTTTAACTTCTTCATTTGCCCAGAGTGGTACAATAAAAGGAACAATTCAAACAAGCGACGATAAAGCAGCAGAAGGAGTTTCTATTTCTGTGAAAGGCATAAATAAAAATACTATTGCAGATAATAATGGAGCTTTTGAACTTAAAAATGTACCTGCAGGAACACATACATTAGTAGTTACTTTAGTTGGTTATGAAGACCTTAATGAAGAGGTAACTGTTACAGCAGGTGAAGTAACGACGACAGATTTAAAATTGACTTTATCAAATACAGAACTGAATCAGGTTGTAGTTTTAAGTAACAAAAGTGCTTTTAAAACCAACAGAATTTCATCCTCGCTTCGTTTGCAGTCGGCTATTATTGAAATCCCGCAAAACATTCAGGTAATTACCGGAAAATTAATTCAGGATCAGCAAATATATGATATGCTTGAAGGTGTTACCCGTAACGTAAGTGGCGCTACCAGAGTAGAACATTGGGATAATTATGCTAATATTAATATGAGAGGCAGCCAGGTTGCGGCTTTTAGAAATGGGATGAATGTAAGCACTACATGGGGACCATTGACCGAAGATATGAGTATGGTAGAGCGTATCGAGTTTGTAAAAGGACCAGCCGGTTTTATGCTGGCAAATGGTAACCCAAGCGGTTTTTATAATGTTGTAACCAAAAAACCAAGCGGACGTACAAAAGGTGAGGCTAATTTTGCATTAGGAAGTTTTGACATGTACAGAGGTGCTTTAGACTTTGACGGAAAATTATCGAAAGACGGAAAATTATTGTACAGAATCAATGCTATGGGACAAATGAAAGGCAGTCACCGTGATTTCGATTATAACAATCGTTTTTCTATCGCTCCTGTATTAAAATATTTAATTGATGATCAAACCTCACTTACATTAGAATATACTTATCAATTTTCTCAGGTTCTTGCAATAGGTTCAAACTATCTTTTTTCTAACAAAGGATACGCAGATTTGCCTAAAAGTTTTACTAATGCTGAGCCAAATTTTGATCCAACCAATATGAATGACCAAAGTATTTTGGCAATTTTGGAGCACAAATTAAATGATAACTGGAAATTTACAGGACAAGCTGCTTATTTTAACTTCAAACAAGAAGGAATGTCAATGTGGCCTCAATACCCTGGATTTGATTCTGGAAACGATAATATTTTACACCGTGGAGTATCTATCTGGGATGTTTTAGGAATAGCCAAAACAGGTCAATTTTTCGTAAATGGTGAAGAAAAAACCGGCTCTATTACTCACAAAGTTTTAGGCGGTCTTGATATGAGTGACAAATTAAATTACCATGACTGGAGCCAGACGTTTGCTTTGAATGGCTATGATGTTAATGGTAATATTGTTCCTTTTGATATTTATAACCCAACTCATGGTAATGTTCCTGCTAATAAATTACCTGTTTTTGACAGAAGTAAAGATATCAGAGAAAGAGGTGTACAATATCGCAATGGGTACAACGCTTTTTATCTACAAGATGAGTTAGGATTTTTTGATAACAGTCTTCGTGTAACGCTTGCGGGTAGATACACAACGCTAAAAACTTCAAATGCATACTCAGGATCATATAAAGACAGTAAATTTACGCCTCGATTGGGTGTAAGCTATTCTTTAGACAAAAATACTTCGGCTTATTTTGTAAGAGATGAATCATTTAATGAAAACTATGGAACTGACTGGCTAGGAAATAGTTTTGATCCACAAACCGGGACAAATCTTGAGTTTGGTTTCAAAAGAGACTGGATGAACGGAAAATGGAATTCTACCTTTGCAGTATATCAAATTACAAATAAAAACATTTTGACTGCGGATCCGGACCACTCTACAGGAGGCATTCAGTATATGAGACAAAGTGGAGAACAAAAAGTAAAAGGTTTTGAAGCTGATATTAGAGGAGAAATTGTTAAGAATCTTGATGTGGTTATAAATTATGCTTTTACAGAAGCAAAAGTCACTAAAGATACAGACCAGTCATTAGTAGGAACTCAGGTTGCGGGAACTTCAAGACATGTTCAGAATACCTGGTTAAACTATAAAATGGATCAGGGAACACTAAACGGTTTAGGCCTTTCAATTGGTTACCAATATCAAATTGACAGATCTCCATGGTTTGTTTCTGACAGCGATGAAACAGCTTTACCTGATTATTTCCGTTTAGATGGTGGAATTACATACCAAAAAGGAAAAATGACTTATAACGTAATTGTAAATAACATTTTAGACGAATATTTATATTCTGGAGGAAAATATGATCCGGGCTATTTTTACTGGCAAGCAGAACCGGGAACAAACGTTCGTTTCTCTGTTTCTTATAAATTTTAATTAAATAAGACAGTAATTCTTTTTAGTTCAAAACTTCTCATTTTATTGAGGAGTTTTTATACATTATAATATTTAATCTTAAACATAAATCTATGAAATCAAATAACTTAAAAAAACTGGCTTGTGCAGTTCTAATGCTTGTAGTAAGCCCTGCCCTTTTTGCCCACGCCTTATGGATTGAAACTAAAGCTAGTGGTACAAAAGGCAAAGCTCAGGAAATATCCATATATTTTGGAGAATTCTCAGATAACGATATTACCAAAGCCGACAAATGGTTTTCAGATTTAAAAGACTTTACTTTAGTATTAGTTTCTCCTTCAAAAAAAGAAACTAAGTTAACTTCTAAAGCTCTTGAAAATAAGTATCAGGCATTTTTTACACCTGATGAAGACGGAGTTTATACTATTGTAATGCATCACAAAGTAAAAGATATTTACGGAACTATGGTTTTAGATTACAATTCAAGTGCAACAGTTGTAGTAGGAAACAAAACTGCAGGAAATGATACAACGGCAAATAATAATGTAATTGGCTTATTTAGTGAAAATACAGATATAGCTAAGAAAAACGTTAAAATCGACATATTTGCTTTATACGAAGGCACCCCTGCCAAAAAGCAAAAAGTAAAAGTAATTGCCCCAAACGGCTGGGAAAAGGAATTATGGACAACCGATAAAGGAGAAATCTCTTTTACACCAATCTGGTCCGGAAATTACATGGTAGAATTTGCTTATACCGAAAAAGTGTCAGGAGAACATAATGGCAAAAAATATGATGAAATTTGGAAAATGGCAACCTATTTAATTGCCGTAAAATAAATTCAAGTTTTATATATAATAAGCCTTTTTCAATTCAGAAAAAGGCTTTTTTTTGTTAAAAATTTATTTAAAACATCTTATTTTTCTTATATTTTTTAAATAAATTATTTAAAAATAATTAATAAACAATTAACAAACAAATAGTTGCAAAATTAATAATAATTAATCTAAATAAACTTTTAAATAATAAACATACCCGCTATATTTGCAAAAAAAAATTATTTTAAATTATTCTAAATAAACATCATGAAATATATTTTACTTTTCAGTTTATCATTTCTAAGTTTTGCTACTTACAGCCAGGATTATTCAAATAACGATACTGCATCAGCAATTAATGATACTGTAAAAAACAAAAAAGGTGAAGTCCTTAATGAGGTAATTGTTACTAAAAGTAAAGAGCCAAAACCTATAACCGCTGTCCGGTCTGGTTTAAAACCAATGGATAATCCTCAAACCGTACAAGTTATTAGTTCAGAAGTCATCGAACAGCAACAAGCTATCAGATTGAGTGAAGTTCTAAAAAATGCCAATGGTGTTTATGTAAGTTCAGCTCGTGGTGGTGCACAGGAATCATTTTTCTCAAGAGGATATGACATGTCTGCTAACAATATGTTTAAAAATGGGTTTCGCTATAATGCAGGTTCCATTCCGGATATTTCAGGTTTAGAAAAAGTTGAGTTTCTTAAAGGTGGTTCTGCTTTATTATTTGGAAATGTAGCTCCTGGAGGAATATTAAACCTTGTGACAAAAACACCATCATTTACAAGTGGTGGAGAAATCTCAATGCAGATGGGAAGTTATGCATATTACAAACCGTCTATTGATTTTTACGGCCCACTTAGTAAGTCAATTGCTTTTAGAATTAATGGATCTTACGAAAATTCAGAAAGTTTTAGAGATGTTGTAAAAAATGAACGTCTGTATGTTAACCCATCTTTGCTTTTTTTCATCAATCCAAAAACACAAATTACAGTTCAGGGAGATTATTTAACAGCAGACTGGACTCCTGATTTTGGAACCGGAATTATTGGAAAAACTATTTTAGATATTCCTCGTAATACTTATTTTGGTGCACTTTGGTCAACCGGAAATACAAAATCATCTAGTGCTTCTGTATTATTGAATCATGACTTTAACAAAAACTGGAAGTTAAATTTCAACGGATCTTTTCAAAATTATAACAGAACTCAAAAATCAACAGCTCAATTATCCAATTTAGATGATGTTAAAACATACCCAATCCCAGGTTACTGGAACAGAGGATTAACCCAGACTAAAAATCTGGAACAAATAGTTGGAGATCAATTAAGTTTGCAAGGAAATTTTAATACCGGATCTGTAAAGCATCAAATATTCACCGGTGCTGATTGGGAGAACTCTTTTGCAACTGCTTATACATTTGTATTCTCTCCAGCTAATTATGACACTATTTATCTTTTAGATTTTGATCCTTCGACACAAAGAAATGATATTCCTAATGCAAGAAATACTCAAATTGCAAAAACTGATGCCAATCGTTTTGGAGCCTATTTTCAGGATTTAATATCGATTACAGAAAAATTCAAAGTACTTGCAGGTATTCGCTGGTCATGGCAGGAAACAGAAGTTACTACCTACAAAGAAACAGCTACAGGTGCTGGAAATCCAGAAAATGCAAAACCAACAGTTGCACCGAAACGTTTAGATAATGCATTTTCTCCTAAAGCAGGATTAGTATTCCAACCAACAAAGGATATTTCATTATTTGCAAGTTATTCTAATTCATTTACACCAAACACTGGAACAACTGTAAATTTAGAACCGATTAAACCTTCTATAATTGATCAATACGAAGCTGGTATTAAAACTGATTTCTTTAAAGGATTATTGAGTACTAATATAACTGTTTATCAAATTACAAACAGTAATTTAGCTCAAACAGCTCTACAGGCTGATGGTACTCCTTATGCAGATACAAGCATAAAAATGTTAAGTGGAGAAACAAAAAGTAAAGGTATTGAAGTAGATATCACCGCCAGACCAGTTGATGGCTTAAGCGTGATTGCAGGATACAGCTATAACGATATGCGCTACACCGAAACATCAGGAAAAAATGGAAGCTTCATTGAAGGAGACAGAGTGGCAAGAACACCTCAAAATACTGCTAATTTAAGCTTCTTTTATACTTTGCAGTCGGGATTCTTAAAAGGTATTTCTGTGGGAGCAATCGGAAATTATATTGGAAAAAGAATTGGTGGATGGAACAACCAGTACAATACTGATCTTACAAAATATCCTGATGGAATCTGGTATAGAGAAATTCCATTAGAAGGATATACAACAATTGATTTATCTGCTGGTTATAACTGGAAGAAATTTTCAATCTTGTGTAAAGTATCAAATATTACAAATGAATTGAATTACACAGTACACGAAAATTACAGTGTAAACCCAATTGCTCCTCGTCAGGTAATGGTTAGTTTAAAATACAAATTATAGTAAAAAATTCGCTTTCTAAAATAATAAAAACTTTTTCTGCCTCTTTCACTTTTGAAAAGCAGAAAAAGTTTTTTCTTTTAAAATAAAAAGTATTTTTACCGCAAATACTTTCAATTATTACAAACCTTATTAAATCAAAATATGCCTAGTCCAGTTTTAGAATGCCTGTATTGCCAAAACAATGACACCTTACACCGGTTAATGATAAAAGTTGCAGATTTAAAAGTATCTCAGCTTTTCCTTTTTAAAGAGCAATCTTACACAGGACGCTTAAATGTAGTTTACAAAGATCATGCAGTTGAATTTTATGAGTTAAGCGACGAACAGCGCAATTTATTTATGGAAGATGTTGCTACAACTGCAAAAGCTATTGCAAAAGCTTTTAATCCTGATAAAATCAATTATGGAGCGTTTAGTGATACTTTATCTCACTTACACATACACATTGTTCCGAAATACAAAGATGGTTACGGATTTGGAAGTGTTTTTGAAATGAACCCTCAAAAAACATATTTATCTGATTCAGAATATGACGCTGTTGTTGAAAAAATAAAAGCGAACCTGTAACACACATTGCGTTTTTTCTTCTAAAACTTTTTCTGACTCTTATCTATGAGGCAGAAAAAGTTTTTTTTACAAAAATTGGGTTTTTGATCAAAGAATTAAATAACCCCCATCTTTTGCATTAAAAAAGTAGCACTTTTATTTTTACAGATTCCGCTGCGGAGTTTGTAATCAAAATGCAAATCATTGTCTTTTATTTCGACTTCAAAACATTGGTTGGTCAAAGTTTCAGGATGTTCATTAGTTGTTAAACAAACTTCAATATCATGTGTCGCAATGGCACCAATTGCATTTTTAGCAATGACCTTTTTAACTACTTCAATTGTTCCATTTCGTTTGTCATCAGAATTGGTTCCTCTTAAAATTTCATCCAGTAAAACAAAAGCCGGTTTATCTTCCAATGCATCCATAATTTGTTTTAAACGCTTGATTTCAGCAAAAAAGTAGGATTCACTATCCGCTAAAGAATCAGATAGTCTCATTGAAACCAAAACTGGCAATGGATGAATATTAGCATTTGAAGCACAGACAACTGACCCTATACCAGCTAATACCATATTGATTCCTAAACTTCTCAAAAATGTGCTTTTTCCCGACATATTAGAACCCGTTAAAATCATAAAAGACTGCGGATAAAAATGAGTATCATTCCCTACTCTGCTTACGGGGTTTAATAATGGATGGCTTAGATTTGTAAATTCAATTTTATGTTCCTTGTTTATTTCAGGAAATACAAAATCAGAATTGTTATACGCTAAATTTGCCAAGCTGTTTAAGGTTTCAAATTCCCCTATAACAGCAATCCATTTTTCAAGTTCATCTGCATATTCTTTTTTCCAGTTCAAAAGTGCTCTTAAAACATGAAGATTAAATAAAAAAGTTCCGTTAAAAACAGTTGCAGTAACAAAATTATTAATTGTATCCATTCTGGAAAACAATTCTGACAGCTGTTTTAAATGAGAACTGGCTTTTGCGTTTTTAAAAAATAACTGCTGTTTTAAATCATTCAGTTTCTTAGATTCAAAAGTTTCATTTTCAATTTTCTGAACCAGGAAACTATATTGCTTTATTATCTTATCAATGTTTTCGGCTTTGGCAATTTCAGATCGAATACGTTTAACTCCGCTTCCTAAAACGATCAGGTTTCCGATAAAAACATAAGTCAGATACGATAACAGAATAGTTTTTGAGGTAATAAAATAAGCCCCCAGAAAGCCAAAAAACAACGCAGGTAAAAGAATTGAAAGTACATTTAGAACTTTAGGTAAATTATTATTTATAAATGATTTCCAATGCATTAACGAGTCATATGAATCTTTACTGTCATGACTGACAACAGCTAAAGCCAAAAACTCCTGTCTCCAGTTTATTTTTGATTTAAGCTCTTCAACTGCTTCTTGATTTTCAAGAATACTTTCATACGAGTTTAATTTTAATAATTGGTCCGCTAATGTTTTTTTTCCTATAAAAGTTGCTGTTCTGTTTAAATTCTGAAATAAGGAATGATCCCCAAAGATATCCAGATCATATGCATAAGGATGATGGAAATCATTAAATTCAATACCGTTTTCAAAAGGAAGCTTTTCTCTTTTCAGAAAAGAGATTTCATTTCCATTTATTTTTAAAAGGGCAATTAAAAACTGTTTTTGAAATGACAAACGCGAATGAATACGCATTAAGAATATAAAACAAATAAAAAATACAACAGAACTAATTAAGTATAAAATTTCGCTGGTTTTGATATAATAAAACATCAGAAACAAAAAACTAAAAATACTTAAGAGCCTTAAAATACTAATACTATTATACTTTTTATTGGTTTTGCTTAATTCTTCTGTATAATGAACAACCTTGTTTTGATAAAAATCCATGTTTATGATTTAATGAAGCACAAATATAAGTTTTACCATTACAAAATTGCTCCTTAATTGATTCATAAATTAAGATGATTATATAATGAATCTAACCTGCTATAAAAAATCAAAATTAGTTTTCACTAATCCGAGCTCCTTATTCGGTTAATAATCAAAAACCTGCAAATTCAAATGAATTTGCAGGTTTTTTTATTTACAAAATTTTAGCATTCAGGCATGCCATTTTTAATTACTATAACCTGGATTTTGTACAAGATTACTGTTAGTTTGTATAGCCTGAAGCGGTATTGGATATAGATTTTTGCTGGAATTTGAAGGATCATGCGAGAACCATGCTCTTGTTGTAAAGGCATTAAATCTGATTAAATCCTGACGACGGCGTCCTTCCTGGCAAAATTCCCAACCAAGTTCATCTAAAAAACGTCCATATATCAAATCATCCGAACCTTCATGGGTTTGTGAGTAAGTGTCTCTTCGACCGTAATCATAATTACTTCCCAGGATAAGCTGTTGGTCTGTTACAATTGCAACGCTGGCATTATCAAAATTTCTCAGACGCACCTGTGTAACTAAATTACCTGCACCAGGCTGACCTGAACGCATAAGTGCTTCAGCTTTCATTAGCAGTATGTCTGCATATCTAAATACCGGAAAATCGTTGCCAAGACGATTTTGAGCACCAATTTTTATTTCAAATTTACCCCAACGATAGCCGTCATCTTTGTCTGACTCGTCAATAGAAGGAACTGGAATAGTATAATTTATGCTCAGGGGATCACCATTGCGGGCAAATTGTGGTCCTTGGATATAGTTTTGCTGTAAACGTTTATCTTCGGGGTTGAAAGATTCAATAAACTGCGGAGTGGCACACACACCTCCCCATGGAGCGAATGTCATATTGTAGGTCTGCTGGCTTTCCTGAGCAAGAGTCTGCATGTGGAAATCAAAAGCATTCCAATCTGATACATATTTCTCATCCATCGGCAGGGCAAATATGATTTCATTTGAATTTTGATTTTCTGTTACAAAAACATTCTTTTGATTTGGCTCAAGTGAATAAAAACCTGATGCTGAAACGATATCACATTGGGCAATACACTGTTGCCACATTGCCTGTCCACGCCATACTTCGGCATTAAGATACATTTTTGCAAGTAAAGTATGGGCAACCCATTTATTCATACGACCATAATAGTAACCTCTGGCTTCTGGTGAAAGCAGATCGATATTGTCTGTAATTTCTTTAACGATAAAGTCAAATACTTCAGCTCTTGTTGACTGTTTTGGAAGTGCTGCGTCACGAAAATTCGTAACCAAAGGAACGTTTCCATAAAGATCAATAAGAATGTAATAGTACGAAGCTCTTAATACACGAAGTTCTGCCAGTAAAGATTTTTTTGCCTGATCGGAAGGAAGCACAATACCACCCTCTTCGATTTGTGTAATAATCCTGTTGGTAGTATTAATACCTTCAAATGTTCGGCTCCATGGCTGATACATTCCATCATCATTAGTGGTCCAGGTATGCTGATGCCATCTTTTATAAATATAGCCGTCAACCCATCCAATACCGATGCGTGCGGGAATGACATCCTGATCTGCAGAAAGTTCCTGGGTACGTACTACACCGTTCCATAAAAGCATAGTTTTACGCCATGGGATATAAGCAGCGTTGACAAGTGCACTTATTTCTAAATCTGTTTTTGGATGAAAATTCGCAGTAGGTACACTTCCGTAACTTTCATCCAGCAGGTCATTACAAGAGGTAGTCGCGCTTAATAGACAAACTAAAAAAGCAGCGAATAATATATTTTTTGTTTTCATTGCAGTAATTTTTAATATTAAAATCTAGCTGTTAAACCAAGGGCAAATGTGCGCACAGTAGGGAATTTCTCGCGTCTGTCAACCCCGGGATCCAAACCTGATGTATTAACTTCCGGATCAATACCTTTATATGAAGTAAAAATAAAAGCATTGTTTACAGAACCATATACTCGTATGGATTTAAAACCTTTAGAAAATTTTTCAAAAGTATATCCCATCGTAATATTATCTATCTTCCAATAATCACCATCTTCAATATAATAACTGTTAAATTCAGCTGCAACAGAAGGATTCAAGGTTGTTTTTCCAAACACTTTGTCATTTACTGAAGACAAACGATTATCTCTATATCCATTCTGCGTTCCTTCAAAGTTCATACGTGCCTCGTTAATAATCTGATAGTTAAAGGCACCACGCATGTTTACAGTAAAATCTAAATTTTTGTATTTTAAAGTATTGTTAAATCCCGCATACCATTTTGGTATACCGTTGCCAATATAGTGTCTGTCTTCGGGAGCATGGGTAAAATTATCATACGGAACTCTTTCTCCATTACGATTTTCGTAGATCCACTTGCCATTATCATCCACATCTACTACTTTAAAACCATAAAAATTACCAATTGCTTCCCCTACCTGAACCCTGTGGGAGCTTGTAACCTGACCTTCGTACGCTACCGATCCTGTATCAAAATAGTCATTATCAGTTTTGAATGTGCTTCCATTCAAACTTTTAAGAGTATTCTCGTTTGTAGAGTAGGTAATTGAAGTATCCCATTTAAAATCAGCAGTTTGTACAGGGGCTGCATTAATGAGGACTTCAATACCGCGGTTTACCATGTTACCACCATTTGCCATGATGTTAGGGTAAAGATTTGGTGGAACCGGCACGGTATAATTATACAAAAGTCCTACAACATCTCTAGTGTAAAGATCTATAGACCCGGAAAGACGCCCGCCTAATGAACTAAAGTCAAGACCTATGTTTGTTTCCCTTTTCTCTTCCCATTTAAGGTCAGAATTTGGATTAGATGCTGGTATTATTGTTCGTATCCACTGTCCGTTTACATAAGCATAATCCCCATATTGCAGCATTGCTACACCCAAAAAGGCTGCAGATGGCTGCGAACCTGTTATACCATAGCCTGCACGTAGTTTCAATTCATCAAATATTTTTTGGTTTTGCATAAAAGATTCCTTTGTAAGCTTCCATCCTACAGAGACTGCCGGAAATGTTCCCCATGCATTGTCTGTTCCCCAAAGCTGACTTGCTCCTTCATGTCTTACACTTGCCATTAAAAGATATTTATCATCGTAAGCGTATGTTGCTCTGGTAAAGAAACTGATAAGGTTGGTCTTCCATTTTCCGGAACCCATAGTTGCAAAACCTTCCTGTAAACCAGAACCGGAACCTATATTGTGCCATCCTCCGAACATATCATCCTGAATCTGCTTATTAAACATATTCCATGATTCCCCGCCATTTTCAATATAGCTGTAGCCACCAAGAATTGTAAATTTATTTTTTTCTATAAGTTTTTCATAAGTACCGGTCAGCTCCATAAGTTTTTCGGTATCAGTATATCCACCGATCCATGCATTAACACCAGAGTTATCGCGTATATTTGAAATGTGGTTTAATGTAGTCGAATTTCCGTTAGTGCTAGGCTGACGTCTGAAAGAGAAATTGGCATTCAAAGTAAGATCTTCTATCGGGTTGTATGTAAGTGTGCTCACATAACGCATCTCTGTGGTTTTTGTATTTCCATCTGCCTCGTAAATAAGGGCCAGCGGATTTTCATATCCAAGTTTATTTAAGTTTTCATACCACGTACCATCAATATTTTTAATTGGATCTGTAGGGTTGCGTCTCAGTGCCTGATAATATGCCCAGGTTGAAAAATTACCCTCAGTATACGACTCTCTGCCTAATACTGAAAAACGGAGTTTCAGCTTATCATTAAACATTTTGTGGTTTACCTCAATACGTCCTCTGAATGTTTTATTGTTTGATTCTATAAAGACACCTTCCTGACTGTTATAGTTGATATTTGCAATATAATTTGTTTGCGAATTGCCTCCCTGCAATGAAAGATTGTGAACATGAATTACAGGAGAGGTGGTAATTTCCTTAAGCCAGTCCACATTTCCGCCGTTATCTGCTTCCGGATATAATGCCCTAAACTGGTCAGCGCCAATAAAATCAAGTTTTCTTGATATTTGGGCAGTACTAATATAACCTGTATACTCCACATTATTTATCTGTGCACCTCCTTTTGCTTTTTTCGTGGTGATTAAAATAACTCCGTTGGTACCTCGTACTCCATAAATAGCAGCTGCAGATCCATCTTTAAGTACATCTATACTTTCAATATCCTCAGGAGCTACCGTATCGAGCCATCCAGGTATGCCATCAATTAAAACTAAGGGGTTTGTATAAGCTCCCGAAAGTGTATTATTCCCTCTCAATTTAATTGAAGTCGTAGCATTGGGGTCTCCCGTAGCATTAGTTACACTCAGACCTGCAACTTTTCCTGTAATTAGCTGCCCGGCATCTCTATTTTGTCCTTGTGTAAATTTTTCAGCCTTTATACTGGCTACTGCACTTGTTACATCTCCGGCTTTTTGTTTACCATATCCAATAATAACAACTTCATTTAAATCTGCAGCGCTTTCTTTTAACATTACATTGATAGTGCTTTGCCCGTTTATTTTTATCTCCTGAGTATCAAAACCTATATAAGATATTACGAGTATGGCATTTTCATTTGAAATTGTAATGGAAAATTTTCCATCAAAATCTGTAGTTACCCCATTAGTAGTACCTTTTTCTACGATATTAGCACTTGGCAAAGGCTGTCCCTTTGAGTCTGTAATAATACCCGTAATTTGTTTTGGCGGCAAATCAATTAGATTTGGTGAATCTATCATGATCACTTTATTTTCCTTGTTTTTGGTTAACAAGATTTTACGGTCATCAATTTCATATTTAGTATCAACATCCTTAAAAAGTAATTCCAGGATAACATTTATCGAAACTTTTTTAACTTTTAAAGATACTTTACGGTTTAAATCCACAGCTTTGGTATTGAACAGGAACTTAAATTCAGTCGTTGTCTCAATTTCATCGATAATTTCCTTTACCGCAACGTTTTCTTTATCCAAAGAAATCTTTGTTTTTTGAGAATAGGATATGCCTGCCTGCATGACAAAACTTACGGTGACAAAAAATAACAGTGATAACTTCATTTTTAAATCAAATTTTAAGTTCCACGGAAATAATCCAGTGAACTTTGGTGGTTTTTTCATAATTTTGGAATGTTTATTAGTGATTAATCTTTTGGTTTGATCACTTTACCTAATCGGGAAATGTTCGAGCATTTTCCGATTTTTTTGTCCCTATTTTTTAGGATATGGTAAGAAGTGATAGTTAGTACTAGTCTGGTTTGAATTTCAATTCATTGGCATTGCTTTTTTTTAGTGGATTATTATTTTATTTTCTACGATACTGTATTCAATTTGATATACCTTTTTAAAGTATGTGAAAACCTGATCAATGCTTTCATGATCAGTTTCAATAGTAGCATTAAATGTTTCTTTAGCTAATTTTACATTATTATTGATAATAACGACATTATAATGTCTTTCTAGTTTTTGAATAATGTTTTCAAAAGGTTCCTGTCTAAATACAAGATTACCGGACATCCAGGAAGTATATAAATTGGTATTTACCTTCTCATTTGAGATTTTCTTGTCTTCTTTATCAAAAGTACCCTTGTAGCCGGGCGTTAGGAAGACTTCATTATTATTCTTTACAGATAATCCGGACTGTATCAGACTTACTGAGCCTTCAACTAATACTACATCTGTAGCTTTATCTTCCGGATAGTTGGTTACATTAAATTTTGTACCATATACCTGCACATCAAGCTTGTTCGCATTTACTACAAAAGCTTTTTTTTTATCATGTGCCACCTCAAAATAAGCTTCGCCAGATAGAAAAACTTTACGGGTTCTGTTTTTTAGAAACTGCACAGGAAAGGTAATTGAACTTCCTGCATTCAAATGCACAAGTGTCCCGTCTGAAAGTGTAATATTAAATCTTTTTCCATTGGGAATATTTAAGGTATTGTAGACTAATTTTCCAGATTCTCCATTGGCCGTATAAACCAAATCTTTACCGTTTTGTTGCCCCACCACTTTTCCATTCTCATCATATACCTTTGAAGTCCCGTCTGCAGCTATAATTTTAATGTTGCCATTTCCCAGTTTTAGGGTAATTTCATCTTTTCCGGGTAAGATCACCTGCTTGTCACTAGTATCATCAAAGATATTCTTCTGCAATAAAAAACCGATTCCTATAAACAGAATGGCAATGGCAGCATATTTCATTAGGGCAGTAAGTCTGTACTTATGTATCTTTTCTTTTCTGATTTCCTTTAAAAGCGATTTTCTGACAGTTTTGATATCCGGATCATTCATAGCTAAAGTTATAGCAAAATGTGTTTTAACATATTCCTGAAAAATCAATTGATTTTCCGGATCCTCAATCCACTTGTTTAATATATCCAGGTCGTTCATATTTGCCGACTGAGAAAAATACTTTACAATTATAATTTCAATTTTTTTGAAATCCATTTCCTTGTGCTTTTTTATATAATACAAGACAGAATTACAATACCCTAACTTTTTGTTAATATTTTTTTCATATTCATATATATATTTTCTTTATTTTGCCAAATAAATACTTTTTATGAGTTTTGATGATAATGCTGTCTTAGTAAAAAGCCTCATAAATGGGGAAGAAAAAGCTTATAAGTTTCTATTGAATAAGTTTCATAGAAAATTAAATGCCTATGCGCTTACCTTAATCAATGATCATTCAATGGCTCAGGATATTGTTCAGAATGTGTTTTTGAAAACATGGAAAACCAGAAATAAACTTAATCCTGAATTTTCCATACAGAGTTTTTTGTATAAATCCATCTATAATGAATTTATAAACAGTTATCAGCAAAATAAGGCTATGATGCTGCTGCAGCAAAAATACGCAGAGTCAATGCATCAGGTAGTCGAAACGACAGATGAGGGCTCAATAGAACGGATGCTTGCCATTATTAATAAAGAAATACAAAATTTACCTCCTAAGTGCCAGGAGGTTTTTATCCTCAGTAAAAAGGAAGGGCTTACTAATATTGAAATAGCAGAACATTTAGATATTTCTATTAAAACTGTTGAGGCACAAATTAGTAAGGCTTTTAAAATTCTTAAGGAAAAATTAAAAGACAATTATAATCTGATGTTATTTTTGCTCTTTTCTGTTCCGAATAGAGGATAATTGCTCTCCTGAAAATTAAAATAGTTATATATTTAAATGTACTGCTATAAAAAATCTCGAAATTAGTTTTCAATAATCAATTAATTATCATGCATCACTAAAACAGGAATAGAAACCTCTTTCGTTATTTTTTTAGCAAAACCAGAACTAAAAAACCCTTCAAAAAAGGATCTTTTGTGTGTAATAGTCGTGAGAACATCAATATCCTTAAAAAGTATAAAATCAAGTATGGTTTCTTTGACATCATCACTTGGCAACACTAAAAATTCTACATTTTCATCAGCAAACTCGACTTCCCATTCTTTGATGGTTTGCTGGGATACATCCGAAGCAGAAGTTTTAACATATAAACTTCGAACTTTTGCATCCGTTTTCTTCGCTATTTTTAATACTTTTCTCAACTCTTTTTTATCTTTTTCCCGATACCTGGTAGTAAAACCAATTACTTTTATCTTTTTAAATTTAGCATCTATCGGAACACATAATACCGGAACTTCAACACCTGAAATCACAGAACTGGTATTGGATCCCAAAAAGAAAGTTGTCCAGTCTGAGACTCCATTTGTCCCCATAATTACAAAATCAATTTGATCCTCTTTTACAGCATTTTTTAAATTATAGAGCAAATCACCATCCATTAACCGATGTTTTATTACTATTTCATTTAAATTTCGTTCAGCGGCAATAGCCCTTAATTTGGGGATTTCATCTTTAAAAAGGTCAAATTTAGCCAATTCTATTGAACTGTAAATTGCTGCATAATTCTCCGGAAAAAACTGACTGTCATATACCGGAATTTCAAAAGTATGCAGTAAAATAAGTTCGGCGTTGACAACTTTAGCAAATTCTAAAGCATGGACAAATGCATTTGTAGCTGCTTCAGAAAAATCGGTTGGGAATAATATCTTTTTCATTTTATAACTGATTAATTGGTTCCTACTCAAATTTAATCATTATAAAGGCAAAACAAACTGATAATTATCAGGATTTTAACAGTTAATAATTTCTTAATAGTACTATTTTAGACTCTTTAATATCATCAATTGTCATTTTTCATAGCTGGTAAAATTTCTGCTTTTTTCTTACCTTTGTAACATGATAAATCAAGATTCTATAGTGGCATTGGCAACTGCGTCCGGAGCAGGAGCTATTGCTATAATTCGTATTTCAGGTGCAGAAGCAATCTCCATTGGAAACTCTGTTTTTAAATCTATAAAAAATAAGGACTTAACAAAGCAAAAGACCCATACTTTACATTTGGGCCATATTGTGGATAACGAAAAAACACTGGACGAAGTTTTAATATCTGTTTTTAAAGGGCCTAACTCTTATACCGGCGAAGATACAATCGAGATTTCATGTCATGGTTCAACTTATATCCAACAACAAATTATTCAGTTATTATTGAGAAAAGGCTGCCGAATGGCTGATGCTGGAGAATTTACCCTGAGAGCTTTCTTAAACGGCAAACTGGATTTATCACAAGCAGAAGCTGTTGCCGATTTGATTTCTTCTGACAATGAAGCTTCACACCAAATTGCCATGCAGCAAATGCGAGGCGGTTTTAGTAATGAAATTGCCAGGTTAAGAGAAGAACTTTTGAACTTTGCTTCTTTAATTGAACTAGAATTGGATTTTGCAGAAGAAGATGTTGAATTTGCAGACCGAACACAATTTTATGAGTTATTAAACCGAATTGAATTTGTCCTAAAACGCCTAATCGATTCATTTGCAGTCGGAAACGTTATTAAAAACGGAATTCCGGTTGCTATCGTTGGCGAACCAAACGTTGGTAAATCGACTTTATTAAATGCCTTATTAAACGAAGAGCGGGCAATTGTTTCTGACATAGCCGGAACAACACGCGATACTATTGAAGATGAATTGGTTATTGGCGGAATTGGGTTTAGATTTATTGATACAGCAGGAATTCGTGAAACAAAAGATGTTGTCGAAAGCATTGGAATAAAAAAGACTTTCGAAAAGATCGACCAGGCTCAGGTTGTTGTTTATTTGTTTAATGGTTTAAAGTTTCAGCTTTCAAGTTCTGAATTTGTTTCAGAGATTGAACAAATCAAAAATAAATATCCATTAAAACCTTTATTAATTGTTGTTAACAAAAAGGATGTTTTGTCTGACAAAGAAGTCTTAAACATTACAAATCAACTTGAGAATCTAAATGCAAAGCTGCTTTTAATTTCTGCAAAACAAAAAATTGGTGTTGATGATTTAAAAAATGAATTACTTTCTTTTGTAAACACAGGCGCTTTAAGAAATAATGAGACTATAATCACAAATACAAGACATTACGATTCATTATTAAAAGCATTAGATGAAATACAAAAAGTGAAATTTGGTCTTGAAACGAATCTTTCAAGTGACTTAATTGCTCTTGATATAAAAGAAGCTCTATATCAATTTGGCCTTATTACAGGCCAGGTTTCTAATGATGAATTGCTAGGGAACATTTTTGCTAATTTCTGCATCGGAAAATAAGGCGGTAAAACAACACAAAACACACTATCAAACAAAACGTTAAAATGCTATAAATAAACATTATAGCATTTTTTTATGTCGTTTTCTGTTTGGAAGAAATACTATTTTTTGCATAATTTTGTACCTCAATTGTACCTCAAAATCAATTCGTTACAATCTATCTGGAATTCGGACAAATTATGGGGCTTAGTTATACTTAAATATACTTAAGCGTACTTATTTAAAAAATATTCGGGGCAAATTATAAATAAGATGAGTTCAAACATACAAGTTACCAGGATCTGCCAATTTTGCGAAAAGGAATTTATCGCAAAAACAACAAAGACAAAGTTTTGCTCTTTATCGTGTAGCAGTAAAGCATATAAAAAAAGAACAAGACAGCAGAAGATAGTCAATAGCAATCTTGAAACGATAACCATTAAAAGCAAACCAATTCTTGAACTTAAAGACAAAGAATTTTTAACTGTTAAAGAAGTTTCCTTGTTACTTGGTTTTTCAACAATGACTATATATCGTTTAATAAATGAGAACAAAATTATTGCTTATAATTTCTCCCAGAGAATGACTGTAATAAAAAGATCAGAAATTGATGCATTATTTCAGTTAATTGAGCCGAACTATGAAATTGTAATACGTCCTAAAGAAAAGAAAAAAAATGCTGAGATATCAGATTGTTATACCATAACAGAGATTCAGCAGAAATTTAATATTTCAAATGGAGCCCTTTATAATATTATCAAACGAAACAACATTCACAAGTTTACTAAGGGCAAGTTTACTTATGTAGCTAAGGCTGATATTGAAACAATATTTAAAAAGTAGTTATCGTGGCACAAAAAATTAATATAACACTTAGAAAAAAGGCTGTATCAAAAGGCAGACAATGTTTATATCTGGATTTCTATCCTCCCATTAAACATGCTCTGACTAATCAGCTTACCAGACGCGAGTTTTTAAAACTTTACTTATATGATAAGCCAAAAAGTCTAGTTGAAAAAATGTCGAATGAGGAATCACTAAGAATTGCCGAACTGATAAAAATTAGAAGACAAACAGAACTTAATAAAGATAATATTTATAGTGAATTTGAAAAAGAACAGCTATTGCTTCAAGAGATAGCCGCCGAATCTTTTCTTGATTATTTTAAAAATGAAGCACAAAAAAGAGAAGGTGTAAATTATCAGATATGGATTATTTCAATTGGCTATTTTACCGATTTTCTCAATGACAATGATATTGCTTTTTCTGAAATTACAATCCAGTTAATAGAAGAATTTCGCTTATATCTGCTAAGAGCTCAAAGTAAAAGAAATCATGGAAAAAAATTATCTAATAATTCTGCTCTTAGTTACTTCAATAAAGTTAAAGCAACACTTAAAAAAGCTTATAAAGAAGGTAAATTAAGATCTGATATAAATGCAGCCATCCCAGGTATCTCTGAGAAAGAGTCACAAAAAAACTTTCTGACTATAGAAGAAGCCAGAAAGCTTTTTAATACCGAATGCCAGAATCCAATTGTAAAATCAGTAAGCTTGTTTTCAATCTTGACTGGACTCAGATACTCCGATATCTCAAAACTGCAATGGTCAGAAATCCAGTTTATCGAGGGAAATGGTTTTTACATAAGATTTAAACAAAAAAAGACAAATGGTCAGGAAACACTGCCAATACCCCAACAGGCATATGAACTTCTTGGAGAACCTGGGCAAGGAACTCAACTTGTATTTAGAGATTTGAAAAAGTGGGATTTTGACCGTACTATTCCAATTTGGATCAAAGAAGCCGGTATTTCAAAGCACATTACCTTTCATTGCTTTAGACATACTTATGCCACTCTGCAGTTATATTCTGGCACTGATATCTATACCCTGTCTAAAATGCTCGGACATAAAAACATCCAGACTACCCAAGTATATACCAAAATAGTGGATGAAAGAAAAAGAGAAGCTTCTGAGAGAATAAGTCTTTATTAAGAATTTAATTTAAAACACTCTTTTATCTGAAAAGTGTAATCGCATCGGCTAGATTTTCTTTGTCAATGAAAGCTCTAATATATTCCTGAACTTCATTATTGGTTTCTGATGAAGTTTCAAAAGAATTGATATGAAACTCATCATCCTGATCTAGAATATGAATAATTTCAGTGTAGCCCTTAGAGATCAGACTTCCTTTTAATTTAATTATATTCAACTGCTGTTTAGCATCTAATTCCTTGCGAACTTTTAGTTTTATAGCTTTATCCATAGTAAATATTTTAAATTATAGATCATTAATTTTCTAATCAAAGATAGAAATTAATTGATTTTGATTTTACTAAAAGATAACACTGATAGCTCAAATTATTAAATCGCACAAACAAAAAAATTAGAGTTTTAATCTTGAATGAAGATTTAATTTTACTTCTTTTGCGATTTCAAGACTTGTCTTTACCCTGCCTGATCTTATCCATTCCTGAAGTTCCGATTTATAAAAGTACAATTGTTTACCCTGTTTGTTAACCGGTATTTCTCTTCGGCAGACCTTACTGTAAATTGTAGAAACGGAAAGATTTAGCATTTTAGAAGCTGCTGAAATAGTCATAAGTTCTTCTTTATAAATAGATTCATTAGACAAGTGCTCCAGAAATTTTTCTATGTTATCTAGTTTTTCATATAATTGAGATACTGCCTCCGGTAACTGATCAAATGTAAAATGTCTCATAATTCAAAATATTAGTTGTTATTTGACTTTGATTTTAATCTATGAAATAAACCTTACTCCCTTGAGTTTTCTTGAATGAAGGTTCATACTTAATATAGCCGTAATCACTTAATTCCTGAATACATTTATGATAGGTATAAAGTGAAGATATTTTGGCAATTGGAGACAATTCTCTTCTGAATATTTGTATCGGATTGGTAAAGCCCTTATCTACCCGGCAATACAACAAGGCCACATATATTGCAATATGCGTTGTACTGATCCGAAAATCATTCTCAATGGCTGAAAAGAAATCTGATAAGGGTTTTAGATTTTCCATTACACTTAAATTGAGTTACCTTGCTTCTTTTTTTTTGTGTTTTTCTTCGGTCCAGACTCAGGAGATTCAGAAGCTACATCTCGATTTTGCTTGACACCCTTATCTTCTGATTTTGTTTCCGATTGGCTCTTTTTCTGTTCTTTACTCTCACGCTCATTGATCCTCTGCATTGAACCATCATAAACGTTCACTGTTTTGAAATGCGGATTTGCTTCTACAAACTGTTTTCTTTCTTCCCCAGCGATGACAAACGTAACGGATTGAATGTTTCCTTTTTTGAGTGAGTTCATAAGGTCTTCCTTGTACTTTGGAGTCTCCAATTCTTTAATTGAATGTTTTGAAAGACTGGCTTCCAAATCGTAGCCATAATTTTGATGGTAATGATTCAATTTGAAATTTCCTTTCTCATCAGCTTCTTTGAAATCGATCTTCAGCCTGCTTATTTAAACGATGCTATGGATCAATTGGAGGGGCAGATAGCAACGGCTAAAATTGCTATGGCAAGGCTTTCCTCCCCTTCACTGTATTATGTTTTATCAGGAAATGACTTTACTCTGGATATCAATAATCCTTTGGAACCTAAAATAATATGTATGGGAAACAACCCCCAGAAAATCCAGATTTATGGTGCCGTTTTATCCCTTTATGTCAACAGGCTGGTAAAGCTTGTAAACAAAAAAGGAAAGATGAAATCCAGTTTGATTTTTGATGAATTTCCCACTATTTATCTCAACAATATGGACAGCCTCATTGCCACTGCCAGAAGCAATAAAGTAGCCACCTGTTTAGGCATACAGGATTTCAGCCAGCTTAGAAAAGACTACGGACGTGAACAGGCTGATGTCATCATGAACATAACGGGAAACATCATCAGCGGTCAGGTTACCGGAGATACTTCCAAACAATTATCGGAACGTTTTGGCAAAATAATGCAGGATAGGGAAAGTATCTCAATCAATAGCGGGGATACCTCCATCAGCAGATCCAAACAACTGGAATCTGCCATACCCCCTTCGAAAATTTCAGCTTTGAGTTCGGGCGAATTTGTGGGCATGGTAGCAGACAATCCGGACTGCAGAATTGAACTCAAAACATTTCACTTGGAGATTGTAAACGACCATCAGGCTATTAAGATAGAAGAAGAAAATTACAAGGAAATTCCTGCTGTCCGTAAGTTGGAGAATACTATGATTCAGCGAAATTATCTGCAGATAAAACAGGATATTCAGGATGTTGTTCATTCTGAAATGGAAAGGCTTTTAAATGATCCTGTTCTGGCTTATTTGATTCTCAAAAAATAAATAGTCTTATAAATTATAACATAATTTGTGGCGAATGAGACAATTTCACCAGCATCTAAGGATTATCCAAAACTCTCAACAGCATTGAGAAAAATTCATCCTGTCGGTATCTTAAGATCGTATTAAAAATTAATTGAATGATCAGCGATAATTCAGGTGTGTTGGTGCATGATCTATACTAGAAGCAACAATAAAAATTCTCTCAAGCACCAACATTAGACCAGTCCAATCATGCTCGAATTGAAGCGAGCCTTTTTTGATAGTAGTTTGAACTTTTTTGAAATACTTTTTCTGCATTTCAATTTTCCGAGAAATCTCACCTTGGCAAGTGTTTATTTGCGGTTCAATATTTTTCCATTTAACAGGTATCAGATGGTTATTTGTGTCAGTTAAAATATCTAAGCCTAAGTACATTTCGATGCTGCATGCTCGTCCATTGACATTTTCATTCATTTTCCCTTGCGGTCCAATAGTTGGGTAGTTATCTGCAAGAGCAATTGGCGGTAAGTTCATTATTCTAAAATTACTGGGAAACTTCCTTTTCTTTAATCTCTCAGTAGCTGCTACTCCGGCAGCATCATTATCAAATAATGCTATAATTTTGTTGCTGATTCCAGCCGCCGCAAAAGATTTAACTGTCTTTTCAAGCATTGCTGATCCGCCCTCTGCTTTGTAGCTGTCAAAATCCAGAAATGAAAAGTAGCTCTGTACTTTCGGATAAAGCAATTTTAATCCCCTACATAGTATCTTGCTATCAGAAGACCCTTCAGTAAGGATGATAATTTTTTGAAATGGTAAAGTAGAATCAAGGTGCATCTGTGCAGTGATGGAGCAAACAGGCTGATCTTCTTCATAATATCCTGATATTACCACAGATGTTATGTCTAAAATCAATTCTGAACAAGGCTCCACAGCTTCTAATGCTCCCCGAAGGAAGTATCCTATGCCTATATTGGGATAACCTAAATACAGGTCTTCGTCAATATCATTATAATCAAGTATAAAACGGTAGATATCCTGATACTTTTCAAGGTTATCACTATAACTGGTAATATTATTGTCAAAAATATGCTTAATTAAGGTTAACCAGTGGTCAAACCCACCATTCTTTAAAGTATTGAGGTGCATTTCATCATTATCTACGACAGAGTCAAATAGTTCTGTATTGTATTGCTGCCTGGTTTTTAAAGCATTTTCAAGCCCCTCTGCGTATTTAGTTTTAACTTTTTCTAAAGTATAGCCCATGATTTCAAGACGTAGCTTCATCGTCTCGGCAGAGGCCGCATATTCAAAGGTAGGTACTTCATCATTATCAGTAATAGGCATTGTATAATAGTGATCATAGTGAACAGAACGACTACGTTTATCATCCTCATTAAAGAAGCACGACCAAAACGTATTAATATAACTTTTAGATTGATCAATTTCATAACCACTTAATGTTAATGCACAGTAACTCCCCATAGCTTTTAGTATTGTCAATATTTAAATCATTCTTTTTTCTAAATAGGATTAACCTTTATCAAATTGCGGCAAAAAGTAAATCTGATGGTTAATCGTTTCTTTATTCTGTTTGTTAGTTCTTTTATCTCTATAAAAAACTATATTATGTCTTCCCGTAAAAGATATGCGCTAACGGATCCTCTTTCAATAAGGAAATTTAAAATCTGTAATACTTTATCTTTAATTTTTAGATTTTGTTTTATTTTAATTCTATTTAGGTAAATATACTTTCGGATAATTATTTCTAAATAGTAGATTGTATTAATTTCTACATCCGAATAGGTGCGAACTGTCAGCAAATCACTAATCCAGATTATCCCATCATCTAAAAACTCACTTCCTATTTCATTCAATAGCTTTGCAATTGAATACAAAACAGCTGGATGATTCCCGTTTTCAGCTATAATTTTTACATAAAATTGCTTTTCACGATTTTTAAGACTGCGCCACTGCTTTGCAGAATCTTGCCAATAGGGCCAAGCTAGCAGATAAGTATGTATTAGCTCATTTTCATAATGATAGCGTTTGTCACTTGCTAACAATTTTGAAAAAGAAGGATAAATTTTATTCCACACTGACCAAAATATCTCATATGTATTTAATGCATCCTCAGCGAAAATCATTTCTACCAGCAAAGAATTAAGTTCACGATAGTGATAAAAATTGTCGAGCAAGGGTTCTAAAAAAAACTCTACTTCAGTTATTTCTCGGTGCAATATAAAATAAGAGAATCTCTTGAAAAACCTTCTTCTTTGTCGGTAGTCTAATTCATTATCTCTATCCTCAGGCAGAAATTTCTCAAAAAGTTTGGGAAGAATCGATTTAATAAAGGATAAGTGTTGCACGTTTTTTGTTTCAACCGGTATAATTTTAAATGCAGTTTCTAGAACCGATATTGAACTTGCTTCACTATTTATACAGTTAAAATCTGAATCATTTAAAATGAATTTTTCAATTTCTTTTTTATACTTTTTAGTAAACTGCTCTAGAACCACTGACCCAGAATCGCCATGATGAAAACGTATATTTTTTTTCCAATATTCCTCTTTGGCCTTTTCAAATAAAGGCGCAAATTGCAAATATCCGCTTAAGATCGTATTGGACAATGTTTCCGAAGATGACCATAGCTTAGCATACATCGCCTCAATCGCATAATCACACACTCTCTTGTATTCCCCAATTGGAAAAGTATCAAAAAGAATAAACAGAAAAATAAATTTTATCATTGGAACATCATCCGGGAAACCTTCTATTAAATGCGGTAAAGTATTAATTGATACTTCAACTCCATCAGCTATCTGATATTGGTAACCTTCCTGAAGCGGCAATACAGCGAACTCCATGACAATTGTTTTGCAAAATATTTTTTGCTCATCACTCAATTCCGAAAAGTGAAACCTTATCAATGCTGAGCAGGTATATGCTGGTATATCTCCATTAAACGTGGGGAAACTATTCTCATTTGGATTGTTAAGCATATCAATAAGCTCTATTGTTTCATTGTACACCAACTGGGGATTATTTTCATATTGTGGATAATCTCCATATTTATGTTCAGGATTAAGCTTATGTTGAGCCCACAATTTAAGGGGACTAAAACGCATCATATTGAAATCTTTCTTTACCGCTTCCTGCCGAAATTCTTCAAGCTCAACTCCCAAGTTTGGATTGAAATCTATCATTAATTTATCATCTTCTTGGGTAACAATGGGCTTCATGTTCCTTCTGTCTATACGAGCCAAAACCAGTCTTGTAGTCAAATCTTCTTGGGTTTCTTTACTTTTTTCTGGCAATTTAGAACATGCTGCGTCAATTATTTTATATATTTCTGCTTGTCTACAATCTGCTTCTTGATCAGTAATATCATGGTTCCTAAAGAATTGATAGTTGACCACCAAACTCTCCAAGGAGGTTTGACGGTGTTTATCTTCACAAGTTTTGATCCGCTCATCTCCAAATACCTTTGTCTTGTAATCCATTCCATAACTCAGAGAATATAAACTTTTACTTTGGTGTTCATTGGACATCCTAAAGTTATCAAAGTGATATAATTTTATAGTTCTAAATAGGATCCTTGCTACTTCAAAAAATTTATCTGGTTGAGAAAGAACAACACTTGCCACAACAGCAGTAATTGATATAGATTCCGATTTTTTGAGTAAATAAATTAACCAGCTTTCCGTCACTTTGGTGTCTGCGTTTTCTGCCATCAAGAGCAAACGCTTTTCTAATGCCATATGCATTGATTGCAATAAGTAAGGCGTAACAGGCGATCCCATTCCCCTATACATTTGATATAAAGTATGACTGGCATATTGTTTTTGCACTATTTCACCAGTAATATGTAACTCGATCTGAATAACAGAATCCAGGTTGTTTTCAGATGTAGCATACAGCCTAACGCATTTATTTATAAAGTTGAGTACAAAGTCTACCGTTTTTTGCATTGAAAACTGTAGCAGTATATAAAGTGGTGTCTGTAAGGCACTGGCAGGGAAATAACCATGTTTTACGGAACTGCTTAGTCCATAATGCTTTTCCATTCCGTAATCTGAGCTATATGGATTTTCCAGATTTGAGCTCCCTTTGAACCAAAATAAATCTGCTATTTGTATTACCTGCTCCGGTAAAGCCAATATTGCAGAGATACATTCAGGTTTGGATTTAAGCAATCTCGTACATAATTCATTATGCGGATCCCTATGTTTCGTCCATTTATTTAATACTACTTCATCTAAAATTTCTTTAAGCTCCTCTTTTATTTCTAATGCGCCATTTAAAACTAATTTTATCAAGTTTTTCTCCAACTCTGAACTGTATCGTAACTCGTCGTTAAATTGGAGCTCTTTATAAAAATGCAATGCAAATAATGCAACATTTCGTGTCGTTTCTCCTCGCTTGTTATTTGTGATCCAGTCTTCGAGAACCGGGATAACAAACTGCAAGTCCTCATGTGAAAAACATGAAATCTTATGGTATGCCAAATCGATTACTTTGCTCCAGCCCGTTCCTTTGGGTTTGGTAAAAAGATACCCTAAGTTGATGTTGTCCTTTTCTTCAAGCAATTTGTAAATCATGTCATCCACTTCCTTACAGGCAATCCGCAATAAAAAACATATTTTCTTTAAAATGAATTTGTCATTATCAAGAATAAAAGTTTCAAACTCACTAAAGAACTCTGATGCATAATCAGACAGCATTATTGAAACTATCACTTCATCATCCCAAAACTTAGTATCAGATTTCACAAAGAATACATGGTAAATAAGTAATTTAATTTCATTAACATTGTTTTCGAGTTTTCCTGATAACCATTTTCGAAATGCTCTCCTGATAGGTAATGAAGTTCCTATTCCAGAAAAAAAATCGACATAACTAGCAGAATTAATAAAGCTTCTATCAATGATGATATCCAATGCCCACTCTTCATAAATATCGTGAGTAATAAAATATCCGCCACTCGCACTATCGTAACCGATAATTTCATCCTTAAGTAGTATATTAAGAATATCTGAAGCGCAATTATTACTTGCAATTACAAAAAAACTTCCTGAAACAGATCTTAATCTGGCGATTTCCAAAAAGCATTTTTCTCGTTGAATGTGTATATTATTTGCCTTGTAAGAAGATTTTTGAATTTTCCTCAACCAAAGCACTTTTTTAAACTCTCCTGAATTAAGGGACTCACTGCGATTACCATAATCGTCAAGGTACTCATCGAGATAAAATAAATTGGTCAGCAACACAGTAAAGGATTTGTCTTTTGGTAATTCAAAATCGTGTTGGATTGCCAATTCGCTCAGTTCCGTAACGGTTAATTTATTAATTGGCAAATGTTCAAATGGAAGGCGATAAATTTCAATAAACTGGAATTTTAAATCATCAAGGTAAGTCAGGCGAGTTGTGAAGATGAGTTTCCATGAATTTGCCAATAATGCTGAAACAAACTCCTTAAAAGGTTCTTGATTTTCAATCTCAGAAAGGTTTTCGGCTGAATCAATTACCACAATTTTATCATATTCATCTCTATGAAAGTCGACAAAATCCCGTAGATTGTAATTCCCATACCTATTAAAAAAAGTATTTATATCCTCTACCTTAAATTCTGTAGCTTTGAAGGTGTATAATGGAATTTTATCACCTAAAGTGCTATGCAGCTCTTTTATAATACCTGTTTTACCACAACCTCCTTCACCACTGATGATGATTATCTTCGAATTTCCCGGGGACTGAATTTTTTCTAAAATTTGACTGCGGTCTATTTGAATTTTGGACGCCCCAAAGCTAATGCTATCCTGTATTGGAAACAGGATATTTACAGTATGGTCGGCAATTGCATTAACGAAATCAACTGCTCCTTTGCCCAAGCTAAAAAAATGTTCAAACAAAAGCTGATTATCTGTCGCTGCTAGTTGAATTTCAAAATGGCTTGGTACGCGCCATTCGATTTGAAGGTTTAGTGCTGCTGACTCAGTTTCAATATCGATTTTATATTGTGGATCTTTGTCTGATTTACTTGAACTTTCCGAAAATTCTTTATTGACATAGAAATAAATAATATTCAGTTTCGGATTTTTACGCTTAGCTTTTTTTATAGAATCAATTATGTCTGATTTATTATCGGAAATTTTTGTATCATAATATTTGGCCTGAAAACCAACTATCTGATTATTGTAATTGATTGGTTCGGTCTCAATACCGGTTTGATTTTTAAATCTAAAGATTCCAAGACCTAAATTATGTTCATAACAAAATAGATGATATGCTAGACTCTCAAATGTTAATGATTCCTTACCGTTAAATTTTGCCTTAAAGTTGTTCCAGTTGATTTCCCTCACCTTAGATGTTTTTATACAAATTTAAGCAAAACAATAATGAATTCTAAACTTACCGCTAACAACAATCGCTAACATTGAGAGTGGCACTTTGATTTTGCTTCTGAATTGTTGATACGTAGTGAAGGTGTATTAGTTGAAGAATTTTAAGTAAGAATTTTTTAGTTAAGAAGTAATTGTATATTTACATAAAGTTTCATACTGCAATTAAATATACCGACTATGGGAAGATTTCTACGTGATTTTTTTCAAAACAACATTGCAGTGCCTGCTGTTATAATTTTTATCTTCCTTTATTTCCAAAAAGCCATAAACTTATTTATCGAGACATTTCTAATGTCCGATCCATTTTATAATACTGGTTTTCTGCAATTGATTATTGCCTTGGCATTTCTAGGTTCAACAAGTCTCCTGGCTAAAAAATTAATTATAGATAAATATCTTCCCGCTCGAGCCGAATATCTTTTTATATCATTATTCTCGCTATTAATAATTTATTACAGGTTCAATTTCAACGGATTGAACTGGAACCTGCATTTAGCGGTCTCTACTCGTTATATTTCTATAAAATATCTTGACATGCTACTTTTACTGCTATTTTTTTATTTTAGCTTCAATATAGTTGGCACGATACTAAAAAGACTTAATAATCCGGCGTCTATTAATAACTTTCTCATAAGTGACGATCCCATCTTAACTAAAGAACAGGATCTTCTAAACTATGATTCTACTGTTGGACGACTCACTGAAATACTAATAAATGACAAACATCCTAAATCAATTTCTATTGGATTAATAGGACCTTGGGGTAACGGGAAATCCAGTGTTATCCAGCTTGTTAAAAATAATATCGAGGCTTCGGAACAATTTAATAAAAAGGAAATAATTTCAATTCACTTTCTTCCCTATCTTAATCATAACGAGAATGAAATTATTAATGAGTTCTTTACATTGCTGAGCAATGAACTCACACCCTATAATGGAAGGCTATCCAACCAGATAGTAGACTATTCTGAAAAATTAACAGATCTCTACCAGAATAAAAATCTAAAGGGTTTTCTGGAGAACCATATTACAAATTTCTCGCAGTCTTCAGCATGTGAACTCTACGAAAACATCAACAAAATGCTTGAGGAAACAGGAAAAAAAATTATTGTTTTTATCGATGATCTTGACCGTCTGAACCAAAAAGAAATTCTGCAGACCCTTAAACTTATCCGAAATACCGCCAACTTTACCAATACTTTTTTTGTACTTGCGATGGATAAGCAGTACGTAATTAAACGTCTATCCGCTAAGGGAAATATTCTAGATACCAAATTTGTTGACAAATTCTTCCAGCTTGAAATATATCTTCCCGAAATAGACAATGGCATTTTAAAGCAGTATTTTATAACAGAATTACTTCGTCCATTTAGTCCGGCGCCGGATAATTTGGATCAAAGGCTGCACTCAGCCCTTGCTGATCCCAGTTTGTTATTTGAGGATTATGTGAAAAATTTCCGGGATGTGAAAAGGATTGTCAATCAAATCAAGTATGACTTGACGCTCTTTAAAGAAGATTTCTCATATCTTAATCTGAAAGATTTTATAAACTTTACCTTTTTTAAACTGAAATTTCCCCATATAATGAAAGAATTGAATGATAATAGGGGAAAATATCTGACCATAGACAGATCAAAAGGAATATATAACTTGCAAAAGGTTAAGAAGGATCATGCTGAAGAAGTTAAAAATCTAATGATCTTTATGGACAATGAATCAATCGACAGTATTTTATATCTCGATAAATATCAGCTTTACAA
Organism: uncultured Flavobacterium sp.; assembly: GCA_963513545.1. Classification (GTDB taxonomy): domain Bacteria; phylum Bacteroidota; class Bacteroidia; order Flavobacteriales; family Flavobacteriaceae; genus Flavobacterium. The sequence continues at coordinate 265,098 of CAUPQW010000005.1, forward strand.
TGAAATCTTAAACAATAGTGCTGATAATGACGCAAACAATGAGAAAATCACTCGAACCGATAAAGAACTTCTTGTCAAAAGCCTAGCAAACCTTTTTGGAGAAGAAAATGCAATTCAAGGACAGGATTCGATAAAGTATATTAATAATTTTCAAATGCTGATCCAACAGCGGATCTTTTCGAACTTCTTTAAGCAGTCCGAATTTGAAGCTTTGTTTACAGCTGACAAGAATGATCTCAAATCTGAACTTAATAAAATAAAGGAACAAGGCAAAGAAGAACAGTTTATTGGAAGGCTTAGGTATTTCTCAACTAATGATCAGCCCAAATTACAACGTCTTGTAGAATATCTTATGCTTATTTATGAATTCAATGGCCTTGAAAACCACTATGATCTTGATACCTATAAGCTTATTGAGAAATTTACTTGCGAAATGTATGACGTACTGGGTGAAGAAAGAATATTGGAATACCAAAAATGGGCAGATGAGACTATCTTCAGCAACAGTTCTGTTTCTGAGCAGACAAAACTTATATTGCTAGGCACTATCTGGAAAGTGAAGCATTTCAATGATCACTGGCATCTGAAAGAGAATTTTATAATTGAGAAAACTGCTGATTTATATGAGAAGTATTTATCTAATTTCGATCAGGTACTTTGGGATGTAAATAATTATAGGTCATTCAATGCTTATCATGAATCTAAGGTTGTAGACCATGATAGAATAAATAAGATTTTAGTAGAATTCTGGACGCGCAATAACATTGAACTCTTGTGCGTCCAGCTCACTGATCCTGATTCCTTCTCCAATACCTCATTTAAAATTTCTACTACAGTCATTGACATTTTTGGTTCTATGGAAAACTATATCAATTTTGTTAAAATGCATAAAGATGCTTCACTGCCCGAAATTAAAGAGTTTATTACTCTTTTTGATGTGCAGAAAATCATAAATTTTAAATATGCACTGGAATATGACTTTGTTCATTCCACACTGATGCAGAAAAAAATAGAAACTTGGGAGAAACTGCCGGGTCGCGAAGATTATCTTAAGAAAAAAAGACAAGAACAGGTCATTGTAAAAATAACAGATATTGAGTATGGTTATAAATTTAGAGATATTGATAATTACAAAGATAAATATCAGTTGTCAAGTACAATTTACAACGATAATTTTTATCTTATAATAAATGTGAGATTTGCAAACATCGATCAAGTGCTTAACGATTTTATAGAAGATATTATGACATTTTACTATGCTGATCCTGAGTGGAAAATAGAACAGGATGTAATAACAGAAGGCATGAAAATTAGCTTAAAAGGGAGTGATTATATCGAGTTTGTTTCCATTAAACCAAAGCCTGATTCTGATGTAAAGTATTTAAAAAACAAGTAGCATCGCTTAGAATTAAGCCCTTCTTAATTTGTGCTTTTTTTAATCATTGATTTGTGTAATCAGCTCAATCATATCAAGTTTGATAAGTTCCCAGTGTCTTCCCCTGAGGCAAAGCGGCTCAAAGTCATCGTCTGCAATGCTGAAATCCGTAAACTGCCTCTCTAGAAGCTCAGGGTCATGGGTGTAGGGGTATCTTCTCTCATGCAGCTCAAACATTTCTCTGATCGTGAAATCCGCTCTTAGCTGGTCGATGTCCCAAAAGTCTTTTTTTCTTCCGCCTCTTTGCACCACATCGAGTTTCATCGCCGTGATCTCAGCCCTAGTGGCCAGTCTTATTCCATTGAATTCTTGCAATTCCTCTATAAAGGGGTCAGTGTAATAAAGGTCCAGTTTCACGCTTTCCTCTGCACTTCTTCCCACATAATACGATTTGCCCATCCCTATCGGGGATATATCCACACTGTCTACATAAAAATAATGCGCTTTTAAGTACTCATCCATTGCCTTGAAATCCAGGCTGCCATATTCCGCATCACTGAACAGGTCAATATCTACCGACATCCGGTGCCCGTAATACAGACTGAGCGCAGTGCCTCCTACCAGACGAAAAGCTTTGAATTCTTCTGCCTGCATGAGATCTTCCAGTATGGTTTTCAGAAGCGGAGTAACGGTATTGAAATGTAAGGGCATAACTTTATTTATTTAAAATGGCATTAACGGTATCAGTACCATAAAATTGCGTAATCTCTTTTTTTTCCTCTTCATTGCCACGTTCAAAAATCCTTTTGATAACCGCTTTTTTTTGTTTTTCCCAGTCTATCTTTTGAACGTCAGTATCCCAAAAAATAACTTTTCTGAGCTTTGTAAAGTCAGGCCTTGGATTGTTTTTATTTTTCTGCTGGTCTTTTTTCTTCTTTTCCTGCTCAATATCATAATACACCTGCAGGATCATAAAATAACCTTCCTCCAGCTCAAGTGACTTCTCAATCTTCATCGCCAAAGAGGTATTCATCCTGCGTTTGCCTTTGGTGATAGCCGTCAGTGTCTGTGGAAACTCTCCCAGCGAAATGGCAAACTGACCCTTGGCCAAATGACGCTTTTCCAATTCACGCTCCAGTACAAAGCCGGGATGTATTCCTTTTATCGTATCGAGTGTTGTTTTCATAGTACAAAAATAAACAATTTTGTTTACACATGAGTGTTAAATAGTTTAAAAAAATCACACTGCAGGAAAATAAAGGAATACAGATGTTTTCAATCGAAACGGCATAAAAAGACAGCCAAGATAGTGCCCGCCGTATGCCCGTGCGCATAATGGTCCGCTGCCGCTGCCCCACCCTTCGGGACTTATAGCACTACACATCCTCAAGCCGGTCACTTGTTTCTTGCTTTCTTTTTTTCCGTTTTTTCTTTTGAAAACAATTATGCGGGGCATGGGAAAAGAAATTTAAAAAAAATATTCATCATTAAAATTTTGAAATCATGGAAATCACAGGACGTATTACAAAAGATGCCGTAGTGCATAAAGTATCAAATGACAAACAGGTGGTTAATTTCTCTATTGCCATCAACGACAGCTACAAACCAAAAGGAAGCAGTGAGTATAAAGAGATTGTAACCTATATCGACTGTTCCTATTGGCTGAATGTAAAAACAGCCCAGTGGCTTAAAAAAGGGGCACTTATCCAGCTTTTCGGGCGTATCGGGCTTAATGTCTATACAGCCTCTGACGGTAAAGCTTTGGGCAGTCTGACCTTTCACATCAACAGTCTTAAAATTTTGGTCTTTGCCAAAAAAGCGGAAACTGCCCAAAATACAGCTTCGCCCAAAGCACAGCACAATACATCGCAAGACCCCGATGACCTGCCATTTTAATGCTGTATATCAATTTAAAAATATAAACGCCAAAAAATCAGCAGTATGAAAGCCTTAGAAAAATCAATGTATCGTGAGTACGAGGTAAGCCAAGCATTTAACGAAATAATTATAAGCCATATAGAAAGCTATAACGGTAAAAAGAAACAGCAGTTAAAATCCTTTTTGGAGGATTTACAGCAAGGAGGCTGTGTAAGCGGGATGATAGGAGAATTTATCTACCATTCTGACTGTAAAGCCTTTTATATCAAACACCTTGATGATTTGGAAAACATTAGAAAGGAGTTGGAAGATTCCTTTGGAACTCCTGTTGCAAACCGTTATGACAGTCCGCATTACACTTTCATGTGCTGGCTCTGCTTTGAAGAGTATTGCTACAATATCTATTGTAGTGTGTTTGAGAATTGATTTGAAAATACAGTAAACTAAATTTTTAAGACTATGGAAACCAATTTTTTTAAATCCGTCACAGCCCTTGCCGTTGCAGGGGATTGGACAATAAGCATAGCAAAAGAAAATACCGATACATTAATTGTATCGGTACTCTTCCACAACAGCAAAGTCGGGGACGATGCCCGCAGAAAAGTGCCTCCTATCCTGCTCCGAGGAACGGCTCAGGAACTCGATTTAGGTTTTTTTAAGGCTATTGAACAGCCCGTACAAGAAACCGCAGAGCTTTTTACCAATATGGAGCAGTTTCTAAAACAAAAAGAAGTCGCAAAAGCGTCATCACAGATGCACAAAGAAACCGCGGACAAGGCAGAGAAACAAATCTCTGACAAGCAGAAAAAGTACGAAGAAGCCATGAAAAAAGTAGATGAACTCGAAGCCGAAGGAAAACATCGTGAGGCATGGATGAAAGTGCCTCCCGTGGAAGCATACCCCGAATATGCACAGCTGATTCGGGAACGCAGGATGGAACTTTCGGGTCAGTTCGCCCCCGACCTATTCAATGAACCTAAAAAAGAAGAATCATGTTAATCACAACTCAGCTCAAAAGAGTTTTCTCTTTTAAAGACAAACAGCAGGACATACAGCTTGCCGACCCCTCAGAAACATTCAGCCCCGAAGCGGTACTGAATTTTTATGCCCAAACCTATCCAATCCTAACTACAGCCACCATTGAAGGTCCTGTAATTGCAGATGATGCCCTGCAGTATAAATTTGTTCTGCAGATTGGAACTAAAGGATAAAAACATGAAAACAAATAATGCAACTAGCAGTATCATTCTGCTCAAAAACAAAAGACAATGGAAATTATATCAGCAGTTAGCAAAATTCGTAAAAGAAATGGACAGACTGCCCGATGCGCAGGAAGTACAGACAAACAGAACAAAGTCGGTTCCTTTGGAACTTCTGCCAATGGTTTTCTAAGACAAAAGTTCCTGCCCCTCTTTGAGGGTGGTACAAATTTCCCTGATAAGAAAACTACAGAAAAAGTTTTTTTCGAATCCTTTGCCGTCTTAACAGAACTGTACAATCTTAATAGTTTCGAAGCAGTAAACATGCCCTATCCCTATAATATCCTTTTGGCGCATCATTTCGCTGAGAAAGGACTGGGGTCTTCAGGGCAAGACATTGAACTTTCTATTGTACAGGATGATGATGGAACAGTTAAACTTGCAGGGAAAACAGTTTACCATACAGGAAATACCCTCTATTATATTCCTGTTCTGCCCCTTTACAGGTTATTGCAGGACAAAAGGCAGAAGCAGAGTGCAGAACTGCTCCTGTCCGTTTTTGCCTATCTGTACCACATAGCAGGGATTCCCTATTACAGGGATGATTATTCAGCATTAGGGTATCATTATGAGTGTATCGAAGATTGGTTTTTCGAACAGTGGGAAGGCGATGAAAAAGACGAATTAACCGCCATGCAGCAGGAATTAAACAAAGCCTCGTACTATGGAGATATCATGTTTAAAAAAATATATAACCCTTATAATTTGAATCATTTTAAGGATCGTATTGACAGTTTTACTTTAAGTGATGATTTCGGAGAGGAATGCTTGAAAACAGCCAAAAAAGCATTTGCCCTTTTTAAGGAGTATCCAAATGAAAACATCTTTAGAAATACCTCAAATGAAAATTTCGACCAGGATGATGGCATTATAAGGGCACAGCAGTATATTTCCTTTATTGCTGACAACCAAGGACTGCTTTACGATAATATTGAAAGGGGTGTAAACGATGAATTCAATGAATGCTCAGAAATGGAACAACCACTTCTTTTGCAGGTGTATGATAATGAAAATAAGCTATACCAAGAAGGACTTGATTTTGAATACAAAATATTCCCGCTTATAAATGACCTCTGTACTCTTTTAAACCAAATCCCATGAAAAATATAACAAATAATTTCGGAAAATTCTACCACCCTGTAAAAGCCTTTGTGGTGTATCAGGAAAACGCCGATAAAAACGTTTATGTGGAAAGTTACGACATGGACAAAAACGGCTTTGCTATAAATGCGCATCCACTCTCCCTTAGGGAAAGCACCGCACTTGCTAAAGCCCTTGATACGGGGGAGGAATTAAAACGTAATTTTTTAAAGCCCCAAGGTCTGCTTCCCAAAAATGTAATTTATATAAACGCAGACAGTAATGGCTTTGCAGTCTGGTATACTCCCGCCCAAAGCGTTGAGCTGTTCTTTACCGAAGGATTGGCTGTGCCTAACGGAAAAGCATCCATTCCGCCCCTCTTGTGGAAAGCCTCCAAAAATGCCCTTTGGGTTTATGCAATGGACGGCGACAAGGATATCAGCGAAGAAACTCCCCTTTGCCATGCCCCGTTTTTCAATCTTTATAATGATGGAAAGGTCTGCATGGGAACAGTAAAAATAAATATTGAGCGGGATACGCATTTACAGGATTTTATAGAAACTTGGCAGAAGTATTTCTTTAACAGCTATTTCAGCCATCTTATAGGAAATAAAAGCCCGGTTAAAGGAAATATTATACAGCTTTGGAAAAGCCTTATAAACACAAGAAAGAAATTCCCCTTGACCTCGCTTCTTAAAAACGGTGTAACTATCAAACAATTATTATCATGAACACGCTCAAAAAAATGCACTTTACAGACAACTATCTCATAAACCCGACCAATCCCATAACAGTAAGCCTTATAGGTGCAGGAGGAACAGGCAGTAGAATGCTCACTGAACTCGCGCGAATGAACCACAGCCTGATCTCTCTTGGACATACAGGTCTGCAGGTTACTCTTTACGATGATGATATCATAACGCCTGCCAATCAGGGACGTCAGCTTTTTGCTGATGCCGAAGTGGGACTTTATAAATCTGTGGCGCTCATTAACCGAACCAACCGCTTTTTCGGGACTTCTTGGAGAGCAGTTCCCGAGCAGTTCAACGCTCACAATCTCAAATCCCTTCCCAGTCATGGCAGGACAAATATATACATCAGCTGTGTGGATACCATATCGGCACGATTTGAAATCGCTCAAATCCTTAAGGATTTGAATAATTCGGATACCTATCAGCGCAGTAAAGCCCTGTACTGGCTTGACATCGGAAATGCCCAAAATACGGGACAGGCAGTACTCTCTACTATTGAGGAAATAAAACAGCCTGATTCGAAATTATACAGCACAGTATCCAGTCTTGCAATGATTACTGATGAGTTTCAGGAAATACTAAAACAGCAGAGCGATTCAAACTCTCCAAGCTGTTCCCTTGCTGAGGCTCTGGAAAAACAGGATTTGTTTATAAACAGCACCCTTGCCTCAATGGGGGCATCCCTGTTATGGAAACTCTTTCGGGAAGGAATGACCCCGTATCGGGGGTTCTTTTTCAGTCTTGCTCATTACAGGGCTGAACCCATAAAGGCGGGCTGATGCCCGCCGCCCCGCAATTGCATCTTACTTCGTCGGGGACAATTGCGGGGCGTTCTAAGCGGGTACGCCCCTATGCACAGAATACAGCGTTTCGCTGATTCATGCATAGGGGCGAATGTTTCATTATCAAAACACAATTAAGACTTAATAAATCATTCTTGTTCCTACTTTAAAAGGCTTTAAAAACAAACTTTGACTGCCTTGGAATTTTCAGCTTCTAAAAAATAGCAGATTAAAATTAATTCAGGAACTCGCAGAAAATATCCTTTTGTGCTGCCTGTCCTGCTTCATGCATAAAAGCATCAAGATACCGCTGGATGGATCTGCGGTAAAAAACACAAAAAAGAATCTCCGCAATCCTGTATCTAAACTTAAACCGATATTCGCAGCTGACCAATGTAAAGCCCTGTTTACTTTCGCTTTTGGAAAAATAATATTGGTACTCAATCCCGGATAATCCCATATAACTGCCTGTTTTAAAATTATCAATACTAAATAAAAATGATATTTCGGGCAGAAAAAAAACCAGCCTTCGTCTGGCGGCATTTCCATTCAGGAAATAAAGAGTATGTTCAAAACCAGGTCTGAAATTCTCAATTTTACCAGCAGAATGGGTAAAAATTGGAGCATAGGGCAGTTTCTTGAAAAACTTCAGCAGGTCATAGTTAAATACCCAGATAAAAACCCCTTTCAACGGAACATTTATCTCTACTGCTGACTTGATAACCTGCGTATTTAATATCATATTTTCTATAATGATTAACTTAAACTGAACTATTAAATAATAAAACACAAACATTTCATATATAACAGATTGAAGTTTTCAATAATTTTAGAAACCTCAGAAAAGCTGCCCGCGGCAGTCAGAGAACCTGAACCTGCTGTATTCTATTGTACATTAATTGACAGCTGCCAGTTGAGTTCATCCCTGCCTTTATCGGTAGTGATTGCCAGAATATGGTAAATAAGGGCCGAAAGTTCAAGCCTGTGCACCTGTACCTTATCTTTTACATTCTCATTAATATGAAATCTTATTGTGTAATAAAATCCGATATATTCCTCTATTTCAACATCGGACCGATAATATCCCTGCTCAATACCACGTGCTAGATTCCTGCGCATGAAGACATTAAACATATCATGCTCACTTGATATAACATATTTATATATATCAGGATATTTCTTTTTAAGCTGGTGCAGCGGCAGCGCTCCCACAGTTTTGACGAGTCCTTTAAACAATCTGTGTATTTCAAAATGTTCTTCTACAGAATTATAATTAAGGCTCATAACCTGATTGATTTTGTCATAAAACTGTTTTTCCAAAATATAAGTGGCTTCCTGCACAAGCACTTCTTTATTGATAAAAAATTTATATAGTGTTTTTTTGGATATGCACAATTCGCTGGCTAAATCATCCATGGTAACACTATTGAACCCAAGTTTTAGGAACAGCTCACAGGCCTTGCTGATTATCTTTTTTTTCATAATAGTCCTCTATTTGCTGATTTGGGGTTATTATGGATTATAATGTTTATACGTTTTAGTGCAGCTGTAAAACCCCTCGAAGTAAAGCCTGCAGGGTCTTATTGGGTCTTAAAAAATAAATCCGGTTCCTATAGATTCCCTATTACAAATGCCGTCACTGCAATGAAAAAACCAAAAATGAAAAGTGTATAGGAAAGCTCCATTGTAATGAATGATTTTTTTATTTTTTTTTCAAAAAGATACATAGTCCTTACTTGTGCCCCTATTTGAAGTTCCTGGCTCCTGACCAGCTTATCATATGCCTGCTCGTATTGCTCTAAAGACACTTCCGGTGTCATTCCAATCGCAAAAACATCTTCTTCAAGTCTCTGATACTGGTTTTTCATTTTCTTTTTAAATCCTAAGATATAATCAAAGACCATAGGACGGGAAGCTTCCATGGCAAATGCAAGGGAAATAATTGAGGTTATAGCCAGGGAAATCCCAATGAATTTTCCATATGGAATAATCACAATATGCTTGAAAAAAAACATAACAGCTGAAATGACCGTTGTATTCATTCTGATCATAATAGCTGCCTTGCGGTCAATCATATTGAAGGAATTGATATACGATTTATTCTGGTTGCGCATATAAGTATGAAGCATCTTTTTGGGTTCCTTTTTTATCCGGTACAGCTCTTGATAATTGTTGTCTGCAGAAAGCTCTTCCATTATTTACTGATTATTAATTAAAATTCATATTAATTTAAAAACATCATATAAGTAAAAATTCGGAAGGATTTTCATCCCTCCGAAATAAAACATACCGGTGCGTACTTTCAAATCCAGACTCAATGTGCAGTCATTAGCGCTACTTAATTATCACAAAACAGTAAATTTGATGCTGCGGTGGTACATTTTTGTTTTAGGAAGAAAATCTTCCTGCCCATTTCTCACGAACCCGGTCCACACAATAGTAAACCATAGGAACAATAAAAACAGTGAGACACAGACTTGTTGTAAGTCCGCCTATAATTACCCATGCCAGTCCATTTTTCCATTCGCTTCCCGCAGCGGTGCTTGTCGCAATTGGGAGCATCCCGATAATCATAGCAAGGGTAGTCATTAGTATAGGACGAAGTCTGGTTCTGCCGGCTTCTACCAGAGCTGTCCAGGTAGTATCACCATGTTCTTTGCGGTGATTGGCAAAATCGACAATCAAAATCGCATTCTTGGCCACTAACCCCAAAAGCATAATCATACCCAGTATGGTAAAAATACTCATAGAAGATTTCGTCAGTGCCAGAATAAGGAATACCCCAAGGAAAGCCACAGGTATGGCAAAAAACACTACAAAAGGATATACAAAATTGTTGTAAAGCGCCACCATTACCAGGTACATCAGCAGTAAAGCAGCTACAATGGCCGCAGCAAGTGAGCTGAAAGAATCTGCCTGACGCTCGGCATCCCCTGTCCATCGTATATCGATACCCTCCGGCAGAGGTTTCTCCAGCAGCGACTTATTGATACGGTCTACCAGTTCTCCCGATGTGATCCCAAGGATATTACTTTTTACCGTAACTGAAGAACGCCTGTCTTTACGCTCCAATACACTTGGACCGCTGGTTTGGGAGATTTCAGCAAACTGTGACAGGGTTATAAGTTTTCCTGAATCATTAATAAAGGAAATGTTTCTGACATCTTCCACATCATGTTTATTGAAATCATCAAATTTTACCCTGATGTCATATTCATTGTTTCCCACACGATATTTTGCCTCGTCGTCCCCTGCATAGGCATTCTGCAGTGTAGCCCCCACGCTGTTGATGGTAAGGCCAAGCTGCCCCATCTTGTCACGGTCAATTTTTACCTCAACCTCCGGGTTCCCAGCCTCCACGCTCAGACTCGCGCTTATGGCCCCGGGCATTACCGCTATACGTGATTTAAGCTCATTGGCAGCTTCCATTAATTTTTCCTTGTCTTCTCCGTTTAATACAATCTGGATCGGGTCTCCCCCGTTAATCATGCTCACCATACTCGGGCTGACCTTCACTCCTGGAAAATGCTGCGCTATCTCCTGGCTTTTTTTGAGCATCAGCTGCTCAGTGCTGCTGGTGCGCTGGGTTTTATCAATCACCGTTACTGTGAGCTCAGTTTTGTAATCTGACCCTACTCCCGCTACAACAGAAGACGTGCTGCTTCCGGCAACGTTGCTAAAAACTGTGGTTACATCAGCCTGTCTGCGCAGGTAGTTTTCAATCTCAAGACTGCGCAGGTTATTCTGTTTTACCGTCAGGTTTTTATCAAACTCCAAAGCAAGCCTGAACTGCCCTTTATCACTCTGGGTAACAAATTCATTTCCGATAACGCCCAGTTTTAGAACTGCAGTGATGCTTAGAAAAAGCCCCAGTATAAAACCGCTCATAATTAACTTGTGCTGCAGTGTCCATTTAAGGGCGCCGACATACCAATGGGTCAGGGCATCAATTATTTTTTCAAACCATACCAGAGGTTTATGGAAAAAATTGTCATTGTTTAAAATAGTAATCTTCCCAAAACGTGATGCCAGCCAGGGAGTGAGTGTATAACATACAAACAGACTCATTAAGGTGGCAACTACAATGGTAACGGAATACTGGCGCAGTATATCCCCTATCGTATTCTGTATCAGGCACAGCGGGCCAAATACCACAACGTCTACTGTTGTGATGGCCAGGGCTGAAAAACCGATTTCATTTCGCCCGTCAAGCGCCGCAGTTCGTTTGTCTTTGCCCATATGCAGGTGCCGGTGAATATTCTCCAGCACTACAATACTGTCATCAACCAGAATCCCAATAACCAGTGACAAGGCCAGAAGGCTCATTAGATTTAGTGTAAACCCAAAAAGGTACATGGCTATAAAGGTGGATATTAATGAGGTTGGAATGGCAACCAGTACAATAAGCGAATCCCTGAGACTGTGCAGGAATAACAGCATAATGGCCGCAACCAGAAACACCGCAATTATAAGGTCATGCACCACACCATCAGCTGAATCCAGCGTATAATCTGCCGAATCATCTGCAATGATGAATTTTACACTGCTTTTCGAATATCTTTTCTCTATCGTGCCGATCTTCTGCTTTACCTGTTCACTGATATCCACAGCATTGGCATCCCCCTGCTTTTTGATTAAAATCCCAATCCCATTCTGTCCGTTATAACGGAACACCGAACTCGGGTCTTTGGTGACATCGGAAACTGTAGCTACATCGCCCAATTTTACAGGGCTTCCCGCAGCAGGAAGTGCAACAATAACTTCTTTTAACTGCTCCACTGAGGTAAATTTTCCCGCAAGGCGCACTGTCATCTGCCCAATACTGCCTTCAGATTTAACTTTACCGGCCGGAAACTCAACATTGGCATTATTGATCGCCTGTGTAATGGATAATATCGAAAGACCGTAATAATCCAGTTTGTCCTTAATGACATTTACCTGAATTTCCCTTTCCTGGCCTCCAATTAAAGTAATCTCACCTACGCCTCCAATCTGCTGAAGCTGGGGTTTGATCTCATTTTTCATAACATCATAAAACGCCGCATTGGTCAGGTTCGAAGTAGCGGTAAGCTGCATAATAGGAGAATCACTCGGGGTAACCTTGGAGATACTCGGCGTTTTTACATCATCAGGAAGGTCGCTTAAAATATTATTAATTTTTCTCTGGACTTCCTGTTCCTTGCTGTCGATATCTGTTCCCACATTAAACTCAGCTGTGATAATGGAGTTTCCTTCCAGTGACTGAGAGGATATTGTTTTAATCCCGTCAACCCCGCTCAGTACATCCTCTATTTCCTTGGTTACGGTCTGTTCGACATTCACCGGTGCGGCTCCCGGATACTGGGTCGTAACGACAAGTGTAGGCTGGCTCATATCGGGCATAAGCTCATAACTAAGCTTGGTGTAGCAGAAGGCCCCGCCTAAAAGAAGAACCGCAAAGATTACAATAATCAGCGACGGTCTTTTGATTGATATTTCGGTTAATGTCATATTGTTATTTTTTTAACTTTTGATACATACCGGTGCATCCGGCCTGTACAATTAAACTTATTTTGCAATGGATACTTTAGTCCCGTTGGTTAGGTTCACCAGTCCGCCCGATACAACCTGCATGCCTTTGTCGAGTCCTGCAGTAACCTCTATACGGGTTTCATTTCCTCCGCCTGTCTGAATATTACGGATTTTTGCCGCCCCGTTCTCGATCACATATACCTGCGGTTTTATAGATGATCCGATTAAGGCTGATCTTGGAATTGTAAGGGCCTGGTCCGAGACTGTGCTCTGCAGTGAAACAGTGCCGTACATACCCGATCTTAATAAAGACTTGGCATTAGGGACAAGGATTCGTATCATGAAATTATGCGAAGCATCTGCTTTTGATGCAATCAGGTCAACCTTTCCCTGAAAAGAGATTCCGGGATGCACATCGGTGCTGATGGAAATACTCTGCCCTGATCTGAATTGGGAAACGCTCTTCTCAGGAACATTAATTTCAAGTTTTACAGAGCTGATATCAATTAAAGCAGCCATCTCCATACTTGGCGACACAATAGCGCCCAAATCAAAATTACGGGTAGTGATAATACCGCTGAAGGGTGCCCTAATGGTATGCTGGTTCAGCTGCTTTTTCATTTGGTCGATCTCGGCCTTAGAGGTCAAAACATCTGTTTTGGCATTGTCTATCTGAAGCTGTGTAACCCCTGATACGGCCTGCTGATAACGTCTCAGGACATTGGAAGCTTTATCATAACTGGCTTGTGCAGACTGCAGCTGGGCACGGGTAAGATCACTGTCCAGCTGGGCGATGACCTGCCCTGCCTGTATATGGGATCCTTCTTCTACGTTTACCTTAACCACTTTTCCTGATATCTCCGAGCCGAGAATCACTTCCCTGTTTGGAGTGAATGACCCCGTAAAAGAGGTTGTAAGGTCAAAACGGCCGGATTTTACTGTATCGGCCTGAACAATTACAGCCGTATTCACATCGGGGTGGTATACTTTTGAAACTACTTCTTTTTTATTATTAATAAGCTTGAAAACCACTGCGGCAAGCATACCCCCTGCAATCACTACTGTAATAATTAATTTGGTTGATCTGTTCATTTTTATATTTATTTTAATGCTTCTAGTTTAAAATTTATATGCCTGTCCCTATCAAGGCAGGAGTTTTCCTTTTGCTTTTTTAAGGTCCAGTTCAGCCTGCTTAATGTTGATAAGCGCCGTTACGTAATTGTTTTGTGCTGTCTGCTGGTCACTGGTGGTATTAATCACATCACTTACTTTTACAAGCCCGCTTTGATACTGTACATTGATATCATTCATTACTTTCTGTGCCAGGGCTAGATTTCTTTTTTGGTTTTGATACGTAATGAGGTTACTGTTTAAATCTGCCAGTGCATTAGCCGCATCCTTCTCATTCTGCTGCAGGGTCTGCTTGGTCTGTACCTCTAATTTGCTGATTTCTATCTCTTTTTGTTTCGCCTGATACTTTATGCTGAAGCCGTCAAAAACAGGTACTTTTAATTTCACGCCCAAAGTAGAGCTTGGATAGAATTTGTCGTTTATATTCTTAAAAGGGCTGAAATCATTATAATAGCCGTTTACACCATAATTGGCAAAAAACGAAAGTGTAGGCAGGTAGCCTGCTTTAATATTTTTATACTCCAGTTCGGAAACTTTTTTGTTCTGCACCAGCTGCAGGTAATTGGTTTTCTGCGTCGCGTCAAAGTCATTCAATGATGCTGAAATCAATTCTTCATCCTTAAATGGATAAACTCTCACTGCTTGGTCCAGCGGCATATTCATTAAAACTTTCAGCAGGTTATAGTACTTTTCCTTGCTGTTTTGAAGTCCGGCAAGGTCTGCTTTGGTATTATCACGGGTTACAGTAAGCCGGTCCACATCTGTCTCTGTGGCAAGCCCTGCCGCCAGCTGATCCATACTGCTTTTTAATAGCGCTTCTGTGTTCTGCAGGCTGAGCTGGGTTAATTCTTCCTGTTTTAAAAGCGACTGGATACTGTAATAAGTAGCCGCCACATTGTACACCAGATCTTCCTGGCTGCTTTTAATCTGAAGCTGATTGCCCGCTACAAGAAGTTTAGCTGCCTTTAAGGCTATCACTGCAGAAGCATTAAAAAGGGTTTGGGAAAGCTCTGCAGTAGCCGATGTATTCTGGGCTACACCCAGCTGGGCAGCGGAATAAGTCCCGGCCTGCCCCCCGAATGTTTCTCCCGGCAGCACCGAAGTCTGCACCTTTGGGGAATATTGATAACTTCCGTTGAGATTAATACTGGGAAGCAGTGCACTGTACGCCTGCTTTATGGAGGCATTTGTTTTATCCAGGTCCAGGGCATCTGCTTTCAATTGAAGACTCTCTCTGAGTGCTGTGGCTGTACACTGCTCAAGGGTATAAGTCTCCTGAGCCTGCAGGCTTCCGCTTATCACTATCGTAGATAAGATAGTCCAGTAGAAGATGTAAATCTTGTGTTTCATACTATTTTAATCTTTATTTATTGGGTTTATTAGGTTCGACTTTTTTGTTCGACTTTTTTGTCGAATTATATATAAAAAAATTTTTGTCCTTTATTACAGGTCAAATGTTATATTCGACTTTTTTGTTCGACATTTTTGTCGAATACAGAACAAAAAAATATTACGGCAGAAATGCCGTTTCGACAAACTTAAGCAGGTATTCCCTGCGCTCATTCATCAGGTTAATATAAGCTTCATCAGAAAGCTTCATAAAGGTTTTAATGGCTCCCATACCGGCAAATGGAAACATGCACATAGACATTAACGAAATAAATATCTGCTCCGGATTTCCTTTAAGCTCTCCATTAGCACAGGCTTTTTGAATGGCGCTCATCAAATAACTTGGAAGGTCCTTATCATCACTGTCTCTTGCCATGAGCATAAGTTCAGGATTTTCATTAAATTCATTAAGCATAAATAAATCTATTTCGGGTGTTTGTATTGCACTTTCAATATATCCCCCTACAAACTGTTTCATAATGTCAATAACCGGCCTGTCCAGATCGCCGTAATTGGTAACTCTGGAGCCTATCGCTGAGAAAAAATCTTTCAAAACCTCTGCAAAAAGGTTCTCCTTACTGTGGAAGTAGTAATGCAGGGCTGTGCGTCCGATTTTAGCCTCATCTGCAATTTCCTTTAACCGTGTCCCGGCAAAACCTCTCTTTACAAATATCTTTTTTGCCGCTATTTTAATCAGCGTCTTGGTATCTGAAACAGATTCATCATATAACATAGTGTTCGACTTTTTTGTTCGACACAAATGTCGAATATTATTTTAACTTTGCAAACTTTAGGTTTAAATTTATGAAAATTTTAAATCTATATCGATTTCCAAAGGTTTTTTTTATTTTTAAAATAAAAAACAAGAAAACAAATAAAACACTAATAAACAGACGATTAAAAATTTTACATTATAACGGAACACAAAAAATCGTTAAGGTTAATCTTATCCTAAACAGCAGCAATATTTAAGAGAAAAGTATAATTTTGTCGCATTTGATAATAAAATCTATGAAAAAGAAACTCTGGCTCAATGCATTCCTTATATCACCGATAATTGCTTTATATGCGGCAAGTCCCGCCTATTTTGTAGATAATCTTAGTTTAAGCTTCTCGCTTCTTTTCTTTGCTATTATTACCGTTGCAACGCTTATCCTCTGGGCATCCCATATTTATTTAGCATTAAACTTTCCGCAGCTGCATGTTATTTGGAAATTCTTAATTGCCCATACTGTCATTCTTTTAACAAGATTGATTTCTCAGGCCATGCTGCCTTTTGAGGATCTTTCACGCTACTCTATAGAAAATCAGCATCTCGTCTACAGTATTTTCATTTCCCTGCTCCCTAATGCCGTTATTATGATTTTGTGCCAGACTATAGTGGCCGATTTTAAAAGAACAGCTGCAGAGAAAGAAGTCCAGGAACTCAGGCTTCAGAATAGTGAGGCTCAGAAACTGGTTTTAGCACAGCAGCTGCAGCCCCATTTTTTGTTTAATGCCCTGGGGGTTTTAAAATCACTGATCTCTACAAATGAAAAAAAAGCAGTTGAATATACCATCCGTTTGTCCCATTTTCTGCAGTATTCTATTCATTCCCAAAAAGAAGATGTCGTAATTCTGGAAAAAGAACTTGAATTTGTGAGGGATTATATTGCCCTGCAGGAAGTACGCTTTGAGGATGCCTTCTCCTGCAGCATTGATATACCGCCGGCAGTTTTCCACCACAGAATTCCCATATTTGCTTTACAGACACTCGTTGAGAATATTTTCAAGCACAATCATTTTACAAAGAAAAGGCCCCTGCATTTTTCAATCACATACCTTGAGGGGAATTTAATGGTAAGCAATATAAAAATTCCGGCAAAACATGTCGAACAAAATCATACCGGACTCTCAAATCTCAATAACCGGTACCTGCTTATTACCGATAAAGAAATAACAATAAATCAGACCGAAGATAATTTCACAGTCATAATTCCAACCATATCATAGATGAAAATTATTATAATTGAAGATGAGAAACCCCTGGCAGAAGATCTCTCAAGAACGATCTTATCTATTATGCCAGAAGCTGTTATTAAAGCCGTAATCCCATCGGTGGAAGAAGGTATTGAATACCTTTCTAAATCGCCCGATATTGATCTGATCTTTTCCGATATCAAACTCGGTGACGGATTAAGTTTTGATATATTCAAAGAAGTTGACAATAAGGTTCCCGTGATATTCTGCACGGCATTTAACCAGTATACCCTTGAAGCTTTTGATTCGATGGGCATCGATTATATCATAAAACCGTTCTCCAATGAAGCTGTTGCAAAAGCCCTGCAGAAATTTAAATTATTGCAGCCTAAAGCATCTCTTGACTTTGCTAAAATAATCAGCACCTTCAAAACACAGTCAATGCCATCTGTTATTGTTTACCAGGGTGACAAAATCATCCCCATATCAGGAAATAACATAGCATTGTTCTACATTCAGGACAATGCAGTAATTGCCTATACCTTTGATAAAAAAACCTGGGTTCTCGGTCCAAAGCTGGATATCCTGGAGCAGAAATTTTTTCCTTTTTTCTATAGGGCCAACCGCCAGTTTCTGATTAACCGCAAAGCTGTCAATTCAGCCTCACAGTATTTTCACCGCAAAATAATACTGACCCTAAACATTGATTTTCCCGAAAAAATACTCGTAGGGAAAGAAAAAGTTACAGACTTTCTGGAGTGGCTGTCCCAAAATTGATGCATTTTACTTTTTTTTGTCCACTTTAAATACCTTTCTGTCCACTTCATTTAAAATATCCTTAAAACTTAGTAATGCTTTTTCATTTTTGCTGTAAAACACAGTAATAAATGAAAACATTTTTAATAAGGCATTTTGCATTAGCTGCAATGCTTTTTTCTTCCGCTGTGGCAATGGCCCAGAAATACACCATAAGCGGAACCATAAAAGATAAAAATAACGGTGAGCTCATGATAGGAGCTGCTGTGCAGATAGCGGAAAACCCTGCTGCTGGAGCCATTACCAATGAATACGGTTTCTATTCCCTCTCAATGCCGGAGGGAGAGTATACCATACTCTGCAGTTACGCAGGGTTCGACCAGCAGCAGAAATCCGTTACCCTGAATAAAAATATCCGCCTGGACTGGCTTTTGGACACCCCAAGGACAAATGCACTGGACGAAGTGGTAGTGAGTTCTGTTAAAAAAGACAAGAATCTTTCCCAGGCCCAGATGGGTATTGAAACCCTAAACATTAAAAAAATAGAAAAACTGCCGGTTCTCTTTGGAGAAAAGGATGTAATGAAAACCATTCAGCTGCTTCCCGGCATTAAAAGCAATGGCGAAGGCAGCAGCGGTTTCAGCGTCAGGGGCGGTGCCGCTGACCAGAATTTAATTTTACTTGATGAGGCCCCTGTTTATAATGCTTCCCACCTTTTGGGATTCTTCAGTACTTTCAATAGTGATGCCTTAAAAGACGCCAGCATCATAAAAGGAAACAGCCCCTCACAATATGGAGGGCGGCTTTCCTCAGTTATGGACGTGAAGATGAAAGATGGAAACAATCAGGATTATAACGTTACGGGCGGTATCGGACTTATCAGCAGCAGGCTGAGCGTAGAAGGGCCTATCCAAAAAGATAAGTCCTCTTTTATAATATCAGGCAGGAGGACTTATGCTGATTTATTTCTTAGGGGCAGCGAAGATTTCAAAGACAGTAAACTCTACTTCTATGACCTTAATATCAAAGCCAACTACCAGATCAACAACAATAACCGTATTTATCTCTCAGGTTATTTTGGACGCGATGTACTGGGGCTGGGAAGTACATTTGGCACCGATTGGGGAAATACCACAGCGACCCTTAGATGGAACAGTATTCTCAGCAGCCAGCTCTTTTCAAATACTTCTCTGATATACAGCAATTACGACTATAAATTAAATTTTGAAAGTGCAGGCAGCAATCTGGGGCTTAATTCTCAAATTAAAGATTATAACCTCAAACAGGATTTTTCATGGTTTGCCAGCAGTAAACATTCCGTTAGATTTGGGCTCCAGTCCATATATCACGGTATAACACCCAGCAAGTCTTCAGGTACCAGTGTGGACAGCTACCCCAAAAAAACCAGGTACTCATGGGAAAATGCTCTGTATATTAATGACGATTTCAAAGCCTCCGAGCGTCTGACTGTCAATTACGGATTAAGGCTTTCTGCATTTACGGTCATCGGCGGGGATACTTATAACATTTATCAAAACGGTGAACTTACCGACAGCAGGGTTCTTGAAAAAGGCACTTTGGGCAAAACATACCTTAATCTGGAACCGCGTCTGACAGCCAACTATCGTATTGATGAGATCAGCAGTGTCAAGGCCGGATATTCCCGAAATACACAAAACCTGCATTTATTAAGCAACAGCAGCTCAGGAAGCCCTTCGGATCAGTGGATAGGAAGCAGCTATACAGTAAAACCTGAAATTGCCGATCAGTTCAGCGTAGGTTACAGCAGAAACTTTTCTGATAATAATTACGAGATAAATACTGAGGTGTATTACAAGGATATGCAGAATCAGATCGATTATAAAAATGGTGCCGAAATCACCTTTGATACTGGAAAAGATGTAGAAAGCGAACTGCTTTTTGGTAAAGGGAGAGCTTACGGTATCGAACTTATTGCAAAAAAGAAAAGCGGCCGATTATCAGGCTGGATATCTTATACCCTTTCAAAAACAGAGCGAAAGATAGATGGTATTAATAATGACAGGTGGTATAATGCACGTCTGGATAAAACCCATGATCTCTCGGTGGTAGCCACTTATACCCTTAATCCTAAATGGTCTTTATCAGGGCTGTTCGTTTACAGCACCGGGAATGCCGTAACCTTTCCTACCGGAAAATACGAACTTAACGGGCAGACTGTTTTTCAATACAGTGACCGTAATGCGGACAGGATGCCGGATTATCACAGAATGGACCTGAGCGCCACTTACGAACCAAACAAAAAAAAGCGCTTCCACGGCTCATGGACTTTTGGTCTCTACAATGTATATGGGCGTGAGAACGCTTACACCATAACCTTTGAAGACAATCCTGATAAACCCGGCACAACACGCGCTATGCAGACATCACTCTTTCGATGGGTCCCTAATGTAACTTATAATTTCAAATTTTAAAAATGAAAAATATACTTTTTATACTATTCTCTGCATTGCTTTTTACCAGCTGTGAAAAAGAAATAGATCTGGAACTTGATGACAAAAGCGGTACCATTGTCATTGAAGGAAACATCACAGACCAGCAGGGACCTTACTATGTCCGTATTACCCGATCGGTGGCTTTTACCGAAAATAACCAATACCCGGCTATTACCAATGCTGTAGTGACCATTAGTGACAATAACGGCCAGAGCGAAACCTTGGAATATGAACAGGATGGGCGCTACAAGACAAGCAGTCTGATTTCGAACCCGGGCAGTACCTACACGCTCAATGTCCTGATTGACGGGGTAAATTACACTGCACAAAGCACAATGCCCTCCCCTGTTTCCCTTGACGGCCTGACTCAGGATTCGATTTCAATAGCAGGTGAAACCACTTATAATATCCTGCCTGTCTATACCGATCCCTCTTATCTGGGAAATCGTTATCTGTTCATTTTGACCATAGACGGCAAAACAGATAAAACCCTTCAGGTGTTTTCCGACAATATCAACAACGGTATGGTAAATCAAAGAACTATAATGCCTTCACTGGACGACGATGACGAAATTGTACCGGGCGATATTATAAATGTAGAGATGCAGTGTATCGATCAAAATATCTATACCTACTACAGCGCCCTGATTCAAATCTCCGGCGGCGGCGGTCCGGGTGGCAGTGTGACCCCCGCAGATCCGCCAAGTAATATAAACAACGGGGCATTAGGTTATTTTTCTGCCCATACCACTGCTTCCAAAAGCATGGTGATTCAATAAAACAGCATGAGAGATAGTAGAATTTACAGCGATAGTTTAATGAAAAGGTGGAGCATCATGGCTTTCTTTAAATTCATAACGATCTCTTTTGCCTTATTTGGATTTACATGGATCTATAATCTGTGTTCCTATGAATATGCCGCCTATTATTACAATGAAGGTTTTTATCAAAATTCCCCAAACGATACCTCTTATGGGAAACAAAAAATAATCAAGCTTCAGGATAGAATACTGCAGCGTTATACAGGCATATTTGTACTTGACACAGACCCCTCACAGCGGATTGTTATTTCACTAAAAAACAACCGGCTTTTTATAGCAAATAACGACTGGAACAAAATAATTCTTCCCGGCAGCGAGACCTTATTTTTTGAGAATTCAGAAGTACAAAACAGCTACAACTTTGTACTAAATCCAAAAACTAAGTCATATGACCTGATTATCACTTGCGCCGGGATAAAATTCAAAATGAGAAAACTGCAGTAAAAAGAGGGTTTTTAAATTATAAGCATCGTCCCTCTCACAATTCAAAAAATAAATTCAAAAAATACCACAGCATCAAAAATGCCTGTCAAATAATACAATACCTGCCATGGATTATCCAAAGACAAAAATCAGCCTAATAATTCTGTTCTGTTTTATTATATTCAATGTGAAAGCACAGAACGACTCCATAATCAAGTTAGAAGCAGCAAACAAATTAACGGCAACTGAAATATTTCTAAGCCAGCCAGCCTTCAGTACTTATAAAGACAATTATTTCTCCACCGGTACCACCTTAAGGGAACTGCCTTCTTCGGATAATTCCGATGCCAAATTTCAAATCAGCATTAAATACAGGCTGTCTAAAAACCCTGTATTTGACAACGTATACGGCTTTTTGACCTATACTCAAAAAGCATTCTGGGACATTTACAAAGAATCGTTTCCTTTCAGGGATATTAATTTTAATCCCGGTATCGGAATGATAAGGCCTTTTATGACTAAAAAAGGCAGACTGGGGTATTATTCCTTAATGGTAGAACACGAATCCAATGGTAAAGACAGTCTTTCTTCGAGAAGCTGGAATTTTGTATCGCTGAACTGGAGCGAGGAAATCAGCCGCAGAGTACTTCTGGAGACGAAAATTGTCCTTCCTTTCGGCTCTAAATCAGACAATCCCGATCTTTTAAAATACATTGGATACAGCGATCTGGGATTAACCTATATTTTCAAACCTCAGAGACTCTATGCCAAAATCAATCTTAAGACCGGCGCTTCCTGGTCATGGAAAGGCTCTATAGAAACCCAATTGATCATGAAGCCCAAGGAATCTTCCAACTTATACCTGATGCTGCAGGGATTTCATGGCTATGGGGAGAATCTTCTGCAGTACGATAAAAAAGTGAGTATGATCAGAGTAGGGATTATAATTAAACCCAATTTCATGAATTTCTTCTAAAAACAAACCCATCCTCAGCTAAATACTTCATTTTAAGGCCGTACAGCAGCTAAAAACGGGGTTCTGTCCACTTTAAACATTATTTGTCCAGTTCACATCCAATACAGTTTCATATCTGATCACAGATGAACATTTTTGCAGTATAAAATTTCAAATTATGAACGCAAAAAAAATTATTATCAGCCTTGGTGCTATAGCTCTTATGAGTTTTCAAACTGCTTCCTATGATCCTAATACCTTAATTGGAAACTGGAAAGGTGAAGGTGAACCAGGTATTTCTGTAGAATTTTATTTAGCCACTGACGGCGCATATTACGGAAAACTAAATGACAAAACCGATAAAAATTACGGAAAAATTGTCTTTAAGAAAATTATATACAATCCGAAAGAAAAGAACTTCTCAGGAACCCTTATCCCGGCCGACAAAGACATTACCCTTAGTGTAACGGTGAGCTTTGAAAACAGCAGCAGGATAAAAGTGATCGCTAAAAAATTCATGATAACCAGAGTGGTTTATTTTTCAAAAACGAAGTAGTCATGAAAAAAATCATTTTAATTGTAATACTGCTTATAGTGTCCCATACCCATGCACAGGAAAAATTTTCGGATCTGGAGGGTCTTTTAGTATATGCTTCCAAAAACAGTTTAACACTGCAGAGCAATACTATTAAACTCACAAAGGCAAAAAAGGCAAAACTCGCTGCTGTTATAAGCATATTGGATCCCACAGGCACCCAGACTTTAACTTTTAAAAATAATACCAAACTGGGAGTAACATTATTTCCCGATGAAAACAATCCTGGAAAATACAATGAAATTAAGCTTGGACAGCAGTATAATACATCAATTGATCAGACTTTAGACATCAAACTGATCAACTTTGAGGGCTGGGAAAGACTCAAACTGGCTAAAATTAATATTGACCTGACCAGCTCAAATTCAATGATAACATTAAAAGAGCTTCAGGAAAACATTGCCGCCAATTATTACAATATTGTTTCGCTGCAGGCGCAGAAAGTGAGTGCAGTACAGAATCAGGCTGTAGCAGATACACTCTATCAGATCGCCTCAAATAAATACCTTCAGGGACAGGTGAAACAGCAGGATGTAAATGATTCTAAATCTGCTTTTCTAAATGCACAGGAAAACACAAATCAGATTCAATACCTTATTGAACAGAATTATTTAAGCCTGAAAATACTCTGCGACATTCCCGAAGAAAAAGAAATTACAATAGAGAACAAAAAAGAGGCTTTTTCAGAAGTTTTTGTACCTACAGTAGAAGAAAACAAACTCAATGTCGAGAATTCAATGCTGCAGGAAAAATATGCCCTGAGGTCCTTGAAACAGATAAAAAGATCCATACTGCCAAGTTTGTCATTTATAACCAATTCTTCTTCACAGCAGTACAATGATACTTTTAAACTCTTTGAAGGCACCTGGTACAAAAGCAGTTATATGGGGCTTAAACTCTCTATGCCGTTTCCTGATTATACTATGACCTCTAAAAAGTACAATGCGAAATATGAATATGAACTGGCAAAAAATTCTTCCCAGCAGGCTGAAATCAAATCTGCCTTGGAAGTTAAAAAACTGGAAAACGAATACAGTAAAAATAAATCCCAGTTTCTGTCCAATAAAGAGGTTTTTGCCCTGAGAAAAGATACCTATGCAAAAAATAAAAATCTGTACGCTGAGGGACTCCAGTCTCTGGAAAATACTTTAAACAGTTATAATTCAATGGTAAATGCAGAATACAGCCTTATCTCATCACGAATCAATGTTGACTTAACACTTGCAAAAATTGACATCAATAATAAAATCAGATAATATGAAAAAGTCTTTAATCATTATTGTTTTATCGCTGCTGGCAGCATCCTGCGGGAAAAAAACAGCCGAAACCAAACCTATTAGAAAAGATGTTACAGAGTCTGTGTTTGCATCAGGTATCCTCGAAGCAAAAGGAACTTATGATTTAACAGCCCAGTCAGACGGTTATCTGTTAAGTATAAATTTTGAACAGGGAGATTTAATCTACCAGGGGCAGATACTGGCAGAGCTGGACAACAGGGAAAGCGATTTCAATACGCAGAGTGCAAGTGATCTGTTCCGAATTTCGCAGTTCAATATGTCCTCAAATGCTCCGGCACTGGTACAGGCCCAGAGCGCTATTACTCTAGCGAAACAAAAATTGGAATTGGACTCACTGCAGGAACACCGCTACAAATCTCTCTCAGAGAGAAACAGCATTGCTAAAGTAGATTATGAAAATGTACGCTATACCTACAATACTTCCAAAAGTAATTATCAAACGGCAGTCGAGAATTACAAAAAATTAAAACAGGAAGCCCAGCAGCAGCTCATTACAAACAAAGCCGCAAAGGAAATAAATAAAATTATTTTAAGTAAAAACGAAATCAAGGCTATTGTCCCTGGAAGGGTGTATAAAAAATTAAAACAGCAGGGCGACTTTGTAAAAAAAGGGGATGTTATTGCCACTATTGGCAATGCTGATACTATTTATGCAAAAGTAAATATTGATGAGACCAATATTTCTAAAATAAAAATCGGACAGCATGCTGTTGTCCAGCTCAACATCAATAAAAATAAAAACTACAGGGGTGTGGTCTCTGAGATTTACTCCTCCTTTGATGATGCCACTCAGTCTTTTATCTGTAAGATTTATTTTGAAGATAATATCGGCTTTAATATTGTCAATACCCAGCTTCAGGCGAATATTATTATTGGAGTCCAGAAAAATGCTCTGCTGATCCCAAGAAACTACCTTGACTTTTCTAACTACGTCCAAATTAAGGGACAAAAAGAAAAAACTAAAGTAATCACAAATTTCATCAGCAATGACTGGGTTCAGGTTCTATCGGGTATTGACCAGAACACCACTTTAATCACCGAAAACCTTCCTGAGAACAACATCAAGACTTCGGAAGCAGGTTCTCAATTAAAATAAACGCGTTATGAAAAACATCAATTACGATATTGCCCTCACCCATATTCTTACCCGAAAAAAGCAGACTTTAGTAGCTGCTCTGGGAGTAACTATAGGGGTGGCTATTTATCTTTTTATGAATTCCCTGGGTTCGGGATTTAATAAATACGGGACAGCGGAAATATTCAAAAACAATGCGCATATTAAAATTTATAAAAAAGATGAAACAAGCAGTGTCCTGAACCGCGATAAATCCACTTTAAATGTTATTGTAAATCCGCAGGTAACAACCTTATCCAAAACAATAATCAATCCCCAGTCCCTGCTCAATACTGTCAGGAAAGAACCCTATATCACAAATGCAATTGAAGTTGTGGATGTCTCTGTTTTTTACAACAAAGGTAAAACCCAGCTCAAAGGCACAAGTGACGGCGTCAATATGGTTGAATATGCCCAGATGTACAATACCAGTGCCTATATGCTGGCCGGGGATGTAAAAAATTTAAAACAGAATTTAAACGGGATCATTATAGGCAAAGGCATAGCTGAAAAATTCAGTTTAAATATGGATGATAACATTACAGTCACCTCTTCCTATGGTGTGAGTAAAGTCCTTAAAGTTGTTGGGATTTTCAGTATGGGAAATAGTCTGACTGACGATTCAAAATCATTTATGAATATCAGTACTGCCCAGCAGTTTTTAAAAGAAGGATCTTCTTACGTCACCACTATTTATGCCAATACAGTCAATTCGGATAACTCAACCCAGTACGCTCAAAAATTACAGGCACTGACCCCTTATACGGTCGAAGACTGGAAAACCAGCAATGCTGACATATTAAGCAGCGATGTGACCAGAAAAACACTTATGACTTCCATTTCCCTTTCCATTCTTCTTGTTGCGGCATTCGGGATATACAATATCCTGAGTGCTACAATAACCCAGAAAATAAATGACATTGCCATCTTAAAGGCTTTAGGTTTTAAAGGAAGAGATGTTATTCGGATTTTTATAACAGAAGCTGTTATAATGGGCATAATAGGCAACTTTTTGGGATTATGTTTTGGAGGTGCTTTAATCTATGTCTTATCGCATATTCAGCTCAGCGGAACAAATTCCACCTTTCCTATTTACTTTGAAGCACAGCTTTTTGCCCAGAGTTTTCTGCTGGGATTAATTATCACAATCTGCGCCGGTTATTTCCCGGCAAAAAAAGCAGCCAATGTAGACCCGGTATCAATTTTTAGAAAATAAAGTGATGGATAAAAAAGAACTGGTGCTCAGCACAAACAATTTAAGCAAATACTTTTATGAACCTTCCAAATTCAAAGTATTAAATGATATAAGCATTCAGGCTTATAAAGGCGAGTTTCTAACATTGGTAGGAAAAAGCGGCTCAGGAAAGTCTACCCTTCTCTACTGCCTCAGCACAATGGATACAGATTACCAGGGAGAGCTGCATATCTTAGGAAATAAAATTACAGGCAAAAAACCCGATGAACTCGCTGCAATCAGAAACAGGCACATCGGATTTGTATTTCAGTTCCATTACCTGCTGCCCGAATTTACATGTCTTAAAAACATCATGATCCCAGCTTTAAAATTAGGTACGTACAGCTATAAGGAAATTGAAGAAAAAGCATATCAGAAACTGGAAGCTTTAGGATTGAAAGACCTGGCATTAAAACAGGCTTCTAAACTCAGCGGCGGCCAGCAGCAGAGAGTATCAATAGCCAGGGCACTGATAAACGACCCGGCAATAATAATGTGTGACGAACCGACAGGGAATCTGGACAGCAAGAATACACAGATTGTATATGATATTTTCAAGCAGCTCTCCCATGAGACACACCAGACCATAATCGCAGTTACCCATGATAATGATTTTGCCAAAGCAAGTGACAGGACAATTGAACTCGAAGACGGGCAGATAACCAATCATCGAAAACTCTTATTCGATCAGGAAAACTTCTAAAGAAAGTCAGATATATTATAAAAATGCTTAACCCATATTAATTCAAAGTACATATGCCTAATTTAATAACTATACTCCGATCTGAAAAAAAAGTCGTTATGATCCTGTTTTTATTCTCAGGTCATCTGGTATTTTCACAAAAAATATACGAGTACAATTCCCCTGGAGCAAATTGTTACAGTCAATATTTGTTTAAAGAAAATGCGCCGCTGCCAAAAGGAGTCCTGGTTATAGATACAAAAGGAGAAGACTTAAAAACATATAGTGAAAGTAACCAGTACCTAAATTCAGGGCTTTTTAATGATTACAACTTCTTATATATTAATATATTAGATAAGGAAAACCGGAATTCTTTAAATTGCTATAATGTAGTTATTTACACCGTATCCTATGTTCGTAATATTAATGAATCTGTTTTCTTTTTTGTAAATCCATCTCAGGAAATAGATCCGGCTGGTCCGTTTTTTATTAAAAACAGCAGCTATTCGTTTAATATTATCAATAGAAGCCAGAACAGCTTAGAGCTATTAAAAACCGAACTCGATGCCGCATTGCTGAGTAAAACTTATAAAAATCCTAAGGTTTATACTAGTGAAGAGATTCAAGCTGAAAAAATGTCAAACTACAGACGAAATTTTGATGTCGCGTTTTTTTATTCGCCTTTAATCTTTTTTGGTCCAAAACTAAACAGTACCAGTGATGTAGTGGGGACTTACGGACTGAGTTTTAAAAAATCAATTGGATCCCAAACTGCGGTGCTGCTCAATTTAAATATGGGATCTAAAAAACCTGATCAAAGTGCTATTATGGAGCAAGTTCAATCCAATCAAAAAGGAAACATTTATTCATTTGTTTTGTTTGGAGGGGAATTGATGTTCCGATACTATGACAACCCTGATAAACCTTTACGATTGTTTACCTCTCTTGGCTTTGGGATGTATTCCATGACCAATATCCGGATAAAAATAAAATCAACGGGGGTATCGGCAAAAACAAACGAAAACAGCTATTATACGCCAGTTCTGGATGCGGGACTGGAATATCGAATTACTCCTTTATTAAAAGTAAACAGTTCTGTACCGCTTCGTTACTTCATCAATAAGTCTGACAACAGCATAAATACATTTACTATGGGAATAAATTTAGGGATTTCGGCAACAATCAACCCAAGTTCCTTTGGTAAATCGGGTAAAAAAAAGAATTGATTTTTAATAAACAACATTAGGTTCTGCCGCGTCTTTGGGGGATTAATACGGCTAAATGGTTATCTGGTTATTATAGGATAGCGCCCCTTAGAAGTCTATTAAGTAATCTAAAACTTAAACAAAATTATTTATAGCTGCGGCAGAACTCTAATATTAATTATCATTAAATCTTAGAAAAGTGTAATCGAATAT
Source organism: uncultured Flavobacterium sp. (assembly GCA_963513545.1). Lineage (GTDB taxonomy): Bacteria > Bacteroidota > Bacteroidia > Flavobacteriales > Flavobacteriaceae > Flavobacterium. Next base: position 293,984 of record CAUPQW010000005.1, read on the forward strand.
TTTCGAAGTAACACCTTATTTAACTATTAATCAAACATTTAAACAAAGCTTATCTGTATCCTTAGTCTATAACTTTTCGGCTTACGTCGATTTAATAATGCCTAATAATCTAAAACAATTTACCTTTTAACTGACAATAAAAATATTAAATAAATAACTTTTTACAATCATATAAAAGATGGGAATTAAAAGCATAATAAATACAGTAAGAAGATCTGTAATGCAGGCCTTAACTCAAGATATCGGCTACACAGACAGCGATATGATAAATGGTCCTGTCAAAAATATCAGAAGGATATTAATCTGCAGGCCCAACCAAAGGCTTGGCAATCTTTTGTTAATCACTCCTCTTCTGCAGGAAGTTACTGCAACATATCCCAGATGTAAGATTGACTTATTTGTAAAGGGAAATCTGGCACCGAAAATACTCAGAAATTACAACAATATAGATAACATTATCCAGCTTCCTAAAAAACCTTTCACACAGCCTTTTCGCTATCTGAAATCCTGGCTGCTGATCAGGCAGAAAAATTATGATTTGGCTATTAATGTGGATAAGAAATCTTCTTCCGGGAGATTATCATGGAAAAAACGGTCAAATTGACCATAAATTTTCAGCCTAAAGTGAGCATCAGTTTCGGAGCAAACTGACCACCCCTTTTCAATTCAAACTGACCACCTGTTTTCGGTGTAAATTGACCACCAAAAAACTACTTTTTTTCATGTTGTTTAACCATGGGTCTGTATAAAACTACAGACTATGGCAAATAATACAATAGACATGAATAAAATTAGAAAAGTAATTAAATTACATTGTGGTGGTAAGAGCAAGTTGTTTATAAGCAAGTATTTGTCTCTTTCCAGAAATACAGTAAAGAAATACATCTCTTTATTTGAAGTACTTGGATTAAGTCTTGAATCGATTAATCAAAAAACAGATGTAGAATTAGACGCACTTTTTTCCCAAAGCACAGAAGAGATTACCACTCCAAGGATACAAAAGGTCTATGAGTTTTTTCCGCAAATGGAACGGGAATTAAAGAAAACAGGCGTAACCATGTATGGCATGTGGGAGCGCTATATCTCTTTAAATGTTGATGGATTTAGAATCTCTCAATTTAGATTCCACTACTTCAAATGGAGTAATAAGGTCAATCCTGTGATGCATATGATTCATAAGGCTGGAGATAAAATGTATGTGGATTATGCTGGAAAGACACTCTCAATTGTTGACAAATCAACATCTGAAATCAAGGAAGTACAGTTTTTTGTAGCCATTCTTGGAGCAAGTCAATATACTTATGCAGAGGCTTCTTTGAGTCAGCAAAAAGAAGATTTTGTTGCTTCAGTAGAAAATGCGATACGTTTTTTCGAAGGTACTCCTGCCGCAATTGTGCCGGACAATCTAAAATCTGCCGTAATCAAAAGCAGTCGCTTCGAACCCACCATTAATGAAACTCTTGCAGATTTAGCGGAACACTATGAAACCACTATTCTGCCCGCAAGAGCATATAGACCAAGGGATAAATCTCTGGTTGAAGGAGCGGTTAAAATACTTTACAGAAGAATTTATGCAAACTTAAAGGACATAGAATTCTTTAGTTTAGAAGAGTTAAATCAAACTATATGGTACTTGCTTGATGATCATAATAATAGAAAGCTTACAGGACGCCCATACTCTCGTTTTGAGTTGTTTATTGAAGACGAGAAGCATGAATTACAACCACTTCCTCAGGAACGTTTTGAAATCAAATATCATTCAATGGCGACAGTTATGCAAAACGGACATGTTCAATTAAGCCAGGACAAAAACTATTATAGCGTACCTTATCAATATATAAAGAAAAAAGTAAAACTGTTGTATACAACATCAACAGTTGAAATCTACTTCAAATACAATCGTATAGCTACTCACAGCAGAAATCCTAAACCTTATATCTATACTACAAATCCAGAACATCTGGCAAGTACACATCAATTTGTATCAGAATGGAGTGCCTTTAGATTTATTGAATGGGCTAACAGCATTGATCCTTCAGTAGGAGAGTATATTATGCAGATAATCGATAGCAGAAGCCATCCAGAACAGGCATATAAAAGTTGTTTAGGGATATTATCTTTTGAAAAAAAGGTAGGTACAGAAAGATTGATAAATGCCTGTAAACGCGCACTGGACTTTAAGATTTATAATTTTAAAACTATAAACAACATCTTAGAGAACAATCTCGATAAAATACCATTTGAACAAGAAAAAGAACAGGGTCTTCCTGAGCATAATAACATTAGAGGGAAACATTATTTTAACTAAAATCAATATACAATGAATGAATCTACCGCAACGAAAATGAAGCAGATGAAGCTTCATGGAATGCATAACGCTTTTAAAACAGCCATTGAAAGTGGCAAAACTGACCATTATACGATCGATCAGTTTATATCGATGATGATAGATGCAGAATGGGATGAAAGACACAACAGACGTATTGAACGAAGTATTACAAATGCACGCTTCCACTACAAATCCAATATTGAGAGTATCAATTTTGATCAGTCCCGAAACATTGACAGAAACCTTATACTTCGTCTTGCAGAGTGCAGTTTTGTTGAAAAGAACGAAAATGTCTTAATAACCGGAAGCACTGGCGTGGGTAAAAGTTTTCTAGGAACAGCTCTGGGTTATCAGGCCTGCATAGAGGGATATAAAGTAAGTTATTTTAATACTTCAAAACTGTTCGCAAAATTAAAAATGGCAAAAGCAGACGGTACTTACTTAAGAGAACTTGCTAAAATACAAAGGCAGGATGTTATAATACTTGATGATTTTGGATTGCAAGCACTCGATAATCACAACAGAATTACACTCCTAGAGATCATTGAAGACAGGCATAATAACGGTTCTATCATTGTAACTTCGCAAATCCCAGTTCAGGGATGGTATGATATCATTGGGGAGAAAACCATAGCAGATGCAATCTTAGACAGATTAATACATCAATCGCACAGAGTTGAACTGCATGGCGAATCAATGAGAAAGAAAAAAAGCATAAATAAAGGATAATTATTTATCTATATTTGAATATAAATTAACAAATGAAAAAAAGTAGTTTTTTGAAATAAATGGAGGTGCTCACTTTGCACCGAAAATAGGGGGGCAATTTAAACCGAAACTATATGGTCACTTTAAATTGAAATTACGTGGTCAATATCACTGGTTTTTACACGCTGTAGCGGCGGAAACTAAAATGCCCCACTTCTGCTGAAAATGACAATTGAGGCAGAAAAGTATTAAGCCTTAAAACTGCCGTTTCACCATTGTCAAAATAAATTTTATGCTCATCGCCGGGCCTGCAGTCTCGTCCGCTGAGAACTAAATAATCAAAATTCGGAACAAACCATAAACCTTTGAAAATCTGCAGAAAATCAAACTTAAAAAAAGTATTAAACACCAGCTTTAAAGGTGCCTTTAGAATTATCTTAGATTTAATTACCTGTGTTTTCAAATTATATAATTTTTAAATTATGGTTTTCAGTTAACGGTCTGGATTTATAAGCGGTGTGGGATAAAAACAAAAAAGGCTGTTTTAAGGCAGCCTTTAATGACTAATTAAAAATAAAAATGCATCTAAGTTCTTACTCCCCTGATGGATTCTCAGGGTTCATAATTACCTCAACACTGCTGGCACCATCCAGTATATGCCCGCTGAGCTCCTGAATAGTTGTCTGGTTAATATTTGAAATTAAATTTTTATAATCCGAATCATTTAAAAATGCAATCTCATTCATTTGGATATTATAAATAATATCACTCCATGATGCATTTTTCTTCATTGATTCTTCTCTATTTTTTAAAAGTGCTTTTTTAATATCTTCCAAATCACTCCCATTGGCTGGTTTTGATTTCAAATCATTGAGCTCCTGCCATACTATCTGCATTAATCTGCCCCGCTTTTCAGGATTACAGTCAAAACTGATCGCAAGATCAAAACGCGGTTTAGGAATTACAGGTAGGTTTCCTGCGGCATTCACGCCGTAGCTTCCGCCTTCTTCTTCCCTTATGGTCTGCAGAAAACGCTTCGATAATAATTCTCCAATGATATACATCCCCACTGCGTTCTCCTTACTGTATTTTATATCTCCTGTTAAATGAAGGTATACAGATGTTTTAGGGGTTTCCATCGGTCGTTTGAAATCAACAATGGTTTTCCCTTTTGCTGGTTCCATTTTTTGATCGATAAAATTTTCTTTTACAGCTGGGCTGGATTTTATATTTCCGATGTATTTCTTAATAAGTTCCAGCGCTCCTTCAGGAATGCTCCCTGTGAAGACAAATGTAAAATCAGCCGCATTACTGATCCTTTCTCTGTATACCTGTTCTGCTTTATGCAGATCGATGCTGCTGAGGAATTTTTTATCAAAAACAAAAGTACGGCTGCTGTGATTTGAATTAGCAGCAGCGATACTGTCAGTAAAAGCATTTCCATTATCTTTTTTAATAGTCTCCAGACGATTTTCATACTGCCCTTTTAAGATCCCAAAGATATTGGCATCAAAACGGGGAGCTTCAAAAGACAGATAAACCAGCTGCAGCATCGTTTCCAGATCCTGCTTGTTAGAACTGCCTTGAAGTCCTTCGGTATTATCCCCTATATAAGGCGAAACTTGGGCTACCTTACCGCTTAGTTTCTCTTTTAGTTCAAGATTATCGAAACTGCCGAGCCCTGAGAATCTGGCTATGGAAGTTGCGATTTCAGCTGAAGGCAGGTCCTTTGTCTCTACAAGTGATTTTCCTCCCCTGCTGAATGCTGAAAATACAATTTGATCCTGGGCATATGCTGTAGGCAGTAAAATGATCTGGGCGCCGTTCTCAAGGGTATATCCTTTCGCATCACGAACCCCTGAAATTTCAAAAGCCGTTTTTATACCGGAAGGCTTTAAATCCTTGTCCACTAAAGGAGTATTGTTTTGCTTTTTGGTGTAGATCTCCAGTGGCATAGTTTCAATTTTTGCCATCAGTTCCATAACCTGCTCTTTTTTAGGAAATTCATTTTTATCCTTATCAGGCCCTGTTACCAGAACGACCCGATTGGCGGTCTTCTGTATCGTTTTGATATAGGAATTCAGTTCTTCCAAAGAAATGCTTTTTATAATAACGGTCATAAGATTGTAATCTTCCTGCGAGGAAAAAACCGGTTTAGCCTTCAGGAAGTATTCTGTCAGCTTTTCTGCCCAGGAGTCATGATCTACTTTGTCTATATTTTGAATATAGTTATCATAAGAACTCAGAAACTCCCTTTTGATTGTCTGTAATTCTACTGCCCCCGCCCCGTAGCGTTTGATACGCTCGGTCTCTGTATACACTTCCCCAAAAGCCTCTAAAATCCTTCCCTTTTTAGCCGAAGCCGTTATATTAAAAGAGCTGTTGAGTCTTGATACAGGACCAAAATTAACATGCATGCCCAGAGATGCACTTTGATTCTTTAAAATATATTCTTTCAAACGGTTGTTAAGAATAGAAGTATAAAAGGAATTCATTACGTTTTTTCGTGTACCATCCATGTCTTTTGCCTTTGGCTCATCGAGTATATACTGCAGTGTAATGGAGGAAGATCCGGCCTCTTTATCGCACGCTGTTCCAAAATAGAGTTCATCGTGCTTAGGAATATCATAATATCTGCGTTCTTCCCTATTTTTAGCCACCGGAATATCCGAGAATATGGCTTTAATTTTCCTTTCAATCTCCTTTACATTTATATCTCCAACTACAATGACGGCCTGAAGATCCGGACGGTACCATTTCTTATAGTATTTACGAAGGTCGTCGTACTTAAAATTATTGATGATATCCAGATCACCGATCACATCTCGTTTACTGTACTGCGACCCTTTGTATAAAACGGGATCTGTCTGGCTCTTTAAGCGAAAACTGCTGGTGCGCCTTGTTCTCCATTCTTCACGGATAACGCCGCGCTCTGCATCTATTTCCTCATCGGTCAATGACAAATATCCCGACCAGTCATGCAGCACCCAAAGTGTCGAGTCAATTAAGGTTTTGTTCTTTACGGGAACCGAACTGATGTTATACACTGTTTCATCCTGAGCTGTGTAGGCATTGATGTCTTTGCCGAAACTCACGCCATCTCGCTCAAGCATTTTAATAATTCCTTTTCCTTTAAAATGCTCGGTTCCATTAAAAGCCATATGTTCCAGGAAATGTGCCAGCCCGTTCTGGCTGTCTTCTTCGAGTATAGCACCGACGTTCTGCACAAAATAAAAACTCGCCCTTTCCTTTGGCTCCTTATTGTGTCTAATATAATAGGTCAATCCGTTTTTAAGTTTTCCTGTAGTAACATTTTTATCCAGTGCAAAAGTGGTTGTGAACTGGGAAAAAGCCATCTGAAAGCATAATAGAAAGACTGCTGGAATAATATTTTTTAGATCTTTAAAATACATATTTTCTATGGGTGTTATCTTCTGTTTCTTCTAATAAGTAAAAAAGCTGCGCTCAGCATAATTAAAAGGGGAATGATCCCTATAAATATAATTTTACTTATAAATACTGTATCAGCGCTTACCTTTATGGCTTTATCTGTATTCTCCGCACGTGTGGTATCAATTGGAAACTGGCCATCGCTGAGCCAGGTAAAAATATCTGTCATAAATGAGAAAGTCCCGGACCCTCCGCGGCTTAATTCAGCATTGCCCATAAAATCAGCATCGCCGGCAGCAATTATTTTCTGTTTTTTTTCCTTAACGGTTCTGGTTAGCGCTGTCACTAAGGCAGCATTTACAAGTGAGGGCTTTTTTTTCAGATCTTCTGAAATCGAGCTTATTCCCAATGGTGATTCCCAGGCCGGCTCGCTGTTGGTCTGCAGAAGTACCGTTGTCTTAAAGCCTGTATCTTTTACTGTTTTAATACCGCTGGCCCCTATAAAAGGAATAGGAGCATCCGTTTTTGTTATCTTAACGAGTGTACTTTGCAGGTCTTTTGTTTTCTGGGTCACTAAATAATCAGGAGAGTTGTCCCCGCTCTGCTGCACGAGGGCTTCTCTGGTAAAACTTATTCCTAATTTATCTGTAACCGTTCCAAGGGCAGTATTGGTCTCGGGTTCCCCCAGTACAACCAGATTTTTTCCCTGATCTATATATTTCAAAATACGGTCAGAAGCTCCCTGACTCAGTGGCGTTTTAGGATCCGCAATAATTAAGATTGTAGTTTCCCCGGGAATATCTTTTGCATTAATGTCAACTGAAGAAACATCAAATCCCTGATTGATTAAAGAATATCTGAATGTTATTTCATTAAATCCTGTCTTGTAATTTTTATCTCCGTTTTTATCTATGCTGCGCTCCATATTACCTGTGGCGAATACTATTTTCGGAGCTGGAACAACAAGGCGTTTGAGCGTGGCTGTAATTTCCTTTTCCATCGGAACTTTAAACATGTCATCAAAGATCCTAAGGTAGGTTTTCTTCCCGCTGTACTCGATGGTCCTCACTACCCTGTTTAGTTCGGGTCTTAAATCGATGATCTTTCTGATTTCGGCCGGAGTATATAATTTCTTTAATTTGAGATTCTGCGTTTCGATCATTTTCAGGGCAAGCTGCCTGTCATTTAATCCCGGATTCTGCTGATAAAGTGCGGTGTTATTGGAGGTATCATAATAATAAACATACTCCATCTCAAGCTGAGGCAGGAAACGGGTATATTTCTCAAAACTGGTCATATCCTGATTTTGAGAACTCGGCAGAGCCATAAAGTAGTTTATATCCAGTAAATTCACATAAGTTGTAATCTTGATGGGCCCCTTAATCTGTTTTACAACATCAAGGCTGTTCTGGGTCAGGGTCCTGCTTTTGGTATGGGTCATGTCAAAATACAGTGAGAGCGGGGGTCTTGAAGTGACATATCCCAGCAGCAGCACGCTGCTGATAAGTGCTGTATATTTAAACAGGCGTTTGGAAACACCCTGCGCATCCCTGCCGGTCTTCAGCTTGTAGATGCTAAGACCAATAAAAAGACTGCTGACCAAAATGAAATAAAGGACATCCTTGCTGATGATCAGACCTTCAATCATTTCGTTGGCACGTCCCGAAATAGATAGAAAATAGGTAATATCTTTTATGTAATCGACCCCCTGCCATAATTTGCCTATAAAATTCAGTCCTGCCAGCACTACAAGGGTGCTGATGGCAGCAACAACCTGATATGACGTAAGACAGGACATGAACAGTCCGATAGCAGCATACGTGCATACCAATAAATAGAGCCCCAGAAGGCCCGATAGAACAAACGACACATCTAAATTATCAATATAAAAATAAGCGGCAATTCCCAAGACTGCCAGAACACCCATAAAAAGCAGGCAGTAGAAAGCAATGGCCAGAAATTTACCCAGTACAATATCTTTTATTTTTATCGGGGAAGAAAGCAGTAGTTTAATTGAACCGCTGTTGATCTCACGGCTTATAAGCCCCATAGTAAGAAGGGGGACATAAAGATACAAATAACTCTGCATCTCGGTGTAAAGTCCGTTGAAGCCTGAAAAAACAATCTGGGTCAGGTTGTCAAGGCTCTGCCCCATCTTTTGTGCTTTTTCAAATCTCTCGATTGAATCAAAGAATTTCCAGCTGGACTGAATGGAAAATATCACTAAAACAACCCACGCCACCGGTGAATAAAACATGGTGCTCAGTTCGGTCTTAGCTACTCTGTATATTGTTTTCATTTATTATTGTTTTTTAGTTTTAGAAGGCGCTTTTTTAGATAATTGTGCAAAAATTTCGTCCAATGATACTTTTTCAAATTGTATCTCGCGCAGCTTCCAATTATTATATACGCTCATGGTCACAATCTTTTCGGCAATTTCCTGAGTGCCGCTAAAAGTGATCTGCACTTTTTTGGAAGACAGAAAAACAGCCTGGGTGACTTCTGCTATTTCTTTCAATACCCCGATCGCCGGGGGATTCTCGAAGCTGGCCGTCAGGGTATTGGCCTGAATATGATTATTGAAAGCATCAAGTGTGTCGGAGAAAACCATATGCCCGTTTTCAATCATTCTGATGTCCTGGCATGTAGCCTGAACCTCAGAGAGAATATGTGAGGAAAATATGACGGCTTTATCTTTGGATATTTTTTTAATTAAATTCCTTACCTCTAAAATCTGATTAGGATCCAGTCCATTGGTAGGTTCATCGAGCACAACTAATTTGGGCTCATGAATGATGGCCTGCGCAATACCTACACGCTGGCGGTAGCCCCCCGATAAATTTCGAATCAGACGGTTACTGAAATGAGAAATACCGCACTGTTCTTTGGCCCTTTCTACAGCTGTTTTTAAGTCTTCTTTTTTTACCAGACGCAGTTCAGCGCAGTGAATAAGGTATTCATCGACGGTCAGGTCTAAATGCAGAGGCGGAGTCTGGGGCAGAAAACCTATTAGTTTTTTGGCCTCAACAGGATTTTCTTTTAAGTTAATTCCATCGATGAAAATACTGCCGCTGGTCTGGTTTAAAACCCCGCAGAGAATATTCATTGTGGTCGACTTTCCAGCTCCGTTAGAACCCAGCAGTCCCAGTATCCTGTTTTGCTTGATTTCAAAACTGATATTCTGTATTGCCCAGTCCCTGCTGTATTGATGAGACAAATCCTCAACTCTTACAATTGTTGTTTCCATAGTGTGATTTAAAATTGCAGTAATGTGTTTTTCCAGGACACATTACTGCATGACTTATATTATTAGTATCCTGAGTTTTGGGTCAAAAACGGATTAGAGCGGATTGCGGATTCCGGGATAGGAAACAGGCTGTCTGCCGGCGCCCATATTTTACCTGCAGTTACGCTGAGCACCTGATCAATTGTCCCGGTTCTCTTAAGATCGAACCACCTGTGCCCGAATTCTGCAAACAGCTCACGCTCACGTTCCAAAGCAATTAAAGCAAGCAGCTGATTTGGATCCGTTAAGGCTGTAGAACCCAGCAGCGCCCTGTTTCGAATCACATTAATATCTTCCTGTGCTCCTGTAATATTGTTGAGCCTTACTCTGGCTTCTGCCCTTATTAAATACAATTCAGCCAGGCGCAGTACAGTAGAACGTTCTACAGGAGTTGCCACATAAGCATTTTTATATTTTCTAGGTACTAAATAAGTACCTCCTACTGTGGCAGTAACACTCGATGTCCAGTTGGTCCTTCTGGCATCACCGGTCTCAAAAATGGCATTTCCTTTTCGAAGCATTAGATTCCCGGCACTGGTAAACAAAGAAGAACCCTCATAACTGTATAAAGTATTAAAATAGGGCAACTGCAGTATGGCTTCCTCATTGTCAGCAGTAAAGGGGCTGTTGGCAGGGGTTAATCCCTGTATCATTCCATAATTTGCAGTCTGGCTGATCACTGTACTGGCATGGCTTACGGCCTCACTCCAGTTTCCTCTGTAAAGATTTACACGGGCTAGAAGCGCTTCAGCCGTCCATTTTACAGCTCTGATACGCTGGCCGTTATAATTGGCATAAGATACTGGAAGATCATTTGAGGCATCTGTCAAATCAAGTATGATTTGATTATATACCTCAGACTGTGCTGTACGGGGTGCCAGTGCAGACTGATCTACATTAGTGCTTAAGACCAAGGGAACATCTCCCCATATATTGGTGAGGTAAAAATAGCAGTATGCTCTTAAGAATTTTGCCTCTGCAATCCATTCCCTGCTTTTCTGAGCGTTCAGTGTAATGCTTCCCGATACCCCTTCCACAACGCTGTTGGCGTTATAGATGGCTTTGTAAAGTTCGGTCCACATTACACTTACATTTCCATCAGCTTCAAGAATTTCATTAGTAATATATACATTGGAAAGTCCTGTTCTCGGGATAAGCTCATCTGATGTCTGTCCAAGGGTGCCGTGCAGATAATTATAAAAGGTAATGGATACCATACTCTGGTAAATTCCATTAACAGCAGCCTCAGCAGTAGGGTCTGATGCGTATACCGTTGCAGATGAAAATTCATTGCTGGGAAGTTCAACTTCCAGAATATCATCACAGCCCGTTAGACCAATTAAAAGGAAAAACGAAAATAAATAAGTGTATTTTAAAGAATTCTTTTTCATGTCTTTTAGATTAAAATGTCAACTGTGTTCCAAGTGTGATTGTACGTAGTGGAGGCAGAACCAGCCCCTGTGTTTCCGGATCAAAGCCTCTGTATTTGGTAAAAGTCACCAGATTCTGTCCCTGCAGGGTAAGACGGATATTCTCTATAAATTTTTGAGAGGTTTTATCCAGAGGAATACTGTAGGAAGCACTTACGTTTTTTAATTTGATAAAAGAGGCATCCGTGACAGTGGCTGTAGACCCAACGTAATTAAAGAAGCTGGGCTGGTAGGCGGAGCTTAAAATATTTCCCTGAGCCAGATACTCGTTGTACTCGTCAACCTGATAATTGGCTATCCCGTAAGGATACCCCGGTTGCACTCCTGATGATGCCATTAAGGTCGTTCCTTTTTGTTTGACAAACTGGAATAAAAAATCAAGTGAGAATCTTTTATAGCTTATCGTATTGGATATTCCGCCGTAATACTGAGGATTCCTATCACCTGCATACTGCCTGTCTCCCCTTCCTGTGGCGGCATATCCTGAAGAAATTCTTCCATCACCGTTTGCATCTTCAAACTGAGGGATACCATTTACTGTGCCTGTATAGTTGTACAGATACCTGCTGCTGAGGGGTCTTCCAACCTGAAACGCACTGTAATAGCTGGTAAATTCTATACCCGGGAATGATAATAATTTATTAGAGTTGGTCGAGATATTAAATGAAGTCGACCAGTTTAGATTCTTAGTGCGTATGTTCGTTGAGGCCAGGGTAAACTCCCATCCTGTGTTTTCCACCTCAGCAGGCAGATTGGCCTGGTAGGCTGTAAAACCGGCCTGAGGGCTCAGCGCAGCACTTACCAACTGATTTCCTGAAACATTTCTGTAATAGGCTGCAGTCATCGAAAAACGGTCGTTTAAAAAACCAAGATCAAGGGCTGCTTCAAATTTTCTGGTCACCTCCCACTGGTAATTTGGATTTGCGATTCTCGATGCGGACATTGATGAATTACCGGTTCCGTAGGTTGCTGTAGTATAAGTGTTGGCATATCCGTAATCCCCGATAGCGTCACTTCCTACTTCTCCATAACTGGAACGCAGTTTACCAAAACTAAGCCAGGAATTATTTCTCAAGAACTTTTCCTCTGTAAATATCCAGGCCGCTCCGACAGAGCCAAAATTTCCGTAACGATTGTTGGCTCCAAAACGCGATGATCCGTCCCTTCTGAAATTGAAATTAATAATATACCTGTTTTGAATGTTGTAGTTTACCCTTCCAAATAAAGATGCGTATTTGTATTCCGAGGAACCATTTGCAGAAGTGACATTTGCGGCTGTACGGGTAATGCCTATAAGATTATCCGCACTGTATCCATAACTGCTCACTGAAGAAGGTAGTTCTGATTTTCTGTTCTGCCATGAACCTCCCGCCAGCACACTCAGGTTTCCTTTCCATAAAGAGGCCGTATAATTAAGCTGCGGGTCAATGGTAAAATTATTGGTTCTGTTAACTGTCACTCCATACCCTCTGAAATTGTTAAGCTCCTGACCGATATCTTCATAATAAGCATAATTTATAGCTGATGCAGGTGTATATGATTTTGTGATCATTTCTGCTCTTCCAAACCCTAGATCAGTTTTAAATGACAATCCTTTTGCGATCTCAAACTGAATATTGAAACTGGTTATCAGGTTACTGCCTTTATCTTCCACGGTTCTTCCCAAAGCTCCCAGAGGACTGATGTCGCTGTTGTAAGTGGCAGACCAGTAATAGGTTCCATCTGGATTATACAAAGGGCGGTTAGGCGCCGTGCTGATAGCGTAGCGGTTCAGATCAAAGAACGGCAGGTTGTTTTTATCGGATGAAAACATAACGGCAGCCCCTAATTTTAGTCTTTTATCTAAGGTGCTGTGATTTACATTAAAGTTGGTTGAGAATTTATTATAGCCAAAATCTCCTGGCAGCACCGTAGTTTCTTTATGATAGGCCCCGCTTAAAAGAAAATTGGTTGTCTCATTACCGCCTTTGAGACTTGCAGAGAAATCGTTGAAATCAGCCGCTCCGCCGATTAGCAGATCCTGCCAGTCGGTCTGTGCATTCGGGTCCCAGTCAGTAAGGGCTATCCCGCTGCTGAAATTACTCGGCTGGCTGTTAGTAGTGGCCAGTGCTGTTCTAAGCATATTTAAATAAGCCGGGGTATCCAGGGTTTTAATCCTTGTGGCTACCTCAGATATTCCTGAATTGGTATTAATGGTAAATACCGTTTTTCCAGCCTGTCCTTTTTTGGTACTGATAAGCACAACACCATTGGCTCCTCGGGATCCGTAAATGGCTGTAGCATCCGCATCTTTAAGCACCTCGATGCTTTCTATATCATTTGGGTTGATAATATTCAAAGGACTTGTCGTCTGCTGTGCCCCGCTGGAGGTACTGTTTGCCACAGACTGGCTTTTTATATCATTTCCAATATAAGGAACACCATCAATTACATATAAGGGAAGATTATCCCCTGCAATGGAATTGGTCCCGCGGATACGGATATTAATATTGCTTCCTGCATAACCGGAACTCTGGGTTACAAAAACACCAGGTGTCCTTCCCTGAAGGGTCTGAAGGATGTTGGTTACCGGCTGCTTTTGTATATCTTCTGAGGTAATCTTAGCTACAGACCCCGTTGAGGTTCTTTTGGTCGTCGTCCCGTACCCGATAACTACAACTTCATCCAGCTTGGCTAAATCCGGTTGCAACTTAATGGTAACTGAAGCCTCTTTTTCAACTGTGATTTCTTGTGTTTTATATCCTAAATAAGAGATCTTCAGTACGTGTTTTCCGTTTGGGAGCTCAATATAAAACTGGCCGTCAAAATCAGATAATCCGTGTATATTGCTTCCGACAAGAGTAATACTCACCCCGGGAAGCGGCATGCCGTTTTCATCTAAAATTTTACCTGCCACAGTATAGCCCGCCTCTAAAGCGGCTTTGCCATCTCTTGCAGAAGAAATACTCCCTTTGTTTTCACTTTTATAGATCACTACACTTTTATCTACCTGCTTATAGCGTAGATTGCTACCGCGGAGTGCTGAATCCAATATCTCGCTGACAGAACGCCTGCCCGGCGCGGTACTGATTCTGGGAAAATTATCAATAAGCTGCGGCTGGTAGGCAAATAATAATCCTGTCTTGCTTTCGATACTTTTAAACAGAGTTTTAATATCCTGATTGTGAAGTTCAATATCAACAGAAATTGATTCTAAACTCTGGCCGTTTATCTCACCGGCCAGCACCATATGGGTACCGCAGGTCAGTAAGAAAATGTGGAATAAACTCATTCGCATAATCTTGATGGTTTTCTTTGACAAATGGAATAAAGACTGTGTCTTTTCTCCGTCAAACTTGGTTGTTTTACAGCGTAATTTCATAAATTTGCATGTTTTTTAATGGTTAACTAGGTTTTGATTATTAAAATTCACTGCCATTCGGGGTCGGATCCGGATGGCAATTTTTCTTTACTGCGGTTTATAGTTTTTAAGGTTAGAAAATAGTTTACTCACATCCCTTTCCTTCCAGGACAATACTGCCGTTCTTCTCATAGTGATACTGCGTTTCAATTACACTGCATACCACCTTTAGGATATGATCCAGATCTTCATCATTTAGAAAACTGGCCGTTATCCTGCATTTTTTTATATTTTCATTTGAGAGGGAAATGGTAACTTTATATTTTTGGGAAATCATAGCTGTAGCATGCTCCATATCCAGATTATCCAGAATAAGGTAGCTGCTCTTCCATGCTGTGGCGGAGGCTGATTTAACTTTAAGCTGCTCGAAATCCAGTGTTTTCTTATTGACAACAACCTGCTGGTCAGGGGTAATAACAGCGTATACTTTTTCGTCATCCCCTACCTGAACCTTTCCCCTCTCAACCGTTACTTTGATGTTTTCTGATCCTCCATAAGCATTTATATTAAAAGCGGTTCCTAAAACTGTAGTGCTCACTTTTCCGGTATGTACAATAAACGGCTTATCGGGATTGCTTTTAATATCAAAATAGGCTTCCCCTGAAAGGATAACTTCTCTGGTTTTAGTATTGAAAATAACTTGATCGTATGTGATACTGCTTTTGTTATTTAAAATAATAGTACTGCCGTCAGGAAGATGTATTACCTGTTTTCCCGTGAAGGCGAGCATCTCTTTTTTTGCAGCTCCAGATGTTTTTAAAACTGGATCAGGCACTGAAGACTGGCTTTGGTAAAACAATAAACTTCCTACGGCTATCATAATAACAGCAGCTGCCGCGGAGAAGAAAAATTGCAGATTTCTTTTTCTTTTTTTATCTCTGCCTGGATTAAGATTAATTTGCGGCGTATCTTTGCCTTGGGATAAAATGCGGCTCAGGATAAGTTCTCCCCTCTGCTCGTCAATCATTTCAGGATCGTTATCTTCCTGCAGCATGAAATCAATGTGTTCTTTTAAAAAATCATCGTACTGATCTTCTTTCATCACTTCCATCAGGCGGCTGAGCTGCTCCTCTGAAAGTGTGTTTTGGATATAACCGTCAAATAATTTTTGGAATTCTTCTTTTTGCATCTCCTTTATATTGCTAATTAATGTTTTCAATTTCAGCTTCCGTACAGTGAAAATCAGCCCATAATTACAATTTTGGTACTGATTATTTCATACTGAATGCAGAAGGCATTTTGTAGTAGACAACAAAAAAGGGAAAAGTGAGTAGTCGAAAGTTAAAAAAATGTAAATTATTTTTTAATTAAAAAACAAACAATTGATATACAGTAATTTACGTTTGTAATTTAATTTAAAAAATATCCCATCCCAAGTATAAACATGCTAATATGATGGGTAATTTTCTGACGGATAAATTTTAAAGCCTGAGCCATATGTTTTCTTACCGTCAGCGGCGAGATTTCAAGAAGATCTGCTATTTCCTGGTAGCTCAGGTCCTGCTCTTTAATCATGCGGAATACTTTCTGCTGCTGGGCAGGGAGCTGATCGATTATTCCATTTAAAAGAGCGGTAAACTGCTCATCTTCCAAAGGGGCGTCAGCGGGGTGAAATGAAATATCCGTGTAATTTAATTTTTTTTGTAAAGTCCTCTCGCGTGCAATCTGTTTTATCATATTATAAATATGATTGCGCGCCGTAACAAAAACATAACTCTCGAAGTGAGCAATATCGGTAAGTTTTTCTTTTTTAAACCAAATTTTTAAAAAGACATCCTGCACTACTTCTTCGGATAAGATTTTCGACTTGGTTATTTTAAGTGCGCAGGAATATACTACATTTTTGTAGCGGTTATACAAGCTTGTAAAGGCCAGTTCACTCCCCTGTGATAACTCACGCAGAAGCCTGCTTTCATTTGAACTGGACTCTAAAGACTTCATAAACTAGTGGTATTTATTGAATTTGCATGATAATAATTTTCAGGCCTGAAATAGGCGCAATAAAATAAAGCAGGAAAACACCACATGAGGTGGTGTTTTGTTTTCAATGGCCAAATCGATTGAATGAATAATCAAAAACTTGTACATACTTATATAGTGCTGTTTTTTTTGTCAATCCCCTAAAGCTATTTAGTTAAGATTTTTTCCAGGTGTTTTGGGTAATTCTCAAGATCCAGCTCAATTTGCGAATCTTTAAAAATATCAAAACAGTTATAGCCTTCCATAATTTCAACCCCGCAGAAACGGTAATTACTCGATATCGGCAGCAATAAATCGGCTGTTCCTCTACCCTCTAATAACTCTTGTTTTGGATCATCAAATGCTGCAGCAGGCGCATTCCAGGTAGCACAAATCATAAATTTCTTCCCCTGCAGGTGTCCACCGGTACCATACTGCTTTGAAGCATCTTCTCTTGTTCTTCCGTCATCCGAAAGGAATTTTTTACTGAACAGACCAATGTTAAATACCTCGTCAACATATTTTTTATAAATCCATGGCGCGCCAAACCAGTTGACCGGCATCTGAAGAATAATGATATCTGCCTGAAGATGCTTTTCAACTTCATCCTCCGGGCTGTAGCCGTCTTCAATTTTTGTTTCTAAAACTTCATAATTTTTCGAAGCAAAAAAATCCTTTGCTACCTCAATAAATACTTCATTTAATGTTCCTTCAGACCAGTTTGGATAAGTAAGGTGTGTATTGATCAATAAAACTTTTTTCGTGTTTTCCATTATTTTCTTAATTGTGTATTGTATGATGATTTATATTATATTTTCAGAACCTTTCTTAAATGTCCTGGATATTTCTTTAAGTCTTCTTTGATGTGTTTGTTATGAAATATATCATAACAATGATATCCGGGCAGTACTTCAAAACCCACAAAGCTGTAGTTTACTGCGACATTGAATAAGGCATCATCCGCACTTTTCCCTTTAAATAGGTTCTGTGAGGGATCATTAAAACTTTCCTCTGGAGCATTCCAGGTGGCGCACAGCATGAACTTTTTACCCTGCATATTTCCTCCCGTACCATACTGCTTTGAAGGAACAGCAGCGGTTCTGCCGTCTCCTGTCAGAAATTTTTTGCTGAACATGGCACTGGTAAAAACATCATCGACATACTTTTTATAGATCCATGGGGTCGATTCCCAATTTACGGGAGTCTGTAATATGATAAGGTCTGCCTGCATATGCTTCTCAACCTCCTTTTCGACATCATAACCATCGGAAATTTTTGTTTCTAAAATGCGCCAGCCCTGAGTGATGAAGAACTTTTTGGCTTCTTCATAAAATGATTTATTTAAGGTCCCTTCTGAGAGTCCCGGATAAACCAGATGCGCATTTATTAGTAAAACAGTTTTACTACTTTCCTTTTTAGGTGTATCTCCCTGGGCCTGGACCCCTGAGATCACAGCCATCAAAAGCCCCATTATATAGATTCTTAGTTTCATTTTTATTTGATTGAATTTATTAGAATAACCCTTTTTAAAATTTTAATACAATTTTCCCAAAGTGCTGCCCCTTCCCAAAATAATCGACAGCCTGTTTTAATTCTGATACTGAAAATATCTTATCAATTACCGGTTTAATATTATTTGCCTCTATAGCTTTGTTCATTTCCAAAAAGGAACTCTTAGAACCGGCCTGTACACCTATAATAGAAAGGCTTTTAAGCATAACCCCCAGAACTGAGACTTCCGCCAGTATGCCTCCAAGCATTCCAACCACAGCAATTCGCCCGCCAAGTTTCATCGCCTGTGTGGTTTTGTCTATATCGGTCCAGGACATTTCAAGGGCAAGGTCAACACCATTTCCCTGGGTCAGCTCCAGTACTTTTTTTGCCCAGTCTGCTTCCCTTATGTAATTTATTGTTTCATCGGCTCCAAGAGCCCTGGCTCTTTGTAATTTTTCATCACTGCCTGAGAGAATAATTACTCGGGCTCCTATTACTTTTGCAAACTGAAGTGCAAAGAGTGAAACGCCCCCTGTACCCTGCAGTAAAACAGTTTGTCCCTTTTGCAGAAGACCTGCATTGACCACCGCCTCCCAGGCCGTTACACCCGCCAGTGGAATACTGGCAGCCTCTTCAAGGGTAAGGTTTACGGGAATCTTAACCAGATAATGCTCCGGTATGGCAATGTATTCTGAAAACACACCAGGAAGCTCTGCTCCCAGGCGGCTTTTCAGATCACTGTTTTTTAGCGCTCCTGACTGCCAGGCCTGAATATAATGGGTAGATACAGCATCCCCAATTTTTAAGGTGGTTACCCTGCTCCCAACCTGCTCGACAATACCTGCCGCATCAGACCCAAGGGTGTGAGGAAGAGGTTTTTCAAGAGCGCCTGCAGCAATCATCATATCAAGTTTGTTAAACGACACAGCTTTTACACGGACCAGAACTTCATCTTCATTAATAATAGGGGTCGGTCTCTCGCGTATGGCAATATTTTCCAGTCCGTATGCTTTATGTATAACTATTGATTTCATTTGATTATGCTGTATATTTTTTATATTATTTCTTCTACTCTTACTGATATTATCTTTAGGCCGTTATTACATATGGCTGTCAAACCATTCGAGCATCACTGTCGGATTTTTACCAAAATAGTTATACCCCTGAAAACGCTGGTCCGTTCCTTCAATCCAGAAGAGCTTTTTATCTTTGGAGGAAATGGTATCATATATTTCCTGAACATTGGAAGGCTTGGTTAAAAAATCATCAGGAACCTGGGCCACAAGCGCAGGAACCGTTACAGATGATGCATAACTCATAGGCCAGACATCTGCCAGATGAAATCCGGTACGCACATGAAAAGCAGTATCAAATTTTTCAAGTCCCTTGTCTATTTTCTGCATCTCCACAGCACGCTCCACAAAAACTCTCGGCGATACAGGCTGAAGGGCAAAAAGCGATTTAATGTCTTTGAATTCTTCAGGGTGTTTGTGCATCGCTACGATAGTGGCATTGGCTCCTAAACATCGACTGTAGAGAGCCGTTTTCATTTTTTTTGTATCCTTTCTTGATTTGGCATATCGAAGTGAGCCAATAACATCACGATATTCCAATACACCATGTCCATTAACCCCGCCGCTGCCCATACCACTGCGTCCATGATTTCTCATGTCATAGGCAATAATATTATAACCAGCATCGTGAAGTATTTTGTATTCCGGTAAAAAATTTACTTCAAAACCGCCAAAATTAGTCCAGGGCTCCAAATGTCCCGGATAGCCGTAACGATTACAAGGCATCGGATGATTGCAGATAATAAGCTTGTTGGAATCAGCAGGTATAAACCAGCCTTCAATAGTAACGCCATCCATAGCAGGAAAGAAAATCTCCTCAAACTCCATCCCATATTCCCCGGGCCATCTTAAAATAGGTGTTCTGGTAGAATGGGCCATCAAATCTGCCAGGCCGTTAATGAAGGCATCAGACTCAGGATTACTTTGCTGATCTGTATTAATAGTATTGTTATTATTTTCAGGTGTGTTAATTTGCTCAGGGGAAGCCGCAAATGCTAAAGGAGCCGTTGCCATTGCTGCCCCCATCAAAGCTGTTTTTGTCATAAAGTCACGACGGCTGAATTTTGGTTTTTCCAGACTTATTGTTTCTGTTACTTTCTTATCCATTTTGTTATATTTTTATATCCTACAATCTGTATGTCCCAGTTGTAAAGGGTTAGATTAAATGATTAATTTTTACTTTAAGAAAATTAAAAGAAGTCTCTACTTGCTGCCTTGAGCCAGCAATACAGTACCTTCTGTAGAGGTAATGCGAAATCTTCTGGCAAGAGTGTATTCTTGAGAGTTATAAAATTTTTCAGCCTCTTTTAAACTGTTGAATTCAGCTACTCCGAAAACCGGCTTGCCTTTTCCTTCGAGTACTTTTGCGTTAAAATCAAAAATGGTGACCTCTCCGTTATATTTAGGCGCAAGTGTGCCTGCAGCATCCATGTATTTTTGAAATGTTGCCTGGTTTTTAATTTCGTAATTGGCTATCATGTAGCCATGGTGTTTTGTTTGGTTGTTTGATATTACAGCAGGCATATTGCTCTGAGCCAGCAGAACCGAGCCTTCAGTAGAAGCTGCACGAAGTTTTTTTAATGCTGTATACTGCGAAGAATTGTAGCATTTCTCAGCATCAGCGGCAGTAGGAAACCGAACGACAGCCACCACTGATCCCGGAGCACCTTCTACGGGTTTTGAGACTGAAGTATAAATAATTAACTCCCCTTTGTATTTTGCCCAAAGTTGATTTACTGCTTTAGTATATTTGGTATAGATTACCTTATCACGAACATTATAGTTCATTACAAGATATCCATTAGGTGTGGGCTGCTGGTCTCTTTTTGAAGATACTGCAGTATTTTTTAAACCAAATGACAGCACACTAAAAGTAAGTGCTATGAGTAAGGCTGCCGAACCAATTATTTTTTTCATGACTGAATCTGTTATTTTGTGAATATTTATTTTATTCAGCAAAATTATAGAGACACTCAAAGTCCGGGATATAAAAAATACTAGAAAAAGATATTAAAATTACTGATAACCATTTTTGTTATCAGTAATTTGTACTATTAGGCTGATGCAGCGGAAGATTTTCTATACTCTTTTGGTGTAAGCCCGACATTTTTTTTAAAAAACTGCGTAAAATTATTCGGGTATTCAAAACCCAGCTCATAGGCTATTTCTGTACTGTTCATTCCTGCTTCCTTTTCCAGGAGTTCCTTTGCTTTTTTAATTACAAAATCGTGTATGGTTTCCATTGCAGAGCGCTGGGTATAATGTTTTATGATATCACCCAGATAATTGGAAGTCAATCCCAGTTTTTCAGCGAAATACTGAACATTGGCCGCCTGGCTTACAGGCTTGTCATAATATTCTTTTAAACGCTGCTGAAAATCACTTATAATACGGTTGTATTGTTTTGGATTGGTAGAGAACTGTCTGTTGTAAAATGCTTCAACCAAACTAGTCAGCACATTGACATAGGAAAGCAGAACATTAAAATTTTGCTTCTCACTATCATAATATTTAATCATCAGTGCAAAAACAGTACTGATCTCCTCCACTTCGTTTTGAGTCAAATATAATGCTTCATGCTGCCCATAATCCAGATAATTCTTAAACAAAAAGCGATTCTCATTTATTATTTTCTTTGAAAGCTGTACATACATGCCCGTGTAAGTCGGGTCTACATCCCAGCCTGTTGCAAGTTCCGGACTGTTAAAAAATACAGCATTAATAGGCACCGCATCGGGATTGGACTTGTCCATAAAATTGATTTTTATGGAAATCCTGTAAAAATCCACTATTATCGGCTCTGATTTCAAAAGCATATTAGGAGCATCATAGTAACCAACATCTATATTGTTGTCTATTGGCGCATTAAGACCTATATGCGCATTATAGGATGCGAAGTCTTTAAATATTCTCATACTGTAAATTTATATTTTTTTTATTTTACATGCTGTCAAATTAATTGGCTGAAATCATCAGCCTGAATTCAGTAGGGCTGCTCCCTGTATGCTGTTTGAAAAATCTCGTAAAGTGCTGTGGGTATTTAAAACCTATTTGATATGAAATTTCACTCAGCGATAAATTGTGGTCATACATTTTTTCTTTAATTGTATCTATAATCTTTGTCTGTATATATTCCTGCGCTGATTTTCCGCTATCTTTTTTTATAAGGTCTCCGAAATAGTTAGCTGATAAATGAAGCTCTTCGGCAAAGTAGGCTACTGAAGGCAGGCCTATTTCTCTGGGTTTACCAGAATTAAAATAGCCATTAAGGAGTTCTTCGAACTTAATCAAAATCGCTTTATTTACATGCTCTCGCGTTATAAACTGACGATCATAAAAACGTATACAATAATTCAAAAATAGTTCTATATTAGAAACAATAATTAGTTTACTGTGCTTATCGATCGAGTTATGGAGTTCATATTCAATTTTTGCGAAACACTCTAAAACCATTTTTCTTTCACGGGTTGATAAATGCAGGGCTTCATTGGAATGATAACTAAAAAAATTATACTGATCCATTTTTTTATTCAGAGAAGTACCAAGCAGCAGGTCTGGATGAAACACCAGTCCCTGTCCTTTAGGCTGATAATACTCTCCTTTATTATCAATATCAATAACCTGTCCCGGTGATAAAAATACCAAAGTATGATCTTGATAGTCATAAAGTTCGCGCCCATATCTTAAATCCCCGCAATCTACTTCTTTTAAAAATATGGCATATAAACCAAAATTCATACGGCCGCCTTTCCTTGGAACCGCTTTTGAAAAATCCAATATGCTAACCAAAGGGTGTAGCGTTTCATGATTATTATAATCATTGTATTGGCTGACTGTATTAAAGTTAAGTGTATTTTCCATCCTTTATTGTATTGAATAAAACAAATTTAGGAATTCTTTCCCATGGATCACCTTCCATATCCTCATATCAGTTAAAATGGTAAGTAAAACAGTAATTTGTATAAATAAAATCCTGAAATTTAAGCTGAAATTTGTATTGTCAATTAATAAGTAGATCAAATAGAAGGAATTAGCACTGCATTTGCTTAGAAAAAGCAACAGCCATATTACATCCCCCTATCGAATCGAAAGTAACAACTAAAAATATAAAATTATGAAACACATCAAAATTGGGACGCTTGAAGTTTCCCGTTTAGGACTAGGTGCCATGTCAATGTCGGGTTATTATGATATAGGTGCAGGAAGCGATGAAGAATCGATCCGTACTATACACCGTGCGCTTGAACTAGGCGTAACACACATCGATACGGCCGAAATTTATGGTCCCTACATCAATGAAGAGCTGGTTGGAAAAGCTATCAAAGGACGTCGTGATCAGGTAGTAATTGCCAGTAAATTCGGCTTTATTTCCCATGCGGGAGGTGGTGTGGGTGTAATCGACAGCAGCCCTGCAAACATCCGTACAGCTGTTGAAGGTTCTTTAAAAAGACTCGGAACAGATTATATTGATCTCTATTATCAGCACAGAGTAGATCGTAATACGCCCATTGAAGACACTGTAGGTGTATTAGCAGAACTTGTAAAAGAAGGCAAGATCAAACACATCGGTCTATCAGAGGCAGGAGTTGAAACGATCCGTCGAGCACATGCAGTACACCCGATCACAGCACTTCAGACAGAATATTCTCTATGGACTCGTGATCCGGAAGCTGAACTGCTTCCATTACTACGTGAATTAAGTATCGGTTTTGTTCCATACTCGCCATTAGGTCATGGTTTTCTCACAGGTCAGATAACTTCTCCGGATCAACTGGCTGACAATGACTGGCGCAAGAGTAATCCACGTTTCATAGGCGAAAATTTCCAGCGTAACTTAAAAATCGTGGAAGAAGTAAAACTTGTTGCCAATGAACTTGGAGCAACTCCCGCACAGATAGCCCTTGCGTGGTTGCTTAGACAAGGTAGCGATATAGCACCAATACCAGGCACCAGACGTGTGGCACGTGTTGAAGAAAACATCGCCGCTGACAGCATTGAGTTAAGTGCCGATCAATTGGTTAGACTCAATAACCTTACACCAGCTTCCGGCGAACGCCACAATAAGGCGAGCATGGCTGTAATCGACCGCTAAGGTTGTGTATCTAAAAAAGTATTGTCATGCCCATTAATCTAGGGCATTGACAATATTTACCGGACAGCTGCTCACAAAAAGAAAAAAAATAAAATATAACGAAATGAAAAATATAAAGATAAGATCGTTGGGTATATGCATGATGCTATTTGGTACGCTCCCTATGGCAGAAGCACAAAATAAAGCAGTTACAAAGAAGATCACAAACAATACAGATATGAAATCGACAACAACTACCATGGAAAGGGTAACTTTCCTAAATAGGAACATTACCATAGTTGGAAACCTGTACCTGCCAAAAGATTTTGATAAGCACAAAAAATATCCTGCCATCGTCGTAGGGCATCCCAATGGTGGAGTTAAAGAACAGACGGCAGGTCTGTATGCACAGAAATTGGCTGAAAAGGGATTTGTTACGTTGGCTTTTGATGCGTCCTATCAAGGCGAAAGTGGCGGCGAGCCACGCTTTTTGGATGACCCCGAAGTACGTACCGAGGATTTCCGTGCTGCTGCCGATTATATCACCATACAGGATTATATAGACCCTAACAAAGTCGGCTTGCTTGGAATTTGTGCAGGCGGAGGCTATGTTATCCACGCAGCACAGACTGAGCACCGCTATAAAGCAATAGCAACCATCAGTATGGTGGACGGTGGCGACCTTAGAAGAAATGGCATGAATGGATCTTTGACATCTACCATCCAGCAAAGACTGGATGAGGTAGGAAAACAAAGAACTATTGAAGCCAATGGCGGGGAAATAAGATACAGTAATTTTGTGGCAAATTCCAAAGAAGACCTACCGGCAAACGCCAATAGAATGTACATCGAGGGTTATGAGTATTACAGGGTAACACACAAACAGGAAACAGCACCCAATAAATACACCTTCACAAGTTTGGACAAGCTAATTAACTTTACTGCACTCGACCACGTTGAGTTGATTTCGCCACGCCCTTTGTTACTCATTGCCGGAAGCATCGCAGATAGTTATTATTTCAGTGAGCGGGCTTACAATCTGGCAAAAGAACCAAAGGAATTGTATACAGTAGATGGTGCTACGCATATAGATTTATATTGGAAACCGGAATATGTTACGCCAATCGTAGAGAAACTGACCGATTTTTACGGAAAGAACCTATAAACAGAGCAGACTGTCTTTGATAGACTTCGGTTCCATGATAAATCAATTATGTAAATTCCATGATATGAGAATAGCTATTCTTCTTCCGGCACTGATACTAATGTTCCTTTCTTCAGGCTGTGCAAAGGCACAAAAATCGACATCAGATAAGAATATACTCATCGTTTATCTTTCCAGGACAAACAACACAAAAGCTGTTGCCGAAATAATCCAAAAAAATGTGGGTGGTAAATTGGTAGCGCTTGAATTGGAAAATCCCTATCCCGAAGACTACAGGAAAACGGTAGATCAGGTTTCCATAGAGCTACAAACAGGATTTCTGCCAACATTAAAAACAAAGATTAACAATATGGATCAATACGATATTGTTTTTGTTGGCTTTCCAACTTGGTCAATGCAGCTGCCTCCCCCAATACAGAGTTTTCTAAAACAGTATAATCTCAGCGGTAAAACTGTGATTCCCTTTAATACCAATGCCGGATATGGAGTAGGAAACAGTTTTGAAACTGTAAAAAAACTATGTCCTGAGAGTACTATCCTAAAAGGCTTTACCATAAAAGGCGGAGTCGAAAAAGAAGGTATTTTATTGGTTATAAAAGATCAGCAGAAGAAACAAGCCATGACATTGGTGGAAAACTGGCTAAAAGAAATTAAGATTCTGCAATAGCGTTTTGCAAAAAACATAAGATCTAAAAAAGAGCTGTCGTGAGACAGCTCTTCTGCGTAATAGACTTTCCTGGAAATAATATTTTTTTAAAACTGTTGTTTTTCAAAAATTATTTCACTCATAAATTCATTTTTTTAGCTGCCAAAACTAAAGTGGCATCAAGCTTCTTTTGTATAATGGACTGCAAAAACAAATCAAATAATAGTATATGAAATCTGGAGCTCATTTTAAATTGGCATTGACAGTCTACGATAATTTTGCCGGATTCTAATTGTAAAAAAGTAAAATGACAACGCATTGCTTCAAGCCCCCTAAAACGTTTCGATCTAAAATCATCAATATGAACTGAAAACGAAACCTGCGGAACCAGATTGAATAATTGATATAGTGCTGTTGATCCATCTTCAAAATAAATCAACTGCTCACTTCCCAGTTCTGCTCTTTTGCTTTTTAAAGTATCCTTATCCGTTTTTGGGACCATCCAAATCCCCTGCAATATAACGGTTGGATTGAGTGAAAAAAAATAAGAAAACACCTCTTCAAGGGGTGCTGAAATTGTTATAAACGAATGAACCTCTTTACTCATCAAAAAAAAAAATTAAACAAACCTGATTCATTTCAATGTCTGAATCTACTTTTGTCATTAAACGAAAATGACAACTTTATCTAAAATTGTCTATAAAGTTTTTTAAAAATAAAGAGCTGTCGGCAAACAGCTCTTTATGAGTCCTTCAAAAAAATAATTAACAAATTATAGTTTTCTAAAAAAATAAAAATTATGAAAGACCGACTATTAAAATTTATTTCAAAGGATTACCGTCCTTATCAAGCGATCCTGATTTAATGATCACCATTTTATCTGGTTGAATATATTTCCTGATAGCCTCGTTAACTTCTTTCAAAGTTACTTTTTCAATATCCTTTGGATATTGATCAATATAACCAGGATCCAGACCTCTTTCAACAAAGCCCAAAATAGTTCTGCTCAGTCCCGTTGTTGTTGATAGTCCTACTTTAAAACTTCCAATTAAGTTTGTTTTTTTATTTTCTAATTCCCCTGCTGTAATACCATCCTTCAGCCATTTGTTAACCTGAACCATGGTAGCATCCAGCCCTTTTTGAAACAAAGACGGGTTAAATGATGCGTTTATATACCAATAGCCCCCTGTCATAATATTCCCTCCGGTTCCGGAAGAAATACTATAGGTCAATCCATCAACGTCTCTGACAGTCTGCATCAAACGTCCTGCAAATCCGCCTCCTAGCGTATAGGTAGCGATATAAAAAGGGACAAAATCAGCATCTGATCTTTTTAAACCTGTATACTGCCCTATAAACAGCTCGGCACTTGGTTTCTCAGCAATTGTAACCACCTCAGTTTTTGACGCAGCTTTTACAGCCTCTTCAAATTTTAAAGTTTCCGTTACTCCACCGTTCCAATTCTTAAATGATTTTTTTAAGGAATTATTCAAATCAGCTCCCTCTGTGTCTCCCACGATCACTAAATGCATAGACGCAGGTCCAAAATATTTTTTATGGAAAGCTTTAACTTCCTCCAAAGTTGCATTTTTAATATTGGCAAGATCCTCTTCTACACTTAGATTATAATTCGGATTCTCCTTTGGGTAGATCGCCTGGGTCAAAGCAATACTTCCTCTTTGTGTAGGATCATTTAAGTTTTGCTGTGTGTTTCCAGTAAATTGCTGTTTCACATTCTCAAATTCCTTTTTATCCATTAAAGGCAGACGTAGTTCTTCAGCCAATAGGGTAACTACCTGATCTAAATCTTTTTTAAGGCATTTAAAACCAATATTTATTTTCGAGGTTGTAGCATTTACACTTAAATTGACCCCTAATTTTTGAAGCTTTTCAGAGAATTTAAACTTATCGTTAAGTGTCGTTCCTTTTGACAACATCGCTGCTGTTAAAGAAGGCAGCATTGAATTTTTATTTTCATTGGCAAAATTCCCCAGTGAAATACTCGCCGCTACCGTAACGAAATCTTTAGCTGAAGTTTTAACAGAAACTACATCAATGCCTGCCACTTTTTCCCTTTTAAAAAATGAAGCACCTTTCTCTACTCCAGTCTCCTCTATTGAAGCATCAATTCCAACAGCATCACTTTCGTTTAATAAAACAGGGGAAGAAATATCTTCTGTATGGCTGTGATTTGGATCTCTATAATAAAAAGGGCCGTTTTCTGTCATAAATTGGGTTGCACCCGGATTTTGACCTTCATTTGAACCGGACTGCTTTGGAATAAAATAGCCCGTGGTGCTTTGATCCTCCACTAAATACTTTTGGGCCACACGCAGAACATCTGCAGGGGTAACTTTTTTAAGTCTGTCAACTCCTGTTACATAATCTGTCCAGTCTCCGCTTGCAATGGCTTCGGTTAATTCCGATGCAATCACGCCTGATCCGTCCCTTGCCAGAATGGTCTGTGCACTTATTTTAGCCACAACGCGGTTTACTTCATCCTGAGTTACGCCGTCTTTTTGAATTTTGGCTATAACCTCACTTATTTTAGAATCAATATCTTCGTGTTTGGATGTGGTCGGGAAACCAACACCGATGCTAAAAAGCCCCACTTCTTTAAAGTTACTGGCACCGGCGTATGCATAAATTCCTAAACGCGTGTCCACGAAAGTTTTGTTTAAAATCGCAGACGGGCCTGCTCCTATAATTTCAGCAAGAATATTAAGCGCCGGCAGGTCTTCATGTAAAGCTCCGGGGATTTTATACGCTTTATTGATTACGCCAAGTTCCCCGGGTTTTTTAATTATAATTTTGCGTGGACCATATTGCTGCGGTTCTTCCGTGTAAGGCTGTGGCATCACATTTGGAGCCTTTGTGATCTTTCCGAAATACTGCTCGATAAGTTCAAAAACATTTTCTTTTTTAAAATCCCCGATTATCGTTAAAGTAGCATTATCAGGCCAATAATACGTATTATAAAAATTACGCAGTACTTCAATTGGTGCTTTTTCAATATCTGATTTCCAGCCGATTGTAGAATGATGGTACGGATGTGCAATATAAGCTGCCGCCCATATTTCTTTATCAAGCAATCCGTTTGGATCATTCTCGCCACGCTCAAATTCATTGCGCACCACTGTCATTTCCGCCTCTTTATCTTCTTTTAGAAGCAGAGAATTGCGCATTCTGTCAGCTTCAATCTGCATTGCTAAAGCAATTTTATCACTTGGAAGCGTTTCAAAATAATTGGTACGGTCATACCATGTTGTAGCATTTAACTGAGCTCCGGTATTCTGCAGTACATCAGTAATAGTTGTTCCTTTGCCTTTGTTAAAAGTTGGGGTTCCTTTGAACATTAAATGCTCTAAAAGGTGAGTCGATCCCGTGTTTCCCAAAACTTCGTTTTTGGATCCCACACGGTATACAATCTGGACAGTGACAACAGGCGATGCATTGTCCTGTAAAAGCAGCACGTTCATTCCATTGGGCTGGTACAAATATTCTTCAATCCCCCCTAAAACCTTAATTTTATTAAAATTAGGATTGCTTTTCTGTGCGGACATTACACCGCAGAAAGTCAATGAGCAGATGCTCAAAATAATGTTCTTTTTCATTTCTGTTTAAATTATGAAGTTTATTATAAGCTCATCCACTATTGTTTTTTTTCAAATACATTTATAACTCTAAGTGATGAGTCCCTGCGGATCATTACAGTTATTTCGCTTTTCGAATATTTATTGAACCCTTGAAACTGCCAATATTTCTTTAAAAGTTGTAGTGGATTCATAATATGTTATTGCAGGTAAAACCAGCTTTTTATTATTTCTCTTTCTATCGAAGTAGTTCCTATATGCAGAAACTCATTTTTCTGTGCATCATACTGGTAATCCCTTCCCCACTCCGTTACATTTTTTACTGTCTCTTCAATAGCATCACAGATGAAAACAATCTCTGTATTGGTCATCGTTGGATGAATGGACATTCTGATCCAGCCCGGGCGGTCCATAAGACAGCCTTCGAGTATTTTCTGTTCAATTGATTTTGATAAGGTTACATCTACGTTTAATAAAAAGTGTCCATAGGTCCCGGCGCACGAACACCCCCCTCTGGTCTGTATGCCAAACCGGTCATTAAGAAGTTTTACTATCAGATTATAATGTACATTTTCGATATAAAAGGAATACACCCCAAGCCTGTCTTTGTTCTCTGGTGCCAGTATTTTTAAGTTGGGAATTTTGGACAGTCTTTCCAGGACAACAGTATTTATTTCGTGTTCTCTTCCCAGAATATTTTCAATGCCCATCTGCTCTTTGAGCTTAATTGCCATTGCAGTTTTTATGGTCTGTAAAAAGCCCGGTGTACCGCCGTCTTCGCGTGTTTCAATGTCATCAATATAATCCCTGTCCCCCCAAGGATTGGTGTAAGAAACTGTCCCGCCGCCCGGGTTATCAGGAATCATATTTTTATATAATTTTTTATTAAAGACCAAAACCCCTGAAGTCCCGGGTCCCCCCAGAAATTTATGCGGTGAGAAAGTAATGGCATCTAAATACTGCAGCTGATCGGCCGGATGCATATCAATTTTAACATACGGTGCCGAACAGGCAAAATCAACAAAGCACAGACCTTTATGTGAATGCATCATTTGAGCAATCTCATAATAATTGGTTTTGATTCCCGTCACATTGGAACAGGCTGTAACAGCTGCAATTTTTATCGGAGTATCTTTATACTGCTCTAATAATTTTTCAAGACCCGCCAGACAAGGCAGCCCTTCGGCACTAGACGGAATAACTTCCACTTTGGCAATAGTTTCCAGCCACGATGTCTGATTGGAATGGTGTTCCATGTGGGTCACAAAAACAATCGGTCTTAAAGCATCAGGAACTTTTGTATAATCAGCTATGTTCTCATTTACTTTAAGTCCCAGGATACGCTGGAATTTATTAATGGCTCCGGTCATGCCTGTCCCCACAGTAAGCAGTACATCATCAGATGATGCATTCACATGCTCTTTAATAATAGTACGGGCATCATGATAAGCCAGGGTCATAACGGATCCGGTGACAGCGGTCTCGGTATGTGTATTAGCTACAAACGGCCCCACCTTATCGAGAAGCATCTCTTCAATAGGTCTGTATAATCTCCCACTGGCAGTCCAATCTGCATAGATAATTTTTTTCTTCCCGTAAGGTGAATCAAATTCCTGCTCAACACCTACTATATTAACTCTGAAAGGAGCAAAATAACGTTCCAAGGCAGATTGCTCATGAACGGTATCCTGTGATAAAGACTTAGTACTAACTGTCATTGCGATACTTTTAAAATTTAAATAGTTTTGGAAAAGAATCACTTTAAATTAAACATTCAAAGCAATCCTTTTCAAAGAATTAACAACCTTTATATAATTACTTTTTAAAATAAGAAATTCCCGTTTTTAACCAGTTATGAAAATCTTCAACACTCGGTGTATAGGCAATCGGAGCTATTAAATTTTCCTCTTTATGATCCATTAGTACATAGAACGGCTGTGAATTGGCCTTGTACTTAATGGTCTGCAGTTCACTCCATTTTTGCCCGATATATTTTAATTTTTTACCCGGATGAAGTTTAGACTCCACAACCTCGCTTTGAGCCAATTCTCTTTTATCATCCACATAAAGTGAAATTAAAACAACATCATTTTTTAAAAGTGCTAAGATTGCCGGATCAGGCCATACATTCTGTTCCATCTTGCGACAGTTCACACAAGCCCAGCCCGTAAAATCCAGCATAACAGGCTTACCTACCTTTCTGGCATATGCCAGTCCTTTGTCATAATCATTAAAAGCCATTATATCATGCGGAGCCAGCAGGTGTGCTCCTTCAGGCATTTCAGCATGACTTTCGGCAGAAGAAGATCCACCTTTTGAAGAGCCTACACCATATGGCGATTCACTATAATCCTGAGGCGGTGGAAATGCGCTGATTAAATTCAGAGGAGCCCCCCACAAACCAGGAATCATATATATGGTAAAAGATAAAACAACAAGACCAAGGCTTAATCTTCCCACTGAAATATGCTGCAGGGGAGAATCATGAGGCAGAGTAATTTTTCCGAAAAGGTAAAAAGCCAGGGCACCGAAAACAGCGATCCATATTGCTAAAAACACTTCTCGTTCCAATAAATGCGTCTGCATAACCAGATCTGCCTGCGAAAGGAATTTGAAAGCCAGTGCCAATTCTAAAAACCCTAAAACAACTTTTACCGTATTGAGCCAGCCTCCTGATTTAGGAAGTGAATTTAACCATCCCGGAAAAGCAGCAAATAAGGCAAACGGCAGTGCAATAGCTAAAGAAAATCCAAGCATACCAATAATTGGCGCCAAACCTCCCTTAGAAGCAGCCTGAACCAACAGGGTTCCTACAATAGGCCCTGTACATGAAAAAGAAACTATTGCCAATGCTAAAGCCATAAAGAAAATCCCAACAAGACCACCTCTGTCGGCTTGTGAATCTACTTTATTGGACCATGAATTGGGTAACATAATTTCAAAAGCACCTAAAAAAGAAACCGCAAAAACCACCAGCAGCAAAAAGAATATAATATTAAACCATACATTGGTTGCCAACGCATTTAAGGCATCAGCTCCAAAAAGTCCGGTTACGGCAGTTCCTAACAGCACATAAATCACGATAATACATACACCGTATATAATGGCATTTTTAATCCCAACAGCTTTATTCTGGCTTTGCTTGGTAAAAAAACTTACCGTCATTGGGATCATAGGGAAAACGCATGGAGTCAAAAGGGCCGCAAAACCCGATAGAAATGCAATAAAGAAAATTCCCCACAACCCTTTCTCTGGTTCATTTTGCGTCGAATTATCAGTCACGGCAACAGTCTGTTGAGTACTTTCTTTCTGTAATTTTACAGCTTCAGTATCTTTTTGTACAACTGTAGAATCAGATACAGTATTCTCTTCAACTGGTACTGCCACATCTTCGGCTATAATTTTTGATTTACTTAAATTAAAACTTAATTCAACTTCTGTTGGTGGCATGCATCTCGAATCATCACAGACCATAAATTCAACTACTCCATTTACTGTGGATACATCAGGTGAAACTTTAATCATTTGTTCAAAAACCGTAGATTTTTCAAAATACTTGATCTTCATCCTGAAAATTGGATCGTCAATGGTATGTCCTTCCTTTTCACTTGTACTGCCATTTAGTTTGACAACTCCTTTAGCAGTTTCATATTTAAAAGTGGTTGGTATAGGACCGTTCTCAGGAACACTTTGTGAATATAGATGCCAGCCTTGCTGTATTACCGCTTTTGATATTAATTTATACTCTGTATCGGAAATTTTCTCAACGGCAGTCGTCCATTTTACAGGGTCTAAAACTTGTGCCTGTCCAAACCAGGTAAACAAGAGGCTTATTATTAAAATTGCTTTTTTCATAGATATTTTATAATTATTTGGGATGAATCTTTAAAGGCTCTACAACAGGGCATCTTTTAAATCCTGCCTTTTTTGTACTTTTCATAACTGTTAATATAGAAAGAGGACCGGTTGTATTGAGTCCTCTTTTCTTCCTTCCTTAATTGTTTCCAAATTTGCTTACTAATTCAAAATTTTCTTATTGAAACAAAATATTATAAAGAAGTATTCCAACTTTTAAAAGTACTTTCAAAAATAGCAGGCGATGCTAATTGCAACGAGATGCTGTTTTATATATAGAGTCTAAAATCATCTTATACCCTTGTCGAAAACTGTTAAATTTTTATTTTTTTATTTACAAAAAGGCAACAAAATTACTACTCACTTAAAAAAGAAGCTTTTTTATTGCTCAATTCAAGTAAATTAATAATGTTTTGCCTTGCAGATGTACGACAGTTTTTGTTTTTAGATCCCCAGCTCAGTAAATAGCTTAACTATTTTATCCTCTTCGGCAGGTCTGGGAGCATTCGAACTGATAATATTACCCGCAGGGTCAAGCAGGATGAATCTCGGAATCGCCATTATTGAATAATCCTTTAAAAACTGAGAGTCAAAATCTTTGTCGGCTATTAACTGGATACCCCCTAATTTTTTATCTACGATCATTTTCTTCCATTTGTCATGAGCACTGGCCTTATCAGCCGATATGCTTACAAATGTGATATTTTTTCCCTCGTATTTCTCTTCCATTTTTTTCAGGAACGGAAGTTCAGCCATACAAGGACCGCACCAGGTTGCCCAAACGTCAATATATACATACTTTCCTTTTAGATCTGCCAGCGATGTTTTACCGCCTTGATTATTTTCATAATTTACAAATTTTGGCGAAGGCTGCCCCTTGTCCACAATAAGGAGTTTGTTATAACTTTGGGTAACTGCTTTTTTATTGTCTTCATTTGAAGAAGCAGCCATAAATTCCTTGTAATAGCTTTTAAGATCAGCTGTTGTAGTAATTCCTACAGCAGCCATGGAAAATAGAAGCTCATTTTTAATTGTCTCATTTGAAACGGTGCCTATTGACTTTATAGCCGCTACATCCTCTGCAAGCGAACCTGATTTACTCAAAATCTCAGCTTGTTTCATATGATGTGAAACTATCATTTTTTTGTAATCCTCTGAAAAATTGAAATCTTCCAGATTTTCAAAAGACAATCCATCAAGCTCGCTCAAAAACCCCTGAGACACCTTAAAACCAGGTTTTGCAGCAAAATATTCATGGTATTTTTCATAATTGTCTAATTTTGCCAGATAGCTGTAATTTAGATTTCTCTTCTCTTTGGTTTTATAACTTTCTGAAAGCCCTTTAACACCATTCAGAACTGTTTCCAGACCAGCTTTGATTTGCTTTGATTTAGCTTTAAATTCAGCTTCTTCGAGCATGTAAAATGCTTTCTGGTCTCCCATCAGCTTATCTTCGGCTTGCTGTTTTGCTGCAAGATAATTAGTAGCTTCACTTCCCTTACCCGAAAACTTTATCGTTTTATTAAAATCAGCAGCATCGGCGTTCACTACAATAGCAGCCCCGTTTTCAATGTACAGCTGGGCGAAATTTTTTCCGTCATATAGAAAATAAATCCCTTCCTTAACACGAAGGGTATCACTGAATTTTCCCTGCGCATCGATTTTGAGAGTCTGTGAAAAGGACTGATCTTTACTTACAATTTTCCAATCCGCTGACTTATGGGTAATAACTCCCGAAATTAAGGCATAGTCTGCTTCCTTCTTATTCCAGGACACAAACGCTAATGCCAAAGCCATTAAATAAATTATTTTTCTCATTTTTTTGATCTTTTATTTTTGATATTTTAAACTGACAATAATATTATTTCGTAGTATCAATCATCCATTTATAGCCTCCAGCTTCTGTAAAGAATAGCTTGGATGAATTCTCATTTAACCATTTTTCCCACTCCTGAGCGCTTTTTTCCATGCCCGTGTAACGTAAAAGTACTCTCTTCGCTAAATCAGTATCCTTACTAGTTTTCAAAAGAGAAACACATCTTTCTAAAAGTTTCACATCCTGGTTTCCGATACCTAATTTTTTGATATCCTCATCCACGTAAATACCTTTCGAATCAGAATACATATACTTTTTGTTTTCTGTAAGGTATTTTTTTAATTTATCAACATTTTTTAGATAATCAGGTTTGTAGAAACTTTGCGCAGTCTGCTGCAGATATTGCTCCCATGTAGGAATAGGAATAGGCTCGGACTGTGCTTCTAATATAGATTCTTCCATCTCAGAGAGCTTTTCTCCCTTTGCCTTTTTTTCCTTGTAGCCGTTAATCATCTTCTCTCTCCACACATTGGTTTCAACCATATATTCTTTGAATTCGTCGAAAGATTTAGTATTAAGCTTTGCAATCATATCATCAACAGAGCTTCTTATAATGATACGGTCATCATATTTTCGGGCAATAGGTTTCTGCCCTTTAAACTGCTTGATATACACCACCGCATTGGCAAAAACCTGTTTCGCTTCGTCGGTCATGTAATCTGGTGAGGCAGAAAAGCCCCATAATAGGAAATTACCATGACGTCCTATGGCAACAGCTCCTACATCTTTAGTATTCACACCGCTTGATATATATTCTGCATCCGGAGAGTCTGTGAATCCATCTCCTCTGGATACAAGCCCAACACGATAACCTTTACCTTCTAAATATCCTTCTTTCTGCACACGCCACATTGGTATTTCTTTCGGCACATCATTCCCTGAAGGATAATGAAAAATCCCTTCCGGTGTTGGCTTAACTACCATTGTAAGGTTTACCGGAAATGGTCCTTTAAAAATAGGGTGTTCACTTTTTAAATGATGGGCATCAGCATCAAGGCATAAACACAGCCAGTCCAATTTCAAACCAATGCTGCCTCCTAACTGAGGTGCCGTATGACCTATAAAAACGGTAGGGAAATCGAAATCTTCAGTTAGATATTTCGCTGGTTTATAATTTGGGGGATCCTGTCTTTTCTCCCAAGGATTGATAGTCTGATCAAAAATGGTCACATCATAATTTTTTGACATATCCATATTATAACTTCTGGCATCTACAGACTTGACAGTTGTAAAATAGTTTTTTAAATAACTTTCAAAAGCATTATATCTAGTTTTCACATCTTCCCTGAATCGTTCAGGTGACATAGCCCCTGTTCCAGCAGGAGAGTTGATAAGCTCTTCACTTACAGGAACAGCAGGATCAAATCCAACATATAATACCGATATGTTTTGCTTTTGCTGTTGTGCGTAAAGCATAGCATTTGTACAGAACAGTATTAGTATCAATACCGTTAAATTTTGCAGTTGTTTCATTGTATTTCTTTTTTTAAATGTTTGCAGTTATAATTTTAGTTCCTTGACCTTAGTATTTGGCGGTAAACATTGTCTGATATCACAAGTTTGATATGAAAGTCCCGCTGTTATTTTAGCTCCCGATGTCAAGTCTTTTGCAGAAAAATACCTAGTAAAGACAATTTGCCCTCTATAAACAAAAATATTATCTTCATATGGAAAGGAATTTGGTTTAGTCCATTCTACTAGAGGAGTCAGCCCTTTAGGAAGATCCAGCATCATTTTATATTGAATATAAGGCTGGCTTTTAGGCACGTAGGCATATATATGCCACCCTGGCAAAATTTTAGCCTTTACAATTACAGCTGCCTGGGTTTTACTACTGTTCCATACCACCTGGGCATCAACGGAAACAGGATCTGAAACTGCAGGATCTTTTACTTTAAGTCCTACGGCTGCTTTTTCTACTTTTTTGATAAAAACAGCGTCCGGCTGTTTTTGAGCAAAAGTCTTTACCGCTAGGGCTAAAAACAGTATAAAACTGTATTTTTTAATTATTTCCATCTTAAATAATATTATGATTCTTAAATATTAGAAAATTTTCCCAAACTGATTCCCGTACAGGTCAATCAATTTTTTGTCCATAAAAGACCCTCTCATGTTTCTGGTCACTATTTTTCCCTGTGGATCCAACAGAATGCAGGTTGGTATGGAACGAAGCTGATATTTTTTAGCCAGCTCTCCATTGAATGCCTGTAGATCCGAAACCTGCAGCCATGGCATTTTTTCTTCTTTAACAGCACCAAGCCATGCCTGCTTGTCCTGATCCATAGAAACACTGATTACTTCAAAGCCTTCGGGATGATACAACTCATAAATTTCTTTTAAATGCGGAATATCTGCCCTGCAGGGATGGCACCATGATGCCCAAAATTCCAATAGAACGTATTTTCCTTTTGCTGCGTAATCGGATAGTTTTACTGTTTTACCATTTGAATCTGTAAAAGAAAGATCAGTATAGGGAGCTCCCGGAGCGACAGTTTTCACTTCAGCTATTCTTGCGATCAGATCCTTCCCTGCTGCTGTATTTTTTTTCTCAGAAGCAACAGCCTGGGCTAATTTTTCTAATTCTTCAAGAGAAAATTTATTTAGCTCCTGTCCGGCAATGGTAAGCCCAACCGTATTATTTATATTCTCTTTAATAAATTTAGAGACATATGCCTGTCTTTTTTCCTGATTGTCCTCCATTTTAGTGACAATAGCCACACCTTTAGAAATAGATTCTTTTTTCAATCCCTTAGCGGGATTTAAATAAGGAAGATATTCCTGATTGAAAAGTGCTGATGCTTTTTCTCCAAAACGCTTAATCCCATCTACATAACCTGCATAAATGTCCTGGCTTTGCGAGCCTGAAACTGAAATATTTTTAAAGGATAAACTACCTTCGGACAAAAGCCTGTTAGCCAGTGGGATACTATCCAAAACTGCTTGTAATTCAATATCCGAATTCTCTAAAAAAACAGGAACAGACGGCTGGTAAACAGGCATTCCTGGTTCTTCTGGATTCGTTTTGCTATTAATTACCAATAAGTAAAGTTTTGCTTCATTGAGTTTCCCTGAAAATTCAAATTTCCCGTCTTTAATTTTGGTGCTGTCTGCTATATTTCCCGGATCTAGTACCGCTGTCTGCAGATCCTGGTCAACAGACTTCAAATAAACGGTGGTTCCATCTGCAGCTCCTTCAATAGTACCCGAAAATAAATACGAGGTACTTTCTTTTCCATCTTTACACCCTAAAAGTATAACACTCATCAAGGCGATGCAGTAACAGCTAATTTTCATCTTAAAATTCTTTTAATTATTATTCTTAATTCATTCTATTAGTATCGCTCCGGCAGAGCAGTATTCCTCTTTAATTTTAAAAAAGAGAATAATACGGCCTTTGGCAGATTACCAAAAGCCGTTTTATATAATTTTAGTAACCTGGGTTTTGTTTAACGATATTATTTCCTGCTTTAATAGATACATCAGGAATAGGCATAATGAAAAAATCAGGATTGGTAGCTGTGGCTTTTACATTGGATACCTGAAAACCGGTTGTAAAACCGTCAGCGTAATCGTAACGTATTAAATCGTACCAGTCTTCTCCTGCTTCAGAACCAAGTTCCATCAGCTTCTCTATACGAACTGCTTCCAGAAACTGCGTATAGGTAATCGATGCCGGATAAGTAACAAATCCATTCCCGCC
This sequence comes from uncultured Flavobacterium sp., assembly GCA_963513545.1. Lineage (GTDB taxonomy): Bacteria > Bacteroidota > Bacteroidia > Flavobacteriales > Flavobacteriaceae > Flavobacterium. The sequence continues at coordinate 332,959 of CAUPQW010000005.1, forward strand.
GGTGGTGGCACCTGCCCGGATTCTTATAGCATTCAAAGCCGTAAGGGCTGTGGAAGGAACGCTCGAAGTACTTCTTGCAGCGGCCTCGGCATAAATTAAATAAATCTCAGCCATTCTAAGAATATAAAGGGTTTCAAACTGTGACTGCGGGCCAAAACGCTGAGCAAATTTCATGTTACCATTATAGCCAAAGTTTGGAATAACATACTGGCCTGTTTTCATAAAAGGGATGCGGGTTCCATCATGTTTTATAACCTGTCCCCCTACTGTCATAGTGCCGGTTTCACCTAAGTTATAATACCAGTTTGAAACAACGTTAGACAAAGTCCACCCATAACCATTGCCCAGAAGCTCATCATCATCAGCATATACAGCAAAAAGACCTTCTGTATTATTTAATGTAGTAACCGTAGTATGATCAAAAAGTGATGTGAAATTGGGTACCATGGCAAAATTGGGCCCTGAGTTATCCATAACATCTTTCGCAGCTGCTGCTGCGTCTGCATAACGCCCCATATAAAGTAAAACTTTAGCTTTCAAACCTTTGGCAAACGTTTTATTTACGAAATATTTTTGTCTCAGATCGGGAGCAGACGCAATACCATCTTCCAAATCTTTCAAAATAGCCTCATAGGTTGCGCCGACAGAAATTCTTGGCTGTGCTGCTGAACTTGTTGCAGGTTCCAAGCGGACATTTACACCATACTCTGAATCAATATCATAAAACTGTCCGAATTCCTTAAGCAGTGTAAAATGTCCTAAAGCCCTTAGTATTTTAGCTTCCCCAACAATCTCTGTGCGTCTGTTATCATTGGTAAAATTAGCCGCTGTTAATTTCTCAACACCGCTGATTACCCAATTGGCCCTGTTAATCATGGTATACTCTCCAGAATAAAGTCCTTCAACATTCCCTCCAATAGTAAGAGGCCTGTTAATGAGAAGAGATCGGTCTTCAGCACTTAAAAATGCAGGATATCCTCCGGAATCCACACCTCCTAATGTACTCCCTAGAATGGAACTGTTAGGGTTGCTTCCGCCTTTGGCCTGCAGAATAGAGTATACACCGGTCAGGGCAAGTTCTGATGAACTTTCATCTGCAATTGCAGTTTCTGCCGGCAGGGAATTTAATGGCTCGTATTCATCCAGATCTTTAGTCAGATCACATGATCCTAATAAAACTGAAAAAAGACATGCCGCTATATATATGTTATATTTTGATTTCATCATCTGTTTATTTTTTAATTAAAAAGTCACGTCTAAACCAATTGTAAAACTTTTGGCCATTGGATACGAATATGATTCGTCTCTGTTTAAATCCGTTGTTACCCCGCCTCTTGGCTGATAAACTGATTCAGGATCAACACCAATATAATTGGTAATGGTAAATAAATTATTAGCAGACAGTGATAATCTCATCTTTGCGATCTCTGTTTTTCTCAGCCACTGCTCGGGAAAATTATACCCTAAGGATGTGGAGCGCAAGCGTATGTAAGAAGCATCCCCAATATATTTAGAAATGGCTACTGATTCAGTTGCAGCTCCTACACGCGCATAAGTTGCATTAGGATTTTCAGGTGTCCAGGTATCGTAAACTACAGTAGTGGTATTAGTCTGAGGATTAATAGAGTTTATAAAATTATCCAACACTACGTGTTTTTGACTGCCTTGTGAATATTGAAAATTAAAAGAAAAACTAAAGTTTTTATAGGTCATGTTATTGTTCCATCCTCCAAAATACTTAGGATTTAAATTTCCTAACGGTTTTCTGTCGTCCGCATTGATACGGCCGTCGCCGTTAATATCGGTATAGATATAATCTCCAGGCTGTGTAAGGTTGCCATAATAACTTCCAGTTGGAGATGCTGCGTTCAGGGCATCAATCTGCGCCTGATTCTGGGCAATTCCTGCCACTTCATAACCCAGGATTACACCTATCGGCTGTCCCTGAATTATAGAAGGAGAGGCGCCCCAGCTGAATACACTTCCGCCGTTTAAGGCATCTACATTATTTTTAACAAAAGAAATATTAAATGATGAATTCCACTTAAAGCCACTGCCTCTAAAAATATCACCTCCCAAGGTAATTTCCCATCCCTTATTGCTCACATCGGCAATGTTGGAATTATAGGAACTCGTTCCGGTTTCAGATGGTACAGGTGTAAACAAAATGATCCCATTGGTTTTTTTCTCAAAATAAGCAACCTCACCGTTCAGACGGTTATTGAACAACCCGAATTCAAGACCAAAATCAAGCTGATTGGTTTCTTCCCATTTGATATCGTTATTGGGTAATGAATTAACCACGATACCGTTAACATTCGCGTAGACAGAACTCCCTCCTCCGAGCGAACTTAAGTAGGCCAGATAAGAAAAGGATGCCAGATTATCGGAACCTGTCCTTCCCAGCGAAGTTCTTAACTTCAGCTGATTGATCACTGTACTTTTGAAAAACTCTTCGTTGTGAATATTCCATGCCAAAGCCCCGGAAGGAAAAAACCCGTATTGATTGTTGGGTCCAAATTTTGTAGAACCGTCTCTTCTTGCCGTAAAAGTAGCCAGATAGCGGTCTTTGTAGATATAATTGACCCTTCCGAAAATAGAATTCAATCCGTTTTGAATAGATTCACTCTGATAGGTTGTAGCGCGGCTGGCCGAACCTGAGTTTGTCAAGATAAAATCATCGGGAAAGCCTGCATAGTTCTGTGACTGTAGATCTAATCTCGACTGATCCCATGAAATACCTACAACTGCATCAATGCTATGACCGCTTTCAAATTTATTAATGTAATTTAAGGTATTGCTGAACGAGGTGCTGAACCCTTTGTTATGCTGAACCATTAATGTTGCATCGGCTGATCCATCGGTTGGATCTGTGGCCGCTACTTGCGAGAATGAAGGAACGAAATTATTGGTTTCATCACTGTTGGTAGCTACGCTTAACAAGGATTTAAAGTTTAAGCCTTTAACAATTTTGATCTCCCCGTAAACAGATCCAAATAAGTTTTGGGCTGCAGTATTGTTTCGGGTCTGCGCTTCTCCTCCTACCGGGTTTCTAACAGTTGGATTGGGGCCAAAAAAGATTGGCGTTGATGTATATTCCCCATTCTCGTCGAAGACACCTAAGTCAGGCCTGAAATTCCCTGCAAGCAGTCCGTTTACATTAGAAGTTTTATTTATAGAGTAATTGTAGTTAACAGAAACCCCTACCTTTAAATGCTCAGTAATGGTCGCATCAAGATTACTGGCAAAATTGTAACGCTTAAACTTGGTTCCAATCATAATCCCCTGCTGATCGGTAACGTTACCTCCAACCAAATAATTTACGTTTTCAGAACCACCTGTAACATTAAAACGATAGTCGTTCCATAAAGCGTTCTTGTTTGTTATTTTCTTCTGCCAGTCCGTATCGGCCGTTCCGAAAAATGTCCCGGCAAGAATAGCCTGGTCATTGGGCGTGGCTGTTCCCTGAGCTGTTCTAGCCTGTGCCTGAGCAGTATGAAATGCTTTAAATTGATCTGCATTTAAAAAATCAAATGTGCTTGTTGGATTTTGAAAGGTAGAATTTACAGAAAAATTAAACTGCGGTTTTTGATTTCTTTTTCCGCGTTTAGTTGTAACAATTACAACTCCATTAGCGGCTCTTGATCCATAAATAGCAGCGGCAGAAGCATCTTTTAAGATATCCACACGCTCCACATCATTGGGATTGATAGCCATTAATGGATTTTCGCGCCTGCCGTCAACTGAACTCCCTAATCCTCCTTCTTGAAAACTTGGATTGATTGTAATAGGCACACCATCTACTACATAAAGCGGCTGATTATCTCCGCGAATAGAAGTAAGTCCCCTGATGTTAATAGAAGCACCGGCTCCGGGTCTGCCGCTAAGAGGAGTAACCGATACACCGCTGATCCTGCCTCCTAAAGCTTGATCGATAGTCTGAGTTTTAACCTGCACAATCTCTTCTGCTTTAACAGAACCGATTGCTCCTGTTAAATCTTTCTTTTTTGTGGTACCATAACCCACTACTATAACCTGCTCTAACTGGCTTACTTTTTCTTTAAGCACAATAGTATAGGCCTTTTTATTAGAAGTAATAGGCTCAGAATAAAGATCATAACCAATACCGGTTGCAAAAATATAATACCCTGATTGTGCCTTTATCGAAAAGGTACCGTCAAAATCAGTCACAGTTCCTCTTACTACAAAATTTTTATCCGGAGTTTCTCCGCTTGTTTTATTGCTACTCGACGCATAAACGGAAATTCCTGGGATAGAGAGACCGTTTTTATCGGTGACTTTTCCTGTAATAGTAATTTCACTGTTATCCCTTAATTTTGGAAGCTCATTGATTACTATAGTATTGCCTGTGAAATTATAATTAAAATTACCTGAAGACAATGTTTTTTTTAGCAGTTCATCAGCCTGAATAGTCCCTTTTTCAAGTTTAACTTTGGGATAATTTTTAAACTGCTGCACCTGATATATAAAAGTGTAATTGGTCTGGCTCATGATGAGATTAAACACCTCATCCACACTCGCAGTTTTATCCTGGTCGATTTTAATATTAGCAGTTTGGGATAAAACGGTAGCTGGTAGCAAACCAAACACAATTGTACAAAATAAAAAAAGAAGCTTTCGTGTCTTTTTTATTTTAAAATTTTCTTTTCTGTGGGGAAAAGAAACATTGGTTAATTTATTTTCCATAAATTTGGTCGATTTTTAATTGGTTTTAGCATTAAATTGATTAGTCATCATTAAGGGGATAAAGTATTTATACTTTGGTCGGTCTAAACTTTGTTCCCTTTAATTTTTTATTATTATTCTGTCTTTTTTTATTTCATAGGCTTTTATAAATTTAGTTTTCTTAATTAGGGTTAGTATTTCTTCAATATTTTGGTTTTTATTAAGTACCCCTTTAAATTCAATATTTTCCAGGCTTTTATCTTCAAATTCTACATCAACATCATACCATCTGGAGAGCACCTGCATAATTTCTTTTAGACTTTTGCTCTGAAAAGCGAATAGCCCTTTTTTCCATGCAGTTTCAGAATAAACATCCACATCCGCAATTACTCTGTTTTTATTAAGCTTATTTAAGGTAAGCTGTTGATTAGGTTTCAGCATTTCTTTTTGATCCGCAATTTCAACTGCAACTTTCCCCTCTACCAATGTGGTATAAATTATATCTTCATCTCTGTAGGCTTTTATATTAAATTGGGTACCTATAACCTCTACTTCCTGGAGACCGGTCAAAACTTGAAATTTTGCTCCTTTATGGGCTGTACTCGGAGAGACTGAAAAATATGCCTCACCATATACCAATTCTACCTTTCTTGTTTCCCCTTCAACAAATGATACTGGATACTTAAGCTTAGACTCAGAATTTAACCAAACCTGAGTTCCATCTGCTAATTTTACAAAAAACTCACCTCCTCTGGGTATTGTCAAATAATTATACGCAACTGCCGCTTTTGAAGTAGTAGCCTTAGCATACACCAGCTCCTTGCCATTACTTACCAGATTATTTGCTGTATAAGATTTTCCTTTTTCAAGAACTATTGTTGTACCGTCTTCCGTGGTTAAAGTAGCTTTATCTGAACCTATTTTAATATTGTTATTTACAATACTTGTTTCAGGTGTTTTTATCTTTTGCAAATTATCTTCATTGTAAACGGCATTAAAAAAAACAAAAAGTAAGATCGCAGCCGCTACACCATATTTGAAAATATTACTTTTAAATAATCTGATTATTCCACTCTCCTGGGGCTCTTCATCCTGAATAGCCTCTAAAATATTAATAAGCATCCTGTGTTTAATAGGATCCTCGGGACCTAGCTCTTCTACCCATTCGTTATCCAGCTTAAAACTATGGTAATAGTTTACAAGTAGCTTAACTTCTTCTAAAGATATTTTACCATCCAGATATTTTTCAATCAGTTCTTGAAAATCCTGTTTATTATAGTTAGTATCCATTGATTTTTCTTTTGTCATTATAGTGTATATTAATATAGTGTAGATAAAAGAAAGCATCCCCTAAAAAAAAAGATACTTTTCCATATTTCGTAGATAATTCTACATTAAAAGAGTTGATTATACTAAATTGTTTACAAAGAATACCTAAATTCAATAATAATTTAATATTTACGAATAATTAAGTGATTAGCGCAGGAAATGGAGAATAATTTCCACCGCAAGCACATTACCTAAAGAATCTCGTAATACCTTTAGTGCATTAGTGATATGATTCTCAACAGTCTTTGTTGAAATACCCAATTGTTCAGCTATTTCTTTATGGCTCAGCTGTTCATTTCTGCTTAGTTTAAAAACCATTTGACATTTATCAGGCAGACTTTCCACAACAAGCTTGACATGCTGTTCTAATTCCTCATGAATCATTCTTGTTTCAGGTGTGGAGTACTGAAACCGTCCGTTTATATCATCATACAATTCAACCCGCTCTGGTTTGTCTTTTCTAAATTCTGCAAAAACTTTGTAACGCACACAGGCATAGAGATAACTTTTGAAAGAAACTTTAATTTGAAGTTCCAGACGTCTGTTCCATATCTCAATGAAAATATCCTGAATAATTTCCTCACATAATTCCCTGTCTTTAAGTAATAGGTATGAGGATGCAAACAGAGGCTTCCAATAACTATCGTAAAGTATTGTTAGCGCTCTTTTATCACCTTCCTTGAGGCGTTGAAGTATTTCGTCGTCAGTAATATTCATTCTGTAATACAAATATTTTTGCAATTTAACCAAAAGTTAACAATTCCGATACTTTTTCTTCTTTTTACAAATAAAGATATTATTTTTTTAAGAATTCTCTACCAAAAACACTCTTAAACATTCTTATATTTTCATTTTCGTAAATTTAATAGAGCTTTTTTTATGAACTGTTTACAAATATAAGCTTTAGAACTGGAGTGCAGAAGAGGGTTAAAACTAACAAAGATCAGAAAAAAACCACTCTCCATAAAATATCTAAGTACATTAAGAGACTAAATATTCAAAATGTGAAATTTTATTTTTTTTAAACCCGACAAATAATCAATTTCAAAAATTAGTGACGCATCACAGTTAGATAAAAATTCCATTTAGAGAGATTTTTATCTTCATAATCATTTCGGGAAAAACAGTAAAATTTTAATTCTATCTAAAAACAGTAATAACCAATCCTTTTACAAAATTTATCAGGCCCAACTTTTTTTTAATAAAATCAAAACGCTCCTTACATAAGGAGCGCTTGTAGTCGAGTTCTTTCGAACCACATTAACACAAAGATTTATAGCTGTTTGTCATAAATGCAATAATTAAATCTCTTTTTACAAAAAAGTAATATAACAGCCGTGATCAGTACAACTTAGGCATTTAATACTCCTGACGAATCGTTAGAGCCAAAAATCGCTCAGGGCCAAAGGAGCTCTATATAACCTATTTTGGCAGGTGTAGCTGCCTTACCCTATATAATCTGTTGGAGACTGTTCTAAATAGTGGAATTATAATATTGACGGCTCGAGCTGATTTTTGAAGGATATAAATTCATTCCGTTCATGATCTTTAATTGCCGCCTGAGCTGCTGCAAGACGGGCAATTGGAACTCGAAAAGGAGAACAGCTAACATAATCCATACCCATTGTATGGCAGAACTCTATAGAAGACGGATCTCCCCCGTGTTCTCCACAGATTCCTAATTTAAGATCGGGCCTTTCAGACAAGCCTTTAGCGGCAGCCATTTTCATAAGTTGCCCTACACCTTTTCGATCCAAAACCTGAAAAGGATCATGTTCTAAAATACCATTCTCCAGATAGAATGGAAGGAATTTACCCGCGTCATCTCTTGAATAACCAAAAGTCATCTGCGTAAGATCATTAGTCCCGAAAGAGAAAAATTCAGCACTATGAGCAATTTTATCGGCAACCAAAGCAGCACGAGGAACCTCGATCATAGTCCCCACTTTATAATCGATACGTTCCCCATATTCAAGAAAAACCTGTTCTGCTGTTTGATTCACAATCTTTTTCTGCATTTCCATTTCGGCGGGAGTTCCCGTTAGAGGAATCATGATTTCGGGGAAAGTCTTTATAGAAGCTTTCTTGAGATTCAAAGCCGCTTCTATAATTGCCCTAGTCTGCATTTCTGAAATTTCGGGATACGTATTTCCTAAGCGGCACCCTCTGTGGCCCAACATTGGGTTAGACTCATGCATAGTTCTTGTTTTTTCCTGTAACGCTACAAGTGAAATATTCATCTCTTTGGCCATTTCTCTCTGGCTTGCCTCTTCATGAGGAACAAATTCATGCAAAGGGGGATCTAATAAACGAATGGTAACCGGCAAACCTTCCATAGCCCAAAGAATTCCTTCTAAATCCTGTCGCTGCATAGGAAGCAGTTTAGCAAGCGCGGCATTGCGTCCAGCTTTATCTTCTGCCAAAATCATCTCTCGTACAGCTTTTATTTTATCTCCTTCAAAAAACATATGCTCCGTGCGGCACAACCCAATTCCCTGCGCTCCAAAACGTCTTGCAGCTTCTGCATCTTGTGGCGTATCAGCATTAGTACGGACTTTCATTTTAGCATGATTATCTGTCATAATCATCAATGCGTCAAAATCGCTGCTTAACACCGCTGCCGTAGTTGCAATTTTTCCCTTATAAATTTTCCCGGTAGAACCGTCAAGAGAAATCCAATCTCCTTCCTTTAGTTCAATATCATCGCATTTCAGACTACGTGTCTTATAATTAATCCTAAAACTTTCTGCTCCTGATACGCAGCACTTGCCCATTCCTCTCGCTACAACCGCAGCGTGGGATGTCATTCCTCCTCGAGCGGTAAGTATACCCTGTGCGGCAACCATTCCTTTTAAGTCTTCCGGAGAGGTTTCTAATCTGACTAAAATAACTGTCTTTCCTTCTTCTGCCCATTTAACAGCATCTTCGGCAAAAAACACAATCTGACCTGAAGCCGCTCCAGGTGATGCCGGAAGTCCTTGTCCTAAAACAACTGCTTTGTTCAGATTATTTTTTTCAAAAACCGGGTGCAACAATTCGTCTAGTCTCTCAGGCTGCACTCTTAACAGAGCTTCTTTTTCATTCAAAATTCCTTCGTCATTCATATCGACTGCAATTTTTACCATAGCTGCCCCGGTGCGCTTTCCATTTCTGGTCTGCAGCATCCATAACTGACCTTCTTGAATGGTAAACTCAATATCTTGCATGTCTTTGTAATGATTTTCAAGTCTTAATCCAATATCTTGGAGTTCCTTAAAAATTCTAGGCATGGTTTCTTCCAGCGAAGGAAATTTTTCCAAGCGTTCAATCTCTGAAACTCCAACTGAAGCAGCCCATCTTTTAGAACCTTCAAATGAAATTTGCAAAGGAGTGCGAATCCCGGCAACTACATCTTCACCCTGTGCATTAATTAAGTATTCTCCATTGAAAATATTCTCACCTGTACTGGCATCGCGGCTAAAAGCAACACCAGTTGCTGAATTTACTCCCATATTACCAAATACCATAGCCTGAACATTTACAGCGGTACCCCACTCTTGTGGGATATTATTTAACTGACGATAATAAACAGCCCTTTCATTCATCCAGCTGTCAAAAACTGCTGTAATAGCCCCCCATAACTGCTCCCAGGGATCAGAAGGGAAATCTTTTCCAGAAGTCTTTTTAACCATAGATTTAAAAAGATAAACCATCTCTTGTAAATCTTCGGCTGTGAATTGATTATCCATATTCACACTTTTTACTTTTTTTAATTCCTCAATAATTTCTTCAAAAGGATTTTTGTCTTCTCTGTTTAAAGGCTTAATTTGTAAAACAACCTCGCTGTACATTTGAATAAACCTGCGGTAAGAATCCCACACAAAACGGGGATTTCCTGTTTTGTTAGCCAATCCTTCTGCCGATTGATCATTCAGACCCAAATTTAATATCGTGTCCATCATTCCAGGCATGGAAGCCCTTGAACCTGAACGGACAGAAACAAGAAGGGGTTCTGCATTACTCCCAAATAAATTCCCCATCTGGCTTTCCATTTCTTTGATGGCCGTTTTTACTTCATCTTTAATTCTACTGAGAACTACTGAACGCCCGCCGACAGAATAGAGTGCACACATTTCAGTACTTATTGTAAATCCCGGAGGAACCGGCATTCCCAAAAGATTCATCTCACATAAGTTTGCTCCTTTGCCTCCAAGAAGATCTTTCATCTGGGCATTCCCCTGGGCTTTTTTGCTTCCAAAGGTATATACCGTTTTTTTTAAGTCAGTCATTGTTTAAGTTATTTAGTGTGTTGATTTTTAAAATGATTTAATAGTTACGAAATCGATATAGTTAAAAGGGTTAAAAAAAATATGAATCAATTCATATCTTTCTTTAAACAGTTTTCTTACGAAGAAATGCATTAACTGTAATTTCGTTTTTTCAAAAACTCCGATACTTCCATAGAAATAACAGTTCTCTTATAAAACTTAAAATCATCGAAAAAATCCGCTGCACCAATAGCTCTCTGACCACTTCAGTTTTTTTTTCAAATTCCGTTTCTTTACGGAATCTTTCCAGTGCAATCTCTCCTCTATTTGCAACTGGCATTTTAGAAATTATTCTCATCGTAAATAATTTAAATAAAATATTAAACAAAATTTATAGTACTGAATGTAATGCAGCTTCTAAACGCTTTATTCTAAATACGCAAACAATTTTTGCCAGACTCACTTTCCGAAAAATTTTATTACTATAAATTGCGCGTTAGCCACTGCTCATTCGGTTTTTATTTTTAAAAATTAATAATTCTTTTATTTCTTAAATCTTTAAATAACATCACACTAGTGACCGAAACTAAAAATTCATATATTAATGTTTTCCAGTTTTTAAAGTGCAAAAGTAAAATATCTCCTTTATATTTTTTGTGTGTTTTGTCACTGTTCTACCAATATTATCAGTGTACTTTTCAAGCGGTTATGAAACACCGTATCAACGTAATATTACTATTTCTAAGGTTAATTGCATTCGTTTTTTTTCAAGAAAATTGAACCAGAGTCAGTCTTTTTCGATTAACAAGTCTCTTTTCGAATATTTTTAAGATGAATTTTTCTAAAAGAAAACCCATAAGAATTAAAATAATTTGATTCTCCGGGTTCTCTTAAAAATTTCAGTTTTTGTATATAAACTAATACTTACATAAGTTCTATTCTAAAAATGGATATCTGTAATTTTCCGGAGTAACAAAGGTTTCTTTGATCGTTCGTGGAGAAACCCAACGCAATAAGTTTAGTACAGATCCTGCTTTGTCATTGGTTCCTGAGGCTCTTGCTCCTCCAAAAGGCTGCTGACCTACAACAGCTCCTGTAGGTTTGTCGTTAATATAGAAATTACCCGCAGCATTTTCTAATGCTTTCGTAGCATATTCAATAGCATAACGATCCTGGCTTAAAACGGCTCCTGTCAATGCGTATTCAGAAGTTGAATCAACTAAAGATAGTGTTTCCTCCCATTTAGCATCTTCGTAAACATAAATAGTCAATACTGGCCCAAATAATTCAATTTTCATTGTAGAATAGTGAGGATCGGTTGTTACAATAACGGTAGGTTCAATAAAATAACCAACAGATTTGTCGTAATTTCCACCGGAAATAATTTCGGCATTAGCATCTTTTTTAGCCTGATCAATAAAACCAGCCAGTTTATCAAACGAACTTTCAGAAATTAC
>CAUPQW010000006.1:0-324437 GCA_963513545.1 uncultured Flavobacterium sp.
GCGCTATCAAAGAGCGTTCCGGCTTATCAGTTGTAATGGCGTCATAACCATTCACAACTCTAAATCGCTGACCTGGGGTAATAGGTTTTAATTTTCTTACTGACATTTTTCTATCTTAGATATTGTTGTAAAAATCAATTGATTCTCCTTCTTGTACTTGTACAATTGCTTTTTTAATAGCATTTGTCTTTCCACTGATTAAACCACTTTTAGTGTATTTAGTAGTTCTGTCCGGTCTCACATTCATAGTGTTAACACTAACAATAGTTACTCCATAAGCAGCCTCAATAGCTTTCTTAATTTCAACTTTGTTTGCTTTTTTGTTAACAACGAATCCGAAGCGGTTTAATACTTCACGTTCTTTGGTTACTTTTTCCGTTACTATAGGTTTAATTATGATGCTCATATCCTATTATTTGCTTAAATTTTCTTCAATTCCTTCTAAAGAACCTTCTAAAAGCACTAAATTATTAGCGTTTAAAATGGCGTAAGTACTTAATTCTGAGCTACTTACTACGTTAGAAGCCTTTAAATTGCGTGACGACAAATATACATTTTTATTTGAATCACCCAACACAAACAAAGATTTTTTATTCTCTAACCCTAAAGCTTTCAAAACATTAATGAAATTTTTAGTGTTTGGAGTTTCAAAATTAAAGTCCTCAAGAACGATAATATTTGACTCTTTTGCTTTGATTGAGAAAGCAGATTTTCTAGCCAAACGTTTCAAGCTTTTATTCAATTTGAATGAATAACTTCTTGGTCTTGGTCCGAAAACTGTTCCACCACCTTTAAACAATGGATTCTTTGCACTACCCGCACGAGCAGTACCCGTTCCTTTTTGTTTTTTTATCTTACGAGTACTTCCCGCTACTTCAGCTCTTTCTTTAGCTTTGTGCGTTCCTTGTCTTTGATTAGCAAGATATTGCTTAACATCAAGGTATACTGCATGATTGTTTGGTTCTATACCAAATACTGAATCAGAAAGTTGAACTTTTCTTCCAGTATCTTTTCCGTTGAAATCTAATACTTTTGCTTCCATTACTTCTGAATGATTACATAAGAGTTGTTATGACCAGGAACACATCCTTTAATAACAAGTAGGTTCTTATCAGCCACTACTTTTAAAACTCTAAGGTTTTGAACTTTTACATTTTCTCCTCCCATTCTTCCAGCCATACGCATTCCTTTGAATACTCTAGATGGATAAGAAGAAGCTCCTACAGAACCTGGCGCTCTTAAACGGTTATGTTGACCATGAGTTGCTTGACCAACACCACCAAAACCGTGACGTTTTACAACCCCTTGAAAACCTTTACCTTTAGATACACCTTGTACATCTACAAACTCTCCTTCTTCAAAAATAGAAACATCAATAAGATCTCCTAATTTTTGTTCAGTTGCAAAATTTTGGAATTCAACGACTTTTTTCTTAGCTACAGTTCCCGCTTTTTTAAAGTGACCTACAGCCGCTTTTGTGGAATGTTTCTCGTTTTTGTCATCGAAACCAAGTTGCAACGCTTCGTACCCGTCAACACCTTTGGTTCTGACTTGGGTAACAACACATGGTCCAGCTTCGATTACTGTACAAGGAATGTTTTTCCCGTTTTCGTCGAAAATACTAGTCATGCCGATTTTTTTACCAATTAACCCAGACATAAATATTAATTATTAATTACTAAAATTCCCTTCAATTTGAAAATAACAGAAATTTCCAAACAGGGAGTGCAAAAGTAGATATTAAAATTGAATATACCAAACAGTTACAGAAATTAAATCGCTCATAATCAAAATCAAAGCACTCAATCCAACTTACTTCACTGTTATTTATTCAAAAAAATAAAGATTATCATCTTAACTCAAAACCATCAAATCATTAACACTCACTTAATGAATCAAATCAAAAAACCACGTCAACACCCTAAAACAAAGGAGCTTTAGTTAGATTTTTAAAAAAAATCGGAATTTATAAAACTCAAAATCTAATAAATTAAAACAAAAAAAAGCGAGACAAAATTGTCTCGCTTTTTATATAAAAAAATATAATAAAATTATACTTTAATCTCTACTTCAACTCCACTTGGCAATTCAAGCTTCATTAAAGCATCAATAGTTTTAGACGAAGATGAATAAATATCAATCAATCTCTTGTATGACATTACTTCAAATTGTTCTCTCGCTTTTTTGTTAACGTGCGGAGAACGTAGTACAGTGAAAAGTTTTTTGTGAGTTGGCAACGGAATTGGACCTGTTACAACTGCTCCAGTAGTTTTTACTGTTTTTACAATCTTTTCAGCAGATTTATCTACCAACATATGATCGTAAGATTTTAGTTTTATTCTGATTTTTTGACTCATTTTCTTAAGAATTAAGCGTTACCTTTTGCTTTTTTAATTACCGCTTCTGAAATATTAGAAGGCGTTTCTGCATAGTGAGAAAACTCCATTGTCGAAGTAGCTCTACCTGAAGATAATGTTCTTAATGTTGTTACATAACCAAACATTTCAGATAAAGGCACATCAGCTTTAATAGTTTTAGCTCCATTTCTGTCACCCATGTCATTCACCTGACCTCTACGACGGTTGATATCACCTACGATATCTCCCATGTTTTCTTCAGGAGTAATAACTTCCATTTTCATGATTGGCTCAAGAACAATTGCTCCGGCAGCTTTAGCCACTTCTCTATAACCCATTCTAGCAGCTAATTCAAAAGAAAGAGCATCAGAATCCACAGGATGGAAAGATCCGTCTGTTAAAGTTACTTTCAAACTATCCACTTGATAACCAGCCAAAGGACCAGTTTTCATAGCTTCACGGAAACCTTTTTCTACAGATGGAATATATTCTTTAGGAACGTTACCACCTTTTACAGCATTGATAAATTGTAATCCTTTTGGAACTTTACCATCAACTTCATCAGCAGGCTCAAGTGTAAACACGATATCACCGAATTTACCACGACCTCCAGATTGTTTCTTATAAGTTTCTCTATGTGTTGCAGATCTTGTAAACGCTTCTTTGTACTCAACTTGAGGCTCACCTTGGTTCACTTCAACTTTGAATTCACGTTTCATACGATCTACTAAGATATCCAAGTGAAGTTCACCCATACCTGAGATAATAGTTTGACCTGAAGCTTCATCAGTTCTAACCGTAAATGTCGGATCTTCTTCAGCTAATTTAGCTAAAGCCATACCCATTTTATCTACGTCAGCTTTTGTTTTAGGCTCAATAGCAATACCAATTACCGGTGCAGGGAATTTCATAGACTCAAGAATGATTGGGTGTTTTTCATCACACAATGTATCTCCAGTTTTAATATCTTTAAATCCAACAGCAGCTCCAATATCTCCAGCCTCAATATATTCGATTGGATTTTGTTTATTAGCGTGCATTTGGTAAATACGAGAAATTCTTTCTTTACTACCAGAACGTGTATTCAAAACGTAAGAACCTGCGTCCAAACGACCAGAATAAGCACGGAAGAATGCCAAACGACCTACGAATGGGTCAGTAGCAATTTTAAATGCTAAAGCAGCGAATGGCTCTTTAACATCTGGCTTACGTAAAATTTTTGTTTGATCTTCTTCTAATAATTCAGCATCATCAGGATGAATTCCTTCAATACCTTCTTTATCCATTGGAGATGGCAAATATTTACATACTGCATCTAACATGAATTGAACACCTTTATTTTTAAAAGAAGAACCAGCAATCATAGGAATGATAGCCATGTCAATTGTAGCAGCTCTAAGAGCAACATTAATTTCTTCTTCAGTAATAGAGTTTTCATCTTCCATGAATTTCTCCAACAAATTCTCATCATAATCAGCTACTGCTTCAATAAGAATCGATCTGTATTCTTTCACTTCCGCAATCATATCCTCAGGAATAGGAACGATATCAAAAGTAGCACCTTGAGTAGCATCATGCCAAACGATTGCTTGGTTTTTTACTAAATCAACAACACCTTTAAAATCATTTTCTTCACCGATTGGCAAAGTGATTGCAACAGCATTAGACTTTAACATATCACGAACTTGTTGACATACTGCCAAAAAGTTAGATCCTTGACGGTCCATTTTATTCACAAATCCCATACGCGGAACTCTATACTGATCCGCAAGTCTCCAGTTAGTTTCCGATTGAGGCTCAACACCATCAACAGCACTAAATAAGAAAACAAGACCATCAAGCACACGCAGTGAACGGTTAACCTCTACAGTAAAATCAACGTGACCAGGAGTATCGATGATATTAAAGTGGTATGGTAATGTTTCAGGTAATGCCTTACCTTGTTCAGTTGGAAAATTCCACTCACAAGTTGTAGCAGCAGAAGTAATTGTAATACCTCTTTCTTGCTCTTGCGCCATCCAGTCCATTGTTGCGGCACCATCGTGCACTTCACCAATTTTATGTGATTTTCCAGTATAAAAAAGGATACGCTCAGTTGTTGTTGTTTTACCAGCATCAATGTGAGCAGCAATTCCGATATTTCTTGTATATTTTAAATCTCTAGCCATTTCTTTACGAATTAAAATCTAAAGTGAGAGAAAGCTTTGTTAGCTTCTGCCATTTTGTGAGTATCCATTCTTTTCTTAACAGCAGCACCTTCTTCTTTAGCAGCAGCTAAACATTCTGACGCTAAACGTTGTGCCATAGATTTTTCATTTCTTCTTCTAGAATAAAGTATCAACCACTTCATTGCCATAGAAATTTTTCTGTCTGGACGAATTTGCATTGGAATTTGAAATGTAGCCCCACCCACTCTACGACTACGTACTTCTACGTGAGGCATAACGTTTGTTAAAGCATCTTTCCAGATTTCTAATGAAGTT
Organism: uncultured Flavobacterium sp.; assembly: GCA_963513545.1. Lineage (GTDB taxonomy): Bacteria > Bacteroidota > Bacteroidia > Flavobacteriales > Flavobacteriaceae > Flavobacterium. The sequence continues at coordinate 4,841 of CAUPQW010000006.1, forward strand.
TTTTCGTCATTTTGCTTTTTAGACTCAATGATGTCAATTGCATCATAAAATACTTTGAAAGCTGTAGATTTCTTACCATCCCACATTAAGTTGTTTACAAAACGCGTTACCAACTGGTCGTTAAACCTTGGATCTGGTAAAAGTGGTCTTTTCTTTGCCGCTCTTTTTCTCATGTCTTTTTTTTAATAAAAAGTTATAGGCTATCCGTTAAATGTTGTGCTTATCGACTTTTGCTATCGCATAATCTTTAACCCTCAACTCCTAACCTCGAACTCTTAACGTTTTTAAATTACTTTTTTGCTTCTTTTGGGCGTTTAGCACCGTACTTAGATCTTCTTTGCGTTCTTCCTGCAACTCCTGACGTGTCAAGCGCTCCACGAACGATATGATATCTAACACCTGGCAAATCTTTTACCCTTCCACCTCGCACTAATACTATCGAGTGCTCTTGTAAATTGTGTCCTTCTCCAGGGATGTAAGCATTCACTTCATTACCATTTGTCAAACGTACACGCGCAACTTTACGCATTGCAGAGTTTGGTTTTTTTGGTGTAGTAGTGTAAACACGCGTACAAACCCCTCTTCTTTGAGGACAAGAATCTAAAGCAACCGATTTACTCTTCTTAGTGATCTGAGTTCTTCCTGTTCTTACTAATTGTTGAATAGTTGGCATAATTAAATACTAAAAATTACTTGTTTATAAAATTCCCGCTTTTTACGGGGTTGCAAATGTATAAAATATTTTTCACTATACAAACGTTAATCTATTAATTTTCAATAACATTATTTAAGCTTATCTTTTTAGAAACAAAAGATGGATATTTGCAAAACTTTTAATTAACAAAACAAATGTTTTCGAAACAGCTATTACAAATCATCATTTTTTTATCAATAAGCATTTCGAATTATGCACAAAATTTTAATTTAAAAATAAACGGTACTAACAAAACAGAAAACGCAATTATTGATTCATTAAATTATATCAAAAAACATCCTAACATAAAGTCCGTTATCAGCGAATCAATTACTACTATTGAAAATCTCTACAAAAAAGGATACCTAGATATCAAAACACTTGAAAACCATAAAGAAAACGATTCAACATACACATACAAATTATTACTTGGAAACAAAATAAAATACACCTACATATATATAGGTAGAAATGATTCATTTTTTGATCTGTTCAAAACAAAAAACGACACCTTAATTATTCCATATGAAGAAACAGAAAACTATATAAATCAAAAAATTAATGAAGCAGAAAAGAAAGGCTTTGCACTAAGCAAAATAAAATTAGAAAACATCAAAAAAAAGAATTCGATAATTTATGCCGATTTAAATCTTAATAACGAAAAAAAGCGCAGCGTTAATTCCATTATAATAAATTACACCAATAACAACATCAAGGATTTTCCTAAAGGACATTTAAAACAACTTAACAAAAAATACATAAATAAAACATTTAATCAAAAAACAATTAAAGATCTTTATGAAGATATAAATAATTATGAATTTGTTTCCCAGACAAAATATCCTGAAATACTATTCACAAACGATTCAACTAAAGTTTATGTCTACCTCGAAAAAAGAAAAGCAAATACTTTTGATGGCTACATAGGATTTTCAAATGATGAAAACAAAAAGCTGAATTTAAATGGCTACCTTGATATAACCCTACAAAACATACTTAAAACAGGCGAACAGTTTTCTTTATATTGGAAAAGCGATGGGAATCAGCAAAAAACCTTTAATACAAAGTTAGAAATCCCTTACATCTTTAAATCATCTCTTGGAATTAAAGCGCAATTAAACATCTTCAAACAAGACAGTACTTTTCAAAATACAAAAACATCAATTGATCTGGGCTATTACATAAATTATAATTCAAAATTATACGTAGGCTACCAATCAACAGAATCCAGCGATATTCAAAACACAAACAATTCAAGCATAAGCGATTTTAACAATTCATACCTGACTTCCAGCTATAACTACAACAAACCAGACAACAACAGTCTTTTTCCGAGAAAAACATCTTTAAACTTCATTATTGGGTACGGAAAAAGAAACACAAACAATGAACCTGAAACCTCTAAATCAAGAAAACAATTTTTTATCTCTTCGAACTTATCTTACAACTTTAAACTTAACGACAAGAATTATATATACATCAACTCACAAAATTACTTTTTAAAGAGCGACAGCTATATAACAAACGAACTATTTAGATTTGGCGGTATAAACTCAATAAGAGGCTTTTCAGAAAACAGCTTACAAGCAAATAATTCCAATCTACTTATAACCGAATATAGATATCTTCCTACATTAAATTTATACATTCACACCATATTTGATTACGGACTGTTTCAGGATCAAACGGTTACAGAAAATTCTAAAAAAGTAAGAAATATACTATCTTTTGGAATAGGTATGGGTTTAGCTACAAAAAGTGGAATTTTAAAAATACAGATAGCTAATGGCAGCACAAACAAAGGAGAAATAAAATTTTATAACAGTATTGTTAATATTTGTTATAGTGTTAAATTTTAGTTGCTTTTAAAAAAACTTTAACAAAAACTTGGAATATTAACGAATTATTATGAGATTAGTAAGACTAATTCAAAATAACTGTTAATATGAAACCAAAATCCAAGGGATTTTTAGTACTGCTATTAGTACTAATGACGCAATTAACCATTGCGCAAGAAAGAACTGTTTCGGGAATTGTCACCGATGACTCAGGCTTACCTTTACCAGGCGTAAGTGTATTAGTTAAGGGTACAAAAACCGGAACACAAACAGATTTTAATGGCAAATACTCCATCAAAGCATCACCAAGTCAAGTTTTAATTTTTAGCTACATTGGAATGAGATCTCAAGAAGCTAATGCAATTTCAACAGAAGTCAATGCAAAATTATCAGGAGACACAATGCAACTTGAAGGGGTTGTTGTAACAGCATTAGGACTATCAAGAGAAAAAAAATCGCTTGGATATGCTACACAAGAAGTAAAGGGAGAAAGTCTATCCGCAGTTAAAAGTGACAACTTTGTAAACTCTATATCCGGTAAAGTTTCCGGTGTTCAAGTAAAAAGAACAACAAATTTTGGCGGGTCTACTAACATAGTAATTAGAGGAAACGCATCATTAACAGGAAACAATCAGGCTTTATTTGTGATTGATGGAGTCCCGGTAAGCAACAACAACACAAACTCAAGAGATCAGGAGCAATCAGGGTCTGGTTACGATTACGGAAATGCTGCATCTGATATCAACCCTGAAGACATTGAATCAATAAATGTACTTAAAGGGTCTGCCGCAAGTGCCTTATATGGATCCAGAGCCGCTAATGGCGTTGTAGTAATTACAACAAAAAAAGGAAATAAAAAAGGAAAAGGATATTCTATAACAGTAAACTCAGGAGTAACCATGGGATCTGTTGACAAAAGCACTTTTATAAAATATCAAAACCAATACGGTGGGGGATACGGACCCTATTATGGGCCAGATGAAGACTCTTACCTTGATCACAGAGATATTAATGGAGACGGAATTTTAGACAATGTAACACCATTAACAGAAGATGCTTCGTACGGACAAGCATTTGATCCAAATTTATTAGTGTATCAATGGGATGCTTTCTATCCTGAATCTCCAAATTACATGAAAGCAACTCCATGGATAAATGCAAAAAATGGCCCTATAACATTTTTTGAAAAACCAGTAGCGTTAACAAATTCTATTTCGATAGATAAAGGACTTGAAAATGGATATTTAAGATTAGGAGTTAACAATCTTGACCAGAAAGGCCTCTTACCTAACAGTTCATTGAAAAGAAATACTATTACTTTAAATGCATCAACTTTAATTAACGACAAGCTAACTGTGTCCGGATATGGAAACTTCACAAAAACAAGCACAATAGGAAGAAATACCACAGGATACAATGACAATATTGCCGGTAATTTTAGACAATGGTGGCAAACAAACGTTGACCTTAAAGATCTAAAGCAGGCTTATGAACTTACAGGAAGAAATGTAACATGGAATCCTAATGCATATGACGATCCTAGACCAATTTTCTGGGACAACCCTTACTTTCAACGCTATGAAAATTATGAATCAGATAGCAGAAGCAGATTCATAGGTAATGTTTCTTTAAACTATAAAATTACAAGCTGGCTAGATGCATATGGCAGAATGTCTGTAGATACTTATGACGAATTACAAGAAGAAAGAAGAGCGGTAGGAAGTGTACCTTCAAATTTTGGTATTGGAACTAGTGGTGACGGCAGTCTTAAAAGAAACCCAGCCTCATCAGGTTACTCACGAAGAAATATTGGCTTTAGCGAATACAACTATGATTTCATGTTAAACTACAATAAAGATTTAACAGAAAAATTAAACCTAAAAGGAGTTGTTGGTCTAAACGTTAGAAGAAGTTATTACAACTCAATCTGGGCTGCAACAAATGGCGGTCTTGCAATACCTGGTTTGTATGCTTTACAAAATACAGCAGCTCCCATGCTTGCGCCAATAGAAAGAGACGAATCAATAGGAGTAGATGGTGTTTATGGAAGTGCTTCTTTGGGGTATGATGATTATCTATATCTGGAAGGAACAATAAGAAGAGATCATTCTTCAACGCTTCCGGAAGCTAACAGCTCATACTACTACCCTTCAATATCATCCAGTTTTGTATTTTCTAAATTTGTAAAAGCAGATTGGTTATCATTTGGTAAAGTAAGACTTAACTATGCCGAAGTTGGAAATAGCCCCGGATTCGACAGAATATTAGACACCTATGCTGTAAACACAGCTATCGGAGCCGGATCTGCATCTGTAAAAGACACTAAAAACAATCCAAATCTAAAACCAGAAAAAACTAAGAGTTATGAAGCGGGTATAGAGCTGTCATTCTTTAAAAAGAGATTAGGATTAGATGTTTCCTACTATAAGTCTAACTCAATTGATCAAATTATTCCATTACGATTAACATCTTCAACCGGATATTTATACGAATTAATTAATGCCGGAGAAATAGAAAATAAAGGTATCGAAGTTTCTTTAAATGGTACACCAATAAAAACAGCTAACTTTTCCTGGGATGTTAATTTGAACTGGGCACGGAACAGAAATAAAGTATTAGATCTTCTGGACGGCATTGACAATTTACAATTAGGTTCTTTCCAGGGAGGTGTTACAATAAATGCTGCAGTCGGTCAGCCTTATGGAGTGATCTACGGCACTCAATACACTTATTTAAACGGACAAAGAGTAGTTGATCCTACTAACGGTCAATATATCAAAACTTCAACATCTGATAACCCAATTGGAAGCGCAAATCCAGAATGGACAGGAGGTCTCAACAACAAATTCACTTATAAAAATTTTTCACTTGAATTCTTAATAGACATGCAAAAAGGCGGACAAATATTCTCATTAGACCGTTATTATGGCTTAGCCACAGGCTTACCAGATGATACCGCATTTATTAATGAACTTGGAAATCCTGTTAGAGACCCATTAACCTCAGGAAGTGATAGCGGAGGATTTATTAATCCAGGGGTAAATCCCGACGGAACTGTAAACACAACCAGAATTGTAGCCAGTCGATTTGGGGCTCAGGGATACAGAAGAGGATTACCAGATGAAGCATTTGTATATGATGCAAGCTATATTAAATTAAGACAAACTGCAATTTCTTATTCATTTTCAGAAAAAATTTTAAGAAACACATTTATGAACGGAATGACTTTAAGTGTTGTCGGAACTAACCTTTGGATTATTCACAAAAACTTACCAGATGCAGATCCAGAATCAGGATTAGGCGCAGGTAATTTACAAGGCTACTCAACAGGATCTTTACCATCTACAAGAGACATTAGCTTTAACATTAAAATCCAATTTTAAAACTAGAAATCATGAAAAAAATATTCTTTATTCTCTTCACGGCAATAATATTAGCATCTTGTTCCGATGATTTAGAAAAATTAAATGTAAACGTAAAAGACCCAGCGAATGTACCTGGAGAAACTCTATTTACAAGTGCCGAAAAAAGCTTGGTAGATCAAATGACGAGTACTAATGTAAACGACAATATTTTTAGATTACTAAATCAATATTGGACAGAAACAGTATATACAGATGAAAGTAATTACGATTTAGTTACCAGAACAATCCCGGAACAACACTGGCAGTATCTATACAAAGATGTACTAAAAGATTTAGATCAAAGTGCAAAAAACATCACTAATACCCCATTAGGATTAACAGAAAACCCATTGGATAAGCAAAACAAACTTGCCATAATTGAGGTTTTAAATGTCTATACGTACGCAATATTAGTAGAAACTTTTGGAGATGTACCTTATACACAAGCATTAAACTTAGCCTATAAAACGCCTAAATATGATGATGCCCTAACAATCTACAAAGATTTAATAGTAAGATTAAACAAAGCTATTACAAACCTAAATACTGCAGGCCAAAGCTTTGGTATAAATGACAGAATCTATTCAGGTGATATAAGCAAGTGGATTAAGTTTGCAAATACTCTTAAATTAAGATTAGGAATCACGATTTCAGACATACCATCTGAAGCTGCTCTTGCACAAGCAACTGTATCCAGTGCTGCACCATTTGTTTTTTCATCAAATCTTGACAATGCTGATTTCAAATACTTAACAGCAACTCCAAATACAAATCCTTTATATGTAGACCTTATTGCAAGCGGTCGTTCTGATTTTGTTCCGGCAAACACATTAGTAGATGTCATGAATGATTTAAATGATCCGAGACGTTCTAAGTATTTCGACAGTAATGTAGATGATCCGACTACTCCGGAAGTAGAATATATTGGTGGTACAAATGGAGGCAGTAATTCATTTCCGAATTTTACACATATTTCGCCTACTCTTCAAGCACCAGATTTCCCTGGAACAATTTTAGATTATGCACAAACTGAATTTTTATTAGCAGAAGCAGCAGAAAGAAATTTATATGGTACTCCGGCAACAGCTGCAGCACATTACAATGCCGCCATTACAGCATCCATTTTAGACTGGGGAGGGACGGAAACGGAAGCAGCAACTTATCTTGCAACACCAAATGTTGCATATTCAACTGCTCCAGGAACCTGGAAACAAAAAATAGGTACTCAAAGTTGGATAGCATATTACAACAATTCATTCGAAGGCTGGTCTGTTTACAGAAGACTGGATTATCCGGTTTTAATTGCTCCGGCAGATGCGGTTTCTGCAATTCCGCTTCGTTACACTTATCCTATTATAGAACAATCACTAAATAAAAGCAGTTACACAGCAGCAAGCCAGGCAATCGGCGGAGATAATGTTGACACTAAATTATTTTGGGATAAATTTTAGAAAAACCTTAATACAAAACAAAATCCACTCTTTTAGGGTGGATTTTTTTATTTAAAAGTTACAAAAAAAACAATTTAAATAAGCGTAAGATAAAATTTAACATTTACAACAATTGAGGTATATTTAATTATTATCATATTTAAACCAATAAATTAAGAATACCGAATTTAATAGTCTTTTTTAACACTAAAAAAACAATTTCCTATTGTAAAACCATAATTTAACTAAAAAAAAAGCTTCTTATATTAGGATAGTTAACAAATTATTAAGAGTTTTGCGATACTAATTCAAAATATTTAAAAATGAAACTAAAGTTCAATGGATTTTTAGTGCTATTATTAGCACTAGTTGCGCAAATCACTTTTGCACAAGAAAGAGCTGTTTCTGGAACAGTTTCTGACAATTCAGGCATGCCTTTACCGGGTGTGAGTGTATTGGTTAAAGGAACCAAAGCAGGAACACAAACAGATTTTGATGGTAAATTTACTATCAAAGCAGCGCCAAGTCAGGTTTTGGTATTTAGCTACATTGGAATGAAAAGCCAAGAAGTAGCTGCGAGTTCAACCTCAATTAGCGTAAAATTAAAAGATGATTCTGTAGAATTGGAAGGTGTGGTTGTTACCGCATTGGGTATTAAAAAAGAAGAGAAAAAACTTGGATATGCAGTATCTAAAGTAACTTCAGATGAAATAATAAAATCCGGAGAACAAAATGTTGTTCAAGCATTAGCAGGAAAAGCCGCTGGTGTTCAGATTATTGGCTCAGGAGGTACTCCAGGTGCTTCTAGCAAAATTATCATTAGAGGAGCAAACACTATTAATGGATCAACAGACCCTTTAATTGTAGTTGATGGAGTTCCAATTGATAATACTACAGATCAAACTGCTGCCGGAGATAACCCTTTTAATGCTAACTTATCAGGTATTAACAACTCAAACAGAGCATTAGACATTAACCCTAACGACGTAGAAAGTGTTACGATCCTTAAAGGACCTGCTGCCGCAGCATTATATGGAGCTAGAGCAGGGAATGGGGTAATAATTTACACTACCAAAAAAGGAAAAAATGGAAAAGGTTTAGGTATTGATTTTTCAAGCTCTTTGGCAATTGACAGAGTAAGCCAATTACCTGCAAGACAGAACAAATATGTTCAGGGTACAACTGCAACTGCAACTACAATACCTAATAATACACCACAAAGTTGGGGACCGAGCGCTGAATCTTTAGGCGTACCAACATATGATAATATTGGTAATTTCTTCCAAGATGGAATTACACATACCAATAACATCTCATTCACTGGAGGAGATCAAAAAGCATCTTTTAGAGCTTCTTATGGAAACGTAACCCAAACAGGTATGGTTCCGGAAACAGGTCTAAAAAGAAATACAATAAGATTTGCCGGAGACATAAAATTAAGCGAAAAATGGAAAGCTGGTGGTAGCATGCAATACACACATACTACAAATACTTTAGCACAAAACGGCAGTAATACTTCTGGAGTTATGCTAAGTTTAATGCGTTCCCCTATTAGCTATGATTTAAGAAATTACAAAGATGAATTCGGAAATAATACTAATTATTTCCCAACGTATGACAACCCATACTTTACAGTAAATGAAAACCCTGCGACAAGTGATGTTAACCGTTCTTTAGGTAATATATTCTTGACTTATAGTCATGCTGAATGGCTATCTTTAACAGTTAAAGCTGGTATTGACACTTATTCTGATGCACGTAAGCAAATATTTGCAATTTCATCTAATGGCGATAGTTTACGAGGAATTGGAGAAGTAGCCTTTAATAGTATCACAAGTAAAGATTATTACGGAGATTTTATCGCAACAGGCTTATTACCAATAAAATCAGATTGGCTAAAAATCAATTATACAGCTGGTCTTAACTTACGCTCAAATCAATATTTAAGTGTATATTCAAGAGGAAAAGGTTTGTCTGTTAGATATAATTATAACCTAGGTAATGCAACAGAATTATTCGCATCTAACTCCGAAGAAAACACTATTTCTAGAGCTTTGTTTGCACAAGTAGATTTTGACATTAAAGATCAAATCTTCATAGCTGGTACAATAAGAAAAGAATGGTCTTCAACTTATGGTGACAATATAAAAAGCGCTATATTCCCTTCTGGAACGGCCTCTTGGATCGTTTCGAATACTTTTGACTTACCTAGCTTTATCAAATTAAGTTATGGTTATGGAGAAGTAGGTATTGCACCAACTGCTTACCGCACAAAAAGTTATTATAGCCAGCCAAGCCTTACAGATGGTTTTACAGATGGTTTAAGTTTTCCATATGGCGGAATAAATGGTATGGGGCTGTTAGGTCGTTTAGGAAACCCAGACTTAAAACCAGAAAGAGTATTAGGCCATGACTTAGGTTTAAGTACTAAATTTTTAGAAAACCGTTTAACGTTCGACTTGAATTTATACTACAAAACATCTAAAGATTTATTAATTGATGTACCATTAGCTCAATCTTCTGGGTTTGGATTCCAATATAAAAATGCTGCAGAATTAGTTAACAAAGGTGTTGAAGTTGAATTAGGATATGATATATTCAACAAAAGCAATGCTTTTCAATGGAACATTAATCTGAACTGGGCATTAAATAAAAATGAAGTTACAGATATATCAGGAGGCTTAGATGAAATTTCAATAGAACCTGCTTTTTCTTCAATTGGATATTTTGCAGTTAAAGGACAACCATTGGGAAGTTTTTACGGAACTAAATGGTTACGTGATGAAAATGGGCAAATAATTGTTGGAACTGATGGTTTAGCAAAATTAGCTCCTGAAACTGGAAATCTAGGAAATTCTGCTCCAAAATGGACAGGTGGCATTAGAAATACGTTCGCATTTAAAAGAGTTACATTATCTGCTTTACTAGACATAAGACATGGGGGTGTTGTATACAATGGTACAGGTGCTAGATTAAACACAATTGGTATTTCTGCAGGTTCAGCTGACAGAGAACACACCTATATCATTCCTGGTGTCAAAGAAGACGGCACTCCTAATGACATTGAAATAACAGCTAAAAGTTATTTCCAAAACTTTAAAGGAGATAGCTCTTTATCTGCCGCTGAAGAGGCAACAACAGATGTTAACTGGATTAGATTACGTGATGTAAGTCTTAGTTATGATTTTAACACAAAACAATTTCCTTTCTTAAGCTCTGCACAATTATCAGTAACAGGAAGAAACTTATGGTTAGACACTAATTATAAAGGAGTAGATCCAGAGACAAGTTTAACAGGAGCTGGTTCTAGTATTAACGGCTTAGATTATTTCAATAATCCAGGAAGTAAATCATTCATAATGAGTTTACGCGTAAGCTTCTAATTTAAATTAAATAAAAATGAAAAAATATATAAAAAATATAATTCTTGCAACATTTAGTATTAGTTTACTAGTAGGTTGCCAGACAGAATTAGATACTTTTAACGACAATCCGAACGACCCATCCACTAGCAATCCATCATTACTAATAGCTGCGATGGAACTTGGTACTTTTCAAACTCACTCAAGTGGATTAATGAGAAATGCCGGTATTTTTACGCAACACCTACAAGGAACGAATGTTGGGCAATTAGGTGCTATTGGTAAATACATTGTAAATGAGGGTGCTGTAAATAATGAGTGGAATCTAATTTACGGGACTACTTTGATGAATGGTCATATACTAAACCGTGATTTTGCAGAAAACTTTCCTTATTACAATGGAATAGGTCAGGTATTAACTGCAATAAATTTAGGGTATGCGACAGACATGTGGGGAGATGTTCCTTATGACGAAGCTTTTTTAGCAGCTGAAGGAAATCAAACTCCTAAATACAACACTCAACAGGAGATTTATGAAAGATTGCAAACTATATTAGATAAAGCAATTGTAAATTTATCAAAACCTGTAGCGAGTAACGAAGAATTACCTGGAAAAGACGACTTCATCTTTAATGGTAGTGCTACTCAATGGATTAAAGTAGCCCGTGTATTAAAAGCAAGATATGCTTTGAGATTAACGTCAGTAGATGCAAATGCAGCTCAAAAAGCTTTAGATTATGTAACTGCAGCCGGAATGACATCAAACAATGACGATGCAAATACGTATTTTATTGGTGAACAAAATTCATTAAATCAATGGTATTCATTTGAAAATGATCGCTCAACTTATTTAAGAATGGGTAAATATTTTGTAGACTATTTAGTTACTAATAACGACCCTAGATTACCATTTATGGTAGATATAGATGAAAATCTTGGATACTCTGGAAATGCCCCAGAAGATGACGAGACTGTTGAGACATCTTATATAGGAGGCTTCTTAAGTAGTTATAATGAAGATCCAAATGGACAAAGAGGTTTTGCTAGTCACGATTGGCAAATTGGCATCGTAACTTACGCTGAAGCAAAATTTATTGAAGCTGAAGCAAAAGCCAGATTAGGACAAACTGGTGTACAAGCAGCTCTACAACAAGCAGTAACAGCTTCTGTAACGAAAATTACTGGTGTTGCACCATCCGGTACTTTCTTAGCAAATGCAACTACTACATTCGATATTGCTAATATTATACAACAAAAATATATTGCTTTATTCTTAACAATGGAACCTTATAATGATTACAGAAGAACAGGTTTTCCTGCTTTGATTCCAAATCAAAATTCAGACACAAAAACTATTGCTGTAAGATTACCAACTCCTTCTGACGAAAGACAATACAATCGTAATGCTACTGTGGTTAGTAATGTAACTACAAAACTTTGGTGGGACGCTAACTAATATTAGCTGAAACAAATAATACAAAACCACTCTGACAAACAGAGTGGTTTTTTTTTATATAAACATTATACCTATATTTGCGATATGGAAAAAGAACATCAAATATTTGGAATCAGAGCCATTATAGAAGCAATTCAGGCAGGAAAAGAAGTAGACAAAGTATTCATTCAGAAAGAAATTTCGGGTGAGTTAATGAAAGATTTAATGAAAGTCATGAAGCGTGCCAACATTAATTTCTCCTACGTTCCTGTTGAAAAACTGAATCGTTTAACTCCTAATAATCATCAGGGAGCAGTTGCAACAATATCTCCGATTGGATTCATAGATTTAGAACATCTTGTTGAATCTACAATTGAATCCGGCTCTAAACCTTTATTTTTAATATTAGACCAAATTTCTGATGCAAGAAATTTTGGTGCCATTATCAGAACTGCAGAATGTACTGGCGTAAACGGAATTATTGTTCAAAAAGCTGGATCTGCACCGGTAAACGGAGATACTGTAAAAACTTCAGCCGGAGCTGTTTTTAATGTGCCAATTTGTAAAGTAGAACACATTAAGGATGCCATTTTTTATTTACAGGGTTCAGGAATCAAAACTATTGCTGCAACTGAGAAAACAGAACAAAATATTTATGATCTGGAATTAAATGTACCAACTGCAATCATTATGGGTTCAGAAGACAGAGGAATTAATCCTTCTGTTTTAAAAATTGTCGATGAAAAAGCAAAACTACCCATGTTTGGAACAATTGGATCCTTAAATGTTTCGGTTGCCTGTGGAGCATTCTTATATGAAGCTGTTCGCCAAAGAAACTAAAGGAATCACAACAAGGAATAGAAAAGCACCTCTAATTAAGGTGCTTTTTTTTTAACTTAGGTTCTCTGAAACTATTTTAAATCATAGATTCATTATTAAACCTTTCATTTAAAAAGATTCATCTTTTGATTTTGAATTAGTCATAATATAATTAACCGAAATATCAGAATTGAAATAAGACGATAATATTTCAGAATCTTCAGGAGGTATTTCAGTATTGACGAAATTACCATTCTCGTCAAAGTGCTTCATAAAAGCATCTTCATTAGGATCAAAATCAGGTTTTTGCCAATCATAAACAATTGGTTTAGCATATTCCGGAGTTTTATAAAACAAAGACATTACAAACCCTGTTACAAAACCTGCCAAATGTCCTTCCCACGAAATATTTTGATCAACATCCGGAAAAACATACCAAATCATTCCACCATAAAGTAAAACTACCGCAAATGAAAGTGCTACTAAACGATAATATCGGGTCTGAATCCCTTTGAAAAATATAAAACTTACCAAAACATAAATTAGTCCACTTGCACCAATGTGAAAATTTTCCCTCCCAATAATCCATGTTATTAAACCTGAAAATAAAATTCCAAATCCTATAACCGCAAAAGATTGTTTAGGGTAAAAAAATTGCAAAGCAGACAATAATACTAAAAGCGGAATAGAGTTATTATATAGATGGTTTAAATTTTCATGAATAAAGGGGCTAAATAAAATACCCTGCAAACCTGATACATCCCTTGGATAAATTCCATTTTGATAAAAATCAAAATCAAACCGAATTTGAATCCAATAAATAATCCACAAAAAAAGGACAAAAAATACTGGTAGTCCAATAACGGCAGTTGAAAATTTAAAGTGGTTATTGTTCATATTTTTATAATCAATTAATAATTTATCATCAAAAAACTATCCAAATACAATTTACTGATAATTTGTCAGCAAAAAATAAATTTCTAAAGACACGATTCTTAGCCCTGATGGAAGCGGCATCCTTTTTTGGTTTTTTCTGCCAAAAAAGATATAGCGGACAGCAGGAATTAGCTCCTGAAAAAAATTAAATTTAAATTGAAACTCGTAATTTTGTAAAATGGAAGCACCTTTAGCAGAACGCATTCGCCCACAGAAATTAGAAGACTACATTAGTCAAAATCATTTGGTTGGTCCAAACGGTTCTTTAACACAACAAATTTCGAAAGGAATAATTCCGTCATTGATTTTCTGGGGGCCTCCAGGAACTGGAAAGACTACTCTGGCCCAAATTATCGCACAGGAATCCAAGCGCCCTTTTTATATTTTGAGTGCAATAAATTCAGGAGTGAAAGACATTCGGGATGTTATTGAAAAAGCAAAACAAAGCGGTGGCTTATTCACAGCTAAAAATCCAATTTTGTTTATTGATGAGATTCATCGATTCAGTAAATCGCAACAAGATTCACTTTTGGCTGCTGTCGAAAAAGGCTGGATTACATTAATTGGTGCAACGACAGAAAACCCCAGTTTTGAAGTGATTCCTGCCTTATTATCACGTTGTCAGGTTTATATTTTAAATGCTTTTACAAAAACCGACTTAGAAGCTTTACTGCATCGTGCCATGAAAACGGATGCCGAATTGGTTACCAAAAACATTACTCTAAAAGAAACAGAAGCACTCCTCAGATTATCGGGCGGAGATGGCCGAAAACTATTAAATATTTTTGAGTTGGTTGTTAACGCTTCGGACAGCAATGAAATCATTATTACAAATGATAGGGTTTTTGAACTTGTTCAGCAAAATACTGTTTTGTATGACAAAACCGGAGAGCAGCATTATGACATTGTTTCTGCCTTTATAAAATCAATTCGTGGAAGCGATCCAAATGGTGCTGTGTATTGGCTCGCCAGAATGATCGAAGGTGGCGAAGATGTGAAATTTATTGCCCGAAGAATGTTGATTTTATCAAGTGAAGATATTGGAAATGCAAATCCTACTGCCTTCATTATGGCAAACAACACCTTTCAGGCAGTCTCTACAATTGGTTATCCTGAAAGCAGGATTATATTAAGCCAATGCGCTATTTATCTGGCTACCTCGCCTAAAAGTAACGCATCTTATATGGCTATTGGAAATGCACAGCAATTGGTAAAACAAACCGGTGATCTGCCTGTTCCGATTCATTTGCGCAATGCTCCAACAAAACTAATGAAAGAATTGGGTTATGGTGAAGACTATAAATACTCGCATGATTATGCCAATAACTTTGCTGAACAGGAGTTTTTGCCTGATGCCATAAAAGAAACGGTTCTTTACACCCCAGGTCATAACTCAAGAGAGAATAGTAACCGTGAATTTTTAAAGAACCGTTGGAAAGATAAATATGGTTATTAAACCAAATTATATTTAGAATTTAACTGAAACTTTTTCAGAAACTAATTTATCATTTTGATAATATTCGAAAAACCACTGATTGTCTTTTGCATTTAAAGTTCCCTGAACACCATCTTTTATTGCTATGTAAGAATCCGGACGGGAGGTTTTAAGCAATTTCATAACCACTTTTGGCGTTTTATCAATTAATTGATATCCATTTTCAGTTGGTTGTGCATACAATAAATTTGGATCAGAAATATCTGCAATTGGTGTAGCAACTTGCGTAGAAACTGAATTTGCAGTAACTGCCTGGGCATTCACAGCAACATTTGAAGCAACACCAGAAGTTATTATTGCAGTTTTTCCACTATACTTGTAATTCAAACCATATACAGATATAAACGCCATATCTAATGATTCACGATAGGCTGTTTCATATTCTTTCTCTTTGCTTTTGCCGGTTTCAGAAGTATGAACTACTTTTCCGTAACAGTCTTTAAATTCTACAAAAAGTTTTGTTACTAAAAATGCATTGTCTCTTTTTACATCAGCATACAATAAATCACAGCGATTACCATATTCAGCTGGAATCTGTTCATTTTCATAAAAAGCCTGAAAACCTGCTTTTATTAAATTTGCCTTTGTCATAGTTGACAGCCTATATGGGTTGATCCCTTTTGCAAAATCAAATTTAATAGGCACAATAACAGCTTTATAATCATTAATTGATTGAGAAAAACCTAAAGCAGAAATAAAAAGTGTTAT
Organism: uncultured Flavobacterium sp.; assembly: GCA_963513545.1. Lineage (GTDB taxonomy): Bacteria > Bacteroidota > Bacteroidia > Flavobacteriales > Flavobacteriaceae > Flavobacterium. The sequence goes on from CAUPQW010000006.1 coordinate 20,962, forward strand.
TAAAATAAGTTTAATTTTCATATATGTAAAATTTATTTGTTAGCGGTCACATATCGTATCACCTATCTTTGTTGAGGTTTACGACAACTTGTTATAATGGCGATTTTCGTAATTATAAATACTTTTTGAGTTCTAATAAATGATTAACTTGTTTAATATTTTCCGGAGCCTGAATTCTTTTATCATTAAAAAAAATAGCATCTAATCCTGCATTCAGGGCACCGTTAACATCTGCATCCAGACAATCACCTATCATAATACAATTTTGTTTCGAAGCATTTGCCGAATTAATTGCATAATCAAAGATAATACTATTTGGCTTTTTTACACCTGCCAGTTCTGAATTTGTAATTGTACTAAAATAATCACGCAAAGCTGCATTGTTTATTTTCTTTTCCTGAACAGTAGCAAATCCATTTGTTATGATGTGTAATTTATATTTTGATTTTAAATAGTCTAAAATCTCAATCGTTCCATCAAAAAGATGATTATTATCTGTCAGAAATTCAATATAATCATTCGCAATCTGATCAATATCTGCATCAGAAACAACAATATTTAAGGCATCGAAAGAAAACTTTAATCTGTTGTAACGCAATTCTAAATGTGTAATTGTATCATTTTGATATAATTTCCAACAGGCCTGATTTATCGGAATATATTTTTGGATAAAATCCTGACATTTGATTTCAGGAAATTTGCTTTTAAAAATTCGGTCAAAAGCCATTTCTGAATTTCGGTCAAAATCCCAAAGTGTATGGTCTAAGTCAAAAAATATATCGGTAATATTTGTATGCATCGTTTATAAAATTCCTTCATCTACAAAACTATAATATTTTGTTTCAGTAATAATCACATGATCCAAAACTTTAACATCTAAACTATCTCCTGCCATTTTTAATTTTTTGGTAATGTGTTTATCTGCATCACTTGGAATCAAAGTACCGGAAGGATGATTATGACATAAAATTAACCCTGTAGCACCCGATTCTAATGCTAATTTAAAAACCAGACGAACATCAACAATAGTTCCGGAAATACCTCCTTTACTTAATTGAGATTTTAAAATAACTTTATTTGAATTATTTAGAAAAAGCACCCAAAATTCCTCATGAGGAAGTTCACCAATAACAGGCTGCATGATTTCAAAAACCAACTTACTGGATGTGATTTTTGTTAATTCAACTGAATCCTCTGCCCTACGTCTTCTGCCCAATTCTAATGCTGCAATAATAGTAATAGCTTTAGCCTCACCTATACCTTTAAAATCTATCAATTGCGAAATAGACATTTTGCCTAACGAATTCAGGGTATCCACACTGGCTAAAATTCTTTTGCTCAAATCAACCGCCGATTCATTCCGACTTCCGGAACCAATCAAGATAGCAATTAATTCAGCATCGCTCAAGACACTTTTACCTTTAAGCATTAATTTTTCACGAGGCTTGTCGTCTTCAGACCAATTTGTAATAGGAAAATGCGTTGATTCCATCCGAATTAAATATTAATGCTTTTACTCATACAAATACTATTTTTCAGGCCTACATATGGTTCGTAGTTTGCAATTATTTCGAATCCGGCTTTTTGATATAAATTAATGGCTTCCATTTGTTTATACAAAGTTTCTAAAATCAAAACTTCGAAACCTTTTTCAATTGCTTTATTTTCAATTTCCCTAATAATTAACTGAGCCAGCCCACGCCCTCTTGCTTCCGGTAAAACAAACATCCTTTTGAGTTCAGCAGTTGTGTTATTGTATTTTTTGAAACAGCCACAACCCACCGCTATATTCTTTAAATAAACAATAACTACATCTGGATTGTACTCTATTATGTTATTACTCCAATAATCCGTTTTTAATTCAGGATAGCGTTCCCACAAAAAAGTATCAAAGGTGTTGTATAAAAATATGAAATCAGGATTTTCGCTTGTTGTATGAACAACTTTAATTTTTTCAGGCATATAGTTTTATCAATATTTTCAAAAATAAGAAAAATCATTCATTAAAATGCATTTGCTATTCTGATAATCCTTAATTTTAAAACAAAAAAATGAAATTAAACTATATCTTTTTAATCATGATTTGCCTTTTTTCTTGTAATCAAAAAGAAAACAGCAATTTAGCTATTAAAAGTAACAACCCTGTCGTAAAAACTTTCGAAGAAAAACTTTCAGAAGCGGCAATATCTATAATTGATCCTTCGATAGATTATGATCCAACTTATTTTGCAATAGAATACCCAAATGGAGACATCCCGGCAAATAAAGGTGTTTGCACAGATGTTGTTATTCGTAGCTATCGAAAATTAGATATTGATTTACAAAAAGAAGTACATGAAGACATGATCGAAAATTTCTCTAAATATCCAAACTTAAAAAAGTGGGGAATGACGAAGACAGATACCAACATAGATCATCGCAGAGTTCCTAATCTGGAAGTTTTCTTTGAAAGAAAAGGAACAAAATTAACTGTTTCTGAAGATGCAAGAGATTATAAAACAGGAGAAATTGTTACCTGGATGATTAACGAAAAGTTACCTCATATTGGAATTATCACAAACAAAAAATCAGAAGACGGCAAACGAAATCTTATTGTTCATAATGTTGGTGGCGGTCAGGTTTTGGAAGACTGTTTGTTTGAGTATAAAATTGTGGGACACTTTAAATACGAAGGGGCTTCAAATTAGAAAATTTGTCAATTAGATAATTTTAAAAAAAATGCCAACTGCATAGCAATTGGCACATTATCAAATTATCTGATTAACTAATTAATTTACTCAATCAAAGTCTTAACCTCATCAAAATTCAAACCTCCATAATTACCTGAACTCATCAAAAGCAAGGCTGAATTGTCCAGATTTAAATTGAATAGATATTCTTTGAATTCAGCTGGATTGGTATAAATAATTAAATCTTCTCTATTGAAAGAATTAGCGATTTGTTCGTAAGTCACTTCTTCCAATTGTTTGATTTTTACTGCATCAGGTGAATAAAACACAACAGCAATATCTGCATATTCAAGCGCTCCCTCGTATTCTTTTAAAAATTCGGCGTTCAGACTGCTATAGGTATGCAATTCCAGACAGGCTACCAAAGTTCTGTTTGGATATTGCTCTTTTACCGCTTTTGTAGTGGCAGCTACTTTACTTGGTGAATGGGCAAAATCTTTATAGGCAACTTTTCCTTTTCCTTCAGCGATTTTTTCTAAACGTTTTGATGCTCCTTTAAAACTTGCAATTGCTTCATAGAAATCAGCTTCGTCAACACCCATATTCTGGCAGATCCATTTGGCTCCGGCAAGGTTGTTTAAATTATGTGCCCCAAAAACTTCTATTGGCATATCGCCTTCAGGGGTTTTTAATAAAGTTACACCATCGCTTACCGAATATTCCGGCGTATGATAAGGAAGTTTACGAATTGGATTTGTTGCGGCCTCTGAAACACGTTTTACTTCAGGATCATTTTCATTGTAAACCAAAATACCGCCGTTTGTAATTTTAGAAATAAAAATCTCAAACTGCTCTACATAATTTTCATAGGTTGGAAACACATTAATGTGATCCCAGGCGATTCCTGAAATTAAAGCAATATTAGGCTGATATAAATGAAATTTAGGGCGACGGTCAATTGGAGAAGACAAATATTCATCTCCTTCCAGAACCACAAAATCATTTTCTTCGGTTAAGTGCACCATAGTATCAAAACCTTCCAATTGTGCTCCTACCATATAATCAACCGCAATATTATGATAATGCATTACGTGCAAAATCATCGAAGTAATTGTCGTTTTTCCATGAGAACCACCAATTACAACACGGGTCTTATTTTTAGACTGTTCGTATAAAAATTCCGGATACGAATAAATCTTCAAACCTAATTCCTGAGCTTTTAATAATTCAGGATTGTCTGCTTTTGCATGCATTCCTAAAATTACTGCTTCAATATCGGAAGTAATTTTTTCAGGAAACCATCCCATTTCAACAGGAAGAATTCCTTTTTTTTCTAATCTTGATTTTGAAGGTTCAAAAATAGCGTCATCGCTTCCCGTAACCTGATATCCTTTATTATGTAATGCTAACGCTAAATTGTGCATAGCGCTTCCGCCTATGGCGATGAAATGTGTCTTCATTTAAAATTTCAATTTTTAAGTTCTAAATTCTAATTGTTTTCAGAATTCAGTATTTGAGATTTGATTATTTCGAGTCAAATTTTCGTTTTAATTCCTGAGCTTTTTTAGGCTCTTTTAATTTGTTCAAATATAAATTATATAATTTTTGAAATGTAACTTTTGAATTGCCAATTTCATGTGCTTTTTTATAATTTTTTTCTGCCGAATCATATCTTTTAAAATATTCCTCGATTCTTCCTTTGGACAAATAACCATCAACAGGAGAAATTTTTGTCAGCTCGTTTGAATAAGATGTTGCTTTTGATTCGCTACCTCCTAAAATTCCGGGCAGCTGCAAATAAATTTCAATCAGGGCCCATCGTGCCGGAATATGTTTTTGATTGAGACTAATCGCTTTTTCAAAAGCTTCTCTCATATCATCTACCATTCCAAAAGCCTTTATTTTATTAACTTCATTGGCTCTCATCGCCAGGCAGCCACCAAATTTATAAAAATAATCAGCCTCAGCAGGTTTTAACTCTTTCAGTTTTTTGAAATATTCAGCCCCCTTCATCCATGATTTCTGACAAGCAGCAATTTCACCCAAATATTCAAGAGTTTTTATATCTGAGGATCTGGTTTTTAAAATTCCTTCAAAAAGAATTTTAGCTTCGTCATATTTTTTAGCATGAAATAATTTTTCAGCTTTTTCAAAATTCGATTGTGGCCAAATCAAAATTGGCGCAAGCAAAAAAAGAAGCTGCAGAAGTTTTTTCATAACTCAAAAATAAGGAATTATAAAATGTATATTTTGCTTTTAGATATAAATTAGTAATTTGTACGAAAATTATTTAATGCCTTTAAAATCACTTTATGAAAAATATACTTTTTGTTTTCCTGTTTTTTTCCGCAACACTATTTGCACAGCAAAATGATAAAAAATGGGCAAAAGCGATAACTTACGAAAATGAAGGCAAAATCAAGTCTGCAAATGAAGTAGTTGCGAAAATTTATAAAAAAGCAGTTGCTAAAAAAGATGAAGTACAAATGATAAAATGCTTTTTTTATCAGTCTAAGTATATTCAGATACTTGAGGAGAATGCAAAAAATAAAATTATAACTAATCTTAAAACAGATATTAATCGTGTTTCCATTCCGTCAAAAGCGATTTTGAATCTGATTTATGCAAAATACCTTAAAGATTACCTAAATTACGGCGAGCCATATGCAGTTGACAGTACAGCTGTTACAGTTGATTATGCTGCTGCTGTCGTGGATAGTGCTGCAGCGTTAATTGATGAGGCTGCTGCTACAATTGATACTTCCGCTGTAGTTATTGATACTGCAAATGTTTCCATAGACTCTGTAGCTGTCCCACAATCAGATTATTTATCTGCAGAAATTATATCTGAAAATGATGTGATAGCAGCTTTTGAAAAAACATTAGAAAACGAAGCAATTTTAAAAACGACCCCGTTGATTAATTACAAAGCTATTTTTGATTTTCCTGTTTTAGAAAAGTTCAAAAAAGAAAATTTATACAATTACTTACTTCAGGAAAATATTGATTTTTACACTGAACAAATACAGAGTTGGACAATTCAGGACGTTGATTTTATCAACCAAAGAAATGAACTCTTGGGTAATTCTGAATCATTTTTAAAACTTAATCTGGATTTTGTAAAAGAAGAGAATGCTAAAAAAGTTTTATCATTGTATCAAAAAAAAGAAGCAAATAATCCATCCATTGAGAATCAATTTGAACGTGCTAAATTTTGCCATAATTATTTGCTCAAATCCGATGAAAATTTCAATACCTTTTTAGATAAGCTTGAAAAAGAAACTCAGGATAAAAACCTTATTCAAAATATAAAACTGCAAAAAGCAGAAATCCTGATTGAAAAAGCTTCTAAAGAGTTGTATCCCAATAATAATATTGAAGCCCTTTCAATAATTGACGAAATTATAAAAATAGACGATAATACAAATACTTCAAAACTTGCATCTTTAAAAAAACGAGAAATTCTTTCAAAAATTCTGTCTGTACAACTTCAAAAGAACAGTTATCAAAATGAAAATACCAGAGCATATATTAATTATAAAAATGTAAATCAATTTATAATTTCTTTTTACAAAATTGACTTATCTAAGAGGGACAAATTTTACCAATTGTCAGAATCCGGAAAAGACAGTCTGGTTAATTTAATTATTCAAAAACAAAGCAAAATAAACTCGGAAAGCTATAATTTAATTGATAAAAAAGATTATTTCAATCATTCAACCGAAGTATTATTGCCAAAACTAGACACCGGGAATTATTTAGTCTATTTCGAGAGCAATTCGGATATAAAAGATCAAAAAGCGTATGGTTATGAAATGATTACAATTTCGAATATTTCAGTACTTGCTTCTAAAAAAGACCAGACTGAAACGTATCAGGTTTTAGATCGAAAAAACGGAAAACCGCTCGCAAATGTTACTGTAGAATTTTCAGATAAGATTACCAAAACAGATGCTAACGGACAAACATACTTTCAGGTTTCTAATAGTGACTACAATTACAAACCAATTAAATTTTCGCATGCGAATGATACTATTATTATTCATAAAAATTATATTCCGTATACGTCGAATTACAAAATCACCGGGAATGAAAAAACAAATACAAAAGTTGAATTTTATTTAGACCGTGCCATTTACAGACCTGGTCAAACTGTGTATTTTAAAGGAATTGCTTTCCAGAAAAATAAAACCAAAACAAGTGTCAAGGCTAACACTTTATATAAAATTATAGTAACCGATGCAAACTATCAAAACATAAAAGAATTTGAATTAAAATCAAATGAATTTGGTTCTTTCTCAGGAGAGTTTATATTGCCAAAAACAGGAAGAACGGGTAATTATCATATTAAAGCGCAAAAACCGGATGACATACAAGAAAATGATATAGCTTCTTGGAATAATACAATTTTTGAAAACTCTACTCATTATTTTGCCGTTGAAGAATACAAACGTCCAAAATTCGAGGTAAATTTCGAACCCAAAAAAGAAAGCTTTCAGCTTAATCAGTCAGTTAAGATAAAAGGAAATGCAACAGCTTTTGCCGGAAGCAATGTCTCTGATGCTATTGTGAAGTATACCGTAAAGAGATTTACGAGTTATTTTAGAAATTATTTTGGTAATGAAGAAAATGAAACCTTAGCTGCAGGAGAAACAAAAACTGATGCCTCAGGAAAATTTATTATTGATTTTACAGCCTTGCCTTCGAAAAACAATATAAAAGAAAAATTACCCATTTTTAATTACGTAATTGAAGCCACGATTACAGATATAAACGGCGAAACACATTCGGCACAAACTACAGTAAAAATTGGTTATCATGATTTAATTTTAAATACCCAAATTCCTGATGAAATTGAGACCAGAAACAAAAATGAAATTACGCTAAGCAGTACGAACTTAAATGGAGAATTTTTGGCTGCCAAAGGTGAAATCAAATTATATTTTCTAAGTCCTGTTTTAAACAAATTCAAACCCAGAATTTTTGACAAGCCTGAAATTGAAATGATTTCAAAACAGGATTTTGAAAAATTATTCCCTTATGAAATTTCAAATAATTCGGTTGTAAAAGATTCAGAAACTTTATTGTTTTCAAAAAAAATCGATACTCAAAAAGATAAGAAGTTAGTTCTGGATTTCATCTCTAATTATAAATCAGGTAATTATAAAATTGTTTTTTCTGCCAAAGACAGTTTTAATAATCCTATTGAAACGACATCAAACTTTAGTATCAAACAAAGTAAGGACAAATTCAATCCTGGTAAATTATTCACTGCTGAGCAGCTTAACATTGATCCTAAAAAAGATGGATACATACTTGTAAAATTATCGTCTGTAATTCCTGAGTTATTTATTATGGCTAATGGAAACTATGAAAGTAACGTTTATTTTGAGGATGTCATCCATTTACAAAACCATGAAACAACGGTTAAAATTCCATTAAAAAATGAATTCGAAAAACAACTAAAATTAGGATTCCAATCTGTTTTTGAAAATGAAACTTTCACTAATCAGATCGACATCATTCTTAAAACAAAAGAAACTAAACTGGAATGGGTTGTTGAAAGTTTCAGAAGCAAAATACAACCTGGAACTGCAGAAAACTGGTCTTTCAAATTAAAGGGTCTTCACACCAAAAACGAAGCTGAAGTTCTTGCATCTATGTATGACAGCTCTTTAGATCAATTTTCTGTAAAAGACTGGAATCTTTTAAATCTTAATCAGTACAATTCTAATTATGCTAATTTCAAAACCAAATTAGGGTTTGAAAATACTTTCACAACTGTGGAAAATCTCAATGAAATGTATCCGCAAATTAATTTTAGTAATGAAGAAACAAGATTAAAATGGTTTGGCTTTGACTTTTACAACAGCAGATACACAGACCTTGGCATCACTATTACCGAATTAAAGGATAAAAAAATAGGAAGTGAAACAATTAAAGGAGATGCTGACGCCGCATTTGCTCCCGAAGAATCTGTTGGAGCTGGAGCTATAAATGCAATAAGAGTTGAATCTGCAGCGTTCAAAATTGATCAGGTAAAATTTGTAAAACCTGTATTTACCAATTCAAAAGACAGTTTAAATCCGGAATATTATTTCAGAACAAGTAACGTAAAATTTATACCAGGAAAAAAAATTATCAATGGTCTTACTAATATGGTTATTGATGAATCCGTATTATATATCATTGATGGAAAAATAGCGACTGTTGAAGAATTTAAAAAACTAAATCCAACAGATATTTTAGACATGGCAGTTGTAAAAGATGAAGAGGCAAAAGCCAGTTACGGAGTTAAAGGCGAACACGGAGTCGTTATTATCACAACAAAAAAATCCTTAGAAGAATTAACACAAGTAAAAGCCAGAAAAAATTTATCTGAAACCGCTTTCTTTTTACCTCATTTAAAAACTGATGCCACAGGAAATGTAAGTTTCAATTTTACTTCTCCTGAAGCTCTTACAGCCTGGAAATTGCGTTTATTGGCGCATAATAAGGATGCGGTTTCCGGTTATTTAGAGAAAAAGGTAATTACGCAAAAAGAATTGATGGTTTTGCCAAATTTTCCAAGATTCTTAAGAGAAAAAGATACCATCGTAATCAGTGCCAAAATTTCGAATGTTACTGCTGAAGCCAAAACCGGAATTACTGTTTTACAATTGTTCGATGCAACCACCATGCAGCCAATTGATGCTAAAATGCTGAATGCGGATAACATTAAAAAGTTTACTGTAGGTGCTTATAGCAATACAACTGCAAACTGGACCATTACGATTCCGGAAGGCCTGCAGGGAGTTCAGTATAAAATCGTGGCCAAATCCGGTAATTTCTCTGATGGGGAAGAAAACATACTTCCGGTCCTAACTAACAATATGCTCGTTACTGAAAGTATTCCGGTTTGGGTACGTGAAAATTCTACCAAAGAATATATGTTTGAGAATTTAAAAAACAATACTTCTACGACTTTAAGAAACCACCAATTTACTTTAGAATACACCTCAAACCCAACGTGGATTGCGATTCAGTCACTTCCGTATTTGATGGAATATGAGCATGAATGTGCCGAACAGACTTTTGCAAGATTTTATGCAAATGCACTGGCTTATGAAATCATTTCCAGCAATCCTAAAATCGCAGCTGTTTTTGAAGACTGGAGAAAAAATGGAAAACTGAATTCTAAATTAGAAGAAAATGAAGAATTAAAATCGATAATTCTGACCGAAACTCCATGGCTGAATGATGCTGCACAAAGCGAAGAGGAAAAGAAAAAGAATCTGGCTCTTTTGTTTGATTTGGAAAAAATGAAAACATCGCAGGAAGCTACTTTTGAAAAACTAAAAAAGAAACAAAACAGCTCCGGAGGTTTTCCGTGGTTTGAAGGTGGCAATGAAAGCGAATATATTACCAGACATATTCTGGCAGGTTTGGGGCATTTGTCAAAACTGAGCAAAGATGAAAACAATGCTTCTCAAATTGATGAAATTGCAAAAACCGGAATTCCGTATTTGGATCAAAAGTTTTTAGAATACCATAAAACAAGAACCCGTAATCTTAAAAAAGGAGAAAAACTATTGTGGTTCAATCCGTATTCTGATTTGCATTATCTGTATACCAGAAGTTTTTATTTAGAGAAATATCCACTTTCAGATACTTTAAAAAAAGCAACTAAACTCTATTTCGAAAGAGCAAAAGAAGAATGGCTTACTTATTCAATTTATGAAAAAGGTTTAGCTACATTGACCTTAAGTCGGTTTGGAGAAAAAGAAACCGCCAGAAAAATTATCGAAAGTCTGAAAGAAACAGCTTCCAATAACGAAGATTGGGGAATGTACTGGATCGCCAATAAAGCAGGCTGGTACTGGTATCAGGCTCCAATTGAAACTCAGGCATTGCTAATTGAGGCTTTCGCCGAAGTGAATCAGGACACAAAATCTGTTGATGCCATGAAAGTCTGGTTATTAAAAAACAAACAAACCAAAAACTGGCCCACTACGAAATCAACTACCGAAGCGATTTATGCTTTACTGCTGCAGGGAACCGACTGGCTTTCTGTAAAAGATAATACCATTATAAAATTGGGAGATGAAAAAATCATGACCAAAAAATTAGCCGAAAACGAAAAGGAAGCTGCAACGGGTTACATTAAAATGAACTGGAAAGCAGATGAAGTGAAAAAAGAAATGGCTTCTGTAAAAATTGAAAACAAATCTAAAGTTCCGGGTTTTGGAGGTGTGTACTGGCAGTATTTTGAAGATTTAGATAAAATCAAAAATAATTCGGGAACGGTTTTATCAGTTTCAAAAGAATTGTATCTGAAGAAAAATACTTTGAAAGGTGATGAATTAGAAAAAATAACAACTAAAAATCCTTTAAAAACAGGTGATTTGGTAACTGTACGATTAATTATTACTGCTAAAGAAGATACAGAATATATTCATTTGAAAGATATGCGTGCTTCCTGTTTTGAACCTGTAAATGTTCTTTCGGAATATCGATACAAAGATAGATTGGGATTTTATATGAGTACCAAAGATGCTGCAACACATTTCTTTTTTAATCAAATAAACAAAGGAACCTATGTTTTGGAATACGATATTCGGGTAAATAACAGTGGTGAATTCTCAAACGGAATTACTACAATTCAAAGCATGTATGCTCCGGAATTTGCAAGTCATACGAAAGGAATTCGTGTGAAGGTTAATTAGATTCCAAAAAGCACTAATATAACCTTTTGTCAGGCTGAGCGGAGTCGAAGCCCTTCTCGACGTATAAGCCTTCGACTCCGCTCAGGTTGACATTTATTTATAATTACAATAAGTATTAAAAAACCCGACAGATCTCAATAGACCAGTCGGGTTTTAATTTTATAAATAATTTGAAATTATTTTGTAATCGTCAATTCATCAATAATATTTTTTGCTCCGGCGTATTTGTCAATTATCCAAAGTACGTAACGAATATCTACGTTGATTGTTCTTTGTAATTTAGAGTCAAAAATTACGTCTCCTGCCATCGCTTCTATATTTCCGTCAAAAGCGATTCCGATTAATTCTCCTTTTCCGTTAAGAACCGGCGAGCCTGAGTTTCCTCCTGTAATATCGTTATCCGTAAGGAAGTTTACAGGCATATAACCTGCTTTGTCAGCATATTGACCATAATCTTTTGCTTTGTTCAATTCTAATAATCTTGTTGGCAAATCAAATTCCTGATCTCCTGCTTTATACTTTTTCACCATACTTTCCATGGTTGTATAATTGTTGATTTTAGCATCATTGCGAGGATCAGCAGGCAAAGCACGAACTTTTCCGTAAGTCAATCTTAAAGTTGAGTTTGCATCCGGATATTTTACTGTATTCAGTTTTGATTCTCTTAAACCTTCTACTAATACACGGTAAGCAGTTGCAAAACCATCATCAGCTTTTGCCTGATCGTCTGTTTTAGCACGATATTTTGTCAACAAATCAGTAGAGATAATATACAAAGGATCTATTGGAAGCGCAGCCGGTTTTGGGCTTGCTATGTATTCTAAAACTTTTTCCTTAGATGCAAAAAAGCTTGTTTCAGCTGCTTTTGCTATATCAGCAGTAAAATCACCGTTATTGGCTGCTTTCATTTTAGCGATATGTGGGGCCAATCCATATTCAGCAGCTTTTGAAGCATATAAATTTAATTGTGCCGTTAATACATCTTTTTCTAACGGAGCATAAAATTCACCATAAATATCCTCAACCATTGCGTTGATTTTAGGCAGCATTTCTGCTTTTTTAGCATCATTTTCTTTAGAGTATGCAATTAATGCATTTCCTAAATTGGCAGGTCCTGTTGCAAGAGCTGAAGTACGTAAAAGCTGGATCAAATAATTATCGTGAGTCGCTTTTAAATTGGTTTCTCTGTAATAATCATTGATTGTTGGAATAACATTTTCGTATTTTTCTTTATTAGCAGGTTTACTTGCCCATTCGTAGAATTTATCTTCCTGTGTCGCTTTTACATCTACTGTTCCGGCTTTTGTCAACGCATCAATCATACCCTGACGGTTTTTCCAGTAGTTTGCAGTTGAAGCATATTTAGAAGCATATTGCAAACGAACTGTTGCATCCTGATCCATATACTTTTTCATTACATCCATTCCGGTTTTTGCACCTTCAACCCAGGCAGGATAAGCGTATTTAATATTTTGTTCGATTCCGCCAGCCGGCATCCAGCGGTTTGTTCTTCCCGGATAACCCAAAATCATGGCAAAATCATTTTCTTTTACTCCTTTAATACTTACAGGTAAATAATGTTTTGGCTGTAATGGCACATTGTCTTTAGAATATTCTGCGGGATTACCGTCTTTATCGGCATAAACTCTAAACATCGAGAAATCCCCTGTTTGACGAGGCCACTCCCAGTTGTCAGTGTCTCCACCAAATTTCCCAACACTTTCTGGTGGTGTTCCTACTAAACGAACATCTTTATAATCCTGATAAACGAAATAATAATATTCATTTCCCTGAAAGAAAGGACGAACCGAAACCGTATATTTTCCGCCTTCGTTATTTTCTTTTTCGATCAAAGCAATTTCCTGCTGAATAATTTTGTTTCTTTCCGTTTCTGTCATTGTAGGATTTACTTTTGACAAAATTCTTTTCGAAACATCATCCATACGCACGAAGAAACGAACGTATAATGATTTTGGCTTCATCTCGGCACTTTTTTCTTTTGCCCAAAAACCGTCTTTAAGGTAATTTTGCTCGGCAGTTGAAAGTTCTGCAATAGCGTCATACCCACAATGGTGATTGGTTAAAACCAAACCATTTTTAGAAACGATTTCAGCAGTACAGCCTCCGTTAAACTGCACAATAGCGTCTTTTAAACTGTGGTGATTAATGCTATAAATTTCTTCGGCAGTCAGTTGCAGACCCATTTTCTGCATGTCTCTATGATTCAATCTTTCGATAAACATTAAGAACCACATTCCTTCGTCGGCTCTTACAGGAAATGCCATAAGGCACATCGTTAAAAATAAAACTATTCTTTTCATAATAATATTTGAATTAGTATTGCGAAGATAATTCATTTTCACAATCATAACACTCAATTTACATTGAAAATGAAATTCAACAATCCTATTTTATTGTTATTTTGCGAATTTAACATTATTGCAAACAAAAAAGGTGTCCTGAAAACAGAACACCTTTAAAAAACTTATTATTTTTTTTACTCGTTAAGCATTTTCCAAAGCTTGTCTTTCAACTCTGTCAAACCTTGCTGGGCAACAGAAGAAATAAACATATACGGAACATCTTTGAAAGCAACGTCTAATTCTGTTTTCAATTCAGCTTTAAGTTCATCATCCAGCATATCACATTTTGAAATTACCAAAAGACGTTCTTTATCCAGCATTTCAGGATTGTATTTCGTTAATTCATTTACCAAAATATCGTATTCTGCTTTAATATCCGGCGTGTCTACAGGAACTAAAAACAGTAAAGTCGAGTTACGCTCAATATGACGCAGGAAATAATGCCCTAAACCTTTCCCTTCGGCAGCACCTTCAATAATTCCGGGAATATCAGCAATTACAAAAGACTGAAAATCCCTGTAAGCTACGATTCCTAAATTTGGTTTTAAAGTCGTAAAAGGATAGTCGGCAATTTTTGGTTTTGCAGAAGTCAATACAGACAATAAAGTAGATTTTCCTGCATTTGGAAAACCAACCAATCCAACATCGGCCAAAACTTTAAGTTCCAGAATAACGTCCATTTCTAAACCAGGTAAACCAGGCTGAGCGTAACGAGGCGTTTGGTTTGTTGAACTTCTAAAATGCCAGTTTCCTAAACCTCCTTTTCCTCCTTTTGCCAGAATCCTTTTTTCGCCGTGTTCAGTAATTTCAAAAAGTGTTTCTCCGGTTTCTTTGTCTTTTACAACAGTTCCCAACGGCACTTCTATAATTTTATCATCTCCATCAGCACCCGTACTACGGTCTCCTCCTCCGTCTCCACCGTGTCCTGCTTTAATGTGACGGGCAAATTTTAAATGAAATAGTGTCCAAAGACCTTTATTCCCCACTAAATAAACGTGTCCTCCACGTCCTCCGTCACCTCCGTCAGGGCCTCCTTTTTCAATAAATTTCTCCCTATGTAAATGCGTAGATCCTTTTCCTCCTTTTCCGGAAGAAACATATATCTTAACGTAATCTACAAAATTTCCTTCTGTCATTGTTTTGAATTTCAGATTTTAGATTTTTAGATTTTAGATTGAACTCAAACTAAAACGACTCTCTATCCTCTTATTATTATCTATATTTAATTGAAAGCTATAATTATAAGTTCAAGAAGACTCCTAACTCATAATTTATAACTCATAACTCAATTTCTACTCTTTTAATGCTTTCACAAGCACTTTATCAATCTTCACACCGTCCATATCGACAACTTCTAAGACGAATTTTTGCCAAATTAACTTTTCACCTTCTTTTGGAATATGCGAAAGCTCCGTCATGATCATTCCGCTTACGGTGTTTACTTCGTAATCGTTTGTTAATTCGTCTAATTCGAAATACGTCAAGAAATCGTGTAATGAATAATGTCCGTCAACCAACCATGAACCGTCTTCTCTTTCTATTAATTGAAATTCGTCTTTGTAAAATTCAGATGCGTCACCCACAAGGGCCTCAAGGATGTCGTTCAGCGTTATCATTCCCTGAAAAACGCCATATTCGTCTGAAACTAACGCGTAATGAACTCCGGTTTTTTTGAAATTTTCCAACGCTTTGTAAGCAGTGGTCTGTTCCATTAAATAGGGTGCATCAGTCATTATTGTAGCCAGATCAAAATTATCTTTTTCGATATTGGCAAAAATATTTTTTAAGGTTACAACTCCTACGATATCATCATAATTGTCATTGTAAACCGGATAAACTGCATGTAAATCCTGAACTACCAATTCTTTAATTTTGGATTTATCAGTATGCAGCGGAAGCATATCTACCGATTTTCGGTGTGTCATTAACGAGCTTACTTTTCTGTCTCCAATGTGAAAAACACGTTCCACAATGTCCTGTTCAATTTCCTGAACTTCCCCTACTTCGGTTCCTTCTTTGATGATGGCTTTAATTTCTTCTTCAGTTACTTTTCCGTCTGCAGTTGGTTTTATCTGAAAAACATTCAGTAAAAAATCTGTTGACGATGTTAGCAGCCAAATGAAAGGCGCTGTAATAATCGAAATTACTTTCATTGGCATCGCTACCATTTTAGCAATAGATTCCGGATAATTTAAACCGATTCGTTTTGGTAGTAATTCACCTAAAACCAAAGAAAAAAATGTCAATGTAACCACCACAATACCTACTGCTACAGAATTAGCATAGGGTTTTAAAATTTCAAATCCGCTGACAAAAACCTGAACATCGGTTGTGATTTTATCACCACTGTAAATACCTGTCAAAATTCCGATTAAGGTAATCCCGATTTGTACCGTTGATAAAAATTTGTTTGGGGAATTGGCTAAGTCAAGTGCTGTTTTAGCGCTTTTGTTTCCTTTTTTTGCAGCAGTTTCAAGTCTGTTTTTTCTAGCCGAAATCAATGCAATTTCTGACATCGAGAAAACTCCGTTTAGTAGTATTAGAAAAAATATTATTAGTATTTCCAATTTGTGGCTTGTTCGTTATATAATAGTCGTTAATGTAATTTGTAACCCTGATCGTGTTATAGCCCAGATGGAAGAGAAAAGCCCGGAGCTAAAAAAACTAATTTTTCCTGCCAGAAAACAGCGACCGGCGGAAGCTCGTTTTATGGTTTGGAAAAATAGTTTTTTTAGCGAGGACTTGTAACGTACAGCTGGAAAAAGCTTCTACAAATTATCTATAACTGACGTTAATCTTTCTGTAATTTCTTCAATTGTTCCGATACCGTTTACGGCATGAAATTTATTTTGCTCTTTATAATATCCAATTAGCGGAGCTGTTTTTTCGTTGTATTCCTGATATCTCACGCGAATTTTGTCTTCGTCCTGATCGTCAACTCTTCCACTTGTTTTACCTCTTTCAAGCAAACGTGCTACCAAAATTTCGTCATCAGCCTCTAAAGCGATTGTAGCTGTAACTTTTGAACCAATTGTTGGCAAAAATTTATCTAAAGCCTCAGCCTGATTGATTGTTCTTGGGTAACCATCGAATAAAAAACCTGCTGTATCAGGATGTTTTTTTACCTCATCGATTAACATTTCGGTAGTTAATTCGCAAGGAACCAATTCTCCATTGTCCATAAACCCTCTTGCTTTTTTACCTAGTTCAGTATCATTTTTTAAATTGAAACGAAAAATATCTCCTGTTGAAAGGTGTGTTAAATTGTATTTTTCTTTTAAAAATTCTGCCTGAGTTCCTTTTCCTGCTCCCGGCTTTCCAAATAAAACGATGTTAATCATAATGAATGTAATTGTTGTGACTCCTTGATTTTTAAGAAGTTTAAAATGAATATATAGTTGTGTTTGTTTAAAAATTATTCTGCTAGCTTATAGATTTCGGGTAAATTTCTTCCTAAACCGTCGTAATCCAGACCGTAGCCTACAATGAATTTGTTTGGAATCCTGATTCCGATATAATCAATTTTGATGTCTTTTTTATAAGCTTCCGGCTTAAAGAACAAAGTTGCAATTTTAAAATGCTTTACATTTTGCTCCTTAAACTTATGTTTTAATTCTTCGATTGTGTTTCCTGTGTCGATAATATCTTCGATAATTACAACAGTTCTTCCTGAAAGATCCTGATTGATTCCGATTAATTCCTTAACCGAATTGGTACTTTCTGTTCCTTCATACGATGCCATTTTAATGAATGAGACTTCACAGGGACTTTTATATTTTTTCAAAAAGTCTGCAACAACCATAAATGCACCATTCAAAACGCCAACAAAAATGGGAGTATCATCTCCAAAATCATCTTCTACCTGAGCCACTATTTTGGATAAAGCGAAATCAATTTCTTTAGCCGAAATAAACGGAACAAATTGTTTATCGTGAAGTTGTATCATTATTTTTGTTCTTTAAAATAATGGACAAAGATACAGAATTACAACCAAACTGTAAGTATCTAAATTTTATAGTAACGGTACTTTTTTGAGAATGTTAAATATCAGTTAATGTTTACAAATAGTTTTCGACATCTATTCCATAATTCATTAAATTGTTGTTTGACCAACATTCAATCAAAAAATACCATGAAAATTACCATACAATTATTATCTATTTCCTTACTAACCATAATGACAGCCTGCAATGGTCAGGTTAAAAAAGAAGAAAAAGAAGCGCTGGCGAAACAGCCGGGCAATGTTGTAAAAACTGCCATTGGAAATATTATACTTCCTCCGCCTTATGCAACAGAATCTAAATCCAAAAACAGTAAAGTCATAGGCTGGCCGGAAGGGAAAACACCAAAAGCACCGAAAGGTTTTACGGTTACAAAATTTGCTGACGGATTTGAGAATCCGCGTTGGTCTTACATCGGTCCAAATAATGATATTTTTGTTGTTGAAAGCGGCACAAGAACAAGCAAAAATCAAATTATAATTTTGCGTGACAAAGACAAAGACGGCGTTTTTGAAACCCGAGAAGTTTTTTTGACAGGCCTGAACAGGCCTTTGGGGATGCTTATTCTAAAAGACTTTTTTTATGTTGCAAATACTGACGGACTTTACCGTTATCCTTATAAAAATGCACCTTTAAAATTAGCAACCCAGGGAGTCAAAATTGTTGAGCTTCCTGCTGGTGGTTACAACAATCACTGGACCCGAAGCCTGCTTGCTAACCCTGAAGGGACGAAAATTTATATAGGTGTTGGTTCAGGAAGCAACGTTGGAGAAAATGGTATGGATAAAGAAATTCGACGCGCTGCCATTTTAGAAATCAATCCTGACGGAACCGGTGAAAAGATTTATGCTGACGGTCTTAGAAACCCAATGGGAATGGACTGGAATCCCGCCAATAAAAAAGAACTCTGGACTGCAGTTAATGAGCGTGATGAACTGGGCGATGATTTGGTTCCGGATTATATTACAAGTGTAAAAAGAGGCGGCTTTTACGGATGGCCGTATTCTTATTTCGGCAGTATTCCTGATCCGAGACTGAAAGGCGAACGAAAAGATTTGGTCGAAAAAGCAATTGTTCCTGATGTTCCGGTTGGTGCACACACCGCTTCTTTAGGATTGGCTTTTTATACAAAAGAGGCTTTTCCGGCAAAATATAAAAACGGGGCGTTCGTAGGACAGCACGGTTCATGGAATCGTTCTGTAATTTCAGGCTATAAAGTGCTGTTTGTTCCTTTTAAAGACGGAAAACCATCCGGAAAACCGGAAGATTTTCTAACCGGTTTCATTTCTGACAATGATAAAGCGGAAGTTTATGGCCGTCCGGTTGCTGTGACGGTTATGAATGACGGATCGATTTTGGTAAATGATGACAGCGGGAATACGATTTGGAAAGTAACGGCTAATAAGTAAAATTAAATTCCAAACTTTACGCTAATTTTTTAAACACATAGAGACATAGTGTTTCTTGGAACATAAAAAAGGCGTTTCACTTGCAAAAAGACACATAGCTATGTGTTTTAAAACAAGTGAAACGCCTTTTACACACAAACAAAAGCTATGCCTCTATGTGTTTAAAAATTACGCTCAAAAACTAAACTATCCTTTTATGCTTTTAAAAAAATGTTTCTTTTTTTTTCTTTCCGCAATTGTTTTCCAAAATACTTTTGCTCAACAAGAAAAAAGCAAATCTATTGATTCTCTCAAAACAGAAAAACTCGAAGAAGTTATCATTAGTTCCTTACATATTAATGACAGCTTGCAAAATGCACCAGCTTCTATTGGCATTTTATCTAAAAAAGAGCTGATACAAAATAACGCTACTGATATTACCAATGTTGTTAATACAATTCCGGGTGTTTTTATGCAGTCTTCCAATTTTACCACAACCCGAATTTCGATTCGCGGTATTGGAGCCAGAACGCCTTACGGAACAAATAAAATCAGGGCTTTTTACGGCAGTATTCCGCTAACTTCCGGAAACAGCGAAACTGTAATTGATGATATTGATTTAGAAAATCTAAACCAGATTGAGATTATTAAAGGACCGCTTTCGAGCATATATGGTGCGGGATTGGGCGGAGCGATTTTGATCTCGCCTCAGCTTTCAAAAAATAATAGCCAAACTGCCGGAGTGAGTTCTGTTTTTGGTTCTTTTGGATTATTAAAAAACAGTTTAAGTTATAGCCTTGATGAAAAAAAATCAAGTTTGAATTTAAGTTATCATAATCTGAAATCAGATGGCTGGCGTGAAAACAGTGCTTACAAACGTGAAGGGATTACACTTGCAGGAGAATTATTCAGAAAACAAAACAGTAAGCTTACTTATTTCTCCAATTATACGTATCTGAAAGCTTTTATTCCGAGTTCTATTAATAAGGATACTTATGACAATAATCCGCAGTCCGGTGCGCCAACCTGGGTTGCTTCAAAAGGATTTAAAGAATACAAATCAACTTTGGCAGGACTGGCTTATGATTTCAAAATCAATGAACATTTGAATAATTCGACTTCTGTTTTTATCAATTATAAAGACAGCAACGAACCACGTCCTTTTGATATTCTACGTCAATATACTTTTGCTTCAGGAGCGAGAACACAATTTTCAGGAGATTTCAAGATTGGAAAACTGGAAAATCAATTCATTTTCGGAATGGAATATTTTACCGACAATTATAGCGGAAACACTTTTGAAAATCTATACAAACAGAACAACGGGCAAGGCAGTTTACAAGGAAATCAATTGACAGAAACCGATCAAAAAAGGCATTTTTACAACATTTTTTCACAAATCAGATCGTTGCTTTCTGAAAAATTCGAGCTTCAATTTGGTTTAAATTATAATGAAACGAATTTTGAACTGACGAACTTTCTTCCTCAAAAAGCTTCAACGGAAAAATACAGTTATGACGGAATTTTTTCGCCACAGCTTTCTTTATTGTTCAAACCAAATCAACAGCAAACCATCTATTTTTCAGCCAGCCGTGGATTTTCACTTCCTGCGACAGAAGAAACACTTACAAGTGAAGGAAAAATCAACACCAACATTAAACCTGAAAATGGCTACAATTTTGAAGTTGGCGGGAAATTTTACCTTTTCAACAAAAATCTTTATACCGAATTTGCAGTATATCGAATGGAAATAAAGGATTTATTAGTTGCGAAAAGAATTGGCGATGATCAATACGAAGGCGTTAATGCCGGAAAAACATTGCATGAAGGAATTGAAATTACATTGAGACACAATTATCAGATCAATTCATTTTTATATCTGAACTCTTACATTGGAGGTTCTGTTGGGAAATATGAGTTTAAAGAATTTGTGGATGACGGAAATGATTATTCCGGAAATAAATTAACCGGAGTTCCTTCAAATAAAATTAATGCTGGATTAATTTTGAATACCCGTTTAGGAATTTATCTGAACGCCGATTATCAATTTGTGGATGAAATTCCGATGAATGATTCGAATACAGCTTTTTCTGATTCCTATACTATTATCAACTTAAAAACAGGATATCGTTTTGAAATTCTGCCAAATCTAAATACCAGTTTTGCCTTTGGCATCAACAATCTGACCAGTGAAAAATATGCATCTTTAATTTTACCAAATGCACTTCCGGTCGGAACTTCATCTCCAAGATATTATTATCCCGGACTTCCTGTAAATTACTACGGAACCGTTTCATTAAATTACTTATTTTAGTTTCCGGTAATTAAATAGAATTTATAAGATGTCATCTAAACTGCAAATCAAACTGGATTATGTAAATGCTTATCGTGAAAATCGGCTCATAGCTGCACAAGATATTTTAGAAAATCCGTCTTTATTTGATGAATTGGTTTCGATTTGTTTTTCGCCATCTGACAAAAACAACCATAAAGCCTGCTGGATTTTAGAATTTGTTTCTTACGAAGAATTACTTTGGCTGCAGCCTCATCTGGATTTTTTCTGTTCAAATTTGAAGGTTTTGAAAGATGAAAGTTCGATTCGGCCAATTGCAAAAGTGCTGCAGTTATTAGTAAAATCACATTACCAAAAAGAAGAGAACAGCATTCTTCTTTCTGAAGAAAATCTTCAGAATTGTATTGAAGCTTCTTTTGACTGGCTGATAAATGATGTAAAAGTAGCCACAAAAGCGTATTCCATAAGAACTTTATATCTTTTAGGAAAGCATTACGACTGGATTCATCCAGAACTCAAGGTAATTCTGGACAAAGATTATGGCGATCATTCTGCTGCTTATAAAGCGGTTGCAAGGGAAGTTTTGAAGAAAATAAAATAGCATTTTCCTATTCAATCATTATAAGTATCTTTGCGCATCACAAACACACAACAATGAATTATTTTTCTTCTGATTTTAAATTAGGAATTTTAGGCGGCGGACAATTAGGCAAAATGCTTTTGTTCGACACCAGAAAATTTGATATACAAACTTATGTTCTTGATCCGAGTGACGAAGCTCCGAGCAAAATTGCCTGCAACAAATTCTTTCAGGGCGATTTAATGGATTATGAAACGGTTTATAATTTCGGGAAACAAGTCGATGTTCTAACTTTTGAAATTGAATTGGTCAATCTGGAAGCTTTAACACAATTAGAAAACGAAGGTTTAAAAGTATATCCATCTCCAAGAACTTTAAAAGGAATTCAGAATAAAGGCGTTCAAAAACAATTTTACGCAGATAACAATATTCCAACCGCACCATTTGAAAGATTCGAAAATTTAGATAATTTAAAATCTAAAATCAACGATCTGAAATTGCCTTTTGTATGGAAATGCACTGAATTTGGTTATGATGGAAATGGTGTAAAAATAGTTCGCCAGGTTTCAGATTTAGATGCGTTGCCAAATGTTGAATGTATTGCAGAAACTATGGTTCCGTTTAAAAACGAATTGGCGGTAATCGTGGTAAGAAATCCATCAGGAGAGATGAAAACGTATCCAGTTGTCGAAATGGAATTTCATCCGGAAGCCAACCAAGTAGAATACGTAATCTGCCCTGCAAGAATCGACGATAAAGTAGCCCAAAAAGCAAGAGCAATCGCGTTGAATGTTTCGGAGAAATTCAATCATGTTGGTCTTTTAGCAGTTGAAATGTTTCAAACCAATGACGATGAAATTTTAGTAAATGAAGTTGCCCCTCGCCCACACAATTCAGGACATTATTCAATCGAAGCAAGTTATACTTCGCAATTTGAAAACCATTTACGTGCTATTTTAGATCTTCCGTTAGGCAACACAGACAGTAAAGTTGCCGGAATTATGGTAAATTTAGTAGGTGCCGAAGGTTTTTCCGGAAATGTTGTATATGAAAATATCGAAACTATTTTAGGATGGAATGGCGTTACACCACATATTTACGGTAAAAAGCAAACACGCCCGTTCAGAAAAATGGGCCACGTGACAATTGTAAATGAAGATATGACCGAGGCTAGACGAATTGCGCAGGAAGTTAAGAATACTATTAGAGTGATTAGTAATTAGTTCTTAGTGATTAGTCCTTAATCGAAGTTTTCTTAACTTAAAACAAACATTACATATGGGATTTCTGGATTTTTTTGATTTTCTTGACAATGCTTCAAAGGCAGGTGAAATTCCAAATTCAATCAAAACCTGCTTTGAAAAATTTACCGATAAAAATGAATATCTTGGTGAGAGGATTATTAGCTTTATTGGGTTCTTATTTATAACATTGTTCTTAATTGCATTAAGTTTTGGAATTATATTTTTAATTTATAAAGCCATAAAACAATCTTAAACAAACAATATTTATTATTTCAGTTCAAAAAACCGGAAACTTTAAACTTGAAACAAAAAAACACATGAGCAAAGTAGCTATTATAATGGGAAGCATCTCAGACATGCCAGTCATGCAGGATGCCATCGACATACTAAAACAATTTAATATCGAAACAGAAGTAGACATCGTTTCGGCACACAGAACGCCGGAGAAATTATTCGATTTCAGTAAAAATGCCCACGATCGCGGGATTTCGGTAATTATTGCAGGAGCGGGCGGTGCAGCGCATTTACCAGGTATGGTGGCTTCGATGTCTCCGCTTCCTGTAATTGGGGTTCCGGTAAAATCTAGCAATTCGATTGATGGCTGGGATTCAGTACTTTCTATTCTGCAAATGCCGGGCGGTGTTCCCGTTGCGACTGTCGCACTAAATGGTGCAAAAAATGCCGGAATTTTAGCAGCACAAATCATCGGAAGCCACGACAAAAAAGTTTTAGATACGATTATTTCTTATAAAGAAGAATTAAAAGCAGCGGTTAATAAAGCTGCTGAAGGATTGAAAAAGTAAAAATTAATTAATTCCACAGAGATTCACAAAGTTTACACAAAGAGACACCAAAAATATTTTGCGAATCTCTACGTTTTCTTTGTGAATCTTTGCGTAACAAAACATTCAACTATGAGCGTATTAACACAATATTTCAATACCAAACACAACACCGCACCTTTCTCGCAAATTAAAATCGAAGATTATTTTCCGGCTTTTCAGGAAGGAATTGCTTTGGCTAAAGCCGAAATTGATGCGATTGTAAATAATCCTGAAGCTCCAACTTTTGAGAATACGATTCTTGCAATGGAATTTTCAGGTGATATTCTGGATCGTCTTTCGAGTATTTTTTTCAATTTAAATTCGGCAGAAACGAATGACGAAATGCAAAAAATCGCTCAGGAAGTTTCTCCTTTATTAGCTGAATTTGGAAATGACATAACGCTTAATGCCGAATTGTTTTCGAAAATCAAAACGGTTTATGACCAAAAAGACAGCTTGAATCTCAATCCGGAGCAAACAACTTTATTAGACAAAAAATACAAAAGTTTCTCCAGAAACGGTGCTAACCTTGCAGAAGATAAAAAAGACCGCTTACGCGAAATTGATAAAGAATTATCAATGTTAAGTTTACAGTTTGGAGAAAATGTTTTAGCAGAAACCAACAACTTCGAATTACATTTAACCAACGAAACTGACTTAGCCGGATTACCGGAAGGAACTATTGAAGCTGCCCGCTTGTTAGCCAAAGAGAAAGAAAAAGAAGGCTGGATTTTTACTTTGGATCATCCTAGTTATATTCCGTTTTTAACTTATGCCGACAATCGTGAACTGCGTAAAAAAATGGCGATTGCTTTTGGCGCAAGATCGTTTCAAAATAATGAATTCGACAATCAGGAAAATGTTTTAAAAATTGCTAAACTTCGTTTTGAAAGAGCTAATTTATTAGGATATAAAACACACGCCCATTTTGTTTTGGAAGAAAGAATGGCGCAAAACCCTGAAAAAGTTTTCTCTTTTTTAAATGATTTATTAGCAAAAGCGAAACCTGCAGCTCAAAAAGAATTTGCAGAACTGACTGCTTTTGCGAAAGAACTGGACGGAATCGAACAACTAGAGAAATGGGACGGTGCTTATTATTCTGAAAAATTAAAACAACAGCTTTTTAATTTAGATGATGAAAAACTAAAACCGTATTTTCAGTTAGAAAAAGTTTTAGACGGTGCTTTTACAGTCGCCAATAAACTTTTCGGATTGACTTTTACTGAAGTTTTTGACATCGATAAATATCACGAAGAAGTTACGACTTATGAAGTAAGAGATGCTGAGAACAATTTGGTTTCAATTTTCTACGCTGATTTCTTCCCAAGAAAAGGAAAAAGAAACGGCGCGTGGATGACTTCGTTCAAATCACAATATGTAAAAGATGGTGTTAACGAAAGACCACATGTTTCGAATGTTTGTAACTTTACAAAACCAACCGAAACAAAACCTTCATTATTGACTTTTAATGAAGTAACGACCTTATTCCACGAATTCGGTCACGGTTTACACGGAATGCTGGCGAACACAACATATCCAAGTTTGTCCGGAACTTCTGTTTTTTGGGATTTCGTAGAGTTGCCAAGTCAGATTATGGAGAACTGGTGTTACGAACCGGAAGCTTTGGCTTTGTTTGCGAATCATTACGAAACGGGCGAAATTATTCCGATTGAATATGTTCAGAAAATTAAAGAAAGTGCAAGTTTTCAGGAAGGTTTAGCAACATTGCGCCAATTAAGTTTTGGATTGTTAGATATGGCATGGCACGGACAGGATCCAACCAACATTACGGATCTTAAAACTTTCGAAACAGAACAATTTGCCAATACACAATTGTATCCTGATGTAAAAGAAAATGCCATGAGTACAGCTTTTTCACATATTTTTCAGGGTGGATATTCTTCCGGATATTACAGCTACAAATGGGCAGAAGTTCTGGATGCAGATGCTTTTGAATATTTTCAGGAAAATGGAATCTTCAACACAGAAATTGCAAAAAAATTCAAAGACAACGTACTTTCAAAAGGAGGAACTGAACATCCGATGACTTTATACAAACGTTTCAGAGGTCAGGAACCAAAACCGGAAGCTTTATTGAAAAGAGCGGGATTGTTGTAGACTTTCTTAGATTTTTAGACTTCTTAGATTTTTAGACTTCTTAGAAATTAGATATTTTAGAAACCGAAGCTTTGCAGCTTCGGTTTTTTATTTGATTTTATCTAAAAATAAATTTTAGTTATCTTCGTCATTGAACCTAACCTTACACTATACACTTTGAAAAAATATTTTAAAATAGCGCTCTATCTTGCCATTATTGGATTGATTGCAATTGTTTCTGTAAACTATCACGTAAAATCATCTACCAAAAAATATATTCATTATTCTTTGAGAAAATTTCCAAAAAATGATGTTGGGATTATTTTTGGCGCAGGAATCAACGGAGATCAGCCAAGCAAATATCTTAAGGACAGGCTTGATGCCGGAATTCTTTTATACAAAGCAAAAAGAATCAACAAAATTCTGCTTTCAGGAGATAACGGACGTGAAGAATACGATGAATTGACTGTTATGAAAAATTATTGTCAACAACATGGAGTTGACACCACAAAAATTTTTATTGATTACGCCGGTTTCGATACCTACTCTACCATGTACAGAGCGAAATATATTTTTAAAATAAAAAAAGCGACTTTAATTTCTCAGGAATATCATTTGAATCGCGCAATTTACATCGGAAGAAGTCTTGGAATAAAATCGGCAGGGTATTCTGCTAACAAAGGCGAATATCATGGCTATCAATATGTCAAATTCAGGGAATATATTTCTACATTCAAGTCCTTTTTTGATGTTTTGAGAAATCGTGAACCACATTTTTTAGGCAATGCAATAAATATTAACGGTCCTTCAAATTATTCCAAAGAAGACAAACGATAAAAAATTTAGAACGCTGATAAAACAGAATTGCTACCGTAAAAACGCAGATTTACACAGATTTTTAGATGTATTTAAAATCCGTGTAAATCTGCGTCTTCGTGATAACGAATCAGTCAAATCCGTGTCAAAATATTTTTTTTGAATAATTTAGATAGTTTTATTCTTTTTCTAAAACCTTATTCGCTACTTTTCCAACGGTTAATCCCTGGACAACAATAGAAAATAACACAACTATATAAGTAATTTCCAAAAGCAGGTTTTTATATTCTCCGTCCGGCAATGAAAGCACCAAAGCAATAGAAACTCCACCACGGATTCCACCCCACACCAATACAGTTAAAGAACCTTTATTATAGGCAGATTTTATTCCGAAGAACTTGAAGATATCGAAGAATTTCCATGGTAAAACGATTGATGAAACTCTGGCAAACAGTACAATTAAAATAGTTACCAAACCTATAACTAATTGTTTACTTAAATTCGGCAAAAGCAATAATTCAAATCCGATAAATAAAAATAAAATCGCATTTAATATCTCATCAATAAGTTCCCAAAATTTTTCTAAATAATCCTTGGTTACTTCGCTCATCGCTACTTTTTTACCATAATTTCCGATAATCAAACCGGCAACAACCATCGCCAGCGGACTTGAAACGTGTAAACTTTTGGCAATCAAAAATCCTCCCATTACTATAGATAAGGTTATTAAAACAGAAACGTTATAATCGTCAATTTTTTTGATAACTTTTGAAGCAGTAAAACCTAAAACGGCTCCTAATAAAAGCCCACCAATTCCTTCTTTTGCGAAAAGCCAGGCAATTGAGCCAAAACTCATATCAAATGTTGGATCTGTAGCCATTTTTAAAACAACCGCAAACATAACCACTGCTACTCCATCATTAAACAACGATTCTCCCACAATTTTAGTTTCGATTCTTTTCGGCACTTTTGCTTGTTTCAAAACGCCTAACACTACAATTGGATCAGTCGGCGAAATTAAAGTTCCGAAAACAAGGCAAAATACATAAGGAATATTAATTCCTAATAGCGGTGCGATATAATACAGCAGCATCGAAATAATTAATGCCGACAATACTACACTTACTGTCGAATATATCATTATTGGCACTTTTTGTTCTTTGAGATCAGCCATATTTACGTGCAATGCTCCTGCGAACAAAAGAAAATTCAACATAGCGCCCATTAGGATTTCGTTGAAATCAAATTGTTTTATTAACTCAAAAAAGTGTTTGGTTGTAGCCGGAAAATAAGAATCTCCCAGAAGACGTATTCCAACTGAAACCAACATGGCAATAATCATTATTCCGATCGTTCCCGGAAGTTTTAAAAATCTTAGGTTTAAATAGGCGAAGAAAGAAGCCAGTACAATAAGTACTGAAAAGGTGTAGTATAATTCCATAAAAAGTGATTTTTACAAAAATATCCTTCTCATTATTTAATCTAAAATTTCGAGGGTTGAATTAACACAACTTTATAATTCGTAAAATAAGTTTCATTTATTTTTGAAAGTTTAAAAACTTTCACTTACATTTGAACTATGGAATTCAAAGAAGCAAAAAATAAATTTGTACAAACCTGGGGAGCATTAGGTTCTCAATGGGGCATTAATAAAACTATGGCACAGATTCATGCTTTATTGATGGTCTCAAACGAAGCTGTTTCAATGGAAGAAATTATGGAGGAATTGCAGATTTCCAGAGGAAACGCCAGTATGAACCTTCGTGCTTTAATGGATTGGGGAATTGTGTATAAAGAATATAAAGCAGGAGAAAGAAAAGAGTTCTTTACAGCCGAAAAAGATTTAGACGAATTGGCTGTGAAAATTTCGAGAGAAAGAAGTAAAAGAGAAATCAAACCAGCGCTAAAAATACTTAAAGAAGTTTCGACAATCGAAGCCAAAGATTCAGCAGAAGAAAAACACTTTGTAGATCAAACCACAAAATTGTATGATTTTGTTCTAAAAGCAGATAACATGCTGGACAAAATGACTGAATTTAATGATAACTGGTTAGGGAAATTGGTTATGAAAATCATGAAATAATTTTACAACTTAAAAAAATTTAATCAAAACTTTCATTTTTTTCTGAAAGTTTAAAACAATCAATAATTATGAAAATATTGAATTTTGGAAATTTAGCTATAGTTTTTACACTAATCATTAGTGCCCTACTAAGCAAATTTTATTCTGATTGTAAGGAAATCGCTTTAGTTTTGGGTTTATTCGTAATGCCTGTATATCAATTATTAGTTGGGTTCATTTGGTTTATTTTATCAAGTGGCAACAACAAAATCAGAAATTATTTTATAGGTGTAATAATTTATTTTGTCATATTATTTAGTCTTTCAGCAATTCCTAATGGACTATATAAACTGAAATTTATACAATCTATAGTATCTGCCTTTTTTGGAGGAATCCCTGTCTTACTAGCCTTATACTTTACATATATACTTAACCAATATTCAAGAAAATGAACTTCTTAAAAGCAGAATGGAAAAACTTAGCCTTATTCAATTACGAGGTTAATCGTGAAGTTTTAGAAAAATATGTTCCAGCAGGAACTGAAATTGATCTTTGGAATAACAAATGTTATGTCAGCTTAGTTGGTTTTATGTTTAAAAACACCAAAGTTTTGGGATTGAAAGTTCCGTTTCATATCAATTTTGAAGAAGTTAATTTGAGATTCTATGTAAAACGTTTTGAGAATGGCGAATGGAAACGAGGTGTTGTTTTTATCAAGGAAATTGTTCCGAAAAAAGCGATCACTTTTATTGCTAATACATTGTATCAGGAACATTATGAAACTCAAGAAATGAGACATGAAGTTGTAGAAAATGTGGGGACAAAAACTTTTATATATCAATGGAAAAATTATAAAAACTGGAATACAATTCATTTAGAAACTAGAAAAGATTGTAAAGAAATTGAGGTAGATTCTGAAGCTGAGTTTATTACAGAACATTACTTCGGATATACAAAAATCAATGAAAAAACCACTTTCGAATATGAAGTAACACATCCCAGATGGCAACAGCTTGAAGTTTTAAAGCATCATGTTGATATTGATTTTGAAAACACGTACGGAATCGATTTTGGATTTCTTCAGACTCAAAAACCAATTTCTGTATTCCTTGCTAAAGGTTCAAAAATCAAGGTAAAGAATAAACGAAAACTGGAATTTTTAAATGTATTAGAACACGAAATGTTAATCTGAAATCATTATGAACCTCAACATCATCGCCTACTTCATTTATCTCAGTATTACAATATTTATTATCCTGAGAGTTGGAAAAATCTGCTACAAAAACGGAAATATTTATGTCGCAGAACTGATTCCAAATCACGCTGATATCTGTCAAAAAATCAATCAGGTTTTACTATTAGGCTACTATCTTTTAAATATTGGTTATTGTGCGATGACATTGATTTCCTGGCAAAAAATAATATCGCTCACGCAATTAACCGAAATCATCTGTTTCAAAACATCTGTCATTATTTTTATTATATCAGTATTACATTATTTAAATATTATAATTATAACAAAGTACATTCATAAACTCATTAAATAACAACTAAAATCAAATATCATGGAAACTACAAAAATTTTAATCGGTTACAGTATTTATTTACCAATTGCATTATTCCTTACTTATTATGTTTCTAAAACGCTTTTCAAAAATGGCAAAATCTTTATGCTGGATATTTTTAAAGGCCGTGAAGATATAGCCGATGCAACGAACAGACTTTTTGAAACCGGTTTTTATCTTTTAAATATCGGTTTTGCCCTTATGATTCTTCAAATGAATATCAGCGAAAACAGCTATCAGGAACTGATTGAAAGATTAAGCTACAAAATAGGCGGATTTTCTATTTATTTGGGTATTATGTTATTCTTTAATTTGTATTTCTTTTTTAAAGGAAAAAGAAAAGCAAAAGAAGCTCAGGAAGAAGAAAGACTGGTTTTTAAAGCTTAATATTCCATCTCATGAAAACGCTCGAAAACCAGACCTTGCTTTATGACGAAGATTGCCCGCTTTGCAATTTATACACAACCGGGTTTGTAAAAAGCGGAATGTTAGATCAAAACGGAAGAAAATCTTATTGTCAATTATCTGAAGAGGAGCAAAATTTTGTAGACTTAAAACGTGCTCCAAACGAAATTGCTTTGATTGACAACAAGGCACAAACGGTAGTTTACGGAATTGACAGTTTAATTAAAGTTGTTGGTTTTTCTTTTCCTGTAATTGAAAAAATTGCAACCAGAAAACCTATTCATTTCATTCTTAAAAAACTGTATTCTTTTGTTTCTTATAACCGAAAAGTAATTATTCCGGGAAACATAAAAGAAGAAAACAAACTGCAATGCATTCCTGATTTCAATTATAAATACAGATTTCTGTTTATCGGATTTGCTTTAACAGTAACAACTTTTATATTATTTGGATATTCTAATTTGCTTTCTAATTTGCCTAAAAGCAGTATTACAAGAGAAATCATTTTGGCATTTGGACAAATTGTTTTCCAAAGTTTGTTTCTTTTAAAGTTTGACAGTAAAACGATTCTCAAT
Organism: uncultured Flavobacterium sp.; assembly: GCA_963513545.1. Classification (GTDB taxonomy): domain Bacteria; phylum Bacteroidota; class Bacteroidia; order Flavobacteriales; family Flavobacteriaceae; genus Flavobacterium. The sequence continues at coordinate 52,549 of CAUPQW010000006.1, forward strand.
TATTCAGGAAATTTGATGACGGTTTCTTTGTTGGGATCTTTAATTTTAAGTCCGGTTTTAATTTTGAGTCCATTTATTCAACTTCCGCAAATGATAATTTTAGGTTGGTTTGGAGTAACAGTATTCATTATGTTTTTGGAGCATTTTAGAAGAATTAAAATTTTAAAACTTCCATTTTATCTATCTTACACCTGGGTTCTCTATAGAATTATTGCCCTGTTTTTAATTTTAAATTTCTAATGATGAAAAAACTCATTATCGCAGCCGGAACAGGTTTTTTAGGACAGGTTTTGGTAAATCATTTTAAAGATCAATTTGATGAAATCGTAATTCTGACCAGAGGAAACTCAAAAACAATTGACGGAATTAAATATGTAAACTGGAATGCCAGAACTTTCTCCGGCTGGGAAAAAGAACTGGAAAACGCTGCTGTCTTAATCAATATGGCGGGTAAATCTGTCGATTGCCGTTATACTGAAAAGAATAAAAAAGAGATTTTATTATCCCGTATTCAAAGTACCAAAATCCTGAACAAAGCAGTTTTAAATTGCCAAAACCCACCGAAGCACTGGCTGAATTCTTCAACCGCAACCATTTATCGTTTCTCATTAGACAAACAAATGGATGAAACTGATGGCGAAATTGGAAACGATTTTTCTATCAATGTGGCGCTTTCATGGGAAAAAGCATTCTTTAAAACAGAAACTCCAAATACATTAAAAACCGCTTTGCGAACTTCAATAGTGTTAGGAAAAAAAGGAGGTGCATTTATTCCGTTGAAAACTTTGGCAAAAATTGGTTTTGGAGGGAAACAGGGAAAAGGTAATCAGTTTGTCAGCTGGATTTACGAAGAGGATTTTGCGAATGCGGTTGATTTTATAATTGAAAAAGAAATGACAGGAGCTGTAAATGTTGTTGCTCCTAAACCCATTAGAAATGCTGATTTCATGCAGAAACTTCGAAAAACGGTTGGTTTTCCTTTCGGTATTTCGATGAGTAAATTTTTATTGGAAATCGGCTCTTTTTTTATTCGAACAGAAACCGAATTGGTTTTAAAAAGTCGAAATGTGATTCCGAAACGACTTTTAGAAAATGGGTTTCAATTTAAGTTTGGAGATATTGATGAAGCTTTTAAAAATTTATTACCGTAAAGAACTTCTTACTCCTCCAATTCACACAATATTGTCATTCCGAGGAACGAGGAATCTCCGCAATCAAAATCCTCAATCTTTGTAGAGCTTCTAACGGAGATTCCTCGTTCCTCGGAATGACAAGTTTGTGCAAAAAAAAACATAAATTCAATGACAACCATTCATCTACTAACAAAAATAAATGCTCCGTTAAAAACTGTTTTTAATGTATCACGAAATATAGATATTCACCAGCAATCTGCAGCCCCTTCAAAAGAAAAAGCAATTGACGGTGTAACTTCAGGTTTGATTAATTTAAATGAAACGGTAACCTGGCGTGGCAAACACTTCGGATTTTACCTGACTCACAAAAGCCGGATTACCGCAATGAATTTTTATGACTATTTTGTGGATGAAATGGAGGAAGGAAAATTCAAAACCTTCAAACATGAGCATTTTTTTGAAGAAAAAAACGGAGTTACCATAATGACAGATAAACTGCAATATGAAACTCCGTTTGGCATTATCGGAAAATTATTCGATACCCTGCTTTTAAAAAATCATCTGATTCATTTTCTATTGGAAAGAAATAAAACCCTCAAAAAAATAGCCGAAAATAAATAGATTTAATTTTAAAAATCTCAACTTTTAATTCCCACAAAACGAATTAACTTTCCCCCAAAAAAGCATAATCTGCTAGTGTTATTATTGTTTGGTACGAACAAACTCTTGATGCTGTTTATTTTCGTTTTCTATTTTCTCGAAACACTTTGCTTTTAAATAATTAGCATTCAGAACAGGATCACGTAAAAAACATACAGCCTTTAAGTATTTTAAAATTAAATCTTTAACAAAAGAGCTTGTCATTATACGAGCCTCTTAAGTATAAATTATAATTGTATTTACTTAATTTTTATACTAATTCAGGCTGGTTTGCAGCTTTAACCGGAACGTTTTCTATGTTATGCCCATAATATGAAAAACCTCCAGTACCGTTCCATTCGTTATCTATTGCTAAATTAGCCTCAAAATCGGCAAGGAAAGAACCAAATGCCGGTGGAGGAACTGAGTGCACATACTGCCCTTTTAAACCAACAACTTGTGTAACTTTCCCAATTCCGGTTGAAAATATTTTTCCTGTTACCGGAACTACGATATAACTATCAGGACCTTGTATAGCCTGAGTAATTACTACTGTACCTGACACAGAATGCTGAGATGGTACAACAACTAAACTAAATGATGCAACTGGAGCGCCCGGCATCCCAACATTTCCTATTGTGCCTTTTGCTAAATAAGCACCTGCTAATAAATCTGACATAACTTTTAATTTAAATGTTTTCTTACTCATAAGGCTTTTCAGAACCGCCCCGTTTTTTTTAGTGGGATCTGCTCCACTTACTTGACTTGTATAGATATAACTTAATTGTTTTATCGTATTGAAAAGAAAACGAAAGACTGTTATCATTACTGCCTTAATTTTCTATATCAAAACTATATCAGCCAAATAGATTTAAATATAAAAATGTTATGAATGGGAGATTTTTAGGTATGAATGCGATAAATAGTGATATTAGGTAATTATCCTATTTAATTCATTTTTAACACAAGCACTAATCATGATAAAGTACTATTAAACAGATTCTTAACAAAAAGAGATGAAGTAAATTAAACACGAAAAGCCCTGATTAAAAACACTGAAAGTTATGACAGATTAAAAATTATTTTTTAAAGAATTTTAATCAAGAATGATCACAAAATATTAATTTCTAAAGGAAACCAAAAACGACCATATAAATCCTGTTGATTACCATCTGAGTTTAAATAATATAATGAGAAGTATATTATAATTTTGTATTTTCCCGGATGAGAAACTATCGATTCAAACCATATCACATTTTGCTCTGTATTAATTGCAGGCAATCCATTTTCACTATTATCATTATTCGAAACCGTTTTCTTTGTTAAACAAACTGCCTCAAAATCAATATCCTTTTTTTTTATTAATATTCGATTTAGAATAATGGCATCTGATGAGTCTCCATCTATTGAAATTCCCGAAATAATGATTTTGTCATTTCTTTTAGAATCAACACTAGCCGTATGCAACGTATTTATAGCCTTAGGGTTCTTTTTTTGAGAAATTGAAAACCAGTTAGCTTGTTCTATTTTAATTGGCTCTTCCAGATCAATATCCTTATTAAAATAGTTACTTTTAATTGCGGCCGTATCAATAACAATCAAAATTCTATAAGCCGTTTTTTTCTGAAGAGTTGATAAAGAATTGTCCATTTTGATTATTTTAATGATGAAAAAAACACGAACAAAAATTAGTTCGTGTTTTCAAAAAGTGTATCTGTTTACTAAAAATTAAGATGGCACAACAACTTGTGGATCCCAATAGTAATATCCATATAATTCCTGTGTTTGACCATCACCTGCAAGAGTATAAACAGCAATATATACATAAAAATTCTCTGTTCCGCCTCTCGCTATTTTAGAGTCATAGCTAGTGAAATTTTGAACTGTTAAAACTGGAGGGATACCATTTGTCTGATTTGGATCAGGCTGTACGGCTCTATTTCGTGTAACAATATTCGTTACAAAATTATTAAAGACTCTGTCTCCTTGCCAGTATTTAATTCCGTAAAGGATTACAGAATCATCTGAATTTTGCTGAATTGATGTTCCTCTAAATGAAACATTATCCCCTACATTTGCTCTAAAACTTAAATCTGCTGTTCCCTGACCTGAAACAATCCCTCTTGGGCTGTAACCTATCATATATTGGCTGTTATGATCTATTCCCGGAGCATTATTAGGATCAGTGTTTCTAGGAAAATGACTTTTAATATATTCTGTGTCTATTACAACAAGAATATCGATCTGTGCCGCTGAAGCGGCTGCTGAAGCTTGACTCATGATTTGATTTATTTATTTCCCTACTCGTAAGGCTTTTCAGGATTTGCCTTCGCATTTTACTGTGCGAAACAGTTCGTTTTTTTTAAGTGGGTTCTGCTCCACCTGTTGGTTTGATATTTTTAAGTTTGAATCTCAAAAAATAGTGTTGAAAATCAAGGTGAATAGATTAGAATAAATTATTGCTAGCATTTATTTCATACCCAAAACTATATCAGATATATAATTTCAAATGAATAAATGTCATAAAACGTAAGTTCTTAGTTACGAAAGAGGCAAAATCTATGTACGATTATTTCTATAACTTTAAAATTATAACAGACTGTATAGTAAGATATGACGATTCATTTCTCGCCCCGAGAAATTTTAAATATTTAAAAAAACACCTGTTTTCAGTAGAATAAAATAGAAATAAAGTGAAAGAGTTATAATAAGACAATCATCAGCCACCAAAGTATCGGCACGCTTTCGACCCAAAAAGAAGTATAATATTTAGAGCGGTTGGGATTTGCAAATGCAATAAAAAGCATTAAGATAATGACCATTATAAGATTAATAATGGCATCGTGATAATTAAATGTAGAGATCAAAACTTCTAACCACCAAAACGGAACCAGCAATAAAAACCCTAAATATTTTGTCCGCTTTACGCCTATGGTTTGGGGAACAGTCTGTAAATGTGGATCGTCATTTGCTAAATCAATAATTTCGAAAACCAAAATCAATACAAAAACCAATACAAATCGTTGCAGGCATTTAATAAAAAAATCTAATGTAGAAGGAAGTTCTGCATTTATTAAAGGTAAAACCAACGTAGCCCCTACCCAGCAAATTGCCACAATGTAAATTTTTACACCAGCCCAGTTTCTGGCGTTTTTTCGATTTGGAAAAAAAGGCAGTGTATAAAGTGCCGTAATAGCAAATATTGCGACAGAAACAATTTGGGTAATACGCTTCAAATGGAAGAAATAATAGCCAACCAAAATCACCGAAACAAAACTCAAAACAGCAATAATTTTCAACTGGATTCCAATTGGATTTTTCTTAACCCGGACCAGCGCATCATATTTAACAAAATTATACCCCACAATAGTTCCAAAAAAAACAAACAACGTCATGGCCTCATCATATTGTATGTGAAATACATGAAACGTAATCCGTACCAGAGCATAACAGGATAAAGCCACGTGAATACTGCTGTTTAAGTAAAAATCGAATATGTGTTTCAGTAGTTTCATCTCTCAAATCTAGTCAATTGTTAACAAACCAACCCATTGGTTGAAAAATTCATAAAAATTGAAGTTAAAAATACCCATTAAATTATTAATAATACTTAATTTTGCGCCACAAAAAAACAACACATTTACTATAAAATGTAATAAACCTTGTATAGCTTACCATTAAACCGGAAAATATACGCTGCAAATTACATTCTCTTAAAAATACAGAAAGTTACAAATGAGAACAGATGCTTTTGCTTTAAGACACATTGGGACAGGAGAAAATGACCTTGAACACATGTTCAAAACAATTGGTGTAAACAACATGGACCAATTACTATATGAAACATTTCCTGATGGAATTCGTCTAAAAAATGATTTAATCCTTGATCCTGCAATGACCGAATATGAGTATGCTGCTCATATCATGGAATTAGGCAAAAAAAACAAAGTTTTCAAATCATATATTGGTTTAGGATATCACCCAACTATTGTACCTGCACCAATTCAAAGAAATATTTTTGAAAATCCGGGATGGTATACAGCTTACACGCCTTACCAAGCTGAAATTGCTCAGGGACGTTTAGAAGCGATATTAAATTTCCAGACTACGGTTATCGAATTGACAGGTATGGAAATTGCCAACGCTTCTTTATTAGATGAAGGAACTGCTGCTGCCGAAGCAATGGCTTTATTGTTTGACGTTCGTACCCGCGACCAAAAGAAAAACAATGTAAACAAGTTCTTCGTTTCAGAAGAAATTCTGCCTCAGACATTATCAGTTTTACAAACCCGTTCTACTCCGGTTGGAATTGAATTAGTAGTTGGAAACCATGAAACATTTGATTTCTCTAACGAATTCTTCGGAGCTATTCTTCAATACCCGGGAAAATACGGACAGGTAAATGACTATTCGGCTTTTATAGCTAAAGCAAAAGAAAACGAAATAAAAGTGGCTGTTGCTGCTGATATTTTATCATTGGCAACTTTAACTTCTCCGGGAGAAATGGGAGCTGCTGTTGTGGTTGGATCTACGCAACGTTTTGGTGTTCCAATGGGTTACGGAGGTCCTCACGCTGCATTTTTTGCAACTAAAGATGAATACAAAAGATCTATGCCGGGTCGTATCATCGGAGTTTCTATTGATGTAAATGGAAACCGTGCCTTACGTATGGCTTTAGGAACCCGCGAACAGCACATTAAACGTGAAAAAGCGACTTCTAACATTTGTACTGCTCAGGTTTTATTGGCAGTTATGGCCGGAATGTACGCGGTTTACCACGGACCAAAAGGTTTAAAATACATTGCAAACAAAGTTCAAGCATCGGCGGTTACAACTGCTGAAGCTTTAAATAAACTTGGAGTTTACCAAACCAATACAGCTTACTTTGATACCATCTTAGTAAAAGCAGATGCTCAAAAAGTAAAAGCTATTGCTGAGAAAAACGAAGTAAACTTCTTCTATGTTGATGCTGATACGATTTCTATTTCGTTGAACGAAACAACTTCCATTGCAGACATCAATCAAATCATTGCCATCTTTGCTGAAGCTTTAGCAAAAGAAACGGTTTCTGTTTCTGAATTAACTGATGCAAGTCAGTTGCCGGCATCATTAGAAAGAACTTCTGCTTTCTTAACGCATGATGTATTCAACAATCATCATTCAGAAAGTCAGTTGATGCGTTACATCAAAAAATTAGAGCGTAAAGATTTATCATTGAACCACTCAATGATTTCATTAGGTTCTTGTACGATGAAATTAAATGCAGCTTCAGAAATGCTGCCTTTATCAATGCCAAACTGGAACAGCATTCACCCATTCGCTCCAATTGAACAGGCAGAAGGTTACATCACCATGCTTAAAAAATTAGAAGAGCAATTAAACGTAATCACAGGATTTGCCGGAACAACATTACAGCCAAATTCTGGAGCTCAGGGAGAATATGCTGGTTTAATGGCGATTCGTGCTTACCATATTTCCCGTGGCGAAGGTCACCGTAATGTCTGTTTGATTCCATCATCTGCTCACGGAACAAATCCTGCTTCTGCAGCTATGGCCGGAATGAAAATTATCGTTACCAAAACGACTCCGGAAGGAAATATCGATGTTGAAGACTTAAGAGAAAAAGCGATTGAACACAAAGACGATTTGTCTTGTTTAATGGTAACGTATCCTTCTACTCACGGAGTTTATGAATCTACTATTATTGATATTACAAAATTAATCCACGAAAACGGCGGATTAGTATATATGGACGGTGCTAACATGAATGCTCAGGTAGGCTTAACAAATCCTGCAACAATTGGCGCTGACGTTTGTCACTTAAACTTACACAAAACTTTCGCTATTCCTCACGGTGGCGGTGGACCAGGTGTTGGACCAATTTGTGTGAACGAAAAATTAGTTCCGTTTTTACCAACAAACCCAATCCTTAATGTAGGCGGTGAACAAGCGATTACAGCCATTTCATCTGCACCTTACGGATCAGCTTTAGTTTGTTTGATTTCTTACGGATACATCACCATGATGGGAGCTGAAGGATTAAAAAGTGCTACCGAACATGCTATTTTGAATGCAAATTATATGAAATCCCGTTTCGAAGGACATTATCCAATTCTTTACACAGGAGAATGTGGAAGAGCGGCTCACGAAATGATTTTAGATTGTCGTTCATTCAAAGAAAACGGAATCGAAGTGGGTGATATCGCAAAACGTTTAATGGATTACGGTTTCCATGCTCCAACTGTTTCATTCCCTGTAGCAGGAACACTTATGATTGAACCAACTGAATCAGAAGATTTAGCCGAATTAGATCGTTTCTGTGATGCGCTTATTGCAATCAGAAAAGAAATTGAAAATGCTACAGCAGAAGATAAAAACAACGTTTTGAAAAATGCACCGCACACTTTAGCAATGCTTACAACCGATACATGGGATTTTCCATACACAAGAGAAAAAGCAGCTTACCCATTAGATTATATCGCTGAAAATAAATTCTGGCCATCAGTTCGTCGTGTAGATGACGCTTATGGTGACAGAAACTTAATTTGCAGCTGTGCTCCTATTGAAGCTTACATGGAAAACTAAAATTAGTTTCTCACAATATTGTACAAACCCGACACGTTAAAAAACTGTCGGGTTTATTTTTTACAATAAAATCAAATTGCATCAGCAAAAAACTTCAGCTGACTCAAACATTTCAATCGTTTGAAATCTCTGTAAAATTAAAAAATCATTAAAAAATAATCATTATATCACTTTAAAATTTACTATTTCATAATTATATGCATGCATAGTAATTTTTATCCTTTAAATAATATATTTATTTATAAATTAGCTTAAAATTTTGGAAAAAGAAACTAATGAAAATAAAGATTATAGGTATCGGAAGCTATATTCCGCAAAAAGAAGTTAAGAATACCGATTTTGATAAACATGTTTTTTTAAATGAAGATGGAACACCTTTTGGATATCCAAATGAAGTCGTAATTAAAAAATTCAAAGGAATAACGGGTATCGAAAACCGCCGTTACGCCGAAGATAAACACACTACATCTGACCTGGCATTTTACGCAGCTGAAAAAGCAATCGAAAACGCCAACATCGATAAAGAATCCTTAGATTATATCATTTTTGCGCACAACTTTGGTGACGTAAAAACCGGGACCAATCAGTCAGATATGATCCCTAGTTTAGCTACGCGTGTCAAAAACAAATTAAACATTAAAAATCCTAAGTGTGTTGCTTATGATATTCTCTTTGGCTGTCCGGGATGGATTGAGGGTGTATTGCAGGCCAATGCATTCATCAAATCCGGAATGGCAAAAAGAGTTTTGGTCATAGGAGCAGAAACTCTTTCGAGAGTGGTTGACGATCACGACCGCGATTCGATGATTTACTCAGATGGTGCCGGAGCTTCAATTTTAGAAGCTTCAACAGACGAAGCCGGTTTATTATCTTACGAAAGTGCTACTTTTGCAAATGATGAAGCCAACTTCCTTTACTTCGGGAAATCATACAACCCAGATCTGGATCCTGATATCAAATACATCAAAATGTATGGCCGTAAAATTTACGAATTTGCATTAAGTAATGTTCCCAATGCCATGAAAGACTGCCTGGATAAAAGTGGTATTGCAATTGATGATGTCAAAAAAATCCTTATTCATCAGGCAAACGAAAAAATGGATGAAGCCATAATTGATCGCTTTTATAAATTATACGACAAAACAGCCCCTAAAGATATTATGCCTATGAGTATACACGATTTAGGAAACAGCAGTGTTGCAACTGTACCCACACTATATGACCTGTTAATTCAGGGAAAACTGGAAAATCACCAAATCAACAAAGGCGATGTGGTCATTTTCGCTTCGGTTGGAGCAGGAATGAACATTAATGCATTTGTATACCGATATTAAATTTTAGCAGCTATTCCGGCTATCCATTACAAGTCCACACTTAAAAAATGTGTTTTTATTGCCTTAAAAAAGCTTCTTCCAGTCGCTTCTTTAAACCTGCAAAAATTACACTTTTTAAGTCGTGGGCTTTTCATTTCTATCCGGGCTAAAAAACACCAAAATCAGAAGATATCTTTGTATATTTGCGACCTAATCATAAAATTAAGAACTGGCCCTGCTTCGTTCACATCCATACTATGTACGAAAAAACGTTTCCGAATAAAAGATTCAAACTTACCTTAGAATTTTTACAAAAACACATCAAAACCTCTGAAACGATCCTGGATCTGGGAGTCGAAAATCCATTTTCAAAAATCCTGAAAGAAGCTGGATACTCAGTAAACAATACAACTGGTGAAGATTTGGATTTAAATCAGGATTCATTGAAAAATGCCAATTCAGATGTGGTGACCGCATTCGAAATATTCGAACATTTATTGAATCCGTTTACAATTTTAAACGAAATCAAATCAGATAAACTTTTGATTTCAATCCCGATGCGTTTGTGGTTTTCACCTGCTTATCGTTCTAAAACAGATATGTGGGACAGGCATTATCACGAATTTGAAGACTGGCAGTTAGACTGGCTTCTTGAAAAAACAGGCTGGAAAATCATCGACAGACAAAAATGGACAAACCCGGTAAAAAAGTTTGGATTAAGACCTTTTTTACGCAGTTTCACCAATCGTTATTATATTGTATACGCGGAAAAAATTAAGATTGCAGATTAACGATTTTTGATTTTTGATTTTAGAAACCCAGCATAATCTAAAATTTAGAATCTAAAATCTAAAAATTTTTAAATGAAATATTATATTGTCATTCCGGCTCATAACGAACAGGATTTAATTGGCCTTACTTTACAATCTCTGGTATCACAAACCGTTTTACCTTCAAAGGTTGTAGTTGTCAATGACAATTCTACCGATAAAACAGAAGAAGTTGTATTAAGTTTTGCAAAAGAAAACCCGTTTATTTCTGTTGTAAACAAAACTTCAGACGCCATTCATATGCCGGGAAGCAAAGTGATTCAGGCTTTTCAAAAAGGTTTTGAAACTTTAGATACCGAGTATCATATAATCGTAAAAATAGACGGCGATTTGATTTTTCCTGCTAATTATTTTGAAACCATCATCAAACATTTCGAATCTGACCCAAAAGTGGGAATGGCCGGCGGGTTTTGCTATATCGAAAAAAACGGAGACTGGATCCTGGAAAACCTAACCGATAAAGATCATATTCGAGGAGCCTTAAAAGCTTACAGAAAAGAAACATATCAACAAATTGGCGGATTACGTCCGGCAATGGGCTGGGACACAGTAGATGAATTACTTTGTAAATATTACGACTGGAAAATTGTCACAGACGAATCTTTACATGTAAAACACCTAAAACCAACCGGTGCCAATTACAATAAAACAGCCCGTTATAAACAAGGTGAAGCTTTTTATACTTTAGGATATGGTTTTTGGATTACTGCAATTGCTTCTGCAAAATTGGCGATGATGAAGAAAAAACCTTTTCTGTTTCTTGACTATATAAGAGGCTTTTGGAAAGCCCAAAAAGCAAAGACTCCTTTATTGGTTACCCCTGAACAGGCTAAATTTATAAGAAAGTACCGTTTTCAAAAAATGAAACAAAAGTTAATTTGATTGCCAAAAAAACCGAAAAAAGGGAACTCATAACCCAAAACTCATAACTTCTTTTTACCTTAGCCAATATTTGTAAAACCATGATGTTAATTCGTTATTTATCCCAGGTAGGGAAATATTTTTTAATGCTGAAAGAAATTTTCAATAAACAGACCAAATGGCCTGTAATGAAAAGTTTAATCTTAAAAGAAATCGACGACCTGATTATTGACTCTCTTGGAATTGTCTGCTTTATATCGTTCTTTATCGGAGGAGTTGTAGCCATTCAGACTGCTTTAAATTTAACCAATCCGTTAATTCCTAAATATTTAATTGGTTTTGCAACACGTCAATCGGTAATTCTGGAATTTGCTCCTACTTTTATTTCGGTAATTATGGCCGGAAAAATGGGGTCATATATTACTTCCAGCATTGGAACAATGCGCGTTACAGAACAAATTGACGCTTTAGAAGTTATGGGAGTCAACTCCTTAAACTATCTTGTTTTTCCAAAAATTATAGCTTTGTTGATGTATCCATTTGTAATTGGAATCAGTATGTTTTTAGGTATTTTCGGAGGTTGGCTTGCTTCTGCTTATGGTGGGTTTTCGACAAGTCAGGACTTTATTTCCGGAGCTCAATGGGAGTTTATACCTTTTCATATTACCTACGCTTTTATCAAAACTTTAATTTTTGCTATGTTATTGGCCACTATTCCATCTTTTCATGGATATTACATGAAAGGCGGAGCACTGGAAGTTGGTAAAGCGAGTACGGTATCGTTTGTATGGACATCGGTTTGTATCATTCTTTTTAATTATATATTAACCCAATTATTATTAGGATAATGATAGAAGTAAAAAATATAGAAAAATCATTTGGTGACAGTAAGGTTTTAAAAGGCGTTTCGACCGTTTTTGAATCCGGAAAAACCAATTTGATTATTGGTCAGAGTGGATCCGGAAAAACGGTACTACTAAAAACCTTATTAGGAATTCATACTCCTGATTCAGGAACGATTGAGTTCGACGGAAGAATTTATTCTGATTTAGATCCTGATGAAAAAAGAGAACTAAGAACTGAAATTGGAATGGTTTTTCAGGGAAGTGCCTTATTCGATTCGATGACTGTTGCTGAAAACGTGGCGTTTCCATTAAGAATGTTCACTAATAATAACAAAGCCCAAATCAAAGAACGTGTTGACTTTGTTCTGGAAAGGGTAAACTTAGTTGAGGCTCACAAAAAACTGCCATCTGAAATTTCAGGAGGTATGCAGAAACGTGTGGCAATTGCACGTGCTATCGTAAATAATCCAAAATACTTATTTTGTGATGAACCAAACTCTGGGCTGGATCCGAATACTTCAACATTGATTGATAATTTGATTCAGGAAATTACCAAAGAATACAATATTACAACTGTAATTAACACCCACGATATGAACTCGGTTATGGAGATTGGAGAAAATATTGTTTTTTTAAAGAAAGGGCTTAAAGCGTGGCAGGGAACTAAAGAAGAAATCTTTAGAACAGAGAATAAAGACATCGTAAAATTTGTTTATTCTTCAAATTTATTCAAAAAGGTAAGAGAAGCTTATTTGAAAGGATAAAATCTTTTAAATGTTCAAAATAAAGATTCCAAATTCCAAACTTAAAAAAATGGAATTTGGAATTTCTTTTTATTGAATATTGATTAGCTCTACTTCAGCATTCGGATTAAAAAGATACAATTTTCCGGAACTAATTTCCAGACACTCAAAGCGTTTTGTCCGAACGGCAATTTTCTTGAAAATTTTTCCGTTTTTGATTCTGAAAACACTGCCATAGGGAATTTCGAAAACGTAGTTTTTATCATTTTCTTTGTCATATTGCTTCAAAGCCAAAGATAAAGTGGTATCCGTATCGCTGCTTGCAGATGGATTCTTAAAATGTCTGGCCAATAAGGGAAGAATATGATTAGGAAATATCTCTGGACGAATAAACGGTACCATCAAACGCTGAAAAGTAAGTTTCCATTCATTACCATGAGGCTTAATATTTCGTCCAAACTTTTCAAAAGCTACCAAATGTGCTATTTCATGAACCAGTGTAATTAAAAATCTGTACTTGTTCAAACTTGCATTTACTGTAATTTCATGTTTTCCACTTGATCCGCGCCTATAATCACCGTGACGCGTCTGACGCTCGTTTACGATTTTCAAGTGAACCTGATTGGCCACAATCAAATCAAAAACAGGTTTCACTGCATGCTCGGGAATGTATTTAGCTAAAGTTTCGCTCATTGAAACAAAAATAGTATTTTTATTTATATTCTGCCAAAATGCAGACCTATTAACTATGCAAACTCAAATCACTGATTATTATCAGGCACTAGCTGTAAAATACGACCAAGATCGTTTTAACAACACTTACGGAGCTTTTATTGACAAGCAGGAACGCTCATTTTTAAAATTAGCCAATCTGGATGCTTCAAAAACTTTGGATATTGGATGTGGAACAGGACGCTTTTTGAATTTTGCAGATTTCGGCATAGATTTAAGTTCTAATATGATTTTAGAATCGAAACAAAAATATCCTGAAAAGAATATTCAATTAGGGTCTTTATTTGTTATTCCTTTTGAAGAAAATTATTTTAAAAATGCTTTTTGTTTCCATGTGATTATGCATTTAGACAAAACTGAAATAGAGTCTTTTTCAGATGAAGCTTATCGAATTCTTGAAAAAAAAGGGATTTTGATTTTTGATTTCCCGTCTGAAAAACGAAGAAAATTTACAGCTCATAAATCAGAAAACTGGCATGGAGCAAATGATCTTTCCGTAAACGAAATTACCAAATTGATGAAAGATAAATGGACGTTAACAAAACAAACTGGCATTTTATTTCTTCCTATACACCGCTTTCCTAAAAAGTTGAGAAAGTTTTTTATTGGCATTGATAACATTCTTTGCAGATCTTTCCTCAAAAATTATGCATCATACATTATTTTAGCTTTAGAAAAGAAATGATTTTAAAATTTATAATTCCAAACAAAATCAAATTACAGATTAAACTCTGCAGTCGTTATTTTTATGGTTTGAAGTATGATTTTGCTAGTGAAAAGGGAGACGATAAAAACTTCGATTTTACTATTTCAACGGTACAGGAAATTAAGAAAGGAAAGTTTTTCGAAAACAAAACGCATAACATCATTACAGCCTCGAAAAAAATCGAGAATATTACTATATATCCAAATCAAGTATTTTCATTTTGGAAGATAATTGGTAATCCGAATCACAAGAATACTTTTAAAGTAGGCAGAAATATTATTAATGGTAAAGTTTCAGAAGAAACTGCGGGAGGAATCTGTCAGCTTTCCAGTATAATTTACATTACCGGACTAAAAGCTAATCTCAAAATAATAGAAAGACACAATCATTCTGTTGACATCTACACGGAAGAAGAACGTTTTACACCGCTAGGATCCGACGCTAGTGTGGTATATGGAAACAAGGATTTAATTTTCCAGAATAATTTTGACTTTCCGATACGATTCAATTTCAAATTTAAATCCAATTTTATTACCTGCAATTTAGAAAGTACAAATCAAATTAAAGAAGCTGAACTAGAATTCAAGCGAGATCATTTAGAAGACAAAATCATTGTTGACACATTGATTAACAACGAAATAAAACATCAATCGTTTTATAAAAAAATCTCGCCTGAACACTAATTTATTATGGATTAGTTGAAGAAACCTCCAAAACTTTTCCGTTAAAATATTTATTTCCGTTGAGGGTAAAATCATAAATATAAGTTGCCATTCCTTCTGCAGAAATGGGTGCCTGATAACCCGGAAAAGCTTCATTTAACATTTCAGTCTGAACGGAACCCAATGCGAGAACATTGAATGAAATCCCTTTTTCTTTATATTCTTCAGCCAATAATTCTGTTAAGGTACCAACAGCCCCTTTGCTTGAACTATAAGCCGCAAGGCCTGCAAATTTTAGACTGCCTCTCACACCCCCAATCGAACTGATGGTTACCACATGGCTACCTCTTTCAAGATACGGCAAACAAATTCGGGTAAGATTGGCTACGGCAAAAACATTCACTTTATAAATGCTTTCAAAATCTGCCTGAGTCGTTTCTGCAAAAGGTTTTAGCAAAAGAGCACCGGCATTATGTACAACAGCATCTACTTTTTTCCAGGTTGATGAAAGAAAATCTGCTACAATATCGAGTTGTGATTCATCTGCCAGATCAACTGAAAGACAGGTAACATTTTGGTGTTCTAAAAGCGCTTGCGGAGTTTTTCTTGAAATGGCTAAAACCTGATAACCAGCATTTGCAAACTGCAGAGCCAGTTCATAACCAATTCCTCTGCTCGTTCCGGTAATAATAATATTTTTCATAAAACAAAAATAATCAAATCTTATGAATACAACTCTTATTTGGTCATCGTAATTTCCTGAGTCGGAGATGATACAATTATAGCTATAGCCGGTAAAAACTCCTGTGTAAATTTAGTTATATGCGGAATATTCATTACCTGAAATTCATCTGATGGATGATGATAAAATTCGAAATTCTCAAAATCAAAAGTACTTATGGACTGACATGGTTTTTTGAAAACTTCATAAAAAGAATAATTATCAGAACGGTAAAAAAGTTCATATTCTGCCTCTTTAGGAAGAAAACCAATCGTATTCTTTCCTGTATACTGATTAATTCGCTCTGCCATATTTGATTTGTCAAAACCTGTAATATAGGCCAGGTAATCACGCTTCATTGGCACGCCAACCATTTCAATATTTAACTGGGCATACAAATTAAAATCTTTATTTTTAAGCTTTTGCACCAAACTTTTAGACCCTAAGAGTCCCTTTTCTTCTCCTGCAAAAAACACAAACAGAATACTTCTTTTATTCGATTTTGTCTTTGCAAAATACTTAGCCATTTCTGCTACTACGGTTACTCCGGAAGCATCATCGTTTGCACCATTATTAATTATATCATTCTGCTTATTTTTTAGCAGACCAATATGATCGTAATGTGCACTTAAAACCACGAATTCTTTTTTAAGTTCAGGATCGGTTCCTTCTAAATACCCCACAATATTATAGGCCGGTGATTTAAAATTTGTAAGTGTGTCAAGATATGTACTGAAATAGGGTTTTACATTATTCTTCTTAAAAAAATCTTCCAGAAAAACAGCCGCTTTTTCGATACCCCGCGTTCCTGTCTCTCTTCCTTCCAATTCATCAGAAGAAAGATATTTTAAAAAATCTGAAACCTCATTTTGTTCAACTATATAGGCAATTTCAGATGGCTCAACTTGTGACTGTGAAGCTTTTTCACTCACTGTTGAAACTTTGGATTTACAAGCTAACAAAAGAAATGGCAAAAGAAAGTATAGTTTTTTCATAAAAAGAATATTTTAGATCAGTTTTCTTAAAAACAAAACTTCTGAAAAGTAAAAAAAATAATCGTAAAAAAACCCTTTCAAAGCTAAAAAGCAGAAAGGGTTTCAGTATACTAAAAAGAGAAAAATTATTCGGCGATAACTGCTCTTGAGATTACAATTTTTTGAATTTCAGATGTTCCTTCATAAATCTGCGTAATTTTGGCATCACGCATCATACGTTCTACATGATATTCTTTTACATATCCGTTTCCTCCATGAATCTGAACGGCTTCTACCGCAGTATCCATAGCCACCTGCGAAGCAAATAATTTTGCCATAGCACCGCTTACATCATAATTTTTATGCTGGTCTTTGTCCCATGCAGCTTTCATGCACAAATGACGCGCAGCTTCAATATTCACCGCCATGTCTGCCAATTTAAAAGCAATCGCCTGATGATTACAGATTTCGGTCCCGAAAGCTTTACGTTCTTTCGAATATTTCAAAGCCAGTTCATAAGCTCCTGAAGCAATCCCCAAAGCCTGTGAAGCGATTCCGATGCGGCCTCCGGCAAGCGTTTTCATAGCAAATTTAAATCCAAACCCATCCTCACCAATTCTGTTTTCTTTCGGAACTTTCACATCACTGAACATTAACGAGTGTGTATCAGAACCGCGAATTCCCATTTTTTGTTCTTTTGGCCCAACAGAAAAGCCCGGCATATCTTTGGTCATAATCAGGACATTTATTCCTTTATGCTTCAGTTCAGCATGCGTTTGTGCGATTACCAAATAAACAGAAGCCGTATTTCCATTAGTAATCCAGTTTTTTGTACCGTTTACCAAATAATGGTCTCCCATATCAATAGCTGTTGTTTTTTGCGAAGTTGCATCACTCCCCGCTTCTGGCTCACTTAAGCAAAAAGCACCGTGAATTTCTCCCGAAGCCAAACCCGGCAAATATTTTTGTTTCTGTTCTTCGGTTCCAAATTCCTGCAATCCCCAGCACACTAAAGAATTATTTACAGACATCACTACCGAAGCAGATGCATCGACTTTAGAAATTTCTTCCATCGCAATTACATACGAAACTGTATCCAGACCGCTTCCACCATATTTAGGATCAACCATCATCCCCATAAATCCTAACTGCCCCATCTTTTTTACCTGCTCAGCCGGAAAAATCTGTTTCTCGTCTCTTTCAATTACACCCGGCAACAATTCATTTTGAGCAAAATCCCTTGCAGCCTGCTGAATCATTAAATGCTCTTCTGTTAGATTAAAATCCATAATAGTGGTTCTTTAAGTTGTTAAAGTGCTTTTTTGTTATCCATAAAAAGCTTTTCAAATATAAATTTTATATACCAAATAACAATGCATGCATAGTATTTTAGGGTTTTATCCAAAAATACGATAACGTTTTCGTTACTATATTAAAAAAAAATCAGACAATCCTTAATTTCACAACAGATTACTCATATTTTAAGAGCAAAATTATCGATAACAGAAATTAAAAGAAACTGTTGCAACTATTCTGTAAAGGCAAAATGGCAAAAGTATAAAAGAATACAAATCAGCAGTAAAATTACTCTTACTATTTTGATTCTTAATTCAATAGATTTTAAAATCAAAGGCAATATCACAAAAAACTTACCGTTTAAAACTCTAAATTTTAGAAATTAACAGTATTTTTGCAAAAAACAAAAAACACTAAAAAAACAAAAAAACACTTATCACGAAAGACTATGAAAAAGATTTTACTACTGCTCACATTACTTTTAAGCTTACAATTCTCAGTATCCGCTCAAACACACATAGATGTAAACGGCGTTACAGTTCCAAGAAAAATTGAATTTCAAAACAAAATCTTACAACTAAATGGCGCGGGAGGAAGATCAAAAATGTGGCTGGAAGTTTATGTTCAGGCATTATATTTATCGCAATTAAGCCAGGACCCACAATTTATTATTGACAGCAATACTGAAATGGCAATACGAATTGAAATTACTTCGGCTATGGTTTCTGCCAACAAATTAACAAAAGCAATGAATACAGGTTTCGAAAAATCTGCAGGAAGTAACCTTGAAGAATTAAGACCAAGAATAGAGGAGTTAAAAACACTTTTAAGTGATAAAATTACAGAAAAAGATGTCTTCATATTGGCCTACAACCCTATTGATCAAACCATTAATGTTATCAAAAATGAAGCCTTGAAAGGAAAAATTCAAGGATTTGATTTCAAGAAAGCATTATTTGGAATCTGGCTTTCCAATAAGCCTGTTGACGAAACACTAAAGAAAAATTTATTAGGACAATAACACTTCTGATTTTATAAATTTAAAGCCGAAAACAAGTAGTTTTCGGCTTTCTTTTTTTGTTCAAACAAAATTGAACCAAATACATTATTCGCATTATTCTATTTCATACTTTTACACAAACTAAACATATTTCAACAAAATGAAAGATTTATTGCAGCAATTTGAAAATAAAGAACCTGAAATTGTTTTTAACTGGAAAGATTCTGAAACAGAAGCCGAAGGCTGGACTGTTATTAATTCTCTTCGTGGCGGAGCTGCGGGCGGAGGTACCAGAATGAGAAAGGGTCTCGATGTTAACGAAGTTTTATCATTAGCCAAAACAATGGAGGTTAAATTCTCTGTTTCGGGACCTGCAATTGGAGGCGCTAAATCCGGAATTAATTTTGACCCTAACGATCCCCGAAAAAAAGGAGTTTTACAGCGTTGGTATAAAGCGGTTTCTCCTTTGTTAAAAAGTTATTATGGCACAGGAGGAGATTTGAACGTAGATGAAATTCATGAAGTGATTCCGATGACCGAAGAATGTGGTGTCTGGCATCCGCAGGAAGGCGTTTTTAACGGACATTTTAAACCAACAGAAGCTGATAAAATTAATAGAATTGGTCAATTGCGTCAGGGAGTTATTAAAGTAATAGAAAACCCTAAATTTTCGCCAGATGTAATCCGTAAATATACTGTTGCCGATATGATTACCGGTTTTGGTGTTGCTGAAGCTGTTCGTCATTTTTACGCAATTTACGGCGGAGATATAAAGGGTAAAAAAGCAATTGTTCAGGGTTTTGGAAATGTAGGTTCTGCAGCGGCTTTTTATTTAGCTGAGATGGGTGCCAAAATAATTGGAATTATTGATCGTGACGGAGGCCTTATCAAACAAGAAGGTTTTTCGTTTGAGGAAATCAGAACTTTGTTTTTAAATAAGGACGGAAACAAACTGGTTGCCGAAAATATGATTCCGTTTGAAGAAATCAACTCAAAAATCTGGACAATTGGTGCTGAAATTTTTACACCTTGCGCTGCTTCAAGATTGGTTACTCAAGCTCAAATTGACAGTTTAATTGCAAATGGCTTAGAAGTTATTTCGTGTGGTGCTAATGTTCCATTTGCGGACAAAGAAATTTTCTTTGGATCTATTATGGAAGAAGTAGACAGTAGAGTAAGTTTAATTCCTGATTTTATTTCGAATTGTGGTATGGCCAGAGTTTTTGCATATTTTATGGAGAAAAAAGTTCAAATGACAGATGAGGCAATTTTTAATGATACTTCAGAAATTATAAAAAATGCGATTGTAAAAGCACATGCTTTGAATCCGTCAAAAACAAATATTAGTGCAACTGCTTTTGAGATTGCACTGAAACAATTAGTGTAATTTTCTTTATACTTTTATTCTAAGCGGGCTAAATTTTAGCTCGCTTTTTTTTCACAGATTATTGGATTAAAAAACACTTCTCTTTATTGATATTTCACGCAGATTTAAAATAGATTTAAGCAGATTAGCGCAGATACAATTTTAAAATTAAAAATCTGCTTAAATCTGCGAAATCTGCGTGCAAAAAACCTTAGCGATAAAATTGTCTCAGCCTTTTATTCTAAACAATTTTTACTACTTTTAAACGTTTTTATTAAATACAATTACAAAATTCAGAATCAAAATGACTTCTACGGATTCTTCAGATAAAAAGAAATCACTATTAATCTCTACGGCAATTTATGGTGTCCTATTATTGCTGTTATTTTTTATACGTTTTTGGCCCCCTTATAATCCTGAAAACAATGTAGCTCTCGCTGAAGGTGGCGGAGGTGGTGGTGTAACCGTAAATTTTGGAGACAGCGATTTAGGTTCAGGATCCAATTATAAAAGTGAAGTTCTTGATGTAAAAAACAATGCAAAAGCAACACCTGCAAAAGCCACTCCGGACGAAGCAATTATTACTCAGGAAAACTCAACTGCTGCTGAGGAAGATGTGATTATTCCCGTAAAAGAAAAGCCTAAAAAAAATACTCCTGTTGTTAAACCGGAAGAAA
The DNA here is from genome assembly GCA_963513545.1 of uncultured Flavobacterium sp. GTDB lineage: Bacteria > Bacteroidota > Bacteroidia > Flavobacteriales > Flavobacteriaceae > Flavobacterium. Next base: position 73,632 of record CAUPQW010000006.1, read on the forward strand.
AACCTGTTCCTCAAAAACCAAAAGTTTCTAATTCTACAAACGATGCTTTATCCAGCATTTTAAAAGGCTCAAACAAAGGCGGAGACGGAGATGATAAAGTGGCAGGAAACAAAGGAAAAGCGAACGGAAGTTTAGGATCGAACGGATATTATGGCTCAGGAGGTTCCGGTGGAGGAACTGGTGGTGGTAACGGAACCGGAAATGGTATTGGTACCGGAAGCGGATACGGAGCAGGAAGCGGCGGAGGCTCTGGCGGCGGATCAGGATATTCTTTAGGAAACCGAAAAGCATTATCGAAACCGGCACCAAAATATACCTGTGATGAGGCCGGAAAAGTAGTAGTTGAAGTTACAGTGGACCAAAGTGGAAGAACAATAAATGCAACACCGGGAATAAAAGGAACGACAAATTTGGCCAGATGCTTATTAGATCAGGCAAAAATTGCTGCGATGAATACCAAATGGGACGCTGACAGTAATGCTCCTGCCAAACAAGTTGGTAAGATTATTTATAATTTCAGTTTGAATTAAAAAACATATAAAACTTAAATAAGAAAGGCTTTCTGGAAATTTTCAGAAAGCCTTTCTTATTGTTGACTTTTGTCAATTTCGACGTAAGGAGAAATCTTAGCGAGAAGCTCGTCAAAGATTGGATTCTCGTTGCGGAGTTACTTTCGAAGATTTCTCCTTACGTCGAAATGACATACTTTATGGCTACTATTTATTTAATCTGTCTTCTTCCTCGTTCCTCTTTCTTCTATTTTCTTTCCTCTATCTCTTTTTCTTCCTTTCATACTCTCTTTTCTCGCGTGAGGGATAGCAGCAAACTACCGAAGTAGTGCGAATAGCCCGACCGCAATAAAAAAATGGGCCTATCAACATCCTGCTGATAAGCCCATTTTATTTATTGTGGTCACGCCCAAATTTACTTCGGACTCGTAGCAATTACAAATTTTAAATTGTTCTTCACTCCTATCTGCAATACATCTACTAAATCCTGAACTTGTAAGTTAAAAGGAATACGAACAACTACGGTTTGCTGTTTATCATCTCCTATTTTAGACATTAGGCTGGTTTCTAATTCTTCGAACTCTACCGGCTGTTTGTCGATGTAGAACTTTTTATCTTCGGTAACGGATAAACTGATTAATTGTTTATTCGTTTTTTCGTTTGCCTTTGCTTTTGGCAGTGTCATTTTAATGACATTAGGATTTGCAAGCGTTGAAATAATAAGGAAAAACAACAGCAGGAAAAACATAATATCACTTAATGAGGATGTTGCCACCTCAGCATGAAATCTTCTTTTTCTTTTAATAGACATACCTTATGCTCTTTGAATTATATTGACAAAAGCTAATATTTGTTTCTGGATTTTTAAAGCAAAATCATCAATTTTACCATTCAGGATATGATAAGCGCTATAGGCAATAATACCTACGATAAGTCCTGCTCCACTACTGATCATTTTCTCATACAATCCTCCGGAAATATTTCCAATACTAATATTTTCTGTTACAGAAATGCTGTAAAAAATTTTAATTACACCTGAAATGGTTCCAACGAATCCAAGAGTTGGTGCAATTCCGGCAATTAAACCTAAGTGTCCCAATTTGCTTTCCATTTCGCCAATTTCGATATCTGCAGCACGGTCCATGTTTGCTTCGATTTCAGCAATTGGCCTTCCAATTACCAAAACTCCTTCTTTCAAAATATTTGAAGCGGCAGTATCGCTTCTTTCTACGATTGTTCTGGCCAATTCTATATTTCCGGCATTCAGCTTATCACCTACATCCTGCATTAATCTGTTATCGATTTTTGAGGCTTTTGTAATGTATAAATAACGTTCAATAATTACGTAAAAAGTATAAAACAATAAAATGGCAATTGGTATTAAGAAAAAACCTCCTTTTAAAATAAATCCTAAAACTGAGATTTCGGTATTGGGTGCAATTTTTTCGATAACTACGTTAGATGCAGCGTTTGCGATGGTATCTGTTTGTAATTGAATGAAGCTAAACATATATTAATTCTGGTTTATAATAATTAATTCTAAAAAATATTTCAAATTTGCAATAAAGATAATTTTCACTGTAATATTAAACTAATAAAATTGAAAATTATTTCAATTAACCGCTATTTTATTCAAAAAATGAACTACCAGGAAACTACTAATTGGATGTTTAATCAATTGCCCATGTATCAGCTTCAGGGCGCTTCAGCTTACAAAGAAGATTTGACCAATATTAAACTGTTGTCAGAACATCTTGGCAATCCGCAAAACCGACTAAAATGTATTCATGTAGCAGGAACTAACGGCAAAGGATCAACTTCGCATATGCTGGCTTCAGTTTTACACGAGTCGGGATACAAAGTTGGACTTTATACTTCTCCACATTTAAAGGATTTCAGAGAAAGAATAAAAATTAACGGCAGCAACATTTCAGAAGATTTTGTTGTTGAATTTATTGCCCAACACAAAGATTTTTTTGAGGCTAATGACCTGAGTTTTTTCGAAATGTCTGTTGGTTTAGCATTCGATTATTTCGCTTCTGAAAATATTGATATCGCCATTATTGAAGTAGGTTTGGGAGGAAGACTTGACGCTACTAACATTATCACTCCCCTTGTTTCGGTAATTACGAACATTGACTTGGATCATATGCAGTTTTTAGGAAATACACCCAGAGAAATTGCAGGAGAAAAAGCCGGTATTATAAAACCTAATGTTCCGGTGGTAATTGGCGAATATACTCCCGAAACTCAACCTGTATTTTTAGCCAAAGCCAAAGAAAACCAATCAGCCATTTATTTTGCAGCTGATTTAGTTACCGAAGTATTTCCTTCTGATTTGATTGGGGATTATCAGTTTCACAACAAAAAAACGGTTCAGCAGACTATTGAGGTTTTAAATGCCCAAAAGGAATTTAAAGTTTCTATTGAGAATTTAAAAACCGGTTTATTAAATGTTTCTAAAAACACCGGCTTACAGGGACGATGGCAGCAATTAGGAGAAAATCCTAAAATAATTTGCGACACGGCACATAACAAACATGGACTGACAATTGTAATGAAACAAATTCAGAAAGAAACTTTTGAAAGCCTGCACATTGTTTTGGGCGTAGTAAACGATAAAGATCTTGATTCGATTTTGCCTCTTTTCCCTAAAAAAGCACAATATTATTTCTGCAGGCCTGATTCGTCGAGAGGTTTGGCTACGGAAATCTTGCAGGAGGCGGCTAAAAAACATGATTTAATTGGAGAAAAGTACGATTCTGTCATTAGTGCTTTTGATGCAGCCCGAAAAAATGCCCGAAAAAATGATTTTATTTATATTGGCGGAAGCACTTTTGTTGTAGCCGAATTGCCTTTGAACTGAGCAAATTCAAATTAGCATAAAAAAGTTCAAAAAAAATGCTTTTATAACAAATTCAATTCCAGTAAAATATAAGTTTTAATGCAAATAAATAGAATTATTAATGCAATTTCTTTGGAAAACTGAAAAACTAACGTATATTTGCACTCGCAATAACGCAAGATATTGCAACCCGAAAGGGCGATTAGCTCAGCTGGTTCAGAGCACCTCGTTTACACCGAGGGGGTCGGGGGTTCGAACCCCTCATCGCCCACCACCTATTTTAGGAATGATATTATAAAGTTCCACAATCTTACTAAAAACCTGCAAATTTCGGATTTGCAGGTTTTTTTATTTCTACCTGTTTCCTCCAAAATTTTCAAAAACGCTCAAAATTACATGGCATTTTTATGGCACTTTTAAATTTTAAAAAAATGTGCCACAAAACAACAATTAAAACATTGATAATCAACATGTAAACTGCATTAACGACTTGATTTTAAGACGCTATAGTTCGATATTTACTCATTTAAATTGTTGAATTATGATAGAAAGTAGTTTTGGATTAACCTTCTTTTTGAAGGTTCCACGAAAAAAAAGCAATCTTAGGTATATTTACTTAAGAATTATCGTTGATGGAATTCCCAAGGACTCTTCTACAAAACGTAGATGGGATATAACCAGATGGGATCAAAAAGCTGAAAGAGCTGTAGGTTCAAAAGAAGACGCCAGGATCATTAATTTTTTTCTTGATTCAATTGAAACTAAGATTAATAAGTATAGAAATGATTTGCTTTATGCAGAACATTCTATTACGTCTCAAAAAATAATAGACTTTGTTATGGGACGACTAGCACCAAAAGTAAAAGTGCTTGAAGAATTCCTTAACCATAACAACGAATTACGTGCCCTCGTGGATGTGGGAGAATATGCTATTGGAACACATGAACGTTTTGAGATATCCAAAAAGCATATAAAAGAATTTCTCTTGTTCAAATTCAACTTGGAAGACATGGAATTCAGGGACTTAAACTACGAATTTATAAAAGATTATGAATTTTATCTCAAAACCGTTAAGAGATGCAATAACAACACTGCATTAAAGTACATTACAAATTTTAGGAAAATTGTAAGACGTGCAATTGACAAAGAAATCATTAAGGAAGATCCTTTCAAAAAATTTACTGGTAAAAAGACAAAAACTAAGAAAAAGCCGCTCACAACAGTAGAGTTGCATAAGATTGAGAACCATATTTTTTCTACTCCAAGATTAACAGTTATACGCGATGTTTTTATCTTCCAATGTTATACTGGTCTTGCATACATTGATGCATTTCAACTTAAGAAAGAAGATATTAAAATCGGTATTGATGGCGAATATTGGATTATGTCTGACCGTCAAAAAACAGAATCAGAAACAAACATTCCATTGCTACCGAAAGCTCTTGAAATTATCAAGAAATACAAAGATCATCCACTTTGTCTTAGTAGAGGAACTGTCCTTCCTGTAAAATCAAATCAGAAAATGAATGCTTACCTAAAAGAGATTGCTGATCTATGTGGGATTACTTCTGTATTAAATACTCATAAAGCAAGACGGACTTTTGGAAGTACTGTTACACTTGCTAATGATGTACCGATTCACATTGTAAAAGAAATGCTCGGGCATAAATCGGTACAACAAACAGAAGAATATGCGATAACCGAGCAGCAGACGGTTGGTCGACAGATGATTGAATTGAGAAACAAACTAAATAAGAAAGCATCCTTCGACTCCGACTATGGTTTGTTAATTTTGGAAAAACTTGAAAATGAAATTCTAGATTTAAAGAAAAAATTTGCTATCAGCGGAAAAAGTAGTTACTAAATTTTTTTTCAATATTTTAAATGTGTTCTTATATAAAAATCCCACTATAAAGTGGGATTTTTGTAGTTCCTTTGTTTTTATCATTTCTATGGTAAGTAAGCTTAGAACTAAATTTCCAAACAAGGTTTATATGGTACTAATTGTCCCTCCTTAATTGCTCTAGCAGGATTAGCTACCACTTTTACAGTTGGCTGTAGACTATCTGTACCGTATACCCGATAAAGAGAATATAATTCACCTTTACTCATCATAAATTCCCACTCCTTAGAAGACAGATAAACTAGATCTTTGGTTAAAGACGGTGTCCCTTTTACATCAATAAATGATATAACTCCATCCTGCTCTAATACAAAATCATAAGGTTTATAGCTTTCAATTTCTTTATTCATCCAAGTTATATTTGCTGTTGGATATTTTTGAATCAACAGCCCTTCAACAAATTCTTCAGCCCATTTTCCATGTCCTTTACGAGCTGATTCGTCTGACATTTCTTTATAAACAACTTCATCGACGATTTGCTCGGTATAGGCTTCTTTATTCTCAATAAAAATTTTTGAAAAATCAAAATGCCCTGGATTATATGTTGGCACAAATTCATTTACATTATCAAATGCCTCTACAGCAGTTCTGGTTGCGAGTATAATCTCTCCAGTACCTTGTTGACCATCCAAAATTAAAGGTGCACATATCTCCAATTTTCTGAATTTCTGAACACTTTTTAGTTTAGCCAAATCAATATCATTTTCCTTCAGCCAAACTTCAATTTCACTAAAATCAGGCTCTAACAACAGGAAACGAAATTCCTCGTTTGTACCCGGGAATTTTAAGAACATCTTTAGTTCTTGTATTAGTTCTAAAAGGATTCTCTCGCTTTTCCATTTTCCCTGAAAGGAAATTTTATCCTGTTCATAAAAAACCTTAATCATTGGACCAGTAATAATACCTTCCCCATCTCTGAATGATAAGTATATAGCGTCTGCCGTCCCAAATGACAGATGGTCTAGCAATCCATAAAGCCTCTCAAATTCATTAGTTTCTTCAAGGCTTTTCTTTTGGGCAACCGCAGCCAAGTACGGTAAAATCACTTCGAATCTTTCTTTTAAAGTACTCTCATTTAACAGATTATCATATTCAGGGATAAACTCTCGTATAGTTAATACCCCAAATAAATCCATTAATTCATTGAGATTTTCTTTTTCACAATTGACTGGGATGTAAATTAATTTCAAGCCAGAAACTTGCGAAAACCCATCTTTGGTTATTCGTTTCAATTCTGTTATGGGCTCATGAATCTCAGTAGTTGCTAATAGGTGTGCGGTTTTACCCCATTTCCTAATTATATCCTTTTTATCACTCGCTAAATCTGGTAGAAGGTTCACTAATTTATTATAGATCTTGCCAATAATTTTGATATCTTTCTTAGATGGTTTGTCATCTTTTTCAGCAATCTTATCGAGTATAACAAGGTAATCTTCAATTTCAAGTTTATTTTTAAAATTAAAAAAAACATTCCAGTCACCAGTAATATTGTCATCATATTCTAAAACGGGAAAATATTCTCCTGCAATATCTTTAATTTCTTTCAGGCATAAATAAACATCTTTAGAATATTCTAAGGTTCCCAAGGAAGTTGGCAGGCAGGCATTATTTTCAACAAAGTATCCAAAATAATTTTTCACAGGCTCCTGATATCTGTTTTTTCCATTTCCGGTGCCATAATAAAAGACTGCATTACCAACAAGTTCACGAGCAGAATTAGAGTCATCCAGCATGTGCTTCCAAAATATTTTGCTATACTCGTAATTACTAGCAGTTAAATGCAAGAATGATGGGATTTTAACTCCATAGATTAAATTAGACCTTTCGAACCCAAAACCATTAATTCTGCGCGCTGCTTCTTCACCAGATCTTCTAGTGATTGCGACCCATTCAACGCTTGTGATTTCTTCTATGCTAGAAATACTGCAATTTGATGTAATTGTTTCAATCTCAATCTTATCTTTTACACTCAATGCTTTAAAGAATGTATGCATGTCACTAGAGGAAACCCCTATCTCTAAATAGTCTTCTGAAATAAAACACAACGGTATAATTGATTCTAAATCAATAGCAGGACTATAGGCATTTGAAAGATAACATTTTTGAGCTTGCTCGAATAAAACTTCATTTTCCTTTGTTTTGATTTTAAGTACCCGCAGTCGCGCTAACATATCAGAGTTCAAAATACCTTTTTTGTACATCTTAACTAAGTAAGCTGTTATTTTTAAATAATTCTCTGTTGTAACAAACGTATCATCATTTAATTGAGGAAGAATAATATTATTGATATAGGCGCTTTCTGATGGATTTTGAGTTCCTATATGTAAGAACCAATCATAGATTGCAGTATCTTGTTGAATAAGTTGGAAAATTTCAGGTGCAATGACAGGTACATCTCCCATCTCAAAACGGTGTACACCATCTCCTGCTGGAAAACAAACCCCATCTTTGGGGTTACGTAAGATATGATCCTGATCAAATATAAAAGACAAACCTCTAAGTTCGTCTAAGAGGACACCGGTATGATCCTGATCGGATTTTACTTTTAAAAATTTAATTAGTTCAAAATTTTCATGAATTTTATGACTATCTACGAAATCTTTTGATTCAAAAAAATTAGTGATGTTATCCAAAGAAAACTCAACTACATCTAATTGAGACAATTTACTTCTTTGCTCCATTTGTGGGTGAAGAAAGCAATTATCTTTGAAAATTATTTTTTTTTCGTTTTCAAGATACCTTGTGATTACGCTTTTTTCTATAAAGGTTTGCTCTGATAATGACGTTTTATCGAAAAGTGTTTCATCCGCAGTAAGAGTATCGCCATTAAATGCCGTTAAAATTTTTCGCTTCTTGGCAGATAAATTGAAGCCATGGTTAAAAGCATTTTTTAATTCATTTGTTCCGACACTGAATTTATTAGGAAGCAATTTTAAAACCTGAAGTTTATAAGATGTCTTTGCTAGCTCCTCTAGCCATAAAAGGTTGAGATGAGCTATTGTTTCAAATAGCCATATATTCCAAGGATTGTCCTGATGTATAGATTCTCTAGGTGCATTTGTTAGAAAGTTCCCATTTACAAGATATGGTAATTCATATTCTTTAACTTTTGTTGGAAGAAATGTATAAATCAACCTTTGATCTTTTGAAGGAGTATCTATTTGATCATCATTTAAAACGGCGGCAAACGTAATTTCAGAATGTGTGGCTGATCTAAGTTTTTCTGGAACTTTTTCATCTTTTATAAGGAGTTCAGAAACACTGGACGGTACAGGAATATCAGAGAAGGTACGAACTAACCAAGTACTAAGATTTTCAGTGTTTTTAAGTAAAATTACTTTTTTTGACAATTGAGTTTGTGCTACGACTGATTTTGTCAAAACATCAACCACTTCGCCATTCAAGGAAATTACGATTCGATTTACTCGTCGAAGAAAAAGCAAAATACGTCCATCGCCAAGCAACTCTAACAAGGAAGCTTTTAGTTCAGCAGCCTTATCCATCTCAATGATTGTTATCACCGAATGTTTTAGAGTTGAGACTACTTCTTGTAAATTAAGAGGTAAGTCACTTAATTCTGTCCAAATTGGGATAGTCTGCCAGGGATAACCTTCCTTGATTGCAGCTTTGTCAAATCTAAACTGATAGCCCTCTGAAAAAATACTTACTCGCCGAGATTTACCAAATACAGATTTAAATCCAATTCCTTTATACCCTGTGGTAGCTTTTTTAGATGTTTTTGTACTTGCTCCTGCATCAGTAACTGAATCAATATCGTTCTCTGAGAAAGCATCCCCATCGTGAGACACAATAAGAGCATTATCCCGAAAATCTATATATACAGCATTTTCGCTTAACGAGGCAGAATCATCTGCATTTTGTATAAGTTCATAAAAAAAGCGTTGGCTTTCGGAATAAATATCTGCCGAAACAATATCTAGTAATTTAGTTATTGTCTTTGCATGTGAGTCATGATTAAAGTTAGAGCGTATTTCATAAAGGCTTTCAATAAATTCTTTAGGGATCATCTTGGGGAGCTATGGTTTGTATTTTACAAATAATATAAATTCTCTACAGAATTTCTTCGATATTAAAATTTGCAAATTGGTTTTGAGTACAAAGTTTTCAACAAAGAAATAAATGTTGAAAATTATGAAAAATTATAAAGATACCTACCAGTAAAAATACCTTTTTATTCGAAAATGTATTTTATTACTCTGCTTATAATTTATTTATTATGGAAAAAATGCCAATATAAAAATTGCAGTGAAATTTTATGGCAGGATCAGTAAATCAATTTTACTTTTGCATCCGAGATGATAGGAGTCATATATTTTAAATATCTCATTTCTGGTGGATTAAGTAAGCCTAAACTTTCGGTTAAGGACTATTTTTCAAGTGTATAACCAACTTCAAATTAACCCTAAACCCAAATTGCTTGTAGCGAATGTTCTTTTATTTTTATAGTGAGATATGGTTAAAAACAGCATTTTGTCTATAACATTTTATTACTAATTTTAATGGTTTATTATAGTAGCCCTCGTCATTTATAATTTGATAAATTCTATAATTTTTGATATCATAATAAGAATTATAATCTGGACAACATTCATATTTATGCCAATCTTTTGATAGTTCTTGATAATTTTTTCTAAATCTTATTCTTGTTATAGGGTCAAACAATTCGTTTTCAAGGTCGTGATTTTCATTTGAATAACCACTCAGCACTTCTGTGCTATCATTTTCTGTAATAATTGTACAATTTAATAAAGAAAACATCATTTCAGAAATTACTTTACGAGCTGTTCCTAATGTGTCATTTAATTTTAATGTATTCAAAGCCTGAATAAATTCTTGATTAAAATTAGTTTTAATCTTTTTTACGTTTGGAATCGTTTTTTCGTTTTTAAAACCCCAATAATCTCTATATGTATTTGATAAAAAGGGAATAGCACAACATTGGTTCCGTGAATTAATTAATACTAAAATTTTTTGTGGGTCATTCACACTATCAGGTTCAGAACGGAGTTGAAGTTTAAATTCATTTTCTCCATAAGTAACACTTCTAACGAGTTTATAATATTCTATTTGATTTGATTTACCTTTTCTGAATTGCGGAAAATTATTCGTCAAATCCGAAAGTGCTTTTTCCAGATTTGGTTCATTATTTAGTTGTTTGCAACCAATTAAAATTACACACATAAACGCAAAAATAGAAATCCTTATTAATATATTTATTTTCATTATATAGCTGATTTTCTTTATTTGCGTTTTTTTTTGGTTAATACACTTAACGTTGTAGTAACTGTTAGCAAATCGGTTTTTTATTTATCCCAATTTTTGGTTTCGCTTCCGAACAGTTTTTAAATCGGAAACACTTTAACTATTTACCAACCTTTAAATTATTAATATTATGTTTAGAAGAATCAGGAATTATTTTAGAAGAGACAGTATCAGTGACATTATTTACTGGAGTAGAATTAATTCCTTCGTTAGTAGGGTTGTTGGTCTTGTTTTGAGCATTATCGTCCTTGCTTTTTGCGTATACGTTTATATAAAATGTTAAGATTGCAAGAATTAAAGCAATTACAGATATTGCAATAGCTACCCATCCACGAATAGAAGTCCATTTAATATTTTCTAATGTTACCTCTTTAATCTTTTGCGATAAATCATCATTTTTAGTTTGGGTTTCCAGATATTGTTTAAAACCAATTGCCGAGACTTTTCTACCTAATGGTGTTATGTTAAAAGAATCATCAAATAGTTCAATTAATTTATTTGGGTCTTTGTTTATATCTGTGAATAGTTTTGTATATAAATCGTAATCAAAATTAGTTGAATAACATAATTTGGTATATGTGTAATCATTATTCAATGATGATTTTAATAGGTTGTCAATAAAAACAAATTCTTGTTCTGAATACATAATTTTCTGGTTTATAGGGCTTTCTAAACTGTTTGCTAATATTCTCTCGCTACAGCGGGTTTGAGTTTGGGATAAACTAAGCCTATTTTCGGATTTACTTAATATTCTAAATACAAAACCATATTTAAATTAAGCCAAATAACCAAATTCTTTGTAGCGTGTGTTAGCAGTTCGGCATTTTATTTAATTTCGTTTTTTAAGAAATCTTTTCTTGCTTGAAAATTTGATGACTATATAATAACTTTTAATTTATTGGTAGAACAATTCTGTCTTTGGGCTCAGTTGACCATTGAACTTGCCATACACGTCCATCAATTTGATCAAGCAAAATGAAATTATATATGTTTGTTGTCGGATAAAGAAAAAATCTTCCATTCTTCTCATCTTCTTTTGTAACTCGGGTTATTAAGGATATCGGACTTTCAAACTCATTACCTTTTGCAGACCATTGAACTTGCCACATTTGGCCATTTTTTGTATTCATTTTAATAAATGTATACATATTTTTTGTTGCGAATAGCCTATACCCAACATCACTATCTGTAGAAATATTTTGAGTTGGTGTATCAGATGTACTTTGTGCAAAAGCAGAAATTGTCGTCAAAGTAATAATTGTTACAAAGAATAATTTTCTCATTTTTTTCAGTGTTTTAATTGTCTTTATATCTGTCGAGTTTTTTATGCTGACCGCTAACGTTGTCGAGCCTTGCGCCGTTTGCGACTTACGAAGACGAGTATTTTCGGCTAAACGAAAATACGATTAAAAAATGTAATTCCACTAAATTCGCAAATGGCGCAAGACGTGTGCTATATGCAGTTTATCTTATTTTTTTTATTAAATCCTCAGTAATTTCAGGTTTAAGTTCTTTATCCAACCATTCAATCAGAAACTTATGAGCCACATTTTCAACTTCTGGTAATTTTATTAAAATTCGATTCAATGAATCAATTTCGATTGGCTCAGTTCCGTGAGCAATAGCAACTCTAAGGTCGTTTCCTTCGTCAATCCATTTTGTTTGTCCTTCAATAAATTCCCATTCTTCAATTTTACCCCAAAGTTTTATAAAGCATTCCCATATGTGGCAAATTGTGCCTTTTCCTGTGCAGTTAGCTCTGTTTGGATTATACTTCGCTGCAACAATTTCAATTGAATTCCAGAAAGCTAAAAATTTATCATATGGGTCTTGAGAATACTTTCCTTTTCGAAACCAACTTAATGAACGTAAAAAAGTAGTTTCTGCAATACTTAAAATTCTAGACTTATGAAAAGCATTTACGAAATCATCTCTATCGAGAAGTCTTTTGGTTTTGAAATCACTTTTTTGAATAATCACATTATTTGTTACATCTAATTGTAAGGAAAGGTTTAAATGAAGTGAAAGAACATCTAACATCCTACCAAACCAAAGAGTAGCCGCTTTTTCTGCTAAATCTGAGTTAGGAGCAAATGCAGTAACGACCGCTTTAAAGCCATTTTTTTCTGATAATATTTGTACATTACTGTAAAATGGATGAGGATGCTCAAGCTCTTTTCTAGCATCAAAATTAATTGAATGAGCAATTGTAACTGGGCCAATTACTGATATTTCGACTGTCCAAATCGGAATTTTGTCGTGATGTTGCATAGGTTTTTTTTATAAATTGCATATAACGTACTTCTATATATGATAGAATCACACAAAGTGACCTTATAGAGTCAGATATGTGTGACAAATACACGAAAAATTGAAATACGAATGTATAAATAAATTTTTACAAATATTCAAACGCCCTTTTAATTTATTTGTAAGTTTTGTATACTCAAATTGGTGAGTATTTCGTTGTTTTGCTACTGTTATCACTTAATAGTTCTTGTATATACCGTAAATCAGTTCCGCTTTCAAGCAGGTGCGTCGCATAACTGTGAATCCTTTTACAAGTTTCGGATAAAAAAATAAAGTCATTTGACTATTTCGGGTTTTCATTGACATTTAATGTTGCTTTTTTTAGCTCCTTTTGCAACTGGGGATCCTGTCCCTTTATCCGGAACACAAATTATCTTTTAATGCTTTTGAACATATTACAAACGAAATTTTATAGTTTTATCAGTAAATCAATTTTGCTTCTATAACCAGGATGGTAAGATGGTACATAACTGATATATCCCATTTCTTGCAATTGCTTAAAATACTTGTGGTATGTGGGTAAAGTATGGATATGTGATAACGCCATAATTTTGCTTCTGCTAACACTTATAGATTTTTTTTGTCCTTGACGGTATCCTAAATACAGAATAGCACTCAATAGGGCAAAATGCCAGACATTCAGTCTGCTGTCATTCTCAATGACAGTCAAATAATCCAATAATTCTCCTAAGTCCATGATTGTCATTCTTCGCCAAACAGCTTTCTTAGGTCGGTCTTATTATAATAATAGGAACCCAATACTTTCTTAAACCTTACTTTTCCTGTCACTCTCAAATTTTGCAGTGAGCCCGCAGACATATCCATTAATTTTCTTACCACGCGGCTTTTGAGCCATTCAGGATCCAAAGATTCTTTCTCACTCGTTTGACTTTCGTCTATTATCTTACGAATATCATTTAACAGAAGCAATCCAAATTGCCTCAAGTCATCCTTTGTTACACTATCATTCATCATCTGCCTCTTTTTTAATCTGATTATTAGAATTTAAAAGTACATCAGAACTTACCACAACTTCCAGCAGTGTCTTTTCATGGAACTATTTGTCCGGCTGAGTCACCTGCACCAGTGTTTTGTTATTGATGTATTGATGCGCAGAATAAAAATAGAAACCATATACCAGAACACTTTCCAATACGAAAAAGGATAAAAAGGCAGCTAAGGTATTATGGACACCAGCCGCATCCCCCGCCAAAAGACTACGGCATAAACGGTTTCCTCCCCTAAAGGGTACCCCTCCAATTATTCCGTTTCCTTTTGGCCTTCCGCAATGTCCATACCTTTTTGTTGCTTTCTTTTTTTCCGTTTTTTCTTTTGGATAAATATTTTTTGAGGCAGGCGGATGAAGAAAAAAAAGACTGTAGAACACTAAAAAAAAAACGATTATGAACATTATTGGAAGAGTGACATCAGATGCGCAGGTACGCAACGTGTCAAACAACAAACAGGTAGTAAATTTCTCAGTAGCCATCAACGACAGCTACCGAAACAAAGCAGGTGAACAAGTAGAGCAGACAACGTATTTTGACTGCGCTTACTGGATTAGCTCCAAGGTTGCAAAGATACTCACTAAGGGTTCCCTTGTGGAACTCACAGGAAGGGTAAGTGCACGGGCGTGGACAGGCAGTAACGGGGAAGCACGGGCAGGACTTAATTTCAATACCTCGCAGATCAAACTGCATGGGGGCGGCAAAAAATCGGAAACGGTACAGGCAACCACAGCAACAAGTAATGACAAGCAGGAGACCGACCTCCCGTTTTAATAAAGAATATTCAATCAATTATCAATTTTTAGATCATTTTATCATGGCACATAATATCAATTTCAACGAGAAAACAGGCAAGTATTCATTTTTCAGTGTTCAGCAAAAAGCGTGGCACGGTTTGGGGCAGATTGTTTCAGAGTACCCGACAAGCGAGCAGGCAATCAAACACGCAGGATTGGATTATGAGGTAGTAAAATCCCCGCTGTTTACAAAAGGTTCGGGCATTATACAAACTTCTGACAGTATTGAGATAGGCAACAGCGAATTGGAAGTACCCAACTATTTTGCTAACATCCGTACCGATAACAATGCAGTATTGGGCGTTGTAGGCAAAGATTATCACATCGTACAGAACCGTGAAGCCTTCAATTTTTTTGATGCCATTGTAGGGGGTAGCGAGGGAATTCTCTATGAAACCGCAGGGGCATTGGGTAATGGAGAACGCATATTTATCACAGCCAAACTGCCCGATTATATCCGTGTAGGAAATGGTGATGATGTAACCGAGCGTTACATTTTCCTTACCACTTCGCACGATGGCAGTGGAAGTATCACAGCTGCATTTACACCTATCCGAATTGTCTGTCAGAACACCCTTAATGCTTCACTACGTTCTATGACCAATGTAGTGCGTATCAAACATACTTCGGGGGCTAAACAGCGTATCGAGAATGCCCACAAGATTATGGGCTTGGCAAACACACTTAGCAGTCAATTAGAGGGCATTTTTAATGAGTGGGCAAAGGTAAAGATAACAGACCGAGAGATAAGAAAGCTTATTGAATTGGCACTATGCCCGAACAAGGAGACCCTCGACCTTATCAAAAAAGGTGCGGAAGATGAAATTTCTACCGTGTTCAAAAATACCGTTGATGATGCTTTTTCCTATGCGATGATAAGCGAAACACAACAGATGGAGACCACAAAAGGCACTTTGTTTGGCGCATACAACGCTGTGACTGGCTACTATCAGAATGTACGCAGTTACAAAAATAACGAAGCCAAACTACAGAGTATTGTATTGGGGGGTACTGCACAACTAAAGTCCCAAAAGGCTTTTGAATTATGCACCTCATTTGCAACGGACGGTGCTGAAATCCTGCATCTTAATTGAAATAATCACAAGGCTACTGCCTTAAATGGTGGTAGCCTATAAAAACAAGAGCTATGAATATTGGAATTATAACATACAAAAATTACGAGGAACGCCTACTGTTAAATTGGAATTTCAATTTATTAGAACTGTTCAGTATTATATTGAATGACAAAGATTTTGTACGCTTTGAAATCTTTGAAAGAAACAATAATCTATTACTGTCTACAGACTATCCCCATGTAGAGCAAAAGGGAGTATATATCAAGGTTGTTAAGATGGAAAAAGAAAAAGAAATTACAGGAATTACCTATGATGCATTCAGGACACCATCAACTATCCGCAGGATAAAGGTGCGTTGGAACGTAAACGGTGCAAAGTTCAGAATCAAGAAAAGAGCCCTTGAATATGTTTATTGGGAAAACAGAAAGGCAGGATTAAAAATTGAGTCATTCGTTGACCGCAGATAGTCTTAAAAAAATGATTAAACAACACTTTAAAATATTACAACGATGAACACAAATTTTTTCAATCAGATAGCACAGTTGAATTTTACAGGTAATCTACAACTGACAATAGCAAAGGGGACAGAAAATAAAATTATAGTATCGATAATGCTCCAAAATGATGGGTGCGCAGATACTGCAAAGAATATCATACCGCCCCTTAATCTTCGGGGAACAGCCGAAGAACTTGACAACGGTTTTTTTGAGAAGATAACCACGCCTATGCAGACTGCATCAGGTTTGATGGTAGATATGGAAGGCTTTATGAAGCAAGTGGAAGAAGCCAAAAAGCAATCCGCAATGGAGAAAGAAAAAGCAGACAGATATAAGAAAGAACAGGAAGGTAAAGACAAGAAGTTTAAGGAAGCAATGGCAAAGGCGGACGAACTTGAAAAAGAAGGCAGATTCCGTGAAGCATGGATGAAAGTTCCCGAGATGGCAGAGTTTCCCGACAAGGCTGATGAGATACGCAGACGTAAAACAGCATTGTCTGACAAGTTTTCTGCACCAAGCCTTTTCGGGGGAATGGAAGAAGCAAAAGCCGAACCGTCTATAGAGGGACTGTATCCCGATTACTCAGCAAAGGACACACAACAGGAAATGGAATTGAAAAACGAGAACCAGAATCAGCAGGAGTATTAACACTAAAATCAGAAACTATGTTATTAGCAACGCAATTAGAACGAGTGTTTATAATCAGAGACAAAGGACAGGACATCAGACTGACAGACCCCGAACCACGTTGGAACTTGGAAGCCGTAATGAATTTTTACGCCAGTACGTACCCGATTTTGACAACGGCAAAAGTATCTGCACCGCAGATAAAAGACGATGCCGTAGAGTACAAATTTGAAAGTGTAATGGGTACGAAAGGTTAAACAAAAATAGTAAAATGATGAATTATGCAACACAACATCATATCGGGAGTTATCATACTGCCCAAGCAGAAACGACAACAGCAGTTGCACCGACAGCTCAGCGGGTTCGCCAATTGGATGCAGAGACCCAAAGATGCAAACGAGGTGCGCAAAGACAAACAGAAATCCGTACCGACAGCCATGTTGCCAATGGTTTTCTAAAGTGCAGTTTTCTGCCCAAACTGAAAACGGGGCAATCTGTACAAGCTTGTAAGAAAACGGCAAAAATGCAGACGGATTTTTACAAGTCCCTTTACAAACTTGCAAAGCATTATGATATTGAACCAATGCAGACACAGTTTTACAGTTATCCCTATAATTTGGCTTTGGCGATGTGGGATATGGAAACCAAATTAAAACGTACCCATACCAATTGGGATGGTTTTAAATTGGTACAGGACAGCAGAAAAACCTTTTTTATAAGTGAGGAGCGATACAATACAAGAACCACCTTGTATTATATTCCCATAGTTCCGCTCTTTAAAATGCTCCACGACCCAAAGCGGAAAAAGACAGCACAGTTACTTATTTCGGTTTGCAGTTATCTGTACCATATAGCCGATATTCCGTATTACAGACAGGAAAACACCTATTTGTATGGGATGTATGAAATGATGGCGGACTGGGTAGAACAAGACGATGAAACGGACGAAACCGAAAGCTGTAAAAGTGAGTTAAGGCAAGCCGAACAGATTGGCGATAAGATAGAACAGAAATTATTCAATCGTATCAATTTACTACTTTTTGAACAGCGTTTAAACAACTTCAAAAGCCCTGATGCCTTTGACCAGGAATGCAGGGAGATGGCGTGCAATGCCTTTGCGCTTTTTACGGAATATCCCACAGCCGGCATTTTTCGAAATGCACCCATTTCTGAAGAAGATCCCGATAATGATGACTTTGATAATGAAACTATCGGAATGCAAAAGTACATCTCCTTTATTGCCGATACAAAAGGCTGGCTCTACGAAAGCATTTCCGACAGTATCAACAATGAATTTAATGAGTACGGAGCAATGGAAGAACCCGTCATCAGCAAATCCTTTGATGGAAGTGAAATAACAGCGGGAAACCTTGATTTTGAGAACCGTCTGTTTGCACTATTGAACGATTTATGCGGTTTAATATATGAATATAAAACTGAATCAAAATGAGCAATTTAAACGATATAACCGAGAATTTCGGAACATTATACATCCCGAAATCCGCATTGGTCTTTTATGAAACCAAAGGAATGCAAAGCGATATGTATGTAGAACATTTTGATATGGACAAATACGGAAATCCGATAAATGCACACCCACTTACGGTCAAGGAAGCCAGTGTATTAGCCAAGGCTTTACATACAGATGAAGAAAAAAGCAAAGCTTTTTTAAAGCCAAAGGGAATCTTGCCGACAAGCATTTTGCATATCAACCCGAGTGAAAAAGGCACAGTGATTTGGTACACCAAATCTCAGCAAAGGCAGATGTATTTTGTCAATGGTTTGGGCATCCCTAACGGCAAGGCTCAAGTACCGCCAATGGTCTGGTCTGCCAATAAAAACAGCCTTTCTGTTTTTGCTTTGCTTAGCGAGAGAAGACCCACAGAAAAAACGCCATTGTATTATGCCCCTTTTTTCAATATCTATGAAAACGGCAGTGTATGTATGGGAACGGTAAATGTTGATATTCAAAATTCGGCTTCAGTAGAGGAATTTATCTGCGCTTGGGAAAGTTATTTTTTTAACAGCTATTTCAGTCATTTATTGGGAAACTACAATCCGATGAAAGGAAATTGTGTAAACCTTTGGAAAGACCTAATTGATATAGATAAATCCTTTCCGAAAGAAGTATTAAAGCCCAATAATAACACACTTAAAAATCTACTGAGATGAACACCGAAAAAACAAAAGTCCATTTTATGGACAACTATTTGATTAATCCCACCAATCCGATTAGCGTAAACCTTATCGGAGCAGGCGGTACAGGCTCAAAAGTATTAACCGCCCTAATGGAAATGAACCACAGTTTAATTGAACTCGGACACGCAGGTCTACAAGTCCGCCTTTGGGATGATGACAGTATCACGAGTGCCAATTTAGGCAGACAGCGTTTTGCGCAGAGCGAAATAGGATTGTACAAATCCGTTTCTTTAATCAATCGTGTCAACCGCTGGTCAGGGACAAATTGGAAAGCCGAAACGGTAAAATTTGAAAAAGACAAATTTGGCAGACTGCCCGAAAAAGCAAAGGCAATTATTACTATTACTTGTGTGGACAACGTGCAGGCAAGGTTTGGGGTGGCTGAAATTCTGAAAGATATCAGCACCTGCAGAAATTACAGCGATACGCCAAAGTATTGGCTTGACTTTGGCAACAGCCAGCACACAGGGCAGGTACTTCTTTCTACTATAACAGAGATAAAGCAACCTAGTTCAGAGAAATACCAAACGGTGGCAAGCCTGCCAATGGTGACCGATGAATTTGCAGAACTGCTCCAACAGTCCGAAGAACAGGACGATACGCCAAGCTGTAGTTTGTCCGAAGCATTGGAAAAACAGGACTTGTTCATTAACTCCTCTTTGGCGCAGATGGGATGCTCATTGCTTTGGAGTTTGTTTCGCAACGGAATGACCCAGTACAGGGGCTTTTTTCTCAACCTGAAGGATTTTCGCTCACAGCCCATAAAAGTAGACTGAAAACCAATTTTCGGCGGCAAAAAGACAGACCCTTCCGATGGTCGGGACAGTCTTTTTGCATAAAATCAGGACATCCACATTGGTAAAATGTACCTTCCCGTATTTCTTCTATTGACATTTTACCAAAGCGGTTGTGTGTTTTTTGTTAGGGACACACATCCCTAAAATACATTTTTGACTTCTTTTCTTTCCACATTAGCGGTCAAAGAAAAGAAGCAAAAGAAGACCGCAATTTCGGACAGCTTTTATAAATTGTTGCCACTATTTAATTGGTACTGTTTTCCAGACAGAAAAGCCTTTAAAAAGATGTTCAATGTTTTCAAACTCAATAAATGCGATCAGTTCATTTTTACACTTCCCTTTGAATCCCCTTAAACACTGGAAATCCTTCAGGGGGATACCCGCAAGTTCTCCTATGGTACTGATACCTAAAGATTCGATTATATTATACATTCTCTTGCTAAAAGGGAAATGGCTGTCATACAGCAATTTATTCAGGTCAGTATCAGGTGTAATTCTTCTTTTTTTAATCCGCCCTGTCTCATATTCAAAATCATGTTTTAGCTGCTCTAATTTTTCCTTATAGAAATCTATATCAGCAAGCACCTCAGTAACACTTTTCACTTTTTCAAAAGTTCTTTCGTACATCCTGCGGACGCTCTCGCCATTGATCCCGTAATTATCTCCTACTTCGGTAAGAGTCTTTTTTTCTATCAAAAGCTTTTGGAGTATATCATGTTCCTTTTCAGAAAGTACTTTTTTGGATATTTCGATATAAAATCTATTAGTGCGGTCTATCAGCGGGTTAGTTAACATTATTGGTAAGATTATAATTAAGTGCCGTCACAATTACATATAGTGCAGAACATTACATTTACAAAGAGTAATTCTGTATTAGTGCAAATTACTGTTTTCTGCTAAATAGCTTACGGCAGTTTGACTTATTGTCTCACTAAAATAATATCCCCCTTGATGAAGTTTGATTACAGCTGTTTTAAGTTTTTCAGCAGCGGATCCTTTAAGTACATATCCCTTAACGCCCAGACTAAGCATTTCCCTTATACTTCTCTTATTGTCAAGACTACTGAAGACCAATATCTTGATTCCGGGGTATCTCTTTGCCAATTCCTTAGCGGTTTGATAGCCATCCATAACGGGCATGTTAATATCCAAAATACAAATGTCCGGCAGTACTTCCAGCATCTGCAGACTCTCTATAGCCAGCTGACCATTGGCAGCTTCAAGCACCACTTTAAAATTACTGTACTGTAAAAAATTTTGAAGGGATACCCGAAGCCCTGAATGGTCCTCAATTATACTAATAGTAATCTGTTTTTCTTTTTCCATTATTCCTTTTTAATGTTGAACAAATTATAGAAAATAATGACTGATAATTTGAATAAAAGGCCCCTACAAATTACCTGCCGATAACGCAAATATGTTCCTTAAGTTTAGGCGGCATGAACACCATTATAAAAATATGGCGCAGACCACTACACTTATCGGAAACTGAGGTACTGGTATACCCGACCACGAATAAGCGAGCGCCCACGCCAATGGCATGAGCGTCCTTACTTATTTGTCTCGCAGTCTTTAAAAATTACCAGTTTTCAGTTACCGAGTCCTAAGCAAAAACACTATAAGAGTTTTTCTATATTTTGGGCAAATATAGTAACGTTTGTGCAGTAATACAATGTTTATCTTGCGGAATACCAGAACAGACTGTAAATAAAACAACCCGGAGATCGGATCCGGGTTGTGCTTAAAATATGAAATTTTACTGCTGGCATAAATTAATACGGTACTGCTAATCGCTGCTATTAAATTCAAAACTCAACTGTTTTTCGTTTCCAAAATTATCCGAAATCCATACTTCAAAGGACTGGGAAACGGTAGAATTTGAAGTGTAATACAACCTGAATTGCCCTGCTGGTATCCCATATAAATCATTGGGCTGGTAAGGTGGTTCATTGTAATACTGCAACGTACCCTGACCGTCAAATTGAAAGTAGCGAATGAAATACTGCGTATTGTTAAAATTACCTGTCCGCTCAATTGTTAACCTTATTTCTACGGTATTTCCATTTACAATTTCTTTAGGTACTGGCATCACCTTTACCTCAAAAGGGAAGTCATTCTGTATTTCCAGTTCGTCCTTATTACAGGACAAGAATATAAAAGTGCTTATCAGGACTGCAAGCCATAGCGGCAGTAATCCTATTCTGAACTTATTAAAAAATGCTGTCATCGTTTTTGTTTTAAAAATTAAACCTTAATCCCACACCTGCCGATGGTCGGAACTGTTCCAGATCCGTACCCCATAGGACTTTTGTTCTGCCTTGAAGGATTATCACTAATCGGTCAGACAGGTAGTTTTCAATAGTCAAACGCCCACCAGCTCCGTAGATGAAATTATCCTCGCTTAGTATTTTCGCCCCATCATATAATAAATCATCGCCTCGGTTGATACTTTCGTAGCCTGCTATACCTGTTATAGCTGCATTAAGGGTAACGTTCTTGAGGGCATCACCAAGAAGGAACAAACTATAACCACCCTCAGCGGTGTAGGTTTCCTGAGGTATTCGGAGGTCTTTATAGTCGTAGTATTGGTGCGTATATTCCAATGCCAAAATCTGATAATTGCCGTTTTTTCCGTTAACGGTCATTCCAATATTGATGAAGTAATCATTGCCAATTTTATCATCGGACAAAATTCCGACATTTACCTCCAGTCCTTTTTGTTTAGACAGCATTCTTTGTGCCTTTGCCATTGTGATGCTTATCAAAACGAGCATCACGGTATAGATATATTTTTTCATTTTATATTGTTGTTTATATGGATTACTAAAACTTCAGATGCATATCATTAATCAGTCGTGCTCTTATCAAATCCGAATTTTCCACCTGAAGTACCTGATGCCTGCCACCGTTTTTCTCGAAAATTTCGATCTGCAGTACCTTGTCATCGGCAATGGTAAACTGGTCTAAAAGGAATACATTATGCTCCGTTGATTTTCCGCTAATTGCGTCTAATGGCTTGTAAATGCGTAACGGTATCATTGGGCGTTCCTGCACTACGGTACGCTTGGCTACCTTTTTATCGACAACTTTGAAATTGACAAAGTCGATCTGAAACGGCACATTAGTACGGTTTCCGAGTTCCGTATGAAAGTAGTATTTACCGTTGTGGATGTAAATTCCTTTCAGTATAAATTGGATCCCAAAGCTTTTAGCCCCAATATGCTTTACGATACGCTTGTCGTTTTTGTAAATGGTTTCCAAAAGCAAACCCGCCAATGACGGAGAATTGCTGCCCAATTCTTCAAAAAGCACATCGTTTCCGTTGGCTTTATCCAATGTTTTCTGCATGGTTAGCAGGTCATAACTTATTGCTTCCGGGAAGGAACTGTAATGCACATTGAAGCTGTAAAAACGTCCGTCATTGGTAATGACCGAAAAGTTCGTTTCGGGCTCAAATTCCCTTACCGATGCTTTTACACGCAATACGTTTTCTGCATCATCTGCTTTTCCGGCAATCAGGTACTCACTACCCAAGTCTACATAGCGGATGGCAGTCGGGAAAATCAAATGTGAAGTTTTATCATAGGTAACTTCCATTTTGTAAGGTTCTATCTTGCCCAATGCAAGCGGAGTTTTAGATTTTGCACTATCCTGTGCAAAAGAGTTTACGGCCAGGCCAATGGTCATGGCTAATGCCCTAAAGGTTTTAAAAATATTTTTCATTGTTTTATTTATTTGAATTCAACATTATTGCTTGGAAACAAGGAAGACCTGATGTCCTGCCTTTATAGTAACTTTTGGTGTGCGAACCTTTTTGGCGAAATAACCTGAAATACCCTGTACCACACCACGGCTAAGGTCAGCGGCAACCTGCTGTCCGGCAGATTGTGTAAGCATCAGGCTTGTTCCTGACTGCTGGCTCATATTGCCGGCCATTTCTGTAAGGGCATTCATTTCGGGAGAGTACGGAACATGCAAGCCCTGCTGTCCGTCCAGATCGTAAATGGAAATCTCAACGGGAATGATATTGCCATCCAATTCAACAGAGGTTACTTTTAGCTGTAAACGACCACTCTGGTATTTAGCATTCGCCGTCACAATAGTCCCTTTTGGAATAGTACGACTGGGCGTTTGGGCAGTTTCAAGCAGACGTAATCGAACTCCTGTCTCGCCAATAACTGTTTGCGTTTCGTCTACGCAGGCTTTTATACTGTTTTTGGGCTGTACCAATTGCTGGGTAGAACCTGCTGTATAAAATCCTCTGTTTCTTGTTTCGCTCCAATTGGCTAAAAAAGTACTGTCTGAAGGCTCACGGTATAAGGTCGATGCAATATTTTTTTTGGCTGAAGTGAACGATACAAAATCTTCTTTTTGCGTGGAGATCTTTGGAGATGCAGCTTCATCCTTGGCAGGCACAACTTCCGGTGAATTGGCACCTGTCGGAAGATACTTCGCCGCCATCTGATAGGACTTTTCCATCAATTCCAATTGGTCGTCTACGGTTGCCGTT
Source organism: uncultured Flavobacterium sp. (assembly GCA_963513545.1). GTDB lineage: Bacteria > Bacteroidota > Bacteroidia > Flavobacteriales > Flavobacteriaceae > Flavobacterium. Next base: position 97,992 of record CAUPQW010000006.1, read on the forward strand.
TTAGGCATATCCTTTTCTGCCAGCTGTTCTTTCAAATCGTCCAATTGCCTGCGGAGTTCCATCGTTTCACGATTGTCATCCTGATAAAAAGAACCTAATGCAGCTTGTGCGCTCCGGTAGCTGTTAAATGTCGGATTGCTGTCTTCACCAGATTTTTTAGTATCATAGTTCTCCTGCTCATCAATCGACTGATCTGCTGTGTCTTCTGTGTTATCGGTATTCCAATAATCAGAAAGTGTCGTCAGTGCACTGCGTTTTTCTGCATCCTTCTGTTCCAGCATTTCCTGTTCATAAGCCTTTTGCTTATCTGCCTGCATTCCAGCTTCGGTAGCCTCGGGAACCACATCGTTAATACCGATGTTCTCAATTTCCTTCTTGTCTTCTGACGGTTTAAAGATGAGGTACATACAACCAACGAAAACAATACCCATCAAGCAAAATATTAATGGCTTTTTCAATTTATCGGCTTTATTCTGCGTACTGTCTTGCAGTACCTCAGGGGTTGTCGCCGGGTTTCCTTCCGTAACCCGAACAACCGTCTTTTTGTTCTCATTTTCTTTCATAAATCCTATTTTTTAAAATTGTTGATAATGTGTCCTGCAAGACTGCAGGAATTTCTTTCTTTTTCAGTACAGGGTTTTCAATTTGCCCAATGACCATATTTTTATCTGGCTTTCCGGCATCATACCATACTTTAAATAGTACTCCTGCTGTGAGAATTAGGTAAGCGGCGAAAAAGTACATCATGTATTTATGCTGTATCCTAATGGGTAATGCCCGCCATCGTTCATCCAGCCTATGAAACCAATTGTCCATATTTGCTCTTAATTTTTTCATACTTCTCATTTTTTAAGCTGTTACATTCTAAATCCTCTTTTTTGGGAAGAAAGCTGTTCATTAAGTTTTTCGGACACTTGGTCAATAGCTTCTTCCAGTGTAGGAACTAACCTCATTGTAAGATTTGTCAGTTCAGATTTTTTCAGTGAATGTCCATACTGGTCGGTTCTTTCAATATTCATTTTTTCTACATCGAAAAGACCGTCTTCATGCTTTACCCACATATAACACTCAACCTTTGGCTTATCCTCACCATTCCATTGCAGGTAAGTTTTCAGCATAAGGATGTTGTGTAGCCTTGGTTTATCCATTCCTTTATCACAAGCTTCCAAAAACCTGCTGATGCTGTCTTTTATTTTGTCTCCATAGGAGGCTTGTGTTTGGAAGTAGCCATCGTAACCCTTATCGATTATGGCTTTTGTGAATGTGTCTAAATCGAGTAACTGTTTCATAATCTTGATTTTTAGCGTTCGATGATCTCTATATCCTTGTTTTCTAGTACTGCAAACTTTTCAATATTAAAACCTTGTGGATTGTTGTCTGAACGAACGGAGTTTACGAGATAACAGGAACTAATAAGGCTGCGTTTTGTCACATTGCTCGAACGGATGATAAACTGTTTGGCATAGGTACGGGCGGTATAGGGATAGGTCTCGAAGTTACAGGACACACTATCTATTTCGATGCGCTGCTGCACATTACCCGATATAATACGGTTGTAATACCCTTTTTCCGAAAGGTCCTTATAATAATCAAAGGCACTTTTATCAGCAAGATTGAAAGCCCTTTTCATATTGCTCTCAATGGCATTTTTGTCGGGGGCGAGCGTAAAAAACAGTTCGTGAAAACGTCTGACGTGTTCCCGTGCTTCTACCGGACGGTTGATCGATGCATCCTGCGCAAGTGCCAGCATCAGTGATTTCCCATTGTCCAGGACATAGATTTTCTGCCGCTGCTGTTCTGCAAAACGGTAGGAATGCCATACGGCATATCCTGCAATGCCTGTGCAGAGCACGGCAAACACAATGGCATACAAGCGTATCTGGCTGAAACTATTTTCGATATTTCTTAGCGTTTTAAATTCCATTTTCTTCTGTGATTAATTATTTTTGTTTGTTTATCAGCCTGCCACCGATATTTCCTACTGCGGAACCCGTTCCGGCTCCAGCAATATTTCCGCTTTTCATCGCCGTTTGGTTAACATTACGGGCAAAGTTGTTTGCTCCTCCTGCCTGAATAATCCAGCCTGTTACCGTCGGAATGGTGAAGTAGCCCACGATACCTATAATCATAAAGATTATATAAACGGTGTTTGAAGTATCAGGGATGAATGTCGGATCGGCAAGCATTTCAATGTCCCTCTCAATAATCAGGGATTGTATTTTAGCTAGCATAGAACTGAACAAATCTGCTACCGGAAGCCATAAATACACACTAACGTATCGGGAAAGCCACTGTGTGAGTGTAGACTGAAATCCGTCCCAGACTGATATGGCAAAGGCTATTGGTCCGAGTATGGAAAGGACAATCAGAAAAAAGGTCCGAATAGTGTCAATGACAAGTGCCGCGGCCTGAAAGAGTATTTCCAGCAGATTGCGAAACCATTCCTTTATGGCTTTCTCTATCTTATAAGCTTCTCTGTCCATATACATTCCTGCCATTGTGCCTACATCGGCGGGCGACCAGCCCAATTCATCGAGTTTTTTGTCAAACTCTTCATTCGACACCATATAAGCAGTTTCCGGATTACGGATCATTGCTTCGTGGTCGAGTTGGTCTTTTTTTGACTGTAACTCGTTCAGGTCAAGTACCTGATCTTCGAGAATGGAGTGGGTTCCTGTAACCACAGGGCTTAAAACTGAATTGATACTTCCCAATACCATTGTCGGGAAAAACATAATACACAGTCCCAAGGCAAACGGACGCAGAAGCGGAAACACATCGATTGGTTCGGCCCGGCTGAGAGCCTGCCAAACCTTTAGTGCCACATAGAATAAAGCACCCAGCCCGGCAAGGCCTTTGGCCACTGCCGCCATATCGGCGGACAGCGGGAGCATCTCATCATACAAGGAGCGAAGAACATGGTGAAGGTTATTAAATTCCATGGCTTACCAATATTTTTGATTTGAAGTTCCATAGAGTTCAAGCACTCTTTTGGTATTGTTCTGCTTCTTTGCCCTTAGAATGCTTACCGAAATATTCTTATTGGTATAGTAGCGCACAAGGCTGTGGTATTCTTTGACTTCTTTATACACACGATCAATAATATCCATACGCTCTTTGTCATTCAGGGACAGGCTGGAGGAATTTACAATCTGTTTGAGTTCTTTTAGCAGCTCGGTACTCTCACCCAGAAGAGCCGAATAGCCATTGGCAATAGCTGCCAATTCCTGGGCAGAAAAATTGGGGTCATTCATCATTTTGCCAAAATTCTTTACATACATTTCCGATACATCACCTACCAGCAGTACAGTCTGCTGTACTTTGCGTGCATCTTTGACCAGATTGTTTACCGCCTGGAGTTTATCGTAGTATTCTTTCCCTTGTTTGTACACTTTTTCTACTTCCTTGAAATTTTTTACGACATTGGACACCGTGTTAGAGGTCTGTACTATTTCATTGGCACTGTTGAGAATACCCGATGCCAAATTGGCCGGATCGGTTACTACAAATTGAGCTTTTACGGACGGTGCACCGGCAAGGATAAGCGCCGTATACACCATAAATAATATTTTTTTCATTGTTCTTCTATTTTTAAATTAGTAATCATTGTTGATTTTCTTTCGAGCGTCGCCTCATGGCGATGTGCTTGATGGCGAGTTCTACATTGCCGTCCAGTTCTGCCGCAAGCTGCATTACTTCCAGTTTTTCGGTTTCTTCGGTGGTATAGGCGAGATATTCCTCACCGGAAACTTCTGTAGCATATACCGCAGAGTGTGTTCCGCCAAGTCCAATCCATACTTCCTTGTAGAACCGTGAGGAATCGTTGTTCATATTGATGGAAAGTACCTGTGCTTTTTCCTTATCAGTCAGACCAAGCATTGCTTGTATATCATCAAACTTGTTCATGTACTTGCGCTGGTCAAGCAGGATCTTACAGTCACTATTATTGATGATACTTTCTTTTACAATGGGTGACTGGATGATGTCATCCACTTCCTGGGTGACTACGATAGCTTCCCCAAAAAATTTACGGACAGTCTTGAAAAGATACTTTATGTAATTTGCCATTCCTTCCTTGGCGATGGCTTTCCAAGCCTCTTCAATCAGTATCAACTTACGGATACCTTTGAGCCTTCTCATCTTATTGATAAAGACTTCCATAATAATGATGGTCACGATTGGAAAGAGGATTTTATGATCTTTAATGGCATCAATCTCAAAAACGATGAAGCGTTTGGAAAGCAGGTCTAACTGCTTATTGGAATTGAGCAGATAGTCGTATTCGCCTCCTTTGTAGTACGGTTCCAAAACATTAAGGAAATTGGCGATATCAAAGTCTTTTTCCCTGACCTGTTTTCCTTCCAGCACCTTGCGGTAATCACCCTTCACATATTCGTAAAATCCATTGAATGAAGGATATGCCTCATTGTGCTTGATGCGTTCGATATAGCCGCTGACGGCATTGGACAATGCCACTTCTTCAGATCTTGTAGGCGGCTCATCATCACGTTTCCAGAGTGTCAGTATCAAAGTCTTGACACTTTCACGCTTCTCAATGCCGAACACGCCATCATCGGTATAGAAAGGATTAAAAGCAATGGGATTGTCTTCTGTATAAGTAAAATACACGCCATCTTCGCCTTTGGTTTTTCCTTTAATGAGTTCACATAATCCCTGATAGGAATTACCGGTATCGACCAGCAACACGTGTGCGCCCTGCTCGTAATATTGCCTTACCATATGGTTGGTGAAAAAAGATTTACCGCTTCCTGATGGACCCAAAATAAATTTGTTCCGGTTGGTAATAATTCCTTTTTTCATCGGCAAATCAGAAATATCAAGATGGATGGGTTTACCTGTGAGCCTGTCTGCCATCTTGATGCCGAACGGTGATAGCGAATTGTGGTAATTCGTTTCTTCTGTGAAGAAGCACAAAGCAGGTTCTATGAAGGTGTAAAAACTTTCTTCGCTTGGAAAATCTCCGGCATTGCCCGGCATTCCTGCCCAATACAGCGTAGCGGTATCGGTAGTATTGTGTCGTGGCTTGCATTCCATTAGCGCCAATGCACTACCGCAATCGTTCTTTAGCTGTTTGAGTTCCCCCGGATCATCCGACCATGCCATAATGTTGAAGTGTGCCCTGATGGAAGAAAGACCGAATGAATGTGCTTCGTTCAGGTATTTTTCTATCCACTCTTTGTTGATCTGGTTGGCACGGCTGTAACGAGCTAAAGAGTGCATATTTCTCGCTGATTTCTCAAACTTCTGAAGGCTCTCTTCGCTGTTATCCAAAAACAGGTATTGGTTGTAAATGTGATTGCAATTCAGCAAGAGTCCAACAGGTGCAGCAAATGACAAACGGCAATCGCTTCGGTCTGTAGAAAGTTTTTCATAACGGGTATCTGCCGAAACGGTTCCCGGCAGGTCATCTGTATCGGACAAGGTATGCAGGCACAGCCTTTTGTTTCCGATACGAACCTCTTCAGCGCCCAGTACAATATCCTGCATCGGTGTCGCGGCTTCCCTCGAAAGCGTTAGGTATTGTTCCAGTAATCCCTGTTTTCCTTCTTCGCCTACAATGTCTTCTTCACTAAGGCGGTTCAGTCTGATAAGTCCGCTGTCGTTAATGATACGCTCAAACTGTGCGACGGCTTCCATAAAACGATGGATCGCTTCATTGTCCCTGATTTCCTTTGGTATGAATGAACCTTTGCATAGCGAAGAGAAATTGCTCTGCATGCGCATTCTTTCCTTAGTGGTCTTGGTAAGGAACAGGTAGCAGTAATGATTCAGGAACGGACGCTCATTAAAATGACGCTGATAGGATTTCGCCAAAAAACTCTCGTCATCCTTTGCCAGATCAGGGGCGTAGTTTTCCTTGATGTACCAATCCTGTTTATGGATTACCGTAAAATCAGGCAAAGTCTTGATAGCCTTGTGCCAGGCGGAATGAATGGCTTCATATTCCGCAGATGCAACTGTAAAGAGTTCCGGCAAACGAACCTCAAAGCAGGCCGTGATATCCGCATCTTTTGACAGGATACAATTGTTCTCTACTGCCAAGAGTGGAAATTTACTTTCCAGCGTTGTTGTCTTAGCTGTGTTTCTCATAAGACATCGGGTTTAGAAGTGATTCTTAGGTAGCGATGTACAGGCTTGCGGCAAATGATGTAGCGGGGATGTCTTTTTTTCGCGCCCACTTTCATGAGTCCGTGTTCTCCATACTTTTTGTTCAGGGAAAAGGTCTGCAATACGATTAGTGAAGCACCGCCAGCTCCCAGAAACAAACAGATATAAGAATTGACCCCAGCCATATAAAGTATCATGACCAGGATAAGTGTCCCTAAAAGTCCGCCTGCGAAGATGAACAGGTATTGTGCTTTCAAACCTTTAAACTCGACCGTTCTTCCGATGCCTTTGTTGATATTGTAATTGTTCATATATCAGTTTTAAAGGAAGAAGGAACGCAGAATGGTAGCCGCTACAATCAAGAAGATACAGGCCCCAAACCAGCTTGCGGCGGTTTTGCTCGTATCGGGATCTCCGCTGCTGAATTTGTTGTACACTTTTACTCCGCCGATCAGACCAACCACGGCACCGATGGCGTAGATGAGCTGTGTGGCGGGATCGAAATAAGAAGTTACCATTTGGGTTGCTTCGTTGATGCCCGCCGTACCGTTTCCCTGGGCCGCTACACTGAAACATGTCAGCATTGACATTGCTGCCACAAGTACTTTTTTTCTTTGTTTTTCCATAATTAAGAAACTTTAGTTGTTATTATTTGCTCACATCTTGCGAGCTTTCGGGACAAAGATGTTTCGAAAATCAATGGAGTCTAACAAAGTGGCAGTGAGAGGAATTACTTGTCTGGCAGTGGTAGTTTAAACAGTAAATGCTATTGATTGATTTATTTGAGTCAGAGAAAATCAGAAATAAATCTACTTGTTGAGTTATAACCTTAAAGACAGGGAAGCTTTTTTGAGTATCTTTGAAGGCTAGAATCCCATGTATAACAGAGAGGCTAATGACTAAAGAGAATAATATAGAAGACAGCTTAATAGCTAAACTTCAAGATTTAAAATATACTTATCGTCCTGATATTATTGATCGTAAAAGTTTGGAACTTAATTTCAGACAAAAATTTAACGAACTCAATAGGGTACATCTATCAGAAACTGAATTTAATCGTTTACGTGATGAAATAATTACGGCTGACGTATTTGCTGCATCCAAAACTTTAAGAGAAAAAAACACTTTCATCCGTGAAGATGGTACGCCATTACAATATACTTTAGTTAATATTAAAGACTGGTGTAGAAATGAGTTTGAAGTTATTAATCAGTTAAAGATTAATACTGAAAATAGTAACCAACGTTACGATGTTATCATATTAATCAATGGTATTCCCGTTGTACAATTAGAACTAAAGTCTTTACATATTAGTCCAAGGCGTGCCATGCAGCAAATCGTCGATTATAAAAATGATGCAGGGAACGGTTACAACAATTCATTACTCTGCTTCATGCAATTGTTTATCGTTAGTAACCGCAGCAATACGTATTATTTTGCTAATAATAAAAACCAGCATTTTAGTTTTAATGCTGAGGAACAGTTTTTACCTATTTATAAATTGGCTGATATAGATAACAAAAAAATCGACAACCTATTTGATTTCTCAGACAAGTTTCTTTCTAAATGCACATTAGGCGAGATGATCAGTCGTTACATGGTATTGGTAGAAAGCGAACAGAAAATGTTGGTTATGCGTCCATATCAAATTTATGCAGTACAAGCTATAGTAGATTGTATAGAACAGAATCGTGGTAATGGTTATATATGGCATACAACTGGTTCTGGAAAAACGTTAACTTCATTTAAAGCCTCTACTTTATTAAAAGATAATCCAAATATTGAGAAATGTCTTTTTGTAGTGGATAGAAAAGACCTAGATAGACAAACACGTGAGGAATTTAATAAATTTCAGGAAGGTAGCGTTGAAGAAAATACCAACACCGAATCATTAGTAAGACGTTTGTTGTCTAGTGATTATTCGGATAAGGTTATTGTTACTACTATTCAAAAATTAGGTTTAGCATTGGATGCAGAAAGTAAGAACAATTACAAAGAACGTTTACAACCTTTAAGAGATAAACGTGTGGTATTCATTTTTGACGAATGTCACCGTTCCCAATTTGGAGAAAACCATCAAGCGATTAAGGACTTTTTTCCAAATGCACAGCTTTTTGGTTTTACAGGTACTCCAATTTTTGACGAAAATGCATCTTATACTATTAGAGAGAACGAATCTGGCTGCTATAAGACAACCAATGATATTTTTGAAAAGCAACTACATTCCTACACCATTACGCATGCCATTGAAGATAAAAATGTTTTAAAATTTCATGTAGATTATTTTAAGACAGATGGTGCAGATGCAGCAAATTTATCAGAAAGTCAAAAACAAAAAGCCATTGTTGAAGCTATTCTTCAGAAACACGATGCAGTGACTGATCAGAAACGTTTCAATGCAATTTTTGCAACTGGCTCTATCAATCACGCTATTGCTTACTACCGTTTGTTTAATAAATTACAAAAGCAAAAGCTGGAATCAGACGAAGATTATCGAGTAATAAATATTGCTTGCGTATTTTCCCCGCCAGCCCAAGCAGTAGCTAAAGATGGAGATGGTAATAACAAAAACGTAGCGGACATTAAGCAATTGCAAAATGACCTACTGCAAGAAAGGGAAGATAACAAAGTAGATCCGGAAGGTAAAAAGAAAGCTTTAATAGAAATTATTACCAACTACAATAAGCAATATGAAACCAATCATGGTATTAACGAATTTGATTTGTATTATCAAGATATACAATCAAGAATAAAGAATCAAAAATATAGTAATACTGATTATCCGCATCATAACAAAATAGATATTGTGATTGTCGTGGATATGCTTTTAACGGGCTTTGACTCTAAGTATCTAAATACCTTGTACGTGGATAAAAACCTAAAGTACCACGGTTTGATACAAGCATTTTCTAGAACAAACAGAGTTTTGAATGATACCAAACCTCATGGAAGTATTTTGGATTTTAGACAACAAAGAGATTCTGTAAACGAAGCAATTGCTTTGTTTTCTGGTGAGGATACAGGTAGATCTAGAGAGATATGGTTGGTAGATCCTGCCCCAAAAGTAATTGAGCGATATGAAGAAGCATTAGAGAACTTGAACCAAATGATGCGTTCTTTTGGTTTGAAGTGTGTGCCAGAAGAAGTAAACAACCTTAAAGGCGATGCTGCAAGAGCAGAGTTCATTAATAAGTTTAAAGAAATACAAAGGTTAAAAACGCAATTAGACCAGTATACAGATTTAACTGAACAACAGACTGGTAAAATTAATCAATTATTGCACGAAGATGATTTGCGTTCTTTCCGCAGTATGTACATAGAAACTGCTCAACGCTTAAAAACCAAGCAAGATAAAGCGGATAAAAAAAGCGATGAAGCCGTTGAACCAAATATAGAACAGTTAGATTTTGAGTTAGTCCTTTTTGCTTCTACTATTATAGATTACGATTATATTATGGGATTGATTGCCGAGATGACACAAAAGAAACCATCAAAACAAAAAGTAACAAAACAACAACTAATAAGCCTTTTAACATCTAATGCCAACCTAATGGATGAGCGGGAAGATATTATTGCCTATATCAATAGTTTGGATATGGATAAACCTCTCGAAGAAAATAATATACGAGAAGGCTACGAACTATTTAAAAAAGAAAAGAACAGTAAGGACTTGGCAAGAATAGCGGAGAAGCACGGTGTAAATTACGAATCGCTGCAAGTATTTGTAGCAAAAATTATGGATAGAATGGTTTTTGATGGAGAGAAATTAACTGATTTTCTTGCTCCATTAGGTTTGAATTGGAAAGTTCGAGCCCAAAAAGAATTAGCATTAATGGAAGACTTAGTTCCTTACTTAAACAAATTAGCCCAAGGGCGAGAAATATCTGGATTACATTATGAATAATATACCCCAAATACGTTTTCCAGATTTTAAAAAAGATGGAGAGTGGAAAGAGAAGAAATTATCGCAAATTGGAAATCTAATTAATGGATTAACTTATTCTCCAAATGATGTTAGCGATAAGGGAACATTAGTATTAAGATCATCAAACATTAAAAATAGTAGAATTGTTTTTGATGACAATGTGTATGTTACTTTGGAAGTCAATGAAGAAAATATTTCTAAACCAGGTGATATCTTAATTTGTGTACGTAATGGTTCTAAATCATTAATTGGAAAAAATGCTCTAATTCAAAAAGAGCTTTATAATGCCACACACGGTGCCTTTATGACTGTTTTTAGAACAAAAAATTTTAACTTTGCCTATCAATTATTTCAATCTGATTTATATTATAAGCAAGTGCATGCGGATTTAGGTGCAACAATTAATTCTATCAATGGAAAAAACCTTTTAAACTATAAATTTCATCTTCCCCCTAGCACAAAAGAACAACAAAAAATTGCTGATTGCTTGTCTTCTTTAGATGAAGTAATCACAGGCTACCAAGAAAAATTAAAAGCAATCCAAAATCATAAAAAAGGTTTGATGCAAAACCTTTTTCCTAAACAAGGTAAAACTAGGCCTAACTATCGTTTTCCTGAATTTGAGAATGATGGAAATTGGGAGGAGAAGAATTTTGATAGTATTGCCACTTTTTTAAAAGGCAAGGGTATCTCAAAAGCGGATATTGTAGTAGATGGAAAAACACCATGTATAAGATATGGTGAACTTTATACAACTTATAAAGAAACAATTGACAAAGTTGTTTCATATACAGACTTACCTGTAAAAAGCCTACTTTTTAGCAAAGCAAATGATGTTATAATACCTGCTTCTGGAGAAACACAGTTGGATATCGCAACTGCCTCTTGTGTTTTAAATGATAATATTGCATTAGGTGGTGACTTAAATATAATTCGTTCAACAAACAATGGAGTCTTTTTGTCTTATTACCTTAATAATGCAATGAAATATGAAATTGCGAGGATGGCTCAAGGAAATGCTATTGTACATCTTTATCCACATCAACTTAAAACATTAAACTTACAGATTCCCAAATTTAAAGAGCAACAAAAAATAGCAAATTGTCTTTCTGCGGTTGATATGTTAATAGTGGAACTTTTAAATAAGATAGAGCAATTAAAATTGCATAAAAAAGGATTAATGCAGGGTCTATTTCCTAAAATACAAGGATAAAAATGAGTAAAATACAGCGCTATAAATCCTTCAGGGAATTAGTTGTTCGATTACGTGATGATTTAAATAATCAAAGTTTTGTGTTATTGTATGCCTATAATGGTACTGGAAAAACACGTCTTTCTATGGATTTTAAAGAATATGGTAAAACCAAGAAGAAAAGTACTGGACCTGATACCTTGTACTTTAATGCTTACACTGAAGACTTGTTCTATTGGGATAATGATTTAGATAATGACACAGAAAGAATCTTAAAAATCAATGCCAAATCAAAGTTTTTCAATGGTCTTAGAGAATTAGCATTGGAAGAAAAGATTTTTGCTTATCTTGAACGTTATGCGGATTTTGATTTTAAAATAGATTATGACAACTGGACAGTTACTTTTTCTAAAGGCGAACAAACCCATATAAAAGTATCACGAGGCGAAGAAAATATTTTCATTTGGTGTTTGTTCTTATCACTATGCGAATTGGTAATAGAAGGTGCAGAATCATATAATTGGGTTAAATACATTTATATTGACGATCCGATTTCATCTTTAGATGATAATAATGCCATTGCAGTTGCTAGTGATTTGGCTCAATTACTCAAAAAAGGAAAAGATGTTGTAAAAGTGGTTATATCTTCTCATCACGCTTTATTTTTCAATGTAGTATCAAATGAATTCCGAACGCACAAAACAGCTAAGCACTTTTTGCATAAAAATGGAACTGAAGAATATACACTGAGGTCGACAGACGATACTCCTTTTTTTCATCATGTTGCAATTTTAACTGAATTAAAACAGGTAATGGAGAACAATAAAATCCGAACCTATCATTTTAATATGCTAAGAAGTATTTTGGAAAAAACAGCTACTTTTTTTGGATATGATGATTTCTCTAAATGTATACATGGAATTGAAGATGAAATACTTTATGCTAGAGCATTGAATTTATTGAGTCATGGAAAATATTCTATTTATGAACCGCAAGAAATGGGAGAAGATACAAAAAGTTTATTCATTAATATTTTGAATGCTTTTTTAGATAAATATAAATTTGAAATACCAGAATTATTGGTAGAACAGACTGTTGTAACAGAAGTAGAAGCCACTAAATAAAAAACAATGACTCAAAAAGAACAAACTGAACTAGGAAAAACCCTTTGGAATATAGCAGATGATTTAAGAGGAGCTATGAATGCGGATGATTTTCGTGATTATATGCTTTCGTTTTTATTTTTACGATATATATCAGATAACTACGAAAAAGCAGTTCAAAAGGAATTGGGTTCTGATTATCCTGAAACACCTAGTGATATATTAAAAAAAATAGGTGCATCTACACCTTTAGAGGTATGGTATAACGAAAATCCTGAGGATGTCACGGCTTTTGAGAAACAAATGCGCCGTAAGGTACATTATGTAATTGAACCTAAATTTTTATGGGAAAGTATATATGAATTAGCAAGAACACAAAACAAAGATCTTTTAGAAACCTTACATAATGGTTTTGACTATATTGAGAACGAGTCTTTTGAGGGTAATTTTTCAGGATTATTCTCAGAGATCAATCTGAATTCTGAAAAGCTTGGTAAAAATTATACAGAGCGTAATAAGAAGCTTTCAACCATTATTACCAAAATCGCAGAGGGAATTTCCAAGTTTTCTACAGATTCGGACATATTAGGAGATGCCTATGAGTATCTGATAGGTCAGTTTGCCGCAGGTTCCGGAAAAAAAGCAGGCGAATTTTATACCCCACAGCGTTTGTCTGACATATTATCTGAAATTGTAACTTTGGACGCACAAGATCCAACTTTAGGAAAAAAGAAAAAACTAGATAAGGTGCTTGATTTTGCTTCCGGGTCAGGGTCATTACTTTTAAATGTCCGAAAAAAGCTAAACGATGAAGGAGGAACAATTAATAAAATATACGGTCAGGAAAAGAATATTACAACTTACAACTTAGCACGTATGAACATGCTTTTGCATGGAGTAAAAGATACTGAATTTGAAATTCACCATGGTGATACATTAACTAATGATTGGGATATTTTAAATGAAATGAATCCAGCTAAAAAAATGCAATTTGATGCAATCGTTGCTAATCCTCCGTTTAGTTTGAAATGGGATGCATCAGAAACTATCGCTGATGATTTTCGTTTTAAGAATTATGGTTTAGCACCCAAATCCGCTGCTGATTTTGCATTTTTATTACATGGTTTTCATTACTTAGGTAAAGAAGGTACGATGGCAATCATTTTGCCCCACGGTGTTCTTTTTAGAAGTGGTGCAGAAGAGCGTATTAGAACTAAGCTTTTAAAAGACAATAATATTGATGCCATTATAGGATTGCCTAGTAATTTATTTTACTCTACAGGTATTCCAGTATCTATTATTGTTTTGAAAAAATGCAAAAAGCATGATGATGTATTAGTTATCAATGCAAGTGACTATTTTGAGAAAGGAAAACGCCAAAATAACCTATTACCAGAACATATTGAAAAAATTGTAGAAACCTATAAATATCGTAAAGATGAAGAGCGATATTCTCGTAAAGTTTCTTTAGAAGAAATTGAAAAAAACAATTTCAATCTTAACATTTCTAGATATGTTTCCACTTCCGAAGATGAAATACAAATAGACTTAACAGAAGTAAATAAAAATATAGATGAAATAAATAAAAGTATTAAAATTGCTACTGATAAACATAATTCTTTTTTAAAAGAGTTGGGCTTAAAAGGAATTTAAACAATGCTAAAAGCTTAAAAATCAAGAGTTCAAACAAATTTACCAATATCAAAATTACTCAAATCATTTCCCTGCAAAGTAATAGAATTAATTTCTGATTCAGAAGGAATGCTCCCGTCCAACAGCTCTGCTATTTTACGGGAGGCACCCTCTATGGAATTTTCCAGTAGGCTGAATAATTCTGTTCCTTGTATTTTCTGAACTATGTCAACTGCTGTTTCTTTTTGAGATGGCTCCAATTTTTCTTTTTGCAGCATCATCCCCACGGAGCTTAGTTCTTCAAAGGTAACCCCTTGGGCAAAACCGTTATCCCCACCGGATATTCCATATCTGTTCCATTCTTCTTCCTCTTCTTCAAAATCAGGTATATTACTGAAAACTTCATCCAGATCTTCCTGCAGAATTTGAATACCAACGTTTTCATTTTCGTTACATTCAATCTCAAAATTATAGCGATTTATCTCTTGTTCCTGTATTTGGCTTTCATTGGTAGTATTTGGCACTGAAAGGCTTCTTAAGGGTTTGGGTTGCCCCATAATATCGGGCAGGTTCGGATTGACTTTTGCCTGAGACGACTTTTGCTTTGTCTTTTTCTTGATAAGAACTTTATCCTTTACCAGCAGGACAATAATTATCAACAGGCATATTACAATAATTGTTTCCATAATTGTTTCCATAATTAAAGAATTGGTTTGTTGCGTTCATTGAAATAAGCTGTGATTTCTTCCCCAAATTCCCTGAAGTGATGTTCCATAATGTTGTCAATATAGGAATAGAGCGTAATTTTTTCTTCCCGTGACAATTGAACAATGCGCAGCAGACGCTCATGGTACTCAGGACGCAGATATACAACTTTTCCGCTTCGTCCTGAGGGAAAGCGATTGACCATAAACAATTTTTGAAATTGTTCTTTACCTGTCTCTTGGATTTTAATTTTTATCTTCATGGCTAGTTTATAAAATAGGTTTGTATTTCTCATTAAAACTTTTTGTAATCTGTTCTCCAAATTCCTGAAAATGATATTCCAGTACATTATTCAAATAGGCATAAATCGCGAGCTTGTCCTCACCGATAACCTGAACGATCCGGGATAATTTTTCATGAAAATCAGGTTGTATATAGACCGTTTTGCCATCTCGCGCATTGGTATGAGTCTTCTTAAAAAAAATGGCTTCATAATCGGCATCGGTTCCTCGTTTCATTCTTGTGCGCTCCTTTATCAAAGACTTTTCCTGCAGCAGCTCTGGTGAAGTTTTGTGTTCTTCCAGCGGAGGGGTTAATCCTTCCTTTTTAACGCCATCTGCCATTATATCCATCATAAGCGCCTCGTCGATCTCTGGCGTGATTTTTTTCTTGTTATCTTTTTCCATAGCATTATAATTGAACAATGTTTAAAAATTCTTCCATAAACTGATCTAACCGGCAGGCCTTCATCAAGTGTTTGTCAGGAGGCATTAAAGTGGAGCGGAAAACAGACTTTGCATCGAGTTCGCTTTCTTTTCGAAAGCGGGTGCTGTTCATGATGCTGCACTGCATAAGGCTAAATCCCAAATCATCGATAAGTTTGTTATAGATATCATATAAAGGGGAGCGTTCCCTGCCATCTACCTGATTCCAGAAAAGATTAACACTTTTAATGGACGTTTCACCTTTTTTCATAATGATATCCCGCATCAACTGTGTAAAAACAAGGGTGCTTTCCATCACAAAACGATCAGCAGTAATTGGGGTAAAAATGTGATGCATCCCTGCCAGGGCATTCAAAATGCCAGGTGTATTTACCGTACCGGGAAGATCAAAAAAGATCACATCTATTGGAACTTTTGAGGATTCTAAAAAATCATTTGCTGCCTCCAAAACGCCTTCGGCTTTATGCTGGATAATTGGATAGGCTCTTTTGTTAATCGTGGTAAACTGCGTATAGGCTATTCTTTTTAAAACCTCATTTTCCATGACCATTGCCAAGTCCCGGGCTTTCATTTTCATTAAGCTGAGTTGTGGAAAATCGGCATCGAATACTGCAACATTGTAACCTAAACGATAATGAAGCGTGCTGGCAGCAAGTGTTGTAAAAGTACTTTTCCCTACGCCTCCCTTTTGAGAAGAAAAGGCGATAAATACGGGTTTGTTTTTTGTTTCCATTTTTATTGTTTTTAATTATTAATACTTATGTAACTATGTAAGTAATCAGGCAGGTAAATCTTTGTCTATTCCTATACACGGGTAGTTTTGTATCGAACTGCGTAACTCATTACATTTGTATTATCCTAATCAACTGCCTCGCTATAGTAATACCCTTTGAGATAGCACTACGCATATTGAGATATTTATTCAATTACATCTGCGTACATATAGACCAATCTGTAGGTGGGTAATCAGCAAGCTGCTTTTCTTTATACTTATAAACACAATTAGCAGCTTATCTACATTCCAATTTCAATATCTACACTGCTCTGTAGATAAATACAGAGGTAGTTCTAAAACTACCTTGCAATCCTGCTGCCTACCTGCATCTGCTTTCTTGTACAAAGGAATGTAGTTATCTATGTGCTTTTATTAATGCGACAGTCCTTGGCATTCAAAGGCTGTTTTTGGCACTGCAACACATTGCATTACTCTTATAAAGAGCACTTTACTTTGTAAAATGATTTTCACTAACATGTTTATGAAAAAGCATTATGCCATATCGGGTAAGAAAGTGAACGGCCAAAAGCCGTTTTCCTTGCTTACTTTAATCCGCCTGAAAGAGCGGATTTTCCTTTCACCAGAAAGGAGCAAGTTGTGTTTTGAGCTGCTGGAAATGAATTCCGCTGCTCAAAACAACTTGCCCCGCCGGGGGCTGGAAAACATTCTCCAAAGTCGATGTTTTATAAAATTATAATTGGATTTATTATGGATCAAAATAATAACAGACAACCCCGCAAATCAGGGCGTAATCCTAAAAAGGATCCTGCCATATTTCGCTATTCCATATCATTGAATGCGGAAGAAAACGCCCGTTTTCTTTCTCTTTTTGAACAGTCCCAAATGAATGTAATGGCACATTTTATCACTGCCTGCATCTTTCAGAAGACCATTAAAACAGTCAAAATCGATAAAGCTACAATGGATTATTATATGCGGTTAACCACTTTGTATGGACAATTCCGGAGCGTTGGAGTGAATTATAACCAAATCGTAAAACTGCTTTATCGCAATTTCTCCGAGAAAAAAGCGGCCGCTTATCTCTATAAACTCGAAAAGCATACAGCTGAAATGGCAGTATTATGTCAAAAAATCATTCAGATTACCGGAGAATTTGAAGCAAAATATATTAAAAACAACAAGTAAAATGGTAGCTAAAATTGGCAGAGGACAAAACTTGACAGGCGTACTTAACTATAATCAGCTAAAAGTCGAGAAGGAAAATGGGGAGATTCTCTTTACCCATAAGATGCAGGAAACTCCTGATGGACATTATTCTGTAGCCCAGCTACTGGGTTCTTTTGAACCTTATTTGCTGGCGAATCGTAAAACAGAAAAAATGGTTCTGCATATTTCGCTCAATCCCGATCCTAAAGACAATGTGAGTGATGAAAAATTTAATACCGTTGCACAGGAGTATATGGAAAAAATGGGATACGGCGAGCAGCCCTACGTAGTGTTCAAACATACCGACATTGAACGTACTCATATCCATATCGTTTCGGTTTGTGTAGATGAACAAGGCAGGAAAATATCGGATAGTTATGAACGTAGACGTTCGATGGATATCTGCCGGGAGCTTGAACAAAAACACCAATTAGCCTGCGCTGCTCAAAAAGAGTCCAAACAAGACGAAAAGGCATTTCTTGTCGTGGATTACAAGAGTAATGATCTTAAAGGCCAGATCGCTTCGGTGGTACGGTATCTGCCTAAAAAATATGACTTTCAAAGTTTTGGGGAATACAATGCCTTGTTATCGCTTTTTAATATTACAGCCGAAGAGGTCAAGGGCGAATTACATGGGAAACCCAAACAAGGGCTGGTCTATTTTGTCCTGAATGAAAATGGGGAAAAAGCTAGCAGCCCATTTAAAGCATCTCTTTTTGGAAAAAGCGCAGGATACATCGAGCTTCAAAATCATTTTACAGCATCCAAAGTGGCACTTAAAGAAAATGATGTGAGACCTACAATTAGAAAAACAATTGAAACAACCCTGCGGGCAGCCATTGACGAACAGGACTTTAAAAAACAGCTGACTGAAAAAGGCATTAATGTGATTACCCGCAAAAATGATATGGGACGTATTTATGGAATTACATTTGTTGACCACAATTCCAAATCGGTATGGAACGGTTCGCGTTTGGGAAAAGAATTTTCAGCGAATGTATTTAACGACTGGTGGAATAATGGGCTACAACCGGAAATTAAAAATAGTGAGGATACCAAAACAATTTTAATCAAAACAGTATCGGAAAGTCTACCAGCTGAGAAGCCTCACGATTTATTTGATTTTCTAAGTAATCAAAGTACTATTCAATCTAACGATATCCATAGTAGTATAGAAGGTTTTGGCGGGTTATTGCCGGAAGCTCAGGGAGAAGATTACCAGGAACAGGATTTTGCCAATAAGATGAAAAAGAAAAAGAAACGTAAGAGAGGTCAATAGGTTTGTTATTCGTTATAACTTTCGGTTATAAAGACAATTTCAATCCCCAAGCATAGCTCCAATGCAAAACCTTCGGAACAGTTGGTGTTTTGAACTGATAGATATTATAGACGTATAATGAAAACAGTATAAATGCTGCCCAACTAAGCCCTACGCACAGCATACCTTGTCTATCCCTCACATGGAACATACCAGCAACTACTGATTTTACTATAAATGCAGGGACAATACAGCATAATAACACGCACATTACCCACGGTAATATCCATAACTTACGGTTGTTTGCGCGCAATCCGATGATAGTTCCTTTAAAGAAATAAATGATGCAGAAAATAAGATAGGTAAATAATAGAGAGAAAACCCAAAATTTGACTTTGTTAGTTTCTTCTCCCCACAACTTTTGCGACAGCAAGAATCCGGCATAAAAGAACATGCCGAAAATTGCTGCCATTTTTAAGACGAAAATAAAAACCCCGGCAATGCCAAACATTAATCCTGTTGCAGATTTACTTTCTTCAGTTTTCCGCGCCTCATATTCTTGTTCACTTTCACCTGGATCCATATCAGGATTATAGTAATTCATATTATTTTTCTTTAATGTTGATCTGAGATACCCAAAATAATTTTCAGGACTATAAATTTAATAAAAAAAGCGATTTAAAATCTAAGCATGATTGGAACCACTTGAGCGCCAAACACTGCCACGCACTTCCAATGCCTGCCACATTTTTATAGCCATGCCTCAAAGCCTTTAAATTCACGCCCAACATTTAATAATTAGAAAATGCAGGGAGAAGATGACTTAAGAGGATTAGCCAAAATTATGGAGTTTATGAGAGCAGTCAGTATTTTATTAGTACTGATGCACTGCTATTGGTTTTGTTACGAGTTCTTCAAAGAAGAACAATGGACATTATCTGTCATTGATAAAATATTGGGAAACTTTCAGCGCACAGCAGGACTGTTTTCCCACACGCTGTATACGAAACTATTTGCTTTGGTTCTTCTGGCATTAAGCTGTTTGGGCAGTAAGGGTGTTAAAAATGAAAAGATTACCTGGAGCAAAATCTATATAGCGCTCGTAATAGGCTTTATTTTTTTCTTCCTCAATACGCCATTACTTAGACTGCCCATTGAAATGGCCGCATTTTTATATGTTTTCACCCTGAGTTTGGGGTATATTTCACTGCTGATGGCAGGTGTATGGATGAGCAGGTTACTCAAAAATAACCTGATGGAGGATGTATTTAATACGGAAAATGAAAGTTTCATGCAGGAAACCCGGTTGCTGCAAAATGAGTATTCCATAAATCTGCCTACTAAATTCTGGTATCGCAAAAAACAGCACAATGGATGGATAAATATTGTAAATCCTTTCCGCGCGACTATCGTATTAGGCACCCCTGGTTCTGGTAAATCCTATGCCATTGTAAACAACTACATTAAACAGCAAATCGAGAAAGGTTTTTCGATGTATATCTATGATTTCAAGTTTGATGACCTTTCTACCATTGCGTACAACCATCTATTACAACATACCGACAAATACAAAGTCAAACCAAAGTTTTACGTCATCAATTTTGATGATCCCAGAAGAAGCCATCGATGCAATCCGATCAATCCTGATTTTATGACTGACATATCTGATGCTTACGAATCAGCCTATACCATTATGCTGAACCTGAACCGTTCGTGGATTCAAAAACAGGGTGATTTCTTTGTCGAAAGCCCGATTATTCTTTTGGCGGCTATCATCTGGTTTTTAAAGATTTATGATAATGGAAAGTATTGTACTTTTCCTCATGCTATTGAACTGCTTAACAAAAAATATGCAGATGTTTTTACTATTTTAACTACCTATTCCGAACTGGAAAATTATCTATCGCCGTTTATGGATGCCTGGCAGGGAGGTGCTCAGGACCAATTACAAGGCCAGATAGCATCAGCAAAAATACCATTGTCACGTATGATATCTCCAAGCCTTTATTGGGTAATGACTGGTGATGATTTTTCATTAGACATCAACAATCCTGCAGCGCCAAAAATCCTTTGCGTGGGCAATAATCCCGACAGGCAGAATATTTATTCCGCTGCATTGGGTTTGTACAATTCACGAATCGTAAAACTCATCAATAAAAAGGGACAGCTCAAAAGTTCAGTAATCATTGACGAGCTTCCCACAATTTACTTCAGGGGCCTGGACAATCTGATTGCTACGGCAAGGAGCAATAAAGTGGCAGTATGTCTAGGTTTTCAGGATTATTCACAATTGACAAGGGATTACGGGGATAAAGAGAGTAAAGTCATTCAGAATACGGTAGGGAATATTTTCAGCGGGCAGGTTGTCGGGGAAACGGCTAAAAGCCTTTCAGAACGCTTCGGTAAAATATTGCAGCAGCGTCAGAGTATGACCATCAATCGGAATGATAAATCAACTTCTATTTCCACGCAGCTGGAAAGCCTAATTCCCGCTTCCAAAATATCAACCCTTACACAAGGAATGTTTGTTGGGGCAGTTTCCGATAACTTTGAGGAGCGTATCGAACAAAAGATCTTTCATGCGGAGATTGTGGTCGATAATGAGAAAGTGGCTGCTGAAACTAAAACATACCAGAAAATCCCAGAAATACTTTCATTTGTAAATGAAGAAGGAGAAGATAGGATGAAGGCTGAAATTGAGGCCAATTACAAACAAATCAAACTGGATATTGTCTCAATAGTAGCAGATGAACTGGAACGGATTAAGAACGATCCGAAATTGCAGCATTTAATACCAAAAACAACTGATAAAAAAAGTAAAGATGAATAGAATCAAAACCTTTGACATAAAGAATTTTATATTCAATAATTGACTAAATAATTTAATGTTAATTTGTCAAATAATTGCTATTATAAGTTCATCTATGTTTCAAAAACTTAAGATTTATTCATGAATTTTTATATATTTAAGCTCTTTTAATATCTAATAATAATTTTACTATGCCTGTAAGTCGTAAGAGAAAGATTGTGAAAAAAAATAAATCTTCAAAGAAAAAATATAAGCCTTACGAAGCAGTTACACAAAATCTTTACAGAATTGATAATCCTTTTCATAAAGACATAAGTTTTGAGCAAAGAATAAAACCTTTTTTAGAACTAGCTGAAAGATCGACTATTGAGTTTGAAATTGAGTTTCAAAAATTGCAAGAGTATTTTAAAGACTATGATCCTCTATACTTATGTTCTTTTTGTATTTTTTATTTTATTGCTGAAAAAGAAGGTATAGATAGAGAAGCAATTGATGGGAGACTAGATTTTCATATGTTTTTTTTAGAGATTCTACAGTGTTTTTCATTATATCAGGAGAGAGCTCTAAGTCAAATGCCATTACAAGAAAAAGAAGAGGATTTTAAAAAATTATTACAAGATTTAAATCAACATCAATCGTTTGCCTATTTTAAACTTTCCAATAAAGCAACAACTGAGGAAGAATTTGGCCCTGTGATGTTAAGATTGGAAATGATGCATCATACTCTTGCAGTTCGTAATTGGGCATACGAGGGACAAATGCAAAAAATTGCTTATGAGTTATCAGCTCGTATAAGTGTTAAGTTCGAAGATAAATTAGGATTTAAGCCTGAAGTATTTCTTAATGTTTTATTTGGTCTGGCTGATTTAAGTACCAAAAAACTTAATGCGCATAAGAATAATATTCGGCCAGCGATGATAGCAAAAAACTTTAATGCAGTATTTGATGCATATGAAAATAATATGCCAGGTGTTACCCCAACTAATGCTGTATCAAGATTGGATTTATGGGAACAATGTGGAAAGAATCTGCAAATGTTAAAAAGTTTCTTTTTACAGCATTCCGATTTATTACTTAAAAATATTTTTACTATTGATTTTGAAGAAATTAAAACCTTAACAAATACTTCGCTGAGTAACGAAGATATAAGCCAAATTTTTGATCCGTTGGCATACCGTTTTGGTGAATTAGCTAACACAGACAAGAACCATGTTTTTTTAAATAATCCAATTCATTCAAAACCTTTTATTAGACTTGATGACAAAAAGTATTTTTCTGCAGTGCCATTTTTATTTTCGCATCTGGGAATTGATTTACTTGAAGGTTTTATTGTGACAGAGAAAACCCTTAAAGATGTTTATATTAAAGAAAAAGGGAAATATCTGGAAGAAAAGATAGAGAAACTTTTTAAAGATGCATTTCCTGATGCAAAAATTTTTAGTGGAAGTTTATGGACTTGCCCAGCAACTAATAAAATATTTGAGAATGATCTGATAGTCCTAATTGAAGATTTTGCTATAATTGTTGAAGCTAAATCCGGAACCGTAAGTAATCCGGCAAAACGTGGTGCGCCTGAACGATTATTTCAAACACTGAAGGATTTAGTGGTGGCACCATCTGAGCAAGCTATAAGGTTTAAAAATTACCTACAGGATAATAGAAAATTACATGTTTTTAAGACCAAATCGGGCACGAAAAATGAGCTTGATTCCAATCTGATAAATTATTATGTTCCACTTGGAGTGACCCTGTCTAATTTAGGATCAATTGGATGTAATTTAAAAAAACTTATCGAAGCAAAAGTTGTCACACATAAATTAGAAGAATTAGCACCATCAATAAGTTTCACAGATCTTGAAGTTATCTTTGATATCCTTCCTTTACAAAGTGAGAAAATACATTATCTTTCAAGAAGAAGGGAGTTTGAAGCGCATGTTGACTTTCAAGGTGATGAGCTTGATTTATTTGGTTTTTATTTAAAAAATGGTTTTAATATAGGAGAAGATGAGTACAATAACTCCACCTATTTGAATCTTACTTTACTATCTAAAGAACTCGACCCCTATATGATCGGAAAAGGAAGAGGAATACAGGTAAAAAAACCTTTTTTACAAAAAACACAGTATTGGTCCGATACACTTAATTATATCAATGGCAATGGTGAGAATTGGCTGGTGGCATCCTTTATTTTATTAAACTTACCAAAACAAGATCAAGCATTATTTGAAAAGAAATTAAATGAATTGAAAAGTAGCATAGTAAGAGGCAAAATGAGTAAACCTCATAATTGGGTAAGCCTTACCTGCGGGCCCGAAAGAAGACAGTATGCAATAGTTGGGTATCCTTATAAAGATATTGATACTGCCACCAGGAATAATGTGCTAGACCAGATATTAGAACTGGAAAGTAAAGAGAATTTACGTGGAGTCGTTGTCTTAGGTTATAATCTTAATAATCCAAATTATCCCTATTCCTTTATTGCAGGAAATTTAGAAACGAATTTGTTTGATAAACTAGATCTGACAAATAATTAGTCCTGCAATCAGGAAATTTTCAGTTTCTGAATAGGCTGTGATATCTGATCTTCTTGTAATTTTTGTTCAGGATCTTCTACTTGTTGTTCCGGAGTAATTGATAATTGTATTGCCCGTTCCAGTGCTGCCAATTCGTTTTTTAGTTCCACAAGTGTATTCTCTTTAGTCCAAATGCTGTTTACTACTTCGTGAAGTACAGGAATATCTTTTTCAATGGCGTTAATCTTTTTCTTTTCCTGTTCTATCAATGCTGGTATTTTCTCCAATGCGTTTAAAAAGTTCAAACATGCTAATTTATAATCGTTTGCCATCTGCCCGTTGTTATAGGTGTATTTTATATTTCCTTCTCCTACAATAAAAAAACGGTTGTCGCGGATGTCTATCCCTTCTTTTTGTGTCATTTCCGTTTTTATCAAAAGTGTAAAACCATATAAGGTGCCGATTTTTTCATACTGTCCTTCGGTACGAGCTTTATCAGCGAGCAGATGTAGTTTTTCACCGATTTGTTTTATATCTGCATTTGGAGACAATCCAATCAGTTCAATTGGATTTAGTACTGTATCTTCTTTATCCCTTCGAATGCGTTTTTGAAGGTTCTGCCAGTCCACAGAAAACCTTTCCACCATCGATTTCGAAGTTGTAACGATAGATATACAGTCTTCTAGCTTGTATCTTGACATCGATTTGGAACGGGTAAAAGCCTGTTTTTCGCTTTCCAAAGAAGTTATCTTTTTTTCCAGTTTGGCTTTTTCCAGCAAATCGGTATTGCCGGAAAGAATGGCAACATATTCTGAGAAATTCATCCCCGATTTCTCATCCATACCGCCTTCGTCAATGGTACGCTTACCGAGACTATTATTTTTGAGCTGATCAATAAATAATTGTTTATTGTGCAACAAGTTAAACTTATAACTGTCCAAAGATTTCTCAACTGCATAAATGATTACATCAACCTTGTTATCTGCAAAATATTTGGCAATCTCATTGCCTTTACGAATGGCTCTGCCATCCCTTTGAGACAGATCACTCGGTCTCCACGGTGTGTCCAAATGATGTACGGCAACTGCACGTTTCTGGGCATTGATTCCTGTTCCCAGCATATCGGTTGAGCCGAATAATATTCTTATTTTCCCTTCGTTCATAGCGCTGATAAACTCTTTGCGCATCTTGTCTGTTTTTGCCTCCTGAATAAAACGTATTTCATGTGCGGGAATCCCGTGATCCTCAACCAGCTTGCGTTTGATTTCCGAATACACATTCCACTCAATTGGTTTGTAAGTACCTAAATCGGAGAATACAAATTGGGTTCCTTTCTGAGCGTTAAATCGAGAATAATATTCCGCCAGCTTTACTGCACAATGGGAGGCTTTACTGTCTGGGTGGTCATCGTACTTTTGACTGATCATACGCATATCTAACGACATCTTACGGGCATAGTCAGTAGCGATTAACATTTTTGCTTTTTCTTCGGAGGCAGATAGCTTTGACCTTCCCAATAGTGTGGCATCACCCGTTTTAGCAAACTCCATAAGTTTTTGGATGAATATCTCCTGTTGTGGGGTTGGTGGAATATTGTGCAGTATTTCATTCTTCTGAGGTCGGTCTATACCAATATCTTTTGCTGTGCGGTAATCCGTAATCTCTGTGTAAAACTGAGCCAGTTCTGGTACTTTGATAAAATATCGGAAACGTTCTTTCTGAACAATATTGTTGGCTACAGAGAACTCATAGTCGGTAGTCTTTCGCGCATAAATAGCTGCCCATGCATCAAAGCAATTGATACCTTGTTTTTCCAATGCCTGCGGGCGAAGGTATTTAAACAATAAATATAATTCGGTCAGCGAGTTACTGATGGTGGTTCCAGAAAGAAAAGTAGCTCCTAAATCTTTTCCGCTTCGTTCCTGTATAGTGCGAATGGCAAATAGCAGGTTCAATGCCTTCTGGCTTCCCTGCATATTACCAAGTCCTGCAACACGGTCATGGCGGGTATTGAACATTAAGTTCTTGAAGCGGTGGCTTTCATCCACCAACAAATGGTCAATACCCATCATCTTAAAATCGACTACATCATCCTTGCGATTTTCAATATCATGTTGCAGTGTTTTGAGTTTGACTTCCAGATTTTGTTTTCGTATGATAACTCCCTTGAGCATTGCCCGTGATATTTCTTTTCCCTGTGACTGTAATGCCTCAAGGTTTTCTTCAACACTATCGAGTTCTGCCTGTAAGATCTCTTTTTGCATTTCCGGTGATTGTGGAATCATCCCAAATTGGTCATGAGTCAGGATAATACAATCCCAATTGTTATTTTTAATCTCCCCGAAAATACGCAGACGTTTTTGCGGTGTAAAATCTTCCTTGCCCGGATATAATATTTTAGCATGTGGATACGCTTTGCGGTAGGTTTCCGCTATTTCATGAACATTGGCTTTCAGTCCGATAATCATAGGCTTGTGTGTCAACCCCAAACGTTTCATTTCCTGGGCAGCTGTGCACATAATGAGTGTTTTTCCTGCGCCCACTTCGTGGTCACAGATGGCTCCTCCGTTTAGCTTGATCATCCATACCGCATCCTTCTGGCTGGAATACAAGTCTTCAATCCCCAGCGCTTTTCTGTCAAGCCCAGGAAAATCCTGATGGCTGCCATCATATTGTGGACGCACAAAACAGTTAAAGGTATCGTTGTATTTATCGGTGAGACGTTTCTTAAATTCATCGTTTTGAGCAAATAACCACTCAGAAAATGCTTTACGGATTTCATCAATCTTAGTATTGGCCATCTGGATGGCTTCCATATCACGCACCTTTATTTCCTGATCGCCATGCATTACTTTTTTGGTAATGTCAGGTGTGGTATTGACTAGACCATGTTTAAGCAATGCAATTCCGTCATAAGTACGGCTTTGGGATTTTATAGCATACTTCTCCGTTATACGGATATTTTTGGAATCACAATTAATTGAAAAATCATCCGTATTTTCCGTGTAATGAATCCGTACATCAGTATCAAACAGATGAGAGGCAAAATGGTTGTAAATACCAGTTGGTATCCAGCGTTCGCCTAAATTAAAATCCAGTTCTTCAAATTCAATGCGTCTGGGAAAAGCTTGCTGCAGAGCGGCAAGGCTATCCCTTGCTTGCAGGTCTTCAGGGTTTTGCTCTAAATAATTATTTATTGCTTGGGCTTTTTCCACCACATTCCCTGAAATCCATCGCTCCGATATTTCATATACCTCTTCCAAAGGGTTGTAGAAAATTCGTCTTTGCAGGTTCTCTTTCAGATTATCAACTGATAATCCGCTGATCTGCGACATATATTCCAAATCCACAGTTCCATATTTATTCAGTGATGAGGCTAATGCCTCATCAGGATTATTGGCTGTCAGTGTGCTGACTGAAAAACTCACCGGATGGTGGAATATATCCGATTTATGAACCACACCGCCAACCACACGTTCCAGATAAGGAATTTCGTTTCCGGCACTGTCGGTTTTGATAAGCTGAATATTCTCAGCGCTATTGAGATTTCCATATCTTTTGACAAAGGAGTCATATAGACGGTTAAATGTTTCTCTTTCTGATGTGTGTTCGGTTTGTTGTTCGGCTTCTTTCTGATACAATTCCAGATAGGCATCACGTATCTGAATATAGGACTCCGCACGCATTTTTTGCATTGGAGGAAGTGGCAACGGCTCAAATTCCGCTTTTTGTTCTTCGGGATCTACAGCGGTAAGATAGCCGACATAGCCTTTGTAGGTCACCAGACAATCCTTTCGGTAAAAAGACTGTATTTTGTCCGTATAAATACGTAATTCCGCAGTGGTTACATTTTGTGGCTCGGCATTATCTGAGAATAAATCTCCCAATACGGGCTTAATTTCTTTATCGAGCTTTTTTGTAAGCGATGGCATTACATCATTTTGCCTGATGGGTATATCGAACAAATTTCCCTGCTGAATGGGTGACATTGTTTTTCGCTTCGATTGATGAACCGTTTTCTTTTTTGGAGGTTTGTATTTTATCTCAGACGTATTCTCATATAAACCAAACAGACTTAATTGTGAAGCTGCTGAAAGATTCACTTCAACTATTGATTTATCGGTAGCAGATTCCTCTTTTTTAATGGCAATTACAGGTGTAATGGACTTAGCTATAGAATCTTCAGAAATAATTTCTGTGGTATTATGTCCATTATATAAGTCGGAATCCAAATGATTGGAGATGTCGTCGGACAATATTCTTTTTAAATCTTTTGCTATTCCTTCAATGCCTCCTTCATGTTCATAAATCAAGGCGGGCTTGCCATACATATCGGTTGCTTGGTATGATGTGGTCTGCACTGTATGCTGAACGTTTTCAAATAACATACTGTTTGAAGTCTTGTCAGAAGTGGTATAGGTGCTACAGAACTGCTGCTCCCTTTGGGAAAGTCCTGATTTGGCATTGTTTTTTTGCAGTACAATCAAATCGCTCCCCACTTCGGTTCCGGCATAATCAGTAAACAAATTATTGGGTAAGCGTATGGCAGAAACCAGATTGCAGTTTTGTATCAAAGCCTGACGTATGGGTTCATTTTTGGCACTGTTCAAAACTCCCTGTGAGGTGATAAATGCCAATAGACCGCCGTTCCGAAGCATGTCTATGGATTTTAGAAAGAAGTAATTATGAATACTTCGGGCAGCTTGTACGCGAACCGGATCTTTGCTGCGTATATAAGAAAGGTCAAATATTGATGCATCTCCAAATGGAATATTGCTGGCAATTACATCATAGCTTTCTTTGTCCTTATCCGGGATTTCTTCAAATCCGGCAACCCGGATGTTGTTATCAGGATAAAGCTGTTTTAATAGTTGTCCTGTGAGGAATTCCTTTTCGTATGCCGTTATATGTGATAGACTTTCATTCCTGAATGCTTCTATAAATGATCCTGTTCCGGCGGATGGTTCCAGAAAGCGTTCGATATTTATTTGATTTTCCTGAAAGGAATCTGCAATGGCTCCAATGACTGAAGGCGGGGTGTAAAAGGCTGTCAGGACAGAAGCTTTTATACTGTCTACATAACGATAGTATTGTTTTTCGTCCTGTGCATTTTCCCGTAATAGGTGGTGAAGTTCCTGAGTCATTGCAAATAAATCCTGT
This sequence comes from uncultured Flavobacterium sp., assembly GCA_963513545.1. Taxonomy (GTDB): domain Bacteria; phylum Bacteroidota; class Bacteroidia; order Flavobacteriales; family Flavobacteriaceae; genus Flavobacterium. The sequence continues at coordinate 127,085 of CAUPQW010000006.1, forward strand.
TCGGATTTTACCCATCGGTCAATATCATTGGCTTTATCAGCTGGATTGAGTACAAATTTAAGACCACCAAAACCACTATATTTTATGAGCAATTGCCTCTCGGTTTCAGTAGCTTGGCGTTTTTCTTTTTCCAGCAGGAAAACTAGCTGCAACGCCTCGATATTCTTTTTTAAATGTTCTCTTTTATTGTAGCCCATTATCTTCTATCCAGATTTGAATAGTTCCGGTAAGTTCAGTGTAGAGCAATTCAAATTCCTGGCTGTCGGCAAAGTCATCCGTAATTCGGTATTGCTCAAATACAGGGATGCTGACAGCCATCATTTTTAAGGCAAATGGGCGCAATTCCTCGTCAGCCATGATCGTGTCGAACTCGTTGCAGACGATTTTAAATATAGTATCGAATTTTGAAAAGTGTAATCCTTCAAATAATACATATTGCGCAATCTCATTGCATTGCTCAATTGTATTGCCGGCCATAAAGGCATCATTGTACACTTTAGCAGCTGATTGCCCGCGTTGTTCAATGAATTTTTTGTCCCCTGATAACTCAGGAAAGCTGCTGTTGAGCAATTCCTTTAATAGTAATGAATAATAGGATATTTTATTCTCTGAAGCCATAAGTATATCATTAGAGGATTATATTTTACTTTACTAAGCAAAGTAAAAATATAAAGAAGTATGTTACTGAATAGTTTTCAGGCATTATTTGGCTTCAAACGGCTTTGATTGGCTTTTGCTAGTAGTATTAACACCAGTAACATATTCAAAACATACAGTAAACTCTACAAAACGATTTTAATCCCACTAAATTATATCGGTGTTAAAAGAATTCAGCTCATAAAGGTGCTTTATTTTCAATTTGCATCGTACTTAGCAATTCCATTGAAAAATTATCTTTAGCCTGCAGGTAAGCAAATTTTGAAATTAGCTGTGCACCCAGTTTTCTTTTTTCAAATGTGGCTGTAATTCCAAGTTCTACTCTTTTATAATGCAGTTCCTGTGCCCGTTTAATTCCCTGGAATAAGAGTTGGCGGTATAAATTGTATTTTCTGGATACTGTATAATCCATTCCTATTAGCGAAGGTACATAAGTGTGTGCACAATTCTTATAACAAAAAAGCACTCCAACAGGCTCCTGATCTGTATCTTCCTTAAGATAAAGCAGGATAAATTCCCAAAATGGATGGGCTGCCATTTTTTGAAAGACAGCAATGGGATACGTGAAGGTATTTACGGCATAATTGTTATTTTTTACATTTTTATACAAGCTGTATGCGTGCGCAACTTCATTATCAGTTAACCGGTCTTTGATAATAACCCGGAACATTTTTTCATATGGCAATACTTCTCTGGTAAAGTGCTTTTTAGATCGTGGGGAAAGAATTGCAGCAAATTCCTGATTGTTATTCCAGTTAATATCCGTGATAACACAGGTTTGTGGCATTGCTATTTTTATAAAACCCAGATTATGAAACAGATCACTAAGCCTTTGGTTTTCTTCGAAATCCCGTAACACCAGCATATCGGCATTTAAGTCCTGATACAGCATTTCTGCCTTTTCCAAAAGAAGCAGTAAAGCCTCTTTGGATAAGGAATGCTTTTTATTTATATAGCAATGATTCCCTTCAGTAAAAAGTGATCCCATCCCCAGCACTTTGGAGGTCATGTAAAATGGGTTCTTCATTCTTTTCTCTTCAAGCTGTAGAGAAACGGACACTGGTGCAAGCATATCGTCTTTCCAGAGTCCAAAAGTAAAAAAAGTGGCCACTATTGGATTACCAAAATTATCACTGATGATAAAATAGTGAAATTCCCAATTATTTTGAATTTCACTGCAGTTTGTAAATGCATCCTCCAAAAAACACAGTCCATCCCAGTCAAATATATTCTGTTTATCAATGATCTTATTCCATAACGCTGCATCAATTTGTTTGATACTCGTTTTATACTGGTAATTCAATGCCGGCTTTATAGTATTTTCTTTTTCCTGAGGGTCAGGCTGTGGAATTCCAAATGCCATTGAAACCTTATTAAGGGTATTGGAAGTTTCTTCGAGTGCTAAAGGATAGTGGTATTCTAAAGCTTCTGTGAGCCCTTTAATTTGTTCATCACCATTGTTTCTCGATATCGTAATGCGAATACCGGTGTTTTTTACCGGAACTGCCGGATACAATCCAGGATTGACAAAATAACCTTCATTAAAAAGACGCTGTACTAATTTATAGGCAGTCAGGGGCATTGCAGTACCCAAAAAGAAAACTGGTGAATTATTTGGGGTTATTACAGGCAGGGTGCTTTTGGTGATCAGCTCATTGAAAAGGGATATTTTTTGTTCCAATTCCTGTTGTAATATTGTAATTTCATCTGAAAGATGGATGTCTGCCGAAGCGCAGGCAGCAGCGACTGAGGCCGGTTCCAGCTGGGCAGAGAACGTCAATGGTCCTCCAAAATTTTTAATCCTGTCGTATAGTTTTTTATCGGGACAAAAAAATGCAGCACCGCTCGCTCCAAATGATTTACTGAGCGTACTCATTAAAAAAACATTTTCAGGCAGCTCTTTTAAAATATCCAGTACGAATCCTGTACCATTTTTTCCTCTCCAGCTCATTCCATGAACGTCATCAAAATAAAGCTGCAGCTGCGGATATTTTTTGCTCAATGCAAGCAGTTCGTTTACCGGTGCGTAATCACCAAACATGGAATACACACCGTCTGCCATATACCATATTTTACTGCATTTTGCAGACAAGTCTTTTATCTTGTCTTCCAGCATTTGGAGGTTATTGTGACGAATCATCTCCACTGGAATGTTTCTTAGTTTCAAAGGGAGGCTGGCATTCTGAACGCTCCAATGTACCTGATGATCCAAAATTATTCCTTCCTCATCTTTTATCAGATTTGGTATTACGCCCAGATGTCCAAGTGTACTGTTTTTAGTTACAATTGCAGGCATACCATACATGGTTTCAATCTTGCTTTCAAGCTGCTGATATACCGGATGCGAAATATATGTTTTGGAAAGCGGAAATTGTGTTCCGTATTTTGTTATGGCGGCAATGGCCGCATTTTTCAGCCTATGGTCATATTCAAGCCCCAGGTAGCTGGTAGTGGCAAAGTGGAACAGGTTCCTGCCATTAATTTTTATGGCTTGTCCATCGAGTACGGTATCTTCAGCATAAAGATGGATGGTGCCTTGCTGCTTTGCCCCAGAAAGGATTTCATCTATAGTCTGAATAAAATCATTGTGCTTAATTTTTGCCATTACTATTGGATTAAAGTTGATGAATTTGTCTTGTTTTTTGAAAAAAGGATTATAAAGTTCCGAATTTAAAATAGTGGTATTACTGGATTTTAGTTAAAAATTCCGAATTGACAAACAATACTCCTGAATTGATAAGCCTCAGTAAAAATGATTGCTTACTATTGCTTTTTGCCTTGTTTTTGCAACAATCCTTTGCTGGGTATTTGCTAATTTGCCAGGTCCTAAAAGCATAAGTATGGAACGCTATTTTGAAAACGAATTTGCCGTATTTTGGATCAGTGAAAAGATTCTTTTTTTTAACTACAAGCCTAATGTGGTCATTGATCTGTTGTCAGCCCAGCAGATTGTAGCGGACCGTATAGAAATTCAAGATGGAAGAGCATATCCTGTTCTTTGTGACATCCGTGGAATTATCGATTCGGACAAAGCGGCCAGAAACTATCTGGCACAACACGGTTCAATCTTAGCTAAAGCGGTTGGAATTATTGCCTCGGATCAGAAAAGTGTGTCTTTTTTTATGATTTCATTTTACATGAAAATCAGCAGACCTCAGATTCCCACCAAAGTATTTACCGACAGATCATCTGCACTAGAATTTCTAAAACCTTTTGTTTAATATTTAAATGCACAAATAATAAAGTATATGCATCAAGAAATCAATCAGCAGCGCGTAAAAAACATTAATGAAATGCTTCTGGAAATGGCGGCCGGAAATTTTTTCTACCGCATACCCAGAACAGGAAATGATGATGAGCTTGAGGTCCTGACTGTTTTAATCAATTGGCTGGCTCAGGAGATAAAGGAAGGGGTATTCCATCTGGGCTACATCAATCCTCATGCTGCCTATCATTATGTGGTGCAAACCACCTTACTATTAGACTTAGATTTTACTATAATGGATTTTAGTAATGATATTCCAAATCTTTTGGGCTTAGAGCCAAACAAAATACTTGGACAGGATTTTGATAAAATTCTGGCACCGGAATCGGTACAGGTGTGGAGGATCATAGCAGATAAAATGCAACAGGGAGCGTTGCATTACACCACGTTGCCGCTTATATTTCTAACATCTGATAAACTAATTATTGACACTTTTTGCAGCGTGTCGAAGCTTTTTCCATCCGGACTGTTAATAGTCAGCTCATTTAAGGCTGCCCCGGTAGAACAAAAAAACATCATTGGGCAGGAAAAAGAAACATATAATGAACTGGATGTACAATTAATACAGACCGTTTACGATTATGTCCTGGAATATAATGGTGCATCCTTTCCAACATTGCAGGAACTCGCCAGAATTTTTGGCACCAATGAAAATAAATTAAAAGTTGGTTTCAGATACTTGTTTAAAACCTCGATTTATCAATTGTATAATAATCAAAGACTCGAACGCTCTTTACATTTGATTCAGCACACCAAGATACCTTTAAAAAATATTGCACTCCTGATCGGATTTTCTACACATTCAAGTTTTTCGAGGGCTTTCAAAATTAAATACGGATATCCACCCACTCATTTTGAAAGGAAATCTTCCTCGAAAAGTGACAATCCAGTGCTATAACAATTTAATAGAGGTTTTGTAGAGGCTGAATGTAAATAATTCCGAATTGACAAATCAATCTCCTGATTGGATAACAGTTATGTAAAACTGTTTTGAGAATTTTACATCACCAATTTTCAATCACCCTGCCATGAAATTTAGCCAGCGTCATAAGTATATTTTTGTAGAAGTAGTTTGTTTGCTTTACATTCTGTTATTTGTTTATGCAGCAACAAGTAAATTGTTCGATTTTGAAAACTTCCGAGTACAGTTGGGACAATCCCCATTATTAAGCTCTTTTACGGATTGGATTTCTATAGTAGTTCCTGCTATTGAATATTTAATTTGTATACTGATTCTAATTCCGAAACTTCGTCTTACAGGACTTTTTGCAGCTTATGGATTAATGGCAATGTTTACAATCTATATTTTTATAATTCTTCATTATACTTCTTTTGTACCGTGCTCGTGTGGAGGTGTTTTGGAAAAACTCAATTGGAAACAACATTTAATTTTCAATATATTCTTTGTTTTCTTAGCGGTGCTAGCAATACTTTTTCACTTTTTCAACAATAGAGATGCCGGAAGTAAAATAAGATTAAGATCAATATTTGCCTTTTTTTTTAGTATTTCAGTTTCTGCTTTTGCAATAGTGATTGCACTATTTCTAATGTCTGAGAATATAATTCATTATCATAATAAGTTAACCAGACGATTTCCACATACTCCCATTCATACAATTGCTACTTCTGACCTGAAATTGAATTCATACTATATTGCCGGAGCAGATCAAGATTACATATATCTTGGAAATACTACAGCACCGCTACTCATTACAGTGTTCGGTAATAAACTGGTTCAGACAGAAAAGAAACTAATCGATTTAAACCAAAAAGATTTACCATTTAAAGGAGTAAAAATCATCGTTCAGGCACCCAATTTTTTTGTTGTCGATGGGACAGTACCTTGCGTATACCGAGGCAGTATCTCTGATTGGAAAGGTAAATTAATAAAAAAAAACGGAGAATATTTTACAACAGCAGAAGCTATTGATTCTACTACAATCGCTGTATGCACGTATAGTTCCAAAAATGGAGAAGCTGTACTAGGGGTCATACATCTTGAAGACAGTGCAAAGACAATTTTAAATCCTGAAATTTTGCAAAAGCAATTTGATGGTGTTTTTGATACCGACGGACAACTGTTATATAGTAGCGGTTTGAAAAGAATCATTTACCTGTATGCTTATCGCAACCAATTTACTGTTGCTAATACCAGCTTAAAAATTGATTTCAGAGGAAATACGATCGATACAATTTCTCATGCCAAACTCAGTATTGTCAAAGTTAAAAGCCATTATCAGAGAAAATTTTCCAAGCCTCCATTATTTGTGAATAAAAGCAGTGCTGCATATAGTAATCTTCTCTTTGTAAATTCTGCTATTCCTGGGCGGTATGAAGAGGATCAAATGTGGAAAGAAGCCAGTATCATAGATGTATACGATTTGTCAAAAAACGGCTACCTGTTTAGCTTTTGTATCTATAATATTGATGGAAAGAAAATGAAAAGTTTTGTTGTCCAAAATGATAATTTATATGCCCTTATCGGTAACCATATCGTTCGATATTTTCTAGACGAAAGGATTACTTCAAATTACATAAAATAAGTTACAAACAATCTATTGGCCAAATAGCAGGGATTAGATCGAAAACCTGTAAAAAAGAGTAGATCAATAACTATAAATTTCTATTACTATGAAAACTAAAATTTTCAAAATCGTTTTGCCAATGGCAGTGGTTGCACTGGGATTGGCTGGTGCTGCCAACACAAGTGCAATGGATAAAAGCGGGAAAACTGTAGCTATTATGGGCTACAAGCATATCTCGAATCCAAACAGTTGTGTGGCTGTACAGGAATGTTCCAACACTGGAAACTTTAATTGTACGGCTCCAGATGGTAGTCAGCTTTTTGCTAAACCAGCTTCAACATGTCTTACACCTCTTAAAAGAGATGTACAATAGTTGAAATTGAAGCAAAAATGATGTAGCCGCCTAATTAATTAGGCGGCTACATTTATGAAAGGGAATACTATATTTTAATTATTGAAAATCATTTTTCATCCACTGGTATTGCTTGCCGTTTTTAAGATAATAATCAAACCATTGTCCAATGCGCTGGGTCAGGTCTTTTTGGTTTTTTCTTTGGTCTAAATTATGCTCTTCTCCAGGATAAACGAGTAATGTATGTGTTTTACCTAATCGGCGAAGTGCCATATAGAATTCCATACTTTGCAGGGAGTGGATGTGTCGGTCTTCTTCACCTGTCCAACCCAATAAAGGAGTATTTACATTGACTGCCTGCAAAACCGGAGAATTTTTTAAATAACTATTTATGTCCTCAAAAAGCGATTTACCGATACGAAGCTGATCGTGCTCTGCCCGGTAAAAATCCGGTCGCCTGAAAGTGGCCCCAACATAGAGATAACTGCTTACTAAATCAGTCCAAGCTGCCCCGGAAACAGCTGCGGCAAAACGATTCGTTTGTGTAATAACCAGATCGGTTTCATAACCTCCGAAAGAATGACCAATGAGCCCTAATTTTTTAGGATCAACAAGTCCTTTTTCAATAACTGCATCTACAGCAGCCAAGACACTTTTGGTCGTGGAATCTGCTAAATTTCCAATTTCAAATGCCATATCAGGAAGCAGTACAAAATAGCCTTGTTGGGTAAAATTACTAACGTTAAAACCATCACTGCAGTACAAAGTTGGATTCTGATAATCATTAAAATATTGGAATTGCCGCTCATAGATGTGCACGATCATTGGGTATTTAGTTGCATTGTTATATACAGCCGGATAGTACAAAATACCCTGCAATTTTTTCCCATTAACAATATACTCAATAGCCTCAGCTTTACCCCAATAAAAATGTTCCTGCTGTTTATTGGTTTTGAAAATTTGTTTTGAAAAGCCGTCATACACCATAAGCATTGGAGATAACTCATAACTCTGTTCTATGTACAGATAAGAATCGACGTTCGATGCTTTGCTGAGTTGATTTATTTTTTTGTTTTCCCATACCATATCTGATATTATGGTAGTTTGTGTCCATTTACTGAAACCCGAGGCACCAGTGTTTTTATCTTTCGTTTCCAGTATTAAACCACTTTTCAAATCGAGTGTTTCTTTTTTAGCTTCGATATCATTTAATCGGAATCCGGAAACTAAATCTTTTATTCGATATGTTTTTTGTATTTCCCTTCCTTGGGTCAACCGCTTTTTAGCGGAGCCATCCAAAGCAACTTGCCAAAGGTCATACTTATCGTAAAGAATAATGAAACCATTATCAGTCCAGCCTCCAATTCCATATGGACTTGCTTCAATAGGCATATTCTGATCCTCGCGGAAAAAAGATTCCGACACATCTAAAGTGATGTTTGTGTAGATGCCTTTTTTGGTATTGTATATCCACCAATTATTTTCTTTTGCATACAGCAAATACTGTCCGTTTGGTGATGGAATAGGCATTTGATCAGAGTCATAATGCTCCAAAATGCATTTTCTTTTTCCGGTCTGCAAATCAACAATATACAAATCAAAAGGTCCGTCAAAACTATTTTGCGGTTCATAAGCTATGGGATCAAAAATAAAAGCTTGCGTATAGTCCGTACTTAGAAATCCACGGGGCAACTGTCTGTCAGTAATTTGGAGAAATTTATTTTCTTTTACTGACCATACAGCCATTTTATCCAGTAAACTATATTCTCCAATATACTTCTTATGGTCAAATAGCAGTCTGTCCTTGGTATTCCATATCTGGACCGCATTGGAGTCAATGTTTAGGAACCTTTCTTTATTTTCTTTAAGCCAGAAAAAAATACGGTTCCCATCGTCTGATACCATTAAACTATTATATAGTTCTGCTGAGATCTTCATATCCGAGGAAAAACCTTTTTGGCTGGTAGGATCAAACTCTTTTAATATGCCATTTCTTAGATCATAACTTAAAAGCAACGGATTGTCTTTTTTATTTTGCAGAAAAGCAATGGTATTGTTTTTCCAAATCAGATTTTGGAATGCTGATTTGTAATTGGACAGAATCATTTCTTTTATCATTCCGGCCTCAAGCTTTATAAATCCAATACTGTGGTTTTCCCCTGATATTGTAGCATATACAATCCCTTTGTGTTGGGGCTCAAAATACCATTGGCTCACATCGCAAACTCGCTCCCGAGTTTTGCCAGAATCGTCCTGAATTTCTAGGGTATATTTCTCATCACTTTGTTTTATGAGTGTAACCAAAGACTTTTGATTGGCTGAAAAGACAAAGTCAGAAACATTAGCCATTTTGGTAAGCTTCCCAGTGCGCAAATTTTGGAGTAACAGCGTATCTCGGGCGATACAGGCAAATTCCGATTCTCCATTAAATTCTCCGTCCTTGGCATTTGGAAAATGATAGGTCGCATTGTCTCTAGTATTCTTTACAAAGAGGGTATCCTTCTTGGATTCATACAACAGTAGATAACTAGCCCAATTACCATTATTGGATAGTTTTCTTGCTACGAGTTTACTCCACAAGGAATATTCTTCTGTACTCAGGAAACTTTTTTGGTTACCCTGTCCCCATAATTGGGGACAGGCAACTAACCAAAAAATGAAACTGGCAAGACCAGCAACAAAGGGTTTATATAATTTAATATCCAGCATTTTGAGGAGCAAGATTTGGATTTAACAGCAATTCTGATTCAGGGATTGGAATTAGTCTATCCGTTGTATTCCATTGGGTTTTCACGGTAGATAATACACCATCAAGTTTCCCCGTTCTTTTCAGATCAAAGAATCGGTGACCGAATTCAGTAAAAAATTCAAGACGTCGTTCCTCCAATACAGCCGCAATGATTTCGTCTGCAGTAACAGCAGTTGCATCACCAAGTCCTGCCAGATTTCTTGTTTTATTCAAGTCTTCTTTGGATCCAATTAAGTCACCACTATGAGCACGGGCTTCTGCACGAATCAGGTATTGCTCTGCCATCCTGAGCACAATAGAATATTCCATTGAAGAGCCGGTATTGGAAGATTCTTTGTATTTGTTGGCATGATACCATGTTGTAGTACCGTCCGTAACGCTTTTAATCCACTGGTCACGACGAAGGTCATTACTGCTAAATGCTCCAAAGAGTTCCTGACTAATAGCAAGTGAGGGCGGCGGTCCTTGAGTAAAAATAAAAGTTCCTCCTTCGTAGGTATTAGCTCCCTGAACGGCAGGCATGAGCTGCCAAACGGTGGATAAACTCTCTTTGCCGAATACTCCGTCAAGTCCTGTCGGCCAAACATATAAGCCTGTTTGGTTCAAAACAGCTGAAGCCGCATTCGAGGATTCATCCCACTGCTGCAAATACAAACATATCCTTGCAAGCATCGCCTGCGCTGCCCATTTGTTTGGACGAACGCGCTCACTTCCAATATAGTCGGCAGGAAGTAATTTTGCTGCCTGTTCCAAATCCACTTTGATCTGGGTATAGACTTCAGTTTCGGACATACGATGCACCACACTATTTTGTCTATAATCGGTAGTGGTGATAAAAGGAACCGGACCAAAAGTATTCACCAGATAAAAATGGATTAACGCTCGTACAAAAAGTGCTTCCCCAGTTAATTGTGCTTTGTCAACAGCTGATAGCCCCGTTGATTTTGCTACACCTTCCACCACGGCATTTGCCGCATAGATCTGATTGTAACTGCTGTTCCATAATTCACTCATTTCTGAATCAGAAGCCAGTAGTGAATTGTTGTAAAAATTAGCCTGACCTGTTCCCGAAAGACCGTAAAACTTCAATTCATCAGCGTATAAACCCAATTGGCTCGAAAGCCCCGATGGGTAACCTGTAAGGAGTCCATGATCCCTGATTTTAGAGTAGATGTCGACCATTGCTGCATTAGCGGTGGCTTTGTTTTCAAATACATCGGCAGCGGTTAACTGTGAAGAGGGCAGGTCAACGTCAGTAAAATTATCACAGGCTGACAAGAGACATAACGTACTAATTAAAAATAATAGAGGAATTACGTGTAAAAGTTTTTTCTGCTGGTTCCAATGGTATAAGCAGAGTGGATTATATTTTTTCATGATATGATTCTTTAAGATTAAAAAGTAAGTTGGATACTCGTGGTATAAATTCGCAGTGGCGGTAAATACCCCGAGGATCTAAACTCAGGATCAATCCCTTTATAAGAAGTGATCGTGAAGATGTTCTGACCTTGCAAACTCAATTTGCAGGTAAATTTCTTTGTCCAGCTCTGTGGCAGATCAAAAGAAAGGGAAACGTTTTTCAAACGGACATACGATGCATCGCTGATTGCTGCATCACTTTGAGAGAAACGCGTACTGGCGGCTCTAAGTGTTGTGTTGCTATCACTATAAGCTTGGTAAGGACCTTCATCACCAGAATTTTGCCAGTGCTGAGTCACACCAGCGGGTTGATTTACCATCGTACCGGGCATTGACGTTCTGTAGTTTTCGTTGAAATTTAACTGCTTGACAAACTGAAAAATGAAATCCAGCTGTACATTACCATAGCGGAATTGGTTTTGCAATCCGCCGTAGTATTTTGGACTAAGGTCTTTGATTGTCTTTTTATCATCGGCGGCAGAAAGGATACCGTCACCGTTGACATCTTCAAACTGATATACGCCAGAATTAGTATCTAATCCTGTATAATGGTAAACTTTAACAATGTTCACAGGCTGTCCGATAACGTATTGATGTTTATAAGAAGAGGCTTCAAGTCCGGGAAAGGACAACAGTTTATTCTTGGTGGTTGTAAAGTTAAAGTTCGTAGTCCAGCTGAAATTCTTTTGCTTGATATTCACCGTTCTTACACTTAGTTCCAATCCGCTGTTCTGCACTTCTGCATCCAGATTCGCTTGTAAAGAGGTAAATCCTGTGGTACCCGGCAACGGAATACCAACCAATTGATTGGAAGAACGGTTGCGAAACCAAGCGACGGTAGAAAAAATACGGTCGCTTAAAAATCCTGTTTCCAATGCCAGTTCCAATTTTCTATTTGTTTCCCAACCAAAATCAGGATTAAAAAGCCTGGTGGGCTGTATACCACCTATTCCTTGGTATGTATAACCCGAAGTACTGTAGGTATCTAAATATTGATAATCTCCAATCTGATCGTTACCACTGGTTCCGTAACTGGCACGCAATTTTCCAAAGCTTAAAAATGACATTTTTTCTTTTATGAAATCTTCCTCGGCAAATACCCATGCCGCACCAATAGCCCCAAAAGTGGCGAACTGTCTGCCGGGTCCAAAACGGCTTGATCCATCACGTCTACCCGTCAGATTCAGCAGGTATTTACTTTTCCAGTTGAGATTAACCCTTCCAAAAAAAGCTTGGTATTTATATACGGTTTCATCGCTGTTTAAAATCAAATAGAATGCTGCAGAAGCAGGATTTTCCATTAAGCTGTTACTGGCAAAGCCTTCCGAAACACTAACCAATTGATCGCCTTTTTGTTTTTGGAAAGTGCTTCCAGCCAAAACTTCAATTTTCCCTTTGCCGATAGTGTGGCTCCAAGCTAATTGTGGCTCTATAATCCATGAACTACGATTGAGGGTATTTGTAAATACTGAAGAAACTTCACTGCCCAATCCATATGCCGGATTGTATATCGTAGAGGGCAATAAGTTAAGTTGTTCTTGTCTGAGATCTGTATATCCTAAGCTGGCTTTCGCAATAAATCCTAAACCCAGTTCATAAGACAACAATGTATTGGCTAAAAAATCATAAGTCTCTCCTTTGATTTTTCCTTCTAATTTAGCCATCGGGTTGTCAAAAGTATTATTCTCCCAGTTTAGTTTTCCTGATGTATCGTACAATGATGGCGCATTGGGTACCAAAGTTATTGCGTCACGAGTAAGGTCAATAGATGGAAGACTGTTAAACTGCGCAGTATAACCTGTGGTAAAGTTGATTTTGAATTTTTTACTTTCTGATTCGTGGTTAACGCTTAGATGTCCATTGGCTTTGATATAATCAAAATCTCCCGGAAAGACTGTAGTTTCTTTATTGTAGTTCCCACTAAGAAGGAATTGAGTTTGCGCGGAACCTCCGGATAGTGAAGACTGAACATTTGTATATGTGGCAGTGCCGCCAATAATTTCTTTCTGCCAGTCGGTATTTCGATTCTGGTCCCAAATGCCATTGACATCATAAGCATAGGATGGATAATTTGTAACGCCATCGTTCGCAAAGGCTTCCCTTCGCATGGCAAGATACTCGGGTGTTTTCATAAGGTTCATAAATTGTGCAACCTGACCAAAACCATTTGAATAATTTGTGGTAAATGTTGTTTTACCTTCTTTCCCTTTTTTAGTAGTAATAAGAACAACACCATTAGCTCCACGTGAACCATAAATTGCTGTAGCATCGGCATCTTTCAATACTTCAATATTGGCAATATCACCCGGATTGATACTATTAAGTGGATTGTTCTGACCGGGTATGTTGCCCGAGGTATAGCCGCTGCCTATATCCTGTGAGGAATAGGGAACACCATCAATAATATACAAAGGGTTGTTACCTTCCAACCGAAGGCTGTTCTGTCCACGAATTTCGATATTAAATCCACCGCCGGGCATTCCTGTATTCTGAGTGATATTCACCCCAGCCATGCGTCCCTGCATTGTAGCCAGCACATTGTTGACGGGTTGTTTTTCAATATCCTTGGAGGTTATTTTTGCAATGCTTCCCGTACGCTCTTTTTCCTTGACGGAATAGTAACCAGCATTAACGGTAACTTCCTGCAATGAGGTAGTGTTATCAAGCATTTTGACATCGATAATCTTGCGGTTACCAATGGAAATTTCAAGGGTTCTATAACCGAGGTAGGAAAAGATAAGAACATCGGTAGTATTAGCAGTGATAGAGTATTTACCATCGAAATCAGAAACTACACTTGTTGTAGTCCCCTTTACTTTTATGGTAACTCCGGCCAAAGGAATCGTACCATCTGTAATGGTTCCTGTTATGGTTTGCTGTTGTTGTGAAACGGAAAACCGCAAGGTATTCCGTGCTAAGGCTGGAGTGCAAAATAGGTAAAAGCTGAAAATAAGCGGATACCAAAGTGCCGCCAACCCTTTGTTTAATGAAATATTTTTCATATTATTGGTTAGTGGTTTAAATAGAATATAAGTTTTTGTTTAGCTACAGCCCTCCATGAATGTTTGTCGACGTTGAATGGAGGGCATTTTTTTGCGCTTTATCGACTGGATAAAAAACGCAAAGACGAGAGATTTTCTTAGATCATGGGCATTTCATTTATTGATTATTGTAAATGCGATACTTTGAATTTGGGAAGATTGCTAAGAATCAAGCTTGGCTATATATGACAAAAAAAAGGCGCGGAACTCAGCTTATATTGTATAGGAGGTACTGGCGGTACCTTTACCACAAATAAGTGAGCCCACGCCATAAGCGTGAGCATCTTACTTATCCTCTCGTGGTATTTAAAAACGCCAGTTTTCCTATACGAGATTCAAAGCGAATGCTTCAATATTGTTTTGAAGAATCGCAAAATTACATTTTTGATATTTAATGTAAAGACAAATATAACAAAATATTTGAAATTACCGATTTCGGTAACAAAATAATTCATTATAAAATACAAATTGCAGATAAAAGTGCAATTATGGAAGAGTTTCAAACTGAAAGAATTAAGGAATTAGTAGCTGCAAAAATAAAGGAGATAAAAGGAGTTACCCCATATGCCGAAATAGCTGGAAAATGCAATACGAGTCCGGCTAAAATTAGCAATGCAGCAAATAATAAGATAGATTGTAGATTAAGTACTTTTATTGAAATAGCAACTGGAATGCGAATACATCCAAAAGAGTTATTTGATATAATGTTTGATTTCGATAATTATTATGCAAATCTAGATGGGGCATTAGGAAATGAACAGAAACAAAAAGAGTTGCCTTGATTTCGACTTAATAAATATATATTCATAAATGAGATGCTGGTCAGTATCTTTATTCTTCGAATAATTTAACATCATAAATTTAAGCTATGCAAATAACAACTAAAGATAGTAGTGCAGTTCAGGCTATAACTAATCTTGCCAGAACCAAGAATTCTCAAATAGGAAATTATATTGAACATTATTTATGTTTAGGATATTATCGGGTGCGGGTTAGCAATGGCGGATTGAATATGTCATTCGAAAAAGTTGAAGATTTTAATGCAACTGGAAAGTTGACAGACGAGCAAATTCAAGAGGTTGCGAATAGCTTTGTAAAAATGAAGTGATTTCTAAAAAAAACATAAAGATGCTTGAAAGAGCATCTTTTTTTGTTATACGGAAAACAGATGAAAACACAAGTTTCAGTTTTGAACTAAAAGGAAATCTAAGTGACGAAGTTATTGAACACTCATTAGACAAAGTACTTGATTTCCTAAAAGATCAAAAGATCAAGACTACTTATCAAATTCCGGATTTTGTGAAGTTTTCTGAAAAAGATAACAAATGGGTTAAAATTGATGTGATGAAAGAAATTAAAAAGAAAAGTAAGAAAGGAAAATAATTAGAAATATACTGTGACTTTATAAATAATTATTAAATGGCCACTATTTCAACAAGTTTCGTTATGTTTAAAAATGTAATATAAAATGTTGATGAATAGTCGTACCTATAATTCAATAAACTCTTATATTTTGGTTATTTCCTAAAAAATCACCAGCTAAAAAAGAACGACAAATATTTAAAATTGGAGTGGAAAACTATAAAAAAGGTAAGGATTTTGAAGACTATATTGAAAAAGTATATAGGCTACTTCTGATATTAGAAACAAACACGGATGAAGAACCAGTTGTAATTTCAAGAAATGTAAAGCTTCTGAGGAATGGTTACACGGATGAGATTGACATTTTATATGAATTTGTAAAAGCGAGAGTCCGCCATAGAGTGGCAATTGAATGCAAAAAACATTCCTCACCGATAGCAATAAACCAAATAAGAGATTTTCATGCTAAAATTTCAAAATCACAAAACATAACTGGTGTATTTATATCTAATAGTGGCTTTCAATCTGGAGCAAAAAGTTATGCATCGGAACACGATATAATTCTTATGACGACAGATGATCTTCCAAATTTTTTCAATCTGGTTGGAAGTCGTTTAAAGCAGATATTTTTACCAAACGAGCATATTATTGGAGAACCATTTTATGTACTTATGGAGCATAATAATGGAGAATTAACTGGATCTTATCATATTGTAAGCTTTGAAAAGACTCCAAAAGTAATTATGTTATTTTTGTCAAAAAAACTAGCAAATGAATTTATCACTAGAAATAAAGAATTTGATCTTACTCCGAGAAGCTTAAAAAAAGAGTCCTATGATTATATAATACTTTTAGCAAAAAAAATCAATGTAAAGTTTCAATTGATTCTAATGTATGATGACTCTAAAAGAGAAAACTGTCATTCTTTATGTATAGAACCCGAAGATTTAAAAAGAGAATTTTATGAATAAAAGCAATGTATTCTTGGATTCAAAATAGATGGATTACTCATAAAGTTAAATAACAAATATATGGAAAGAATTACCCCTGATAACTACAGTCAAGTTTTAAAATCATTTTTAAGTCAAAATAAATTAGAGGTTCGAAAAGTTTCAAAAGCAATAAATTGCTCGATTTCAACTTTGGAAAGATTATTAAACAATCAAAGTACTCCGACTAATGAAATGATAAAACAAACTGGACTATTAATTACTTTAGGTTTTGTCAAATATTCTAAATTAAGTAATGCTGAAAAAGAAAAGTTTTCTGAAAGACTTGGAACTGTAAGTGGAGCTGGAATTGGATTCGCAAGTATTACAGCTGTAGTTGGTGGGTTAGGAACTGCTGGTTTATCTGGTGCAGGAATAATGTCTGGGCTAGCCGCTATTGGTGGCTTTGTTGGCGCTGGTGCTGCAACAGGAATCGTAGTTGTAGCTGCAGTTCCAATCTTAACTGGAATTGCTGGTTATGGGTTAATAAAAGGAGTAAAAAATCTTACTGGAAATTATAAGCAAAAAGACATCGTTATTGATGATCACTGGGAAATAACTAAATAAATATACTAGCGATAACAGTGATTTGCAAGATTAAGGTTTTAGCAGTTAAGCTATAGTCTCAATATTCAGATAAAAAACTATTCATCATATTTCTTTTTTTATTAATATTGTTAATATCAAAACTAAAAAAATGAATAATAATTCCGATCCAAATAAAGCTAATAAGGATAATCGCTCTAATCAATTAAATCCAAATAATTCTGCTTACGATAAGTCTCGTCAAGAAAATAATTCTAATACTAATTTCGATGATGATGACGATTATAGTTATGTTCCACCAACTAATAATAGCGGTAATGACGATGATTTTGATGATAATGAAACTTACGGGGATGATTGGGAATTTAATCATGATTAGAATTAAGCTATAGCTATTATCTTAGACCAATTAATTTTACTCATTAAATCGCAAAACTATGACTAAATATAAAATTGGAATTTTAGCATATGGTTCTCTAATTGACAATCCTGGAAAAGAAATCGAGCCTATAATTATCGATAGAATAAATTGTAAAACTCCATTCAAAGTTGAATTTGCACGCACTAGTAGCTCTAGGAGTGGCGCACCAACATTAATTCCTTTTGAGACAGGAAATGAAGTTAAAGCTGTTATTCTAGTTTTAGAGAATTCTACCGATTTATCTCATGCAAAATCAATATTATGGAGGAGAGAAAGACATAATTTTGATGATAAAAAATATGTAGAAGTTATAACTCCAACAAATAACCAAGTTGTAGTGAAGTATATTAGAGATTTCGAAAATGTTGAAACAGTTATTTATACATCAATTGGGAAAAATATTGAAGGAAAAGTAACTGCTGAGAAACTTTCGCAATTAGCAATTGAATCTATACTCAGCAAAGCCGGCGAAAATAAAAAAGATGGAATTCGATATCTATATGAATCAAAGAACAATTCTATTGTTACAAATCTTAGTCAGGAATATGAACAAGCAATTCTTGATAAGACTGAAACCAAAACACTAGAAGAAGCTATTAATAAATTGGATTTACAAAGAAAAAATATAGCCGATAGGTAACGGAGTGCTTTACGAGTAAAAGAGTTGTTTGAATTTTAAGTAAATATTTACTTTTTATATCATTTAATATATTCATAAAAAACATTTAATAATAGTAAGCTGCGAATATGTTTAAAGCTATTTAGTTGTTTCAAACTCAAAGACAGTTTTCCCATCACCAGCAATCGCAATATAAGCATTGAATTTTTTACCAGATTTACTTTTCATTCCTTTGATAAGGGAGGTTCTTTTTTCATTGACCAATTTCTCTATATCAGCTATGCTCAAATGAATTCCGCAAACATTACGAAACTGAATCCATTTGCAACTATCATCAGGGCATTTAACAAGCATATCTTTGATAAGCAATTCCTTGTTTCTACATCTGGGACAAATCAGGGTTGGCAAACCTTGAATTAATATGGAAGTATTAAGAAGTTCTTGAGTAATAGAAATCGCATAGGCTTCAATTTCTTTTTGAAATACATCAGAATCAATTTGATTATGTTCTATTTTTTCTAAAGCTAATTCCCATTCACCAGTCATTGCTACATTTGCAATTTTCTTATCTTTTACAATATCATATACTTGTAACCCTTTTTCAGTTGGTATCAGGGATTTTTTTTGCCGTTGAATATACTTTCTGCTAAAAAGTATTTCTATGATAGAAGCTCTTGTCGCTGGCGTACCTATTCCAATATTTTGTAACGCTTTTCGAGTGTCTTCACTTTCAATTTCCTTTCCGGCTGTTTCCATAGCCGATAAAAGCCCTGCTTCTGTGTATAATAAAGGAGGCTTCGTTTTCCTTTCCACTACAACTACTTCTTGGATTTTAATTTCATCACCAACTTTTAGTTCTGGCAGCTCCTGAATGTGTTCGCTTTCTTCGTCAAAAAAACTTCCTCTAATTGCGCGCCATCCTGCCTGTATAATTTTATTACAGCCTTTCAAAGAAAAATCATGATGTAAAACATGTAACGTTATATCAGTAATTTCTTTTATACTAGCCTCCGAAACCGCTTCTAATAATCGTAGCGCAATCATATCATAAATCGCATTTTCCTTAGCCGGTAATGCCGATGGGATTTTCTCAGTAATAAGCAGACCATGATGATCGGTTACTTTCAGGTCATTAACTATACGTTTATTTAATCGTCCCCATTTTATTCTGGTAAAAGCTTCTTTACAAGTATCTCTGTTTTCCAATGCTCTGACCAAATTAGAAATTTCATCCCAAAGATCTTCCGGGATATATTTACTACCGGTTCTTGGATAGCTAATGAATCGCTTTTCGTACAGGCTTTGGGCAATAAAAAGGGTTTCTTCTGCTGAAAAGTTCAGCTTCTTATTGGCTTCTTTTTGCAGCCCGGTTAAATCAAAAAGAAGAGGTGGCTGTTCTGTAATCGTTTTGTTTTCTATGCAAGAAACATTGGCAGTTTTGCTTCGCTGAATGGATTTAAAAATAGCATCAGCTTGTTTTTTATCATCCCATTTCTTTTTGGAGAGGCTTATAAAGTTAACAAACTCTTTTTGATGACTAAGCTCTAACTGCCAGTACTTCTTGATTTCAAAACTTTTGTTTTCCAAATATCGTTTACAGATTAACGCCAGCGTAGGTGTTTGTACTCTTCCTAATGTATAAATACTGCTGCCTGCGGAAATACTAAGTGCTTGTGAGGCATTGATACCTACAAGCCAATCGGCACGGCTTCTGGCTTGTGCAGCCAGATATAAACCATCAAAATCACTGCCTGGTTTTAGATTCTCAAATCCATGTTTTATGGCTTTATCAGTGAGAGAGCTAATCCACAATCGTTCAAAAGTTTTTTTACATTGCAGATATTCATAGATGTAACGGAAAATCAATTCTCCTTCACGTCCAGCATCGGTAGCTACAATGATACTGTCACAATTTTTTATTACCTGTCCGATGATTTTAAGCTGTTTTGCCGCACCAGCATCAGTAACATAGTTTTTCTCTTTTTTTATTTTTCTTACTTTCAACAAAAAAGGATTAGGTAATATGGGCAGGGCCTCCTTCTGAAAACCCGAAATTCCATAATCTTCCGGCATAGCCAACCCTACCAAATGACCCAAAGCCCAAGTTACCATATAACCATTTCCTGTAAAGAAACCATTTTCCTTATTTGTTGCACCTAATAATAGGGCTATTTCACGGGCCACACTCGGTTTCTCGGCGATTACTGCTTTCATATCTCAATGTTTTTATGTTTACATTTTTCTGCCTTTGCTCTTGGCTTGTGTGTTGTCTTGCTCTTGTTCTTCCTGTTGTTTCTTGCTGTCAGGCTCTTTTTGTCCTGATTTTAGCGGTTCAGTAATACTTTTGGTAGCCTCATTAGTTTTACCTTCTGAATTGACAGCTGTTTGGGTTTTATGTTCTTCAGCTGGCTGAACTTTCACACTGTTAGGATTGCTAAATGAAAAACCTGCTTTGCCTGTATCTTTATTGAAAGTCAGATATCCTTTGTATTCTTTACCTTGTTTATCTACCAATCCGTCTACATAAATGGTTTTCCCTGCTGCAAATTGTTCGTACTGTTGCTCACTGAGTTCTTTCCCTCTTATGGTTTTTGGAACTTCCTGATTTTGCTGTTGCTGATTGTTTTGGGTTTGACCAGTGATATGTGTTCTGTCAAATTGGAATTCGACATATCGTTTATCGGCATTAAACTGGACAGTAGCATTAAATGGTTCTCCTTTTTTAGAGATCATACCTTCTATATAAAGTGGTTTTCCCTCCAGTAATATTTGTTTTTGTCCTTCATTAAGTTTGATTCCTTTAATTTCATCCGGAATTTTTATCTTCTCCACATGAAGAGCTACTAATTCATTGGTAAGTCTGTCTACGCTAATGATTGAGGGAACTGGTTCTCCTGTTTTGAGATTAGTAAGGTCTACGACGCGCCCCATATTTCCGGTTTTAAGCAGGTTGTCCTTATCTTCTTTGCTAAATTCATGACCGAAAAACGGAAAATTTAATGTTGGCTCTTTCCTTATACCGTGAATGGCAACCACAACCTGTCCTTCTTCATTTGATTGTAATGACAGCCTGGCATCCATTCGTGTGATAGCAGTTCCTAAATTAAGACTGATTGGAACCAGCTCATTTGACTTGTACCCTTTAAGTAACGGTTCAAGCAGGTTCATTTTTTCGAGTTTTTCTTTGCTGAGTCCCAGATTGTTCATGGTATCCCAATCGATTTGTTCCGGTTTGAAACGATATTCGTTTGTTTCTGGTGTTGTTTGTGTTGTTTCCATGTTTTTTTGATTTTCTAATTTGTTATCTTTTTGCAATTCCATTTTAACTTCATGTTCGTTCATTAGCTTTTTGCCTTCTGGTGTTGGATTATCAATCTGTTTTTGCATTTCTGCCGCAATATCAACAGCCAGAAGTTGTGGCACTTTGAAAAAATTGAAACGGGTCGGATTTTTTAGTTGGCTAATGAAATTGGAAAAGAAGTTGGAGAGGATATCTCCTTGTTTATCAACCCGCATAAATTGATTTTGATTTTTTTTATCAGCGGGAACCGTTTCCAATTCTCCATTTTTATCAATTCCTTTTACAGCCACAATTTTCATTTTTTCCTTGTCCAGAACCAGGAGAATATCACTTATCTGTTCCGGTCCTTCTTGTTTGGATTTTTCTTGTTCGCTCATAATATATTTAGTATTGTTAAAGTGTAGTCGAAAGTAAATTAAGATTGAACAGGTCGGCGCATCAGTTCTCCGACAGGCTTTATTTGTCCGGGATTGTCCTAATTTGTTTTCTCAGTGGAGCCGAAAAACTATCGCGGATGAATTGGTTTACATCTGATAATTTATAATAAAGTTTGCCACTAATAGTGTAATATGGAAGCTTACCTGAGGATCGGTACCGCTGTAAAGAGCGAGAACTGACCTTGAGCATCATAAACAGATCCTGACTGTCCAGTAATTCTTCCCCATCAATAGCACTCTTTTGTTTCTGGGCATTTTCAAAGTGTTCACCCAGTATATCGAAGCGCTCCATTATACGCTCCATCCATGTCATAAATTCCATTCTGTCGATATTCATAATAGCTATATTTTGTCAATTACTAATTTTCGATTAATGATCTATGCAAAATTGGAACGCATTTACGGCATTTCCTGCCAAGCTTCGCCAATTGAAAAGTATCTTTTTGTAAATTTTTAGAAAATAAATAATTATCTGTTTATCAATGCTTTGTTGATTTTACAGCTCGGATTCTGAGACTGTAGAAGTAATTATGCCAATGGGTAGAGATGGGCAAGTCCAATAAAAAAAGGCAGTGTTTTGTTAACACTGCCTTATCTTAAAATAACGTATGACCATTATAAATCTTTATCCATATACTGATCTAAAGAAGATTTGAGCTGGTCTAAAAATAAGGTGCGATCACCTGCACGTTCTTTCATACGGTGAAAGGCATGGTGAATATCCCCTAGTTGGATACGAAACACCATTTGAAAGATTAAGCTAATTTTGCGAATTCCAGTTTTTCCATTAGAAATTGCCCCGGATGTATAAAGTGCATAAATCAATTCTATCAGTGCATTTTTCGATTCTGTCCAGAAAACATCTTTTGTAGATTCAGCATTCTGCAAAACTATATCCGGCTTATCTACAGGATTAATTTTGATAATCAGGTAATTGTAGAGCAGTTCATCAGCTATGATACGGGAAACTTTGTAATCATAGTAAGTGGAAAATTGTGTATCAACTTCAAAAATAAAACTGTTTAGTCCAGTGTTTAGATTTATTCTTCCTAATTTAAAAAAATCATGGTCTCTATCTGTTCTCCCAGACCGATAGTACCGATAAAAATCAGAATTGCAAATATGTTCTTTGTATTCATTTTTCAAATGCTGCAACTCACCGGAAAAATATTTATAATACATTTTTCCTCCATTTACCGGGCAGGATGTTTCTATCCGGTAAACTTTATTATAGTAAATCAATTTTCCAAGTATTTGTGGCTTAATAATTCTGAAGAATTCGATTTCTTCATTTGATTCTTTAAAATGATGTTCCAAAACTTGCTTTTTCATACCTAATAATAAATCCTGCAGGAAAATAATCATACGATAGGACTCGTCTATTACATGCACGGATTCCAAACTGATTTCCTGTTCTTTCTTTACGATACTGTAAAGGACATCTTTGTAAGGGGATTGTATCATATTAATAGTATTAAGCAAACAATAATTCCACCCTTAGGCTCACTCAGTTCTTAGCATTAAACGATACTCTGAGGGCGACATGAAAGTTGATTTTCTAAAAAAATTGCTAAAAGATGAGGAATTACAAAAATGTAATTCCTCAATAATCTGCAAAATGGTCAAGTCATCATTTTGAAGTAAAATTTTAGCTTCCAAAATAAGTGCCTCTTCGATAAACTGCTTAACGGTCTTATTGGTGACCTGCTGTACGGTTTTACTAAGGTGTCCTTTTGTTATTAATAATGCATCAGCATAAAACTTAACACTATGTTCCTGGGCACAGTGAAGCTCCACGAGTTCTAAAAATTGGAATACCAGCTTTTCCTTTCTGGTATGTTTTTCTTTTACATTACACGAATCTTTGCTGTATATTGAAGCAAGTACGTACAACAAAAGATTGAAGCTAAGGGACAGTACTTCGTTATAAAATGGATATTCACTTATTTTGTATCTTTTGTTTCCTGTCAAAGCGAACAAATCATTCAGTAAAAGAGAATCCTCATCCTTAAGATTTATTTTCGATGGACATTTTGCAATAAAAAATTCAAAGAAACCTATGTTTGGTTTTCGAATCGTATTCTTAAAGATAAAGCCTGGTGTAAAAGAAAGTAGGGAAATCTCCATTGTTTCACTCATCAATACAATCACGCAAGAAGTTCTAACCGGTATTACAAGCAGCTCACTTGTACACAAACAATACTCCACATGATTTGCCTGCAAGGTTATACATCCTGAATTTATCAAAATTATAATGAAGTAACTGCTATTAAAATATTGTTCCAGTGCAGCTTTCGAGGAAAACCTTTCAAACGTAAAGACCTTTAAGTCTGAATTCCGGTATAATAAACTTTTTTTTATCAAAACATTAATTTTAAACATTTGCTATGATAAACCCTGAAGAAAATTTTGGATCATTTTGTATCATGAGTCTTGACCGAACTATCGGACATTAATATCCACATCAAGGAAACGGACACAAATAATAAATTGGCAAGATTATCTGTAAAAAACAGAAAAGCCAGTGGTCGTATATTGCGGGTTTTAATCTCATTTATGGATGGGTAACCGATCATTTCATCAAACTTCGACATCTCATAAATGAAATAAAGCTCGATAAGATTAAAAATGATTAGAAACACACAAAAAATAGTTACGATCCTTTTTTCATTTTTTGGTGATATATACATGATTTTTCTTTTTATAAATTATTTTGAATAATTCCGGACAGCAAAGCCATTCTCACCGTTTTAAAAGTAACTTGATCAGTAGGAATAAAATCATCAACCTTGTTACCAACTGCTGTGTCCCAATCTTTATCCCCGCGCTTTTTTTCGTAAAAAAGGGAAGAACCTGCAATCGAAGATATAGCGAGTATGACACACTTATCTTCCGATGTATAGGAATTATCATTGTTAATGTTAGATTGATAAAGTGCTATTGACTGGAGCATACTTTCATAATCACCATTATTGAATTGCATAATGTTTTCAATAAAGTTTGACAGACTGGATTTCCCTGCTACTGTCATAGAAGGATTATCGACGTTTAATTCAAATAGTCCCTGTGATTGGTTTACTACATTTCTGATTACATCGATTGATGAATTGGTCAGGTTTAAATTACCCGTAGCCAATGATACTGTTGTATTGCCAGTGGGATGAATCGCCTGATTAATTGAAAGAATTGATTCAGCATCGAAATTACTTTGATCATAAAATTGTGATAGCAGCTGATCGATTTGCAGAGTAAGTGAATTTTTAGCGAAACTGGATACATTGGATTTACTCAGCTTAGAACTTGAACTCTCAAGGGAATTAATTTCTTTTAATTCGCTGTCAGCTGTAAAATCATTTGTACAGGAAATCGATAGAATTGTAATGGTAAGTACCCATAATGATAAATTTTTCATGATTAAATTTGTTAAATGTGAACGGCTACTTTTTTTTTCGCCAGTTCATTTCCCCGGGAAGCAGAACTTTTATTTAGCACGATGCCAAACATTTTTGCTTTTGAATTCGGGACAAAGCTAGAGGCTGGATTTCAATCTCACAAAACATGTATTGTTGATTTTCGGAAAATCGCATATTGATTTTCCGAAAATCAATACCCTATTTTTTAAAAATACTCACCTCATTATCAATTGTTTATATTATATTTGATGTTCTTTTTTTTAGAAAAATTGCTCAAGAACATTTCTGAAAGACAAAACACCTTTCTTTAGAAATTATCTTACAAGAAAATAGTATACACTTTATCTAAACCTATGATTAAAAAATATCTACTCGTTTTTTTCTTATGCCTGGGAGATCAAATTACGGCACAAGAAAGTGCCTTTAAAATTCTGGACTCACTTCTAAATAGAGATTATGACTATCTCTATGACAGGATTGAGCAATTACAAGGTGATACTATCAAGCAGTCCTTGTATTTAAAATCGTTTTTATTAAAGTCGAAATCTGAAAAAAATTTCAAGGAGATCGTCAATGGATACAAAAATTACCTTCATCATTCACCTGATAAGTTAAAGCTTGTTTACGCTGACAGTATGATATTCAGTGCTAAGCAGTCTAAAAAGAACAATCTCATCGGTTCAGCTTATTTATCCAAAGGAATAGTTTACTATGGCTTGAAACAACATGATCAGGCATTGGACAATTACCTCATTGCGAATGATTTTATTTCAAAGACTACAGACAACTATCTGATTTATAAAGTAAAGTATACGATAGGCCATATAAAATATTATTTAGGTTTTTATGATGAAGCCATATCGTTATTTCTGGAATGTGTTGCTTTTTTTGAAAAAGAAGATCCCAGAGGTTATCTAAACTCACTTCATTCACTTGGATTGTGCTACAACAGAATTGGGAATTATGGCTTATGTTCGGAAACAAATAAAAAGGGTTTGTTAGAAGGAAAAAGGTTGGGCCTCACTACGATGGATTCTTATTTTATTCACTCTGAAGGAATTAATCAATATGCGCTCAAAAATTATAGGGATGCTATCAAGCAAATCAACTATTCTTTAGCTGTTATAAAAGAAAAGAAGGACTTTGCAAACCAGGCTGTTGGTTATTTTTATATTGGTAAAAGTTATTGGCAGTTGAATGAACATGAAACAGCGTTGTCTTACTTAAAAAAAGTTATTCAGATTATTGAAGCTAAAAATTATATTCGGCCTGATCTTCGTGAGAATTATGAGCTGATAATAAGTTACTATAAGTCTAAAGACGATTTAAACAACCAGCTTTATTACATACAAAAGTTACTAAAAGTAGACAGGATCTTAGAAAGCAGGTATCGATATCTATCCAACAAGATTCATAAAGAGTATGACACCAAAAAGCTGTTGACAGATAAACAAAGTATAGAAAGTCTTCTTGCCAGAAGAAAGCACAATGATTTGATTCTGGGTTTGGTTATTGCTTTCTTATTTTTTTTACTAGTTTTTTTGTTATACAGGAATATTAACAATAAGCGTATTTATCGACAAAAATACGAAGAACTAATGACCAAAGGTAAATCCGCCAGAGTTGAAGAGAGACAAATAACCAGCGTAATTGCTGATATAAATCAGGATAAAATAAAATCACTGTTGAAGCAATTGGAAAAATTTGAAAAGGACGACAAATTCCTTGAAAAAGACTTGACTTCTAACAAATTAGCTGTAGTCTTTGGAACAAATGCAAAGTATCTGTCAAAAATAATTTACCACTATAGAGGAAAAAAGTTCGTCGATTACATTAATGACCTCAAAGTAGATTATTTAATTTCTCTACTGCAAAATGATAAAGCGGTTAGAAAGTATTCCAATAAAGCTTTGGCTGAGGAAGTTGGATTCAGCAGTACACAAAGGTTCACCAACGCTTTCTTTGCGAGAACCGGAATGCCAGTTTCCTTTTTTATTCAGGAAATTAAAAAAGATGAAATGACTGATATAGATGAAAATATAGGATTTTAATTTGAAATCCTATAAAACAATTTAATTAGGAGTTATTAAAAACTTTTTAAACCATTAAAATTGAATCTTTTAAACATGAATTAAACTTATTGTTGAATTTTCTTTATTATATTTTCACAGAACAATTAGAGCATCTTACTTTTAGAGTAATAACCTACATATTATAGTTGTTAAACTTAAAAAATAGATGAATTCATAATTTTATAGCACATTTTCTTATTTAACTCAAAAAATAGCCTTCGACAGATTAATCTGCTGTTTTATCGATTATTGAAATCATTTTTTTGAATATTAATACATATATTCGCAAAAATTTTTGTGAATGAAAGTACTATTACACTTATTAATATTTTGCTCTTTTTTTAACGCTGCTCATGCACAAAATGAGACTAATATCACCTACGGATTAAAACTCGGAGGAATTTATTCTAAAATCAGTAATTTACCCGAAAGTATTAAAGGACGAGATAACACTTTTGATAATAGTGTTATGAAAAGCAAAGGTGGCTACGGAATCGAAGGTGGCTTCTTTTTAAACTGCAAACTTTACGATACACGTGTTGCCATTCAGCCTGAACTTTTATTCAGACAGTCTTCTCAAACTGTCAATTATCACGATACTACAGGCAAAGAATTTGAGTTAGGATTAAATTATTCCTATTTGCAGATTGGGGCTTTATATAAAGTATATCCTTACGAAGGTTTAAATTTAGGATTTGGTGCTTTCTACGGCATCAGTTTATCTCCTAACAATATTACTTATAAATCTAACGAAGCTGGCGGAATGTATGATGTTGCCACTAGGCAGTTCTATCAGGATGGTCTTGACGGCGCAGACGATTTTTCATTGTGCTTTGCATTAGGTTACGAACTGCACGAAAGTATTCACTTCGATTTACGCTATTATTTAGGGGTCAAAGATGTGGTAAAAAGTAATGCATCTTCTTTTCAGTTTATCGAAAATCAAAACAAAAGTGGGGTATTTAGTTTTTCTTTAGGCTACAGTTTTCATCAATGGTAATTTCAATAAAAAACATGAAAAAAATTATTTTGCTAGTACTATTAGTAAGTACAAAATCGCTGTTTGCACAAGGTGACAGAGAGATAACATATGGTCTTTTTGGTGGCGGTATTTATTCTAAAATGTCAAATCTTCCCGATGTGATAGTACCGAAAGGTGTCTATGAGGGCTATACTTTAGAAGAAAAGGGTAAATTTGGAGGAACGGGAGGGGTTTTCATTAATTGGAAATATCCTTACGCCAAAGTGAGTATCCAGACCGAAATATCCTATTCGGGACAAAGTACAGATTTGAATTATGAGGATATCAAAGGATTAAAATACAAAATGACTTTCGGATATAGTTATATCAATGTCGGTGCACAATTTAAATACTATCCTGTTGAAGGGCTGTATGTAGGTTTTGGACCATATGTTAGTTTTAATATTGCGAGCGATAATATAAAATACACTTCTAATGCCCAGGAGATATTTGCTGATTCAGGCACTTATTTTGAACCGGATGCCAATGTGCAAAAAGTACTGAAAGAATCCCTTACCGGTAAAAATTATTTCTCTGGAATATTCTCTTTGGGTTATGAATTTAATTCGAATCTTTCTGTAGGAGCCCGCTACACTTTAGGTCTTACAGATGCTTTAACAACTGAAGAAAACGGGCATCGTTACAGTGAAAATAAAAACAAAATCAATAGTATTTCATTAATTATTGGTTACTCATTTGACTTTGATGATCTGGCTAATTTCTAGGAGTCGATTTCATTTTAAAACATAGAGAATTATGTATAGAAAGATTTTTTTTGCATTGGTTTTTATAAGTCTATCGACATCTAATCTGGTTTTTTCTCAGCAAAAGGTATTGCCCGGAGCAGTCGAAGACCCATCTTTTTGGATTAAAACCCGAAACAACTCAGATGCTTATTATTGGGAAAGCCTGACGAAAAAAGAAGGAAAAATATCAGAAAAAAAACAGTCCGGAGCCGCTTTTAATTTCAACCCAAGTATTGTTTTTGATACGGCTCAGGATTCCCTGATCCTGCCTTTGGGCATAGAAAGTAAAAGACGTCAGACCTTATTTATGGTTTATAAAGTAAAAGACAGTTTGAAAGAACAATTTTTATGGACGATAAACGATCCTCAAAAAACACTTTCTGTAGCGACCAATAAACGTTTGGTTGATCTAAAAAAGTACTCCTATCAATCGTACCCGGAAAAGATAAAACCTCATAAAGCCAATATTCATTTTTTTCAACAGAATGTAACGGATAGTGTAGCAAAGTTATCCTCATTAACGATTGGACAAAAGTCTAAATTTGAGAAATTACCTCCGGAAGAGTTTAATGGAAATATAAGTGAAATTCTAGTTTACAACAGGGTTTTATCAGGTAAAGAAACCCAAAAAGTAGCGAGTTACCTCGGAATTAAATATGGAATTTCCCTTTCTCAATATGATTTTAAGAACTATCTCAACAGTCAGGGAGAAATCATTTGGGATATTGACAAGCATAAAGGTTTTGGCTCCTCTATTACAGGAGTTGGAAGGGATGATAAAAGCGGCTTGTTACAGCCTAAAAGCAGTAATATGATCGAAGAGGGAATGTTGATTATAGAACTAAAAAGCAAATCCAACACCATACCCAACAATTACTTCGCTTTTTGGAGTGACAACGGAAAAAACCTTCTGGTAAAAAAACAGGAACAGGGAGAGCCAATTGGTATTTCAAGGGAATGGCAATTGGACTTTACAAATCCAACAGATCTTAGTCTTGACTGGGCTTTTAACCCTGCCTTTATAAAAGGCACTTTACCCAAAGATACCTATTACTGGTTATTGGTTGATTATTCAGGAAAAGGAACTTATGACGAAAAAGATTCAGAATATATTCGTTTGGCAAGCACCTCAAGTACAGAAAAATTAGTTTTAAACGATTTTAACTGGGACAAACAAAAATCAGGCAAATCCAAATTTACGATAAAAGTTGCACCTGAAATGTTCAGCAGAGTCTGGATAACGGAAGCCACTTGTGGCGTATCAGGGTCCGGGCAGTTAAATTATAGTATTGAAGGTGGCGAAGCTCCTTTTACCGTTACCGTTAAAAAAGACGGAAGCGATGTAGTAGTAAAACAATGGAATCAGGCTGCAAAAAGTACTACAGGATTACAACTTTCCTCTGGAACTTATGATTATATCGTTAGGGACGCAAAAGGAAATCTATACTCCGAAACCGTTTTTGTGGCTGATAAACAAGGGACATTTCCGAATTTAAAATCAGATTATTTATTGACGGGTGGAAATGCCATAACTCTTGATGCAAGTGCAGGTTTACCAGCAGGAAATTATGAATACCAATGGTTTTATGAAGGCGATTTTATAGACAATAACCCTAAAATTCTGCTTGATCAGCCAGGTAATTACGAACTACGATTGGTAAATGATAAGGAATGTAAAACGGCTACCAAAATTGCCATCGCTTCTGATGGAAAAGAAATTACCGATTCGAGTATTATTATTTTATATCCTAATCCAACTACAGACGGTCATTTTTCTGTAGCTATGCAATACCCACAAAAGACCGATGTAAATATTAGTATTTACTCTCTAACAGGAGCTATTATAAAACAAAAACAACTTACTCAAATAGAAACTTATTTGTATGATGATACGATCAATAGTTCATCGGGAATGTATCTGGTGTCTGTTAGTTCAGAATTTGGCACAAAAACTTTTAAAGTTATTGTGAAATAATTTAAACATAAACGATTTCCCCATAATCGATTAACCTGCTTTATGAAAAATAAAATTATAATACTGGTGTTTTTAATAGGTACATTTTTGTTCGCCGCAAATTTTGGACCGTACAAAATAGCTTCTTTATTCACTGAAAGTACTTCTGAAAAAGAATCGGATGTTGCAGAAACAGATTTGATTAGTATTGTTAAAAACGAAACTAAAAACACAAAGTCATTTAGCGCTGATATTCGGGAGGGAATCATTGGTGTTGCCGATGCTTCAGATGTGGATGATGCTTATGATAACGTTTTTCATCTTAAAGTAGATGCTTTACCTGAAAATGGAGAAAGCGCTTATTTAGAATACGAATTATACGGATACGATCAGGCGGCTTCGATTTCAAGAAGTTTAAACAATCAGCCAAGTATTGGAGGGCAGTTTTTATCTCAAAATAAAAACTGGACAAAACAATCAGAACTGCTTTCTGAAAAATCTTTGCGTACCGGAGATAACGTCTTGTTATTTACCGCACCAGAAGGAAATTCAAATTCCTATAAAATTAAAAATGTTCGTATTGTTTATAAATCGGCACTTGCTTCGACTGATTTTACATTATTGAAATCAGCAAATAAACTATATATCAAAGGAACGAATTTTCCTTCTCAGATAAAAAAATTGAGTATCGGCGGAATTGCTATTGATGTAAGCCAGCCTGAATTTGAATTGGTTTTAGATGCCAAAGAGACCGGAAATTCTATTGTTGTGACTAAAGAAACTTCAACTGGATTGATCACTAATGAAAAATTAGATTTAAAGCATTTTACACAAGTAGACACTTTCAGACCGATAGAAAATGCAAAAGAAAGAATTTTCAAAACCATTAATTTTGAAACTGAAAACAAATTAGCATACAAAGATTTTCAAGCCGTTTTTCCGGCTGGAGCCTTAAAAAGTAATATCTCAGTTACAGTAAGTGGACTCCGAAAAATAGACATTGCGCCGCTTAATTCAGCAATGGTTAATGTTACCGGAAAAAATGCAGGTTTCCGATTATTGCCGCACGGAACTATTTTCGAGAAAGCAGTAACATTATCATTACCATACGACAAAAAAACAATTCCCGAAGGCTACACCGAAAAAGATATCAATGTATTTTATTTTGATGAAAATAAAAGATTATGGCAGGAAGTAACCAAAGATTCATTGGACATCAAACAAGGAATCATTAAAGCAAAAACGACTCACTTTACTGATTTTATTGCCGGAATTATTAAGATGCCGGAATCTCCTGAAACTTCCGGTTATACGCCAACAAGTATAAAAGATCTAAAAGCCGCAAGTCCTTTGGTTGGAATTCAGTCTATTGCACCACCTTCGGCAAACGTAAGAGGAACAGCCAGCACCGGATTTTCAATCGTAATACCTGCCGGAAGAGGCGGCATGCAGCCTTCACTGAATTTACAATATGACAGCGATGGCGGGCACAGCTGGGCTGGTATGGGCTGGGATATTTCGGCTCCTGCAGTAAGTATTGATACCCGTTGGGGAGCGCCTCGTTATGATGCAGCAAATGAAACTGAAACTTATTCTATTTCAGGCGAACAGCTTATTCCGAATTCTCACAGAGCGGCTTGGACTTCGAGAACCACTGATAAACAATTTTACCCAAGACGCGAAGGTGCTTTTCAGCAGATTATCCGTAAAGGATCTTCTCCTAAAAATTATTACTGGATTGTAAGAGATAAAAGCGGAGTTGTCAGTTATTACGGAGGAACCGCTTCCGGACTTTCTACCGATGGAACTTTACAAGATGCTTCAGGAAATATTGGACATTGGGTACTTTGTCTTCAGGTCGATTTAAAAGGAAACACTGTTGAATATGCGTACGACAAACGTGATGGAGAACTTTATCTTAAAAAAGTATATTATACCGGTTTTGGTTCTCAAAAAGGAAATTACAATGTAACATTTGTAAAAAATTCCGATTTGGGTGAAGCCAACCGTCCTGACGTTCAGATTTCTGCCCGTTTAGGTTTCAGACAATTGAACAATCAGTTGTTACGAAAAATCGAGGTTCGCTACAAAGATGATATGGTGCGCAGTTACGAACTGAATTACAAAGAAGGTGCCTTTAAGAAAACCTTATTGAAGTCGATTTCAGAATATGACTCCGAATCAAAATTATTCTATACCAATACAATGGATTATTTTGATGATGTTCGTGATGCTTCCGGAAAATATAATCCGTTTGGACCTGAACAAAATTGGACTGTGCCGGATGACCATTTAAAGAATAATATTTTACCGAATATAGATCTTTCGGGTAAGCATACACTGGGTAATAGTTCTAACGGTAAATCTGGGGGAATTAATTACAGGATTGGAGTTGGATTGTCAACTGATTCCGGAAATTTCAAACAAAATACGGTAGGTGCCCATGGTGGAAACAGCTGGGGGTCATCTGAAACTATTGTTACTTTAGAAGATTTAGATGGCGATCAGCTACCGGATAAAGTCTTTAGGAAAGGAGATAATGTTTATTACAGAAAAAATCTCTCTAATCAGGGTTCTAATTCGTTTGGAGAAATTCAGGAAATATCATTAAATACTATAGGAAATTCATCCAGCAAGACTTTCAACTGGGGAGTCGATTTAACGATAGGATACTCAAAAGTCAGCGCCAATGTTGGTTTTGATAAACAATATTCGAAGAGCAACACCAAAAGTTATTTTATGGACTTTAATGGGGATGGATTGGTAGATTTTGCCAATAACGGACAGGTATATTACAACCGGCTAGTTAATGGAGTGCCTACTTTTAAGCCAGGAAGTGCAGAAACGCCTTCGCCGGTTTCAGGTGATGGAAAACTTACTTTAAGTTTTCCGACCCCGGCAATGACTTTTGAAGAAATGCAGGTAAAAAACCCACTGCATGACGTGGTGCGTATGTGGGAAGCGCCCGTAACCGGACAGATTCAGGTATCGCATACTTATGAACTGCAAAAAGATTTATCAAAAGAAAGAGCAGAATATCTGACCAATGACGGAAAAGATAAAGCCGATGGGGTGCAGTTGTTTTTCCAGAAAGGAAATGCTTTAGTGTGGAAACAGGCCATTGCTGCAGATGACTATATTAGTAAATCTAAACAAGATTTAATAACGGTAACAAAAGGGGAAAAATTATTTTTCAGGGTAAGTTCCCTTATGGATGGAAGTTTTGACCAAGTTCTCTGGAGTCCCAAAATAGCTTATATAACCATAAATGATAATACAGGAAGTCTGGTTCCGATACCGGATAATGCTGTAGATGCCAACTTATATTCATTGAAAAATTATGATGCTGAAAAAGACTTTTTAAGCAGTACAAATTCTGGTTTATTGGTTTCTAACGGCAACATCACATTTGCTGGGAATTTTGTAAAACCCATTACATCAGATCATATTACCCTTAAGATTTTCAGAAAAGATCTTGATGCAGGAGCAGTTGAAACCGTGCTTTATCAGAAACAGTTTAATGCAAATGAAGTAGTGTCTTTTGACCTAAGTAGTATCGGTGTTGTAAATAACAGTACTACGTCACAGATTCGTTTTGTTTTAGAGAGCCAGACCAATATTAACTGGAACACGATTTCTTTTAATCCTTCGATAAATATGCCTGCAATAGCGCCTGCAGCATCGGAGAATAAAAAAATAGATGTGTTTTTACAACGCTATAAAAAACGAAAAGGAGATTATCTTTTAGAAAAGAAATCTTCTGCTATTGACGGAGTTTTAGCCCTTAATTTAGCCCTTACCGATCTTAATCTGCTTCCAGCGGGATTTAATAATCTCAGATTTAAATTAAACGGTGCTGTTATCATTACTGCAAAACAGAACAATCAATTAATAGCCCGAAAACGCTACAAAATGGTTAATGCTGTTTTGACAGAAGATTTAAGTGTTACAGAGCCGGCAGCTTTATTTACTGCAGTAATACAAGACCAGCCCATTGATTTAGAAATCAATATTCCTGCTTTAGAAAGTAATGAGGTAACACAGCAGTGTGTAGCTCTTTTTCAAATGCCGATTTATTTAACTGTACAAAATGATACCCCGGGTTTATGGACAGCAGATACCAACAAATATGCTGTTTATTCTAATTTTTATACAGAAGAATTGCAACTGGGATTAGGACATAGAGAATGGGGAGGATTTGTAATCAATAATACAGGGACTTTTGCTTCTGATTTAGTAGCCGTTTCTCAATTAAGAACATCCGATACATACAACGCAGAACCCAACTTAGATCCTGACAACCAATCAGAAACAGAACAGCAAGGCTATGATATTGCAAAAGTTTACTTTGTAAGCATGCAGAGTACCTATAGTAAAAAGAATATGATTGGTCTGGAAGAAACTACTTTTATAGACAGTAGATTTATGGGAACTTCCCGTCTTGGAGAAGATGATATTGTGTCTTATTTTGATGCAAGTCTCCCAAGTCTCGATGGCGGTGGTACTATGGCACTGAACATCTTAAGTGAAAACGAAAGCACCAGTTATTCAGCCGGACTAAAAGTGGGGCCGCTTGGACCAGGAGGAAGTAAAGGAGAAGGAAAAAGTTACGTTACCCAAACCATGGCAGATTTTAACGGTGACCGTTTTCCGGATTATGTGCGTGGAAAAGAAGTGCAGTTTACTTCTCCAACAGGAGGAATCAGCACTAAAACAACTGAAATTTATAATTACAGCCATGGAGAGAGTAAATCAGACGGAATTAGTTCTGATGGAAGTTATTCTCATGCCTTTACCAAAACCGTTCAAAAAAGTATACCTATTACAGATAGTAACGGTTGCATTACAAATGAAATTGTGTCAGAAAAAGAGGCAACAGGTATCTCTGCAACCATGTCGCTGTCCGGTAATTTAGGAAAGAACGAAGATGAATCGCAGTACATGCATATTGATATCAATGGAGACGGGCTTGCTGACAGAATCAAAAAAACAGGTGAAGTAGCTTTAAACTCAGGTTACGGATTTTTACCTGAAGAAAAATGGAATTTTGAAGGGCTTGCAACTGGAGTTTCAGAAAGCTGGGCAATTAGTCCTTCAAGTGGTATGTCTTATAAAGGAGGATCTTTTACCGGTGGATTCAATTATGGGAAAGGAACAGATAATTCCAATACTTTAATGCTGGATGTTAACTCAGACGGACTGGCTGATAAAGTGGAATATACCGGTGGGAAGATGATGGTGGCACTCAATATGGGAGATAGTTTTATGACTCCTATTGCTTATCCTAAATTCTCAAGGATGAACGAAAACAACAGTACCAATTATGGTATGAATGTAGGTTTTAGTTATGATATTCCTATTTTCCTAATTAGGATTACCCCTAGTCTTGGAGGCTCAACAGGTTTTAGTACCAATCGTACCGAAGCTACTTTTAATGACATGGATGGAGACGGAAATTGGGATTATGTGCTTTCTGATGATGAAGATCATTTGGTTGTTCGTCTCTCGAACATCAAACGAACCAATAAACTAAAAGGTGTAACCAATGCGGCAGGAAACAGTTATGTTGTAGATTATGAGCTACTAAAACCAAGCTACGAAAACCCTTCTGCTAAATGGGTCTTGCAGTCTGTCGATGTTTTTGACGGACATGTGGGTGACGGAATCGATCATTCGAAAGCAAAATTCAGATACGAAGACGGGTATCAGGATCGCCGTGAAAGGGAGTTTTATGGATTCGGAAAAGTAATCCAGGAACAAATTGATGCCGCAGATGATTCGGTTTTCTCAACAACGGTACAGGAGTTTTATAATCAGGATTATTTCCGAAAAAATCTGTTGAAGTATAGTTATATACTGGATAAAAACAACAAAATGCGTCAGGAGTCTGAAAACGAATATAGTTTTGTTGATGTAGCAACGCAGGCAAGTGTTCCGGTATCAGACCTGAATTTACCTTCGTGCGATGGCAAACGTATTTTTATAGGGCTGGTACACGCCAATCAAAAAATGTATGAAGGTGGTAGTGAGTATTTGGAAACAAACACCTTTAATAAATACGATTCTAACGGAAATATTATCCAATACGAAGATTTAGGAAATGGTGCTGCTGATGATAAAGTAACGGCAAAAATCAGTTATTACGAAAGCACTACACCGTACTATGGCGGAATTCCGAAACAATTAGAAGTGTCTACAACTGACGGGCTTCGTCGCAAAAGGGCTACAACAATAAATACAAAGACAGCCGAAGTAACCCAAATAAAAAATTACAGTGACGCAACTAAAATTGCTATTACAGATATTGAATATGATACATACGGAAACCTGCAAAAAATAACCGGACCAGAGAATCATAAAAAACAGCGTATGACTTTGGAGTATGTTTATGATGGCGACAATCATCAGTACATGACAGAAATCAAAGATGCTTTTGGATATCAGAATAAAATGGAATATGATTACCGCTTTGGAGCGGTATTAAAAACCACAGATCGCAACGATCAAAGTATGATTTATAAACTGGATAGCAAAGGAAGAATGGCAACCATACAAGCGCCTTACGAGATTACATCCGGAAAACCCTATACAATTGCTTACGAATATTTTCCGGAAGCTAAAGTGCCGTATGCTAAAACGAGAAACTATGATCCTGAGTTAGATAAAGACATTGAGATTTTCACTTATACTGACGGATTAGGCAGAGCCTTGCAGGTTAAAAAAACGGCCAGTTTATTTACTCAGGCAGGAAGTCCCGATAAAGAAGCACAAATTGTATCAGGGAAAATTATTTATGACGGATTAGGAAGACCAACAACAAGCTACTATCCAACAACCACAACAACAGTCGATAATAAGTTTAGCACAGCAGTATCAACTGTAAACCCAACAAAAACAGAATATGATGAAGTTGGGCGTGCTGTAAAAATGACCTTGCCTGACGGTAGCACTAATACAATTGCTTTTAATGTAGAAAATTATGATGGTGTACAGACCTTGCATACGACGCAAACTGATGCATTAAATAAAATAAGCCAGAGTTATACAGATGCTAAAGGTAAAAATATAGCGAGAATGCAAAATGATTTACTAACGAAGTTTGGAATCAATGCTTTGGGAGAAATTATAAAAGTAACAGATGCTATGGACCATATTACCAAAAGCAGTTACGATTGGTTAGGTCGAAGAATTGAGTTTACACATCCTGATGCAGGGACAACAAGCATGAAATATGATTTGGCAGGTAACTTAACCAGTCGTGTTACGCAGGACATTAAAAATACAGTTCCAAACGATGGTGCGATAGTGTACGAATACAATTATAACCGATTAGAAAGCATAAAGTACCCGAAGAATCCACAAAATAATGTACAATACAATTATGGCAAATCCGATGGAACAGCGTCGCGCCGGGGCAGATTGTGGTTTGTACAGGATGCCAGCGGTGGACAGGAATTTTTCTATGGGAAATTAGGAGAGATTGAAAAAGAAATCCGTACTCTTCGCATTACGCCTACAGATATACAGACCTATATTTCGGAATTCGAATACGATACATGGAACCGTATCCAGAAAATGACCTATCCGGATGGTGAGGTTGTTGAGTATACCTATAACCGCGCCGGAAACCTGCAAAGCATGCAGGGAAAAAAAGAAAGCCATACGTACGATTACATTAAACAATTGAGTTACGATGAATTTGAACAGCGCAAGTATCTAAAATACGGTAACGATACCGAAACCAATTACACGTATGACGATGTAATGCGTAGGTTGCAGCAACTTCAGGTTAAAAGCGGTACCAGACAAGTCATGAACAATACATATGGTTATGATTTGGTGGGGAATGTACTAAATATCAAAAATACCGCGCCAGTTGTTAACAATACTTTAGGTGGAACTGCTTCGCATGAATACCAATACGATGATTTTTACAGGTTAAAATCGGCAAAAGCAACTTATCAGGGTGAGTTTACCAAAGCAAGTTATGAGCTGAATATGAGCTACAACAAAATGCACAATATTACCAAAAAAGATTTGGTGCATACCGTAAATAATGAGCAGAAAGGCTATGTATTGGATTATAATTACGATAACGAATTGCATCCAAATGCACCTAGCAAAATTGCTGAAATAGGAAAAACCGAACCAAGAGAATACATATATGACGGAAACGGAAACCCAACGAGTTATACTGAAGAAAAGAGCTTTAGAAAAATGACGTGGGACGAAGAAAACCGTTTGATGGGTATCAATGATAACGGCAGGATTCATCAATTTACCTACGATGCAGCAGGAGAACGAGTAATTAAAAGTTCTGGTGATTCTCAGAATGTTGCCATCAATGGAGAAACGGCTGCAACGATTGTACACACTGATGATTATACCGGTTATGTAAGTCCTTATTTTGTAATTAACAAAGGCAAATTCACTAAACATTACTTTGAGGGTGCAGGACGAATTGTAAGCAAATTAGGAAACGGATCATTTGCACAGCCATTAAAAATAACAGCAGGAGGCATAAATTATGGTAAGCTTACTGCCGAGCAGCAAAAAGCATTGGATAATTATGTTAAAACATTGGGGGTTCCACCAGGGCCGCCAACGCAACAGGGAATATATGCAACTCCTGAATTTACAGGTGATCCTTACCCAAGTGAAACACTTAAACCAGTTGAAGAAAACCAGGAACCACCAGAAGGTTGGCCGAGAAATCCGGTATTTAATGCACCAGGTGATGTACCGGGACCACCGGTACAATTTGGTCCTCCTGTTGAACCTGCTAATGTTAAACCCGGAGAAGGATTTACGGGAATCGGTCTGCCGGAAAATGATATTTTTTATTTTCATCCTGATCATTTGGGAAGTACTTCGTATATTACAACTAAAAACGGAAGCATAAGTCAGCATGTCGAGTATATTGCCTTTGGAGAGGTTTTGTTTGAGGAGCATTCCAGCTCGTTTTCCAGTCCATATTTGTTTAATGGGAAGGAACTTGATCGAGAAACTAATTTGAGCTATTACGGTGCTAGATATTATGATGCGAAAGCAAGTTTATGGTTAAGTGTTGATCCTTTAGCAGAAAAGTTCGCTGGACGTTCTCCTTATGAATATTGCTTTAGTAATCCTGTTAGGTTTATTGATCCTACTGGAATGGGGCCTGACGATCCTCCTGCGTGTAAAAATATTTATATAGTTTTAGATTATGATGGAACATTATCAAATGATGCAAATAGAGAAAGGGTGAAATTTACAAGGATGGAAAGATCTGGTTGGAAAGGGATATATGCTAAAGATATTCAGGATGCAAATGACCAAGTCGCTAAGTATTTAAAAGGTGAACAAGCAAACAATATATTGTTAGAGACACATGGAAATACTGATAGAGTAGTAAATAAGAAAGGTGAGTTACTAAGAGTTGAGGGGTTTATTATGGGAGATAATAATGCTGGTAATAAAATAACAGTAAATGATTTATCTCAAAGTATAAACGGGACTAATGTTAAAAATCAAAAAGATGTCGATGCACTGACGGGGATTATTAAGCAGGTAAAATCAGGAGGTAACTTTTATTTGCAAGCTTGTTATACAGCAAATGATGATAACTTTTTTTATAATTTGAGCGCATTAACTGGCAATACTGTAAATTTATTTGGAAGTACTGAGGCTACTTCAACAAAGTTAGTATACGATAAATTAAGAGATACGCCAGGGCTAGGCAACTATACTCCAGCAAATCTTTTTAACCGGAATACGATACTTCCAGGAGGAAAAGGTAAATTATATTCAGCAGCATGTGCTGATGTTACGCCTATATTATTAAATGGGATTAAAATTAATAGATCAGGAATTAGTCCATTTTAAAAGATAAATTATATGAAAAAATTTTTGTTTTTTTACTTTGTTTTTACGTCTGTATATTCACAGACTCATTTACACGATATTGTGAAATCTTGTAAAGAAGTGTTAGAAGTTAATATATCAAAATCTAACAGAGTCAAATTCTTACTTGGTAGTAATGATTGTAGTGTTTTTAAATCAAATAAGCTTGTTGAACTTTATAAAGATTTGAGTATAGAACCTGATATTTGTCTTGTGCCAATTAATGTTTCCGAAGACATGAATGTGTATGTTAAAATTCCAATACTACTTTTTAAAGAAGAAAAGAATGCAATTATATTTAACGTGTTTAATTCTTATTTGATATTTGATAAAAAAACAAGTACCTTTTATCAAATAAATTCAGATTTTGCATGTGGTTCAATATATAAGAAAAACAAAAAACAGTTGATAATTAATAGTTCTTTTAATAAATTGACTTCAGATGTTTTTAAACTTGATCAATATCTGAATATATCGGGAGCTCAAATTAATTAAGATTATTAATTACACTTAAGTAACCGTACTGGTGAGGTGTGGTGTGAATGGATAACGACTATGTGTGTTGTACAATGATTTATAAAATACGGAAGTAGGTCTTCCACAATCGTTGTGCAATCGAGGTTTTCTTATGCTTATAGAGCATTAAAAACCCTGATCATTTGAGAAGTACTTCATATATTACTACCAAGAACGGAAATCTAACTAATGAAAAATAAACTATTCTGCAGAAGCAAGATTCTTTATATATTATTGAACGTTATTTTTTTGGGATGTTCAAAGAATAATAATTCGTTTTATGATAAAGTAGTATACTATCATAGTAATTTTTATATGTTGCCTGGACCACCCGATAATAGTGAAAAATTTGAGATTTATTATTCTGACTTTGTAGAAAAAAATACTAAAATTCATTATAAAGACCTATCTCAATTTGGATTTATAAAAAGTGAAATTAACAATAATTTTTCTGACAAGATAGATGCCTTTTTTACAGATCAAAACCCGGGGAGATATTATCCTGATTATAAATGTTTAAATTGTTACCAAGATGTTTTACTTTTTTATAAAAATAACCAATTAATTGGTATCGCTAAGTTTGACTTTAAATGTGATAAATATTGTTATACCAACTTTGAGGCAAATAAAGAAAGATATTTAAAGAAAGATTGTCTACAGTATAAGTATCTCTTTAAAGAATAAGGTTTGTCTGGACAAAAAAATCTGAACGTGATAAAGGGTAACACTTATAATTATGAATAGAAAAATAGAAAAATACATTTTAGTATGTATTTTTTCAATATTGTTTTGCAATTGTTCCCATTATAATAATGTAGATGAACTTGAAACAATTTATGGTAATACAGGAGATTGTAAAGAATTATACAAGATAAAATATACTGAAAGTACGATTGTAATGATAAATTCTTCTATACAAGGAAAAAGTACTCAAACTGATAGTACTATTTTTTATAAGAAACAAAATGGATATTATGATAAAAGAATTTTAGAAAATCAGATGTTTTCTAAAAAACCTAAGACAGCACCTTTATTAAGTTTCTCAAGTAAAAAAGATACATTTTATACTTATAGGAATTTGGTAGGTGAATTTTATTGTCAAGTTAATAAAATTAACTCTAATAAATTTAGAACAACTTTTGCTTTTAAAGATAGTTTAAAGTTTAAGTACAAAACTGTAATCTATTATGATCAAAATTATAGAATTCAAAAAATTGAGGAGGACTACAATAAAGATAAATTTATTTTTATCAGTAAAAAATATTGAAAAATCAACTATGAAAAAAATAATATTACTTGTAACTATCCTTTTATTTACAACAACCGGACACGCTAAATTTATTAAAGCTGTCTTATTTATGGAAGACGGATCAACTAAAAAAGGACTTGCTGAAATGGTAG
The DNA here is from genome assembly GCA_963513545.1 of uncultured Flavobacterium sp. Taxonomy (GTDB): domain Bacteria; phylum Bacteroidota; class Bacteroidia; order Flavobacteriales; family Flavobacteriaceae; genus Flavobacterium. The sequence continues at coordinate 169,773 of CAUPQW010000006.1, forward strand.
AAAGTGATGATTCTAAAGTCTATTTCAAAACAGATGAAGAAGCTAAAAAAGAAAAAATTGAAAGTGTCAACATCAAAAAAATTGAATATGCAGATTCTGAAAGCAAAAAATATATTGCGGAACGATTATATGCTACAACAGCTAATATTTTAACAGGCAAATTTTCGAGATCAAAGAAAAAACTGTGGTTTTATATGGTTCATGATAAAAATGTAAAAATAGGTGCGATTGCCTCGGATGGCAGTAATCGTCGAAATGCAGCAGGTACGAGTACTGTAGTTACTTTTGCAAATACAGCTTATTTTTTTGGTAAAAGAAATAGTGAAGAATTAATATTTGGTTATGCTACAACAGGATCAAATGGTTTCGCCATAGGAACAGATTCATTAATCAGGAAAATGTCAAGAGAAGCTTTTGCAGATTGCCCTAAGCTAATTGATGCAATCGCAAAAGAAAATTTTAAATCGGGTTCTGTCATGGATCAATTAAAAACTATTTTTGAGAAAATAAAATGCAAATAAACATTTTATTAATTGGTACTATCTACTTACATGACTGTAAAAAGGAGTAAATTTAAATTCAGTCAATTTATTATAAATAAAACGTGTGTTACGGAAATCCGTAATAATATTTTTGGAAAGTTTAATATATTTGAAATATGAATGATAGATATCAAGATATAATCGACCAGGAACAAGCCAAATTAAATTTAAAATTAGCTGAAATTAATCGTAGCTATAAACGTACTATGTTTACTATCTACGCAACTTTTTTAATTGTTTTAATTTGTTTGATTAGTTTTTTTACCCCAGTTTTATATTAATATCGTAGAAAATATTAACACTCCATTTTTTTGATTTAAAGTTTTGCCATCAGAAGTTATTATTTATAGTGCTAATCAAAGTAATAGTCTCACTTAAATTATTTACCGATATGTAATCTAAAATAAAATTGTCTGCTTCTTTTTTGTTTTCAGGAGAAGTGGAAAAAGAGTTAAGATAAAAATTTTCATTTTCATCCTCAATGTGAATAATTTCGGTAAATCCTTTAGTAATCAAACTACCTTTTAATTTTAATACTTTAAACTCACTATTTCTGTCTATTTCCTTTTTCACTCGGAGTTTTATAGTTTTAGTCATTTTATTAGTTTTTTTTTGTAAAGTTATAAAGTAAAAAATTAATATTTAAATAGCTATATTTCATTTTTATAACTACTAAGTGCGGAAATCAGAATTGATAAGATTGTTTTAAATTTCATTAAATTATATTTTTATGGTATCATCATTTTTTGTAATACTGCCCAAATTTTTAGTGTTTTGAAATGGTGTATGGCAACCTTTCAATTTTCGGCTTTAGCAAAAAGATGAAAGAAACTATTTTAATAGCTTTTTCATTTTTCCTAATTATCCTTCAGAATGAAAAAAATTAAAAAACTCAATTGTGAAAAGATAATATACATTTTCATTTTAATCTCTTTTATATTATTTCTAGTTTTCTTTATTAATAATTATAAGAAGACTGTCATACTAGAAAAAGAGCGTATTAGAATAAATAGAGAAATCTATCTAAAACAAGTGATTTCAAAAAAGAAAGAGCAAGATTTTATTGAAGAAGAGCAAGAAAAAAAAATTATAGAAAAAAAACAAAAATGTACGGAAGTAAGATAATTAAAAACTGATTATGAACCTTAGTGAAGCCATGAACATCGTTAAAATTTTTAAAAACGAAAGTGTCAAAGAAACCCTTAATGGTTTACAAAAATTAGAAAAGACAATTTCTATTTCTAATTTCGAAACTATTTATTTGGCAGCCAAAATAATCAAAGAAGCTTCATCACAAATTGATGAAATAGTTCATGCATCGGGTATCATGATAGCAAAAGAAGTTTGGCTAAATGAAGATGAGAAAGTAGAATATTTGTCACTTGGTGCTGGAAATCATAAAGAACGTTTTGATATGGAAACCAATTTGAGAATCGCTGAATTCAAATTTGGTAAATGGAATGAAAAAAGTGCAAATGGTATAAGACGTCGAGGTTATTTTGGTAATTATGTTAGTCTTTTAGCGGCAAATGATCCTCGCATTAAATATTTTGTTGTTGAAGACAAAGTAGCATTCATAAAGTTTATGAGTGGAAAAGCAACGTGGAGAAACGTATTGAATAAAAATCCATCAGGTTTTAAAAAGCTGGAAAAATTTATAATTGAGAATAAAAAAGAATATTTAGTTACAGTTGGTGAAATTTATAAAGAATTTGAAGGACGGGTAACCATAATCGAGTTTAATCAAATAATTGAAAACGCAAATTAGTGTCAAATTTTAAAAACTTAAAAGAATACTTCAGCGATTCCATAAAATTTATAATCCCTTAATTATCAAAGAGTTTACGATTAGAGTTTACAAAAAAAATAAGTAAAAAGTATCAAAATGAATAACGAAATATGCTTAAAATCAATAAGCGAATTATTAGAGGAAAGCTTTTATATATCAGCGTATCAGAGAGGATATAGATGGACTGAACAACAAATTTTTGATCTGTTAAATGATATCTATTCATTTGCTAAAAAGAAAAACAAATCTGAAAAAGAGTTTTATTGCTTACAACCTATTATAGTAAAAAAACATTCCTGGGTTAGAACCAGCAATGATAAGGAAGAAACAATAGCTGGATGGGATGTTGTAGATGGTCAACAACGACTAACAACAATTAGAATACTTTTTAAATATCTTTTAAATGAGTTTTTAACTGGTCGTAGTTTAAAGCAACGGTATAACAAAGACTTATTTACAATAGAATATCAAACCAGACCTGAATTCTATGAATTTCTGGATAATCCTGAAAAGGAGGATCATTCTAATATAGATTTTTATCACATTAGTGAAGCATACAATTTTATAGCAAAATGGTTTAATCAAAAAGTTGAGAGTGATGGTTTGATGTTTGATGATTTATGTGATTCAATTACAAAATTATTGGTTTACAACAAAACGAACCAGAAAGAAGAAGGTGTTGTTCAAGTAATTTGGTATCAATTGGTAGATGAAAAGGCAAATCAAATAGAAACTTTTATCAGAATTAATTTAGGAAAAATATCACTTACTAATTCAGAACTTATTAAGGCATTATTTCTGCAAGAGAGAAATTTTGGAGTTGGAGATGGCGCAAAATTAAAACAATTACAAATAGCTCATGAATGGGATCAAATTGAAAATTTTCTACAAGATGAAGATTTTTGGTGGTTTCTCAATAAATCGAATAATGAAGCCTCTTCTCATATTGAATTCATTTTTGACATGATGTGCAAAATTGCCGTAAAAAATGATGAGGATATTGCAAAATTACTAGGTAATGATAAGTTTGTTACTTTTAGATATTTCAATTTACTGTTTGGTGAGGAAATAGATTATGAGACTATAAAGAACAATTGGGATACCATAAAAAAATATTTTGAAACTTTTGTTGAATGGTATGAAAATCCAATTTGGTATCATTATATAGGTTTTTTGGTTTATTGTGGGGAAAGTGTTTTAGACATATTCAATCTTCTTACAGTTCCTGAAATTGAAACTAAAGAAGATGTAACTGATGCTTTAGTTCAGCGAATAAAAAATAAACATCTCAAAGGAATTAGCTGGATAGAGAAAATTGATGATAATAATGAAAAAACATTTGCACTAAATCTAGGCTATTTTAGTGATAAGTATTTACTGCGTAAAGCACTATTATTATTTAATTTAGAATACATTGTTAAAAAAACTAACCAACAAAATCTAATTTATAAATTCCCTTTCAAGGCATTTAAAGCAAATAAAAAAAATAATGATATAAATACTGCTTGGGATATTGAACACATTGATTCTGCAACAGAAAATAGTTTAACTAAAAATGATGATCAAAATATCTGGCTTAAAAATGCACTGATAGATGTTCCAGAGATTAATAAGGATAAAGTCTTATTTGCAGAGATAAATAATTTCATAACTAGTCAAAAGGGAGATTTTGATCAGCTGTTTAAAAAAGTCCAAGCAATTTCAAATGAGGAACAATTGACTGATGAACTTAAAAATAGTTTAGGAAATCTAACACTTTTAGACGCTGGAACAAATAGGGGTTATGGCAATGCTTTATTTGTTACCAAAAGAAGGATAATTATAGAAAAAGATAAAAAAGGTGTGTTTATTCCAATCTGTACCAAAAATGTTTTTCTAAAATATTTTGACGGAAACACTACAGGTAAATGGACAGCAGAAGATATTATAGCTTATAGAACCGAAATAGAAAATACTTTACAAAAATTTCTACCAACAAAAAATTTGACAAAATGAACAAATATAATTTAATAAACTTACTTTCAGATGTAATTGAGATAAGCGAGGGAGAAACAATAAAAAAAGTAAAACTTGACGGAATAAAAATCCCTATAATTCAACGTGATTATGCTCAAGGACGAAAAAATGAAAATATCATTAGAAATCGTTTTTTAGAAGCTCTCTTCGATGCTTTAGAAAATAACAAAGAACTTGAGTTAGACTTCGTTTACGGCTCTATAATAATGAATAATAATGATGAAAATGTATTTCTTCCTTTAGACGGTCAACAAAGATTAACAACACTTTACCTCTTATATTGGTTTGTTGGAAATAAGGAATTGAAAGATCAAGAGCTAACAAATCTTAGAAAAAAATTATTAGGATTTACTTATGCAACAAGAACAACTGCAACCGCTTTTTGTGAAAAGCTAGCTGAAATTTCGTTTAACGAAGATCCATCAAAAGAAATAAAAAAATCTTATTGGTTCCATAAAAGGTTTGAAAAGGATCCAACCGTTATAGCTATGCTTAATATGCTTGATGCTATTAAAATAAAGTATAAAGAAATCAACAAACCATTGTTTAATAATCTTAATAAACTTTGCTTCTATATACTTCCTCTAGATGGCTTTGAACTAACAGATGAGTTATATATAAAAATGAATGCTCGTGGAAAGCAATTAACCGATTTTGAAAATCTCAAAGCAGATTTAAATAATTGGATGATTAGTGATTCAAATAAAATGAAAGAGAACTTTCAAAAAGAAATTACTTATAATAATCTTTCAATTCCTTATTACCTTGTTTTACTCTCTAAAATTGATAATACCTGGACGAATATATTCTGGAATCAACTTTTAAAAGTAAAAGAAACAATTAAGGAAAAAGAGAACAGAAATAAGCTGAAGATGGTTATTGATCCATTCTTTATGAATTTCATATCTCGTTATATTATTAATACACATATTTTAGGAAGCACAAAAACAAATTTAGAAATTGAACTTTCGATAACATTTAGATTCTTTTATAATGAGGCGGGTAATCCAAAATATAATTCCTTTGAGTTATATGAGGAGGTCTTTAAGCAAGATAAAGTTATTGAAAATTTAGAAAAAACATTAGATACATTAGCTCAGAATTATGAAGAAATAGCAGAAATCATTAAGCCTATTTGGAATAAAGGACCAAATTGGTCACTTACAGACGAAAGAATTAATCAACAACAAAGAATATTGTTTTGCGGAATATGTTTATACCTTGAAAAAAACACCTTTGAACCAACGTACTTTGCTAATTGGATAAGGGTTGTATGGAATTTAGCTATTGATCCTGATATCAGAAGTATTAGCCCGATGATCAATACAATGAAATTAATTAAAGAGTTGTCAATCGGAAGTGAAAATATTTATGCCTACTTTGCTACTCAAGAATTTCAAGATATTATAAATAATAGAAAAGATTTTTTCAAAACGCAACTTGAAGAAGAAAAGATTAAAGCTTCATTAATAATAAACCCTAACTGGGAAGAATATATTCTTAAAGGTGAATCGCATCCCTTATTCCTTGGAAACATTGGTTTTTTAATTAATGATAATCCTGATATAGATTTATTTAAAAAAAGAATTGAAAATGCATTTCTGTTATTTGACTATTCTGGGTCAAACAAAAGTTTTAGTAAGCAACACGATTTGTTTAGATACTTGATAAGTAAATTTTCGACTTGGAATCAAATTGAAAATTTTATCTATAGTGATTCTGAAAATAATTGGAGATTAATTTTACGTCGTGATACTGATTATAAAAACAAATACTACATTAAAGAAATCTGTTCTTTTAAATCAATTGATAAAATAAAAGAGCATATTACAGCAGCTTTATTAATTGAATCTTCGGCTACTGGTTGGAATGCTAATTCCCTTTTTAAGGTAAGAAAAGCACATATCAATCTTTACTTTTATGCTGATTTTTGTTCTTGGATGCAAAAAACTGGTGCAAATAAAATAAAATGGCTTCAAGAACATATATATATAGTACGCCCAGGTGCTTGGTATGACAAAGTAATGATAGATTGTTCTAGAAATGAATTAATAACTCTTGCCTTGGTTGAATTTAAATTAAACTCTGAGGGTAAACAGTGCGGCAATAGTATGTTTTTCAAAGAAGAAAATATAAAATTTACAAAACATATTGGTGAGCGTCTATTTGTAATAATTTTTGGAGCAACTGGATATTTTACAATTAAAGAAAAAATTGAAGAAGTTTGGACAGAAATAATTTCTGAAGACTATACGCAAATCAATACTATTGATGAATTGAGAATTTTCATGAATAATTATAAAAGTAAATTAGAAACTAATGTTGATAAAGAACTACTTAGATTATTTGAATAAATGATAGATATAGATTACTTTAACCTAAAGCTTTTGTTGTTGAATATAGTTTATTAAAAATAAGTTGTATTTTTGCTTAATAAAAAAGGATTATAACGTTCTTTAAAACTCAAGAAGTTTCTTGCAGAAGCTTTTTTTAAGATATTGTAAAAAAATGATAATTGTGGCAGATTCATGGCACAGCTATTTTCTAAAAATAAAAAGACGGTATTATTGCGGGTTTCGTCCAATAGGTTCGAACCCCTCATCGCCCACCATAATTTAGAAACCTCCAAATTCATTTAATTTGGAGGTTTTTTTATGGTTCGAAAAAACAGCTCATTTTCCATACACCTCGAAAAAGGATCAATACTAAAATAAATGGTTCGTACTGCTTAAGGTTCCAAAATCCATAAATTCCAATCCATTTTATAATCTTTCTTTCCAAAATTTAGTTCATGCCTTTGTTTACTATATTTGACTAAATTTTATTCAAAAATCGAAACAATGTCTTCTGTAGAACCATCGGATACAATCCAACTATTCAAGTCTATTTTTATAGGGAGGGATGATGTATTTGCAGTTCGTTGGGAAAAATCTGGAAAATCTGGCTATATGCCAGCTTATCAATATGACCCATATCATTATCGGGTACATAAAATGAATGGAGGTACTTTTCAGAACTATCCTCACAAAACATATCTATCACTTACTGAGACCGAAATCGATAAACATTTAAATGGTATTCAACAAATTGGAATCTATCCATTACTACAGGATAATACGTCTTGGTTTCTAGTAGCTGATTTTGACAAACAAAACTGGAAAGAAGAAGCTGTTACTTTTCTAAAAGCTTGCATGAAGAATAATATTCCTGCCTACTTGGAGCGTTCTCGTTCTGGAAATGGCGGACACGTTTGGATATTTTTCAACCAATCTTATCCGGCAATTAGAAGTAGAAAGATTTTTATTTCTATTTTGGAACAATCGGGAGCTTTTTCTCTGCTAGACAAAAGTTCCAGTTTCGATCGATTATTTCCTAACCAAGATTTTCTTTCAGGGAAAGGCTTAGGCAATTTGATAGCCCTGCCATTTTTTAAACCTGCAATGAAAAATGGAAATAGCTGTTTTATAAACCCCAAAACATTTGAACCGATAGCTAATCAATGGCAATTTTTGAATAAAATAGAAAGAGTTCCAGTTGAAATATTAGAAAATTTGTACCAAGAAATTACAACAACACAAAATCTATCAATTCCTAAAAGAAACAATGGCAGATTATCTATCATACTTCAGCAAAACATCTGTATTCACAGAGATGGATTAACTACTCCGCTAATTAATTATCTTAAAGAAGAATTGAATTTTGCCAATTCGGAATTCTTTATCAAGAAAAAATCGAAAAAAAATACTTTTGGAATAGAGCGCTATTTTAAACATGTTGAAGAGACAGAGACTGAAGTCATCATTCCAAGAGGTTTTATTGGAAAATTACTTCGTTTCTGTATAAATCAAAATCTCGAATTTGATTTTAAGGACAGTAGAAAACGAAAGGACGAAATATCTTTCTCATTCAATGCAACATTGAGAAAGCATCAAAATAAAGTTGTTGAAGCTTCATCAAAAAAAGATTTTGGAGTTATCGTAGCACCTCCAAGTTCGGGAAAAACTATTATGGGATTGAAGATTATCGCAGAGAAAAAACAACCTGCTTTAATCATTGTTCATCGCAAACAATTATTGGAACAATGGCAAGAGCGAATTCAGGCATTTCTTGGGATTCCAAAACATGAAATCGGTATCATTGGACAAGGCAAAACGAAAATTGGTAAGCAAATCACTATTGCAACCATTCAAAGTTTACCTAAACAGATTGAACAAATACACGATCAGTTCGGGACTATCTTGGTCGATGAATGTCATCATATTCCAGCCGAAACATTTCGAAACACTATTGAAAAATTAGAAACATTTTATCTCTATGGATTGACTGCAACGCCATTTAGAAAACACAATGATGACAAACTAATTTTTACTTTTATTGGAGAAATAATTTCAGAGATTACAACTTCTGACATTGAGAACTTCAAACACGCTCAGATTATTGTCAGAAATACTGATTTAGATATTCCTTTCAATTCAAAAACAGACAATTTTGAAACACTTTCAAAGATTTTAGTGCATGATTCGGGAAGAAATAAACTAATCGTAAATGACATTAAAAATGAACTCTCAAAAGGAAAGCGAATTGCCATTATAACCGAAAGAAAAGAGCATATTGATTCACTTTATCTTTTTCTAAAGCAGTCTTATGAAGTCGTTACGTTAAGTGGAGAAGATTCCGCAAACAACAGAAAATCAAAATGGCAAACTTTACAACAAGGCAATTTTCAGGTATTAATAACTACGGGGCAATATTTTGGTGAGGGCTCGGATTTGTCGAATATTAATTCCTTGTTTTTGGTGTATCCATTTTCTTTTAAAGGTAAGTTGATTCAATACATAGGTCGCATACAACGTTCGGAAATAAGTCCAACAATATATGATTATCGGGATATCAAAATTGATTATCTAAATAAACAATTTTTGAAACGAAACACATATTACCGCCAAATAACCAAGCAAGCAGATTTGTTTGATGAGCCATCAGAATCAATATCTGAAAAGCAAAGTTTGGTAATTGAAAAACAAATCAAAATCGCTATAGATAATTTGGATTTCAGATATGGCAATGTCGGTTTAGAATATACAGATAAAGAAAGTAACCAACGATTTGTTTTTGAAATAGAAAACGAAGAATTCAGACCTGAATTTGAAGTTTTGAAACCTTATTTTATCAAAATTTTAAATTCAAAATCTATCACAATAGATATTTATGCTGAATTAGAAAATGGAGTGATTTTATCGCAATTGGCAACTTCTAACGACATTGAAAAAATCAATAAAGAAATAGTTGAAAGCGTGAAATTCCAATTTTTGAATAAAAATTTCATTAATCAAATTCTGACATCAAAACAAAATATTCTTATAACAAACGAATTGCCCAAAGACCAAAATATTTATGCGAATGTAGAAGGTATTTTGAATGATTTATTAAAAGGGAAACAATACAAACATTCACAACATATTCATTTTTTAGTTAAAATACACGAAAGGAATTTAATGAAGTTAAGATTTGTTCTACAGCCTTTTTCATTCGTCTTTTTGATTGCTGGAGAAAAAAATTATCACATCATTTTAGAAACTTTAGATACTGAAGAAGCTACTTATATTTGGCATATAGAAAAAAGGAAATCGTTACTGCTTGACGCAATCAAACAAATAGACAAAGAGTTGAATATTATTCGAGAAAAAGGACGACAAACTTATTTAGAAACTTTTCCGAAAAACTTTTCAAGAATTGTTCATGATTATTCAGACAATAACAAAGGATTTACGGCTTGGAAAGGGCAATTGGAAGAACGGTTAGTTTAAAACGAACCAATCTACTGAAATTAATTGCGATAATATTTTTTTGAAAAGCTAAGAGAATAATGATTAATCAAGGCCTTACAATAAAACAGCAGAGCACTTTTTGCTATATTTGTCAGTACGAAATTACACCTTTTTATATGAGTAATGAAATTATCCAGAGCAGCGATTACAAAGATTGGTCAGTATTTATTTTAAACAAAATAAAGCGTGCCCAAACCCAAACGGCATTAAAGGTTAACACTGAAATGCTCACGTTGTATTGGGAAATTGGAAATTCCATCATCGAAAAACAACAACAGAATGGTTGGGGAAGTAAAATCATCGACCTTTTAGCTAATGATTTGACTCATAATTTCCCCGATAGCAAAGGTTTTTCTGTTCGAAATCTAAAGTATATGAGAGCTTTTTCTGAAGCGTACCCTCATTTTCCAATCGTGCAAGTACCGCTTGCACAATCGGAAAATGAATTTGTGCAAGTGGCACTTGCACAAATAACTTGGTATCATCATATCAGTTTACTTACCAAAGTAAAAGCCACGGCAGAAAGAGCATTTTATATAGCTGAAACAGCCAAAAATGAATGGAGTAGAGATGTAATGCTTTTGCAGATACAAAGTAATTTATACTTAAGAAGCGGAAAAGCATTAAATAATTTTAAGCAAACTTTACCCGAATACCAATCGGATTTAGCAAAAAGTATATTCAAAGACCCTTATCATTTTGATTTTTTAATGCTTTCCACTAAAGTAAAGGAACTCGAAATAGAAAAACTTTTGACACAGAAGATTACTGATTTTTTGTTGGAACTGGGAAAAGGATTTGCATTTATAGGAAGACAATACACTATTGAAATTGACAATACTGATTATAAAATTGATTTACTTTTTTATCATGCCATTTTACACGCTTATGTTGTTGTCGAACTCAAAGCAGGCGAATTTATGCCTGAGTATGTTTCTAAACTTAATTTTTACATTAGTGCCATTGATGATAAACTCAAAACACCAACTGATGAGCCAACAATAGGTTTACTACTTTGTGCATCAAAAAGTAACATAAAAGTGGAGTATGCAATGCGTGGACTTGATAAACCTTTGGGAGTAGCTACCTATCAATTAGAACAATTGGTTAAAGACAATATTGACAAAATGATTCAAAACAAGGTATAATAACCGAAATAACATCAAATGTTTCTTAATGGCACAAAACCAATCCTATTTTATCGAAAGTTTCTTTAAATCATGCAAGAAATGGTTCGTAAACAGGTTCGTAATGACCACCACTTTTTCAACAAACCTCTAAAGTCATTGATTTTGGAGGTTTTTTTTATGACTCAAAAAAGAGCTTAATTTTCCTTTAATTTCGGATCAATACAATTTCTTCTATACCTGAATTTTTCAGGATACTTGATTCGAACATTTTAAGGATCAGGTTCAAAAGTTAGGGAGTAGGCAAAAGATTGGATAATCTAAACAAGAAGAAGTCTATATTTTATACCATTTGGCAGGTTTGGCGTGTCCGATAATTTTATCAGTTATCTTCTCAAAAAATTAAAAATTTATGATTAACTTTTATAAAACAAGCAACGCCCTGAGATTTCAGGACGTTGCTTGTTATCTTTAAAATATTTTTTTTAGAAAACTTTATATGTTAATTACCTTCTAGAAAGATTTACATATTAAATTTATCACCGTTATTTTCTAATGTGCTTCCAGCCAGTCTTTACCCAAACCAAGTTCAACTTCTAAAGGAACGGCCATTTTAAAAGCATTTTCCATTTCGTGCTTAATCATGGGTTGAATTTTTTCTAATTCGTCATTATGAACATCAAATACAAGCTCATCATGTACCTGAAGTAACATTTTTGATTTCCAATTTTCTTCCTGAAGTTTTTTATGAATGTTGATCATAGCAATTTTAATCACATCCGCAGCACTTCCCTGAATTGGAGCGTTAACAGCATTTCTTTCTGCAGCGCTTCTTACTACGGCGTTAGCTGAATTAATATCTTTTAAATAACGGCGGCGTCCCAAAATAGTTTGAACATATCCGTTTTCGCGGGCAAATTCTACCTGGTCTGAGATGTATGATTTCAATCTTGGATAAGTATTGTAATAAGCTTCAATCAAAGCAGCACTTTCGCTTCTTGATAATGAAGTCTGATTGCTTAATCCAAAAGCTGAAACACCATATATAATTCCAAAGTTTACAGTTTTGGCATTGCTTCTTTGTTCACGGGAAACTTCATCCAACGGCACATTAAAGACTTTTGCCGCTGTTGCCTTGTGAATATCTTCTCCGTCCTGAAATGCTTTAATCATGTTTTCTTCACCACTTAAGGCAGCAATGATTCTTAATTCTATCTGAGAGTAATCGGCGGAAATTAGAGTGTGGTTTTCATCGCGTGCCACAAAAGCTTTACGAATCTGACGACCTCTTTCGGTACGAATCGGAATATTTTGCAAGTTTGGATTATTAGAACTCAAACGACCTGTTGCAGCAACTGTCTGCATATAATCAGTGTGAACACGTAAAGTTTTCTTATCAACTTGTTCTGGCAAAGCCAAAATATAAGTGCTTTGTAATTTCACCATCTGTCGCCAGTCTAAAATTTCTTTTACGATTGGGTTGTCGTTTGCTAAATACGTCAAAACTTCTTCACCGGTAGCATATTGGCCGGTTTTGGTCTTCTTTTGTTTAGCACCACCAATTTTAAGCTTGTCAAATAAGATATCGCCTAATTGTTTCGGTGAAGCCAAATTAAATTTCTCGCCAGCTATTTCGTAAATATTTTGTTCTAAAGTTTTAATTTCAACATCCATTTCTTTTGACATGGAACTTAAAAACTCAACATCTAAACGAATTCCTTCTGTTTCCATGGCAGCCAAAACACTTACCAACGGAATCTCGATGTCTTCAAAAAGCTTTTTGGTTTCTGTTTTATCTAATTCGGCTGTAAAAATTTCTTTTAATTGTAATGTTACATCGGCATCTTCAGCAGCGTATTCCTTAATTTCTTCAAGTGCAACATCGCGCATCGAAATCTGATTTTTACCTTTTTTTCCAATTAAAGTTTCGATTGATTTTGGAGAATATTTTAAATACGTTTCGGCTAAAATATCCATATTATGACGCATATCAGGATTGATCAGGTAATGCGCTATCATGGTGTCAAAAAGTTTTCCTTTTACTGTAATGCCATAATTAGAAAGAATTTTTAAATCATATTTTAAATTCTGACCTATTTTCTCGATGTTTTCATTCTCAAAAAAGGGTCTGAATTTGTCTATCAAAACCTGAGCCTCTTCCTGACTTTCCGGAAACGGGACATAATATCCTTTTCCTTTTTCATAGGAGAAGGAAATTCCAACAAGCTCCGCATGCAAAGCATCCAAACCTGTAGTTTCCGTATCAAAACAAACCGAAATTTGTTTTTGCAGATTTTGTAAAAGCAATTTAATCCCTAAATCTCCTTCAATTGCCTGATACGAGTGAGGTGTATTTTCCAAAGTATTGTAAAATGAAGCTCTTGCTGCTTCAGGATTTTCTTCAGTTGTTCCTCCTCCAAAAAGATCAAATTGATCCTCATTTTTAGGCTGAGGCTTTTTATATAATTTAGCATCCGGAGCATTATTTTCGGCTAATTCATTCCCTCCTCCTGCTTTAAATAAATTGTCAAATTGTTCTGCCATTCTTCTAAATTCCAGTTCCTGAAAAATAGCATCGGTTTTCTCAATGTCGGGACGCGAAAGTTCGTAGTCATCTTCATTAAAAATCACATCACAGTCGCAGATAATAGTTGCCAGTTTTTTAGATAAAATCCCCTTGTCTTTATTAGCCTCGATATTTTCTTTCATTTTGCCTTTTAGCAAATGAGTATTTTCAAGAAGATTTTCCATTGTGCCAAATTCTTTGAGAAATTTTTTGGCTGTAACTTCACCTACACCCGGTAATCCAGGAATGTTATCTACGGCGTCTCCCATCATGCCAAGAAAGTCAATTACCTGCTCTGGTCTTTCAATTTCAAATTTTGCCAAAACCTCTGGTATCCCCCAAATCTCAATCCCGTTACCCATTCGGGCTGGTTTATACATGAATATGTTTTCAGAAACCAATTGGGCAAAATCCTTATCGGGCGTTACCATAAAAACTTTATAGTTTTGTTTTTCGGCTTGTTTGGCAATTGTTCCAATTAAATCATCTGCTTCACAGCCGGCAATTTCAATAATTGGAATATGCATGGCTTTTAGTAAATCCTGAATATAGGGAATCGCAATTTTGATTGCCTCAGGAGTAGCATCGCGGTTTGCTTTATAATCTGAGTACATTTCGGTTCTTACCTGGCTCCCTTCTTTATCAAAAGCTACAGCCAAATGATCTGGTTTTTCTCTTTTAATAACATCCAAAAGGGAATTCATAAAACCCATAATAGCAGATGTGTCCATGCCTTTTGAATTGATTCTCGGATTTTTTATAAAAGCATAATAACCGCGAAAAATTAAAGCATAGGCATCTAAAAGAAAAAGGCGTTTTTGAGTTGACATAAAAAAAATATTAGTCTGTAAAAATAAACAATTGGGTTTTAAAAATGATTCTGTTTTATGAATTTAAATATTGTGGCAGTTTAATCAGATGTTTTTTTAATTAAACAGGAGGTTCATGAACTTCCAGATGTTGTACAATAAAAAGCTTAAGTTAATATCAAGTTAAAATTTTATTGGTAAGTACTTTCTTCATTTTGTCTTCATTTTACAGAGGTAATTTTGGAGTGTAAAAAATAAATATTACTAACTTAAATACTTAGAAATCATGAGAAATTTATTGATGTTATTAGTAGCAGTTTTAGGAACAAGTGCAATGGTTAGCGCATTTCCAGCAAAAGAAGGTAAAGTAGTTTCTGCAAAAGAAGTAAAAGCAACAAAACATCCGAAACACAAATCTGAGAAAAAAGCAAAATCAGAAAAAAGTGAAGCTCCGAAATCAGGAACAGCAAAAGTAAAAAAATAACAAAAAGTAATTTAGAATAAAAGGTAATTAATTTAAAACGTAAGAAATCATGAAATCACAGATTCACGAAGACAAAAAAAGCAGCGCACTTAGCCTGAGTAAAAATTTATTGATTGTTTTAGCAGCTGTTCTGGGAACAAGTGTTATGGTTAGTGCACAAACAACTCCAACACAGGCAACTCCGGCCAAAGAGGTGAAAGCTACAAAACACCATAATCATAAAGCGAATAAAAAAGCAAAAGCTGAAGCTTCAAAAGAAGAAGCTGCCAGCGTGAAAAAATAAAAATTGCTTTTGTTTTGTTTTCGAACTATTGTAGCGGAGGCAAAACAGGAATAATGATTATTTAAGAATGCGATTGAAGAGGCTGATGAAGAAATTTGTCAGCTTTTTTTTCATTCGTTAATTTTTTAATAATGCGCGACAGGATTTTTTATAATTGATTAATTTTAGTTGTGCTTAAATTGTTGTTTTATGAATATTTTGATTGTTGAGGATAATAAAGAGCTTGCCGGAGAAGTTTACGACTTTCTTTGTACTACAGGATATATTTGTAAAATTGCAAATAATTGCGAAGATGCATTGGAGGAATTTGGCAGTAATGATTATGATGCAATGCTTCTGGATTTAGGATTGCCTGACGGTGATGGTTTTGAGGTTTTGAAAGCCATTCGAAAAACAAAATCAAAAATAGCCGTGATTGTACTTACAGCCCGCGGAGAATTAGATGACAGAATCAATGGTCTTCACCTTGGTGCTGATGATTATTTGACAAAACCTTTTGCGTTGACAGAATTGGCCGCCAGGTTATTTGCTGTTATTAGAAGAATTCATGGTTTTACTTTAAATAATTTAAGCATCCACGGATTTATACTTCAGCTTCAGGATTACAAAGTAAGCTACAACGAAACACCAATAAACCTTACCAAAAAAGAGTTTGATATTTTTCAATATTTGGTTTTAAATAAAAATCGGGTAATTACAAGACTACAATTAACGGAACATATTTGGGGAGACATTTTGGAGGTAAATTCAGATTCGAATTTTATTGACGTTCATGTTCGAAATCTCAGAAAGAAATTGGACAAGCACAATTCGATAGATTGGTTCGAAACAGTTCGCAATGTTGGGTATAGAATTAATGAATAAATAATTTTTTGTGAAAATAAAACATCAATTAGCCATTTTTAATGCACTGACAAGACTGTTGGTTATTTTGGTTTTGTGGTTAATGCTGCCCATTTTGGTTGAAAATGTTGTTTATCGGCACATAAATAATGGATTGATCGAAAAAAAGAAAAAATTTATTGATCTCCTCAATCAAAAAGAAATCAATGATCTCATAGAAAATTCAGATGATTCGACCGAAACATATTCGCAGTTTACTACTTTACACAGCGAGTTTTTGGTTCTTTCCAGATTGCCTTCAAAACCCAGTCAGAAAAAAACAACTTTTAGTAATGATAACCGAATTATAGAAGGAGAAGAAAATGAATATAGAATTCTGCAATATCATTTTACTTATGGAAATCAGGGTTATCAGCTTGAAATTGGAAGCAGTCTCAGCGAAGTAAACGACCTTACGTTTAGTGTGAGGCTTTTTATTATTATCGTTTTGGTTGTTATTGTTTTAATTACTTTTTTGGCGGATACCGTTTATATCGAATATTTACTGAAGCCTTTTTATAAAATTATTGATACTAAAATAAGGCGTGTCAACGAACCGGAAGCATTTGATCACACACCTATTAATGCAAAATCCAGGGATTTTAAAGAACTTGATTTTGTTTTGAATCAGATGATGGATCGTATCGCTGAGGTTTTTAAAAAAGAAAAACAATTTATTTCGAATGTTTCCCACGAGCTTTTAACCCCAATTGCTTTGTTGAAAAATAAGCTGGAAAATTTACTGCAAAATGAATCTTTAAATGACAATGCGATTGATAAAATTGCAGGTTCTTTGAAAACGTTGGACATGTTAAAAAAAATCATCAATAATTTATTACTGATTTCCAGAATTGAAAACAACCAATACGAATCAAATGAACACATTAATTTTAAGGAAATAATTAATGATCTGCAGGAAGATCTTCAGGATCGAATTGATGATAAAGGAATTGCATTTGTCAATAAAATAGAAGATGATTTTTCTTTTACAGGAAACAAAACCTTAATTCATATCCTGATTTATAATTTGGTTACAAACGCCATAAAGTATAATAAAGCAGATGGGAGTATTATGGTTTCTGAAGGGTTTTTAAACAATCAATATTTTATTGCGATAGCAGATTCCGGTATTGGGTTAAGTGAATCTCAAATCGAGAATATTTTTAACCGATTTGCAAGAGTGAATTCTGATCAGGAAGGACAGGGACTTGGATTGGCTATTGCTAAAAGTATCGCTGTTTTTCATCATATTGAAATTAAGGTTTTATCTATTTTAAATCAGGGAACAACATTTACTTTATTGTTTTCCGAAACTGAAAATAAAATTAAAAGTTAATTTTTTCCTGAAAGCCTCAATCTTCATTTTGTCTTCATTTAGCGATTCTATCTTTGAATCAAATAAATGAAACAATACAAATTAAATAAATAGACAATTATGAAAAAGTTAGTAATGTTTGCAGTGTTTGTTTTAGGAACAGCTGCAATGGTAAATGCTCAAACAACTCCTGCTCAAACAACAGCATCAAAAGAAGTTAAGGCTACTAAGCCTAATAAGAAAGAACATAAAAAAGCAAAAGCTGACAAAAAAGCAGAAACCAATGCTGCTAAGCCAGAAGCTGCAAAAGTTCAAAAGTAAACAGTAAAGTTTGCAAGTCAGACTTTGTTGTGGATTATAAAAGGTTTTAAAAAATTTTGTAGCGGAAGCTGATGGAGTAATTCATCAGCTTTTTGCTGTTTATTGAGTTAAAATTTTGATAATAGAAAGCGGTAAAATTTTCATTCTTTGTTACTTTGTTTAAAACTGTAAATAATGATTCTTCGTTTTATAATTCTGTGTGCTCTTTTTTTATTTATTGAGTTCTATTCTTACCAGGCCTTTCGTACTTTAATCAAATTACGATGGGTTTTAATGACTTATCAGCTAATCAGTGTGTTGCTTTTGGTTTTTATCATCTATTCTTTTACGCAATTTGATCGTTCAGTTGGGCAAACCAAATATACCATGTTTACAATGGGGTTAATGTTATTGGTTTATGTTCCTAAAATTGTAATTACGCTTATTTTGTTTGGAGAAGACATTTTTAGAATAGGTGCCAGTATCTTAAACTATTTCATGTATAATGCACCCCGAAAAGAAATGATGCCGGACAGGCGAAGGTTTGTTAGTCAAATTGCTTTAGGATTAGCTGCAGTTCCTTTTTTATCGTTGATTTACGGAATTTTTGAAGGAAAATATAATTTTAAAGTTTTTAAACAAGCTATTTTTTTTCCTGATTTGCCGGATGCTTTTGATGGATTTAAAATTACTCAGATTTCAGATGTTCACAGTGGGAGTTTTGACGATTCAGAAAAAATAAATTATGCTATCGATTTAATTAACGAGCAGGAATCTGACATGATTTTATTTACCGGGGACATTGTTAATACGCATGCTAAAGAAATGCATCCCTGGATCAATGCTTTTAACCGGATAAAAGAGTACAAATACGGCAAGTTTTCGATCTTAGGAAATCATGATTATGGAGAATATGTTACCTGGCCTTCAGAGAAACAAAAGGATGAAAATTTCCAGGAAATAAAAAACCTGTACGGACAAATTGGTTTTAAACTAATGCTGAACGAGCATACTTATGTTCAAAAAGGGAATGATAAAATTGCATTGATAGGAGTAGAAAACTGGGGGGTGAATTTTAAGAAAGCCGGGGACTTAAATAAAGCGTCTGCAGAAGTTGCTCAGAATGATTTTAAAATCTTAATGAGTCACGATCCAAGCCATTGGGAGGCCGAAATTAAAAACCACCCTAAAAACTTCCATTTAACATTATCAGGACATACTCATGGAATGCAATTTGGTATTGAAATTCCAGGATATTTTAAATGGAGTCTGGCACAATACATTTACAAGCAATGGGCAGGGCTTTACGAAAATTTAGGAAGGTACATTTATGTAAACAGAGGATTTGGTTTTCACGCCTATCCGGGGCGTGTTGGTATTATGCCGGAAATCACGGTTATTGAACTAAAAAAGGGTAATAACGTGGCTTAATTCGGTAAAAATGCTACATTTGTATAATGTTAATCTCTTTTTAGTAGATTTAAAAATTTAAATTTTTGGTTTTATGTCAAAATTTGGAGAACTAATAAATGCTCAGGTTCCAGTGTTAATAGATTTTTACACAGACTGGAACGAATCATCCGTTTCTATGCATCCTGTAATCAAGGATGTAGCAGCTGCGCTTGGTGATAAAGCCAAGGTAATTAAAATAGATGTTGATAAAAATCAGGAATTAGCAGAAGCTCTACGAATTAAAGGACTTCCAACTCTGATGATCTATAAAGAAGGTCAAATGATATGGAGACAATCCGGTGAATTGGATGCTAATACCATTATCGGAATCGTTCAGGAACAGCTTGGTTCATAAAACCAAGGATTGTTTTAGCTGACAACATCAAATACAAATCCATTTTCTTTTAGATAGCTTAAAGTTTTAGGTAGTGCAAATTTTAAATTTTGCGATGCTTTTATACTGTCGTGAAAAACAATTACACTTCCGGATTTTACATTTTTAGTGACATTTTCCAGACATTTTTCAGGCGTAATCGTTTGATCAAAGTCGGCACTTAAAACATCCCACATCACTATTTTATAGCCTAAATTTCGTAAAATTTTAGACTGTGCCTTTTTTATTTTTCCATAAGGAGGACGAAATAGTGAGCTACTCAGTTTTTTTCCGGCCAATACAGCAGCACAATTTTTTACATTTTCAATATAATCATTTGTTTTGCTTTTCCATCCATTCGCATGGTTCATGGTGTGGTTTCCTATTGAATGACCTTCTGAAATTAATTTTTCAAACAAAGAAGTGTTTGCATTAATGTTTTTTCCAATACAGAAAAAAGTCGCTTTTGCATCAAATTTCTTCAATTCAGATAAAACCCAGTCTGTAATTTCGGGAGTTGGACCATCATCAAATGTTAGGTATATCTTCTTTTCTTTGTTTGGAATATCCCAACAATATTTAGAAAATACCCTTTTTATAAATGAATTTGTTTTGACCCAATAAAAGCTCATTTTGAAACAATTTAGAGATATGTAAAATTAAAAAATGCAGCGCTATTTATCTAACAGCGCTGCATTTTTTTAATCAGTATATTTTTCGTATATTATTCTTTTTCACGGCCAAAACGTTCAAATACATTTACATACGTGTTAAAGGTTGTTTTATGATTGTTATAAAAAGCGTTGTCTTTATTTTCTTTCATAACCTGCAGTAAGCTTCTGTAACGTTCTATATCTGTTATTATGTCAATGGCCAAGTCAGATTGATCACCACCGCTTAAAGTTGCATAATAATTCAGGTTCTCTTTGTATTTTTGAACCAATTTATTCAACAAATCCTGAGCCTTTTCTTTTTCACCTACTTTGTAATAACCGCCTGCAAAAGGTTCTACTAATGAATAATATCCATATTTGTCTAACGGCATTTTCGTCATGGCAAGATTGATTATGTTTTTAGCTTTGTCGATTTTGCCTTCAGCAATAAGCTGATTCATTAAACGAGAGAGATTGGTACGATAAGTAATACTGTTTCTTCTGGTTTCAGGGTCATGATAAATATTTCCATTGCTATTACCCCAATCCCATTTTGTTACGATGTCATACATTTTATCAGCATCAATTTGCCCCATATCCATTGGACCTCCATCTTTTGAAGGGGTGTTTTTGATAGGAACTAATTTGTATACCATTCCGTCAAGCTGCAAGTAGTCTTTCAACCATAAATAATCCTCATCATCAAAAGCGCCGCCGCTAAAATAAATTGGTCTCTTCCAGTTATTATTTGCTAAGATATCTAACATCATTAGGCGATTTTTGTATATCGAAGTTCCTTTAATATCTATATCCAAATATGGAACTATAGAATCATTGTATTTAGGATTAATTACCTTGTTTTTGATAATTGTATTTTTATCAACCGGAACCCTTATTTTATTAGTTGGGAAAAAGTGAATCGTTTGACCGTTTTGTAAAGTAACAGTCGATTTAGGATGTTTAATAAAAGTAATGAAATCATTAATATTCCAACGTGTTTCTACTTTTTGAATATGAGCTACATAGTCTAATTTATCTCCAACATATTCATCATGTGTAAAAGATATTGGCAAAGGGTCTGACTCATATGCTTTGGCTTTCATTTGGTCAATATACCAGTCGGTCATAAAAAGACTTGTGTTTACAATTTTTACATCGGTACGAATACCTTCAATTTCTTGTGCATACCACAATGGGAAAGTGTCATTATCTCCAATGGTAAATAAAATAGCGTCTTTGTCGCATGAACTCAGATATGCTTTTGCCATTGCAACAGCTGTATATTTGCCTGATCTGTCATGATCATCCCAGTTTTGAGAAGCCATTAAAACAGGGGCTGCCAATAAACTTCCGGCAATAATAATTGGACCGGCAATTTTTGGAGCCAGATATTTTTGAATGGTCTCATATAATGAATACACTCCAAATCCTATCCAGATTGCAAATACATAAAAGGAGCCAACCAAAGCATAATCTCTTTCACGAGGTTCAAAAGGCCTTTCGTTTAAGTAAATTTTCAGTGCAATTCCCGTAAACAGAAACAGCGCCAAAAGAACATAAAAACTTTTAAGATCTTTATTGGCATGATACATCAATCCTATTAATCCCAGGATAAAAGGAAGGAAATAATAGGCATTTCGTCCTTTATTATTTAGTACGTCAGAAGGCAGATTGTCTTGTGAGCCCAAATGTACTGAATCTAAAGCTTTGATTCCGCTGATCCAGTTTCCGTCTAAATTATCATATTTTCCCTGAACATCGCTCTGTCTTCCAACGAAATTCCACATCAGATATCTCCAGTACATATATCCAAACTGATATTCAAACATGAAACTGAAATTATCAACAGTTGTTGGTTTTTCGATAATTAAATAATCCCCATAACTTCTTAAAAACTTGATATAACCTTCGTTATCAATTTGTTTTTGAGCATAAGCCTGTCTGAATTCGTGAACCGTTTTCTCAACTTCGTTACGTAATTGAGCAGTGGCTTTATTGTATTCATCTTCACTTAACTGACTAGCATCAATTCCGTATTTTGCCAAATCATCCTCGTAAGGGTAATTAGGGTTTATTTTAAATTGTGGCGGATTTGTAAAGTTGATGTAATTTTGAATATGGGCTGTTTCTGTACTCCACATTCTAGGCAGAATTGTTTTTTGATTATCATCACTATTTTGATCTGCATTTTTATAATTATTCGTAATGATGTATTTACCGGTTTTATAATCTCTTTCATAATTAGGCGCTTTGTCCAAATAAGGGGTTTTGGCATCTAATCCGGCAAAAACCTCGGTGTATTGAGGACCATAAAATAAAGGATTTACTCCATATTGTTCACGATTATAATAGGCAAGAACTTCTATAGCATCTGATGGTTTGTTTTCGTTGATAACTGTATTTGCATTTGCGCGTACAGGCAGCATCATCCAGGTAGAAAACCCAATTAAAATGAATAAGATGCAAAGAATAATGGTATTGTAGAAAATGAGTCCTTTTTGTTTGGTAAATTTTAAACCAAAATAAAAGAAAGCAATAAAGAGCAAAGCAACGAAAATGGTTCCTGAGTTAAAAGGAAGTCCCATACTGTTAACCATGAAAATTTCGGTCTTACCAAAAAAAGCCATTGTTAAAGGAAGAAGTAATTTAAAGATAAACAACAAAATACCTATCACCACAACATTGGCAATAATGAAGTTTTTTATAGTAACTTTTTCGTAGTGTTTGAAGTAATAAAGAAATCCTATAGAAGGAATTGTCAATAAAGCCATAAAGTGAACTCCAAACGAAAGTCCAACAACAAGAGAAATGATTAATAACCATTTGTTTCCTTTTGGTTTGTCCATATCCTGCTCCCAACGTAATCCAAGCCAAAAAAGCAAAGCGATTAATAAAGAAGCCATGGCATAAACCTCAGCCTCAACAGCATTAAACCAGAAACTGTCTGAAAACGTATACGCTAAAGCGCCAACAAAAGAACTTCCTAATATTACAATTGAATTGTTTTGATCGATTTCTGTAAAACGTGCAATGATTTTTTTTAAAATCATTGAGGATGACCAAAACATAAACAAAATAGTAAAAGCACTTGAAAAAACAGACATCATATTTACCATAACAGCAATATGTTGATTATCTAAAGCAAACATCGCAAAAAAGGCACCCATCATTTGAAATAGCGGTGCTCCTGGTGGATGGCCAACTTCAAGTTTAGCTGCTGTGGCAATATATTCGCCACAATCCCAGAAACTCATGGTTGGTTCAACAGTTAGCGTATAGGTAATTAAAGCGATTGCAAATGCAAACCAACCAATAATTGTATTCCATTTATTGAAATTGAATTGTGCCATATTTAGATGTTAAAATTTTGTATGTTTTCTATCTTACAAAGAAAATGTTTTTTTGTGTAAAGAAACGAGCATTAACAAAAAATTCTACAAAAGTATTTAGCAAAAGTAACCTGCTGTTTGTGAAATACTTGTAACTTTATTACGAATTCGAAAGAAAAAAAAACAAAAAATAATTAAATTTTTTATCCAAAAAGTTTGCGCAAACTAAAAAAAGCTTTAAATTTGCACTCGCTTAACCGCTCTATTATTGGTCTATGGTGTAATGGTAACACAACTGTTTTTGGTGCAGTCTTTCAAGGTTCGAGTCCTTGTAGACCAACATAAAAAGCCTCTCAACTGAGAGGCTTTTTTTTATACCAATTTTTTCCTCTATAAAAGACAGAAGGAGTTTGAAATCAATGCTAAAACGAATCAATGCATTTTTTTAAGCATAAATAGAATGATGTCATTATAATAACACGTATTCAGTATTCAGATTTTTTTGCGGTGATCTTAATATGGAATTCAATAGAATCCGATATAGTCTGATCAGCTAAAAGGTCATAGAATTTTCCTGACTTATAGCGTACATTCCATTTTGTTCGATCAATAACCAGTCTTCCATTCAATTTGACAATTCCGTCCTTAATTTCCATTTTGGCCGGAAAAGTAACTGGTTGTGTAATACCTTTAATGGTCAGGTTGCCCCAAAATTTCTTGTTCTCACTATTTATTGATCCGGATTTGTTAAGTAAAATTCTAGAAAATGGAAATTTTTTAACATCAAAAAAATCAGGCTCTTTTAGGTGATTAACAAGTCCGTTATCCCTCCCATGGTTTTCGTCTTCAATTGTATTCATGTCAATTTCAGCTGTACCACCTATAAGTTCACCGTTTTCAATTATTAGTTCTCCTTTTGATATATAGACATACCCTATGTGCCTGTTTGAACCAAGTAGATTAGAACCTTTCCATGTCACAACACTTTTTTTAGTATCTATAGCATATTTCTCATTTCTGGCATATAAGGACAAAGAGCTTGCAGATGCATTGTTTTTATTTTCTTCTTTTACAGGCCCTCTGCAACCGAACAAGAAAAGTGCAATAATTAAGATTAAGTAAGTAATTGATAGTTTGTTGTTCATATTTACAGAATTACATTATAATGATTTTAAATTAATGGGGCTATATGCGAATGCATTTCATATTTACTCAGCAACCGCCTTTGCGAGGTGCACGTTTATAAATTATTTTACCATCTAATTCTATATAGTCACCCGATACTATTGGATATGAATACTTGGGCGCATGCGATACACTATGGCTTCTTATAATTATTTTGTCGTTAACTTTCAGGTTATGTATTTGCTTAAATTCATTTTTACCTGATCTTTCTGGTCCAAAACTAAGTATATAATCATCCCCATTAATCCTGACCATCACTCCGAAACCTAATCTTGAACCTGGTGGAAGAGAAAGAGAAGTTACAATTCCCTCCATATTGGTATAATCCCTGATGGACTTCCTTATTTTCGCTTCACCGGCATACACTTTTTTTCCTGCGGGAGACGCTTCCCATTTTTTGTACATTATACCATCAGGGGTAGCCTCCCATTTTTTTAATGCCGTTTTTCTTTCAGCAGCAGAGAGGGGATTTGGAATTGACTTTTTAGAAGTCTCATTTTTAATTTCACGATTAGCATCCGATCGATTGGTGAACGAAGCGAAGCTAAATACCAGTCCGCTTACCACAATCAGGGGTAAGATCAGCACATAAATGATTTTTTTCATGTTTTTTTGTAGATTTAATTAATAATATAGTTTTGTCTCTTGAAGTTTATGCAGCAAAATTACTTTGATATTTTTTCGCTTGAGAGATTAAAATTGTAAATAAAAATGTAAACTTTGTAAATAAAAACTTGACACAATGCAACTTAGTCAAAATCTACTCTCAGGAAAACGCAAATACGTGTTCGGGTCACTATTACTTTCGTTTGTGTGTATAATCTGTGCCGCTTTCAGTATGGAAAATCACGACGACTTTGACTTTGCCAAAAGAGAAGTTTTACTCCGCAAGATCGGACATGAACTACTTTTAGAGTCAGGTGATAGTACATCAAGGGTGCTACCGGTAAAAAAAATCGCAGAAAATGAATACCAGATCAGGTTTGAGAACGATCTTACATTTCAACCCGCCTCATTAGTGAATATAACACGGCGTTTGTTGGCAAAAGACCCTCTCGCAAGTGATTATGTTGTTAACATCCTGAACTGTGGCAACTCCAGTATAGCTTATGGATATGCCATCTCCAAAAATAAAAAAGATGATATTGTAGCTTGTATAGGAAGAAAGCAACCCAAAGCATGTTACATGATGAATATTAAATTTAAACCAACTGGAATAAATACTGCAAAAAACGGATATCTTCTGGGCAGCCTGTCATTTTTAGTATTTACCGGGTTTATTTTTTGGAAATCTGTTAAGCCTCGAAAAGTTTTGCCCGAAAGTCAATACGCTAATATGTACACTTTGGGCACGGTGCTGTTTGATGCGAAGAATCGGAAGCTCATTATAAATGAAAAAACAATAGACCTAACCGGAACGGAAACGCGTGTATTGCTCATTTTTGCATTGTCGCCCAACTCAACCATTGAGAGAAGCCGCCTGCAAAAAGAGATATGGGAAGATGAAGGTGTTGTTGTAGGCCGTAGTTTAGACATGTTTATATCTAAACTTAGAAAAAAACTAGAATCTGATCCAAATATCAACATTGTTGTTATACGCAGCAAAGGCTATAAGCTTGAAATTAGCAATCAGTAAAGTGCCGCATACTACGCTGAATGATTAAATCTGAAATCATTAACATTTACAAATGGTTAACGGCCCGGATTACATAAGGTCATTCGAACACATCATTTTTAATAAAAATAATTAGTTTTTATAACGCTTTAAATTTACAGCGTTAAAAGAATATGAAATCATTAAGTAACTCCAAATAGTAAGCTTGCTTTCATCTTGTATTTTCGGCAAATATTTCATAGTATCAGTTGATTTATAAAAAGAAAATGCATAATTTATTTCAAGCTCTTTAACTGGTATATATTTCAAAGAAAAATCATTTTCAAATCCAAGAAACTTTGTCATTTCCTGACCTAAATTATTTTGAAGAGGATATTGAGTATAAAAAAGATGCAAATCAGAACGAAGCGACAGCTTAGGACTTAACGAAATTGTAGTAAACAGATAAGGATTTATTAAACCTTTTCCATTAACATCATTTGGGAATCGAGTAAATACATTCATATTTCCATTGAATTTCCATGTTACACCATATAAAACATCAAAGTCTCCAGAGTTATCACTGGATAATTCAGGACTGCTTCCGCTAATTATTTCAGCACCTAAACGCCAGGTAGATTTTTGTAAAGACAATTTGATCTCAGGCTGAAAATAGTAAGCTTGCAAATCCTGACCTTTTGCATTACGTCCAAACTGAAAATATGAGTTTAAAGTATAGTACCATTGTTTCTTTCTAAATTCGATTCTGCCGCCTGTCGTTGCGCGAGTATATAACTCCCCGGAATTTGTACTCTCTAAAAAATCTACAACATTTATAGAATTTAACGAAAATCGATTATTAGTATAGTTGAAATTATTTATCAACAAATACTTATATTTATTAGATGCAACAGGAGAATAAGTAGTTTCAAAATCAGTACTGTATTTTCGGGTAAATAAAAAGAAAAAGTCGTTAGAGAAATTTTTAGAAGATTTCATTATTCGTAATCCTTCATGAGCCCTTCCCTGTTGCGCCCATGGAGCATCAGAAAACAATCTGCCATTATCTAATAAAATACTTTGCCTTCCCAGCCTCATATTTATTGATTTAAACTTAGTCTCAAAAAACAACTGATAAAAATTAACACTTCCCACCTTAGATGCATTACTGTTTTGATCCCAAAGATGAATTTCCTGCAGATCAGATTTGATAAGCCATTTTTCTCTTGCATATTGCATCGAAATCCTATTTCTCTGTGTAATATAAAAGTATGGGTCCATAGATTCATTGGGAGGAAGAATGTAATTTGAAGTGTATTCAAGTCTTGGTCTTATTTCTACATTCATCAGGAAATGTTGGGATAAACTATCTGTTTCTTGTGCCCTTAACTGAATCGCTAATACGAGAAAAAAAAATACGCTATTTTTTTTTAATAAAGCTTTTATCATTATATTACTTTAACCCTATAGATTTAGTATACAAAAATAGTAATAGTAAATTTATATCCACTATTGTAATTTAGTTTGTTAATCTTTATTTACATGTCATTTGTTAAAAAGACAGGATTTTCCCCAAGGTTATTTTCTTCTAAAAACGCTGTAATAATTTTTTATTACATTTGACATATGATATTGTTTTGTTTGGCAACTTTATTGCTACGAAGAAATCAATTCATCAACCAAAACTTTAAAAATGAAAAAAACACTCATAATTCTTTTATTTGTATTTACAGTTATAAATGTATTTGGACAAGTGCCAACCGTGTCAGAACCTGGCAAAACGAATCCTTCTAATGAGGAAGTTGCACCAATTAATGATGTTGTCACAAACAAAATCATAAATCCGTTTGCAAAAGTTCCGTTGTACGATAATGGAATCCTGATTTATGATTACGATGGCAATCTTTTTTCATTTGATTTAGATTCCGAACAAATTGTATGGACTGTAAAAGCAACTGATTCCTATACAGAAATGTGTGCAAATGCAGTAACGCTACATGACGGAGTTGTATACGTTCCTTTTATTAACGGTGAAATTTTCGCAATTGACAACCAAAGTGGGGATGTTTTTTGGAAATCCAGAATAGGAAATAGCACTGATAAGATCATACTCAAAAATCAAACTCCAATCGTAAATAATGGAAAACTTTATGTAAATGCTCAGAACGGCAATATTTATGCTCTTGATATAAAAAATGGAGCTTTAGTATGGAATTATACGTTTGACAGCTTAAATAACGATATTCCGGTTCTCTATTTTGACAATAAAATTTTTACACCAAGTGGATCCAGTTTTTACAGTTTTGAAGCAAACACAGGTAAACCTCTCTCTCAAAGAAGTTTCGAGACCGCTATGAACGGAAAACCTGTAACAGATGGTGAAAACGTATTTGTAGCAAATGAAAAAGATGTGCTTTTTGCTTTAGGCCCTAACAAATTAGATAATCTGTGGCAATTTAAATTAGACGAAAATCAATACAACATCAAGGAACGTATATTTTGTAAAGACAAAAAAATATATTTTGGAACACAAGGTTCAACAGTTTCTTCTGTATATTCTGTGGATTCAAAAACAGGTACCCAGATATGGAAAACTGATTTTACGGAAGATAATATCCAATACATTACTGAGCATGATGATACCCTTTGGGGCTATACCCGTAAAGGAAAACTTTTTCAGATAGACTTAGAGAATGGTAAAATATTATTCGAAGCAAAACTAACGACCTTACCTATTTCAAATCTTGAATTTCCGGATGATGTTTCCGTGTTTTATTATTGTGATGCCGGGTTAATTCAATTTGAATTTGAAACAAAAGACGAAAACATGATGTACATGAGAACCTCTATTAAGGACGACATCTATAGCGGATATTTAAAAATAATTCGATAGCAAAAAAAAGAAGCTGCTTCAGTAATGAGCAGCTTCTTTTTCTTTTTAATCTCCACCACACCCTCCACAGGAACTACCACAAGAACTACCGCAGGAGCTTCCGCAAGAACTTCCACAGCCAGATCCTCCGTTTGAACCTGCATTTCTGTTTACGTAACCTGCTAAAGGAATGAAAGAAGTTGCCAATATTACTTCTCCATACAGAAAATAATTCCATTGCCAGTCTTTTTCAGCTTCAGTACTCTTTTTTTCATCTTTAAAAGACATAGGAATTGTATCACTAAACAAGTAATCTATTATTTTGTAAAAATAAAAATTAGATATTATAACTAATGCAAAAAGCACAAAAATCAAAAAAGTAATTGGTTTATCTCTTAAAATACCCGAAATAAGTCTGCTAAAACCAATACTCAAAACCAGACCCAAAATCAACATAGCAATTTTTATAATTTGTATAAATTGCTTGGATTCTGTAATTTTTTGCCTAATTCCGACAACTGCCTTTTCCAATTGTTCAAATATTGGTTTTTGGGCTACTATTTTAAACAATTGAGGATAAGGCATGGGCTCATATTCTTTCATGATTTCAATAACACAATTTTCATATTTATTATCAGTTAAACCTTCATCAATGAGATTCAGCCTATTATTCCCTAAAACCTCCACTTTATTATTGCTGATTAAATTATTTACAACACCATGAATAACAAATTCTAATTTGTTTTTTTGAAGAAAAACAAGTTCAAAAGGACTAAGATTTAACAAAATTAAATTTGATTTTATATTCTCATAAAAGGAATTTAAGGCTGTTTTTACAAAGCGCATCAACAAAGTGATTACCACTGCAAACAATAAAATATAAAAAATCAAAAATTCAGGATTCTGAATTTGTATTAAAATTGGCTTGACAATATAATAAATTGGAAAAATGAGAAGTGCAAATAATCCTAAAAACACTTTTTTAAGTCTGACAATTTCAATCTTGCTTTTATCCAAACCTAAAGAATCAAGTGCATTCGAATATTTCCAAATTTCCTGAGGTTGTTTTCCAAAATTCTGCTCATACAATTCTCTTGTCTTTTCTTTAGCCTTATGGAATTTTTCTGCCTCAGACCGGTTATGTGTCGACGGAATATGTTCAATCCTTTTAGACAATAGTGAGCAAAAATCAGAATATGAACCCGTGAAAATAAGGTGTTGATGCCAGACAATATCGACGATTTCTGAAGGTGAAACCATTTCATTAGCAACAGCAGCGAGATACATGAATTTTTTATACTCAAGGACTGCCGTTTTCGCAAAATGTATAGTCCATTTATTTTCAAAAGCTAATCTAGTCAAAAAACCATATTCATCATTTGGATTATCCAATTCAAATTTTAAAACTTCTTCCCAAAGTACAGCATTCATCAATATTGTTTATTTTTGGTTAATTGATTCCATTTTTTCAGCAATTCAGATTAAAATAACGGTTTATGGCTATAGCTTATCAGTAAACTTTTAATTATTGATATACAAATCATCAAAACCCACTTTTTTCATCATCTAAAGTTATGAGTCAGCTTTTCTTAAACGCTAATATAAAATTAATTTTACTACAAAAATTAATTACTTTTTTGATACATTACACGCATCATTTTATCTAAACATGCTTTAAATCGCCGAAAATAATTCTAGTGCGGTTAGCGTTTTAGTACTCTTTCTTCGCATTTCTAAATTTAGTGACGGTTTAGAATTCATTAAACAATGCTTTCAGAAAAAGGACTTTCTGATTTTCCTGCCTATGGAGTACAGGAGGTGAAGCACTTGCTCCTATGTTATTGTAGTGGATTTTAAGAACCAAAATTACGGCGGCTGTATACGCTTTCAATTATTTA
Source organism: uncultured Flavobacterium sp. (assembly GCA_963513545.1). GTDB lineage: Bacteria > Bacteroidota > Bacteroidia > Flavobacteriales > Flavobacteriaceae > Flavobacterium. The sequence goes on from CAUPQW010000006.1 coordinate 201,070, forward strand.
ATGGCTCACAATTCTGAAATATTTTCTATGGGAGAACAGGTAGAAACCTCCCAAAATCAATGATTTGGGAGGTCAGTACTTATTATATTTTATCTAATGTGATTTTCATCTCTTTACTTTCTAATATGAGCTTGTCATTTGTAATAGTACTTTCGCAAGGGTAAGGGGTTCCTGTTTCGTCTTTAATCACTAAACTTTTCCCTCCTTTACTCAAAACAAAAGTACCATCCGTTATTTCACTTTGAAGATAACCTGTTACATGTCCTTCTTCCGTAAACGTTAAGGTTCCTTTAGTAAGAATTTCATTTTTTAAAGAATCCGAAAGCGGTAATTTTGCTTCCACATTGGTAATTTTCCATGAATTTACCAATTTGTTTCGTCCTTTATGACATGAAACCATTAATACTGCTAAAAATACAATCACATAAATAAATAAGTTAGATTTTTTCATGATTTTAGATTATAGGTTAAACAGGAAACAAGTTACAAAAAAAATAAATTCAAAACACTTGTAATCAATTATTTATAACAACCCAAACAATAACCAAAGCTATTTTCTATCTTAATTCAATTTAAAAATATCTTCGTATTTGATATATTTTTTTCTGCTGATGGCGTATAACGGATTTCCATTTTGATCCGTAATTATCCCTATACTTTCGTCATCTGATTTCGGAAAACTGATTTTATAGCCTCTTCCATCTTCCAATTGAATTCCATAGGTAGAAACTGAATTTATAACTTCAACAGAATTTTGGGTATATTCAAATTTTTCTTTTTTTCCACTGTTGTTTGTTACTGTAAAATCTTTGGCATTGAAAAATAAATCAGACTTTACGCCTTTCGAATCGGTTGCTTTCCATGAACCTCGATAGGTATCTGAACCACTGCATCCAACTAAAATTACTGCTAAAATTCCCAACAGGGCAATACTGATTTTTTTCATTTTTTGTTTATCTATTGTTTTTAACTTTAATAAATTTACCATCTGAATTTTCATATTACAGGCTCTTTATATTCTTTTACGATTCTTCTAAAAGTAAAAAATAGCATCAGGATATACGCTATAATAGGCAGGTAATATTTTTTGCCTATTTCTATTGTTTTTTGCCATATTGGCCCCCAAACATCTTCTTCAAAATCAGAATCAAAACCACCAGAACCACAAGTAATAATTCGCAAAGGCTCTGCATTTTTGTCAAATTTTACAGGTTTTGGGGGCTTTGGATTTGTGAATAATATATCATTTTTATAACTAAAATAATTCCCTCCTTGTTCTATGTTTATGATATCCAAAACTCTAATATAAGTCCAGTATTGCGATTTTTGCCCAAAGTGAAATTTAATTCCACTAACCGAATCCTTTGATTTCACTAATGCTTCTATGTTTTTTTGAGCTTCTTCTAATTTAATACTATCCGAAATAGTATTGCCTGTTAAGGCAACAGTCGTAAATTTTTTAGTATTTAAAAAAGCTATATTATTTTTAAAGAATTCTGAATTTTCCTGTCCGTCCCAATTTTGAAAACTCATCGAATAGCTATTTCTAAATGGCTTACTGTTTTTGATATGAATTAAGCATAAAACAGGAAGCAGTATGATACTGATTAATCCTGCTGAGTAATATATTCTCTTTCGTTTCTGCATTTTTTGATTTAATTACAATAACAACTTATAGATTTTATGTACTTTCAAGCTCATCAAAATCCTTAATTTTTGATAACTGAACCAGTTTATTCACTTTTATTTTTTCTGTTTTTTCTTCAAATACTTCATCGCCACCTTCTCCCTCCTGGTTGGTATTCGTTTTAGTTACTTTCTTCTTTGTTAAATAATTAATACTGGTTTCGCTATCAATTCTTGGTCCGAAATTGTCGCTCGAATCATATCCAATCAATTCGAAATCATTGTTTTTTAATCTAAAAGTATAAGTCCAATATCCGTATCTTCCGTGACCATAGTGCACAAAGAGTTTTCCTTTTTCTATACTAACGTCTAATTCAGGTGCAAAGTAAACACCGCCATCTTCATTTTCAGACGAGAAGCAATCATAATTCTTTACTGCCTGAATGTAATTGCCGTTTTCCTTAAAAAGTACAATTATTCCTCTTCTATTGCGATCTAATTCACCACGATATTCATCTGTAATAATGTTTTCTTTATTGGTTCCTTTGATAATTACAACGCGATCTTCTACTCCGTCTTTATTCAGGTCTCCTTTAATTTCCTGGAAAATCTTGTAGCCTGCCGGAATAAAATCGGCTATTGTTTTTCGGGTTTCTAAGTTTCGCCCTATTGCCTCTGATTTCTTTTCTTCTTTGATTGAAACCTCTTCTTTTTCAATAGGAGTTTGACTTTTATTAGAATTGTTACAACTTTGCAACAGAACAAAAAATGCTGCTATAATTGAAACGGAATATTTTTTATTCATGGTTTTAATTTGAATGATCATCTACATTTTTAATGTTTCATTTTTTCTACACCAATTTTATAAAAGATCAGTCGAAGAACCTACAAGACTTAAAATTTCAACTTTATGTGTGTTATCTAATCCACTTTTATCTCTTTCTTCCTGAAAAGATTTAAAAGAGGGAATATTGAGAATTTGTTTTTGTATTTCTTCATTTTTGTAAGTTGAAAAATGAAGAAAAGTTATTCCGTCCTCCTGCAAATAAACGTTGTAACTAAATTCTGACGGGTTCAATTTTTTGAAGTCTCTCAGAAATTTGTTAATATTCTCTTTGTTTGTTTCTAGAAACTCAGGTTTTACTGTGTAGGTTACTTTTACCGTTATCATATATATGTATTTTTTGTTTTAATTTCTAACATTATTACTGCTAATATAATATTATTTTTATTACAAATTTTAAACAAATTAACCAAAACCTGATTATGAAACTGCTTGTTGCATAAGGGATGGAAATGGCATCCTTTTGTTTCCTTCTTTAGGAAACAAAAGATACAATGGACAGCCCGGCCCTTGTGGTTATGCCCAAATTATAAAACTGAATTTCATAAAAAAAACTCCATCTCAGAAATGGAGTTGTAAATTTTTTAATTGGTATCTGGAGCAGTTTCATCTTCGGGATTACCTATTTTTCGCCAGTAATTAGCCAGCAAAGAACCCGAAACATTCATCCACGGGCTGAATACCGCTGAGGCAAGACCAACTGTTGCCAGCTTGCCCATCGCTCCTGCCAATCCGGAAGCCATTCCGCCGTTTTGAAGACCAACTTCGAAAGCAATAGTCTGACTGCTCTTTTTGTCGAGACCGCTTAATCTGCTGAGCCAATAACCAAAAAAGTAGCCCGCTCCATTGTGCAGTACTGAGGCGAGGAAAAGCAAAAACCCAATCTGAATTAAATTATCCCTTCCGGCAGCAGTAGTCACCAAAGTAAAATAAATGATTCCGAACATCGAGAAATACGGCATAATGATATCAATTTTTGGATACGCCTTATACAATAAATGATACAATGTTCCCACAATAAAAGCACCACAACTGAAATTTACGATTTCTAAAACATGAGCTGCTGTACTGTCTTCCGGCACCGCAAAAGAATTTCCGAAGAAAATAACAACTGCCAGCCAAATTATTGAAAGAATAGTCAAAACATAGATTCTTCTTTTTGCTACACTTCCGTAGGTTTTTAAAATATCGTGAATCATGGCTGCTGCCAAAGGCACAAGGACGATTTTAATGATTTCCATCATCATATTGAAAAAATGTACCTCAACGAGAGTTCCTGCGAATATCTTCATCAAAAACGGTGTCATAATCGGCGCTGCCAAAGTAGACATCGCTGTTACGGTAACCGATAAAACCAGATTTCCCTTGGCAATATACGTCATCACATTCGAAGCCAGTCCGCTGCTGCACGAACCTATCAGGATGATTCCTGCGGCGATTTCAGGTTCAAAACCAAATGTTTTAGCAATCAGAAAACCCATAATCGGCATAATAGTAAAATGTCCAAGCAAGCCAATCAGAACGCCTTTGCCTGATTTTCGGATTCCGGTAAAATCCTCGATACTCATTTGCGTTCCCATTCCGAACATTACCATTTGGATGATAATCAGAATGAGCCATTTGTTGCGCATGTCGAAACTGCCTACGTGCAGGAAAAAGTCAGGATAGATTAGTCCGGCACACACAGCGGTAATGATCCAGAAGGTATATTGATAACCGCTCAATATTTTCACATGTCCTGCTCCAATGGCAATACTCGAAAATCCAAAAATTAATCCTAATTTCCACAATATGTCTATCTGCTGTAACCAGCCAAAACCGGCAACGATGAAAAATAGTGGAGCAGCCCAAAGAAAATATTTACGCATACAAATGAGTATTAAAACATGTTATTTATTTAAATCTTTTATTTTAAACCATATAAGTTATATAAGTCAATGTAAGTTGTTGCCTTTTTTACGTTTAGCTTAAATGAACTTATATAAGTTATATGGTGATTTTTTTTGGTTAGAAATAAAGCTCTGCCAGTTTTTTCATGGCAATGGCGGGACTTGCCAAAATTGGAACCAGTTTTTCATCGGCACTTAAACCGTCGACAACTCTTGCCATTGAGGCTTGTGCCAGCACAATTACATCTACTTCTTTCATTAATTCTTTCAGAGCTTTGGCTACCATTTCGTCATGTTTGGCTGCATCTCCGCTCATTAAAGCTTCAAAAGCGCCTTCGCATAATTTAGAAGTAATCGTTGCATTTTTACCTGCCAACTCTGCTCTTCTTCTTACCAAATCACTTGTTGGTTCCAAAGTCGTTGGCAAAGTGGCAATGACACCAATTTTATTGCTGATCTGCACGGCTTCATCTGCCATCGCCTGATCTACACGAATCACCGGAACTGTTGCTAATGTTGCAGCGGTTTCAATCGCTACACCAATAGACGAGCAGGTTACCAGAATCACATCGGCACCTGCAGATTCAGCAAGCTTAACGTGACTTACTACCCTGGCAGCTGTGTTGGGCATTAATTTTCCTTTTTTGATTACGTCTTTGATCAGACTATCATCGACTATATTGAACGTTTCAATTCCCTCTAAAAACTCATTGCTTAACTGCTGAAATAACGGAACCAATGTTGCCGATGTATGTACAAAACCTAAAACTTTTGCGCTCATAATTTTTCTCCTTTTAATACTTTTATAAAATAATCCGCGGTACCTACTTGTCCGCCTTTAAAATTCATTTCTATTCCATTTACCCATTCGTTGTCCGAAATTGCCTTGCAAAGTGGTGCTCCGGGAGCTATTGGTGCAATCATTTCCAGTGCCAGAATATCCAGTTCGGATGCCGAATAACTCGAAGTATCACCACCCGCAAAAAGGATTCTTTTTAACGGAACGGCCTTTAGCACTTCATTCGTTATTTGTCCCAGAACACTTCCGTAAATCGAACTGCATTGTTTCTGAATTTCATTTGCTGAAAATCCTTTTGACTTAAAAAACAACTCTGTTGCTGCAATTCGCGGGTCGTTTGGACCTGTACTCGTATGCAAAATCGTGCTTTTTCCGTTATTGAAATTTTCAATAATTTGAGCAACGGTATTTTTTATAATCTCTGCCTGATTCTGAATATCGACTGCTTTGCTTTCTAATGCGATTTCCAGAAATCCATTTTCGAGGGCATATTCAATTTGGCTGGAAGTCACCGGAGAACAGCTTCCCGATAAAACGAGTATGGGCGAAACTTCTCCTGCAGATTTGAATTCAATTCTGTTACCTATAACTTTTTTGTCCTTCCAATCTAATCCCAAAGCCATTTCGATTCCCGAAGAACCTACTGAAAACAATGTTTTTTCGGTTGCCAATTGGTTAAAAACACTTCCTATGGTTTTTAGATGATCCAAATTGAATCCATCGAAAAACAAAATTTCTGCTTTGTTATTTTCTACCGCTTCGAGAACTTCTGATGTGCCTTTTTCGATTGTCGTTAGATTAACAAGATTGATCGATTTCTCCGTTTGTTTTGCCAAATGTTTTGTCAAATCGCCTTCCAAAGCAGGTGTAACAGGATGTTTGCTCATTGACGGATGTCGGTCGATTCTATAAATCTCACCATTTCCGATAGTTCCCATTCGGGCAAAAAGATTTCCGAAAGCACAAAAGCGCCCCAAATGTGGTGCTGACGGCGATACCAAAACGGTTTTTTGATTGAAAACTTCACTTCCGATTTCGATTGCCTTTCCGATATTGCCAACGTGTGGTGCGGAATCAAAAGTGGAACAGACTTTATAATGAAAATGATTTGGGGCAAAACTTTTCAGATTTTCAAAGGCATTACAAAGTTCTGTTTCCATTTCTGAAGGCGACATCGATCTGCTTTTTCCGGCCAGACCAATGGCCTGAATTCCCGGAAAACGATCTAAGTCTTTTTGTTCGGGTTTTCGAAGAAAGAGAACGGTTTTCACTCCGGCCAGGGTTAGGAATTCCAAAGCATCCGTAGAGCCCGTGAAATCATCGCCGTAATAAGCCAATAGCAATTTATCTTTCTTCATTATTTCGAAAATTTCTTTACCGATTCGGCAAATTCAGGATATTTCAAAGCAGTTTCTTCCACAGACAAACCGTCTACGGCTCCTGTCCATGCTTGCTGTAACGCATTTACTCCGGCTTTTGGTCCCATTGGATGTGCCAAAATTCCGCCACCTGCCATATACAGCAAATCGGTGGTTTGGGTTCTTCGGTAAGTTTCTACGGCTTGCCCGCCCCATTGTCCCGAAGATACTACAGGCAATATTTCGTATCCGCCTAAAAAGGGTTTCAAACAGGATTTTATCGACGTCACCACCGAATCATCCGATTCCCAAAATTTATTCTGGATTCCGTTGACGTGCAGCTGATCGACTCCTGCCAGACGCTGAATTTTTTGATAAGCCGGGAATTCAATTCCCAACAGCGGATGCCTGTTCAGCATTCCCCAGCCGTTTCTGTGACCGTGAATGACAAGTTCGCCCTGATCGCAGATTTTCTTTGTTCCTGAAAGCCCTACACTGTTGATACTAATCATCGCACAGCTTCCTTCTTCCTTTTTAATTAAATCGAATTTTCGCTGCATTTCGTCAATTTCATCACTGATATTGAAGGCATACATTACTTTTTTACCTGTCTTTTGTTCGTTGTCACGAATGACTTTCATAATCGCTTTTACACGGTCATCAAAAAACGAATTAGCAGCTGACCCCATCAGTTCATCATCTTTGATAAAATCGATTCCGGCATCAATGAGTGATTTTACCAAAGCAGCGGTTTCCTCAACGCTCATTCCGATGCTTGGTTTTATAATGGTTCCAATCATTGGTCGGTCGTTTACGCCACAGGATAATTTAGAACCTTTGATTCCGAATTTTGGTCCTTTAAAATGATTTTGAAAAGAATCAGGCACTTCAAAATCCATTAGTTTTAAACCTGTAAATTGTGTGATTTCGTATAGATTCCCCTGTAAAGTACTAATCAGAACCGGCAGATTATAACCGAAATTCTCAATCGACCAGCTTACTTTTACTCTTGCTTTCTGGTATTTTTTCCCCGGAATACTTCCTCCCGGAATAGATGGTTCGTCTGCCAAATCCAATAATTGAATATCCTCTACCCTTGCGGCAAAACGTTTTTTCAATTCTTCTGTTTCGCCCGGAACAGACACAAAGGTTCCTGATGACTGTTCACCCGCCAAAACTGCCGCTGCCTGTTCTACCTCATAAGGGGTTTCGATAAGATACTCCGCAAAAACTCTTTCCATTGTTCCTCATTTTTTTAAGAAATTCTAAATAAATGAATTTATAGGGAGTAAGTGTCCTGCTGTGTGCTGTATGGAAGAAGTTATTTTAACGAAATAAAAATTAATTTTCTTTTCTTTTATGACAAAAAATATTAAACCCGTAAAATCTTTTCCATTTTTTTGCCTTTTGCCAGTTCATCTACCAATTTATCTAAGTAACGCACCTGACGCATCAACGGATTCTCGATTTCCTCAATGCGGTACCCGCAAATTACGCCCGTAATGAGCGAAGTATTAGGATTGAGACTGGCTTTTTCAAAAAAGTCTTTAAAGGTTGTTTTTTCATCAATCAATTCTTGTAATTTCTTTTCGTCATATCCGGTCAGCCATTCGATTACCTGATGCAATTCGCCTATGGTTCTCCCTTTTTTCTCCACTTTAGCTACATAATGTGGATAAACCGACGCAAATGTCATTTGGGCTACGCGTTCATTTTGTTTGTCGTTAGGTATCATAAGCTTTTTGAATTACAAATTAATCTGATTACCAATACGAATATAGGATTTCCATGTGAATGTTTATTTAGTAGCATACTTTTTATACTGATGGAAAAACAATTCTTTGCTGTGCGTTTGAATTCGTATATTCGCCCATTATTTTGAAAAAGAAGAATGATTGCAAAATTGAATGAAAAAAAATCCTATCCATGGCTTGTTGTTGGCTTGTTATGGTTTGTCGCTTTATTGAATTATTTAGACAGACAAATGCTTTCCACTATGAAATCAGCGATGATGGATGACATTCCTGAATTGGCTAAAGCTGAAAATTTCGGTCTCTTAATGGCTATTTTCCTTTGGATATATGCCCTTATGAGCCCTGTTTCCGGAATTATAGCGGACCGGTTTAACCGAAAAAGAATCATCATAGCCAGTCTTTTTATTTGGTCCGGGGTTACTATGGCGATGGGTTATGCCACAACTTTCAATCAGATTTATATTTTGCGCGGTATTATGGGGTTTAGTGAAGCTTTTTATATTCCGGCTGCATTATCCTTAATTGCAGATTACCATCAGGAAAAAACACGCTCTTTTGCAATTGCCATTCATACTACCGGAATTTATTTAGGACAGGCACTTGGTGGTTTTGGAGCCACTGTTTCTAAGCATTTTTCCTGGCATTTCAGCTTTCACTCCGTAGGTTTACTCGGTGTGATTTACAGTGTAGTACTGATCTTTTTTTTACAGGAAAAGAAAACATACTTTTTTGACACTACAAAAAAAACCTCTGTCCGTTATGAATTCAGGCAAATGTTCAAAGGATTGGGAATATTATTTGGTAATATTTCCTTTTGGGTTTTACTCTTCTATTTTGCTTCACCAAGTTTACCGGGCTGGGCGGCCAAAAACTGGTTACCCACCTTATTTACCGAAACTTTACATTTAGACATGTCCTTGGCGGGACCAATTGCAACGGTAACCATTTCGATGTCTTCCTTTTTTGGCGTTTTAATTGGTGGTGCTATTTCAGACAGATGGGTCATGAAACATCTTAAAGGAAGAATTTACACCAGCGCTATTGGATTGTTTCTTACCATTCCGGCATTGTTTTTATTTGGCTACTGCTGTGACATAGAAGCTATTATTTTTGGCGCCATCCTTTTTGGACTTGGATTTGGAATATACGACACCAACAATATGCCTATTCTTTGTCAGTTTGTTGCGCCTCGATACCGTGCTACCGGATACGGAATTATGAATTTTGTAGGTATTTCGGCCGGAGCTGTTATCACCGAGTTTTTAGGAAAAGCCGCTGATAATGGAGGAATGAGACACGTTTTTGTTCTTCTCTTATTTGTGGTGATCACTGCCATCGTTTTACAACTAGTTAGCCTGCATCCAAAAACTATAGATATGACTGAAGGGGAGTGAGGTTTGAGGGTATATCACAAAACCTGAAAAATTCTTGGCTTTTGATTATTTGATTTTTTTATATAGCCACTTTTTTGTTTTAATTTTTAGTGCGAGGAGCCATCACAGAATATTACTTTATTTTAAGAATTTTTCGGATAGGGGCTTGGGATTGAAGGAATTTTTGATTTGATGGAGTTCACGAGCGGGACGATAGCCACAGCTGGTTTTTATATTATTTTTCGTTTTCATACTCCTTTTTAATTATAATTCCCTTTTTAATTCGTTTATAGCTTCCATTTTCTCCTGAAATCCAGCTTTACTTTTTCATTTGTTTTTAACTTATTGTAATCTTCTTCTGTTACATATACTTTTTAAGATCTCGAAATACTTCCTCAAAAAGTTTTTCTCTATCTGAACGGTTGTAAGGTATAATAAAATTCGATTTTATATATTTAGCAAAAAGTTTATTTAAAACTTCACCTCCAAAATGTATATCTAACGCAGTTGAAGATACTTCTTGTATAGAGATTGTTTGAGATACAAGCTCAGTGTTTATATCGTTTATGTCTTTTAAAAGTGTTGGTTCTTCATTAAAACCCCTCACTGTATATAAAACGTGACTTGAATTTTCTTGTTCAATAATAGCACTCTCCTTTATATGACGCCTTAATCTTTTTGTTTCATTAAACAATTCATTATAATTGCGTTGAGAAAGTAAAATTCTGGCTCCTCCCTCTGGTGCAACATTTTCCGTTTGAGATTTTAAACCAATATACTTATTGAATTCAAAAACAATTAATTGATTTTTAAAATTATTTAAATCAATATGTATGTTTGATTTATTGGTTAAAATACGAATATAATTATATTTATTGTTAAGACCATTTATAAAATAATCACTACTTAAAGTGTATCCGGCACTTCCAAAAATAAGTTTAGCATTGTGAATCATTCGATTTTTTGATATATTTTCTATATCAATATCAAGATTTATAAGTTGAGCTAAATAATGCTTTGAAACTTCTTCCAGTAGCTCTTTCTCAAAAGGAAATTGTTTGCAATCTATATCATTTCGATCTAATTTTATTGGAAATATACCCTCTTTATCCGTTACTAATAAGCTAGGCTTTTTAGATATTATTTTATTATAAGAATCTTCAAAATCATTTGGACGATAACTTTCAGTTATAATTATTCCGTTACAAGCTATCATACTATTAAAAGAATATTGTCTGCTTAAAGTACTATATGTCCATTTTATGCTTTCATAGTCTTGAGTCTTAAAGTCGTGATAATGGAGTTCATAATATTTCTTGTTAGGCTTAATAAATTCACCATCTACTTCAAATTTTATAATTGGTTTTTCATAAACATACCAATCAGTCCAATCAACTCCTTTATAATCATCCAAAAGTTCATCCCTTTTATTTTCGGAAATTACAATTGAGATCTCAGCACCGTACTCCTGTAAAGAATTATCTTTTTTTATATTTATGAACTCTGAATCAATTGAAGTAGTAAAACAATAAGTAAAATTATCTATTTTACTTTTGGTTTTGACTGTAATCTTATCTCCTAAAAGAAATGAAGCTAAGACACCAATTCCAAATTTCCCATTCCGATTTACTTTTGATTTACCACCATCATCTGTAAATTTTTTTTTCCAATCCATACTTTTTCTAAAAGAGGTACCCACATTCAAAAAATAGTTTAAAATCTCCTTATCATTCATACCCTTACCATTATCTGTAATAGAAAACAAACTTGTTTGTTCATCAATTCTTTTAATTGTTAATATTATTTCAGGTTGATAAGTTTGAATATTATTTTTCTCAATAATTTCACGTTCCAAGCATGAATCGATTGCATTTTGTAATAATTCTCTAACTCCATATTTTGGGCTATTCCCATAAAGTGGAGCTACTAAAAGTTTAGAAAGATTATTATCTACTTTAAATGTAATTTGTTCTGGAACAAAACTTAATTTCTTTAGATAATTTTTATTTTCAAGATTTGATGTTATTCTTCTAAATTTTATTGAAGGCTTATTTTGAGGAATAAAGCCATAAACTTCTCCTAAGCTTGCCCATGATTTGTCGAGTTCACTTTGAATATCATAAATAAGGTTTTTAATTTTTACGAATTGTTCACTTGTAATTGGATCACAATCTACATAAATTTTTTCCGAATCGGGTTGATTAAAATTTAAAGATCCAATAGATAAGTGAGTCTCAAATTCTAACTGTGAAATTGGACTACTAAAAGTTTTGAGTTTTAATAGAAAAGGATTTACTCTGGAAGAATCAATTTGAATATAATCTGCTATTCTAAGAACAACCATTAAATAAATAGCATTTATTCCTTGCGGATTACGCCAACTATCATGTGCCAAATCCTCAAGATATTTAAAAGTATCACGAATTTCCATACTATGACTTCTAGCAACAATTCCAGCAATCCTTCTATTCTTGTTATCTAATTTGGATGTGCCAAATTGTAAAATACTACCCTTATTTTTAATACCTGAAATTGCTATTTCATACCCTAATCTTCCATGATGACGTCTGATAAATTCTCCGATTAGTTTTTTATCAGATCCTGTTAAGTTATCTTTATTGTCAAGATCTGGAATTCTAAAATGAAAATTTTCATTCCCAAAAAACATTTTTTCTTTGATTTGAACTAAATCTTCGAACTTCACCTAAAAAATCGACCCAAAGTTCTTTCCATGTTTTATCATCTAAAATTTCAGATTTAGAAGAGTCGTAATCTCCATTAAGCATAGATATAAATGTTCCATATTCAGTATGCATACCCAAATCATGAAGAATAACAGATAAAATTAGTATTAAAACTTCATTAGCACTTATTTTTTCAAATGACTCGTCTGTAATTATATATTCTGCTGATTCTAATACTTTTTCAATGTGTTCAATTCCATGATCAGTAAACTCTTCAAAAAAAAATAATTTATTATCTTTTAAAATAGGTTCAAATGAAGTTATGGTATCTAAAACTATTGAATAATAAGTCTGATTTTGACTTATTATTGATTCAAATTTTTTTGGTATTCTCATGAAAATATTTTTGTTTAAAACATTCAAATTCATTTATATTATAAGATTTCATATCCAAAGAGAATATTTTATTCTTATAAACATGTATTTATTATTTACGAATATAAGATATTTTATAACAAACGATAAACGTAAAAACATCTCCTGAAACCAACTCCCGCATAAGGTATGGAAATAGCATCCTTTTCTTTTCCTTCTTTAGGAAAAGAAAAGTTATAATGGACAGCCTCACGATAGTTATCGGGACAAGCATATGCCCAAATAACAAACGAGATTCCAACAAAAAAACTCCATTATCGCTAATGGAGTTTTATAAAATTATTTTCTGGAGTGCCTATTCTACTTTTACAATTACTGTAGATGACATTCCGTGTACGGCTGAAGCTGTTAACTGAATATTTTCTTTCTTCCCGTTGGATTGAATGATCGCAATGCATTTACCATTAAACAATTTACAAGAATTCGCTTTAAAAGAATCCAGATTCGCCTGATAGCCGTTATCAACACCCACTAATTTCCCTCCCCCTGTAACTTCAAAATTGATTAGATCATTGGCATTTGGCAGAAGATTTCCGTCTTTATCAACAATAGAAACGGTTACGTAAACCAAATCGTAAGTATCGTTTTTCAGGGTTGCTTTGTCCACTTTCAAATCTATTTTGGAAGCTTCTCCGGCGGTGTGAATTTCTTTTTCCAAAACTACTTTTCCGTCTTTTCTGGAGATGGATTTTATTGTTCCGGGTTCGAATTTTACTCGCCAGGAAATGTGCAAATCGTCATTTTGTTTGGCTTTTTTGCCCAGTGATTTTCCGTTAAGAAACAATTCCACTTCATCGGCATTATTGTAATACGCCCAAACATCGACTTCCTGATCTTTTTGCCAGTTCCAGTGCGGAAAAATGTGCAAAACGGGTTTCTTCGTCCATTCGCTTTGATACATATAATAGACATCTTTTGGAAGTCCTGCCAAATCAATAATCCCAAAATACGAACTGCGCGCCGGAAATGGATATGGGTCGGGTTCACCGATATAATCAAAGCCAGTCCACACAAAAGTACCCGCAATGAAATCAGAATTTTTTATCGCTTTCCAGCTTTCTTCGTGCGTCGAACCCCAAAATGATTTTACATTATCGTAAGCCGAAACCGTAAAATCGGCATTACCATCAAATTTCTCTCCGTATTTAACCGGCCAAGCTTTAACCACATCCGAAGGTTGGTCATAATGTCCGCGGGTTTCGAGAGCCGAAACAGTTTCGGAAGCAATTATTTTTTGCCCTTTGAAACGTGCTGGAAATTCTTTGTAATCTTCGTGCTTGTAATTGAATCCCAGTAAATCCAAAGCACCTGATTGATAAATAAAATTTTTCTCTGGAATATTTTCGGTCAAGGCACTTGTTATTGGACGAGTGGTATCCAGATTTTTTACGATTTGCGCCAATTCTCTGGTAATCGCAATTCCTGTGCTGTCGAACTGTTCACGGATTTCGTTTCCAATGCTCCACATCATCACAGACGGATAGTTGCGGTCTCTCAAAATTAAATCTTCTAAATCTCTTTTGTGCCAGCCATCCCATTCTTTGTGAGCATCATTCTTTACTTTTGGCTTTTTCCAAACATCAAATGCTTCGTCCTGGACAATGAAACCCATTTCATCACATAATTGCATCATTTCCAACGAATGCGGATTATGCGACATTCTAATGGCATTCGCTCCCATTTCTTTCAATAGAGTCAGTTTACGTCGAACGGCGTGAATGTTTTCTACAGCTCCTAAAGCACCGTTGTCGTGATGCAGGCAGACTCCATATATTTTGGTTGGTTTTCCGTTTAAAGAAAATCCTTTTTCGGCATCAAAAGAGAAAAATCGAATTCCTAATGGTGTTTCATAAGTATCAACTAATTTTTTATTCTCGTAAATTTTGGTAAGCACTTTATACAAATACGGATTTTCGGTATCCCATAAATTTGGGTTTTTCACTTCCAAATTATGTGTTTTTTTAGATTTGGAATTGGCATCTATTTTTTCTGTTGACACCGCATTAGCTACTTCTTTATTTTTAGCGTCTACAATAGAGGTGACGAATTTGAATTCTTTTTCAGTATTTGCTTTATTTTCTACAGTCACTTCAAAGTGTACCGATGCTTTTTCTTTGCTGATTTTGGGAGTGGTTACATAAGTTCCCCAATGTGCTACGTGCAGTTTTTCGACAGCCACCAAACGTACATTTCTATAAATTCCAGAACCTGTGTACCATCTGGAATTGGGCTGTGCATCGTTATCGACTTTTACGACAATAACATTTTCTTGTTTTCCGAAATGCAAGTAAGGAGTCATTTCATAAGCAAAGGAAATGTATCCACTTGGGCGAATTCTCAGCGAATGGCCGTTGATGAATACTTCGCTGTTCTTGAAAACACCATCAAATTCTATCGAAATCGATTTACCTGCCCAATCTTTTGGCAAGGTAAATGTTTTGCGATACCAGCCTTTTCCTGCCGGCAAAAAACCTTGCTTAGTTCCTGTTGGAAAATCTTTATTGAATGCTCCCTCGATACTCCAATCGTGGGGCAGTTGCAGAGTTCTCCAATCGGTAGTGCTGAAATTGGCATTGATCGCCTGTGGATGATCTCCTAATTTGAAATTCCAGTTTTTATTGAAATCTTCGACAATTCTGGCTTTTTTGGCTTGTGCGAAACTTGCTGTTGAAAGCATTAATACTAATACAATTCCTAATCTTTGTAAAACTAATAGCTGTTTTATCATCGTAATTATTTTTTAACCATATAAGTCATTTAAGTTTTAAAAGTTTTTTGCACGCAGATTTAGCAGATTTGCGCAGATTTCTTTTTACTCTGACGTCTATTTTCTTTATTCTTACTTCTATTCTCTTCCTACTGAAACTCAAAATTATCCAACAACAATCCTTTCATATCGTCTGATTCTATTGTGATTTTATAGGTTCCTGCGTTGATATACCCACCGGAGGTTGTATTTAATATTTTCCATTTTTCAGTCGAAGACGGAAACTCAATCGTGTCATTTCGCATCAGGATTCCGTAGGCGTCTTCCATTTTGAATTTGACTTTCAATGGTGTTTCATTTCGGTTCATAAAACGAAAACGCATCAGGTAAATTCCTGCCACTCCAGGTTTCACTTCAAACTGAATACTGTTGTTTGTTTTTTCCTTGAATTCAATGTAATCCGCTTTTTTGAAATTGCCTTTTTCGATTCCGGTTCCGATGGTTTTGGCGGTTTCTGCTTCCAAAAGCACAACAGGTCTCGAATCATCTTTTTCACCCATATCGTAGGTTGGAACAACTGCGATTAAGTTTTCAAAAAGTACTTTTTCTCCTTTTTTAACTTTTTTATGGAGAACTGAAAATTCAATTTTGTCTGAATTTTTAGCCGTTTCGGTCATTCTTTTATAACCTGAAATGGAATCTTTTAATTGGGTAAAAAGATAAATTTCAGAATCTTCTTTGGTTATGAATGAACCCGAAGATTTTGAATTTGCTGAAATTTGTAAATAATCTGCTCCATAAACTTCTGAAGGCAATTGTGTAAAAACCACTTCGGAATCTGAATATTGTTTCGAATTGATATCCAGCCAGGAACCGATTTTAGTCTCCGAATTACTTTCAACATTCTGAATATTTCGTGGCGAAGCCGAAGCTCCTTTTACCGTTTTATTTTTAGTCGCGATAGCAATTGCCGAAATGATTGCCTGACTCGCTTTTACATTCGGGAAAGAAATCGTGATTTTTCCGTTTTTACTTTTTACAATAAAGGTCTTCTTTAGCGCCGAATCGTGTCCCACTTCACTCCAGATATCCAAATCTTTCAGCACTACATTGTCATTAATGGCGACATCAAACAAACGCCAGCCTTTGCAGTCCATTCCGCCACCAGTTCCGTACCAGGGTTCTGTGAAATACAATTCTACCAGATATTCTCCGTCGGGAGCTGGGAATTCGTAACGCAATTTGTCGATTCCGTACCTGAAACTCTGAAATAATTTCCAGTCTTTTGTTCCTGAAATTGGGTCGAAAGTGGTTCTTTGGCTTGCATAAAAATCAGGTAATTGTTTGAAGTTATTCGTCCATGACAAAGAACCCCAGGTGTTTTCTCTACTTTTATGAACATCCGCCTGCCACAAATTCCCAAGAGAATCGGTGATTTCGCTTCCGCCACTGTTCACTCTATAAATGTAATTGTATCCTTTTTGAGACTGTAAAAGTGTTTCTTTTTTAATTTCTAATGCGCTGAAATTTGGTGCTTTTGGCAAATTGTTCAAAACGATATAATCTTTGGCAACGGCTTTTCCGTTTACATAACCCACAGCATACAAAACATTGTACTGAACGTTAACATTATTGAACTGAAAATGCTGACCCAATCCCTGATTTTTCAGTTTACCTAAAGATAATTTATTGACATCATTGAACAATTCCACCTCATCACAATTCGAATACACATCGATGCCATTTTTGATTCCCGGAGCATCCCAACGGTTCGGCCAGGTGTGCGAAACGATATACACCATCGGATTGGTTTTGTTCGAAACATAATTGGCGCGGTACATATAATATGCGTCCAAAGGTTCTCCCCAAATACTAAAAAGTCCTTTGTAATTTACGGGGCCGACCTTGTCTATATCCCTGAAACCTTCTCCATTTTGAGAACGTCCCGGATTTTCGTGTGAGGCAAAAAGCCAATTGAATTGCCCTGCGATTTTGTCTTTTACCGATTCGGCTTCGCGGACTTTGATTTCCATTAATTGAGAGAAACGGTTTTCACTCAACGTTCCTTTTTGGTCGAATTCACCTTCGGTGTGTAAGTCATGTGAACGCCAGGCACCGTACTCGCCGTTCAGCAATTGTTTGCTCATTTCGACATCGTAATTGAACGGATCTCCACCGTAGGTTCCCGACCAGTTTTGCACTACGTTCCAATCCGTACCTTCGCCTCCGTTACAGGTTGTCACTATGCGTTGCGAAGCAGACATCGGGTCCATTTCCCGGATGATTTTAGTACATTCTTCAGCAAATTCTTTTGGAATCGTGCTTTCGTTTTGCAGTCCCCACATTACGACCGACGCATTATTTCGGCGTTCCTTGATCCATTCGCGTAATAATGTTTTGAAATTTTCTTTAAATTCAGGAGTGTCATACCAAATATGTGCCGAAAACTGACTCCAGAACAGGATTCCGTTTTGGTCTAATTCTTCCTGATATTTTAAGTTATGAGGCTGGTGTGCTTCACGGAAAGCATTAAAACCACCAGCTTTTATCTGTTCGATTCTCGAATGGATTTGCTCATCAGAAAACGAATGACTGTTTCCTATTAAATGTTCGTATTCGCAGGTTCCATTGATGAATAAAGGCTCGTCGTTGATGTAAAAACGATTGTCTTTTCCATCACGGCTTACCGGCCAGCTTACCCAACGGATTCCGTACGATGTTTTTAATTCGTCAATCTTTTTTCCATTTTCAAAAATTATAGTAACCAATTCATATAAATACGGATTGGCTGGCGACCATAATTTTGGATTTGCAATGTCTGGAAGTGTTTGTGCTATTTGTTTTGTTTCACCTGAAGTGTTTTTGATATCAGTTTTTATGCTAACCACTTTCTTTCTGTTTTTATCAAAAAGGGTGTTTTCGATACTTATGTTTCGATTTGAATTTCCGTAGTTTTTGACTTCGGTAGTAATGTTCAGGATTGCTTTTTCTTTGGAAGTTGATTTGTCATTCCAGATATGAACACCGAAAGGTTCTATTCGAACTTCATCCGTAACGACTAAAGTTACAGGTCTGAAAATCCCCATTGGCTGGGAGCCTTCGGAGAATCCCCACTCTCCGGAACAGCCCCCGCAAACCCAAGGCAAATCAGCAATAAATGACGGATGCGATGCTTTGACGATTATATCATTTGCTTTTTCAAAAGAAACTGCGTTGGTAATATCGACTGTAAAAGTGGTTCTTCCGCCTTTGTGTTCACCTACTTTTTTGCCGTTTACCCAAACTGTGGCATAGGAACTTACACCTTCGAAAAACAGGAAAAGTCTTTTTGAAGTGTCTTTTTTGTCAAGTTGTAATGTCTTGTGATACCAGGCGGTGCCGTGTAAATTTCCGTGTTTAGTTCTTAGAAAACCGTAATACTGATCCCAGTTGTGGGGTACGTTTACTTTTTGCCACTGTGCATCGACTTTTGGGTTTTGCACAAAGGTTTCTTCCTTTTCCGGAAGCTGGTTTAAAACAATGGTTTCCCAGGAGGAATTCAGCGAAACTTCTTTACGAAACTTCGCTGATTCTTTATTGTTTTGGCTCCACACCAGGCAATACCCTGAAAAAAAACAAAAAATAAAAAAAACTATTTTCTTCATATCTTTTTAAACCATATAAGTCATATAAGGTTATTTAAGTTTCATTGCTGAATATTCTTTACTATCCTGCAAGGTTTCCAAAACCTTGTAGGTTTGCTTTTAATCTAAATACCTACAAGGTCAAAAAAGACCTTGCAGGAAATAAATATCTTATAAACGCTGGTGTGCGTGAGGGATAGTAGCGACATCCTTTTGGGGCGGGGTTCGCCCCAAAAGATATAGCGGATAGCCCGACCCGTAGTTTTTACGGAGGGACACGCCCAAAATATCATTAAATATTTTTATTTCTCCCGCAGATTTAGCTGATTGAGCAGATTAAAAATAAAATCTGCAATATCTGCTAAATCTGCGGGAGATTTTTTCTTTAATAAAACAACCAGTCTACCGCACCTTTTTCCCCTGCATCGATATAACCGACATCACGTGTTGTGATGGTTTGATCGGCGTCGATGAAGCCTAAAATCAGGACTCTTCCTTTGCCTAAATCGAGTTTGTTTTCGCCCGGCTGAAAGGTGTAGGTGTGAATATTTATCCTTGGTAATTCCTTCAAATTCATCGCACTTGCCAGGATTACTTCGGCTTGTCCGTGGGCATTTCCAGAGGCGTCTGTCTCTAAACTTGGCGGGAATAAAAATCTTTTCTGATCGGAATTGAAATAACCAACCACCAGTTTTACGGCTTTGGTATTTTTGAATTTCAGATGTGTTCCGTTTTCGTTTTGTGCAGTTTCCTCAAATGCAATTCCTTTTAGGTTTTGCAGTTCAGGAGCTATTTTTGTCAGTTCTGAAATTGGAGTTCCGTACACTTTTGTTCCGTTTTTAACTGCGTAAGTTCCTTTGCTTTCGCTTAGTAAAGTTACCTCAGCGGTTTTCCACGGCTTACTTTCTTTGGTTACAACTTTACCATCTTTTGATGATTTTAGAAGATCCAAATTTCGTTTGAAATTAGCCAATTCACGTTCGTAATGTGGCAATAATTCGGCCCAGGTTTTGTTGTTCCCATCGTCTCCACCAATCGGAATTCGGCGTTGTGCGGTCTGCATACTGTTGGCATACAGATAATGATCTTTGGTTAAATTGACCAATTTTTCATAATATTCGATGCTTTTTTCGAGATGCGGAAGGGCTTTATCCAAATCGGCAATGTCGTTGGAATAACTGTATCGCAACACCAACAAAGCGGCTTTTACTTTCTCTGAGAAGAAATCGGCAAAGGCTTTGTAGCAATGTACATCGTTTTTAAGACGCAGGAATTCTTCTTTGTCTTTGGTTACGCTGGCTTCGGCTTTGTCGATTGCTTCAACGGCTAATTTTCCGTGTTGGGTGATTTCGGCAATAATCTGTGTTGGCAATTCACCGGAATGCGGTTCTTTGTTCCACTCCTTTTTAGCATACTCCAAAAGCAGCTCTCCTGCTGGTCCGCAAGATTCGTGGAATCCAGGATAGACACGCCATTTTGATGGGTTGACCAATTGGCTTTCGAACATTCCTAATAATAAGGTTTGACGGTTTCCTTCTGTGATACCGAAACGTCTTAATGTTTTTGGAGCAATTTCTCCTGTTTCTTCGTAAGCTTTTAAAATGTTATTGGCTGCTTCCTGATCGGTTCCGTATTTTGCAGCCAGGTCTTTATCCCAATATTTGACTTCTTCATTTCGGTCTCTTTTACTGTCCCAGGCGTATCTTGCCCAGGCTTTGTACCAGATCCAGTCACGATCCATTTCCAAAAGTCGTTCGCCTGTTTTGGTTTTATCCGCAGAATACGGCCAGTCCCAATATGAAGCCTGTGGATACAAGTGCAACGCATTGGCACCATGAACGCTGTGCATCGCTTTAACCGTTTTCTGTATAAAATCAGGTGATCCGTAACGGAAAGGCTCTAAGTTGGCCAGAATATGAACGTTTTCGATATGAATTGATTTAAGAGAACTCAATTGTTTGTGCGTTTCACCCCAAGGTCCGCCAGGTGTGTAAGTTGTTAACGATTCTCCTGTGTATTTACTTTCTGTGTACAAGTTTTTATATAATGGAAGTGATTTTTCCATTACCAATGGCCCGTCGGTATCGTGAGAACGCAGAATAATTGGCGGCTCATCTGTTCTCCCTAAAGCTTTTAATCCGTCCTGAACACCCGGAATAATGGTTTTGGTAAACCATTCTACGTCGTCATCGACTGTATTGATCGCTTCTCCAAGGCAAACTAATAATCCTACGTTTGGATATTTTTCGATGAAAGCCGCAATTGATTTTCTGGTATAATCCGAAAGCAAAGGTGTAATTGGTCTTGAACGATCCTGTGTTTTAATGTTGTAATGCTCCGCAAATGGTTTGGAAACAATAATATTATAGAACATTTGGATGACCCAGATTCCTCTTTTGTTGGCTTCTACGGTAAGGTATTTGTATATTTCCTCGTTCTTTTTGAAATCTTCGTCGCTTACTTCAACGGCAAACGGATAGTCTTTCAGTTTTACCAAGGAAGCAAAAGGGTGGCCATTCCATAAATACAAGGAATTCATTCGGTTTTCGACCATCATATCCAAATATTTTGTCCAGAGTTTTTTATCGTAAAACCAAGGAAAAGTTTCAGGCGTGTATGGATATTCGTAAACGTCACGGCCTGGAAGGTAAACGGGCTTCTGCATCCCGATACAGGCACCTCTCAAAACCATTTCAGGACTGTCTTCAATATTGATTTCAGACGGAATTTCGCCTGAAGTTTTGATTCGGTCTGCCAATTCCAAAGCGCCGTACAAAGCTCCGGTTGCATCGGTTCCTTCGATGAAAATGGTGTTTTTTTGAGTACGGATTTGAAAACCTTCTTTTTTTGTTAATTTGCCATCATCGATTTTAGCAATTTTGGTGTTTTGGTTCCAAAAATCGGTTCCTTTTTCACCTATAACTATTACTTTGTCTTTTGATTTTTTTGGTGCCTTATCTGCAAAAACTACTTTGAATCCTTTTGTTATTGCGGTTTCTGATAGTTTTTCGGCTCCATATTGCGCTCTTGGTGCTTTCGCATCACGAACGATGGTGATGTTTTGTGCTGATGCAAAAGTGGCGTATAGTCCTAAAAAGAGTAAGCTTAGATATTTCATTGTGTTATAATTTTTATTCTTGGCGAATGATAAAAAATCTGCCAAATCTGCTTAAATCCATTTAAATCTGCGTGCCAATTTTTCACGCAGATCTTGGCAGATTTAAGCAGATTTTTTTTTGATATTAATTCTGAAAAATACGTTTTAAATAAGCAACGTTAGCACCGTAATTAGCTTTTACGTTATGTACTTGTGTTACATCGCGGGAACGTTCTACGATTAACCAGCCACTCCATTTCATTTCGTCCAGCGCTTTTTTAATTTTTGGCATATCGACATTTTTATCGTTTTCAAGCCATACAGTATCTGTTGTCGAAGCGTGAATTTGTGCCAGATGTTTTTTGCCTAGAATCTTTAATTCGGTTGCGATGTCTCTTCCGTTATCAACTGCATTTGCAAAGTTGAAAGAGCTTTTGATGTGTTTACAGCCAATTTCTTCCAATAGTTTTTTCTCTTCTGTAGCGTTTAGTGAAGTTTCGATAGCAATTACTCCGCCAATTTTACCGACTTGTTTACCTGCCCATTTTAATCTTTCGATAATAATTGGGCGTAATTCCGGGTTTTTAGTCAAGTCGCTTTCTGTTCCCAATGGAAGATAAGCGACTTTTACTTTCATGTTTTTCATGGTTGCCACACAATCGTTAATCATCAGGTTAATTGAATCTCTTTTGGCAAAGGATTGTGCATAAAAACCGGACATGGCAATAGAACTAATTCCAACACCTGTTTCTTTGGATTTATCCAGAAACTTTTGTCTTTCAATCGGGTCACCTAATTTACTGTCGAATGTTGGTCTTTTTCCTAATCCACCCATATCGAGTTCGATTCCGTCTGCTTTTATTTCGCTCGCCAATCCAAAGGCTCCGAGTTTTTGTCTTTTTAAAATCATCCAGTCGCAAACTGCTACTTTGTAACGTTGCTTTTTATTTGATTGAGCTGAAACTTCGCTATTGAATGTACCTGATAAAAGGACAACCAATGCAATAAACAAGCTCCTTCTTAAATTAATCAACTTCATAATTATAATTTTTTATTACTACAGATTAAAAATAATCTGCTAAATCTACTACCCGAGCGATAGCGAACAGGCGGAGCAAATCTGCGAGAGTAATTTTTCCCGCAGATTTAGCAGATTATGGAGATTAAAAAATTTTCAATGATAATCTCTTGTGAATATTCATTCCTCTTCAGCCTTCACAGCTTTTACTTCAACGCCTTCTTGTCCCGGCCAAATTCCGTTTTTGATTGGAAGTGCGATCAATTTGCTTGGATCAATTTTTACGTATTTCAGTTTTTGTCTTCTCCAGGTATAAACGATATGCACCATTCCGTCTGAACTTTGAATTATCGATGGATAGGAATATTGACTGATTTTTGAATCTTCTAAAACCAATACAGCGCTCCAGTTGATTCCGTCATCAGAAATAGAAAGATTCAAAGGCGTTCTTGGTCCTTTGGCTTCTTTGCCAGGAGGCAAAACATGGTTGTAAACCAATAAATGTTTTCCGTTTTTAAGCGTTACTGCATCGGTTCCAGAGTTGTTATTTGGCAAACCAATTAGTTCTAACTCCGACCAGGTTTTTCCATTGTCTTTAGAAAAAGTGCTAAAAATTGCTCTGTTTTTGGTTCTTCCAATCG
Source organism: uncultured Flavobacterium sp. (assembly GCA_963513545.1). Lineage (GTDB taxonomy): Bacteria > Bacteroidota > Bacteroidia > Flavobacteriales > Flavobacteriaceae > Flavobacterium. Next base: position 224,918 of record CAUPQW010000006.1, read on the forward strand.
CCTGAATGCTTCCGTCTTTATGGAACAAAATACTTGGCTGAATGGCGTTGATTTTTTGTTTTCCTCTTGAAATTGTATCGCCCAAAACCCATGTTTTTCCGAAGTCCGGACTTGATTCCATACGCAAATGCCAGCCATTTCCTTCTGTACTTGAAGGAAGCAATAAAGTTCCGTTACTTAATAAAACCGGTTTGTTTTTGATTGGTCCCAAGAAATCTTTACTCGGCATATCAATCTTATCAGACCAGGTTTTTCCTCCGTCAGAAGAAGTTCTGTAAACGCCCCACCACTCGGATGGTTTTGGTCCTATTTTATAAAAAAGCATCAAATCGCCTCCCGGAATTTGGTACAAAACAGGATTCCACGTTGGAAATCTTGTCCCGTCTTTCATCACACCATCTGCAACCTTAATGGGTTCACCCCATTTATCGCTTCCTTTTGGTTTTATGGCAGAATAAATACAAACATCCGGATGTCTCTCGTGTGATCCTCCAAACCACGCCGAAACCAAATCTCCATTAGTTGCTTCCACAATCGTTACAGAGTGACAGGATGGGTAAGGCGCTTTGTCGTAAATGAATTCATCTACCAAAATTCCTTCTTTCCAGGTCTTTTTTTCCAAAGCCGATTTACAGCTTCCGAAAAGTAAAAGTCCAAAAAGTGCAATTGTTATGTGTTTCAGTTTCATTATTTATTCTTTTAAAATATTATGTGTTTTATTTTCAATGGATTATACAAATATCCAAATGCAAAAACTTATTAAGTGTAAAAATAACACTAAAAAAATAGCCAAGTAACCTGTACCGTCCTGTTTCAAAGGAAAATATAATTTGATTAGAAGAGTTGATTGAATAAAAACATTTCCAACGATTCTGCATCAGAATTTATTTCTTTTGAGTATCTGTGCATTAAAGAATTATACATTTTGTAATGAGAAAATTTGGAAGAAGGTGTCACCTCTACTATTTCAAAAATCTCTGGTAATGTTGTTAATTTCACAAGTGATTTTGCTACTCGTATATCATAAATCAAGGCATATTCATTATAATCGCATGCTTTGGTAGCAAAGTATAGAACTTTAGAAATATAACTTATGTTGAGTCCTTTAATTAATTTTAAACTTTTATATGCTAATTCTAAATCATTATTATAGACTGCATCAAAAGATTTTTTAATAAGCATTTGATTTACTTCTTCTGAAATGTAATTATTAGTTCGATAAGTTCCATATCCAGTATCAGCAAATCCCCAAATCATAGTTAATAAAAATGGTGTCTCCCAATTTAATTTTCCAGAATAAAAATGTCTAAAAGAATCAATTACATCTTGTCTTGAGATTTCCAAATTTTCATATTTGGAAATAAAACCAGTAAATTCAGGATTTAACTTCCCCCATTTAGCTGTATTATATTTGAATTTAGAATCTATTAAAGGCCTTAACTCTTTTATTGCTTCTTGATATTTTGAAATATTCATTTTTATAGATTTAATTATTTCTGCTGAGCGAAATTATAAATATTCAAATAACTATTTAACACTTAAAGTATATGACCCCGATGGTAAAGTCACAACAATGCTATTATTTTCTGTTTTATAAGAAGATGAAAATTGAGTTAGTTTTTGCTTGTTTACCGTTACTGATGAAGCATTACTTGCAGGCAAATACACCACAGCAGATGAATTGGCCGGAATGGTAATTTTCCATTCTAAAGTATTTTTGTTTTTCTTCCAGTCGCTTTTAATTAAACCGTAAATCGATTCGTAAGACGCATTTACAAAAGTTAATCCCGCATTGAAATCCGGTTTCATAATAATTTGTTTGAAACCCGGAGTTTCAGGATTACTCTTGATTCCAGCCATATTTTCGTAATACCAAATCAATAAATCGCCCAAAAGCATTACGTGATTTTGCGAATTCATTGTTGGGTCAGCGGTGTTTCCGTTCCATAATTCCCAAATGGTCGTAGCACCGTTTTCAACCATATAGCCCCAGCTTGGATAGGTTTTATTAGAAGCCAGTTTATAAGCCAAATCGCCTCTTCCAAAATTTGTCAGGGTTCGCATCAAAAATTGCGTTCCGATTACGCCTGTACTGAGATGACCGTTTTTTGTTACCTCCACTTCGTGTACCATATTTTGGAAAACCTTGTCAATCAAATTTTCAGGAACTATCCCAAAAGCCAATGGCAACACATTTGCCGTAACAGTATTATTAGCGTAATAGTTTTTCTCCGTATTTAAAAATTTGGCATTAAATGCTTTTTTTACTCTTGTTGTCAAATCATCATAATGTGCAATATCGGCATCAGCATTTGCGATTTTGGCAAACTTTTTCATAATCGTCAAAAGCTGATAATAAAACGCACTCGACAACAATTGTCCATCGGTTAAACGGGCAGGATCTTTGGAACGAATCAACTCTAATGATTCCGGCGGTACACACCAATCACCATATTTATCCTTGTCCATTAGATCATTTTGAAGATAATTTTCTTCCATATACACCATCCATTTTTTCATAGACGGATATTGTTTTTTAATCACTTCTGCATCACCAAATTGTTGGTACAACATATCACCCACCGTGATATAGGTTCCCGGCCAGGTCACATTATCACCGTAATAACGCCAAAATGCCGGCGCCACATCTGGCAATCCTCCATCTTGTGTTTGGGAATATTTAATATCATCCAGCCATTTGGCATACAAAGTCTGATTGTCGAATAAAAAACTTTCTCCATAAGCACCCGTCGTTCTATCGCCCAACCAAGGCTGACGCTCGTTTCGCTGTGGACAGTCGATTGGCATTCCTTTGTAATTTCCACTGATTCCCCACCACGCATTTTTAAAAATCTGGTTCATTGTCGCATCCGAAGATTCGAAAGTTCCGGTGGTTTTAATATCGTCATACACCACTTTTCCAACGAAATTTTCCAAAGTTGGTTTGGTCGGAAAACCCGAAACTTCTACAAATCGGAAACCGTGAAATATAAAACGAGGTTCCCAGATTTCTTCGCCTTCGCCTTTCAATGTATAAACATCGGTAGTTTTGGCATCACGCAAATTGGCAATGTACAGCGAACCATCAGCCTGCAAAGATTCGGCAAATTTCATCGTGATCTGGTCACCGCTTTTTCCTTTTACTTTCAACTGCAGCCAGCCCACCATATTCTGACCCATATCCAAAATATATGTTCCTTTCGTAGTAGCTTTAATCGAAATAGGTTTTACTTCGCCCATAATTTTCATATTCGGCGTCATCTGCGCTTCATAAAAACCACCCGGTTCCTGAACGTATCTGGCATTTACCCAATTTTTATCATCAAAATTTGTGGTAGCCCAGCCTTTCAGTTCCTTGCGGGCATCATACTCTTCACCATCGTATTCGTTATTGGATAGAATTGGTCCATCGGTGGTTAATTTCCAGGTGTCGTCTGTGCGGATTATGTCTTTGGTTCCATCGGTATATTCGACAAACAATTGCAAAGCCATTTTTGGGAAACCAAATGATTTGATCTTATACGGTTTGTAATCCTGACGCATCGCAAAAAATCTTCCGTTCCCTAAAATCGTTCCCAGCATATTTTTGCCTTCTTTGAATTGCGAGGTCACATCAAAAACATTGTATTTTACGTTTTTGGTATAATCCGTCGGAACGGGTGCCAAAACCTGATCGCCAATTTTATTTCCATTGATATACAACTCATACAAGCCCATTCCCATAATAAACACTTTGGCAGATTTGACTTGTTTTTTGACATTGATTTCTTTTCTCAAATAACGTGCAGACAATCTGGAATACTGAGAAACGCTATCGTCTTTCGATAATTTTTCATACCCAATCCAGCGTGTCGATTTCCAATCAGCATAGGTTAAAATCCCGATGCTGAAATGAGCAGTTGTAGCCGATTTTATTTCGCCTTTATTCGTAAAAACAGTTACTTTCCAAAACGCATTTTGTCGGTCGCTCAATTTTTTTCCATTGTAAATAATATTGACTGATTCGTTGCTTGTTACTTTTCCGCTATCCCATAAATCGGCTTTATCCGAGTTCAGATTTTCCAAAGTCGAAGCGACCATAATTTGATAAGCGGTTTGTTTTACATCGTTAACATCGGACTTTATCTGCCAGCTCAAACGGGGCTTAACCACATCAATTCCTTCCGGATTGTTCAGCATTTCGCATTGCAGGTTTGTAACGCTGATTTTTGTTTGGGCTTGCGCGAAAGAAAAACAAAGGGATGCAATAAGTATTAGATTATATAGAAATGTTTTTTTCATAAGTTTTATTTTAATTTCAGGAATTTCCACAGATTGAATTTCTGCTTTTCCGTTGGAATTGATTCTGGTTGATAAACATTTACTTCTATTTTATCCCTATCAGTTACTACAATTCCAAAGTGGTTTTCTATGTTTGAAGTTATTCGCTCAAATTTCCCAAGAGATAACATTTTTTGATTTATCTGAACACCATCTGCATAGTCTTCATAAATATCAATTTTTAGTGGTTGATATTCTGGTGTTGATTTAATGAATCTACTAAAAAAATAAGGATCTAAATCCCCAAATTCAAGTCCAAATATTAAAGGCGTTTCTACTAATTGTCCGGTTTTTAGATTTTCGAAACCGCAATGAAACCCGTGTAAATAATAACGCCAATCATCAACTTTTCCTATTTGCCGTTTATCTACTTTTATTGAATTAAATGTCAACAATGGAAATTCAGGATTGATAGTAATTTTTAATTTATCAATAACTTTATAAATAAGCTCTTTTGACAATTCACGATATTCCTTTGCACATTTTTCCAAAAAATCTTGATTTGCCTCTATTTCTTCGTCAGTAATTAGTTTAGAAATATTAATTTCTGGTTCTATTGTATGAATTCCAACCTGAAATCCTTTGAGCTTTCTTTTTAAATCTTCCCCAATCGTCTGTCTTTGTTTTTGCATTAACGGATCAAAGACGAGTTTTAAAGTCTTTTCTCTTGAAATTAAGCATATAGCATCAATTGACGGAACTTCTTCAGTCGCTTTTATGATAACTATTTCTATTGCTCTACTCAATGTTTTGTTTTTTAATTGTTAATACAAATAATTTTTCTATTCCGACACTAATTTCTCCAATTTTTCTGAAACAGCAATTTCCTTACCATTCTTAAAAATCCTAAACCCTTTTCCTTTCTTATATTTCTCCCCAGTTTTATCCCAAAGAATCGTGATAATATTCCCGTGATACAACACATTATCCAGACAAAACCAATCCCATTTTTCCTGTGGAATCAACGGATTTACTTCAATCTTTTCATCTGCTCTCGGACGTAAACCTACCAATCCCGTAATCATCAAATCGTTAAAAGTCGAGTGATTGTAATAACGGCTACGTTCTTTGTCGCCCATTAACCAATACCCTGTAGTTTCATCCAGATATTCTCCAACATAAGGTCTTCCGCGGTAATATTGAGACTGCACATACAACTCCATTTGCTTGAAATAATCGGTTTTGGCAACGAAAGTTTGGTTGTAATTATTCAGCACATTGGCCAAAGCTGTCAAAGTCTGCGAACTCGCAAAAGGCCAAATAGCTCCGTCCCATTCACAGGTTCCGGTTCCGTGAGTCCTGAAACGCGGACTTCTGCGCTCTGCCGTTGTCAAACCAAAAGGCGCCGAAAACCCTTTTTCATCCTTAATCTGTTCCCAGGCTTTTTCAAAACCTTTATCTTTTTCCGGCAGATTAAAATACCACGGAATAAATCCAATCGCTTCTCTCACCTGTGCCAGCGTATCTTTTTCGGTAAACGTTTCAAAGAATTCACTTTTCGAATTCCATAATTTGGTTTCCACCAATTGTTGCAAAACATCGGCTTTGGCTTTAAATTTAGCCTCCACTTCCTTGTCGCCTTTCATCGATGCCATTTTCGAAATCGCCACAGCATTTCCAAACATATAACTGTTAATCGTCGGTCTTGCATTTTGCACTTTTCGCCCGCCACTCAACGATTCTTCCATTCCGTCCTTTACATCGTGTTGCCAAAACAAACCATCCTTGCGCTGACGGTCTTTTTCCCAAACCGCATAATCCGTCACCATATCCGGGTACATATCCAACAAGAATTTTTCATCCTTATTCACCAAATAACGGTTGTACAGCGCATCAGCCGTCCAACTACTGAATTTATACAATTTGTTCATCGGTTTTCCTTCATTGCCACGGTACCAAATTTTCACATCCTGCTCAATGTACTTCGGATCGTGTACCCAACGAAATTCATTGATATGATGTCCCACCGCACAAGCAATCAAATTGTATTTATCGGCATACGAACGATCTACTAAAAACTCCGTAATTCCGAAACCCAGTGGCGTTTTCTTGATGTGTTTTCGAGCCGTCCACCAGCGATAATAATAAATCTCCTCAAAATTTTGCTGTGGACATTCAAACAACGGAACATTCTTTTCCATCCACGCCCACGCACTGTCATTCGGAATCGCAAATTTCAAATTCTCGTCTTCCATCGTGTTGAAATAATCCACATAATGCTTAAAATTATCGGCTTTTAAAACGACAGAAGTTCCTTTTTTAGAATGCCCCGCACCCGATTTACAACCGCTGTTCAAAGCCGAAATCAGAATGACAATCGCCATTATTTTATATTTAAATTGGTGTAACATATTCAAATTATTTTATTTATTTGGGCGTGACCCTTCGTAAAAAACTACGGGTCATGCTGTACGTTCCCGCTTTTTTTTGGTAGGCTGAAAAAAGCCTCACAAAAAAAGAGCTCCACTGCCATCACTCACGCGGATAACAATCACGTTTATTAATTTCTACTTCTTTAAGGTTTTCAAAACTTGTAGATTTCCTTCTAATTTTTTTCTCACAGTTTTGTCATTCCGAGGAACGAGGAATCTTCGCAAGTAACTCTACAATCAAAATCGCCAATCTTTGTAGATCCTGCAACGGAGATTCCTCGTTCCTCGGAATGACAAACTAAACTTATATGGCTTATATGGTCAATAATTAATTAGCAGAGAAACTATAAGTCTGCCCAACCTTCATTTCCACATCATATTCATTATACTTCGGCAACTGCACTTTAGGCAATTTTGCTTCTTTAGAAATAATAGGTTTCTTCACTTCCACATCATAAAACAACGGATTCGGGTTTTTCCCTTTTGCTTTTTTAAGCACAATTCCTTTGTCTGCTTTTAAGGTGTTTTCCAATTTCAATCGGCAGTTTCCTCCTAATTTTGAGTACACTTTCAAAGTTGAAACTTTATTATTTTTCCACGTCATATCAATTACAAATCCGCCTCGGGTTACCAAACCTTTGATGCTTCCGTCTTTCCAAACCGTTGGCAAAGCAGGCAATAAATGAATCGCATCTTCCTGACTCTGCATCAGCATTTCAGCAATTCCGGCAGTACAACCAAAGTTACCATCAATCTGAAACGGTTGGTGTGCATCGAGCATATTTGGGTAGGTTCCGCCTCCTTTTCTTTGGTCAGCCGTAACCAAATGCAATTGATCCTGAATCAGTTTGTAGGCGTGATTTCCGTCTAATAATCTTGCCCATAAATTTACTTTCCATCCCATTGACCAGCCAGTCGATTCGTCTGTTCTGTAAATCAGTGATTGTTTGGCTCCTTCAAATAATTCAGGCGTTTTGATTGGTGAAATCTGGTTACTCGGAAACAAGCCGTACAAATGCGAAACGTGTCGGTGATTGTCTTTCGGGTTATCCCAATCTTCCTGCCATTCCTGCAACTGACTGTGTTTCCCTATTTTCATCGGAGGCATTTTAGCCAAAGCATCACTTAATTTTTTAGTATAATTTTCATCCGAAGCAACCAATTTCGAAGCTTTGATTACATTCGAAAACAAATCAAAAACCAACTGATTGTCCATTGTAGTTCCCGAAGCAATCGTTGCTTTTCCAGTTCCGCCAGCGTGTGTGTTTTCAGGAGAACTTGATGGCACCACCACCAAATAACCTGTGTTGGGGTCGGTAATCATAAAATCCAAAAAGAAATCGGCAGCACCTTTAATGACAGGATAAATTTCTTTTAAATAATTGATGTCGCCTGTGTACAAATAACGTTCCCACAAATCCTGCGAAACCCAGGCACCACCAGTCATCCACATTCCTGACGCGGCCGAATCTACCGGAGCGGTTACGCGCCAAATATCGGTGTTGTGATGCAAGACCCAGCCATTGGCGTTGTACATTGTTTTGGCTGTTACAGCTCCCGTCACGCTCAATTCTTTTGCCATTTGGATAAACGGCTCGTGCATTTCGGTAAGATTGGTTACTTCTGCCGGCCAATAATTCATCTCGGCGTTTATATTGGTTGTGTATTTACTGTCCCACGGAGGTGTTACCATATCGTTCCAAATTCCCTGTAAATTGGCAGGCTGACCTCCCGGCTGTGAACTCGATATCAATAAATAGCGCCCAAATTGAAAATACAAACTCGCCAATTGCGGATCGAATTGATTTTTGAAATCACGAATTCTTTCGTTTGTTGGTTTTTTGATGGCATCGTTTGAACCTAAATCCAAAGCAACCCTGTTGAAGAATTTTTGATAATAGGCAACGTGTGCTTTTTTGATTTCATCAAAACTTTTCGGTAAAGCTTTTTCTAAAAACGATTTGCTTTTCGCTATTTCATCTTCGGTAATATCCTGGTAGTTTTTGAAATTGGTCGCTATCGAAATATAAAGCGTTACTTCATCTGCTTTGTTGATAATTAGAATTCCGTTGCTGGCCGAAACTTCTCCTCCTTTGTTTTTAGCTTCGATTCGTCCCTGAAATTTTACTTTTCCTTTTACGTTTTCGAAATTAGTTCCAACTCCCGAAAGCAGAATTTGGTTGCCTTCCGTTGACGGAACGGTTTTGTCAATCGGGCTATTCATAAAAACATTTGCCGTAATCTGTCCCGGCTGACTTGCCGACAATTTTACGACAATCACCTGATCTGAAAAGGATGTCAGGATTTCTCTGGTAAATTCGACTCCGTTTACGGTATATTTTACTTTTGCCGTAGCGTTTTCGATATCCAAATCGCGGTAATAATTGGTATATTTTTGATGTCCTGGAAACGAAATATAAGCACTTCCAAAAGTCTGGTATGGCATTCCGTCGTTGGTCTGCGACATAATATCACGGGTTGCCAAATCCTGTGCTTCATCAAATTTCCCTTCGAAAACCAGCTGTCTCACTTTTGGCAAAGCCTCTATTGATTTGGTATGCGCGTTGCTGTTTGGCGAACCTGCCCAAATGGTTTCTTCGTTTAACTGCAAACGTTCCACAGCGGGATCTCCAAAAACCATTGTACCTAAACGACCGTTACCCAAAGGCAAAGCTTCGTTCCAGATGGTGGCCGGTTTGTCGTACCAAAGTTTAAGGTTGGTATTGTTTTGCGCTGTTGTGTTTTGTAAAACAAATAACGAAACTCCTAGAAAAGCAATTATTTTATTTTTAAACTTCATATTTTATACTTTTTGGGCAAATGCCCTAATTATTTTTTAACCACAAATTGCACCAATTATCACAAATTTTTCAAGTTACGAGAGTGCGTGAGGGATAGAAGCTGGCTACCGAAGTAGCGCGGATAGCCCGACCCGATTTGGGAAAGGGGGCGACTAAGCGGTTTCGAGAGTTGCCCTCTTTTTCAAATTGGGTCACGCCCAAATATTACTTCTTAACCTCGTAAATTTTCAGATTTTTTTCTCCGAACATTTCATATAATTTGTCAATATCTTTTAATGCGTTTTTCGGCAGATTTTCGGCTTTGTTGCCAAAAACATATAATTTATCGTAAGGCTCAATCACACAAGTCGATTCATCGATTTCGCCTTTTTCATTTTGTACTTTCTTTACGTCCAGACCTAAATATTTTGCCATAAACGGGTATAGCGCCATACGTTTTGAAACTCCGAAATCGTGTCCTTCATTAGCAAAATGAGCGTTTTCTACTAAATCTTTCTTACCGTACAATTCATAAGTTCTCTGGATAAAAGGGAATTCCAATTCGGGAACAGCCAGTGTCCAGTCTTTTCCGTCTGAAACGATTAATTGGGGTTTTGGAGCCATCATAGCCGAGATTTCAGCATTATTGGTTCCGTTTCCACAAAGGTGGATTCCACGACCGCTTTCGCAAGGGCATCCGCCGGAGAAATGCGATGAAACCATCACCACGGGAGCGGTAACTTTGATTCGGTCATCCAAAGCGCCTAAAAACATCGTGTGTGAACCGCCGCCGGAACCGCCTGTAACACCAACCCGGGTCATATCTACATTTTTTTGAGTCGATAAATAATCCAGTAATCGGATTCCGCTTAACACCTGAATTGTCGAAGCGATGCTGTTGCGGTGTGTTTCTGTGGGAAACTGAAGCAGCGATTCGCCCCAGGCAAATAAATCGTAACTTACTACAATGGCACCCATTTTGGCCATCATCGCACAACGGTATTGCTCGTCTTTTCTGTATCTTCCGTCACCGAAATGTCCGTCAGGCGTTAAGATTACTGCCGCTTTTTTATTGAACGGATACGGTTTGTAAATCGAACCCGTAGTGTAAACGCCCGGAAGAATTTCAAGTGCAATGTTCTCAACACTGTAATCTTTGTAGATTCTTTTTGGCGTTAAAATCGGTTTTGATTTTGGCATTGGCGGTGCTTTGTCCAAACCAAAAGACGTAATCATACAGGCTTTTATTTCTTTTTTACGTGCTTCCCAATCTGTTGTGTTGGAATACAGAGTCGTCAAATAATTCAGGCGCTCTTTTCCTTTATCAACCGAAACTTTGTGGTTTTCGTATTTTCGGATGATGTAGGTTCCATCAGGCTGTTTGAAATACATCAATTCAAACGGAGCCAGAATATTGGTCAGTGAAATTGGAAGATTTCCGGGTTCGATTCTCCAATCAGCATAATCGAGTTCTTTTCCTTTTAACAAACCTCTGTCATCTTTGATGGTTACGTTGAAAATTGTTCCAATTTTTTGAAGTGTTTCTGAAACGGGTTTTCTGAAATTAGTATCCGATGTGCATTGAGCATTGGCAAACGTCAGTGCGAAGACTGAAATCAGAAAAGCAAACAGTATATTTTTAATTGTAGTCATTTTTAAATCTTATATTTTGCATTCTATTGTATATTTTCCTGAACCTAATTTCAAATTTTTAATCGGTTTGTTATTCACTTTTATTTCAGAACCTTTCGTCGAAACCGGCAATTTTATTGTCGCCGATGTATTGGCAGGGATTTCTATTTTCAGGATTAATTTTCCATCTTTCTTTTCCCATGCTGAAGCAATTTTTCCATAAATAGATTGATAAGTTGCTTTTACAAAAGTCATATCGCCCACCACTTCCGGCTGAATGAAGAAATGTTTGAATCCCGGTTTTTTTTCATCAGGTACAATTCCGGCTAAACTTTGATAGAACCATTCTTCTATTTGTCCCATCATAAAGTGATTCCACGAATTTCCTTTGCGCGGATCCCATTGTTCGGTCAGTGTCGTTAGTCCAAATTTAATCTGAAAACCATAACCCGGTGCATCGTAATGGTTGTTCATTTTGTACATCGTTTCATTTTCGCCGTTTCGTGCCAATGCCTGAAATAAATAACGGTTCCCAACATCGCCTGTCGTTAATCGGTCGCCTTTAGCTTTGATGTCAGCCAATAAATTTTGCATTACAGCCTGTTTGTATTGCGGTTCTACGATATCCATAAAAACAGGAACAGCGTTACTGAACTGACTGCTGGTTCCGTATTGCTTTGTTTCTGTATTAAAAAATTCCTTGTTGAAAGCATTTTTAATATCCGAAGTCAAAGTTTCATATTTCGCAATATCTTCCGTTTTATTCAACAGTTTTGCCGCTTTTGCAACTAAATTCGCTCCATAAAAATAATGAGAAGTTGCCGAAAGCGCAATCGGGCTGTTTTTGGAATAACCTGCTGCGTGTGTTCCGTAATCGTACCAGTCGCCCAAACCGTGGGAAACGATATGGTTCGTAGCTTTTGTCCCTAAATAATCCACGTACTTTTTCATTACTGGATAATATTTCTCAATCAATGACGCATCGCCATAATATTCATAATACATCCACGGCAGAATCACACCCGTCACACCCCACTCAGGAGAATCAGTAAAATCACCTCCGAAGACTACATATTCTGGAACAATGGTTGGTATTAATCCGTTGTCACGTTGCGAATCCGAAATGTTCTGCATTGTTGCCGGAATAAAACTTTCCAGATTATAATTGAACATTAAACCTGGTCCGTTTAAATGAATTTCTTCTAACCATCCCAATTTTTCTCGTTGCGGGCAATCGGTGAAAACACTCTGAAAATTACTTTTTATGGCATTATTTATCAGCAAATGTGTTTTGTTGAAAATGTCATTAGACGATTCAAAAGTTCCTGCTTCGCCAGCTGAATTGTAAATGAAATTCGATTTTAAGTCTAACAAAGTCGCAAGATTTTCGTCCTTAACTTTCTTGTAATTGATGTTTTCAATCTGCACATACTGATAACCGTAAAAACTGAATTTTGGCTGCCATTCTTCAACGCCTTCTCCTTTTAAAGTATAATCGTAATAGTAAGGTTTACCCGTTTTTCCCTGACTCATCGTTCCGTCTTCATTCAGACTTTCGCCAACCCAGACACGAACAGTCTGGCCTTTTTTTCCTTTGACTTTTATAGTTGTAAATCCCGAAAGATTTTGCCCCATATTGAAAATAAAAAAGTTAGGTTTCAGTTCTTTTGCTTCTTTTACATCATAACGTTTCTGGATCGTAACTGGTGTTGTCGTCTGCGCTCTTAAAACTCCTTTTGGAGCCTCCTGAACAATTACTTTTTTCCAGGTCGAATCATTAAAATCTTTATTGTTCCAGCCTTTTTGTTCCAGATTGGCGTTGTAATCTTCGCCTCCAAAAATACTGTTGTAGGTAATCGGGCTTTTGCTGTACTTCCAGCTTTCATCGGATTTTATAATTTCCTCGGAACCGTCTTTATAAATCACTTTCATTTTGAAAAATAAAGTAGGCGGACCAAAACTTACATAAAATTTTGAATAGCGTTCGGCAAGTGTGTTGTACATTCCGTTTCCTAATAAAACACCTATTACGTTTTCTCCGTTTAGTAGTTCTTTTGCAGTCAATTCGTAGGTATTGAAATTGACCGTTTTATCGTAATCTGTCCATAAAGGCGCAAATTCACTATTGCCGATTTTCTTTCCGTTAATCGTCAGTTCATAATGCCCTAAACCTGAAATGTAAACTACGGCTTCCTTTATTTCTTTTTTTACTTCGAAAGGCTTACGCAACACAATACTTCTGCGTGACAATGAGTCCGAAGCATTGATCAAAGCGTCTTTTTTCTGTCTGTTGAAAGTCGCTGTATGATAATTTCTACCTTCCGGCAAATGACTGTCGGCTTTTGTAATCGCGCCAATCCAAGTTGAATTCAAATCTGATACTAAAGGTGACATTCTAAACGAAGCTGTTTTACTCCAATTGGATACCTTGCCTTTTTGATTCCACACTTTTACTTTCCAAAAATATTTGGTTTCGCTTTTTAGCGGAGTTCCACTGTAAGTAATTTGAAGATTTTTATCTGAATTTACTCTTCCGCTGTTCCAGATATCGCCGTTGTCCTTTTTTAGATTTTCTTCCGAAGAGGAAACCAAAATTTGATAACCTATTTGTGAGGCATAAAATTCTTTTGAAACCAACTGCCAGCTTAATCTTGGCTGGTTAGTATTTACTGCCAATGGATTTTCTGTCATTTCGCATCGTAAATGCTCAGCAGAAATTTGTCCGTTCGAAATGAACGATGTCAGAAGACAAAAGAGGAATACTATGTTTTTTAAATTCTTCACGCTTTATTTTTTTTACCACAAATTGCACAAATTTTTACAAATTATTCTTTTTCTTTCAGTTAAAAGATTTGCGGGAATTTGTGGAATTTGCGGTTGTATTTTTTATAGTTTCTTCGTTACCAACGACTGAATATTAAATACCGCTTCCGGAATTAATTTTCCTGTATCCGGTAAATCGGTGAAATCCGGTGTGTCTGGTTCTGTGTCTGCATTTGGTGTGTAACGCTGATCGCCGGTACGGAACATAATACGTGAAATTCCATCAACCGGAGCATAGAATATTTTGTTGGTTTCTTTGCCGTCATTCACTTTTACGGTGTACGAACGGGAAGTTACATCTAATTTTACTGTAATTGTATATGCTGCACCGGCTTCGTATTTACCAATTCCGCCGTGACGGGCTCCGTGTTTTACTTTTATTTCTCCATCCGAATCGAAAACGATGCGAATTGCTGGTAATCCTTGTTTGTTTTGGAATTCCACCTGCAATAATCCGTGATTATTTTGCTCGGGGTTTACTGTGAAAGTCGCTTCCATTTTTTGGGCAAACGGAATCACACGCTCGGCACGGGAATAGTCAAAAAAGTCCTGATCTCTTAAGGTCAGCCATTTTTTACCGTCTGTTTTCTTTTCGATTTTTGTGGATGCCCAGGATAAATCATAGGTATTCCATAATTTTAGTTCTTCGCCGTTTGGTAAATTATTAAAAACATCATTGACATTTTCTTTCACTTCGCTGGTCACAGGAACCGGTACCGAAGCTACCCAAATATCTTCTTTGTTGACACTGTAACTTACCCAAAGTTTTCCGTCCGGCGGAGTTCCGTCTCCTTCGTTTATTCCGCGAACGTATTGTGGACCTGCTGATTTGTAGTTTCCACCGTAACGCATTGGACTTACTTCACCGTGAACCAATAATAAATCTTTGTAATTCAGTCCATCATCACTAGTTGAAATCGCCAATGGCCAACGGTATTCTGACGGATTGTAAACGGTTGCATAACGATTATCGGAGGTTTTTTGTCCCCAGATTTTGGCATTGCTGTTCACAAATCCGGGCGCTCTTACCGGAATGTATTCCCATGTTTTTCCGTTGTCTTTACTTAAGGAGGTCAAAGCAAATTTCCATAAACCGACTACGTTTCCGTTTGGTAAATGATAATAATTGAAGGCTTTGTATTGTTTTTTTAATGGAATCAAAGCGTCATCTCTGTCGGCTTCTTCGACCCATTGTTGCATTAATAAAGGTTTTGACATCAGCTCATCGCAGGCTTTGATGAATTTTTTGTCTTTGCTTTTGGTATAAAACGGAAATGTGGTTGGCAACGGATTTCCGGTTTTGTTGTATCGGA
Organism: uncultured Flavobacterium sp.; assembly: GCA_963513545.1. Taxonomy (GTDB): domain Bacteria; phylum Bacteroidota; class Bacteroidia; order Flavobacteriales; family Flavobacteriaceae; genus Flavobacterium. The sequence continues at coordinate 240,158 of CAUPQW010000006.1, forward strand.
TAAAATAAATTGGTCCATACGTTCCGTCTTTGTAGATTTCACGAACGACACGTCCAATTCCTTTTCCGTCATTGGGATCGTCTTTTTTGTCTAAAGCAACTCCATAATAACCGGTTGCCAGTAATCTGTTGTCGGAAGAAACATAGAAGCCCATTCGCTGGTGCATAATGGCATCGATGTTTTTGGCAACGCCTTCGACTCCTTCTTTTTTGAAGCCGTCGGGAACGCGATAAATTGGAAAAAGCACTGCTGGTTTTGTCCATTTTACCCCATCTTTTGAAGTCATCATAAAAGTCTGGCTCGGTGGAATGTGTTCGCCTGATGGGTCGCTTAAATAATGCAGGTAAAAGGTATTGTTCCAATACGCCATCATCGACTGGTGGTTGTAGGTCCAGCCAAAACCGTCTGCTTTTTCGGGATGTTCACGGCTGGCGCGCATAATCTGCGTTGCGTGAACGCCAACTGCCGGACTCAATTGTCCGTGATGGTAATCGACATTGGAAAGTGTTTTGCCTGTATATCGTATTGTGTCTTGTTGGGCTTGCGCCGAATCGACTGCGACACAGCTCAACAAAAGGGTTGTTGCTGTTACGATATTGGTTTTTATGTTTTGAAATGCAATCATTATTTTCAACTTTTTATCTGCTCAATCTGCCAAATCTGCGTGAAAAAATTTACTCTCGCAGATTTAACAGATTTAGCAGATTATTTTTTATTTATTTTCAATCAATCCTTTTAGAACGGCTTCGGAAATTGTTGTAATTGTTCCGTGTTTGTGTCCTTCTGGCAATTTTATTTTTGAGGAAACATCTTCGAAGTGCACAAAATCGGAAGTGCTTAAGGCTTTGTAATTTTTTGAGCCGTAATTGTCATAATACAACAACCAATTTTTACCAACTTTTACGACTGTTGGTCCTTCTGATAGATATTCCGTCAAGGGTTTTGATCTTTTTTCGAATGGGCCTAAAGGCGATTTTCCGAAGGCTACTTCTATGTTTCGCATGGGTCTGGTGTTGTCTTTCAGCACCAAAACGTAATCTTTCTTTCCTTTTTTTACGATTACACAATCAATGACGCTGAAACCGGGGTCGTAATATAATCTGGTATCCGAAAAGGTTTTGAAATCTTTGGTGGTTACGTAATACATACGATGGTTGTTTTTCTCGTCTTCTACGCCTTTTTCGAATCGGAATGGGATTGTGGATGCCCAGATAATAATGTATTCTTTTTTGACATCATCGTAAAAAATCTCGGGCGCCCACACGTTTACGACTTCGGGTTCGTGTTTCATCACGGGAATGTATTCCTGTTTTGACCAATGAATCAGGTCTTTTGAACTGGCGTATCCGAAACCGTTTCCGCCTTTCCAGTCGGTTGTCCAGACCATATGATACGTTCCGTCTGCACCTTTTGTGATGGAGGGATCACGCATGATTTTACTGGCTCCGATTTCCGGTTTTAGGAATGATCCTTCCAGACCTTTCCAGTTGTAGCCGTCTTCACTGTACGCTAAATATAGACCTTCAGTAGCGGGTTCCCTAAAAGAGGTGAAAAGGAAAATTTCCTTTTTTTTCTGGGAATAGCTGACAGCGAAAAATGAAAGCGTTAGTATGATGAATATTTTTTTCATTGTTATCTTTTTACCCTGCGAGGTTTCCAAAAAACCTTGTAGGTGTTCAATATATTTTTAACACATAGAAACATAGTTTTCTTTATCTAAAAAAGGCGTTTCACTTTTTATAAAAACACAGAGCTATGTGGACAACTAATACCGGGCTTTGGAAACCTTGCAGGATTTGGTGTTTATTTTTCTCACCACAAATTGCACAAATTTTCGCAAATTTTAATTTATTCAAAAATTGGTTTACTCTACTTTTAAAACCATTCTTGAAAGGATTTGAATTCTTCTTGATTTCTAAAAAGCAAAATGTTTCTCTCTAGCCCCGATCGAAGTGAAAATCCTTGTGTGCCGGGGTTCGGCACGCAAGATTGCAACGAAGAGCGGGACGATGCATCCTAAAATGCTTAATGTTTCTGCTCCTAAATAAAAATTGCTTTATTCTGTAATTGCTTTTTTATCCAGGTCTTTTCCTTTTTTCACAACTGTAGTCACATTGTTGAACACGTTGTTTTTAAGGAAAATATTTTTGGTGTCTTTTCCATTGGCTTCGATGAAAATATCGGTAGCGTTGAACGGAAAATTGTTGTTGATCATAATGTTCGAGGCGTTGTCGATTTTGATAACCGGCACACCTTTGATTGGCGTTGAAGATCCTACGTTGTCCAAAATCAGGTTTTTGGCATCGGTGATTTTGAAAGAAGAACCGATTGTTGCATTGACTTTTACATCGTGAAATTCTACATCGGTCGCCGTGTTTATGGTGAAACCTTCCTTGCCGTCCATATTGATGTTGGAGAACGTGATGTTCTGGATTGGCATTTCGACAATTCCGCGAACGAACCCGGCTTTGTTGACGTTTCCGCCCGTAACGTTGCTGATGTGGATGTTTCTGAAAATCGGTGTGCGCTCGGTAACGGGCTCCACGGGATTGTCTTTGTCGTAGAAAAGATCCAGAATAATGGCTTCTTCCTTGATGTTTTTCATGACGATATTGCTCACGCGAATGTCCTCGACCACTCCGCCACGACCACGAGCGGCTTTGATACGGATTCCACGATCAGTTCCGTCGAAAACGCAGTTTGAAATCGTGATTTTTTTGATTCCGCCCGACATTTCGCTTCCGATAACAACACCTCCGTGACCGCTTAACATGGTGCAGTTGGTGATGGTTACATTTTCTGTTGCTTTTCCGTATTTACGACCGTCTGCATCGCGACCCGATTTGATGGTGATACAGTCGTCGCCTACGCTGATGTGGCAGTTTGAAATGTGAACGTTGGTACAGGACGAAGGATTGATTCCGTCTGTGTTTGGGGAATGCGGATTGTTAATTGTGATTCCCGTTATGTTTACATTGTCGCAAAATTCAGGATTTATGGTCCAGAAAGGCGAGTTTTTGAAGGTTACGCCTTCGATTAAAATATTTTTGCAATTGTAAGCCTGAAAAAAAGAAGGACGGAAAAAGTGTTTGTCAATTGTTCTTTTATAGTAAGGCTCGTATACAATTCCTTTGTTTTGCTCGGTCCACATTTTTTGGTATTTGGTTTCAGGAATTGGACCTTTGGCGGTTTCGATTCGGTACACTTCATTCCACCATGCTTTTCCTTGTCCGTCGATTACGCCTCTTCCTTTGATGGTGATGTTTTCGACGTCTTTGGCGTAAAATAATGGGGAAAAAGACTGCATCACGATTCCTTCGTAACGCATTTCTACATACGGAAGGTAATCATCGAAATTCTCTGAAAATTTCAAAAGTGCTCCTGAATCCAAATGGATGGTGATGTTGCTTTTTAGTTTTAATGCTCCTGTTACGTATTCGCCAGCTGGGAAAAATATGGTTCCGCCTCCGTTTTTAGATGCTTTTTCGATAGCTCCTTGAATGGCTTCGGTGCATTTTATTCCTTTGTTGTTTCCTCCTTCGTTCAGGATGTTTAGCCAGCCGTCATTTGCGAAAGCGGTGTTGAGTCCGGTTATGAAGAAGAGTATTATAATGATGTTTTTCATAATTTGTGTTTTTTGTTTCTCGCAGATTTAGCAGATTGTGCGGGATTTTTTATCTGCTTGATCTGCTAAATCTGCGAGAGATATTTATTCTCATTTTTGTCATCCTGACGGAGGAAGGATCGCACTAGAAATTCCGAAAAGTTGAAAATCGTTGTCGAGTTACGTGTATAATTTGCTTCGTCTGTTCGCTATTGCTCGGGTCTCCTTCGTCGAAATGACAAAAAATGCGTTTATTTGTTTGACGTTAGAATTAAAACCCAATCGTTTCCGCCTTCTTTTTTACCTGAAGGCTGGAATTCTTTTGTTCCTTTGTTTTCAAAAATTCCAATCTTTGTTTTTTTACCGTTTCTTGGATTGTACCAGGTTGCGTTTACTTTATCTCCTATTATTTTACCCATATTCACTGTAATTTTTCTTCCGTTATAGGTATAAATCAAAGCGTATTCTTTTCCTTTTATAGCTGGTAAATAATCGTATTTCTCTCCTTGATTCGCAATTATGGACTGATCCGGAGTTCCTTCTAAAAATGGAAATTCCAATATCAGATTTTTGATGTAAATCATTTGTCCTGCTCCCGGGGCATTGATGGCATCATTCCAAAGCACTTTATTTCCGTATGCAGGATTATCTCCTTTTCGGAACATTTGCATTACGGCGTTGTGTCCGTAGGTATAACCTGCTGCTCCGGAAAATACAGACCAATATCCGTAACGTCTTACGTCGCTGTCTTTCCATAATGGCTGAAGCGTATCGTGCAATCCGTGTGGAATTCCTTCGTAAGATGGTTCTCCGTCAAGCGAAGGTTTGGTCGGTTTAAGGGCAAAATCCCTCAACATAAATTTGTAATTGTCTTCTTTGAAAGAGTTTGGCAACGTATCCTGATCGTATCTTCTGTGACCCGACTGGAACATATTGAAATCTAACCAGCTTGCGTTGTGAAAATTCTCTGAAGAATCGGTTCTTCCGAAAGGGTGAAAAGTCAATAACTGATCCGGATTATTGGTTTTTAAAGTACTTCCGAGTGCGTTCCAGATGTCCTGAAATTTATCTCCGTAGGTATCTCCACCGTTCAGCCAGATTATATTAGTTCTTTTTTTATATCGATCGGCTAAAAACTTGGCGTATTTTTCAACATCAGCTTTCGTTACTTTGCTTTTAGCACTACTAATATTAGTTCCCCAAACCGGCACCATCGCAAGGTAGATTCCGTTTTTCTGGGCTACATCCAAAGTATAATCTACGTGGTCCCAGTAATCATATTCGGGAGCATCATTTGGATCGTTGCCCGGTGAAGTAATTTGCTGAGACAGATTATCATTCATTAAGGCCTGATCGCCATACGCATTTACAGCATTCACATTATGCAAAACCATTACCTGAACGACATTGAATCCTTTTGCTTTTCGATCCTGAAGATATTTTTCCACACCTGCCCTGTCCAGTTTTCCAAATGTCAGCCAGCCTGTATCGCCTAACCAAAAGAAAGGTTTTCCATCTTCAGTTACAAAATAATGTTTGTTTTCGGAAACTTTTAGTTTTGGTAATGCTTTTGATTTTGCAGATTGCGAAAATCCGCTTTGTGCTGTCAACATAAAGCTTATACAAAGAGCGTATAGGTATTTATTTTTCAGGTTCATTTTATTTTTATTTTGAATTGTGTTTTTATTTTTTCTCACAGATTTAGCAGATAAGGCAGATTTAATTCTTAATTCTTAATTCTTAATTCTTAATTCTTAATTCTTATATATAATCTGTGGCTACCTTTTCTTCACTACGAATAAAACTTTTTCTTTTATTTCTGATTGCGGAATTACGACTTGTTTTCCTCCGTTAATATTTGCTTTTTTAGTGATGCTTCCATTTGAAGCATTAATTGTATATACCTCAAATGTTCCTTTTTGATTTGACAAATCGATTGAAACATCCTGATCTTTTTTCAGATAAAAAAGATATGCGTTGCCTTTATTTTCCAGTGTCCAAAGGTTGTCTGAAAAAGTAGTTCCTGTTGCAAACTTCATACCAGATAGGGCAGAATGGAAGGAAGAAAGTTCAATTTTTGGAACATTTGGCAAAGAGCCTCCCGCCATTAAAACAGCCCAGCCAAATCGTGGTGCTCCCATAGTGGAATACAACACTGCTTTTTCCGGATATTTTTCACGGTATTCACGAACGGCTCTATAAACCTGGTCGTCTGTTTCTTTTCCGGTTTTGATTTTTCTGGCGTGCTGGCGTGGGGCTAAATTCACGCCTCCTTCCGGAGCATAAAGCGTTCCGTCTTCTCTGTAATACCAGTATTTGATATCGATCACATCTATCGTTTTGGCTCTTTCCGCCTCATTTAAAATAGCATCCTGAACATCTTTTGTAGCACTCAAAGCTATTTTGGATTCGTTTGGATGTGACTTTTCATAGTTCGCAATCACATCAATCCAGAATTGCATAAATGTTAGAGGACCAGTATATTCGGCACTTGTCATTTGCAGAACGTTAGCATTATCTTTGAAATTTTCTATATTTTTCTCGATAAAGGCTTCATGTAATTTACGAATGTCTGCATTTTTTACATCATAAAATTGTTCGGCAAGGAAAATCCTTTTATCACCTGCATAAGGCGGAGGTTCTGGCAACCCCGTTGTGTTGATATTATTCGCCGGTCGCCACGGAGAACTTGCCCAATGTGCGCCTGCTTCTAAAATATTATGCTGAAAATAGGCTTCGTTAATCAAAATCTTATTTTTTTGAGCTCCTAATTCTGCGAAGTTTTTCAAACGGCTCCAGTACCAGGCATTGTATCTCGTTAAATCGTATTTACTTAAATGATCCCAGGCGATTCCCTGACCGCTTCTGTCAAAAGGCTGTTCGTAAAACGGAGCCCAAACGTCAGGATCCATTCTTCGGATACGTTCGTGATCGGCCATTCGTTGTTCGTACCACAATCCGTAATTATGATCAATAGCAATTTTGTTGTTTTCGACTAAATAGTTGACTGTTTCTTCCAGATTATCGGTATAACCTACACCATAATGTCCGGGAACAAATCTTGTAATGTGCGGTCTTGATTTTGAAATTTCTGATTCGCGCAAACTGCCTCTCCACCACGGAACATCAACTGTTTCTCCGGTAAGTACACCTTTTGAAGTAGTCAATAATCCATTCGTTAAAGTAATTTTATCGGAATTAGAAACGATTTCAGTATTGGATTTTACTTCCTCAATTCTTTTGACTTTAGCATAATCAATTGCAATTGGATTTCTTGTTTTTGCTTTAGCGATGAATTCTTTTAAAGTTTCATTTAATTTATAGGCTTCAGCTGTTAAAGCTTTGGCTTGCTCTAATGTCGGGCTTGAAGAAGGTTCCGTTCCCAAATCCATTATTTGGGCATCTATTGGTGATTTGCCCAGACGCTGTTCAAGCAAAGCATAAAATAAACTTCTTGGACTGATGTGATTGTTCACGTCTTTCCAGTGTCCGTTTCCTGCCCATTGTGCCCAGACTCCAAATGCCCAGTTCTGAGCTGTTGCCGGACTGTAATTTTCTATTTTGGATGCCGAAGTTTCCCAGATTACGCTATTGGCAACATTCCATCCTAAACCTCTTCCGTCTTGTTCTTTGTTTTTAAAACTGATCGCATTTCCGTCAATCAACGAAACGTCAAAAAGGATTCCGGTTGCCCAGCTTCCAACAGATCCACTGAAACTATATGGTTGATGTGATTCGCATTGCAAAAATACATTTGGTCCTGCTGTAGCATAACCTCCTACTACAAAATCATTATATCCAAATTCCGAATAACAACGCTGAAACAAGGTTTGCTGTCCTTCAGTATAAAACGTATTTCTTCTATGTGCTGCAATTTCCGAAATCGGGTTTAAAGCCAGACAATCTTCAACAGTGATTCTTTTTGCCGTTTTCAAAATAGAAACTGCACCGCCTGCAAACTGTTCAAAATTGACTTGTTTTACCCAAATATCTTCAGCATTTGCTATAGAAATTCCGTGCCATCTGTGTTGTTCGTCTTTTGGATTTGTAGTATCGTAATCTGATTTCAATGTCAGGTTTTCAACACCTGAATTATTGATTCTTCCTGACCATGTATAAATTGCGATGGTTGATTTTGATAATTCTTCATCCAAAGCATTGGTCAAAGGTGCATCAATCGTGATTTTATTTCCCTGAACATTTATAATTTCCCTGTCTGCACGAATAACAAAATCATCCGCTTTCCATCCAATCCAGCCGCTTTCTCCCCCAAAATCATTCATTGACAAAAGGTCAATCCAATTTTTGGTGATGGGTGTATTGATTGTAATACGATCTCCTTTTTTTAGGGAAGTTCCATTTTTTACTGATAAAACTGTTGCTCCTAATGGTGTGAAATTATCGGCTAATTCAAATTTATCTTTAAAGATCTGATTGTTGTTTCCGCTGATATTGATGATGGCGCTTCTGTTGATAGAAGTTCCTAAAAGAATTGTTCCATTATTTCCTGCACCACTTCCTCTTAGTACAATTCCGCTTTCTGCAATATTGATTACACCCGAAATTTTAAAAGTTCCCTTGTCTAAAAGTACTGTTCCTTTAAAACCATTTTTATCGGTTTTTAATTTGGCAACATAATCTATAGCTGACTGAATTGTAGCTGTAGCATCACCATCGATGTGCGGAACAAAAGCTTTAATGGCTACGTCCGGAATAGCAACTGAAGAGACTTTATAACCGGCATACGAAAAATCAGGAATCTGGTTTCCTTTTGCATCAGCAGTACGCTCCAGTTTTCCTTCCTTCGATTTTGTAATATCAGGAAATGTGTTTTGTGCGTTAGTAATATTGGCACTAAAGAAAATAACAAAACAGGATAAAACGAGTAAATCCTGTTTTGTTATGATGTTTTTTAGCTGGATAAAATTCATTTTAATTTTAGATTTCTTTTAGAACATAGAAAACAGAATAAAGAATATAGATTTTCTCATGATGAGTTCTCTCTTTTTTTCTATTCTCTATATTCTATTTTCTATAATTTTTCTTATATTCTCTATTAATCTTTAATGCAATAAAACTTTCGATAAAGTATCCTTATTATTTTCTGTTTTTGTCCAATCTGTTTTTCCTTTTGGATCTATACCGTTAAAATATTTTTCAATATTGGTATAACCATCACCATTTGAATCTTTATTTGCATCAGATGCATCATTTGGATTCATGCCAAATTTCTTTTCCCAGGCATCCGGAATTCCATCATTATCTGAATCTTTATAGGCTTTTCCTTTGTATTCAGGATAACCGCCTACCTGATCAGGATGTGTTATAATCCCTTTTTTATAGGAGTCGGCAGGTAATCTTCTCTTAATAAATTCTTTTCCGATTGTGTTTTCCAAACCGTCTTTCACTTCTATTTTTCCGGTGCGAACCTGTTTAACGATTCTCTCATCAACTGCATCACGTTTAGGCAAAGTTGCCCCTGCATTTTGTAACACAAAATCATAAGTCTGATCCGCCTTCATAATAGAAATTGGAGGCGTTGGGAAAGCCTTATTTTGTTTAATTTGTGCCAAAAAGTCTTTCGTTATCTCTGGTGACAAATCTTCTAATTGCACTCCTCCGTTCCAGTTATCGGCTGTCACTTCAGGTGAACCCGCAATAAAGTTCCCGTCAACAAAAGCTTTTCCAAATCTTTTAGGACTGATAGAACCTGATTCGGGTTTGATAATTCGGTAACGAATTGGCTGATCAGTAGGCGTGATTGGCCCCGGTTTGAAATAATTATTGATAATGTTGTATTGCGAACGATAATCGCCTCCATCAAGGGTACGATTCCACCAATTGAAAACCACATTATTAACAAAGTTAAAACTTCCATACATTCCAACTGAGGCATTTCTGGAAATATTATCGGCCCATAAATTGCGAATAAACATGCTATTCAAACCGCCGATAGTGCTTCCAAAAGCATGGTTGTAAGTATCCAGACCTTCTGCTGAAATGGTATTCTGAATGGTTACATTCACGGCCGGCAGTTTTTCTAATTTTGATTTTTCATTTGCCTGAAACTGATGGCGATATAAAGAGATATTCTCGTCTAATCCCCAGCTCATTGAACAGTGATCAATAATTACGTTTCCGATTACGTTTCCTCCCAAAGCATCGTCACGACGGGTCACTTCGGTTTCTCCACGGCGAAAACGCATGTAACGAATAATAATGTCGTGTGTGTCTAATAAAACCGATTCTCCAGCAACGCAAATTCCGTCACCCGGTGCGGTTTGTCCCGCGATAGTTATATAAGGTGCACGAACAGTAATTGGTTTTTTAAGGCGAATGATTCCTGAAACGTTAAATACTACGGTACGGGCTCCAACGGCTTCGAGTGCTTCACGAAAAGTTCCTTTTCCGCTGTCTTCTAAACTTGTGACAACAAATATTTTACCGCCTCGTCCTCCTGGTGTTTGAGCCCCGCCACCCATTGCACCTGGAAAAGCAGGAATATCAGCATGAACTAAATCGGTTGGTAATGCCGCCCAGGGTACATAAGGACGTCCTTGCAATTCTTCGGCTTTGATGATGTGTTCATTGGCTTTCCAAATCTGATCCAAACGCTCACTTTCTGCCTTCATCATGGCATCAGTTTTTTCCTGAATTGGTTTTGGAATATCTGGATATTGGGCATAGGCTGATGAAAAAAGAGAACAAAAGGAAGCTACCATGATTGTTCTTCTAAGAGTGGTCTTTTGTAAATTGTTTTGCATAAGTGTTAATATGAAATTATTAGTTAGAATAGTTTGACACTGTTATTCGCAAAAGGTTTAACTTAAAAATGTTAAAAACACACTTATAAAGAAAAACAACGATTATTCCTTCTTCTTATTCTTTTCTTTTTCTGCAATACGTTTATTCCAGCCTTCACGCTCTTTAGTTAAATCATAGCCTTCTTTAGACAAATAATTGTTGATTCTTCCTTTGTATTTACCAAACCAGGCATGCTTTTCTTTGGATGAACCACCATCCATGGCGTGTTCTCTGGCTTCAACTAAAGCATCATAAATATATTTTTTTTGAGCTTCGTTCAAAGTAGGGATCATATCATTATAAGCGGTTACCGTAATTGGAAGTACGCCGTAAGTCATTCCGTCTTTTACTTCAGTGATTTTCGCTTCGTTTAATTGAGTTGCTAATTTTTTTAAATAGACTTTATGCAGTTTATCAATTGACTTGTCTGCATTTGCTTTTAGCTTATCGATTTTCTCATTTTGCTTTTCTTTAGCTAAAGTAGTATCGTCTTTTATCTTTTTGATTTCAGCATCTCTTGTGTCCTGAATTTTACTTAAATCACGGAATTGCTGCGCGATAATATTATTTACAGCGTTTTCTTTTTCCTTATTGTTCAAGGCTAATTTCTCAACAATTTTAGTTGCTCTTTCATTCGTAACCTTAACATACTCCGGGTCTGCATATTGTTGTGCACTTAATTTGCAAAAGGCAAAAAGCAAAAACAATACACCTAATTTCTTAATTGATCTCATTTTATTTATTTTTTAGTCTAAAGTCAAAGGTCATAAAGTCGAAAGCTTATCTCAAACTTTATGACCTAACTTTACTTTTATTTTAAGTCTAACAAAGGTCTTACCAAAGTTTCTTTATTATTCGCTAAATCAGTCCAGTCTACTTTGATAGCCGGGTTTACTCCGTTGATGTAATCTTCTATATTAGAATAACCGTCTCCGTTTAAATCTCCTTTTGCATCAGATGGATCTTTTGGATTCAGACCGTATTTTTTCTCCCATGCATCCGGCATACCATCATTGTCTGTGTCAACATAAGGTTTCCCTTTGTATTCAGGATATCCTCCTACTTGTGAAATATCTGTGATAATACCTTGCTTATACGAATCCATCGGTAAACGTCTGTGTTCGAATTGGTAGAAAGTCTTTTTCTCTAAACCTTTTGCATATTCCGGAGTTCCTGTTTTTACAGTTCTTACGATTCTTTCGTCAACCTTATCTCTGATTGGCAATGTTGCACCTACATTTTTCAAAACAAATTCATAAGCATCTTCTGCTTTCATAATTGGACGGAACCAAGGCATTGGGAAAGGTCTGTCGCTTTTCATTTTATCGAAATAGGTTTTCGCTTCATCATAACCCATTAACTCTCCTTTTTTGTTTTCGATCTGGATACCGCCGTCCCAGTTGTCTTTGGTTACTTTTTCGTTATTGTTCACAACGTTTCCATTAACATAGGCTCTACCAAAAACCATATATGGCAATTTGCTTCTTCCTGATTCCGGTTTCAAGATTCTGTAGCTAATTGGTTCGTTTAAATTAGTAACAGGTCCCGGTTTGTAAAAGTTATTGATAATGTTATAGTTTGCAGTGTAATCACCACCATCTGTAGATCTGTTGTACCAATTGTACACTACATTGTTTACGAAATTGAAAATACCGTTCCAACCAATTGAAGGGTTTCTGCCTGCATTGCTCGCCCACATATTTCTCATGAAAGAGCAATTTTCTCCACCTAAAGTACTTCCGAAAGCGTGGTTGTAGGTATCCAATGCTTCTCCAAATAAACTGTTTTGGATTGTGATATTTACAGTAGGTTTCTTTTCGTCCGGGTAACCTGCACCAGGGCTGTACATGTGTCTGTACATAGACATATTTTCGTCTAATCCCCAGGTTGCAGAAACGTGATCGATCATAATATTTCCAACAGGGTTTCCTCCAATAGAATCATCTCTGCGTCCTACGAAAGTTTCACCTCTACGGAAACGCATATGTCTGATAATAACATCATGAGTATTGATCCAAATAGATTCTCCTGCTACACAAATTCCATCTCCTGGAGCGGTTTGTCCTGCAATAGTAATATATGGCGCACGAATAATTAACGGCGTTTTTATTCTGATAATTCCTGATATATTGAACACAATGATTCTGGCTCCACCTTGCTCACATGCTTCTCTCAAAGTTCCCGGACCTCTGTCTTCAAGACTTGTAACGGTGTAAACATTTCCGCCACGACCACCAAAAGTGTACATACCTCCTCCTTCAGCTCCTGGAAAAGCAGGTATAGACGCCTGTGGCAAATCGTTTGGCCTTGATGCCCATGGAATAAAAGGTTTACCGTGTTTAGCCTCTTCTTCAATAATAACTAAAGCCTTTTCCCAAGCTTCATCTGAACGTTTATCAGCTTCATCTATAAAAGCTTTTGATTGCGCAGCCATTTCAGGACTTATTTTTGGATATTGAGCGAAGCATTTTGCATTCCCTAAAACCAATAGCGATAAGATAAATAGTGCTGAATTTTTCATGTTAATTTTAATTTGGTAATTCTTTTTAAACAAATCACCTGTATCTTTTTGAGGGAATACAGGTGATTTTATTTATTTATTTATTTATTTATTTATTTAAATTTTATTGTAATGGATCAAAAGTTGTTAAACCGCCAGACCAACCTTCTGTTTGTCCTAAATAAGTAGCTGTATTAAGGGCATTAGCCGGAATACCAAAGAAATAATATTGGTTATACCATTTAAATTTCCAGTTTGCAACTGCTGTGTTTTCAAGATTATCTTTAACAGTCACTTTTATGTAATTTGTATAGAAATAATCAACATACTGCTCATAGGTAGTAATACCTGCAGGATATGTAGCAGGATTTCTGTCTGCCACCGGAGCAACTCCATTTACAGGTAAAAATGGATCTGCATTACCTACATAATTTGCTCCATTTTTTTGAGCAATAAAAAACAATCCTTGTCTTCTTATACCCTCAATAGGAGTTTGTCCTAAACGTGTACATGTTCCAAAGTCATCGTTGAAAAGCAACCAGCGTCTTAAATCCCAGAAACGTTTACTTTCATAAGCAAACTCAACCTTTCTTTCATTAATTACTGCACCAAATAATTGATCTCTGCTAACAGCATCATCCAATCCAAAGTTGTCGGCACTTTCAATGCCTGCTCTTTCTCTAACCTTTGCGATAAGCCCTTTTCCTTCTGCCAACTGATTAATCCCGATAGCAGATTCTGCTAAATTTAATACTACTTCAGCAAAACGCATTTCCATATAATCGGTACCGCTGGTTTGAAAATTAAGTGTATTACTAGCTTTAAGATTACTAGCTTTTCTTAAATATACATTACTAGGAATTGTACCTAATGTTTCTGTAACACCAGTAGGTAATACTGAAGCATTGGCCGGAGCTGTTTTATACCAAGCGTAAGTAAACTGCTTGAAATTAACGTCTTCTGCATATCCCCATGGAGCACCACTGTAAACAAAAGTTTTTTCAAATCTAGGATCCCTGTTTTTATAAAAAGTTTGTAAAGTGTATGCATATTTTGTTGAGACACCCGGGGCTTTTCCATCTTTCATAGGAAAAGCATCCATAATTTGTTTTGTTGCAGCTACAGCTCCGGAACCTCCCAAAGTTTTAGAACGAATTGCTTTTTCCCAACCATTATTTCTCAAAACATTCGATGCAGTCATATTGTTAAATCCATAAACAATTACTGCTTCCGGATTATTTGCTTCAACAGACCACATGTTTTCCCATGCTATTCCTTTTGCAAACCCCCCAGTAGCAAATAAACCAAAACCATTGTCCTCCAGCAATTTTTTAGCCTCTTTATTGGCGTCATAAGCACGTTGCCAGCGTTGTTGGTCATCACTGCGATTAAACAAAGGACTTGCCCATGTTAATAGTGCACGACCTTTTAATGCAGCAGCTGCACCACTAGTTATTCTTCCCCAATCTGAAGCGTTTGTCCATTTTCCTGGTAATAGTGATTTTGCCATATCCAAATCGGCTACAATTTGTTCAATACACGCACTTGATGAACTTCTTGGTACTTCATTGTTTTGTCCACCACCTACTGAACTTTGAGCGGTTAAAACCAGTGGCACACCTCCATATAAACGTAATAAATCAAAATACTGCCAAGCTCTCCAGAAATACAACTGACCTTTTAATTTATCCTTTATACTCGCCTCCATCCCATATTTATCTACATTATCCAAAAACAAATTAATTTGTCTTAATCTAGTATAAGGGGGTGGAGTACCTGGTATACTGGCAGGCAGAGGAGCACCAATGTAACCTAAACAATTGGCATCTGTATTACTTCCTGGCGCTGCCCAAATTTTATTCCAGTTTACCTCTCCTGGTAATTCATCTGTTGTTTGAGAGAAATCATCATTACCATTGGATGCCAAATCCCATGTGTAACTTGTTGCATTATTTGCAGGCATAAACATTTTGTAGACATAATCTATATATGCCTGACCTAAAACAGGATCCTGATATACTTGCTCATTAACACCCGTCAAATCTTCTTTTTCTGCAAGAAAATCATCGTTACAGCTCGCTAAAAGCATTACTGCCATGGCACCTGTTAGTATATTTCTTTTTAAATTTTTCATTTTCAATAATTTAGTTAGTTCTTATTAAAAAGCCAGATTAAGTCCTAAAGAATACGTTTTCAATGTAGGATAAACATCATAAGCTCCATTCGGGTTTTTATAATCAAAAGGATTATATAAAATAAACGGGTTAAGAGCAGTTAAATTTAATCTAAGACTGCTAATTCCTATTGCTTTAGCATATCTGTCAGACAATGTATAACCTAAATTTATATTTCTCAAATCGATACTAGTAGCAGACCTTTCCCAAAATGTTGATGTTGGAGATAAGTTAACCGCTTCGCTGTAAGGGTTAGGCATAGTACCATTAGGATTCAATTCAGGATCATAAATGTTATTCCAAATAGAAGGTCTGTTATCAATACCATCATTAATAGCTGATTTCATTGTTTTTCTTGTTTGGCTATCTACCTCATTCCAACCTCCAAATGAAGCTGTTATTACTGCATTTAAACTGAAATTTTTATATCCAAATTTAAGAGTAGTTCCCAAACCATAGTGATTCTGCGCTTTCTTTGCTAATTGAATCTGATCATTTTCATCAATAATACCATCTGGCATTGCAAATTGACCAGTAGCGACATCTAATTTACCGCGAACATCAGCATAGGATAATGAGCCTGGTCTTAAATCAGCTGCTTTTACACCAAAAACTTCTTTAATTCCATATTTGCTCACATAAGCATCTACATCTGCTTGTGATTTCATCATTCCTACATAATCATATCCCCATACGCCATTATCAGTAGATTCTCCCTCTTTAGCTATCCAAGGTTTCATTCGATCAACATCATTGAAATTTCCTTTAACCATTTTATCTTCCCACCATGTAAAGTTTACATTAATACCATAGTCAAAATCTTTTCCTATTTTATCATTCCAACCCATAGCTATTTCATAACCATATTCATCTCTTGATCCATAATTTTCTGAAGCAACTGATCCACCAACAGTAAAGGGAACATTTGCCGTTACTGCCATCAACATATCTGTTCCAATGTTATAATAAGATTCTGCATTCAGCGATAATCTGCTATCAAAAATTTTCATTTCAACGCCAAAGTTAGTTTTCAATTGATTACTCCATGTTGCATTAGGATTTGGTGTTACTTCCATTTTCATTCCAGTGGTTCCATTACTATTTCCTGCAACAAACCCTTGTCCATTTTGATACGTAAAACGTTGTCTCCATTGCCATGCTTTAGTGTCATCACTACCTAAGTGACCTACTGATGTTCTAAATTTTAAATAATCAATAACGGATGATTTGAAAAAAGATTCCTTAGAAACAATCCATCCTAATGATAACGAATAAAAGCTACTCCAATAGTTCTCTGGTGCAAATCTTGTGGAAGCATCACTCCTATATAAGAATTCTGCTAAAATTTTATCATCAAAAGAGTAATTCACACGGCCTATGTATCCCAAAGTACCAGATTCTGTTCCTGTAGTACTTCCGTCAATAGCGCCAAATGCAGAACCAGAAGTTCCATTCGTAGTCGATAAAGGATCATCTTTATAAAATTCATCTCTAGTACTTTCAGCTTCTCCTTTTTCTATTGCAAACAATCCGGATATATCGTGTTTCCCAAATTTACGGCTATATGTAACATTAAAGTTCATCTGCTCAGATAATGCACTTTGATTATCCCATCCAATTCTATTACCATTATTATAAGTATTTGCTTTTAATATTGTAGGATTTGTTGAGGGATCAAAAATATGTTTGTTATCACCAGTTCCTTGAAATTGATAAATTGTAAACTTAGTTCCAATATAGTCAGATCTGGTAAAAGTAGTATTTCGTGCGTAAGATCCTCGAGCTGACAATCCTTTTATGAAAGGAACCTTATATTCTGCATAAAAATTTGCTGATAAGTTATTAGAAACACTCGTAGCAACATTTCCTAATTTTGTGATTGCACCATAATTATATTGGGATTCATTACTGGTATTCATACGTTGTACTGGTAAACCATTGATGAATTCTGGCAAAAACGGTGACGCATTCAACAATCTTCTGTAATCATTTTCTTCATTTGACCCTCCATTTCTACTATTAGTTTTAGAGTTGTCAGAATAAAAACCTGAAATTTGTATACCAGCCTTAAAATCATTTGATATGTTAAAATCCGCTCCGGATCTAAACGTCCATTTTGTATAATCTATATTATTTAAATTACCACCTTGTGAATAATAAGATGCTCCTGCAAAATAGGTAGACCTGTCTGTACCTCCACTAACATTTAATGTATGTTTTTGATTAGAAGCTGGCTCCCAGTAATCATTTAACTGATCATAATGTATAGTTTTAAAATAATCCAATTCATCCTGTGAAAAGAAATATAAAGTAGGATCTGCTTTAGTTACCGCATTATGCCCATTAGGACCGTTCATTATGTTATAATATTGAGCATATTCACTAGCATTCAACATCTTGGTTCTATAAAGCTCATCTTCAATACCGTAAGACCCTGTATAAGTAAACTTAGCAGGTCCTTTTCTTCCTTTTTTTGTAGTTACAAGCACAACTCCATTTGCCGCTCTAGCACCATAAATTGCTGCTGCAGCATCTTTAAGAAAAGACAGACTCTCTACTTCCGAAGCATCTAAACTATTAAATAAGGTAGGATCCGGAGTACCATCTCCTGATATTTGTACAACTCCATCAATAACATATAAAGGATTTTCTGACCCTCCATCTTTTGAAAAAGTCCTTGGCTGACGAATTTTTATTGTTCCCGTTTGTCCTGGTCTAGAAGAACCTCCCGAAATAGTAACACCTAAAACTCTACCAGCAATAGCAGTAGCTATACTACTTGTTGGCAAATCTTCAATCTCCTTCATTTTTATCGTTTCTACAGCCCCCGTTACGTGTGTTTTTTTCTGAGTACCATACCCTACAACAACAATATTTTCTAATTGATTAGAATCTTCTTTCAATTGAGCATCAAGTTTTGTACGCCCATTTAGTGGTATTTCCGCTTTCTTCATTCCAATAAAAGAAAAAACTAATGTCGCACCAGGCTTTACACTAATTTCATACCTACCGCTGTAATCCGTAGTAACGGTATTTTTCGATGACTTTTCAGTTACGTTAACTCCAGGCAATAGCAGTCCTGTATTATCCGTAACGGTACCTGTGATCTTAATTTGACTGCTTCCAGTCTGAGCATAAGTAACAATGCTCATCAAGGCAAACAGAATAAAACTACATCTTTTGATAAGTGCTTGTTTCATAAATTTTTGATTTAGTTAGATTAATAGTTAGGTTAGTTTATAAAAATGTACTCTTATTGTTGTTGAAAAAATGCTGCATTTATACTGCTGTTTAATACCTGCAAAATTTTAAACGTTAAAACTACATTTATTACTTGGTTTCAAAAATATAATGATTGAAAATCACAACTGTCCTGTGGCATCCTGCTTCTATATTATCATCAAAAAAATTCCAATAAAAAAACTATATCAACAAAAAAATGTAAGACTAAATAGAGTAACACTAAAAAAAATGAAGAAATTTTGAATATAACAATATACAAATAAAATAAGTAAGAAAAAGTACCCACAAACAAAGGGATTTTAGCAAAGGCATTAAAAAAACAGTAATTTAATTTAATCATTTGATCCTAAAACCTTGTAGGAAATCGATTTCTTTTAGTAAAAAATCTTACAAAAAATAAGATTTATGGGTAATAAAAAAAAATAAAAATTTTATAAAAAAAAATTAAAAATAACTTTTCTATAGGTTAATACTTATTAATGTATTTTAAGGTTTCTCGTAAGCTTTGAGTATTAAGACTATGCCAATATTAATAAAGAATTATAATAGATTTAAAGCTTGAAGATTAAAGTTACTTCATCGCATTAAACACTAATCTGTCTATTTTTTTCTCCCCCTGCAGTATTTGAAAATGAATATTGTCTTTGCCAAAAAGGAAAAGCAGGATATAACCTGCTTCTAAATTTATACAGTAATTTGGAGTTACATACTTCTGCTCTTTATTAGTAAAAAAATTCATAAACAGTTTATAGACTGAAAACTAAAAGCCTGAAACTAATATTAAAAATAAATTGGTTGTGAGTACGCTATAATTATGAATTTTGTTTAGTTTTTAGGATTCCAGCCATTTAATACGTTTTCCAAACCGTACTTTTTTAGATCAGATTTTTTCAATTGATGTGACCAGGAAACTCTTTTAGATATATCTTTTGCGCCCTCCCCTTTGCTGCCTGATTCTGCATAATAAACCGTTTTTTCTTTGTCAGGGAAATTTTTATCACCTTTCCATGGATTCCAGCCTTCGGGAATAATATGGGCGCCCAATTCTGCATTGATAAACACTGTTTTTGCAAAAGGTCTCCACGGACGTCCGAGAAAAACCTTATCTACAGAATTGTCTTTTGCTGTAAGTTTGCAATCCACAAAAACAAATCCGTATTTATCTTCCTGAGTCGTTGATGCCGCCGTAACATACGAATTACTTAAACTTTCAATAGTACAATTGTAAAAATAAGCTGTTGCAGCACCGAAAATAAAATCGACAGTACCACTGATATAACAGTTTTCGAAATAATTTCGGGTTCCGCCTTTTGCTAAATACAAAGTATCCTGATTTCCTGAAATTGAACAGTTTTTCACTGAAACCCGATCGCCTTCAGTATGCAGAGCCACTGCCTGACCTACTTTACCAGCGGTATTTTCTATAATCAGATTTTCTACCGAACAATCATTTCCCTGAACTAACAAAGTATAAGACGTATAAGTACTAAATTTTGTGTCTCCCGTAACGTCAATCCCTCTAAAGGGTTTTCCGGAATAATCGTTGTATGAAATAATCGTCTTTTCTCTGTCTGAACCTTTTAAAGTAATATTTCTTTTAAAAGCCGGAATTACCACTTTTTCATTATAAGTACCCACTTTTATTAAAATTACAACTCGTTTTTCGGCATGATCCCTTACTTTGTTAATCGCCTCCTGTATGGTTTTAAAATCTCCGGAACCATCCTGCGCAACAGTTAGTTCAAATCGGTTATCAGTTGTTTGTGCTGATGATAAAATAGAAGTAAAAGTCAGGAATAAAGTTATAATGTATTTCATGTTTCTTTTCAATATTGGTTTATCTGTGATTTAGTATTTTAAAAAAAGTATCAATATTTTAATTTCCAATTAATAAAACGCAAAAAAAGAAATACAGTATTCATTCTGTGAAACGTGATAATATGGGCACTTTTAGATTTGTAAAAATAAAGATTTACATTTAATATTTTTGAACAAATTGAGAACTTTCTTAGAATGGAATTATTACTTTAATACCAATCAACACTACCATCGTTTTTTAATATGAAATTTTTTTTTGATTTATTAGATTCATCAATAAAATGGTACAAAGTATTTGTTGTTAAAATTGCATCTGAAATAATAGTCCATTCATCTTTTTTTAAAGACGTCTGAATTATTTTCTGACAGAGCTCCTTATTTGTTCCAAATTCTAAAATTTTAACATCGTTTTTGGCGTTCTTTAATTCTTTATTTACATAATCATTTAAATTAATAACTTTTTTAGATTGCATTGAACTTAGAAATATTATTTCTCCAAATTTGTTGACAATAAAAGGCTCATTAACTTCTTGTAATGCAGAATAACGGTATCTGTTCAGACAATATAAATTATCTTTAGCCACATTTTCGAATATTGCAGTTGACTGATTTGGATTATATGAGTAATTCACGGGCTTCCACCAATTATCCTTCCAAATGCATAAATAGATAGGTTCCTGATATTTTTTTTCTAAAGCTATTTCTATATTTTCAGTTTCAAAATACTCTGACGTTACATTCAGTCCATTATTTTCAAAAAAATCAGCGTAAATAAAATCATTGTCTTTCATGATAGATTTTTCTTTCGATAATGCAAATTGTTTTCTATTAACTTTTGGGGCATTTTTGTATGGTAAATTAAAGAATCCTGGTCCATTATTGGACAACGCATCGAAAGGGTACATTTTTTGTTTTTTTGTGTCTAATACAACACACCAACTATGCCCTACATCATTCGAAGCCCTTTTATATTGAATACCATCAAAACCACAAGGAATACCAAAGGCCCGAAGTGCAAAAACTACTAGATTACACATATCATCGCATTTACCTTCTTTGTCCTGCAATAGTTCCGAATAGGAGCGTACTTTTTTTTGGCTGAAGTATCTGCTGCCTCCAAATCTAAAACGTTTTTGATAAATTTTGTTTATATAATTTGTAGCAGCCAGAACGGTTGTAAACTTATAAACAGAATCTTTTTGTACTTGAGAAAAATCTCTTAAAATAGTCTCTCGCCATGATTCCAATTTTTCATTACTTACTCTGTAAGGTAAAACATATTCATAAAAGTCTGCATCAGATATACCTTTGCAAAAAGGGCTTTTTTGTTTCACATCAAAAGCATTATCAATATTCTCTATTAAAAATTTAGCCGTAACGTTTTTTGAATCGGGTATAAAAACTTCTCTCTCCTGCAATTTCCCCCTAACTTTTGCAACTGAATCCAACCACTTCTTTTGATCAGTTTCATCTTTGAAATTAGCTATATTATAATTTACAGAAGTTCCTTCTTTATCTACAAAATCAATCAAAGTAGTTCCTTTTTTATCAATATTAGCAATTAAAAAAAAAGCAGCCTTCAATTTATCTTGGTTTCCTTCTTTTTTATAATGGTTGATAACTGCTGTTAACTCCGGTTGGTCTTTAATTATTTTAATTAAGGCACTTTTATCGATTTGCGAATGGCAATTAAATCCAAAATAGAGTATTGTAAAAAACGTAATAAGGTATTTCATAAAATTTGGATTATAATAACAAACAGAAGCACAACCCATGACTTGAAACTTCTGTTTGTTTATTTTTACTTATTATTTCTATAGATTGTTAGACATTTTTTTAAACATCCTTAATTTTCGATTCTTGAAATAGATAGAATTTCTCCAGTATGCGAATTAATTTCAATTTTGTATTTGACAGGAACAATGATAGCTCCATAACCTCCTCCAGTACTACAGAGATACATACTTTCTCCTTCATATTCTAGTATTGGAATCGAATTTTCAAAATAACTATTTTGTCCCACCATTGAATGATCTACACTGTTATATCCTGTAATGGTTGTTCCTGCTGCTGGCCAAGTTGGATCATTATCTGTATAACTGGAAGTGACTCCATATATGTGATAAAATGGCGTGTGTCTTTTTAGAAGTTCTACTTTAAGATCCAAAGTATAAATAGGAGTAACAATTCTAACGTTTGTTGTACACTCTTCCCCATCTATATTAGTGATTACTGGTGAACCTATAGAAAACGTTTCTGAATTAACATAACTTAAGAAGCCAAGCCTTGAAAAAAACATGTTACGATAACCAACATCCGCTAAAGGCTCTGGATATGGATAAGATGGATTTGTTAAAGCAGGTAGTTCTGGAAGTTGGGGAGCAGGTTGTCCATCCTCCCAGCATATCTCTTCGTACACAGGAACTAAAACAACATGAGTAAGTTCCAAACAAGTTGTTGATTCTCCTGCCCCTTCACAAGTTTCCTCTACATAATAAAACGTAGCGTAATAACCTGAAAACTGTTGTCTACAAGTTTTAAGTGATTTAGCAGTAGATGCTCCAAACATTTCAGATAACTTTTCTTCACTTGCCTTTCGCTCAACCAATCCTGGATTTCCATTCTTTATCTCTAAAATATTTCTGTCTAATGCAATAAAGTACCCCATCCATGTACCTTTATCCCAAAATGGAAGTTTGTTGCTTTTTGAATTTAGCTGGGTACGAGCAGTCATATCAAAAGTAATTTTTCCTTTATCATCTTTAACCAATGTCAATACCCCTAATACATTCTCTTTGTCTGTGCTCAAAAAAGGCACAAGAATTCTTTTCTTATCATTTATTAATAAGAATTTTGCTTCCTGCCATAATACTTCATTTTTAGACAGTCTTCTTTCTAGTGATTCACGGTGTTCACCGCTTTTTAAATCTGCTATGACATTTTTCAGAATAGCACTTTCGCCAGCGTATGCCCAGACATTCTCAGGATTTGTAATTTGAGTTTCTTCTTTTTCTACTTTATCAACCGCACAGGAGAGCGATAGCAGTAATAAAGAAAGTACTGTCAAAAATTTTAAATTTCTCATGTTTTTTTATTCAAAATATTAATAATTAAATATTTATCTGCAAATTGTTTGATTTTTAATATTATTAAATCCATCAAATATGAATTTATTATAATGAGTCAATGTTAATGCTCTTATTTTAGCTAAAATCTTAGTTTACAATTACACCAACTGGTTAATACAAAAAATTTAACATCTTTAATCTTCGATTCTTGAAATTGATAAAATTTCTCCTGTCAGAGAATTAATTTCAATTTTGTATTTGACAGGAACACTATATAACATTGCGCCTCCATTAACTTTATACCTGTTCTCTCCTTTATATTCTACTATTGAAATTGAATTTTGTACATAATTATTATATGATTCAATCCAATGATCTGCATTAGTAGAATCTACCCAAAATGAAAAAAAAGATAGTGGAGAAGGAGACACACCGTTTACATAATAAAATGGAGTGCCAGAATTTTTATTACGCAGCTGATCTATTTCAATATTAAAAGTAAAAACATTAGTTACAATTTTAACATTCGTCTTACAGCCTTCTTCATAATTATTACTGTAAATAATTGGAGAACTTATTTCATATGTTTCTTCTTTTACATATCCCAGGAAACCACCTAGTGAAAAATTTATATTGTTGTAATGTATTGGATAAACAGGGTTATCAATAACTGGATCAGGTAAAGGAGGTAGTTCCGGAGCAGGTTGATCATCCTCCCAACATACCTCCTCATATACAGGAAGTAGAACTGCTGAGGTTACATAATAACAATTTGTTGATTCAAGTTCCGCATCGCATTCCTCTTCTGCTGAGTAGAATGCTACATAAAAAGAACCTGCAAAGCGTTGAACACAAGTTTTTAGTGATTTGGCAGTAGCCGTTCCAAACATTTCAGATAACTTTTCTTCACTTGCTTTTCGTTGAACCAAACCTGGATTTCCATTTTTTATACCCAAAATACTTCTATCCAGAGCCATAAAATATCCCATCCAGGTACCTTTATTCCAAAAAGGAAGTTTGTTGGTTTTGGATTTTAATTGGGTACGAGAAGTCATATCAAAAGTAATTTTCCCTTTATCGTCTTTAACGAGTGCCAATACACCTATTACATTCTCTTTGTCTGTACTCAAAAAAGGCACAAGAATTCTTTTCTTACCATCGATTAATAAGAATTTTGCTTCCTGCCACATTACTTCATTTTTAGACAGTCTTCTCTCTAATGATTCACGGTATTCACCTTTTTTTAAATCGGCTATGACATTTTTTAGAATGACACTCTCTCCATCGTATACCCACACATTCTCGAGATTCGTAATTTGAGTTTCATCTTTTTCTACTTTATCAACCGCACAGGAGAACGATAGTAGTAATAAAGAAAGTAGTGTCAAAAATTTTAAATTTCTCATCATAATTTTTTTGGTTTAAGATTAATATATAGTTTAGTGAAAGTTTAATTGATTCTTAGCTTTATGCTTAATTCTCATCACTTCTGCACTTGGAATTTTAATACTCGTTTCAAGTATTTTCTTTGCATAATAATTAGATTTTTTTTTATCCCCTCTTCTGTTATAAAAATCTAATAACTGCTCTAATGGTAAAAACAAATGCGGAGAAATGAAATGAATTTTTAAATAATCTGCTTCTGCACTTTTATAGTTCCCAAGATTCTCATTTAGCTGAGCTGTTTTTTTATACAATCCTGGAAAACTTGCAAGTCGTTTTGCTTTTTTATAGTAAACTAAGGCTAGTTGAGTTTTTTTTTCTTTTAAAACATTCGCATAGTCAGA
Organism: uncultured Flavobacterium sp.; assembly: GCA_963513545.1. GTDB lineage: Bacteria > Bacteroidota > Bacteroidia > Flavobacteriales > Flavobacteriaceae > Flavobacterium. The sequence goes on from CAUPQW010000006.1 coordinate 265,156, forward strand.
TAAAAATGCGGCATCATGATCTAAACGACTGGAAGCTAACGCATAAAGGGCACTGGATGAATCCGGATCAGAAAATTGCAATTCACTTGCTTCTTTCCAAGCCCTGAAACCTTTGTATTGATAATTGCTTGCAAAAAATATCAAACAACACATCAGACAAAATAATATTTTTTGAAAATTTACCTTTACTTTAAAATTTACTAATAAAGGTGTATATTTCTGCAAACCTATTTGATTTAACAAAAGTAATTTGAATGGTAAAAATTGCAGAGGATATGAGAATTGTGCAAAAATCAATATAACAGAATATAAGGAAAACGACACTACTGATGAATTTCTCTTTATGTAATTATGAAAGTTAGTATTAGATTTTAAAATCCAAAAACAACATCCCAGAACAAGTAGTATTCCTAAGACCCCATTTTCAATTATAAATTTCAAAAACTCATTAAAAGTTTGTTCAGTAGCTCCTGCCAATAAAATCTCCTGGTTGGTCCCTCCATTCATAAAATAATTGGCTTGAAAATTAAGGTAATCAACACCAAAAAAACCATACCCTGTACCCGTATATGGATTTTCAAAAAAGGATATAAATGAAATTTTCCATATCAGCAATCTCCCATAAACAGAATCTGTTCCCTTATAAAAAAAGATAAAACATAAAATAGGCAATCCAATAAAAATAATGTATTTTAAATTTTTCCATTCTATAACTCTTTTACACAGTAGTAAAATAAGTACAGAAACTATTAAAGATAATAGTGCTGCGCGTGACCCACTTTTAATAAGGACAATCAATAATAGTATTGCAATTAAAATATAGACTACTAATTTTAGGTGTTTTTTTAGAATTTCTTTTTGAAGCAATTCATTAATTACCATTAACAAAACAACTGCGACAAAACCGCCCAAAGGTGCCGGATTGGGAAAATTACCCAACATATTCCAAAAGGAATTATACGAAGGAATATATCCTGAAAGTTCAAACAAACTATATGCTGACAAAAAAATTCCTATGCCAATAATAAAATTATAATAGGTTATAAAATCTTCTTTCCTTAAATGAATTGTTTTTACTGAAATGTAATAAAGAATTAGCGAAACTGTGTTTAGGATATGTATTTCATTAAAGGAAGTAAGTCTCGAGGCACGTGATAATAACAAAAATATTAAAATTGAAATAACAGCTATATCAACTTTACCTAATTTCAAAGGTCCTTTTGAGAATACAAAAAGAACTATAGTAAATAAAAGAACGGAAAATAATTGGTAATAGTCATACTCTTTACGAATCCAAAAATCAAAATTATAGTTATAAACCAAACTTAAGGACAGAGTAGCTGCCAGAAGAAAAACTTTTAAAAAATTCAATTTTAAGATATTCATATGCTATAATTTATGCCAAAAAAGCAAAAATATAAAACATTTCTTAAATAAAATTAAATTATTTTAAGATTTAATTTGTTAATTTAATATTAAATGTTGAATTCATAACTTACTTGAAATTATCTGGTTCATTCAGTTCTTAATTCGGAAGGGGTATTATTTTTTAACCGTCAATTGAAAAAGCGTGATTACATAGTATCGCTACCTGCATTACACGCTCATCATTGATACTTTTTTATAGCTTTTCTTTTGAGGAAAATACATTCTTACATCCGGATTCGAACGCTAATAATTCTAATAGAAATATTTATTTTTAATCATTTATATTTCGTTCTTTAATGCGACAACCAAACAGACATTTCGCCTTTGCCATGATTTCCCCACGCAAAATAAGGAATTAATTTCACAGTGTATTCTTTGCTGTCTTTTGCTGAAAGCGGTTTGTACAGCTTTTTATCCCAGGAAGCATCATTATTTATTGATGAACCGGCAGTTATACTTAACAATTGTCTGTCATGAACTTTAATAAAATCGGTGGTGAATTTAGAATTAACATCCAAAATCACATCATTCACTTTTGTATTTGCCGGAAGTTCATTCGATTCTAAACAATATACAATTGGTCCTCTTTTTACGGCAACCTGATTTTTTACTTCTTCTACCAATGGATTTGCCTGCATCAATTCGACCGGCATCGGGATATTCAATTCGATGACATCTCCCTTTTTCCACTTTTGTGCTATTTTTTGGTACGAACCTGAAGCTATGGCCTCATTTATATTTTTACCGTTAACTGAAATTGTCGCCACCTGGCTCCAGCCCGGAATTCTCAATAAAAAAGCATATGCCTCTTTCGGAGCTTTTATAATTTTCAAAGTAACTTTTCCATCCCATGGATAATTCGTCTGTTGTTCGATTTCAATTTTTTCTCCTGCAAGTGTTGTTGAATTCAGATTATTACTTCCGTATAAATTCACATATAAACCTTCTTTCGAAAAGTTGTATGCATAATTGCTTACCTCAGCAATCGTTCTGGTTACGTTTGGCGCACAGCAGTTTGACAAAGCGATATAACCTTCGCGTTCTTTGCTCCATCTTTGTTTAAAAGGCAAATCTTTGGAAACATTCAGCGGATTGTTATAAAAGAATGCTGTACCTTCCAGACTGATTCCGGACAACACACTGTTATACAAAGCCAGTTCTACAATATCTGCATATTTAGCATCTCCTGTAATCTGCAGCATTCTCCAGTTCCACAACACATTTCCAATGTTGGCACAAGTTTCAGTATGAGCTGTAGCGTTTGGCAATTGGAAAGGTCTTCCGTAGGCCTGATGAATTTTTTGCACATCGGTTGGATTATACGAAGTTCCGTCTGGAGAAACCCCGTCATACAAAGAACCACAGGCACCTGTTATGTACATTTTTCTATACGTTACATCATCCCAAATAGATTCCAGATTATCCAATAATTTTTTCTCACCGGTTTCTGCATACAAATCCGCTACACCTGCGTACAGGTAATTAGCTCGCACAGCATGCCCCATAGCAGTTGTCTGCTGTCTGAACGGAATCCTGTCCTGATTATCATCGGTTCCGTCATCGGTAGTTCCTCTAATGTCAATAAGATTATTGGCCAATTCCAGATATTTTGGATTTTTAGTAGTGCGGTACATTTCGACAATTCCCATATAATGAGATGGACAAATTGCATTTCTTGCCAATTCCGGTGAAGCTTTTTTGTAGAAATCATATAGAAAATCGGCAACGCCTTTGGCAATGTTTAAGAAATTAGTTTTCCCTGTCGCCCGGTAATGAATACAGGCCGCCGTCATCAAATGCCCCATATTGTATTTTTCGAAACCCAATTGTTTTTTCACTTCTTCGGGTCCAAGCGTTCCCCAGCGTTCATCGATTAGAACAGGTGTATGCAGATAGCCGTCTTTTCGCTGTGCTTTCGCGAAAAGTGCAATGGCTTTATCCATTTGGGCATCGAGTTTTTTATCCTTTGTAACAGCGTAAGTCGCTGCCATACCTTCAAAAATCTTATAAAAATCGCCATCATGAAAAGATGGTCCTTTGAAAGTTCCCTTGCTTTCTCCAGCTGCAATTTCAAAATTTTTGTAAGCGTGCGAAACCTCATCATTATGATACAAGTCCCACATATAAGGTAATGTATTCTGGGTTTCAACATCAAATTGTTCTTTCCAAAAACCGTTTGTCCATTTTACATCCTGCAAACCTACACTCTGTAATTTAGAATAAGGGCTTTCAGAATTGGCTACCAAACCTTTGTTTTGGGCAAAAATTACTGTTGAAAGGAATAAAGACGATATGATAATGTGCTTTTTCATTTGATATAATTTTTTATCTGCCTGATCTGCTGAATCTGCGGGAGGTTAATTTTTCTCGCAGATTTAGCAGATTTGGCGGATTATTTTTTTGCTTTTAAATTGAAATCTGAGCAAATTTCTTAAATCAAATCTGCTTCAAACCTTTCTATTATTTCACAAGGAAATTAATTTTACGGCTCATTGTATCGCCATCTGCATCTTTAACTGTTAATACAAAAGATGCTAACCCTGGTTCAATAGGCGTAAACTGAACTTCTTTTCCTTTTAAGACTACTCTCCCATTAGTAAGATCGGAAAAAGTAAATACCGGAGTTGTTTCGTAACCTTTAAAATAGTCTGCAGCATTTAAAACTGTTTTCTCACCCGATTTTATAAAGAAATGCGGCTGTGCCATCCAGTCTAAATAATTATCTAATTGCGTAAATCCGTCTTCATCTAAATCTAAATTCGCATCTGAAAAATCTCCTGCTTTGGAATTTTCGTTTAAACTAAACACTTTTTCCCACCAGTCCGGCAATCCATCATGATCGGTATCCCAGTCTGCAGGACGTGTTTCTGAAGCAAACTCAGGCCATCCACCCGCATCTGATTCGTTATCGATCATACCTCCTAAACCGCTTTTGCTTCCTTTATAAGTAAAAGTTCCTTTTAAAGTTTCCTCTATGATTCGGTTATCGTGTTTATCAAAAAAAGGCTGATTCGCACCAACATCCGAAAGTACATTTTTATAAGCTCCTTTTGCTGATTCCGTATTTACATAAGATTCGAAGAAAGGCTTATCTACAAACGTTTCGTATTCTACAATTTCTTTATTGGTAACGGTCATTTTTCTTCCCTTATCCTGAGATTTCTCATCGAAGTATCCCGGCATTACATTTCCATCAAAGAAATAACGCTGCATTCCTTTTCCGACTCCTTCGTGTTGTGCATTTAGTGCTACAAAAATATCTGTTGAAGCACCAGGTTTGTAGTAATTGTTCACAAAATTAACTTCGTTTGCTCCACCGTCAGTAGTTCTTTTTCCCCAGTTGTAAACGACATTGTTTCGAATATCAATTCTTCCGGTATAAAATCCGTCACCGCTTAAACCACCACCAATACTCCAGTTACGTCCATAATTGTGTGCCAGTAAATTGTGGTGAAAACTTCCAATATCACCACCAATTGTTGCTGCATATCCGTGCATTTTTCCTGCTTCGTATTTATCGTGTCCGGCAACGTTCAGGGCTTCTGAAATTAAAGTTCTTTGTAACGAAATATGATGTGCTCCTCTTGAACTGAATGATTCGTCAATTGTCCAGCTGATTGAACAATGGTCAATTATACTGTAATCAGCACCCGTTAATCCCATTCCGTCAAAAGTCGTTCCACCACCAATTCTTACTTTTAAGAATCGAACAACACCATCATTTCCTGTCAACCCAAGGGGTGCTCTGCTAATGGTAATTCCTTCGCCCGGAGCTGTTTGTCCCGCAATAGTAATATAAGGTTGATTGGCCACTAATCTCGATTTCAACTGAATGTTACCAGAAACATTAAACACAATAGTTCTCGGTCCGATTTCCTGATTGATAGCATCACGCAAACTTCCCGGTCCGTCATCATTAAGATTGGTTACTTCAACCACTTTTCCGCCACGGCCTCCAACTGCAAAACGCCCATAACCTTCTGCTCCCGGAAAAGCCAGTTGAGCAGGTTTAAACGACCACACATTTCCTAAAGTTACATTTCCTTTAGCATCTACCTCGTCAACTCGCCAGTAATAAGAGGAACCACTGTATAAATCAGAAACTGAAAATGTTCTGTCAGTTAATTTTCCTTTAAATTCTTTTGAAGATTCAGTAGCATTAGCAACAGCATTTTTATCTTCTCCAAAAAACAATTTATGCGCCACCGCATTTTTTGAAGCTTCCCATTCCAACAAAACCTTTTTATCAACTGTAACAACATGTTCGTTTGCATTTTCCGGTTTCGGAGAACGCGCCTGATTCATTAAGTTCGGCGTATCAATTTCAAAACCATTAATTACAATCTGCTTAACAATATCCGGATTTGTGGTAGGATCAATTTCAAAACGTATAACAACTTCTTTCGATTTTACAGCATTAAAAGAAATATATGCCATAGAAGCATCAGCCTTCGCATTGGCTCTCTGGCTGGCATTCACAGTTTCTGCCAATTTTCCGTTTACAAATATTTTTATTGGTGAAAATGTTTTTCCTGTAATGACATCAAAAGCATTATGAAACGTCAGAAGCGTATGTTTTCCAGGCTTTAATCCACTGATTTTTAATTCCAGATTTTCGGCTGTAACCAGACCGTCACTGCCTAATCTGTTATAATAAGGGGCATTCATTCCCACTTTATACCATTTAGAAGTAAAATTTCCTTTTAACTTAAATGTTAAACCATTAAAAGTTTTTTGGTCTTCTTTCATTTCATTTACAACCCATGAGTCATAACCCGGAGCATGAACTTCTTCCAGTCTTCTCTGAAAAAAATCAAAATCGACTTTTACAATTTGCTTATTCTGTGCCTGCCCATTGGCTGTTAAAAGCATTGCCAATGCAGCTGTGCTAAATAATTTCTTTATCATTTGATCGGTACTAGTTAGTTTAGTTTTTTCTTTTCTTCTATTGAAATCCCTAACAGATTTATAATGTCTTTTTTTCTTTCTTCGGGAGTTACTTTGAGGACCTTCAACTCGCCGTTTATCATTTCCGCTTCCACGGTTGTATTTTGTGCTGCATGCAATTTAAAATGCACATTCCATTCTTTTGGCCAGGCCGGAAAAAGATAGATTTTTCCGTTGGCTTCCTGCAAAAGCATTTCCTGCATGCCAATCATTCCGGCACCTCCCCAGTTGTGGTCCGGAACCCAGTCAAATCCGGGACCCCAAAATGCAGGGAAACGTCGTTCTGAATTGGACATCTTCAACAGATTATATTTCATTGCCTCTTCGGTTAAGCCTAATCTTGCCGAAAATATATTATCCTGTTTCCAGCCGATATGACTTCTGAATTTTATTGCATCCGAATCGTATTTCCATGTATTCAAAGCCGTTTCTAAATCGGATTTTCCAACTCCGTAAATTCCCCACGGATATACCGGATACAATTGTGGCACTTCGGTATTATTTATGCGTTCCCAGGTTTTTGCCGGAAGCAGCACTTTATGATTTTCAATCTGTCCAAAATTCAAAGGCGGAATTCGGGTTTGAAAACTTTTGAGGTATTCACCGTCTTCTTTGGACAATTCTTTTTCAGAAAGGTTTAAAAGACTTTCCGTAATTATTTTCAATGCAGAAATAGTACTGTTGGCATTGTTGGTCATTTTGTACGTTTCGACAGCAGAACCCGGAAACAGTACTAAATGTCCATTCCCATCCAAAGCTTTTCTACCTCTTTTCTTAGCTAAATATTGATAGTGTTCGTCAAAAAAACGAAGACAGCTAATAATGAATGGATTGTATTTCTGAATATCTTCTCCTGCATATTCTTTCTGCTTCAACATCATCTGGCAGAATTCAAAAACCGTATCCCATTCATATTCGAGCCACGCATTATACTCCATTCCCGGATCATAATCTACTGGACGTTTCCATTCGTATTCTGTAGGATTTGGCAAACCAAAATTTTCTAATTGTTCGGTAAAAGATGCTCCATTGTGGTTCCAATAGACTTTACTTCTTAATTCAGCATTTTTCTGAATGCTCAAATAATAATCAAGCTGTGATTTCATCATATCAAAATCACCGCTTTTTACCATCGGATGATACACTAACCTTTGATTTTGGGCTGTCATTGTTCCGCCTCCCCAATTCCTGAAATCAGGTGTGAAATTCAAATCGGGATTGGTAAAAACGGGATCAACTGTAAACAATCCACCATTGAATTTGGTTGGATATTTTCCGTAGGCATTGCATCCGAGCATGTAACGGAACAATTGGTAGTTCTGCCCGATTTGATACACCGAATCTTTGGCAGTCGATTGATTTTTTTGTGTAAAAATAAAACTGCGGTTCCAGAAATTGTTCCACCATTTTATTGTGTTTTTCTCCGATTGTTTTGCTGTATTTTTATTTTCAGCAATTAAGCTTTTCAATCCGTTATTCCAAGTTGAAAAATCAGATTGAATGGTGTTTAAGTAAATTTCTAAAGAATGCTTTTTTGAAGGTTTTATGCTCGTTAAATTAAAACCTTTGAAATCGGTATCCTGATATTTTCCAAGATATGTTCCATCCGGTTTTAAATTATCTCCTTTCATGAATCCACCGAAAGTCAAATTGGCAATTGGATTCATCATTTGATCTTTAACCGATTCCATTTTTTGTTGTTTTACAGCGACATCAAAAACAGTCTGTTCTCGATTTCTATGGTAGAATTTAAGTCCGTTATTTTCAAAAGCAATCGAATCTTTAAAAATGATTAGATCTCCCTGAGGTGCCCATTTATAAGAATTGGCATTATTTTCTTTTCCTTTTGAAATACGGTTCTGATGACGCCAGCTTTCATAAGAAGCCGTCATTTTCAACGGACTTTTACTTTCTAAATCAACATGAATTATTGGTTTAAAAACATCAACCCAAAGTTTGATTTTGGTATCGTTTTGACCAACCAAAACACAACCTTCTTTCAGTTTTAATTCCTGACGAAAACCGTCTTTTCCCTCAAACGGATTTGGCGTTAGAGTAATTTTTATACGACCTAATTTCAATAAAGTATTATGTTCATCGAAAGTCCCGCTTCGAGAAAAATAAAAGTACAAATCTCCTTTTTCTACCCAGACGTTCATCCCGATATCTCCACCTCCTAAAGGCATCGATTCTGATGAATTGTTGCTTTGTGTATTCCAGATTTGATTGTAATTATCAAGCACAGGAATTTGCGCTTTAAGGCAAAGCGTTGTGAAGAAAAGTAGTATTAGTATAGTATTTCTCATGGTTTTCTTTCCTACAAGGTTTTCAAAACCTTGTAGGTATCTATTTTTAATTTTCTCTCGCAGATTTAGCTGATTAAGCAGATTTATTTTTATCTCCAAAATCTGCCAAATCTGCGAGAGTTATAAATTAAGCGTCCCAAACAATCATCATGCTAGGTTCAAATCTTTGTCGAGTTACTTGCGAAGATTTCTCCTTCGTCGAAATGACAGACTATGTGGAAACTCATAACTCATAACTCATAACTTATAATTATTAATTACCACTCGTCTGTTCTAAATGAAGAAACCGGCAATCCGCTCGCGCTAAACAATTCAGCTTTTGCGAAATCTTTCCACAAATATCTTACCGCAACTGGTTTTGTAACTTTATCAGAAGTCAAAACCACTGATTTTCTTCTAACAACGGTTTTAGCCGGATAAAAAACCTTGTCTTCACCAGCAATTTCAAAACCTAAAACCTCTTTGTCGTAAGTCGTGATTCCGTTAGCAACATCATCAAAAGAAACCGTTACAGCGCCGTCTTTTATTTCCATTGATTTGTATTTCGGACTTTCGAATTCGAAACCTTCAATTCCATAACTTCTTGCCAAAGCTTGGAACGCCAGTCGATTCCCTCCTTTTTCTTTGTCCATTGGGTGAATATTATTTTCTTCACCAACGTCCATTAAAACTGCCATTCCTGAATTCGGAATTTCTTTTGAAGCCTTAAACTGTGCCTCTCTCAAATAAGCTGAATTGTATTTTTCTAAATAATCTTTTGGATGAAATGAAGCGTAATTAAAAGGTGCTATTTGAGCAAAATAAAAAGGAAATTCTCCCTGATTCCACAACGTTCTCCAACTGCTTACCATTTTCTTCATTAAAGCGGTATATTCATTTGCTCTTTCATAATTCGATTCTCCCTGATACCAAATGCAACCTTTGATTCCGTAACCAATAACCGGCGAAAGCATTCCGTTAAACAAAGTCGTCGGAACACGATTTGGGTCTTTTGCCAATTCTTCTTTTGTGGTCGGAATTTTGGCACTTGCAAAATCTTTCAGCATTTCCTGATTCATCCAGGCTTCCATACTCGAACCTCCGTAAGAAACGTGAATCAATCCCACCGGAACATCTAAAACTTCCTGTAACATTGAACCAAAATACCATGCTGTTGCGCTAAAATTTGAAGTTGATTTAGGCGATGCAACTTCCCATTTTCCTTCAAAATCCTGTAATGGCTCTAAAACCGTTGCACGCGGAATCGTAATTAAACGAATGTTTTTATTAGTTGATCTTACAATAATTTCATTTCCGCTTTTAACCGGCTGTCCCTGAAAACCTTTCAAAGGCATTTCCATATTCGATTGCCCGGAACAAAGCCAGACTTCGCCAATCAAAATATTTTTGATGGTTACTTTTTCGTTTCCTTCCGTAACTTCAATGGTAAAAGGTCCGCCGGCAATTGGTGTCTGTAATTCTGTTTTCCATTTACCGGAAGCATCGGCTTTTGTTTTGTAGATTTTAGAATTCCATGATGTTTTAACCATGACATTTGCATTCTTTTCTGCCCAGCCCCAAATTGGTGCGTTGGATTTTTGCTGCAGCATCATATTGTCGGTAAACAATGCAGGGAGTTTAATTTTGGCATTAATTTGAAAACTTGCTAAAATCGTTAATAATGCAATAATTGATTTTTTCATATTATATTTTTTTTCGCCACGAATTCACGAATTATTTTCAAATTCAGATTAATAAAAAATTCATGAATTCGTGGCTAACATTTATTTCTCCTTTAAAATTATAACTGGTCCTAATAATCCCGCTTTCAACAACGGATTCCCTTCCAATCTAAATGGCGCTGTTGTCCATGTTAATCTTTCTTCTTTTGGCAGTTTTTGATCGCCTATTAAACGGTTTGCCCAAGTATTGGTGATTTTGATGACAATCGTATTTTTACCTTTTTTCAATGCTTCTGAAATATCCGTTTTAAAAGGAAAAGTCCAAAGCGTTCCACAATCTTTTCCGTTGATTGACATTTCGGCCATATTGGCCATTATTCCTAAATCCAGCCAAATTTTCTCATTGGATTTCCATTTCCAATTGAATTCTTTTTTATAAACTACAGTTCCAGCATAATATTTAATCTGATCGTTTTCAGAAGTGCTCCAGTCAAAAAGTTTATTAGTTTTTACCACTTCTTTTGGACCTTTGAATTCCGGATCAAACTGAAGTTCCCAATTTTCATCTAAAACCTGAACTTTTTCAAATTCAGAAGATTTTCCTTGGGCTAAAACATCTTTCGTTTCTTCTTTAAAAATCACAAAACCGGATTCGTTGGCATCTAAAGTTATCAAAACAATTGTTCTTCCGTTTTCTATTTTCCAATTGGCTAAAGTTGTCGTTTTATCAGTCACCGGATTGTACCATTGCGGAACTTTTCCTGCTATTCTAAAAGAAGCATCAAATGTTCTTTTTTCATTCTTTTGATTCGAAAGGAAATATAAATCTTCATTTTCTGCTTTTCGGTGTGTGTAGGCAATAGTTTCTGAATCGGCTCTGTTTAAATTTGGAAAATAAATGTCCTGCGTAATTCCTATTGAAGCAAAATCATTTCCTAAATAAGGTAATTTGACAACTGTTCCTTTTCCAATTTTCCATGAAGATGAATTAGCGTTATTCCAAATTTCATCCATTACATTCCGCCATTTCTTCTGATCGGTTTCTGACTGAATTCCCGGCTGAATAGTTGGTTTTTCATCTACAAAAATTGTTGCTCCGTCTTTTAGCAATTGCAGCATTTTTTCGGCGGAAGCCAAAGACAAAATCTTATTTGGTGCCATTTTATGACTTCCCGGAAAGAATAAAGCGCCATATTCGATTCCACCATCAAACGTTACTTTTCCGTTCTGAACTTTTGCTCTGTTGATTAAAACATCGGCATTGAAGGAGTCGTATTGATAACCGTTTAAGGGATTAATCCATTGTGATAAATCCGTTATATTTTTAGAATAGGTTACTTCTTTCGGCATTTTTGCAGTTGGCTGACCTTCATTCTCTAAACGGATTTTCTCGCTTTCCAATCTTTCTTTTCCAAAGACATTTGGAATAAATGGCACCAATCGATCCGGAACAAAAGAGCGTGAAGGAAAGTCTTCGCCAATAAAAACCGCCAGATCAATTACCGGTTTTCCTTTTTGCAACTGAAATTGCACTCTTTGACAATAATCAAACCAAGCTTTTCCCGGTTTCCACCAGATTTGGTCTCTTTGGAAAAAAGTTCCAATATCATCTAAAGTCATTCCCGGTTTTCTATCTGTCCACGGATTATGTACAAAAACGTGATAAAATAAACGATTGATTCCTAAAGCGTAATTGCGGTCTGCTGTAGTTTTTAGATTTCCGGGATGTTCGTCCCAATCCATTCGCAAAGCGGTAAAAGATTCTGCCTGAATAATATCTTTCCCGTAAATATGTCCGCCCGAAATAGCATCAACCATATCAAAAGGTTTGTCGTGTGTTGGACTTTTCAACCAAAATTCACCACCTGGATAATCAACATATTTATAATGCAATAAAGCATCACTCATCATTGTTGGGGCGACATTTTCTGAACTCAATTTAACTTTATATTCTTTGGCAATCTGAGCTACAGTTCCGTAGAAATTATCGGCTACTAAATCGCCAATTGTTTTTCTAACATCGTATAAAACTTTCTCTGAGAAATCGGCACTTTCTATTGGGATTCCAGCCATTACAGGCAGATATTCTACAATATCGTAACCACGTCTCTTTTTAAATTCTGCCTGAAAAACCGAAGACCAGTTTTGGCTTCCACATTCCCAACTGTCAAAATGCAAAATTTCTAAAACTTTTGAAGCTAATTCTGGACCAGCCGAACGAACGGCTTCACCAAACCAATGATCCAACTGAAAACGAATCAATTCCGGATTAAATTTATCTACTTCTAATCCTTTTCCTGCTCCGCCCGTTGCATTTTCGTGTCCTGTAGAAGTATGTCCCATTCGGATAATTTTCCATTTCCCTTTTGGGGCTTTCCAGTTCAGATTTCCATCTGCATCAACAAAATTGGAGATATTGACAATTTCTGATTTTTTGAATGCTTCTGAATTCGGAATTTGTTTCTCTGTTGTTTCTGGAGTCAGACGCCAAATTGCTCCTGATTTTCCTTCGTAATTATTGATTAAGGACTGATTCGAAAGTGTAATTTTACTCACTTTCAGGTTTTGTTTCCATTTTGCAAAATCCAAATCTTCTGCACCTGGTTCTGTTCCTTTTGGATCATATACAAATCTGAAATATTTTGCTGTTACAGGAGTAATCGTATGTGTATTCACAAAATCCATATCCTGCCAGCCGTGACGTGGTGCAATCAGTCTTTCGTGGAATTTAAAATGAACTCCGTCATCACTCACTTCCACAATTAAACGCTGTGCCTGATAATCTCTTCCTTTGGTTTCAATTACAATCGATTTGCAGGTAAAAGGCTGAGCAAATTCGTACTGAATCCAGCCTGCATCTGCAAACTTGAAATTTTCTTCTTTTTTAGGATCAGCCAAAAATGAAGCATCTGTATTATTTGATGTTGTAACTTTTGGTAATTGTATTTGCGAATTGGTTTGATATTCTTTTATCGGAATAGCAAAGGTCGAGATGTCTTTATAATAGTCTTTGTAATGCTCAGGAACTGGTAGTTTTGAAATGACTTTTTTTCCTCCTAAAATTTCAGTTGTCGACCACACTACTTTTTGCATTGACATCTCAGGCGTAATCCACGGCCCGCCAGCAACGGCAAATCCGTCTGCTCCATGAAAAGCCAGTTTCAAACCTAAACGATCTGCTTCTTTAAAAGCCCAATGAATCATATCCCAAAATTCAGGTGTCAGCTGTAAAATTGGCGGATCTATCAGTGGTGGATTGGCCGGACCTTTGATCGTCATTAAATAGGCGCCTGCAATTCCGGCTTGTTTCATCGCTTCTAAATCGGCTGTAATTCCGGGTTTGGAATAGGCTGATTTCATCCAATACCAATACACCCAAGATTTTGAGGATTCTAATGTTGGCTGAAATGATTCTTTTTTATGGACTTCCTGTGCGGAAAGGAATCCCACAAGAAGTAACAAAAAGACAGTCAAAAGTCGTAAAGTCGAAAGTCGAAAGTCTGTTTTAAAAAGAAAAGTTTGTTTTTTGCTAGGCATTATTGTTACTATAACTTAATATTTAAATTTCTTCAAACTACTTTCCAATTCATTTTTAGAACCGCTGAAAGGTGTCAAATAAAAACTATACTGGTAATCTCCTGACTTTATCTGATATTGCTCAATTGGCTGAGCGACTAACGTCCAGCTGTCGTTTCCTCCAACTCCCATTTGAATTAAATCAATATTCACGGTCAAAAATCCAGGGTCTTTTAATTCATATGTATGAGTAGCTGCACTTAGATTTTCCTGAGTATAAGGCCAAGCGCTCATGCTTAAAACTTTGGTATCGTTTACAACTAAAAATCCGTTGTTTTTCAGCGGAGTACTCATTGCCATCCATCTTACGTCACAACGATTTGCGTTTTCTTGCGGTTTTGGGTAATGCTCGATAAAATCATTAATTGGAAGCGAATATTTACCAACAAACGAGCCAAAACTTCTGTCACTGTAATTCTCTAATTCTCCTTTTCCGTACCACGAAATCTGATCGAATTTTCTTTGAACGCCCATCTGCATTCCGATTTTTGGAATGTTTGGCAATTTGTTTGACGCTTTTAAACTGTAATCGACTTTGATTGTTCCGTCTGGGCTGATATTGTAGACTATATTTACGCTCGCGCTGTCTTTTATAATTTCGTAATCGCTTGTGATTTTAATTTCCGCAGTTGACTGATCTATTTTGATATTCGTCAACTTTGGTTTTGCTTTGTACCATTGTTTCAAAAGCTTTTGTGATTTCCATCCGCGCTTGTCATTATCCGTAAGCGGTCTTACGAAATTGGGAAGCAACGGTGCAAAAACCTGTTCCTCTCCATTAAAAATATACGAACTCAAGGCACCGTTTACTTTATTAATTTTGATATCGAAAGCTTTTCCTTTGATGTTTAAATCAGAATCCGATTCCGAAACATTTAGATTTCCTTTTTTAGATTCTAAAACGACTTCTTTCTTTTTTAGCAAAAATTGATCTTCCGCAACAGCGTAACCTTTAGAAGCCCAAAGTTCATCTTTTGAAAGTTGGAATTCAATATTCAAAATGTATTCCGCATCCGCTTTCATCTTTGGCAGATACTGACTTACATTTAAAGTTGTTGATTGTCCTGCCTCTAAATTGAAAGGTTTTAAAATCTGTATTTTGATTACATTTCCGTTTTCCAACACTTTTAGAACCGGAATATAACCTTCCAATGATTTAACCGCCTGACGGTTTTTTATTTCTAACTGATTTCCGTTTAAAGTTGAAATCGCTGGCTGATACACCCATTTATTCTCAAAAATCGAACCTTTTGGTTTTCCGTTAGAATCTACAATTCCTTTAGTATTAAAATTCCCATCATGGTATTTTTCGCCAAAATCTCCGCCATGAGCAAAATAATTCTGACCAGATCTGGAATCGAATTTCACTAATCCCTGATCTTTGAATTCCCAAATACAGCCTCCGATAACTCTTGGAAGCGAACGGAATTCATCCCACAATTCTTTTAAATTTCCAACTGAATTCCCCATGGCATGAGAATATTCAACGAAAATAATCGGACGAGTATCTTTCTTTTGATCTACTAAAAATTTCGGAGTGAAAACGCCTGGATAAAAACGGCTGACCATATCCACATACGAATCATCCTGTGGATTTTCGAAACGATATGCGTGATCGATTGTTTTTGGATATCCGGGATCCAGCGGATCGATATATCCATCTAACTTTGCATTTCCCTGCGCCGGCTCATAATGTACGGGACGTGTGATATCAAAATCATGAACCCATCCTGACATTGCTGCATGATTCGGTCCTTTTCCACCTTCGTTACCTAAGCTCCACATTACTACCGATGGGTGATTTTTATCTCTTTCGACCATTCGGGTCATACGTTCCAAATAAGCATTTGTCCATTTTGGATCGTTCGCTAATTTTCCGCCAATTCCGTGGGTTTCCTGATTGGCTTCGTCCATTACCATGATTCCGTATTGATCGCACAATTCATAAAAATACGGATCGTTTGGATAGTGACTTGTTCGTATAAAGTTGAAATTAAACTTTTTAATGGTTGTTATATCTTGTTTGATATCTTCTCTCGTAACGGCTTTCCCGCGGATTGGATTATGATCGTGACGGTTCACACCATACACATAGGTTTCTTTTCCGTTGATGAGCATTTTACCGTTTTCTTTCGAAAATTCAATCGAACGGAAACCAACTTTGCAGCTTTTCGCTTCGGTAACATTTCCGTTTTTATCTTTTATAGAAATGACCATCGTGTATAAATTCGGCTCCTCGGAACTCCATTTTTTTGGATTTTTAATGGTTTCTTGAAAGAATCCGAAACGCACATTATCCAGACGGGGATAACTTTCGTTGATCAAATCAATCACCGGTCTTTGAAGCGGTTCTTTGAACATAGCCATATTATTGGCATCATACAACTGAACGTTCATTGTATAATCTTTAACTTTGACTCTTTCACCAGTTAAATTCTCTACTTTCGGACGCAATTTAAAAATCGCATCTGTGTATTGTTTGTCTAATTTGGTTTGAACAAAGAAATCCTGAATGCGTAGTTTTGGCTCAGCCATAATAAAAACTTCACGCTGGATCCCGCTCATACGCCAGTGGTCCTGATCTTCCAGATATGAACCGTCTGCCCAGCGAATCACTCGAACCGAAACTATATTTTCACCAGCCTTCAAATAAGGTGAAATATCAAATTCGGATGGCAGGAAACTGTCTTCACCATAGCCTAAAAACTCTCCGTTCAGCCACACTTCAAAACCGGAACTTACTGCTCCAAAATGCAAAGTCACAGTCATATCTTTCCAGTTTTCAGGAACAGTAAAACTGCGTTGGTAAGAACCAACTCCATTATAATCTTTAGGAATATAAGGCGGATTTATTGGTCTAAAAGGATAAACGGCACTTTTGTAAATCGGGTTATCGTAGCCTTTCATTTCCCAGTTGGATGGGACTTCAATTTTATCCCAGCCTGAAACTGTGCTTTTGTAAAAGTCTTTTGAAGCTTCTTTTAAGTTTACAGCATATTTAAAATCCCAATCGCCGTTCAGCATTTTGATTCGGCTTTTGGTTCTGTCATCTTTTAAAGCGTCTTCAACGGTTGCGTATGAATATGCCGTTGCTCTGGATGGCTGTCTATTAATACTTGTAACAGTTGGATCTTCCCAAGGTGCAAATTCGTATTTTTTGTGAAGCTCCGGAACTCCGGCTGGTTCTCCTGTTACGGATTGGGCCTGAGTTGTGTAAGATGTTAATAGTAAAATGTAAAATGCATACGCCGAAAATCGAAATCTGAAAAATGGATTTTTATATTTTGTTTTTGACGATAACATTGGTTTTATATTTTGTTTCATTATTATTTGATTCAATTGTCCCTGCTGAGTATTACCGCGCAAGATGTTTTACATTTCACATCTTACACTCAACTCAATTACTGTTTTTTCTTTTTCTCCGGCGGAGCCACAAAATTCATTTTACTTTTCCCTAAATCCTTCGAAGTGGCAACTGCAATTCCTCTTTGTTCTGCTTTATTTACCGCACAGTAAAAATGATAGACAACGCCATCATGTTTTACAACAAATGATTTATGAGCAAACATATTATCATACGATTCTGATGATTCTATTAAATTGTTGCCTTTCCAATCGTTCCAATGAATTAAATCGTTCGATACGGCAAAACGGTTAAAAGCGCCCTGATCCCAACCCGTCCAGAAAGCACCGAAATAAAACATTACCCAGGTATCGTTGATTCTCTGAATGAAAGCATCACCTGTTATTCCTCTATGATTGTTCAGTACCGGATTTTTCCCGAAACGTTTCCAGGTTTTCATATCGTCAGAAACCGCCATTCCAATTCTTTCTGCTCCTTTTGCCGGATTTATACTATCACCACGGGCATTGTAATACATGATAAAATTATGTCCGGTCAATTTTTCTTTATCGCGAATCACACTGTTTTTATACATCGTACTGTTATCCCACCAGCTTACATCTTTGTCTTTTGGTGTCAAAACCGGATTTTCTAATCTCTTAAATTCGTGTGGCTTTGTCGGTGATGCTGTGGTATAAGCCATTCCAATCGACAAAACTCCTGCTTCGTAACCTTTACTGTCTCCGCCAAAATAACTCATCCAGTATTTATTATCGTATTTTTCCCATTCGTAACTTCCGCCCCAGGTTGGATCTTGCAACGAAATATATCCTGCTTTTTGGTTGACATCCCAGTGTTTCTCATTTTCTGAGAAAGACATTACTTTTCCTAAATGCTTCCAATGTAATAAATCGTCACTTTCTGCCAGCCAGGTTTCGTATCCTCTTCCGTCATAAATTAAATACGTCATGTACCATTTTCCATCTTTTCTGAAAACACTCGGACAGTCCATTTTGTATGAGTTGTCTGTTGGCACCATTACCAAACCATATTTATAAGGCGTTTTGATTTCTTTGTAAATCTCCTGCATTACGGTTTCGTTGATTTCTCTTTTTTTGTATTTTGTAGTAGCACAACTGCTGATCAATACAACTGTAATCGCAATTATGAGATACTTAATTGAGTTTTTCATTTTTGGTTTATTCTTGATAGTTTATCGCAAATGCGAAGGTGCAAAGTTTCTTTTTTCTTTATTCTATTCTCTTGGCTCTATTTTAACTCTTTCAATCGGGATTCCATTACTTCTTTATTCAGTTTTACTTTTACCATTCCGGTTGGATGAAATCTTTTTTTCAGATCGATTGTATTATAGATAATCGTGTACACATCATTGCCTTCAGGAATTAAACACAATGGTGTTCTCATAATATCCCAGGTTTTATCTACTTTGGTTTCTATTGGCAAATAGCGCGCTTCTCCCCAATTAATTCCGTCTTTTGAAAGTGTATATCCAATCATATTTGGCAAATGATGTCCCCAGCCTTCTGGTCCTCCATCAAAAACAGCGATGTACAAACCATTTGGTAACTGACTTACAATCGGGTTTTCGACAAATTGTGGATGTATCGTTTTTATAGGTTCCAAACCTTTGTTCAATCTTGTCCACGGACCTTCCAGACTATTGGATTCGGCTAAAGCCACAAACCAGCCTTTTCCTGATTTCTTTGGGTAATCTGCCCAGGATTCAAATGGATAAGCCCCGCTGTAAAATCCGAAATATTTATCTCCCACTTTATACGGAAAAAACGAAGCGACTCCCTGACGACCTTCCCAAGGCTGAGAATCCAATCCCGGTTCCATAATGATACCCATATCTTTGTATGGTCCGCCAATTCCATTGATGCCTTCTACAGTCGATTCGCATCTCCAGATTCTTCCAAAAGAGTGATTTGGCTGAATTTCTTTATGAACTGTATAGGCTAAATAATAGCCGTACCACTTGTTTGTTTTTTCGTTGAAAACCGGCATATAAGACCAAATAGCACCGCGACGATCATTCATTGGATTATCATCTTCAGTTACGGCGTAAGTTCCGCTTGCCTGATAAATGGTAGATTCTCTTTTCCAGTGAATGGCGTCTTTACTTGTCCAGTGACCAATTTTGGTTTTTACACGGTCATAATAATATTCCACTCCTTTTTCTCCTGCTCTTTCAGTTGGAAACATGTGATAAGTATCGCCGACTTTTACGACTCTTCCTCCTTCAAAACCTCCCTGAATCCCTTCTGTTCCAGGCATTCCTTCGTCTATAACGGGTTTGTTTTCTCCGCCAATGATTTCGAATAATGGTTTTTCATCGGAGAATCCTTCGATGATATAAGTTGGATTCCAAAGCTTTCCGTCTAATAATTCGGCGTTTCGGGAAACCAATTGCTGACTGCTTTTTATTACTCCCAAAATGGCAAACAATCCTTTTGCGTTTGGCAGAATTGTGTGTGTTCCTTTTGCGAAAGCGATGGCATACACATTTACAGGAGCCAACCCTGTGATTGTAATTCCATTTTCTAAAACTAATTTTGCATTTTGAAGTTTATCGGCTTGCAGATATTCTGAATTCTTTTCCTGAAAAATCCCTACTAAAACCTGAACGGGTTCTTTGAATTTTAACTGCAAAGGCGAGTTTGTCCCGTTTTTATATTTATCCAAAGGAAGTTCAATACCTGTCAAACCTTGCAATTCCGGAGCCAAACCAACTATATTGTGTTTGCTTCCTGAAAAAACATGAGCGTACTGACTCGTTTTGAATGTTTTATAATTGGATTTTACAATTTCGAATGAAGCTGGTTTCCATGCATTCTGTGCTTCTGCAAATTGAATGCAGATTGAAAACAATGCTAGGAAAGCAGTTTTTAATTTGAAATTGTATTTTGTGTTTTTTGAAAACATTGGTTTTTATTTTTTATTGACTTCTGAATTCTTCAATCTTGTCATTTCGAGGAACGAGAAATCTTCGTGAGAAACTCTACAAAGATTAGTGACATTCTGTGCGGAGCTACTTGTGGAGATTTCTCCTTCGTCGAAATGACAAACTGGACGTTATAAACTATATACTAAGAGCTAATTACTAAGGACTAAATCGCTTTATAACTCACTTTATACTCCACATTCGGTTTTACGATCAACTGATATTTATTCTTTGCCAATTCCGTAATCGTCCCTGAACTCGCTTTTGGTTTGCCTGCACTTTCAAAAACCAATTTTCCTTCGCCTTCAGAGGCTTTTACCTTTATCTCAGATTTGCTCACATACAAAGCCACTTCTCCATTTGGGGTTGGCACTTTTCCTTCCATCCATTGCTGTCCGCCTAAATTCGGTTTGATTTCATATTCAGCATAACCCGGAGCAGTTGGTTTTACTCCTAAATAATATTTCCCAAGCAAATAAATTGGACTGGACCCCCAGGCATGGCAAAGGCTTTTTCCATAAGGACGTCCATACATTTCTAAATGTTCTTTTCCTTTTTTGTTTGGGTTATATTCTTCCCAAAAAGAAGTAGCGCCTTCTTTTAACATTCCGCCCCAATAGTCTTTCATTTCTTTCAGCACATAATCTTGTTCGCCTATAGCACACAAGGCTTCCAGTTCGTAAAAACGCATGTATGGTGTTGTGATTTGAAGAACATCTTTATTGAGTAATACCTTATTTTTTATACTTTGTTTTTGTTCTTCATCAAAATAATTGAAGAAAATACCAAACATATTAGCGTATCTGGTTACAATATCCTGCATTTTTCCGTCGATACGCTGGTGCTTCATCACGTTTTCTTTCTTATCCCAAAACACATCGAATAGTTTGATTTTTAAATCCGAAGCTAATTTTTGATATTCTTTCTGGTCTTCATTTTTACCTGTAATTTCAGCACTCACTGCCATGGCTTCTAAACTTCTTGCTAAAAGCATCTGCTCAAAACTTACCTCGCCGGTTTTTGGTAATCCGTTTGCCCAGTCAATAAAAACCCAGTCACCTTCTAATGGTTCCAGAAATCCGTTTTTGTTTCTTCTTTCTAAGCAGAAATCCATAAGCGATTTCATTCTTGGGTAAAAAGTTTTGATGAATTTCGTATCTCCCGTGTGTAAGTAGTAATCGTAAACACCCACAAACCAATATAGCGAATAATCCATAATGATATTTACATGAGCGGTCACAGGATCTTTTCCGCGAAGAGCCAACAGCGTTCGTTCTACAGAAGCCGAATCAAAGAATAAATAATAATTCATTAAATAACTTTGATAAGCATCGCCAGACCAAACCCAACGGTCGCGTTTGATTCCGTCTATAAAAAATTCGCGGGATGTTAAATGCATGGTGTAAGCCGACACATCCCAAATTTTATTCAATAATTGATCCGAAGATTTGAATGCACCACGATAGTCTAATGGCAAATATTCGTAAAGCATCGAAATCGAATCATATTTTACGCCTGCATCTGCTTGTACCTGAACATATCGGAATGCTTTTGATCCGTTATGTGTATAGATTTCAGACTGTTTTCCATCAAAAGATAAATAGTCTAAGGTTTCACATCTGGCGGAATCCAGCGCTTCCTCACGAGATTCCCCATAATAAAGTGCTACTTTGCCTTTTCCTTTTAAACCGTGAATTTTAATGTATCCAAAAGTTTCTTTGCCAAAATCTACCAACTGTCCCGCTCCTATTTTCTCTGTTTTTTTTGCACTCAAAGGTTTGGTTGTCAGTTTAAATTCAGAAGGTTTATTCTCTGCTGAATCAAAATTCCAGGAACCAACAGGTACCCATGGCGTACCGGATTGCTGCGCTTTTCCATTTTCATCAATCCAAAGTTTATCTTCATTGGTCACCTGCCAGGAGGCATTAGACTTAACATATTGACCCGAAATATAAATAGCCGGCAATACTTCCTGATTGTAAACTTTAAAAGAAATTTTGTGTTTCCCGGCAGGAACTGTTATTGATTTTGGCTGTCCATAAACCTGAACACCATCTAAAAGTAATTGAAAAGGTCCTTCTGAGTAGATTTTTACCTCATCCGGTTTTGGGATATCTACTTCTGTTTGAAAAGTTACCAGGGCATACGGACTGTAATATTGCCACAGCGGTGGAAATACTGCTTCACGTTCTGTACGTCTAACCTGCATTTTATTGCTTAACCAAATTTCAAAATCTCCCGGATACCAAATCCACGTCGCAGGCTTATTTTCCTGAGCAAACAGAATAGAGGAAGAAAATAAAACTATAAAAACAAATAATTTTTTGAAATTTGGAAATCGATTTCTCATAAAAAGATATTTTGGGCTTAAAAATAAGTGTTTCTTTTACATTTCATAACCTGTACTGTCCTGTACCGTCCTGAAATTAACAAATTATTTCTTTTTTGAAAGAATTTTAAACTGATATTTTTTAAAGAATATCCTGCGAATAGTAAATTATATTTTTGTCGTATTCGTATAAATATAATTAGCAGGTGTCGTTCCCAAATGCTTTTTAAACATAAAAATAAAAGCACTCGCAGTTTCATAACCCAAATCGAGCGCTATTTCTTTTATGGATTGCTTTTCGCCTAATCGTTTTATGGCTTCCAGTAATTTCAACCGGGTACGCCAGTCGCTGAAATTCATTCCGAGTTCTTTGATGAATAAGCGGGATAAGGTTTTGCTGCTCATAAAAGATATGTTGGCATAATACTCGATCGTATTTTTACTGGCCACATCATTAAGCAAAAGCTGCACTACTTTTTGCAGTCTTTCATGGTTGGTTGTTGGAAGGAAAGTGGCACTTGGTTCGATTAAGGCCAATTCGTCCAGGAATACATCGATGATTCTTCTTTTGGGAGATGTGATATTTCCATCAGTTCCAAAAGAAATGATTTTGAAAACCAATTGTTTTAGAAATACCGAAATATCAAAAGAAAAACTGACTTTCGGCAACCCATCCATAAACGAAGGATCGACATAGACACTATATAAATTAACATCTTTCTGAAACGTTACCTGATGCTCGGTATGACCCGGAATCCAAAGTCCCTGCAAAGGATTAACCACCCAAATCTGATTATTGACCACGACATTCATAACACCGCTGGTAGCATAAATAAGCTGTGCCCGCGGATGCGAATGTGATATACAAACGGCATCAGTTACCATTTCGGTATAACCCACGACTGGTAACTCAGGATTTATCTGAAATCCAAAATCAACTACTTTATATGTCCGAACATCGTTATTCATTGTCCAAATATAGTAATTAAGACACTGTCATTTATTTTCACCTTTGTAAAAAATTAATTGCAGATATCATTTTTAATCTGTCATAATCTAAAAATAATTCATGGAGACCATTAAAACCAATTCGGAAATAGTCAAAAAAACTACTTATTCAATTCTTTTCATCATCAGTTTTTCGCATTTAATTAATGATCTTTTACAGGCTGTTGTTCCGTCCATTTATCCATTACTGAAGGAAAATTTCAATTTAAGTTTTTCTCAAATCGGGATTATCACTTTTACGTATCAGATTGTTGCTTCTATTCTACAGCCTTTTGTGGGAATGTATACCGATAAAAAATCAAAACCTTATTCGTTGATTATCGGAATGTGTTTTACCATGACCGGGTTATTTCTTGTTTCGATTGCTTCGAGTTTTACTTACCTTTTATTATCTGTGAGCTTAATCGGAATCGGGTCTTCGATTTTCCATCCCGAATCTTCCAGGGTGGCGCATCTGGCTTCGGGAGGTAAAAAAGGACTGGCGCAGTCAATCTTTCAGTTAGGCGGAAATGCCGGAAGCGCTATCGGGCCTTTATTGGCAGCTTTTATTATCATTCCGCACGGACAAAGTTATGTGGCTTGGTTTTGTATTATTGCTTTGGTTGGGATTTTTGCTTTGTATAAAATTGCGCTTTGGTACACAGCACATTTATCTGAAAGAATGGCTAATAAAACAGCGCACAAAATCGAAACACATCATTTGTCTAAAAACAGAGTGATTGCTTCGTTAGCAATTTTATTGGTTTTGATTTTCTCCAAATATTTCTACATGGCCAGTATTACAAGTTATTATACTTTTTTTCTGATTGATAAATTTCATATCTCGATTCAGCAGTCTCAGGTTTATTTATTTTTATTTTCGGGCGCAGTCGCTGCCGGAACATTAATTGGAGGTCCGATTGGAGATCGTTTCGGAAGAAAATATGTTATCTGGATTTCTATATTGGGTGTTGCGCCATTTACGCTTTTATTGCCTTACGTTTCTTTATTTTGGGTTGGAATCCTATCTGTAATCATTGGATTAATACTTTCGTCTGCGTTCTCTGCGATTTTGGTTTACGCAACAGAATTAATGCCGGGGAAAGTTGGTTTGGTTGCCGGTCTTTTCTTTGGATTTGCTTTCGGAATGGGCGGGTTAGGTTCTGCTGTTTTAGGAAAAATTGCCGATGCCACCAGTATCGAATATGTTTTTAAAATTTGTGCCTTCCTGCCGTTGATTGGTGTTATTACCGGCTTTTTGCCGAATATTGAAGGGAGGAATAAGGCTGGGAATTAATTTTAAAACCAAACTTTTATTTTTAATTTCCGGAGCAGAAAGAGTAGGTATTTTCATAAAGTATAGTCCCGCTTTCCGTTGCAATCTCTTGTACTGAACCCCAGTACAAGAGGATTTTCACTTCAATCGGGGCTAAAGATGCACATTTATCTTCTTTGATTATAAAAAAACACATAACGTTGGTCATGTGTTTTTCGTTTTAAATTTATTCCTGAAGCCTGATACTATCATTATAAGTTACAACATATTCCCTTTTGTCTATTAATTTCCCTATCCCTTTTTGAGTTAGAAAATTAGGACTAAAAGCGACTTCGATACCTCTGTAATTCTTTTTGTTTTTTTTGTCCTGTTCATGATAATAAACATTGAAAACAAATTTAAACCAGTCATTATTGCCTTTTTCCATCAAACCCAGCTCGGTTTGCGGATCAACTTTTTGACCTGGCGTAACCCAAATTGATTTTTCATCAAGTCCCGAATAAGTCGCAAAAGTTCCATCTGCATGCTCTATAACAATTCGTTTCCTTTCGATAGTGGTAACCTTTTTAGTTACTTCATCATAATTTGATTCAGAAAAATTTCCAACAATAGTCACTATACCTTTTCTCATACTGAAAATAGTATCCTGATTTCTGGAATAAACCAGGTAACTTTTCCATCTTTCAGGGCTCACATCATTTCGGGTGATGGCATAAATTTTCACCACCTTTCCTTGCTTAAAAGGGAGCGAATAGATTATGTCCGGATTTACAGTCGGATTTAAATAGCCCGGAGTTGTAGAATATGTATATAAAAAATCAATTTTTTTATTCTTACTGATTGGCTTTAACGTAAAAAGCAAACCTGAGTTAGCAGTGGCATTAAATTTTGTAACACTTGCCGCTGCATTTACCAGCTTTCCGAAATTGACGCTGACAATATAACTCCCCACTGCTGCTTTCGTATAAGTAAAGTCAACACTATTATCCGGATTTCTCATGGGTTTTATAATGACTTTCCCTGATTGTGAATACAAAAGATTAATAGCCAAAGAAAAAAACAGAACCATAATTAAAAATCTATTTTTTGACATGTTTTTTGTTTTTAATTTTTGCAGGAAAAATAAGAAATAAAACAATTAGAATTCACAGTTTCGTTCTTCAATTTTAAAATGAAGATTTTCCTAGCCAAAAGCCTTTCGCTTCCTATCAACTCTAAGAGTTCTTTCATAACAAAAAAATAAGCTCCCATACCTAATTTAATTTTTTGAGTTATTTTCTAAAATACCTTCGTTATTAATTTAACCCAAAAAGATTATGGAAGCAACTACATTCAACAAAGCAAAACAATTATTGGGAAGCTGGTTACCTCAGGACCCACAAATTATAGAAAACTGGACACTCAAAATCAAGGAGTTTGTCAAAAAAAATCCAACACCGCTCATTCCTGAAATTGTCGAATTTCAAAATCTGGTGTACTCAGACCCTGTTTTATATGCCAATGTTCAGGGAATGTTTTCCGAAGCACATTTTTTAAAACAAAGAACTCCTTTACTGTGGGAACCGGAACCTGTGACTTTTGAAGATTTCCTTGTTTTACTAAACGGAATCATGCAAACCGCTCCCGAAGCCTATCAAACCGGAGCTCCCGGAAATCAAACCGCCGCAGGCATGATTGGATTTCCTATTAATGCTCTTTTAGCATGGCCAATGGCAACCAATTTTGGGTACGATGTTTTTTCAAACGCATTAGTCAATCAGCAGCTGAAAAAAATATTAAACTACTGGTCTAAATTTTTAGTTACAGAAGATTCCCGTTATGTTTTGATCGAAAATGATCCTTCTGAAAACGTGATTGCATGGCTGAGCGATTTAGCACAATCTGAAATGATGGATGTTGCCAAAGGAGCTTTAGGTTTAGAACCGAATCCGATTCCTCCTTACGCTACATTTTCTGATGTTTTTCAGTCGGATCCTTCAGATGTTTATTATGGATTCAAAAGCTGGGACGATTTTTTCACGAGATTGTTTTGCCCGGATGTGCGCCCTGTTACTGCGCCTAATGACGATTCGATTATTGTAAATGCTTGTGAGTCGGCACCTTTGCAAGTGGCTACGAATGTGGCTTTGTCAGATCAGTTTTGGTTAAAAGGACAACCTTATTCGTTAGAAAACATGATGAATTTTGACTCATTAGCACCTCAATTTGAGGGTGGAACAGTTTATCAGGCCTTTTTGAGCGCCTTGAGCTACCACCGCTGGCACAGTCCTGTAAACGGTACTATCGTAAAAACAGCTATTATAAATGGTTCTTATTATTTAGAAAATCTATACCAGGGTTTCTACAATCCGGAGGGAGCCGATTCGAGTGCGCCTAACAATTCACAACCCTTTTTAACTGCAGTTGCCACCAGAGCGGTTATATTTATTGAAGCAGATAATCCGTCTATTGGATTGATGTGTGTAATGCCTGTGGGTATGGCAGAGGTTTCTAGCTGCGAAATAAAAGTGAAACCTGGCGACGTTGTAAAAAAAGGCGACGAACTGGGTATGTTTCATTTTGGAGGTTCAACACACTGCCTGATTTTTAGACCGGGTGTTAATTTAGAATTTAGCAATTATGAAACACCAGGCTTAGACGCTCCTAATAATATTCGTGTAAATACACAAATTGCAAAAGTGGTTTAGAAATTACACAAAAAGAATAACCTTGAATTACTAACTCTAAAGCCGCAAGTCTTATGATTTGCGGCTTTTGGATTTCTATGAGTTACTTTATGGATAATTATAAATTCTTCAGCTCTAATCTTTAATAATACGTTTACTAATTTTATTTCCAGTTGTTGTTAAAGTCAAAATATAAGCTCCTGATGGAAGATTTTCTAAACTTAAGTTTTGTGTCTGTCCATTCACTATTTTATTGACAATCAATTTACCGGACAAATCAAACAACTGAATTACTGCACCTTTTGTAATTTCATTAACTTCAACTGTCAAAATGTTTTTTACCGGATTTGGATAATAATTAAATGTGAAACCAGAGTCAGTAGCTCCTATTGTTTCCTCAACCACATCAGTATTTATTTTTTTAGCGGTTGTAAAGTTGCTTTCGGAATAACCTAAATCAGGATTATTGCCGGAATACGAAAGACCAACATTGGTTCCTTTGTCAATCAGATCGCTTCCCTGAACTAATTTGAAAGGCAAGTTGGTTGGAAGATCCCCATTTGCTTGTCGGGCTCCGATGGCAAGTGAAGTACTGGTACTTGTAAAATCTGCAGTGCTTACAGTGACACTTAAATTCCACGAGTTGTTTTGCTGTGTGGCGTTTGAAATAGAGATGGTTCCGGACAATGAAATATTATTTTTGAAAATATGTTTCTTTCCCGATTGTACCGGATTTCCAAAACCAAAGTTGATGTTGTTTCCGAATCCGGTACAATTATATAGCGTTATGCTTCCGGTATTGTTATTCTGATCGAATCCTTTTTTGGGATGTCCTATTGCAACACATTTGGTCAGTACATTGTCAGCCGGAACAGAATTTCCTCCTACTTTAAAACCATTTCCGTTTCCGGTAAAGCCTCCGTAATTCCACACATCTACACCGTTTCTGATCGCCCAGCAGTTTTCGAAAGTTACTTTTTGCGTACTGTCAAAACAATCGTATCCGTCATCTGAATTTTCCCAGGCACGGCAGTTGATGAATTTATTTCCGGGTCCCTGTTCTTGTTTTGGACCAAAACCATCAGCCATGCTTCCCTTTTTTTTAGGGTCATAATTTCTGTACGCATCACAGTTTTTTACCATGGTATTCGAACCTCCTTTGTTAATTTCCAAACCGGTGTTACGATTGTTGTAAAAAGCACAATTTTCAAAAGTAGTATTGGCACCTGTTACATATGCTCCCTGATAACCTGCTCTGGTAATGGCAATTCCTTTAAAACTCCAATAAGAACCTGTAATGCTAAAACCAAACGAATCCTGTACCCATTCCTGATCCGGAAACGAAAAATCAATTATGGCTCTTCCATTGTTTACACATTCTACCTTAATAGGACTTGCCGAAGTTCCTGATTTTGTAAACGAAATAGTGTTTTTTGCACCGGCAGTATACGCAATTGTATACGTTCCGGCCTGTAATAAAATAACATCTCCGGCAACGACTTTGCCCACAGCAGTTTTAAAATTCATAGCGTTAGTAAAACTCGAACCCGAATTAGTAGCGTTTCCGGTTGGTGTCACATAATAAGTAGCTGCTGAAACTGATGCCGATACCAAAAGGGACAGCATAAAATAGTAGATTTTTTTCATAAGTTTTGTGTTAATTTGAACAGCACAAGGTACTTATGGTTTTTTATAAAAATATTGAATTAATTCAATGGTTTTGAGGAAATTGAAATTGATTTGGAAATTTGGGGAATGATAAGAATACGGTTAGAGCTAAATTAGGTTTGAAGTTGTTATGCATACGAGCTCGCACGAGCAGGAAGAGCATTTTGAATATTAAATTGAAACAAATATTTACTCCTCTATTTCTGTTTCGTTGCTGACCGTGATGATGATTTTATTTTTCTCGTGTAAAACTGTTACGAATTGTCCGCAATCGAAGCCAATTTCCTTAAGCCATTTGCCACAAAGTCGGATTTCGGGGAATATGACATAACGATGGTATGATCTTGAAATATGTTTTGGCTGGATTTTTAATCGTCTTTTCGCTGATTGTTTCATTATATTTCTCTTTTTACGAAACGAAAATAATAAAAATTATACTATAAATAGTAAATATATATTGTTAAATTATAATATTATGATTCTTTTAAGTAATATTACTATACTTTTTATTGTGTTTAAAATGCATCATATTTGCATAATATAGCAATAAATCATCATTGTGTCGAAACTTAAGTTAAATAGAATAAAAGTTGTTTTAGTTGAAAACAACAGAAGTAGTAAGGAATTAGCCAATCATTTAGGTAAAACAGTAGCAACTGTTTCGCGTTGGTGTACGAATGAATATCAGCCTTCTATTGAAACGCTTTATGAGATTTCTAAATATTTAAAGGTTGATATTCGGGAATTGTTGGTGTCTACTGAAAAAAAGTAGTAAATCGTTATTTTTACATTTTACAATCTGTATTGTGATGAAATGAAAAATGCTCACAGAATTTTGGGAGCATTTTTGGGGTAGTTAGATTGAAAAGAGTTTTAAAAACAAAAATATACAAACCGCTATTAGCGAATTCCTGTTACATCTTCGTTGTTTTTCTTTCGAGGTATTTTGTCACTTTTTCGTATTCTAATTTCTTAATAAAGTTCTCCATATAATCATAATCTACTTTTCCATTTTTGTTAATTGGAAAAAGTAATTTTTGCCTTAACATTCTCGTTTCGTTGAATTTATATGCGTACATAAATTTTGACTTCTGTTTTAAAATCATTGTCTTAATAAACAAGTACAAAAATTCGTTTCCTTCAACTTCTTTTAGACTTAATCTTTTAACATCGTCTGAAAAAATTGCTTTGTACGGATGATAAAAATTTTCTACAACGCTACCATTATAGTTTACTCCCAAAACATTAAAATCTAATGATGAGTTTGTATTTGAAACAAAGTTTGTAATCCCATTATTTGCATCGGAGGCACCAATAAATGGTAGTTCTCCAATATTCATATCAGCTTTTGTAAGTCTTTTGCCAGATTTTATGTTAAATATATCTTCAATGAAAAACTCGCCCCATTTTTTTATTTTTAAATTTTCTACTTCAACAAAGTCTTTAACTTGCTCAATTCTTTTTGAAATGTATTGCTGAAATTTTGAAATTTTCTCCTTTTCTATATGTCGCATATAACGCTCCATAAAGTCATAATCAGGCCCACCTGTTGAGTTTGTAGGAAGAATTATTTTTTCTAGTTGAATTCTCTTGTCATTTATTTCTCTATTGAAGCTATATTTTTCACCTATTCTTTTAGATATACTAGAAATAAATAAATATACATATTTAGTAAATTCTTTGTTTTCAAGTTTTGTAATATGATCACTTGCCACAAAATCAAATGGTTGATAGAAAGTTGCACCAACACTACCACTATTTGCAATAGTTAAACACTTTTTAAAGCTTCTTACATTTTCGGTATTACCAATAAAACCGTCAACGCCATTATTTGCACTAGACGAAGAAATATAAGGTTTATTACCAGCAATGTGGTCGTCTTTTTTTAAACGTTTTCCTCTTTGAATTTCGGAAAAAATTTCGTTTAAATTAAACTCACTCCATTGAACGTCTTTTAAATCCATTTTCTTGAGTTATTAATTTTCAAATAGATTTTCTTTGCCTTGCATAACCATACTAAATTCAAAAGTTAGATAATCTGCAATTGTTTTTTCAAAGTCTTCTAATTCTGGAATTTCATCATTGAAATAATAAAACGAATGCAACCATTCGTCCCCAACTTCAATATTGGTTTTTACACAAAATTTTGTTTCTGCTTCAATGCGGTCAAACCAAACGTCAAGTAAATGTTGTTTTTTATCTTTAGCCTGAATTGTTTCAATAAGACCACGATGTTTTTGAACTTCAAATCCATCTTTTTCAAAATTTATAAACTTAACTTTCTTTTCCTTGTAATGTGGAACTCCTGCTGTAAAAATTGCAATACAAGGATTTGTTCCAACGCCATAAAACGTGTTTTTATTTAGCGTTATAACCCCTTCCAAAGTGTGACTTTTTAGAATGTTATTTTTTATTGCTTGTTCCTCTTTGCTTTTTCCTGTCATTGATGATTGAGGTACAATTACAACTACCTTTCCGTCTTGTACAATAGAATTTAGTAAATGTTCAGTAAAATTAATCTCGTATAAATTCGTGTTGTTTTTGCTTCCCATTGAATATGGTGGGTTCATCATTCCCACCGTACATCCTTTTTCTTGTAATAAAGAAGGATTATATTTTAAAAAATCTTCTTGTTCAAGGTTGCTTTTTCCATCGCCACGTAAAATCATATTTGTAGTGGCTATAGTAAACATATATGGTTGTAGTTCTAAACCGTGTAATTGGTTTTTTCTAATATTCCTTTGTTCTTCGGGATTATCAGTTTTTTGCAACATATCGTGCATTGATGCAATTAGAAAACCTGCTGTTCCACAACAAGGGTCTAAAACCTTATCAGTGGGTTTTAGTTCAACCAAATCGCAAAATAATTCGGTAATATGTTTTGGTGTAAGTACAATTCCTAAAGATTGTCCGTCTCCACCAGAATATGACATAAATTCGCCATAAAATCTGCCCAAATAGTCTTCAGCAGACTGTATATATTTAATGTTTTTATAAATATTCTCGTATAAAAACTCTGTAAAATGTTTTAAAGGTGTTTTCTTTAAAAATTCATTTTCTTCATTAATTGCTTTGGTGTCTTTTATTACCAAAAACTGACTTAATAATTTATCCTTTTTTACTTGAGGTGAAACATTTGCTCTTTTTAAGTTTTTTTCAATGGCTTCATAAATTTTTTCGCCATCAGTAGTTGTTTGGTCACCGATAAGACTGTCAATACTGAAACCTTTATGTTCCATTTCCCTTAATGCCAAGAGAATCCCCGAAACTATAAGTGGTTTGTCTTTGTCTTGAATAGTGCCATAATTCCTTAAATCTTCGTGTAGACTTTTAGCATCTTTTAGGATTTCTTCGGTTGTTTTGTCTTCTGGTGTTTGCTCTTTAAGTATGTTTTTTGTGTAGTATTCGTCAATATTTTTTTCATTGAAAAGTGTAAAAGTTTCTACATCATCAAGTTCTTTATAACCTCCTCTTTCATCTATGAAAATTGGAGTTATTTTGTGTCTTTTTTCATTTCCTGAAACTCCAAAAACTATGAATTTTTTATAAGTAGTATTTTGTGCTAAATGCTTTCCGTAAAACAAAACACCATTTACAGCGTAATTTTTCACACTTGTAATTTCGTTACAAATCACATCTTTTTCGTTTCGCTTGATGTGAAGTGAAACATCAGCTTTATTTTCAATAATTAAAACAAAATCTTTAACTAATCCACAGTATTCCGGAAAACCAACTTTTCCTGTACCTGCTTTTGAAGCTGATTTTAAAGCTTTGTCAATGTCTTTAATATTACTTCCTTGCGGATGTAAATCAACATTTGCTTCTTTCAGCATCTCATAAACCCACAAATCCGTCAATACTTCTTTTTTCGCCATTTATATACTCAAATTACAAATTGTTTTGTTTGGTAAAGTTAAGTTTTTTTTAAACCTTATGTCTCTCAAAAAGCTTTTAAATTGTCAACCATTCACTTATTGAGTGGTGGATAAACTAAACAATATCTAACTTAATTTCTGAAGTATTAGCATACTGCCATTAGATCCCGTACAAAAGTTAATGCTTTCAATAGTCAAATTAGATAGCTGATTTTGACAAACCTACTATTTATTTTACTTAAATTCATAGAAATTTACACACATTTTCAAAGACTTTTCTAATCATTAAAAATAGCATAAAAAAACGCTCCCTTAAAAAGAAAGCGTTCCTGTAATTATATATTTAGAAACCTATTTAATTCCCATTAAAAACCAAATACAAAGTCAAAATCACCAACCCCAACAAACCAAACAAAAGTTTCACTTTCTTACTCGTTTTAGGAATATCCGTTTCATCTGAAAAATTAACCTCAGGATTTTTATCAACTAAAGAAATTAGCACTGCAGCAATTAAAAGCACAGCAAAAATGTAAAACGAAATCAATAAAAAGTGAGGCCAAACCGGGTATTTATCGGCAGGAAAAATCCATAAATACAAAACCCCAACAAATAAACTAAAGGCTGAACCCCAGGACAAAGTAGCGTTTACGGCTTTTTTTGTGGTGCGTTTCCAGAAAACACTCAACAAGAAAACAACCGATAATGATGGCGCCAAAAATCCTAAAACCGCCTGAAAGATATTGAATAAATTCTGTCCTTTGATATTGTCAATCGCAATGGCAATCAGAATGGCGAACACACAACCTGCCCCAATTGTCAATCTTCCAATTTTGATCTGTTCTTTAATAGATGCCGTCGGGTTCATTTTCTTTACATAAATATCATTCGTAAAAACGGTACTTAAGGCATTTAATGACGAACCAATTGTTCCTACCAAAACGGCAATCATCACACAGATTACCAAACCATTCATTCCGCTTGGGAATAAATTCGTCACCATGGTCATATAAGCCAAATCGGAGTTTTTACCCAATTCAGGAAACAAAACAGAACATAAAATTCCCGGTAAAATAAATAACGGCAAAGCCATTACTTTTAACCAGCCGATGAAGTTTACTCCCAATTGTCCCTGCTCTAAATTTTTGGCTCCCAAAACACTCTGTACCATCGATTGGTCGGTACAGAAAAAAGCAACTGCCGCCACCGGATAACCCAATAAAATCGCAGGCCACGGATAATTAGCATCGTCTGCAGGCTGAACCAAATTCCAGAAATTAGAAGGTGTTTTGGCAATCAAGGCTTCGATTCCACCTACTTTCTGCAAACCTAAATACGATAAGGTAAGCGAAACGACAATCAATAAAATCATCTGAAAGACGTTCACTTTAGCAATCGCTTTCAATCCTCCTGCATAGGTGAAAATTCCCGAGAAAATCACCAATACCGTCACACTCTGCCACATCGGAATTCCTAAAATCTGACGTACCAAAATTCCACCACTGAATAATCCTAACGACAACCAGCTTACCAAAATTTTCACCATGGCATACCAGGCCAAAATTGTCTGAGTACTGTCGCCATAACGTTTTCCCATATATTCAGGCATAGTGCTGACTTTACTGGCAATATATCTCGGTGCAAAAACAATGGCCAAAAGCAACAGAAAAACAAAGGCATACCATTCGAAATTTCCGGCCACGATTCCGGTCGCATAACCAATACTGGCAAAAGCCAATAACGATGAAGGCCCGACATTGGTACCCCACATATTGAATCCGATATTGTACCAGTTCAGGGAATTCCCAGCCATGAAAAGCGTTTCATCCTTCTTGCTTTGCTTCACGCTCACCACATAACCAATGACCAATAAGGTCACCAGATAAATAGCTACAATGATAAAATCTAAAGTTGTTAACTTATCGTAGATACTGTTCATAGTCCGTATTCGTTAAGGACGTCAGCAATTTTTACTGGCAGACCGGTTTGTAAAGATTTATCCATTGCCTGTAATAATGCCACAGTTCCAATGCCTTCTTCCATATTTGGATAGGCTTCAAAATTCTGTTCAATACTGTCCACAAAATATTCTAAATAATTTTGGTATTCCCCGCCATGATGACTTTGCCCTTCAAAACGGAAATAATATTTTATAGTGCTGTCACCCCAGGTGATTACTTTTTCTTCACCGGTTTTATCCGTAACGGCATAACGCAATTCGTGATAATCGGCCTGACTCGCACCTTCTGTTGCTCTTAAAATTGTACTCATTCCACTGTCTCTTTGAGCTGGCTGTGTTGGCGAAGTATAGACTCCGCTCACTCTGGCAATTCTTCCATCTGTAGCTTTGAAAATAAAATGCATCGTATCTTCGTTTTTTAATCCTGCAACAGCTCCGTTACTGCTGATCATTCCATACCCCATTACTTCCTGAATATTTGGAAGATACCAACGAATGAAATCTACAGGATGGCTCAAACCTCCGTACAGCCATTTGAAAGACTGCAATAATGACCATTCTTTTTTCAAAAACCATCTGTGGTCTGCGTGATATTGCGCTTCAATCGTAATTAAATCACCTATTAATCCGGCTTCATAATCTGCTCTTTGTCTTTTGGCCGGTGCGAAGAATCTTGAGCTTTGTCCGATGAAAACCTTTTTACCGGTTGTTTTACTTAGTTCCAATAGTTCTTTGGCATCCGAAAGATCATCGATAAACGGTTTGGTACACACTACGTGCTTTCCTGCCAGCAAAGCCTGCTTTACGTGTTGAGCATGCAGATGGTCCGGCGTATAAATCGCGATGATGTCAATGGATTCATCGTTTAATAAATCGTCGTAATTGGTTGTATACGAATGAAAATCGAATTCTTTTGCTCTTTGCCTGCAGATTTCTTCATTTCTGTCGCACACTTTTACAAGTTCTAATTTTGAACTTTCTAAAGCGGCCGACATCGTGCTTCGTCCTTCTCCAAGTCCCAGAATAGCTATTTTTAACATGAGGTGTGGTTAATTAAGATTGTTAGTTTTATTTTTTCGCGCAGATTAAGCAGATTGAGCAGATTTTTTTCTTTATTCTTTGCTCTTTATTCTACTTTTTCTCTTCTGCTTTAACTTTGTTCAGGAAAATCCAAACTTCTCCCGGCTTTGTGCCTTCGATTCCGGTTTGGTATTTTTTCATTAAGTTGTTCCAGTCGTTTACACGCGGATTGTTTTCTGTCGTTTTCGGATTTAATTTGTCCAGGCTTTCTCCTTTTGGAATACTGATGACCAACATTAATTGTCTTCCGTTTTTGAAAACCTGTAATTGCTGAAAATCGGCGTTGCAGAAACCTTTGGCAATTTCCGGCCACTTTTCGAATTGAGTTGTGTGATAATCTACGTATTCTTTTTGCAGTTTTTCGTCTTCAACTAAATTCGCAGTCAAAACTATATTCTCCCATTCTGATACTGGTCTTACATCTTTGCATCTTTGGAAATTCTGAAAATCATAAACCGGATTTTCGTAGATTTTTATTTCCACTGCTGGAAAAGCCAAAGCCAGTTTACGTTTGGTTCTTTCAGGTTGGTTCATCAAACCATAAATCACCAGATGATTTTGCCATTGGTACAATTCTTCACCTACAATTCGGAAACCTTTTATCGTCGATTTAATTTTTTCGATATCCAGATCTTTTCCGATTAATTCAATGGCTACCGGTTTTGGCATTTCCTGTAAGCCCCAAGCTTGGTCAATCACCACTTCTTTAGCCAGTAAACTGTTGTATGGAGCACGTATTCCAGCGTTTTCTTTAATTTTTGGATCTACAAAGGGATAATTATCCTGCCAGATATTTCCAGCCGGACCATTTTGGTTTTTTAAGATTTTCTGAATCGGAATCCAATTGTTTTTGATGGTAAAATGCTGACTTCCTTCATCGGTATATAAATACAGCCACAAAAACGGATCGTGCGCATACGGACTGTTGTAGACTTTATCAATGTAATTTTCTTCAATTCGGCTTTCAGGCTGTGAAGACAAAGTATAAATTCCGGCTACATCATGCAAATGCTTCGCATAATGATGGATTTTATTTCGAAGAATTTTATTGTTACGCATCACGTTTTCGGTGTGCGTCCAGCCCCAACCCATTGAAATACCGCTGTAAGCAACATCCGAAATTTCGTTGTGTTCGATAGTCAGATTTTTAATGAAACCGGCAGCAATTCCCAGACATCCCCAATCTTCATTGGCAACATTGGTAATTAAATTATCGGAAATTAATTCATCTGAACAAACTACTCTATCATCTTTTACAGTATAAGGAAGATGCGCTTCAAAAGATTCTTCAGAGAAAACGCCAAGATTGATTCCGTTTCCGCCAATGTCCTTGAATAAATTTCCTTTGACAGTATTATGATTCGTTCCTCTGTGCAAATCTAATCCTGTAGAAGACAAATGTTCAAAAGTACAACTTTCGAAAAGGGTATTGTTGGTATAATTTACCTCAACAGCTGCCCTTGGTCTTCCTACCCATCCCTGATTTTCCAAAGTCGCCTGATTTGGAGTTCCCGGAGTTTTGAGTTTATAGGCATCTAATAAATACATTCCCGCCTGCAACGGAACGTGTCCTTGCTGTGACGGACGAAGCCAGTTGCTGTACTGAAACGAAATTCCTTTGAAATTAAAATGATGTACCGGAGTATCCAGGGTACCTTCAATCTTCACCAAATTTTCCAAAACCGGTACAGTTACTTTAGCAGAAGCCAAATCTTCTCCTTTTCTTGGGATATAATAAATTTTAGCTTTTTTTCTGTCCAGATACCATTCTCCGGGTTCGTTGAGCATTGAGATTCCGTTGTTTAAATAAAACGCTGAATTTCCGTTGTTTTTAGAAATCCACGGAGCAGGCCAAGGGTGTTCGCTCTGGATTTTGCTTTCTGGCTGTTCAAATGAAAGCCTTGCGCTGTCTTTAACTACTTCAATATTTTTGATTCGAAGATTGGCAATCGCCCACCATTGCACGATGTACATTTCCATTCCCGGTTCGAACTTAACGGATTTATCTTTAAAAGGAATCCAGCAGCTTTCGGTTGCTGCATCCCAGGACAAAATTCTGTCCATTTTATCTCCGGCAGTGTTCTTGGCTCTCACGGCTTTTTTGCCATTCACCCATAACTGACGGTAATTTAGAATTTCACCCGCCTGCTGAGGAGCATTCGCTTCCCAAACGGTTCCTGTCTTTAAGCCATTTATAGCAATTGTGGATTTTTTCCAGTTTTTGATTTCGATTCCTCCACTTAAAATTGGTTTGGCATTTGCATCCGCTTCAATAGTGGTCGGACTCTCAGCCGTTCCGGAATCTTCAGGTCTTATAAATAAAGGTTCATTTAAATAATAAGTTCCATTCATTACAATAATACGGATTCCGTCTTTTATTGATTCATCTTTTAATCTTCGCAGTTCTCTTGCTTTTCTTACTGCCATCTGAACAGTTGCCAAGGGACTGGTCTTTGTTCCGGGATTGGTGTCTTTTCCTTGAGGGGAAACCCAAATTTCGGCTGCATTCAGTGAGAATGTGCAAATAGTTATTAAAAAGATAATTAGAACTTTTGTCAAAGTATTTAAACGCATTTTTTTATTTTTTTAGGTAAAGCCGTAAAGGGTTTTATTTCTTAACAGTATAAGATTTTGTAAATAAATGTATTTTTTACACTTTTACCAAATGAGGGTACAATTTAACTGAACACAAAAATATAAGTGTCCTGTACCTTCCTGCTCCTGTTTAGGTACCTGGCATCAGTGCATATAAATGAAAAATAGCAAAAACACTGCAACTAACTTACAGACAGTCATAATCGTTTTTTTACATCTATTAAATATATTGTAAATATTTTTTATAAATTTGTGCAATCGATTACATTATTGTATTTTCGTTTTTTTACGAAACTTATTTTACAATTTGTAAAAAAAGTATTATCAAGATAAACATATCGTACTATTTTGATACCTAAAAATTAAACTTTAACTAATTCAATAAGAATGAAAACTAATCCAACTAACTTTTTTCGTATGCTTTTGGCTGTTTTGGCAGTAAGCTCTTCAGGAAATGTGATAGCACAAAAGTCAAAATCCAATGACACTTATGCGAACATTGAGTTTAAAATGCCGAAGGTAAATGAGCCAAAAATTCCGAAAAATACGGTAAACCTAAAAGATTTCGGTGCAGTAAATGGCGGATATGTTTTAAACACAAAAGCTTTTGAAGATGCCATTAATGCGCTTTCAAAAAAAGGAGGGGGAAAATTAATAATTCCTCCGGGAATCTGGTTAACAGGTCCAATCATTCTAAAAAGTAAAATAGAATTGCATGCACAAACCGGTGCTTTAATCAAATTTTCACCAGACAAGAGTTTATATCCAATAATTGAAACCAGCTTTGAAGGTTTGAATACCTGGCGTTGTATCTCTCCTCTTTACGGAAAAAATCTTGAAGATGTTGCCTTTACCGGAAATGGTGTTTGGGATGGTTCCGGCGAGGTTTGGAGACAAGTTAAAAAAGGCAAATTAACAGAAAGCCAATGGAAGGCGTTTGTGAATTCAGGCGGAGTTCTTAACGAAAGTAAAACAAGCTGGTATCCATCAGAAACCTTTATGAAAGCTTCTGTAGGGGCTGATCAAAATGTACGTCTGGATTTAAAAACAAAAGAAGAATTTGAAGCTATTCATGATTTTCTTCGTCCTGTATTGGTAAGCATTCAAAACAGCAAAAGAGTATTGTTTGACGGACCGGTATTTCAAAATTCTCCGGCATGGAACATTCACCCATTAATGATTGAAGATTTAATTGTTCGTAATGTAACGGTTCGTAACCCTTGGTTTTCACAAAATGGTGATGGACTGGATGTAGAATCCTGCAAAAATGTTATTGTTGAAAATTCAAGTTTTGATGTGGGCGATGATGCCATCTGTATTAAATCAGGAAAAGATAAAGACGGTCGTGATCGTGGAGTTCCTTGTGAAAATATTATTGTAAAAAACAATATTGTTTATCACGGACACGGAGGTGTAACTGTAGGAAGTGAAATGTCCGGAGGTGTAAAAAACATGCACGTTTCTAATTGTACTTTTATGGGAACTGATGTGGGATTGCGTTTTAAAAGTAACCGTGGACGCGGAGGTGTTGTAGAAAATATTTTTATTTCTGATATTTTCATGACTGATATTCCGTCTCAGGCGATTTCATTCAATCTTTATTATGGAGGAAAATCTATTGCTGAAACTTTGGAAGAAGGGGGTGATAAAATTGTGAATCAAAAGATGCCTGTAGATGAAAAAACACCACAGTTCAAAAACATTTCAATAAAAAATGTGACAATTAAAGGTGCGCAACAGGCCGTATTTTTACAAGGATTACCTGAGATGAACCTTGAAAACATTGAAATCTCTAATTTGATTGCAAAAGCAGAAAAAGGATTTACTATTGTTGATGCTAACGGAATCAAAATTCACAATGCAAAACTGGATATTGAAAAACCAACCGTAATTGAAATTTACAATGGTAAAAATATGTCGTTTAAGGATATTGAATTCAATTCTACTTCATCTAAAGCCATTACTATAAATGGCGAAGAGACTCAGAACGTAGAATTTGTTCCTTCAGCCAATTCAGATTTTGCCAAAAAAACGGTAATTGGAGAAACTGTTCCAAAATCAGCTGTAAAACTATAGTTAATTAAACCTTTATTCTTCAGTTGTGTCTAAGTTAAAACTAAGCACAACTGAAGTTCATCAAATTACTATGAAAACATCACAAAGTCTGTCCAGAAATAAGAGTTTATTATTTGGCATCCTACTCACCTCCTTTTCGTTTCTTCATTCAGGGGCTCAATCTGAAAAAGACAAAAAGACGACTGTAATCAGTACAAAACCATTTAGCGACAGTATGAATCACTGGTATGGTATTGCCGATAAAAACAATATTGTAAATCCGATTCCGAATCAGCCGAAATATGAAGAATCCGAATACACTAAAATAGCGGATAACATCATCTATTTTCAGCGCGACAATGGTGGATGGCCAAAAAATTATGACATGCGTGCTATTTTGACAACTGAACAGATTAATGATATTGTAGGTTCAAGGTCTGTTTTGCATACCACTTTTGACAACGGTACCACTTATACTCATGTCTATTACCTGGCGCAGGTTTATACACTGACTAAAATAGAAAAATACAAAACTGCCTGTCTGAAAGGAATTGATTTTATTTTGGAAGCCCAATATCCTAACGGTGGATGGCCTCAATATTATCCTCTGGAAAAAGGATATAGCCGCCATATTACTTTTAATGACGGTGCTTATATGGGGATTATGAATTTGCTGGATAAAATAGTACAGAACGATCCTAATTTTAGTTTTATAGATGCTGAAACAAAAAACAAAGTAAATACAGCTTATGAAAAAGGAATTGACTGCATTTTAAAAACACAAATTTCTGACCATGGGAAACTTAGTGCCTGGTGCCAGCAACATGACGAGGTAACATTACTTCCGGTATGGGCGAGAAAGTTTGAACCGCCAAGTGTCAGTAATGCAGAAAGTGTTGATATTGTCTTATTTTTAATGAAAATTGGAAATCCGAACGAACAAATTATCAGATCGGTACAAAGCGCGGTTAGATGGTTTGAGGATTCTAAAATATACAATACCAGAGTAGAAACTTTTGAAGCTCCGGAGTTTGATTCAAAATTCAAAAAAGTTAAAGATGATCGTCGTGTTGTAAACGATCCTACAGCACCTCCAATCTGGACACGCTATTACGAATTAGGAACTGGAAAACCATTGTTTTGCGACAGAGATAGTGTATACTTATATTCATTGGCTGAAGTGAGCCGTGAACGCAGAAGCGGTTATGCCTGGTACACCTATAATCCTGAAAAAGCCCTTAAAAAATATCCTGAATGGCAAAAAAAATGGACTCCTGAAACTGATGTTTTGAAGTAATAAAAGTCCAAACTGAAAATAAAAAAAGCGTGAATTGTAGAAATTCACGCTTTTTTTATTAACTGAAATTATTATTTTTAGTCATTCAAATTATAAAATGATTTCGCATTTTCAGACCAGATTTTATTCTGATCCTCTATTGAAAGCTGAGACATATAATCTTCTAATGTTTTTACCAGTTGCTTATAATCTGAAGCTACATTGCAAACCGGCCAGTCGGATCCGAACATTAATTTATCTGCAGAGAAGTTTTCAAAAATCACATCCAGATACGGTTTTAAATCGGATGGTTTCCAATTGTTCCAGTCGGCTTCCGTCACCATTCCGGAGATTTTGCATTTTACATTTTCGAATTTTGCAATCTCCTCAATTCCTTTTTTCCATGATGCAATATCGCCCGATTTTATATCCGGTTTTGCAATATGGTCGATCACAAAAGCCTGATCAGGGAAAGATTTTACTAAATCAATTGCAGCTGGCAGCTGACGATGAAAAATCAAAATATCATAAGTGAAATCAAATTCTTTTAAAGCCGCGATTCCGTTACGAAATGCCGCCCCAAACATAAAATCATCCGGTTCACCCTGCACTACATGTCTAAATCCTTTTAATCTTTCAAATTGAGAAAAATGACTCAATCGCTCAGAAATATTTTCAGCTCTTAAATCAGCCCAGCCCACAACTCCTTTTATGAAATCATTTTTTGAAGCGAGATCCAGTAAAAAATTAGTTTCTTCTTCAGACTGACTTGCCTGAACCGCTACGCATCCCGAAAATTGATTTTGGGAAAGCAATGGCGACAAATCTTCGGGTAAAAAATTCCTTTGAATCTTTTTCATCGAATCATCAATCCAGCTATCCCTAACAGGATCAAATATCCAAAAATGCTGATGGGAATCAATTCGGTTCATACCTATTAATTTACATCACTGATTAAGGCACGGTCCAAATGCACATAACCTCCTTCTACGAAAACAAATTGTCCCGTAGTATGAGAAGAA
This sequence comes from uncultured Flavobacterium sp., assembly GCA_963513545.1. Taxonomy (GTDB): domain Bacteria; phylum Bacteroidota; class Bacteroidia; order Flavobacteriales; family Flavobacteriaceae; genus Flavobacterium. The sequence continues at coordinate 308,168 of CAUPQW010000006.1, forward strand.
CGATCTGAAATAATAAAAAGCGCCGTATCTGCAATTTCTTCTGTTGTAGTCATTCTGGACTCAAACGGAATACTTTTGTTTATTTTTTTCAAAACTGCTTCACCATCCGGTACTGTTTTGATCCAGTCTTCGTATGCAGGTGTATAGCATTCAGCAATAATAATGGCATTAGAACGAATTCCGTACTGAATCAAATCTACAGCCCATTCTCTCGTAAGCCCAAGAACACCGCCTTTTGCAGCCGCATATCCTGAAGTCCCACCTTGCCCTGTCAAAGCTACTTTTGAACCAATATTCAAAATATTACCTTTTGATTCTTTTAGGTATGGAAGAGCAAATTTTACCAATAAAAAATAACTTACTACATTCAGTTTCAAAGAATCCATAAACTCTTCGTATGTAGCATCTAAACCAGCACCGTCATTTACCCCTACATTATTAATCACGACATCTATCCTGCCGTATTTTTCAACAATTTTGTTTACTGCATTTTGCATTTCATCAGGATTGGTCACATCCGTTTGTACAAACAAAGAATCGATTCCTTTTTTCTGAAAAGCTTCCGCGTAACCAAAGCCTCTGCTGTTTCTGTCCACCAAAACCGGAATAGCACCTTCATCAGCTAATCGATTGATAATGGTCTCACCAATACTTCCTTCCTTTCCAGCCGAACCAGATACGACTACAATTTTACCTTTTAAATGTAAATCCATAATATTATATTTTTCAGAATTAATTTAATTCTATAATTGCTTTGATAGTATTGTTTTTCGGGTCAATCCATTTTCCAAATTCACCGATCATATCCTCAAAATCAGCTCTGTGTGTAATGTATTTTTTCGGATCGATTTTACCTTCTTTCAGACATTTCATTACATATTCAAAATCTTCGATAGTCGCATTTCTGCTGCTCATCAAAGTAGATTCCCTTTTATGAAAATCCGGATGGCTGAAACTCAATTCTCCTTTTTGAAGTCCCACCAATACGAATCTTCCACCATGCGAAATATAATTAAAAGCACCGTTCATCACTTTTTGATTTCCGGTAGCGTCAATGACTACATTCGCCATATCACCATTGGTAAGTTCTGCTAATTTTACAGCCACATCATCATGTAACGGATTGATGGTTTCATCTGCCTGAAGTGCTTCTTTGCAAAAGTTAAGACGATATTCGTTGATATCCATCACAATCACTTTGGCTCCGGCAATTTTCGCAAACTGAATCAATCCTAATCCGATAGGACCGGCACCCATTACCAAAACGGTATCGGTTGCTTTTACAGCGGCTCTTCTTACTCCGTGTGCTGCAATTGCTAATGGTTCAACCAAAGCCAGTTCGTCATAATCCAGACCTTGTCCGTGCAATAAATATTGTTCCGGAATCGTAACATACTCGGCCATTCCGCCGTCAATATGCACGCCGAAGACTTTGATATTGGCACAACAATTAGTCAGACCATTTCGACAGGCCACACATGTTCCGCAGCTGAAATAAGGTATAAAAGTTACTTTATCACCCGGATTAAAACCCTTTGCATTTCCTTTTATATATTCGGCAGCCAGTTCATGACCTAAAATTCTTGGGTATTCAAAATAAGGCTGTGTTCCTCCAAAAGCGTGAATATCGGTTCCGCAAACTCCTATTCTTCTAATTTTCAAAAGTACTTCTCCCTCTTTTGGTTCCGGCATTGGTTTTTCTTTGATTAGAAACTCCTGCGGTTTTTCGCAAACAATATATTTCATTTTATTTAGAATAAGCTTTAGCTACTTGTTTACTTGAACCCAAACCGTCCATACCCAATTCGATAACATCACCCGGTTTGATATAGATTGGATCCGGCTTAATTCCTAATCCAACTCCAGGAGGCGTTCCTGTACTAATGATATCGCCAGGAAGCAAGGTCATAAACTGACTTAGGTAATGCACTAAAAATGGAATTTTAAAAACCAGGTTTGAAGTATTACTGTTTTGGAATTTCTTTCCATTAACAGTTAACCACATTGGTAAATTATTTACATCGGCAATTTCATCCTGCGTAGCCAAAAACGGCCCAAGAGGTGCGAAAGTATCACAACCTTTTCCTTTTGCCCATTGTCCGCCCATTTCGATTTGAAATGCTCTTTCGCTGTAATCATTTAACAAAGCATAGCCTGCTACATAATCCAAAGCTTCTGCTTCTTCTACATAACTTGCTTTTTTGCCCACCACAAATGCCAGCTCGATTTCCCAGTCAGTTTTCTCACTGTTTTTTGGGATCACCAAATCATCATTCGGACCGCATAAAGAAGTCGTTGACTTGAAAAAGATAATTGGCTCTGTTGGAATCGGAGCTCCTGTTTCATGACAATGATCTACATAATTCAGACCGATACAGATTATTTTTGAAGGTCTCGCAACCGGAGAACCTAAACGTACATCTGCTCCTACTTCCGGTAATGCCGGATTACTTTCTAAAGCTTTTTTTAATTTTTCCAAACCATTGTCTTCGAAAAAAGCTTCGTTAAAATCCGAAACAATTGAAGAAACATCATATCTTTTTTCTCCAATAATAACACCCGGTTTTTCTTGTCCGGCAGCTCCAAAACGTATTAATTTCATTTCTTTATTTTTTTTTAAAGTTACTAAGATTCTAAGGTTCTGAGTTTCTAAGGCTAAAATCTTAGCAGCTTAGTATCTCAGAACCTTAGCATCTCTTTTTTAATTATTTAATTTTATAAATCCTCCATCGATAGGATAATCACTTCCCGTAATAAATCCTGCTTCATCACTGCATAAGTAAAGGGCTAAGGCAGCAATTTCGTCCGGTTGTCCCATACGCCCGATTGGTTGTGATTTAGACAACTTTTCAAAAATTTCAGCTTCTTTACCCGGATAGTTTTTATTGATAAATCCGTCTACAAAAGGAGTATGCACTCTGGCAGGAGAAATTGAATTGCATCGAATCCCTTCATCAATGTAATCTCTTGCAACTGATAATGTCATAGCCATTACAGCACCTTTAGCAGTTGAATAAGCAAAACGATCCTGAATTCCAACCCATGATGCAATAGAAGCCATGTTCAAAATCACACCTCCTTTTGACAATTGAAATTGTGGAATTGCGGCATATAAACAATTGTAAACTCCTTTTACATTTACATCCATCACCCTTTGGAAATCGATTTCCAAAGTTGTGCCTACTTTCCCCACATGGGCAATACCGGCATTATTGATCAAAATATGGATATTTCCAATTTTTTCAAATGTAGCAACAACCTCTTTTTGATCTACTACATTGCAGGCATATGAAAATACTTTTCCTCCCAATTGCTGTATATCAGCAACCGCATCCTGAGCACTTTCTGTTGTTAAGTCAATAATGTGAATTTCTGCTCCCTGCTTTGCGAATAAAGTAGCGATTGCTCTACCTATTCCGCTTCCTCCCCCCGTTATGACTGCTTTTTTATTTTGTAATGAAAACATATATATTTATTTTTTAATTATCGGTTTAATTCTAAAGCTGCCAAAATAAAGGGTCCCGTTACTTTAGGATCATTATCTTTCCTTCTTTCATTAATATAATATTCGTAAGAGCCATCGCGATAAGGCTTCCCTCCTAAACCTGCTACTGCGCAGGCATTCGTAATTTCAATTTCCCCGTTTGGATATACTTTAACAAATTTTGAAGTCATACCATCAAAGGCTTTTTCAGCAATTTTTTTGAATTTTTTAGGCAAATATCCTTTTTTGGCTCCTTTTGCAAAAGCATATGCGAACATAGCCGTTCCCGAAGTTTCTAAATAATTACCTTCACGGGTTCCCATATCGGTTACCTGATACCATAATCCTGATGGATCCTGATATTTCACTAAGGCATTCGAAATGTTATTTAAATACAAAATCAGTTCTTTTCGTTTTGGATGCTCTTTAGGGAAATAATCCAGAACATCTACCAATCCCATTACATACCAGCCCATTGATCGGGACCAAAAATTAGGAGATACCCCTGTTTCTTTGTTTGCCCATGGCATTTCTTTGCTTTCATCCCAGGCATGGTACAACAATCCTGTTTTTGCATCTGTTGCCTTTTGCTGAATCAATTCAAATTCATGAGCAACATCATCTAACTTAGCTCCATTTTCGAACGTAACGGTATATTCTGCATAAAATGGTTCTCCCATATACAAGCCATCCAGCCACATTTGGTTGGGATATATTTTTTTGTGCCAAAAACCACCACTTGGGGTACGAGGCTGTTCTTCTAATTGTTTACGCAAAGTCTGCATCGCAACTAAATACCTTTTGTCTTTAGTTTGCTCATAAATGTCGAACAAAATTCGTCCTGTAGGTATGTTATCAATATTAAAGGACTCATACTTATACGTTTTAATATTTCCATCGGCATCTATCAATTCATCAGCATATTGTTTGGCGTAAGCCGCGTATTTTTCATCATTTTTTTTCTTGCCTAATTCCTGAAAAGCATAAGTAACCAAACCATGAACATAACTGATGTGTGCTACAGGAGCATCATCAAGCATATACGATTGAGGGTGACGCTGCATTAACGTTAATGCCATTCTTTCTGACCATTTCAGCTTAGTGGAAATTGTATTTTGAGCTTTTGAAATTGTTGTTACAAAAATCAGTAGCACAATCATTTTGGAAAGAAAAGAAGTTTTAAGCATAATTGCTATTTTAAAAATTGTATTTTATGTAATTTAACGCAAAAATAAATGTGATTTTTACATTTACAAATATAAAACTTAATATTAATAACAACGACATATTTTAAAAATCAATACCCAAAAACAGATATAATCAAAAGCAATATCACATTTTAGCTGTAATTTGTATAAAATATAAAAAAGCATTGCCCGAAATGCCAAAAAACAAATATATAATCATGGCATTTGAATCTAATTTCTATATTTGTAAATGTGAAAATCACATTTATTAAATCAGACTATCAAAATGAAAAAACTAAAAGGGATTACGTGGAATCATACTAGGGGTTTATTACCAATGGTTGCCACAGCTCAACGTTTTACAGAATTAAACCCGGACATTGAAATTAGCTGGGAGAAAAGAAGTTTACAGGAATTTGCAGATGCTTCCATAGAAGATTTAGCCAAAAGATTTGATTTATTAGTTATCGATCATCCATGGACAGGATTTGGTGCCGATACCAAAACAATTTTGCCCTTATCAGATCATCTTTCTTCAGAATATATAAAAGATCAGGAAATCAATACCGTTGGTAAATCTTACGGAAGTTATGTCTTTCATAATAAATTATGGGCTTTGCCAATTGATGCGGCAACTCCGGTAGCAGCTGCCCGATTGGATATTTTAGAAAAACAGGAATTAAAAGTCCCACAGACTTATGATGATTTATTGGCTTTAGCGAAAAAAGGATTAATTGCCTTTGCAGGAATTCCGGTAGATTCCCTAATGACATTTTACTCTTTTTGCTGTAGTTTAGGCGAAGACCCTTTTCAATCACAGGAAAAAGTAATTTCTGTGGAAACAGGAAAAAAAGCTTTACAGATGCATCGTGAACTTGCTCAATTAATGGATTCGGCTAATTTTAACCGTAATCCGATTCAGGTATATGAAGCTATGGTGAATTCGGATGAGATTGCTTACTGCCCTTTTGCGTATGGCTATTCTAATTATTCAAGAATTGGTTACAGCAAAAATCTGCTTCACTTTTATGACTTAGTTAAATTGAATGACAAACCAATGATCAGCTCTTTAGGCGGAACCGGGTTAGCCGTTTCATCCTTTAGCCAGCATATTCCTGAAGCTATTAAATATGCTGAATTTACAGGATCATCACAGGTACAGCAGAATATTTTTGCTGATAATGGTGGACAGCCAGGACATTTGCAGGCCTGGAAAAATGACAGAATAAATGGTATAACGCATGATTATTTCAAAAATACTTTACCGGCTTTAGAAAGAGCTTTTTTAAGACCAAGATATTCCGGACACATGTATTTTCAGGATCATGCAGGTGATGTGGTTCGTGATTATTTAATAAATGGCGGTGATGAAGAATCTGTTTTGGAAGTAATGAATGGACTATACATAAAGTCTTTAAACTTATAACAGCATGAGACCATTAGAAGGATTAGTTGTATTGGAGTTTTGCCAGTTTTTGGCAGGACCTTCTGCGGGATTGAAATTAGCTGATTTAGGAGCAAGGGTTATAAAAATCGAGCGTCCTGTAAAAGGTGAAGCTTGCCGCCAGTTGAGCATCAAAGATCTTTTTGTCGATGACAGCAGTTTGTTATTTCATACCATTAACCGAAATAAAGAATCTTTTGCAGCCGATCTTAAAAATCCTGATGATTTGGTTTTAGTCAAAAAGCTAATCGCCAAGGCAGATATTATGACCCATAATTTCAGACCGGGTGTGATGGAAAAAATCGGACTGGATTTTAAAACAACTTTAAATATTAATCCAAAAATGATTTACGGAACCATTACAGGTTACGGAGACAAAGGTCCTTGGGCAAATAAACCGGGACAGGATTTGCTTTTGCAGTCACTTTCGGGATTAAGCTGGCTAAGCGGCAGGAAAAGTCAGGGACCAGTTCCTTTTGGTCTGGCTGTAGCCGATTTGATGTGCGGCAACCATTTCGTTCAGGGAATTTTAGCTGCTTTACTTAAAAGAGCTAAAACCGGAAAAGGTGTTTTAGTTGAAGTCAGCTTGCTGGAATCGGTTTTGGATGTGCAGTTTGAAGCAATAACTTCTTACTTGAATGATGGAGGACAACAGCCACAAAGAAGCGATGTAAAAGGAAGTGCTCATGCTTTTCTAAGCGCTCCTTACGGAGTTTATCAAACTAAAGACGGCTATATTTCTCTTGCAATGGGCGATTTGCTTTTTATTGGAAGTGTTTTAGAAATCGATTTCCAAAAATACACTGATAAACACAAATGGTTTTCTCAAAGAGATGAAATTAGAGAATTATTAGCCGAAAAACTGAATACCCAAACAGCAGATTATTGGATTGATGTGTTACAAAAAGAAGGAATCTGGTGTGGAAAAGTACTCAATTACGAGGAATTAGACAGCCAGCCTTTTGTAAACGAATTGCAATTGAAACAAACGGTAAAAAATTCTGCAGGAGAAAAATTGGTTACTACCAGAAGCCCTATACAATTAGACGGAGAAATTTTAACCAGTACCAAAGCAGCTCCTAAAGTGGGAGAAGATAACGTAATAATACACGAACAATTTTTAAACTAGCAGAATGAAACCATTAGAAGATTATTTAATAGTAGATTTTAGCCAGTTTCTTTCAGGCCCTTCAGCGAGTTTGCGATTGGCAGATCTGGGTGCCCGTGTGATAAAAATTGAGAAACCGGGAACAGGCGATATCTGCCGAACCTTATATACTTCTGATTTGATTATGAATGGAGAATCATCTGTTTTTCATACCATCAACAGAAATAAAGAATCATTCGCTATTGATTTCAAACAACCGTCAGAACTTGAAAAATTAAAAAAATTACTAGCCAAAGCCGATGTTGTCATGCATAACTTCAGACCAGGAGTGATGGAACGCGTTGGTTTGAGTTATGACGAAGTAAAAGAAATCAATCCAAATATAATCTATGCCGAAATTTCGGGCTACGGTATCAAATCCGAATTAAAAGATTTACCCGGACAGGATTTATTACTGCAATCGCTGACAGCCTTAACATGGCTGAGCGGGAATCAGGAAGACGGACCAGTACCAATGGGATTATCAATTGTGGATATGCTGGCAGGTGCTCATTTGGCACAGGGTATTTTAGCCGCTTTGTACAGAAAAGCAACTCACAATATCGGCGCGAAAGTTCAGGTAAGCATGCTGGAATCGGCTTTTGATTTTCAGTTTGAAACCATTACAACGTATTTTAACGACGGTGGTGAATTGCCTGTCCGAACAAAATCCAATAATGCACATGCTTATTTAGGCGCACCTTATGGTATTTACAAAACTCAAAATGGCTATTTAGCTCTGGCTATGGGATCGATTCCTGTTTTGGCTTCGCTATTGAAATGTGATGAATTATTACAGTTTCCAGAAAACAAATTTGAACTGCGAGATGAAATTAAAAACATTCTGGCTTCTCATTTGCAAACTCAGGAAACCCAATATTGGCTGGATATTTTAGAGCCTGCTGATATTTGGTGTGCCAAAGTTCTGAACTACAAACAGCTTTTTGCCGAAGAAGGATTTCAGGTTCTAAATTTCACACAAAGAGTAGAAATGATTGACAGCTATAATTATAAAACCACACGATGTCCTATTAGAATTGATGGAGAAATTTTCACATCGGGTAAAGGTTCCCCAAAATTAGGACAGGACAACGAGCGAATTATTAAGGAATTTATAGAATTGTAATGGAGAAAATAAGAATCGCTGTCCGGAAATTTGATCCTTTTGAAATGACACTTCAAAAGCTGTGGGATTTATTTTGCCTTCAAAACAATATTCAAATTGAAGCAGAAATGATACCGCTGGAGCTTCATGATTTGTATGAAACCACTATTACAAAAAAAGGTTTGAAAGAAGGTAAATGGGATATTGCACACCTCAATACCGATTGGATTTATGATGCTGTACACGAAAAAGCGGTTTTGGATTTGTATTCTTTTATAGCAGCAAATCCACCGGAAAATTATCCTTACGGCTGGCATAAATCGCTTTTAAAATTGCAGCAACTGGATAACGGCACTTATGGACTTCCGTTTCATGATGGCCCGGAATGTCTGATTTACAGAAAGGATTTATTCGAAGACCAAAACGAGCAGGAAAATTTTAAAAAGCAGTATGGTTACGAACTTTCCACACCAAAAACATGGAAAGAGTTCGTAGAAATTGCTTCTTTCTTTAATCGGCCAGAAAAAAATCTTTACGGCTGCATTTTTGCCAATTATCCAGACGGACACAACATGGTTTTTGATTTCTGCCTGCAATTATGGACACGTGGCGGATCATTAATCAATCACAAAAATCAAATCAGCGTTCACAGTAAAGCTGCAATTGAAGCTTTGGATTTTTACAGAAAAATGGTGAACGACCCAACTGCTGTTCATCCAAAATCAAAAGAATTTGATTCTGTTCAGGCGGGTTTGGCCTTCGCCAAAGGCGAAGCTGCAATGGCTATCAACTGGTTCGGATTTGCTTCGATGGCACAAGTGATTGAGGAATCGAAAGTAAAGGGAAAAATTGATATCACTTCACTCCCTTCCGATCCGAATCATAAAACGGCTTCTTTGAATGTGTACTGGTTGTATACTATTGGCTCAGGAAGTAAACATAAAAAACTGGCTTACGATTTTTTACGTTTTGCAACAACTTCTGAAAGTGACAAATTACTAACAAAAGAAGGCGGTATTGGTTGTAGAAAATCGACTTGGAAAGATGAAGAAATTAATGCTTTAATACCATTTTATCATAAACTGGAAATGCTGCATGAAAATGCATTTACTCTTCCACAAACACCAATTTGGCCAAAAGTGTGTGAGTTTATCGATCATATGATTTTAAAAGCAATCAACAGCGGCATTCCTTCAGCACAATTATTAGAAGAAACACATAATAATATTCAAAAAATAGAATAAATATGAATATTCCATATAAACCTTTATTGCCCGAAACAACGCAGCCGATTATTATTATTGGTGCAAGTGGCATTGTAAAAGATGCTCATTTGCCTGCTTATAAAATGGCTGGTTTTTCGGTTTTCGGAATTACAAACAGAACGGTAGCAAAAGCACACGCAATGGCTGAAGAATTTGGCATTCCGAATGTTTTTGAAAATGTAGCCGATGCTGTAAAAAATGCTCCTTCGAATGCTGTTTATGATATTACGGTATTGCCTGATCAATACATCGAAATATTAGAACAATTGCCAGATGGTGCTGCAGTTTTGATTCAGAAGCCAATGGGAAATGATTTGGCACAGGCCAAAGAAATTGTAGCTGTTTGCGAAAGAAAAAAATTAGTAGCAGCGATTAATTTTCAGTTGCGTTTTGCGTCTTTTGTAAGTGCAGCGCGTTATATGATTGATCAGGGAATTATTGGAGACTTGTATGATCTGGAATTTAAAGTAACTGTTAACACTCCTTGGGAATTATTCCCATTAATCAAGGAACATCCAAGATTGGAGATTCTTTTTCACAGTGTGCATTATATTGACTGCATTCGTTCCTTTTTAGGAAATCCAAAAGGAGTTTATGCTAAAACGACTAATCACCCTTTGAAAAAATTATCTTCCTGCCGTTCTTCGATTATTTTGGATTATGGCGATTCGATGCGTGTGGTTATTAATACCAATCACGATCATCATTTTGGTCCTAAACACGAAGAAAGCTACATCAAATGGGAAGGAACAAAAGGAGCCATTAAAGCCAAAATGGGCTTGTTGATGAATTACCCTGATGGAATGCCTGATGAATTCGAAGTGGCAATAGAGAAAGATGGAAAATATGAATGGGAAAAAATCAATTTGGAAGGTTCCTGGTTTCCCGAAGCTTTTATTGGAACGATGTCTAATTTAATGCGTTTCAAAGAAGGTTCTGATGACAAATTATTAGCCAGTGTTCAGGATGTTCTGGATACCATGAAAGTTGTAGAAGCTTGTTACATCAGTAATGAAAAAGGAGGAGTTTCATTAAATGACTTGTAACAACGATTGCCCGCGTTAACGATTGAAGCGACATCCTTTTTTGGCTTTTTCTGCCAAAAAAGATACAGCGGAAAGCGTGTTAAAACGCCCAAAAAAATTATAAATGTAGTGATTAGTGAAAAGTCATAAGTAATTAGCATTTGAGCTAGTCACTAAGGACTAATTACTAAGGACTAAAAAAACTAAAATATGTATTTCAAATCCACATTTTTCGAAGACTATCAACTTAATGATAAAAGAGTTACATTAGGCAGAACGATTACAGAAACCGATTTTGTAGTTCACGCTGGACATACTGGCGATTTTTTTCCGCACCACATGGATGAAGAATGGTGTAAAACACAACCTTTCGGACAGCGAATTGCGCACGGAACAATGGTTTTCAGTATTGGAATCGGTTTGACTGCTTCAGAAATAAATCCGGAAGCTTTTTCTAAAGGATACGACAGAATGCGATTTGTGAAGCCGGTTCATATTGGAGACACTATTCATTCAGAAATTACGATATCGGAAAAAGGAGAAGCCAAAAAACCGGATATGGGAACAGTAACCGAACACGTAGAAATCATCAACCAAAGAGGCGAAGTAGTTTTGGTATGTGATCACCTATTATTAGTAAAAAAGAAATAATTCTTTTGCGGTACAAAGGTTCAAAGTAACAAAGAGGCAAAGATTTCTTTACTTGGACCCAAAACCCAAAACCTTTGCAACTTTGAGCCTTTGAGGCTTTGAACCCTTTAAATAAAAATCTAACTATGCAAGTAACTAACCAAACAGGCGACCAACACGAAGTACCAACAGAAGGTGGAAAAGGAAATCAATATCTTTTGCCATTTATTTTAATTACCAGCTTATTTTTCCTTTGGGGAATGGCGCACGGACTTGACGGTATTTTGATTCCACATCTAAAAAAAGCCTGTCAGCTCAACAACAGCCAATCTACATTGATAGATACAGCTATCTTCTTTGCTTATTTTATAATGGCAATCCCAGCTGGAATGATTATAAAAAAAATAGGTTATAAAAATAGTATTATTACTGGTTTATTAGTTTTTGCTACCGGGGCTTTTCTTTTTGTACCAGCGGCAAACACAAGGACTTATGAATTGTTTTTATTTGCTTTATTTGTTATTGGTTGTGGATTAACCATTTTAGAAACCAGTGCTAATCCGTACGCTGCTATTTTAGGACCACCGGAATCTTCCTCCACAAGATTAAATTTAGCTGCTTCTTTTAATGGTTTAGCTGTAACTATAGCGCCGCTTTTGGGAGGTGTTTTTATACTTTCGGGTGTCAATCATACACCGGAACAACTGGCTGCAATGTCAGATGCCACAAGAGCAGCTTATTTATTAGAAGAAGCTTCATCTGTTAAATTACCATATATTATTTTAGGAACTATATTGGTTTTAGTAGCAATTGTATTTTATTTCATGCACTTGCCGGCTATGAAATCCAAACCAACAGAAAACGAAATTAAACCTGGATTTTTCTCTGTTTTAAAATTTTCACACTTAAGTTGGGCAGTTGTAGCACAATTTTTCTACGTGGGTGCACAGGTATGTATTACCAGTTTTTTTATCAGAATAGCTCAAAAAGAAGCTGGACTGGATGAAAAGACTGCAGCTTATTACTTAACAGCTTACGGCTTTTTATTCATGGTAGGTAGATTTAGCGGAACTTTCTTTTTAAAATTCGTTAAAGATTATATTTTACTTTCCATCTATTGCGTGATTAGTATTTTACTTTGTTTAGTAGCTATTTACGGTTCTGGAATTGTAGTTATTTATGCTCTTGGCGGAATTGGATTTTTTATGTCAATTATGTTTCCAACTATTTTCTCTTTAGGATTGGTAGGTTTAAAATCCAATACAGAAACTGGTTCATCCTGGTTGGTAATGTCTATTGTGGGTGGTGCTATACTACCTTATGGAATGGGAACATTAATCGACATGAAACACGATGATATTCAAACGGGTTACATTATTCCTTTGGTATGTTTTGTAATCATTCTTTATTTTGGAATATTTGGACATAAAGTAAAAAACAGCATTTCTTAGTTAAATTTCAATATTTTTATAATTTCCAAGGTGCAACATCTTTTGTCCCTTGGAAATTTTATTTTAAACTTTATCATTCATAAATCTAACATGAAAAAAACTTTACTTACTTTTTATTTCTTACTTATTAGTTTTAGCGCACTTTTATACGCCCAAAAAAACAAAACTGCTTATGATATTGTAGTAGCTGCTGATGGAAGCGGTAATTATACAAAAGTTCAGGATGCTTTTAATGCTGTACCTGATAATAATTCTAAACGTACCGTTATTTTTGTAAAGCCAGGTGTTTATAAAGAGAAACTAAAATTAACCTCAGGAAAGAAAAATGTTTCCTTAATTGGCGAATCGTATAAAAATACCATTCTCACTTACGATGATTATGCTGAAATTGCAGGAGGAACAAGCAAATCATTTAGTGTATTAATTGAAGCAAATGATTTTTTTGCAGAAAATATAACTTTTGAAAACACTATTAGTAGTGAATTGCCACAGTATAAAAAGGGCGGTCAGGCTGTAGCTTTGATGGTAAATGGTGACAGAATTATTTTCCATAACTGTAAAATGAGCGGTTTTCAGGATACATTTTACTTAAAAGCTAACAAAAGAACCTACATTAAAGATTGTATAATTGATGGAACGACAGACTTTATTTTTGGCGCAGGTATAGCCTTGTTTGAAAATTGTGTTATCCAATGCAGAAAAGACTCATACATCACTGCCGGAAATCATGAAGCGGGAAAAAGTAAATATGGTTTTGTATTCAAAGATTGTGTCATAATGAAATATCCTAAAGCAGCCATTTCAAAAGTGTCCCTTGGAAGACCATGGGGAGCCGGTGCCAATACTGTTTTTATCCATTCGTATGAAGAATCAATTATAATACCTGAAGGATGGTCAATCTGGTCTAAAGATCCGGAAAATAAAGCCTATGACAACTGGAAAACTTCTTTCTATGCAGAATATAATTGTTTTGGACCTGGCTCTGATACAGATAAACGCATTTCATGGTCTAAACAATTGAATAAAGTCGAAGTCTCTGAATACACAAAAGAAAAAATATTTGCAGCAAACACTACAACCGCAAATAAACTCGAAGGAGATTGGAATCCAGTAATTGAAAAAGACAAATGTGATTCTGTTTTACCTTCTAAAAAAGCCAAAAATGCGGATTCAAATTTTGAAAAAGCATTTAACTAAAAAAATAAAGAAAAACCTTTAAACCAGTAAGACTTAAAGGTTTTTCTTTATTTTTTGATTATACATTTATCAACCCCATAACAAAAGCTGTTTTTAATGCTTCTGTCGTATTGGCAACCTGCATTTTCTGAATTATATTCTGTCTGTGACGACGAACAGTATAAACCGAAATATTTAAAAGATTTGCAATCTGATCACTATTGTTTCCCTTTGCCACGTGAGTCAGGATTTCTAACTCTCTTTTAGAAAGCAGGGTTTCTGTATAAGGTTTATATTTGTCTGATGTTATCGTTTCACCTGTCTTAATATTTACAATTTTACCATCAATTCCCGTTTGAAATTTAGAATTAGTCGATGGTGCATATAAACACAATGCAAATAAAACACTTCCATTACGTAATATTTTAAGATACATAGTACGATGATTTATATAATTCATATTTTTATCATCAGAAAAACGCAGACGGCTAAAAGTACTGTAATTTCGATATTCTTCATCAGGCAGGTTTTTCAGGTATTGAAAAAAATGAAGTTCTAATGCATGTCGTTCGATTACATCCTCCGAATTTAACTTATAGAATATACAATCTTCAAAAGCCGAATCGATAAATAAATCACCTAAAGGAAGACCTAAGAATTTACCGAAATTACCCGCATATATATAACTGCAGTCAGCCTGAAAATCCGAAAGTACCGCCACACATTGCTCTATAGAAACATAAGCAGCAGCCATTTTTTTATAATCTTCTATGTCTAGCATATTTCCATCCAAAAATGTTTGCTGCAATAAAGTAGATGTTAACCGATCTTCGATGGATGCGTTAGTCATAATTGTTTAAATAAATTGGTTAATTTTACGTATTGCAGTTATTGGAAGCAGTGTATAAATTTGATAAACTAAGTTAGACTATTTATACTTTTAACAAAAACATTTATGAAACCTAAATTTCTTATCTATTGCAGCTTTTATCAAATTATTCTATTTTCAGCTTGTAATAACACTTCTAAAGAAAATAAAACAGTTGAAAACGCTGATTCTAAAACAAAAGATTCGGCAATAGTCCGTGGAATTCCATGCGATATAAAACTAAACCGAATTCATTTTACCAAGTCAATTAATGGTGCGGATACCTTAGCAAAAGTAGATGCAAAAGAAAATATACTATTTCATGTAGGAGAGAAAAAAGATTATTTCTCGGATCCGAATAATAAACTCTCAAATAATTCAGCACCTATTCTTTTATCTAAATTAGATAACACAAAACCATTTACATTAACAGCAAAGGTAAGTCCGGAGTTTACTAAAAGCGGTTTATACAATGCCGGAGTTTTATATTTATATGTAAATGACAGTTTTTATCAAAAATTTTGTTTCGAACAAGATGAACGTGGCAATCACAGAATTGTAACGGTCCGAACCATAGGAACTTCTGACGACAACAATCATGATATTGTTGAAGGGAAAACAGTTTACATGAAAATTTCATCAGATACAAAAACTGTGGCAAGCTATTATTCAATAGACAATAAAAACTGGCAAATGGTCCGTTTATACAAGAACAACTATCCTTCAGAAATCTGGACAGGAATCAGTGCCCAATGTCCGGTTGATAACGGAACGACAAGTTATTTTGAAGCTATTAGCTTAGAACAAAAAAGCGTAAAAGATTTTCGATTAGGGATCTAAAAAACATTAAAATTTTTATAACAACAGCGGATCTATAAATGATCCGCTTTTTTAGGATCAAATCATTCATGTATTATGATTTAGATTTGAACATTTTGTATCTATTTTTATGGCTTCCCTACGAGGCGGGCTTTACGGTGTATCTTTCGTTCAGGCAGTTTTGGTATGATACAGGATATCCAAGGGCTCACAAAAGGATGCCCCTTGCATCCCTAACGCAGTATTGGGCACCGGGAAGCTTCAGTTTTTAAGCCAGTAATTCCATTAAGCAAAAAAAACTCCAATCAGCCATAGCCAATTGGAGTTTTCAGTACTCAGAGCGGGACTTGAACCCGCACGAACATTGCTGTTCACTGGATTTTAAGTCCAGCGTGTCTACCAATTTCACCATCCGAGCATTCTTGTGGTACCTCCAGGGATCGAACCAGGGACACATGGATTTTCAGTCCATTGCTCTACCATCTGAGCTAAGGTACCTCATTTAAAACAAAAAACCCTATTCTGATTTAGAATAGGGTTTTCAAAGAAAGGCGACGAACCGAGGCTTAAGCCGAACACGTCGTTCCAATAAAAAAAAGAAGCCCAACCTTTTCAGGTTGGGCTTCACTAAAGAAAGGCGACGACATACTCTCCCACATAATTGCAGTA